>CAWEJA010000005.1:0-667990 GCA_963809295.1 Terriglobia bacterium | reverse complement strand
TGGTGAACATGTGATGGGCCCAGACACTCGTGCTTACGAGACCGATGGCGACCGTCGCCGCGACCATGACGGGGTATCCAAAAATAGGCTTGCGTGAAAAGACCGGAATGATTTCCGACAGAAAAGCGAAAGCTGGAATGACCAATATATAAACTTCTGGGTGTCCGAAGATCCAAAAGAAGTGCATCCAGAGCACAGCAGAGCCACCGGCCTGGGTATCGAAGAAATGGCCTCCGAGATACCGATCGATCAGCAACATGATCTGCGCAGCCGATAACGGCGTGATCGCAATAAGAACCATGCCTGCCTGCACAAGGTAGAGCCACGCCAGCAGGGGCATGCGGCCGAGTTTCATGCCAGGGCATCGCATGCAAAGAACGGTGGCAATAATGTTGATGGCCGTTCCAATGCTTCCAAACCCAGAGACCAGCAGCGCCAGAGTCCAATAGTCGGAACTATGCCCAGGCGAGAAGGCTCGCGCGCCCAATGGCGCGTACGACCACCAGCCGACATCGGGCGCGCTTCCTGCGCCGTACAAGCCGCTTCCTCCGAAAAAGCTGAAATAAAGAAGAAGTGCCCCCAGAAACGATAGCCAGAAGCTGAATGCATTCAGGCGTGGAAACGCCATGTCTCGCGCACCAATCATCAACGGGACCAGGTAGTTCGCAAATCCAAACATGACCGGCATGACCACGAAAAAAATCATGGTTGTGCCATGCATGGTGAACATTTGGTTGAAGACTTCCGGAGAAACGAAGTTGTTGTGCGAGTGCATCAGCTGAATACGAATGATCAGCGCCTCGACCCCACCGATCACGAGAAACAGCAGCGCCGAGAGAATGTAGAGAATTCCCAGCCGCTTGTGATCGACCGTGGTCACCCACTGGTGAAGCTCGTCGACCCAGGGCCGAGCTTGTATCTGGGTGCCGGGAATGGTGATCGCGTTCGAGGACATAGGTATTTTCCTGAGCGTTCTAGCGCAGCGTCTCCATGTAACTCACAACCGCATCCAGGTCTCCTTCGCTCAGCTGCATAGCTGGCATTAGCGAGCCGGGTTTGATCGCACTTGGGTTCTGGATCCAAAGACGGAGATTGTCGTGAGTGTTGTTGGCGGCGCCTGCGGCAATCGTGGCGCGACTCATGAAATGCGTCAGGTCGGGGCCAAAGCGTCCGTTCGCAGGCGTTCCGGCGACTGTATGGCAATTCATGCAGGCGTTGCTCTCAAACACTCGCCTCCCGACGGTGGCGCCCGTTTCTTCAGCCGCGGGTCGCTGCTGTAGGCGCACCCACGCGGCAAAATCTTCCGGTCCATCCACAGAAACGCGGAGCAGCATCTTCGCGTGCTGTGTCCCGCAGTACTGGGCACACTGGCCAAGAAAGAGACCCGTGCGTTGCGGATCCATCCACATTCTGTTGGGGTGGTTGGGAATGAGGTCCGTCTTTCCTCCAAGCTCCGGCACCCAAAAGCTGTGGTCGGTATCGGCCGAAAGCAACTGCAGAAACGTTGGTGTCGGATGACTGGGATCGTTCACCGGGATGTGCAGCTCGTTGGCTGTAACTATCCCCAACTTCGGATAGCGAAACTCCCACCAGTATTGATGTCCAATCGCCGTGACCTGTACAGCGCCCGCCGGTTCTGGAGCATCCTGAATCGCGTGGATTACTCGCGCGGTGGCCAAGAACAGGACAACGACAATCAGAATTGGAATGATCGTCCAGGCCAGCTCAATCTGCGTGCTTCCGTAGACCTGAGCCGGCTCACGGTCGGCATCCATTGCTCGCCCACGGAACTTAACGACGGAATAGACCAGTAACGCAAAAACAACGACAAAAATAATTCCGGTAATAACAAGTACGAAGACGGACAAGTCAGCAATTGACTTGGCTGGGGCTGAGGCAGGAGCGAAGATATTTGTGCCGTGCGAAGACGAGCCTTTTGGCTCGCTTGCCCATACCGTCATAGCAGACCAAAACAGAATAAGCGTCGTCTGCGCCAAGCGTCGCAACGTCGAACATTTCATTTTCAGCATCGACATTTCTTCCATTCCGTTCTCGATCAAACTACTTTGCGAAGTTCGGCTGAGAGCTGAGCGCCTAGGTGTCGTCGGCTCCACGCTGCAACGCGGGTCGACGATAAGCTGAGAACTCCGCTGGCGACTGAAGTACGCCCACATCGCCTGCGTCCAGACCCGCAGCCGATTACCGAACGCCGGGAGAAACATAAGGTGAACAATGGCCCATACCAGCCACGCAAGGAAGCCGCTCATCTTTGCGAATCGTGAATCCAGAATGGCAAATCCCCGTCCGATTACCGCCATGTTGCCCTTGTCGAAGTAACGAAAGGGCGGAGGTGCGGTTCGTCCGGTCGCTCTTTTCTCGATCACTTTCCCGACATAGTGGCCTTGCTGCATGGCCACTTGCGCAACGCCCGGCAGTGGCTTCCCGTCCTGGTCCAGCGAGGCGGTATCGCCGATAACGAAGACCTCTGGATGTCCCGGAACGCTACAGTCCGGTTCGACCCGGACGCGCCCGGCCCTGTCGGTCGGCGCTTTCAGCCATTTGCCGGCAGGCGAAGGTGTGACCCCGGCTGTCCAGATCACTGTGCGGCAGGCAATGGTTTCATCTCCTATAACTACGTGCGCTTCGTCAATCGCCTTGACCGGCTGGCCCAGCCGCAACTCCACTCCGACGCTCTCCAAGCGCGCCTGGGCTTTGCGGGCAAGTTCTTCGGGAAAATTCGACAGGATACGCGGGAGTGCCTCTGCGAGGATAATGCGCGCTCGGAGCGGGTCGATGCGGCGAAAATCGGACTTCAGCGTGAAGCGGCGCAGTTCCGCTAACGCGCCGGCCATCTCCACCCCAGTCGGCCCGGCGCCTACCAGCACGAAGGTGAGGAGGTCTTCGTGCTTGGATGTGTCTTCTTCAATCTCAGCCGTCTCAAACGCCTTCAACACCTTTGCGCGGACCCACTCCGCGTCGGCCAGGGTTTTCATACCGGGTGCAAATGGCGCAAATTCGTTATGACCGAAATAACTGTGCGAGGCGCCAGTCGCGAGGATCAGGTAGTCATATTGAAACGGGGTGTCGGGTTGACCCAGATAGTTGACCAGCACGCGGCGATTTGCAACATCCACACCCGTGACTTCTGCTAAGCCGACAGTCACATTGCGCTGTTTCCGTAACAGATGACGAATCGGTGCGGCGATGTCGCCGGGAGCCAACATGGCGGTCGCGACCTGATACACCAAGGGTTGAAATAGGTAGTAGTTCGACCGGTCAATCAGAGTCACGTGAACGGGTGCGTTTCGCAAGGCGCGGGCCGCAGCCAGCCCTCCGAAACCACCACCCACGATCACAACATGAGGCATTGGATTTGTGGTCATGATCTTGAGTCCTTAGGCAGCATGTGTCTTGGCCTCTAACTCCTTCGCCTGGGCGCGCATTCGAATGAGCTTCACCAGCAGCTCGTTCTCTTCCTGCGCGAGTTCTTGTACGGAACGAGTCCCAGCCTCCTGCAACACGCCTTCGGCGATTGTTAGGCTCCGTCCGGTGCCCACAGTCCGCCGCTGAGCCAGGTGGTGCCGCCCAGCAACACGAGCACTACGGCAGTGACCCCCGCCGCGAAGAGCGCATTGGAAATGTGGCCAGCCCGCCAAAGCCCGAACGCCGAGGCCATGATCAACATCGCCCGCGGGAACGAGGTCAACACGAAGCCTGCCCATACCAGGTCGTTTAGCCCCGATGTGAGCGTCGGGGCCCCGGCGCCGGCGATCGAGTACGCGAGGGCGGCCACTAAGGCGATGAGCAGGAGGAATAACCCTCCGAGCGCTGCGCTGGAGGCGGTCGCCGCGGCGCCCCAACCCTCTTGCCCAGCATCCGTCAAAGTGGTTCTGATCGCCGCCGCGAACCACATGAGGTTAAGGACGGTCAGGCCGTAAACCACGGCAGCGATCAGAATCCGAGTGCTCGCTCCGCTGTAGAACGCGGCTAGTGCGTCGGCCGACGCTCCGACCTGCGGCTGGCTGCCGTAGACGATGTACCCGACGATAAAGCAGAGGGCGGACTGAATGCCGGCTGTCCGCCACAAGCGTTCCCAGAATGCCGGTTTGGTGTACGTGCTAGTGGATGACATTAAGGTTGTCGTGGATGCGCTCATGAGAATCTCTCAACTCGAACAAATCTAACGACGGGATTACAGCAGGTAAACGGAAGTGAAACAATTAGACCTTGGTACGGTCTGTACCTTCGTATTGGTCAGGGAAGGAGCAGCGTCCTGGTTCTTGACTGCGACAAAATCTCTTGCGGTCTCTGATTTCTTGGGGTGGTCCGCTAGAAAGTCAACCGTGCATCCAATTGAATCTGACGCCCTGTGCTGACAGCAGAGAATATTCGCCCGACGTTGCTGGCGAACTTTCCTACAACGTCTTTGAAGACGGCGTCTCCATTTCTCCCAGGGTGGTCAGGGGACTTTGAGTGTTACTTGGGACTGCAAACTTCGGACGATTGAGCAGGTTGTAGGCTTGCGCTCCAAGTGTAATCTTCGTGCCCTCCGCCAATTTGCTCATTACCCCTTCTTTGAAGAGCGCGTGTCTCATGATCAGTCGCTTAGGACGTAATCGCGGTGCCCTCTTGGCAGTGCAATCACATCTGGATCGCTATCCTGAGAAGGAGGTTCAATTTCGCAGGACAGGCTAGTTGCACGTTTCGGGCCCACTCCGAAGAGCGTCTGCGGCCGACGCGAGCTATACCACGTTCAAATGGAGCGGTGTCGCTGCTTTGTGAAAAATACTGTTAACGTTTCTTCTTACTCGAACCGAAGGTCGCTGAAATCGATTGAGACCATCAGCATGTCCTGAATCGGCCGCCGGTCAGGCCCGCGCGTATAGGCCCGCCTTCTGGTCGGGAGGCGAATCCCGTTCGCTGCTGCATAATTCGAAGTCAGTTGCGCTGCCGGAAACCCTCCTGCGACGGTCACGTTGTAGTCGTGGCGACGGAGCGTGAAATCGCTCTTTCCAAAGAAAAAGTCTTGAATCAGGCTGTGCGTTTCGATTGAGCCCGGAAAATACGCGCGCAATACGCGCCATATCTCCTCCCCTTCTCGCCAGGGTTCTGTTTCCTCTACTCGTACCCCGTCCATTGCAAGAACGAAGGGAGTCGTGAGGTATGTCCAGACTGCTTCTCCGTTGAAGTAAGCCCGATGGAGTGCATCCCAAGGTGTGTTCATCTGGTGACCGGCGAAAGAGTCCCTGGGTGCGTGTCGCTCGGCGACCACGGTTCCATCAAGCTTCTCGATAGCGATCCGTTCCGGAGTGAACATAGTTCGCTGATCTGGAGCTCCATACGGCAGAACGGAGGATCGCTCCTCGTGCAGCCAGACGGACATCCGTCGAGGTGTCGAATCCTGCAGAATTCCTTTGAGCGGAAAAAGACCGCCGCCGGTCACAATTGTGGCTTCGACCTTCTGGAACTTCTTCCACTGTTCTGTACCACCGTGAGCATCAAGAACTTGAGCAAGCAGTTGGTTCATGGATTTCGACCTCATGAGCAGCTCGATTACGCCAGATGTCTGGATAGAAGTCTATTAGACGATGGTACGTACACAGAGCTTTGCATCACTCCCTGCGGTTAGATTCTTGCTTTATCGCTTCTAGGGGAGGGTCCGTCAGAAGGTGAGACGGGCATCCAACTGAATTTGACGCCCAGTCCCGACAGTTGAGAATATTCGGCCGACGTTGTTCGTAAAATTACCCGCTGCGTCCTTGAACACGGCGTCTCCATTGCCTCCCAGAGTGAGCGGGCTTTGCGTGTTGCTTGGTACTGCAAAATTAGGCCGATTGAGCAGATTGTAAGCTTCCACGCCAAACGTAAGTTTCGTGCCCTCCGAAAGATGGAAGTCCTTTTGTAAGGCGAGATCAAATTGTGCGAAAGCTGGGCCGCGCAGGATATTGCGTCCAGCAGTACCAAACTGACCGGGAGCTGGTAACCGAAAGGCAGTCGGATTGAACCAGCATGACGGAGTCCCAACTCTGAAGCCGTTTGGACACATACCCTGATAAGGATTGCCCACGAGGTCTGGCCGTTCCGAAGTCAATAGCGATTGCAAATCTGCATTGTCGAAGGCAAGCACTGGAGTAAAAGGGACGTTGCTGTGGACGTTGGCAATTGCTGAAATCTGCCAGCCGCCAAATTGGCTTCCGCGTCCAAAAGGCAACTCATAAACAACGTTCGCAACGAAATTGTGCCGAATGTCGAATCCTGACCGCCCCCGGTCACCCTTGAGATTAAAGGGGTCCTGGGTCGTGGCCGGTTCGTTCACGGCTTCTATGGAAACATTGCTCGAAGCATCATCTACTGAATGAGAAAACGTGTAGGACGCCTGCCAGGAAAGACTATTGGAGTTATGTTTCGAAACGGAGAGTTGGAATGAATTATAGAAAGACTGCGCATCGGTTAGCACCATTAACAGAGGCGAAGGCAAGTTCGGATTGTAGCGATGGCCCAAAGCTGGTTCGAAGGGGTTCTGTTCGGTTTCGCGAGGAAGGTGATTGCCTCGCGCACCAAAATAGCCTGCGGTGAGAATCGTACCCCACGCGATTTCCCGTTCCAGGTTGAGATTGTATTGCAACGCGTAGGGGAACTTCGGATGGTAAGTTGCCTGAATAACGTATATGGGTTGCGTTAGCAAAGCGTCTTGCGGGTTGAGAAAGCTAGGAAACACATAGGAATTTATGCCGAAAAAAGGAGGTAGAAATCGATCGACACCAAACAGAATAAAAGGGAGTTGATTGCGAAAGACGCCGACTCCGCCCCGCAGTACGGTCTTGCCGTCACCGAAGATGTTCCATGCAAAGCCAGCCTGGGGTGACAACAGATCGCGAGGTGTCGCAGCGAACACCTTGCCCACCGTGGGGCCGGAGTCCGTGACAGGATTGCGAATAACCGAAAGACGGCCGTGTGCCTCGGTCGGATTGGAATAGAAGTCGTACCGTAACCCAACATTCACGGATAAACGGCTAGTTGCTCGAAAGAAATCCTGCGCAAACCCAGACACGACGTTCTGGCGGTAATCGCGGTTGGAATCGGAGTTGGAGGGATCAACCCCCACGTACGACAGAGGCAGAGCTTGAAGGAAGAATTCGAGAGCAGGGTTGTTGGTGTGCGCCTGAAACCCGAACGGGCTCAGATCCTGGAACGTATACAACCCATTCACCCCAAAATCCAGCGGGCCATTGGATTGAATCCTTCGAAACTGGGCACCCAATTTGATGGTGTGACGATGAATTGTGGATGAAAGTTGGTCCTGAACTTGATAAACCGTCGAAAAATTGCCCAACGGAGTCAGTGGGCTATTGCCTACCAAACTCATACCTGCAATGTCGAGCATTCCGAACGGTCGGCTAGGCAGCAAAGAAATCGAAAGCCCCGGTCGCGTATCTACGATTGAAGTCGATGCCGTCGTGCGGTTGACACCGAATCCTAATTCGTTAAACACTTCCTGTCCGAGATTCCTGCGGTCTTGAACAGCAAAGTACTGATTGCGGGCTTGATGGAGGGCTGGGAATCCTGGGACGTAAGTTCCTGGTGGTGTCCCGATATAAGGGACTACGGACGAACTGTCGTCAATCATGTAACGGGCGAATAACGAATGTGAGTTAGAGAAGTTGTGGTCGACTCGGAACAGGCCAAGATTCTCAGTAGTGGAACCCTTATTGGCGGTGATTAAATCGCCGGTTCCGTCTCCATTGTCCGCTCCATTCGCCGGAGGAAGTAGCGCGAGAAACTGCTTTAAGCGAGGGTCAACGGCAACGGTAACGCACCCGTTGGGAGTGTTGCTATTGCAGGCTTCCGGATCAATGGCAGAGGGCAATAAGCCTTGGTGAGCCAAAGCATCGGGCACCGTCGCAATGGCTGTGGATGCTTGCACTTCACGGAACCCCTCGTAGTTTGCAAAGAAAAAGGTTCGATCGTGCACTAGCGGCCCTCCGATGCTAGCGCCGAACTGGTTGCGCACGAATGCTGGCATGGGGCGGTTAGCCAAATCAAAGTAGTTCCTGGCGTCGAGTGAAGCATCTCGGTGGAGTTCCCACAGCGATCCATGGAACTGATTACTCCCGGACTTCGTAACCGCCTCAATGACCCCACCTCCGTATGTGCCGTAGTCCGCATCGAACGTTTGGGTCAGGACGCGGACTTCCGCCAATCCATTCAGACCGAGAAAAAGCCCTGAAGCGCCCGCCGGAGAGAAGCCGAAGACAGGATCATTCGCATCGATACCGTCGATGAGCACATTCGTCCAGCTCGGGCGCATACCGTTAACTGAAACCTGGCCCGACTTGCCATTCGACAAGAGCGAAGGAGCACTGCTGGGTGTCGGGGCAACTCCCGGTTGGAGGATAGCGGTTTTGAACAGATCGCGGCCGTTCAGCGGAAGGTCGGTTAGGCTTCGTTCAGCAATTGCACCACTGACGGTCGAAGTAGTAGTGTCGATCGCCACGTCTGCCGTGACCGTCACGCCTTGTGGAACAGTGCCGACCTTCAGTGAGAGATTGATTGAGATTGCAGCACCTGAACTAAGGACAACCCCATCGAGAACCTGTGTCTGAAACTTGTCTTTCCCGGCGCGAACGGTATACATTCCCGGCGGTAAGCCCGCCACATGATACTCACCCTTGGTGTCGGTAAGACCAACACGCTTCAATCCAGTGCTTGTGCTAGAGACCGTAACTTTGGCTTCCGCAATAACGGCGCCCGTTGGATCTGTGACGGTACCGAAAACGGTCGCCAGCTGGGTTTGCGCCCATGCGGATGCTGAACATAAGACCAACGAGAGAGCTAAGAGTATGTGCGGACTGTGCGAAGCGCGTTTAGGGCACGCATGAAGCTTGCCGATCATAGCTGAGACACCTTTACTGAATTGCCAAACGGAGACCGCCCTGCCCAACCGGGGAGCCAAGCGTCTGCACCTGGTGAGAATTCCGTCGGCGCGCCGTCAAATTGTCGCGGTCGCGCGAGTCCCGACTTCGTTAGCCAGAACTCAGTGAATGGTTCGTGGCGGCACTTTGATGTAGTCTCGCGGTCATTTTCACCAAATCTGCTACCGAGTTGGCCTTCATCTTTTGCATCACCTGGCCGCGATGTGCCTTCACTGTGCTCTCGGTAATGCCGAGCTCTCCCGCGACCTGTTTGTTCAACAGACCGGAGACGACGAGCGCCATGACATCCCGTTCGCGAGGTGTAAGGGAGGAATAATGGTCCCTGAGCTCCTGCATCTCCGCCTCCCGAACAAGAGCTATGCGGCTTCGTTCTAAGGCTTGTCGAATCGCCGTCAACAATACTGCGTCATTGAAGGGCTTCGTCAGGAACTCGACCGCCCCTGCCTTCATGGCGCCGACCGACATTGGAATGTCGCCATGTCCCGTGATGAAGATGATCGGCAGATCAGTGCGTTGTGCCACGCGCTTTTGCAGTTCGAGGCCGTTGAGCCCGGGGAGGGAAATGTCGAGCACGAGACAACTTGGAGTAGATACCGACGGGCGATCGAGGAATTCTTGAGCGGATGCGAACGTCTCCGGGTGCCAACCTTCGTCTTCTATCAAAGTTTCCAGCGACTCGCGCACCCAGAGGTCGTCATCGACAACGAACACGATAGGCTTGGTAGTCGCCATTGGTAATGACCCCAGTTCATGACCAGGCGTGCCGGTGAAAATCATTGTACCCCCAACAACCTGTACAGCTGGGAGGCTCATTTCCCAGAGAGTGCCTCATTGACGGCATCAAGCAAAGCGCTGTCGCTGAACGGCTTGTACAGGAACTTTACGGCTCCTTGTTTGAGCGCTTGTTTCCGGATGTCGTCGTCCTTCTGACCGGTGATGAAGATGATTGGAATCGGTTGCCCACGACGTTTCAATTCCGTTTGAACATCAAGTCCGGACATTCCCGGCATCGCGACATCGAGGATCAGACAGTCAGTCTCATCCAAGTACTCGGACGAGAGAAACTCCTGCCCAGACGAAAAAGCCCGAGCCGCAAACCCGAACTCCCTGAGCAGGTCAGGAAGCGACTCGCGCAGCATCTCATCATCATCAACCACGGACAAAAGCGAACGTGCCATGGCGCTCTTTCCCCGCACAACAACACAATGCACTACCCCACAACGCGCGTCTATTCGACTTTAGTACTGCTTCATACGGAAATGGAGGCAGATCACGCCGCATCTGTGCCGTCGGAATGAGTTTGTGTTTCCTCCGAGCCCTTTTGCTCACAAGGAATAGCAAAGGAAAATGTAGCTCCGGGCCCGTCATTGGCTGTGGCCCACAAATGTCCATGATGAGCCTCGATAATGGACTGGCTGACATGCAGCCCGATTCCCATTCCATCGTTCTTGGTTGTATAAAAGGCTTGGAAGAGTTTGTCCGCGGCTTCACGTGTAAAGCCGATTCCCGAATCTTTCACGCTAAGGCGCACCCGGTCCGCACCCTCTTGTTCGGTACTGATGAGCAACTCCCTCGGGCGATCCTCCACCGACCCCATCGCTTCGGAAGCATTGCGGACCAGATTAAGAATTACCTGTTGTAATTGGATACGATCGCCCGTTACGAGCGGAAGATCATCGGCGAACTCTGATCTCAGGATGACACTATTTCTCTGGAGATCGCTCAACGACAATGCAATGACCTCCCGGGTTGCCTCATTCAAATCCAGTGGCTCCGGCGTAAATTCCTTTTTGCTATACAGGGCGCGCAATCGCGTGATCACATCCCCGGCACGGTTGCCATCGCGAATGGTACGCATCGCTGTTTCGCGTGCACCATCAACATTCGGAGGATCAGCATTCAACCTCCGAAGACAAATACTCGCGTTGGTGATGAGGCTCGCGAGCGGCTGGTTGATCTCGTGGGCAATCGAGGCGGTCAATGCGTTCAGCGTCGTGACCCGCGCCACGTGGGCAAGCTCTGAGCGAGCCCTGTTCAGTGCCTCCTCGGCAACCTTGCTTTCCGTTACGTCCTGAAGAGCGCCGATGAACAGCGGCCGGCCCTCCGCTTGTTCGATGACACGAGCCATACCCCGGATGTGCTTCACGACGCCTCGGGAGGTCAAAATCCGAAATACAAAGTCGACATCCCCACCCGTTATCGCGCGCGCGATCATTGCGTCAAAAGATGGTAGGTCCTCAGCGTGGATGAGATCCCGAATCCTTTGCACCGTAACTTTGGTCGTGGGATCGAACTCAAAGATGCGGAAGGTCTCCTCGGACCAATTGTGGTCGTCCGCCACCAAATCCGTGATGAAGCTGCCAGTCTTGCTCAGCCGCTGGGCTTCGGCCAAGCGAAGGTAGGCTTGCTCGACCTGCGCCTCCGCCCGTTTGCCCTCGTCAATATCCGTAAGCAGGACGTACCAGCGCCCAATGTGGCCCTGAGCGTCACGCAGACATCGTCCACGCACGCGAAACCAGCGGTATGCACCGTCGGCCCGTCGAAGACGCTCCTCAAAGTGGTAGGGCTCACCAGTTTCGACAGAGTGCATCCACAAAGCCACCGCGCTAGGGAAGTCGTCTGGATGGATGGCATTGTTGGTACGCCAGTCCTTCAATTCGTCAAGACTCTTGCCGAAGTAATCTAGAACTTGCTGGTTAACGAATTCGACTTCACCTTTGGGCGTAGCCGTCATGATTTGACCGTCAATGCTATCGACCATCAAGCGGGCTCTCTCCTCACTCTGGCTCAGCGCTTCCTCAGCTCGCTTGCGATCTTCAATATCCGTATGTGTCCCGTACCATTTGACGATCGTTCCTGATTCGTCGTGCACCGCGCTAGCTCGAATCAGAAACCATCGATACTGGCCGTCGAAACGTCGAAGACGCGCCTCAATCTCTCCCGGTTCTCCGGTGACAATGATCGATCGCCAGTAATCTGTGAGATTGTTCAAGTCGTCCGGGTGAATTGCTGCGGTCCATTTCCAATCCAGCGCCTGTTCCGGAGAGAGACCGGTGTAATCGAGCCAGCGCTGATTAAGAAACTCGACCGAGCCGTCTGGACGAGCAGACCATGCAAACGTGGGCATCGTGTTGATAATCAGGCTCAAATTGCGCTCGTTGGAATGCAGAGCGTCTTCAGCCTTTTTGCGATCATCGATGTCTGTAAGGAGCAGATACCAGGCGGTTACGTTATTGTCTGTATCTCGCACTGGCAGGCCGCGAACCTGAAACCATCGGTAAACGCCGTCAGCGCGTCGACAACGGTGCTCAACCTCGTAGATCTGTCCCGCTTCGATCGACTTCTTGCGGACCTCGATTACCCGAGGAAGGTCATCTGGATGAACGGCGCCGATCAGGGCCCAGTTCTTCAACTCCTCACTTGTTTTGCCGAAATACTCCAGGGTCTGGCGGTTCAGAAACTCCACCTCGCCCATTGCGCCCGTCGTCGCCACGAGCCCTGGAATGGAGTCGACGATCCCCCGCCAGGAGAGTTCTTTCGCACGCAGGTCTTCTTCTCCCTGCTTGCGATCCTCGATATCCATACAGGTTCCGCACCATTTGAGGATGTTGCCCGATTCATCCCTCAAAGGATTGGCGCGAATCAGGAACCATTGATGGGAACCGTCGAAACGGCGAATGCGAGCCTCCGTGTCGACCGGTGAGCCCGAAACCAAACACGATTGCCATTCGTCGATAAGTCTCTTTCGGTCGTCGGAATGAATCGCTTCCGCCCACCCCCAGCCCTGCGTCTGTTCCGCGGACATGCCCGCGTAATCGAGCCACACCTGATTGATGAAGTCGCAGTAGCCATCCGGACGAGTAGTCCATGCCGCCGTGGGGATCGTATTGATGATGGCGGCAAGATTGCGCTCGCTCGCGCGCTGATGCTCCTGCTCATACGCGCGAGCGCTGACCAACCCGATGGCGATCTGCTCGGCGAGCCGGCGGACGAAGTGGCGGTATGTGTCGTCGAACGCACGGCCCGGATGGATTCCTAATACCAAGAACCCTACGGTGTCGCCGTCCTCGCGCAACCTGATCGGAACAACCGCCGCGCTCTCCACGGGCATCGGCCAAGTACTCTTTGGCAGCGCCAAGACGCGCGGCCCGAGTTCAACCGCGACGCCTTCCAACGGTAATGCGGCGTCGAATCGCCAAGGATTCTGGTTGGTGCAGTCGATGACCGCCGGATCCCAGCTACTAACTTCCACGCTGGTGCCTGCGAGATGTGCTCGGCCTTCGGCAGGCCGATACGCATAGAGCAACGCGAACGGGACGCTCAGGCGATGTTCACTGAGGGTTTTTTCGCTGACGCGCCAGACCACGCCCTCGGTTCGCGCTTGTCCCGCTCGCGACGCCAGATCACGCAGCAGCTGTCGGCGTCGATCCTCGATGACCCGTTCCGTTGTCTCTAGCGCCGTGTTGAGCACGCCGCCCACCCCGCCTGTGTCATCAGGAATCGGGCTAAACGAAGTCGCGAAGTAACACTCTTCGAGGTAGCCGTTGCGGTTAAGAAGGAATAACTGATCGGTCAGAGTGCTGACGTCCTGCCCTTGCGTCATGACCCGGTCGAGTAGCGGTCCAACGGAATCCCACATTTCGGGAAATGCCTCCCGAAAGCCACGGCCCAATGCCGCCGGGTGCTTGGTTCCCATCACCTGTCGGCAGGCATCGTTGTACAGCATCGTGTAGTCCGGGCCCCAGTAGATGGTCATCGGATACCCTGAGCTCAGCACGATGCGCACGCAGATCCGCAGGGAGCGCGACCACTGCTCCAGCGGGCCCAGCGCGGTCGTTGACCAGTCAAGTGCGCGCATGCGTTCGCGCATCTCGCCGCCTCCGGCAAAGACTGATTCGATCAGCTGTGTCTTACTGAGATCCATGGCGAGATCCATCGATTCGGCAGCAGCGTTTCAAACGCGTCACAGCCGATCACCACAAATGCGCTACATCATCCATAGTGTGTGCTGCTTTGAGGAACTAGGCACTGACGGAATTCCACGAAATCGGGGCTCTACTGGTCCCGAAAGAACCGTCCGATGGTTGGCAATTATCCTCCATTTCGGCAGGTTGAGTCACTCTGGATGCTTCCTTAAATGCTTCGGCATTGACCTCCAGCTGATCACGGCGACGGTCGTCGTTTGCTCCAGTACCAAAGTCTTCCCGTACCAACGTCTAATTGTCTCTTGTGCACGGATCTGGTCTTATTCGCTTCATGGCATCCGATCCAACGTTTGCGACACCACGCAACAATCAAAGGAGATTATTAGATGATCGCCTATCGTCTGCTCCAACCTCAAGAACCTCCACGGCTTCAAGACGTGCCAAAGCCATCGCCTCAGGCGGGACAGCTTCTGATCAAGGTAGGCGGCTGCGGCCTTTGCCATACAGACATCGCCATCATGGGCAAAACCAAAGCGCAGCTCGATGACTGGCATGCGTTGCCTCCGTTCACATTAGGGCATGAGATTGCCGGCTGGGTTGCGGATATCGGCGCGGGGGTTGTCGGATTCAAGACTGGCGAGCCAGTCGCGGTTGTGCCTTTATGGGGAAGCTGTGGACACTGTCCTCCTTGCCGGCGCGGAGAGGAAAACTCCTGTTATTACATCGCAAACCTAGCTGGAGCTGGTATTGGATTCGATGGTGGCCTGGCTGAATACATTGTGGTTGAGGCGCGGTTTGCCGTTCCTACCGGAGATTTTGATCCCGTCCTTGCTGCCCCTCTCACCGATGCGGGCCTGACCACGTACACGGCAATCAAGCCGGCCCTGCCTTCGCTTGTGCCAGGAACCACCGCGGTTGTAATCGGTGTCGGCGGACTGGGTCTGCTTGCGGTTCAGTTCCTGCGAACCCTCTGCTCGGCACGGGTTATCGCCGTGGACAACGATAAAAACCATCTACAACTTGCCAAGGAGCACGGGGCGGACGATACGCTTCCGAGTGACGCGAACACTGGGGAGCAAGTCCGCGGAATCACTTCCGGCGCTGGCGCAAATTTCGTCCTCGACTGTGTCGGTGCTGAAGCCACATTGAAGACCGGCGTTGCAGCTCTGGCGCGACTTGGCCGGCTGACGCTTGTCGGTGCTGCGCTGCAGACTGTGCCATTCGGACTACACGAAGTACCCTGGGGCGCTCAACTCGCTACCAGCATGAACGGCGGCACGGTGAACCTGCGGGAGGTCATCGAACTTGCACGGCTCGGTCGAATCGAAACGATCGAAGACAAGTATCCTCTTACCCGCGTTGAGGATGGATATAGCGATCTCAGGAACGGAAAACTGCGGGGCCGAGCGGTATGCATTCCGGAAGCGGCAAATGCAGCGTAGCGACAACCAATGTCAGCAGAAAGCTACACCGCAGTTTTCGGCATAGCTTTATTTCAGCGATAGAGCAGCGGAAGAAGAAAAGGAATATCGATCATGGGTCTGAATGAATCAATCAAGGTTTCGGCGGTGCCGAATGAGTCGGCCATCCTCGAGAGCATCCGTAGATTCTTTACGCGTTATGGCCCGACGTTTGTGGAGCTGGCAAACGGAGAACGGTCGGACATCAACGCGCTTCTCGAGTTCTACGGCTCGCCCTTACGATTCATCGGCTCGAACTTTCACATGGTTATGAAGGACGACAAAGCCATCACAGGTGAGGATGGAATGGGCGGCGAAGTCGAACGACTGCGACATGCGCACTTTGCGGCTTCCACGCTGGATAAGTATGAAGTCAAGGTGCTCAACGCACAGGCGGCACTCGTTGATGCGTTGTGGGTGAGGCGCGACACCGCAGGCGCCGTGATGTCGCGCTTTGGTGTCATTTATCTCATGGCTCTAACTCCGCAAGGCTGGCGGATCACGTCGGCAGTCAACATATCGGAATAAACGCCATAGGCTGGCGTGGGTTGAGCCAAGACCAACGAAAGGAAAGGCCAATAAAGCAATGGGATCAGGAGCGCAGATCGAGGCAAGCATGCCGGCAACGGAAGTTTTCAAGCTTGAAGTGAGCGACGTACAGGCAACAGTCTTGCGTCCGCGTCCGCGTCCGTACAAAGGAGAATACTTGATCCTTCGCATTGATGAAGCAACACAGGGACGCGAGATGTTGCGTCGCCTGATCCCACACGTGGCGCCCGCAGATGACTGGTGGGTACCGAGTCTTCCCGGCTGGCTAGGCATTGCTTTCACTTATCAAGGTCTCAAGGCGCTCGGCCTGCCTCAAGCTTCTCTGGAGAGTTTTCCCAAGGAATTCCGCGAAGGAATGGCGGCACGAGCGGCAGTTCTGAATGATGTCGGTGACAATGCCCCTTCCAATTGGGAATACCCGTTCGGCACGGCAGACATGCATGTGGCACTCGCAATCTACTCGAAGGACGACAAAAGTCTCGAGACAGTGCTGGAGCGAGCGCGACAGAGTCATCACCAGCTTCCTGGAATCTCGGTTGTTTATCGCCTCAAGTTCAGTGAACTTCCAGAAGGACGAAATCCATTTGGCTTCAAGGACGGACTCCATAACCCACACGTCGAAGGAAGCGGTGTCCCTGTTCATGCGGGCTATGGGCCTCCGATCAAGCCCGGGGAGTTCATTATGGGGTATCCAGACGAACTGGGCGAGACAGCAAATAGTCCGGAGCCTGCGGTGCTGCGGCGCAATGGCACCTTCTTAGCTTTTCGAAAGTTCCACACCAGAGTCGCCGCGTTCCGCAAGTATCTCAGCGAACAAGCCTCCTCACCGGAAGAAGAAGAATTGATCGCGGCGAAGATGGTCGGTAGATGGCGCAGCGGTGCGCCCCTTGTGCTCGCTCCCGCACAAGACGATCCCACGCTCGGCGCCGACGCGGATCGCAATAACATGTTCGCCTATGAAGGCGACCTGCAAGGGCTGAAGTGTCCTTTCAGTTCCCACATTCGCCGCGTGAACCCGCGCGATGCATTGAAGAATGACCTCGTAGCTACGAATCTGCATTACTTCTTGCGGCGCGGCACAAACTACGGTCCTCCTCTTCCGGAGGGCGCGGTAGAAGATGACAAAGCGGAGCGTGGGGGCGTTTTTCTGTTGATCGGCGCACACCTGAAACGGCAATTCGAGTTCGTGCAATCGCAATGGATTGCAGACGGCAATTTCATCAGTCATGGAACAGAACAGGATCCGATCATAGGAAATGCCGATGGTGAAGGAGTCTATACCATCCCTAAGCGTCCGATCCGTCGCCGTCTTCAGGGCTTGCCGCAGTTTGTCGTCGTACGCGGAGGCGAATACTGCTTCATGCCGGGCCTGCGAGCATTGCGCTGGCTCGCAACTCTCGGTTCATCCAATGCATGAGAGCGTCGACACTAAACGGATTCGACGTTCGGTCCCCTCGAACGTCAACTTAGCAACATCAATGATCGAAAGGAGAATGCAACCATGACAACGCAAACACTGACAACAACCACACCGACGGAGAACCAGACCGTCGAGAAAAAGATCCAGCGGGTGCGCGAGCTCTACGCGACCGGTCCAGAGGTCGGGAAAACGGCGCTGGAGGCCCTGCTCCGGGAGTTCAATTTGGGATCAGAACGTGAGCCGGAAACCCGGATGTCAAGCGCTGGCCGGGTCGGCAGCCGTCAGGGCAAAGTGTCGGAACTGCTCGTACTCGCCCCATTCGCGCCCGGCGGAGCCGCGCGACTGCGCGCATTGATGGAGTTGCGGAACGGCGACTTTAGCGACACGGACAGGGTCGGCACCGTCCACGACATGCGTTTCGTGTCTATGGACAACGACACGAAGATGCTCTTCGCCACGGCCTATGACGGCGACTGGGATCCCTACATCGACGACTTCGCGGCGAAGATCCCTTACGGCTTGGACGTCCTCTTCTCGGTGTGGGAAGGCTGGCCAGGGATTCAAAGCCCCGAAGTGAAAGACTGGATCGCCAAGCACCAGATCCCGGCGGACGGCTGGTACGTCGCCCATCCGGATCTGACGGTGCGGGACATTCGACGGCTGAAGCGCGTCGGTAAAGCGCTGGACGAGTTCCTCGACAAGATCAACAGTTAGAACGACTATCGGGACGGTGGGCGGGCAGGCGGTGAAAGCGAAGCAGGCACTCGATAACCTGCTCGACGCGGCTAGCTGAAACGACCTGACCTAGGGCGCGGCTTCCCTAAGCTGCGCCCACCTTCTTCGGGTCCCTACCCCTCAAAGATGCTTGAGATTGAAGACAGGAGAAATAAAAAATGAATCACAGTCAATACCGCATAGCCTCAAAGCTGGTGGAGATGATACACCAGGATTTTCAGGGCTTTCATCCTGGGTACCGCGATGTGCACGCATCGGGCCGCTATTACGCAGGTGAGTTCAAAGCTACACCCGAGGCCAGGAAACTGAGCCGCGCAGTCAACCTGCAAGGCGATTCCCGTCCCTGTGACGGTGCGCTATTCGAACAGCAGCTCGGGGAATCCCTGGGGACCAGCGACGACGGCCTCCATGGCCGCAAGATTCTATCTTCCCGATGGCACAACGACAGATCTGGTTCCTTTACCAATCCCGGTCTTTCTCGCCCGCACCCCCGAAGAAACCCTTGAGTTTCTGGAGGCCGTGCGACCTGATCCGAACACAGGCAAGCCTGATCCCAACCGGGTCGGCCCATTCATGGCAAACCGTCCGTGGGTCGCACACGCTGTCCAACTCGCGAAAAACCTGCCGGCATCGGTCAGCCTTGCCCAGACCGCCTTTCACATGCTTCATGCCTTCCGATTCGTGAACGAGGCCGATGAGGCGCAGTACGCCCGTTACCACTGGGAACCGGAGGCCGGCGTAGCTGGTCATGCCCTGGAAGAACTGCAGAAACGACCGCCGTCGTATCTCTTCGAGGAGCTCGAAGAACGGCTGCGGAAAATGCCGGTGGTTTTCAATCTCGTCTTGGAACTCGCGGCAGAGGGTGACCCGCTGGATGACCCGAACGCGCCCTGGCCCGACGGTCGCCCACGAGTGCGCATTGGACAACTCAAAATCGTCCGAACCACCACCGTCGAAGAGATCGGCGACGCTGTGATGATGCATGATCCCACACGGCTGACCGACGGCATCGAGCCATCGGACGATCCGGTCCTTGCTGTGCGCCGCGGCGTCTATGAACTCTCTGTCGCTTACCGCACAGGCGGGTGGAAGGGACGCGCGGCAGCACAAGCGCGTGGTGGGGTCTGCCCGTTTGGCGCCGACACAACAACGTAAGAGCCAACGAGTCGGATCCTCATGAGCGCATCCACACTGGCGAATAGGCTAACGGAAACCAGGCGACCGAAGCCGCTGCCCGCGCCGAACAGCGACTTTTACCGATTCGCTGAGAAGCTTGGCGAGTTGCTACTGGGGCTCATTAGGCTGCGCTCTCAGCAAGCCCAGGCGCTAGAAGCAAAGACGCGCTGCCTGAGGATTGAATGTCATGACAAATCAATTGCCTCATGTGGTGATCGTGGGTGGCGGGTTCGCAGGACTGGCCGCCGCACGGGGCCTGGGAATGCGCCGGTTCGCGTGACGCCGAATCTTCACTTCTTTCACCGCTGCTCTATCAGGTCGCGAGCGATACCAAAGTCTTCGCCCCGTACCATCGTCTAATTGTCTCTTGTGCGCGGATCTGGTCTTATCGCTTCATGGCATCCGATCAAACGTTTGCGACAATCGCTGCGATGTCTCGGAATAACTTCATCATGCAATCTCGGGGCCATCGGCAAAGTTAATGGAACCAGCAGCCGGAGCTCTTGCCATAGGAGATCAACATTCATGGCTACTTCACCCGTGGCGCCAACCACTCCAACTCCAAGGGTAGTCGAACGCGCGCCGTCACAACTAAAGCCCGCATGGCGACACTACGGCACGCCGTTGATAGTGGTTTTGCTCGCGATCGCAGTTCTCGTGACTATTACCCGGAACTGGAACGGCTGGGAAGGCGGCCACGTTGAACAGACCACAAACGACGCTTATGTCCGGGGCGACCTCACACCGTTAAGCACCAAAGTTCCGGCCCTGGTTCGCGAGGTGAAGGTCAACGACTATCAGGCAGTCCACAAAGGCGATCTTCTAGTTCAGCTCGACGACGACGATTACAAGGCCCAAGTCGCCCAGGCTACTGCCGGCGTGGAAGCGGCGAAGGCTGCTTTGGAAAACAATCTGCGCCAGCGTCAGCTCCAGGATTCCAAGATCGAGCGCGCATTGGCGGGAATTGATCAAGCCAATGCGCAGATCGCCGCCGCGCAGGCGGGAAAAGAAGCCGCGGGGGCGGACGTGACCCGCACTTACGCCGAACGTACACGTCAGGAAGCTTTAATCAAGACAAATTCCACCACTCAACAAAAAGTCGAAGCTGCAGTTGCGGACCAGGAAAGATTTGCCGCCATGGCCGCCAGTCGCGAGGCCGACCTGGCGCAGGCCAAAACGTTGCTACGCAGCAACGAATCCGCAGCAGAAGCGGAGCGCCGCGGCAAGGTTGTATTGCAATCGCAAGAGACGCAACTTGTTGCTGATCTTCACGCTAAGGAGGCCGCGCTCACCGTAGCCCAAGTCAATCTGGGCTACACACGTATTGTGGCGCCGGAAGACGGCAGGGTCGGTGAACGACAAGTGCGACCCGGACAACTCGTCGCCCCGGGCACGCAGGTCGTGACGTTTGTGGAAAATCTGCGGTGGGTGGTGGCGAATTTCCGCGAGACACAGTTGACTAACATTAAGGTAGGCGATCCCGCGGAGATTCGCGTGGATGTTTATCCCGGCCAGGTCATCAAGGGGCACGTGCTCGAAATCGCGCCTGCCAGCGGCTCGCAATTTGCCTTACTTCCGCCGGACAACGCGACCGGCAATTTCACGAAAGTTGTGCAGCGCGTGCCGGTGAAGATTGCGCTCGATGACTCGCCCTTCACGCGGGAATTGCGCCCTGGGCTCTCCGTCGTCGCAAGCCTCCGCACGAAGCATTGATGGATCAAACGATGGCTTCAATCTCTATAGTTTCGCCTCCGGTCGAACTGGCACGCAAAGTCGCTGCAACCATTCCGAGCGATATCTCGAAAAGCCCAGTGCTCGGGATTCTGGGAGTCATCATTGGTGCTGGCGTGGTCACCCTTACCGCCCGCATGATTCCTCTGGGGCTCGCCGATCTAAAAGGTGATCTCGGATTTAGTTATGACGACGGCGCCTGGATCAGCAGCGCGTACAACATCGGGCTGATGTTCGTTGGGCCCTTGACGGTGTACGTAGGCGCTTTGCTGGGGCCGCGGCGGGTGCTCTTTTTTGCGGCTACTTCGTTTGCCATGATCTGTTTTTTCGCTCCTTTTATCCACAGTTACAGCCTCCTGATCACCACAATGGTGCTGGCTGGACTGACATCAGGCACGTTCTACCCGCTGACTCTGACTTTCGCTTTACGCAATACTCCGCTTCGTTATCTCCCCTATACGCTTGCGCTCTACGCGACGTTTGTGGACGGCGCCGTCAACATTGGCCCGTCGCTCTACGGCTGGTACAGAGAGCACCTGACCTGGCACTGGATGTTCTGGACTTCGGCGCTGATTACTCTCGTCATGATGCTCTGCATCTACTACGGAATTCCCAAACCTGCTGCGGCGGCAAACAAATCCGCGGAGGCGCCGAGCTTCGCAGGATTTCTTTATTGGAGCGCGGGACTGGCGATGCTATACGCAGCCACTGACCAGGGCGAAAGACTTGACTGGTGGCGTTCAGGCCTCTTCGACGCTCTGGTCTCCGCCGGTTTGTTTTTCATCTCGTGCGCAATCGTACGCCGCCTACGCATGCCCAATCCTCTGGTGGCGGTGCCCTATCTCCGGCAGTGGAACACGATCCTGCTCGGTATCGGCCTGTTTCTGTTTCGATTCTGTCTGGTTGCAACCATTGTCCTGATCCCGCAGTCGTTGGCCATTCATGGATTTGAAGCCGACCAGATCGGGCCGGCGGTCATTTGGGGCGCCATCCCCCTGATCTTCCTAGCGGGCCTCGCAGGATTGCTGCTGGCAAAAAAAGTAGATACCCGGCTTGTGTTGGCGGCAGGTTTCGCCTGCATGGCATTCGCCTGTTACCTGAACGCTGATCTCACGAGCGCGTGGTCGGCGTCGAACTATTACCGCACCGAGTTGCTCATCGGAGTGGGCCAGGCGTTCGCCTTTATTGGCCTGGTCGGAGCCATCGTGCTTCAAGGAATGTTCTCTGGAGGATTGGCGAAACCAGCGTGGATTCTTACGTTCGCTGCTTTTTTTCACACTGTCCGGCTGTTTGGCGGAAATCTGGGGACAGTAGTCATGGTGCACTTCGTTGGGCATCGGGAAAAGCTGCACTCGAACCTTTTGGGATTGCATGTGCAACGCGGGAACTGGATCACGAACGGCAGCATCCAGCAACTCACTGCCGGACTGTATGCAAACTCGGCGGGGCCGGCAGCAAGTGCAGGGCGAGCACTGGGTGTAATCGGCGGCCGTCTTCGGCTGCAGGCCTATGTATTGAGTATCAACGACGGATTCTATTTGGTCGCCTGGGCGTGCTTCGTCTCGCTGCTGCTGGTCGCCATGCTGCGCAAGTCTCCGCTGACTTATGGCGATCTGAGCGAAATTCAGGAACAACTGGGCAAGCCGACGGAGGCGAAGTCATGAAAGCTCACAACCAAAATCGCTTGTTCCGCCACTGCACGGCACTTGCTTGCCTGGCCGGCATGACGACAGCAGCGTTGGGCCAGCAGGCAGACTCGAATACTCCCCACATCATCAGCCTCCACGAGGCGGTAGAAATGGCGCTAAGGCACAATCATGTGGTCCGGATTGCCTCCTTCCAGGTTGAGGAACAGCAGCACGCCAAGGAGGCCGCCCGTAGCGCGTACTTCCCGACGCTCAAGAACGACAGCACGTTCGTGCATGTGACCGACACACAGCTTGTCGAGATTCCGTCAGGAGCATTCGGAATAGTGGGAGGAACTGCAATTCCTTCACAGAGCTTAATCCTGAATCAAGGTGGAAAGACTTTTGAAACCGTCGGGACTGGGCTCGTTCAACCGCTCACCCAGCTTTTCAAGATCAAAGCAGGAAACGATGTCGCCCGGGCAGATGTGGAAGCGAGTCGAGGCAAGGCCCGCTCAGTCGAAAACGAAGTCGCGCTGAAAGTGCGTCAGCTCTACTACAAGATTCTCGTGGTTCAATCCCAGCAGCGGGCTATCGAGTCGAAGATCCGCGCCGTCGACAACCAGCAGACAGAGCGCGTGCAGCAAGTGAAGTATGGCAGCACCCTCGAAGCAGACCTGATCGAGAGCCGCGCCCAGGCGCTGCAAGCCAAGCAGGAGCTTCTGACTTCCCAGTTGCAGCTTTCAGACTTGCGCATGCAGTTCAACGACGTTGTTGGACTTCCTATCATGACTGACGTGGCCCTCGATTCCAACGTCCTGGCTCCGGCAGAAAGGTGCGAGCGCGAGCAATGCGTCAAGCTCGCATTCGACTCGAACCCGGAAATTGCCGAGGCGCGCGCAGTCGTCGAGAAGGCCTCGGCCGGCGTCCGGGCAGCGAAGCGCGAGTACATTCCCGACGTCGAGGCTTTTGCCCGATACAGCTATCAGAACGATGTACCCTTCCTGGCCCGCAGTTTCGGGACCTTCGGCATCCACTTCAGCTATGACATCTTTGACGGGGGGAAGAAACGGTCACACCTGCGAGTACGCGACGCGCAATTGGCACAAGCCAAGGAGAACCTAGCGCGGATTCGCGATGCGGTCGAAGTGAGGGTGCAGACCGCCTACAACAAGTTGGAGCGAACGCAACAAATGGTCGCGGTCTCAAAGGAACTATTGCAAGCCCGGAAAGAAGCAAGGCGAGTTTCAGCGCAAGGACTCGAACAAGGAATCTATCTTCGCTCCCAAGCCGAGCTTACCGCGGCGCAGGAACTGGAGGCCCAAACGCTCCTGCTGCAATCGCAGATGGAATACGCTCAAGCGCAGGACGAACTGACAGAAGCAATTGGACAGACGGCACGGTGATTGCACAAGATGCGAAAACTAATTCGAATTATCGCCTTGACAGTCCCATTAATGAGCCAGGTCGGCGTGCCAGTAGCGGCAAGCCAGGCAGCCGAGCCGGAGACGTTCTTTCACGACGTCGTCGGTCTCAGCGACGATCAAATCCGAGACATCGGTGCTGGCAAGGCCATGGCTAAGGTTCTTGATACGCCGACGCCCGATGAGGTCTTCGTCTTCGGCGCCGTTTACATTAACTCCACTCCCGAGCGTTATCTAAAGATGGCGTCGGATATAGATGCTCTTCGCAGACTGCCGAACTATCTTGCACTGCGCAAGTTCAGTGATCCGCCTCAGCTCGCGGACCTTGCTGACTTCACACTTGACGATGAGGAGATCAAAGAACTCAAGCACTGCAAGTCAGGTCACTGCGAGGTGCAGCTGCCGAATGAGGCAATGGCGGAGTTTCAGAGTTCCGTAAATTGGACGGCCCCCGACAGCTCCGCGCAAGCCAACCGTCTGGCACAGCAAATGGCGCTTCAGGCCTTGCTACGATACCAGCAGGGCGGCAACACGGCACTGGGTACCTATCGCGACAAGAGTCGTCCCACAGCCGTCGCCGATGCGTTTACATCGCTCTTGGCCCAGATGAAGTCTCTGCCGATATACCTGCCTGACTTGCATAACTACCTCCTCGAATATCCGAACGCCGCGTCGAACGAAATTAGATCGGAGTTCTATTGGGAGAAGGTGAATTTCGGCCTCAAGCCGACACTGCGCATTGTCCAGGCGATTGTCTATCGCGGAACATCTCGCGACAAGCCGGCATACGCCGTCGCAGTGAAGCAACTTTACGCCAGTCATTACTTCGAAACCACGCTCGACTTGACAGTTTGTCTCGCCGCCCAGAAGAACGGCTTTCATCTGATCACGATCAAGGGTTCGCAACAGTCAGGTCTCACCG
Source organism: Terriglobia bacterium (assembly GCA_963809295.1). Lineage (GTDB taxonomy): Bacteria > Acidobacteriota > Terriglobia > Terriglobales > Acidobacteriaceae > JAIQFF01. The sequence continues at coordinate 643,090 of CAWEJA010000005.1, read as the reverse complement.
GGTTCAAAGGGGGAATTGTGCGCAAGGTCGCGGTGGACAAGACGCGGTCTTCGCTACAGAAAGTGCTCGCTGCGTACAAGCAAAAACTTGAGAGCCAGACCGAATGACACGCGTGATCTCACAGGTGAAGCAATGCCGTTTCCCGATCGCCAAACCGTGAACGTGCTGCTCACGATCCTGCTTTTCGCGGTCGTGCTCGCGGTCGTATATATCGCCCGCACGGTACTCATCGTATTCTGTTTTGCGATCCTTTTCGCTTACCTGATCAACCCGGTTATTCAGTTTCTTCAGCGGCATTCTCTGTTTCTGAAAGACCTGCGCGGTCCTCATGTCGCCGAAGCTTATGTCGTTCTCCTCATTGTTGTCGGCCTCAGCGTTTATGCGGTATTGCCGAAGTCCGTTGGCCACGCGAGCAAGCTCTTGCGCGATCTCCCATCGTTGAGCGACCGTCTGGTCACGGGAGAGATGGCAACGGAGATGGGACACCATTACGGATGGAGTGACGCCGAGACGCTTCGTACAAAGACGTTCCTCGTAGAGCATCGTTCAAGCATTGAGAAACTGATGTCAGCGATTGAGGAATTTGCCACGACCGGACTCGGGGCGATGGCCGTCATTCCGATCCTGGCAATCTTTTTTCTGAGCGGCGGGCAAGATCTTGCCGACCGGGTGATCGGACTCATGGCTACTCACAACAATCGCCAGCGTCTTGAATCACTGACTGCGGAATTAAATGAGATACTGCGTCACTACATACGCGCGAAAGTAACTCTCGGCGGATTGTCTTTCGCCTATACCTCGACGGCGCTACTGATTTCGGGATTCCCGCATGTATTAGCCTTGGGTGCCCTTGCCGGAGCCTTGGAGTTCATACCCATCGCCGGCTGGATAACGGCCGCAGCGACTATCGTCACGCTGGGCATCTTAACCCACGGTCATTGGATATGGATGGTGGTCTTCCTGGGTATTTGGCGAGTGCTTATCGATTACTGGATCGCTCCACAGGTCTTCGGGCGTGAACTGGAGATCCATCCGCTTCTTGCGATATTCACACTGATGGTGGGCGCGGCCGTGGGCGGATTCGCAGGAGTCTATCTTGCATTGCCTATTGCGGCAGTGATCCGAGTCATCTGGAGGAGGCTCGCCAGCTCGCGCGATGAACGGGACGACGTGTTGCCGAGCGCGGCCATTCCTCATGGGCAATCGGCCGTGTCTTGACGGGTACGCGAAAATGACCTAGCACCCTCATTGACGCCACGAGATGGGTATGTCCCCTCCACCACCCTCGAAGACCATCATTCATTCCATTGCCGAACTGGCATAACCAGGAATAGATCCGCGCGATTTCGCAGGGAGACGGTTTTCGACCGCTATTAGCTGCCGCGAAACGGTTGTTGCAACTCAATGTCACAACTCGAGATCCGGCTCCTTCGCTGTTCACGCAACCACGACGGATCATCTGTGCGACAAGAGCCTAGAGAAGCGGACTCCAATCCCCCCGCCTGGATACACCCGCTGGATTGTGCTACCAACGCGGGCCCGCGATCAAACTAGTACGCGGAGCTGAAAAAAACCATGTCATAAGAACGCGTCAAGAAAGCCAACGTCTGAGGGAGATCGTAGTCAAGCTTGAATGTTGGATCTTCGGTGGCGTGGCGACTTTAGTTAACACAGCCCGCAGACCGTACCAAGGTCTAATAGACAGGCGCTCGACAGGCGAATAAGTTCAGGGAAGATCGTCGCGCTTCCGCAAGGAGTGGACAACAATGACTCAGACATTTGTCCGTTACGACCCGGACCTCGAGCACCCCGAACCCGATTTCGAGCAAACCCTACAGCAGGTCCTCGATGACATGAAACAGCACATGCGCGGGTCTCTCAAAACCGAGGGGATCGGGCTTGTAGTACGTAACGCCCATGCCAAAGGTTACGGTCTGGCTCAGGGGGAGTTTGAAATCCTGAGTGGACTGCCGAACGAATATGCGCAGGGCATCTATGCCAAGCCGGGACGCCACGAAGCCATGGTTCGTTTCTCAAACGGGACCAACCACGTTGGCGGGGATCGATTCCTGGGACCGATCGTCGGCATTGGGCTGAAGATTTTCGGAATTGAGGGGAAAACCCTTCTGGAAGATGAGCCGGACAGTCACACCTTCGACTACGCGCTGATCAACCACCCGGTCTTCTTCGTCAACACGCTCAAGCATTATGTGTTCATTCAGTCTGTGTTTGCCGACCTTGGCTTACCGCCGTCAGCGAATCTTACGCTGGAGGAAAGGCAGGCGGCGCTCCACCGCGTTCTCTACAACTTTGTGACGGGGAAGGGCACGCTGCCTCCCGAGGAGTGGGCATGGGAGGAACTCGGCGCCTTCCTGCATCTCGCGCAAACCAAGCCCGTGAATCTCCTCCTCTCGACGTATTGGACTATGGGTGCGGTGCGGCATGGCGACTACATTGCAAAGGTCCGTGTGGCCCCGGTTCAATCGTTCGCCGACCGTGTTGAACAGCGAGCTCTCGACCTCACTTCTGCCGAACAAGTCTTTCGGCCGGCGCTCGTAGCCGAGCTACGCAAGCAACCCTACGAGTTCGACATCCAGGTTCAGCTCAGCACAGATCTAGTTCGCATGCCGGTTGAGAAAACAACGGTAGTTTGGCCCGAGAGCCTCTCGCCGTACGTGACCGTCGCGAAATTGCGGCTGCCGCAACAGGATATCGGCGGGGAAGACAATTTCGAGAGGATGGACAAGACTTCAATGACCGCCTGGCGCGTCACGGAGGAGCATCGTCCGCTCGGCAGCATTATGCGATCGCGCAAGGAGGCCTACCGGCAATCGTCGCTGCTTCGCCACGAGACAAACCACCAGGAGCGTAAGGAGCCGAAGAACCTGGCAGAAGTGTTCGGGAAGCAAAGAGTGGCCGCCTAACCGGATCGGTAAGAGAACTATCGATCACCAATTGAAAGGAGAAGGCAACAATGCCAACGCAAACACAGACAGCGATCAAGCCGAAGCAGGACCAGAGCGGCCAAGAGAAGATCCAGCAGCTGCGGGAGTTGTTCGCGGACGCGTCTGAAGTAGGAAAAAAGGCGCTGGAGAACGTACTCAAGGAACTGACGTCACAGGTGTCGGAACCGCCGCCGCCAATTGAAAGCGCCGGCCGGGTAGGCGCCCGTCTCGGCAAGCGCTCCGAGTTGACCATCGTTGTTCCATTAGTGCCTGGCGGAGCCAAGCGGCTTCGGACTTTTCTGGGGTTGCTGGGCGGTAACCTTTCACCCGGTGCAAGCAAGGTCGGCACCCTCCACGACATGCGCTTCGTATTCCTGGACAACGATACGAGACTCCTCTTCGCGACTTCGTTCGACGGCGATTGGGACACCTATATCGACGACTTCATCGCGTTGATTCCGGACTATCTGGACCTCATGGACTCTGCGTGGGAAGGCTGGCCGGGGATCCGCAGCCCGGGGGCGAAAGATTACCTCGTTAAACACCAGATCACAGCGGAAGGTTGGTTCGTCGCCAATCCGGAGCTCACTTTGGCTGAGATCGACCGGCTGAAGCGCCTCGGCAAGGCGGCTGACGAATTCCTCGACAAGGTTGCATAGCCAGAGCGCTGATCGTTCGTGTTCCGGGGATGGACCAAGATATGTTTCCGATTGACTGACCATAACTATGACCTAAATAAGAAGGAGAACAGGAACATGCAAACGCCAAGAGAGAAAGAGACCGCACCAGAACAGAAACCGATCGAGCAAAAGGTTCAGAAGTTGCGTGAGCTTTATGCCGACGCTCCGGAGTTGGGCAAGGTCGCACTGGAGAATGGGCTCCCCGCATTTCGCAAGCGAGAGCTGGCAACTGCGACGGGGGCGCAAAGCGCCGGTCGGATCGGCGCTCGCCAGGGCAAGGTATCGGAGCTCACCGGGATCTTTCCGTTCGCGAAAGGGGGAGCGAAACGGCTTCGCGGCCTGCTGCAGCTGCTGGAAGGCAACTTCCAGGGCGCAGACGCGGTAGGCACGGTCCACGACATGCGCTTCGTGTTCCTGGACAACGATACGAAGCTGCTCTTCGCCACTACCTACGATGGCGAGTGGGACGCCTACATCGACGACTTCGCGACGAAGATTGCCGACGCTATGGATCTGCTGTTCTGCAATGCCGAGGGGTGGCCGGGCATTCGGAGCCCGAAGGTGAAAAACTGGATTGTCGAGCACCAGATCTCGGCGGAGGCATGGTACGTCGCCAATCCGACCTGACCGTGGCGGAGACGCGACGGCTTGAGCGCCTCGGCAAGGCGGCTGACGAATTCCTCGACAAGGTTGCATAGCGAGAGCTTCACTCGTTGGGTCCGGTCCGGAATGGATCCGGATCCATGAAAGGATGCGCCCATGTCATCCGTACAGGAATCCATCAACGCGAATCTTTCGACGCAGGCGCCGACGCTCGACCTGCACGAGATCCAGGCAACCGTGCTCAGGCCAAGGCCGGCGCCGTATTTCGGCTCCCACGTACTTCTGCGCATCGACAATGCTCAAGCGGGCCGAGCGTTCCTGCGCCGGCTGACGCCGCACGTCGATTCCGCGGCTGACTGGTGGAAAGCCGCTAACGCCTGGCTTTCCGTCGGGATCTCCTGTGCGGGCCTTAAGGCGCTCGGCGTCTCCCCGGATTCGCTGCAAAGCTTCCCCGAAGCATTTCGCGAAGGGATGGCGGCGCGCGCCCGACAGCTCGGGGACGAAGGCGTCAACGATCCGAAGAATTGGGAGCCGGCGTACGGCAAGAACCAGGTCCACATCGGGATTACCGCATTCAGCGATTCCGAGGAAAAGCGGCGCCTCGCCCTCGCCACTGCTCGCGAGCAGTACCAGGGCTTCTCAGGTGTCAGCGTTTTGGCCATGCAGGATTTCGGCGCACAGCCGGGAGATCTCAATTCGCTCGGTTACAAAGACGGCATTGACCAGCCGCCGATCGAGGGCAGCGGCGTCGAGTCGCTGCCCGGCCAGGGGCGTCCGATCAAGGCCGGCGAGTTCATCCTGGGATATCCGGGTGAGGCCGGGGTCCCCTTGCCGATACCGCAGCCGGACATACTCGGGCGCAACGGCACTTTTGTGGGCTTCCGCAAGTATCAGTCGCGCGTCGGCGCATTCAATCGATTCCTTAGGGCGAATGGAAGCACTGAGGCAGAACGGGAGCTGCTCGCCGCGAAGCTGGTGGGCCGTTGGCGTAGCGGTGCCCCGTTGACCCTGGCACCGGAAGTCGACAACCCGGCACTCGGTGAGGACCCCCATCGGAACAATGACTTCAATTACTCGAACGACCCGCGCGGGCGGCAGGCGCCCTTCGGATGCCATATTCGGCGCATGAACCCGCGTGACACGAAACTCACCCGGTTGACTGACGTCAACCTGCATCGCCTTATAAGGCGCGGCACGACGTATGGACCACCATACGATCCCAACGCCTTGTCCGAAGCGGATGACCAAGTGCCGCGCGGAGCCTACTTCCTTTTCATTAGCGCCAAGGCGATGGCCACCATCGAATTCCTGCAGCAAGAGTGGATCAACGACGGCAATTTCATCGGGATCGGCGACGAACGCGACCCGATTATCGGGCGGCAGGAGGATGGGGCGACGTTCACAATTCCGAGGGAGCCGGTGAGGCGCCGCGTCCACGGCATCGAGACCTTCAACGTGCTTCGCGGCGGCGAGTACTTCTTCATGCCGAGTTTGCCTGCGCTGCGGTGGTTAGCGGACCTTGGTCAGTGACCTTGCCTTGCGCGGATAGGCGTCGAAGGGTCCAGCGCCAAGGGCTTTCTACAAGTACGAGTTTTGACCGTCTCGAAAAGGAGGATAGTGATGCGCGCATACCGACTTCTGCAAGCACAAACGCAACCAGAGTTTCAAGAGGTGCCCGACCCCCACGCGGGACCTGGCCAAGTGGTAGTCAGAGTTGCCGGCTCCGGCCTGTGCCATACCGACTTCACGGTCATATCTCGCGAGCGAGGCTACTGGAAGGATCAGCCGCCGCCGTTCACTCTCGGGCACGAAATCGCCGGATGGGTGGAGGAACTCGGCACCGGAGTGGCGAGGTTCCGCCCGGGCGATGCTGTCGCGATCAATCCGAACTGGGCAAGCTGCGGCCGATGTCACATGTGCCGGTCCGGGGAAGAGAACCACTGCCTTTATCAGAAGGCCATTCGTGCTCCCGGGGTCGGTTACGACGGCGGACACGCGCCCTTCGTCCTCGTCCCCGAAGAGAGATTTCTCGTCCCCATTGGCGATCTCGATCCGATCAACGCCGCGCCCCTTACCGATGCGGGCATCACGACATACACCGCGATCAAGTCTGCGCTTCCTGGAATTTGGCCCGGCAGCACGGTGGTAGTGATCGGCGTCGGCGGGTTGGGTCTTTACGCGGTTCAATTCCTTCGCCAGCTGACTGGCGCACGAGTCGTAGCGGTCGACTCGACCGAAGCCAGACTGAAGCTGGCTCGCGAATACGGTGCCGACGACGTCGTCTTGAGTGGTCCTGATGCTGCGGAACATATTCGCGAACTGAGCGGCGGGGTGGGGGCCACCTTCGTTCTGGATTGTGTGGGAGTGAACGCGACCCTGGCCACCGCGGTTGCGGCGCTCTCGTGGCGGGGACGCCTCGTCATGGTGGGCGCGGGCGGTGGCTCAATTCCCTTCGACTTCTTCAAAGTTCCCCCGGGAGGACAGTTGGGGACGAGCCTGAACGGGGGCAGCATTGCGTTAATGGAAGTGGTCGGCCTGGCAGCTTTAGGTCGGCTCAAGATCCTCGTGGACCGCTACCCTCTGAACGCGGCGAAACAAGCGTATGACGATTTCGAGCACGGACGTTTGGTCGGTCGTGCGGTGCTTATGCCCGCACCATTGGATGACGCCGGCGGGGCAACCAATTCGTCGCACATCGCGGGGGTGACTACTAGCGCGTGAGCGTGCCGATATGGCCTGCTTTGAGGCTCAGGATGTTCATCTGTAGATGCGGCCGTCATCGCCTTGGGTTTCCGGGCGGTTTGCGTTTTTCGATGTCAGTTAGGAAAAGATACCAGCTGATATTTGAACCGTTATCTCGCACCGGGAGCTAGCAATGTCGCAAACAGTCAAACACGAGAGCCGAGCACAAGAAATAACTTTCGAAACGATCTCCGCGCGCAAGGACGGGGCCGTTCTGTTCGCGGAGATTCTCGCCCCTCCCATGAATCTTCTAGGGCCGGAACTGGTCCGCGACCTGGTCTCTCTCATTCAGCAAGCCGAGGCCGACGATACAGTTCAAGTAGTGGTGTTCAAGAGCGGCGATCCTGACTACTTCATTGCTCACGTTGACGTGACGCGGATCAGTCAGTACCGGGAAGCGGCAGCGGCCCTCACCGGCGAACCGTCGCTCGCCATGCTATTTCGCCATCTGAGCGCGAGTCGCCTGGTCACGATCGCGCAAATCGAAGGTCGCGTACGCGGCGCGGGCAGCGAATTTGTTTTGGCATGCGACATGCGCTTCGCCGCACGGGAATCAGCAGTCTTTTGTCAACTGGAAGCGGCATTCGGCCTGATGCAAGGCGCAGGCGGCATCCAGCATCTCACTCGCCTCATGGGGCGTGGCCGGGCCCTCGAGGTGTTGTTAAGCGCTGAGGATTACAACGCAGAACTGGCGGAGCGCTACGGCTGGATCAATCGTGCGTTACCCGCGGCCGCGCTGGGCGATTTCGTCGAGTCGCTTGCTCATCGCATAGCTAGTTTTCCAGCGGCCGGCCGTGCTGTGATCAGGGAGCGAGTCAATGGGATCGCCCTCGCGCCAGCAGACGACTTCCGTCGTGATTCGGATCTCTTCCTCGACTGTGCGCGTACCCCTGAAAGCCGAGCCCGGACTGAGACCGCGATGAAGCGTGGCTTCCAGACCCGAAGCGCGGAAATGGATTTGGACCGGATGCTGGGCGAACTGGTTGAACCGTGAACGCAGCTGAAATTGCTAATAACGCTGCTATCGGCCAAGCGAAGATCTGAAATGTCAAAAGCAAGAGTCCTCAAGTACGATGTGTTTGTTGCCCCGGAATCACCCTTCAACGGGCCGCCGGCGCGCGTGGCGAATTCCGATCCGCCGGCCTGGGATCCCAAAACTGCTACCTTGATCTTCGGCGAGCGCGATGCGGTACTCGTCGATGCGCTCTCGACCGTCCGGGAAGCGACCGCACTTGCGAATTGGATCGAGCTACACGACCGCCGCCTGACGACGATTTACATCACGCATGGCCACGGAGATCACTTCCTCGGACTCCCGGTTCTGCTGGATCGCTTTCCGGGTGCCCGCGTCGTTGCGACCCCGGGCACCGTAGACCTCATGCGAAAGAACACCACTCCGGACATATTGGATCACGGCTTTCGCGCACGGTTTCCGGGTCAAATCAGTGACACGACTGTCCTGGCTGAGCCGCTCGATTCGATGCAATTCGATATTGAGGGCTGGCCGCTGGTCGTCGTAGAGGCCGGCCATACGGATACCTTCAACACCACTTCGCTTCACGTGCCGGACATCGGCCTGGTTGTTTCGGGGGACGTTGCGTACAACCGCTGTCACATGTTCGTGAGCGCAACCACTCCAGAAAGTCGGACAGAATGGGTTGCTGCCCTTGACCGTCTGGCCGCACTTCGTCCGACTGCGGTGGTCACCGGTCACAAGGACCCAACCCAAGGCAATGTGCCGACCGCGATCGACGAGTCACGAGCATACATCGAATTCTACGGAAAACAACGGGAAGCGGGCCTAACCGATCAGGAGCTGTTCGATGCGATGGTAAGTCGCTATCCGGATTGGGTGAGCCGGCAGGAGTTCCTAATACTTCCAAGCTGGGTCCACAAGCATGACCAGCTCTATGAATCTCAGGCCCTAAGGGAAGTAATGCGAGAGTGCCGATCGGAGGAGACATGACCACAGCCACCATCGCTTCCACCACCCAATCTGAGCCTGGACTGCTCGGGCAAACCGTGGTCGTCATCGGAGGAAGTTCCGGGATTGGCTTCGAGACGGCGCGCCGAGCGCGTACGGTGGGAGCCAAAGTGATTCTCGCGGCGCGTAATCCCGATCGTCTCAAGGATGCTGCAACCGAAATTGATGCAATGAGCACCGCGGCATTCGATGCTACGGATCCAGTGGCTCTCGAGCGTTTTTTTCGCGACTTGCCTCTGATCGATCACGTCATGGTGACCGCCGGCCGGCCATACTACGGACGCCTCGCCGATATGGACTTCGCAAAAATACGCGATCTTATCGGCGATCACCTGCTACAAGCGCTTTACGTCGCGCGCAACGCTGCCGGCAAAGTGAGGCCAGGAGGAACGCTGATCTTCATGGGCGGTACAAGTGGCCGACGCCCAGCTCTCGGCATGAGCATCGCGGGTGCGGTTACCGCTGCAATGCCCTCGCTCACCGCTAACCTGGCACTGGAGATCGCGCCGGTGCGGGTCAACCTGATTGCCGCCGGCTTCGTGGACACGCCTTTATCTGCGGAACTGCTGGGCGATCAACTCGAAAAGCGACGCAATCAGCTTCGCACCACGATTCCTATCGGACGCGTAGTCGGCCCCGCCGACGTTGCCGCGCTCGCCGTTCACATCATGACCAACACCGCCCTCACCGGCGCAACTTATGACATTGACGGGGGACAGCAGTTCGTCGCCGCATAGTTAAAGAAGGCGGAATCACAAATGCATCCTTTTATGCAGACTACGGGAATGCGCAGGTAACCCTGAAATCGCAGGAGGATTTATGGCAACGTTGAGAATCACACCCAAACCAGCAACCGCAACCATGAAGGCTGCTCAGATTTCTAAGCCCGGAGGGGAGTTAGAGATCGTCGATCACCAAATTCCTCAGCCCGATGCAGGACAGGTGCGCATTAAAGTCAAGGCCTGTGGCGTCTGCCACAGCGATTCGCTCGTGAAAGAAGGACTGTTGCCGGGGATCCAATTTCCGCGCGTTCCGGGACACGAAGTCGCGGGGGTGATTGATGAAGTTGGCGCGGGGGTGACGATGTGGAACGAAGGTCAGCGTGTGGGAGTCGGCTGGCATGGTGGGCACGACAATGCCTGTCGCGAATGCCGCCGTGGCGACTTTCGTAATTGCCGCAACGTCAAGGTGACCGGCGCCAGCTACGACGGCGGATATCAGCAATACATGATCGCTCCCGTGGAAGCATTGGTGGCGATCCCGGATGGCCTTACGGACGTCGAAGCTGCGCCCCTGCTCGACGCCGGAATTACAACTTACAACGCCCTCCGCAACAGCGGTGCGATGCCTGGCGACCTGGTTGCCGTGCAGGGTATCGGCGGCCTGGGTCACCTCGGTATCCAGTTCGCAAACAAATTTGGCTATCAGGTCGCGGCCATTGGACGCGGTTCCGAAACCGCAACCCTGGCCAAGAAGCTGGGAGCACACGTCTACATTGACAGCGCGGCGACGAATGCGGCCCAGGATTTACAAAAACTCGGAGGAGCGCAGGTCATCCTCGCGACCGCACCCAGCTCCAAAGCCATGTCCGCGTTGGTTGACGGTCTCGGACCGAACGGCAAACTGGTGGTGGTGGGTGCGGGGCCCGACCCAATTGAGGTCATTCCGGCGCAGCTTATTTTTGGCAGCAAGACGATCCAGGGATGGGCTGCGGGAACGCCTGCTGCTTCAGAAGACACTCTGCATTTCTGCGTAATGTCTGGTGTGCGCCCCATGATCGAAACCTATCCGCTGGATAACGTTGCCGAGGCCTACGCGCGAATGATGAGCGGCAAGGCGCAGTTCCGCGTGGTGCTGACGATGTGAAGCTGCAACGACGCGACTCGAGACAGGCTGCGAGCAAAAGGAGGAATGAATCATGTCCACAGAAGTGCTGAGCCCTCAGGTGGAAAAGCGTCGCAACCAGCTTCGCACCATGCTTCCCATCGGACGCGTAGTCGGGCCGGCCGACGTTGCAGCACTCGCTGTACACATCATGACCAACACCGCCCTAACGGGCGCAACCTAGCGATATCGACGGCGGGCAGCAGTTCGTGTCCGCCTAGAAGAACCCAGCATGAGCCCGATTTGGATGCGAAAGGATCTGGCTAAGATCGGCGTGGGAGATCGGACGCATCCGCGGATGTACCCAAGGAGCCAACGCCTGTGAACACAACTACACATACCATCCAGGTCGAGCACGTCATCATCCGGTCCACAAAAAGTTTTGCGGACGTGCGGGCAAAACTCGAACACTCGCTCCCGCAGCTCAACCCGGAGATCACCTCCTTAATGATTTCGGGAGACACAAAGCGGTTACAGGAAAAACTCGAAGCCGGACCTGAACTTGCGATCTTCCTCTCCCGCGATCACGGGGGTTTGTTGCGAATCACGGGTCAGCCGCGTAAGGCTTTGCAGTACGAGATTGGAAACCCGCTTACCGCATCAAAAATGACTCGTCATCAATTGGCCGCCGGATTGTATGCCCCCCTGCGCGTTGTGCTCTATGAAGACCAGGAAGGTCGGTCGGTTTTTGAGTACGATCGGCCGTCTTCTTTGTTCGGGCAATTCGGCGACCAACAGGTCGATGAGGTTGCTCGTGGGCTCGATGTCGCGCTGGAGCGTGCTCTACGGCAGGCGCTGGGAGTAGCCGGTTTTGGCTGAGATGGATTTCGCGAAGTACGCGACCTTCCAGACCAGCATGGGAGCAATTATGAATCCGAGACGTCTTGGAAAATAAGGGGGGAACGCATGTCAACGATCCATATGCACCAGACAACTACCTTGACACCCGAGCAGTACATCGCCGGGCTTACCGACTTCGGGCCTGGCCGCTCGAAGATTTTTGACAACAGCGCTGACGAGTACCTCAAGGTGCACAGTCGCGGCTCCACCCAAGCCGACGTCACCGAAGGCTCGGGCGGTTATTGGGAACGCCTGCACTACGACTGGTCCAATCCGAACCATGTTGTTCTCAAGACGACCGACTCCAACACGTGGGGCGGCGCGTCCGGGCACACCTACAACTTCACCCGCCGCCCCGACGGTTTGACCGACATCGACGTGGTTGTCGTACGCGACGGCAAGACCCTCAAAGGATGGTTCCTCGGGTTGGTGCTCGGGACCATCGGCCAAGGGGTTTTGAAGAAGGCGTTTGCAAATTCCGTCAAGGCCATAGAAGCCCGGAACGGCGGGGCGAGGCAGGCACGCGCATCATGACCGGCGGATTCTCTCCCGCAGTTCGCCCGGCTCATACAGGTCAAGTCTTAGAGCAATACATACGGAGGAAAAATGGCAACCGTGAGCGCAATCAAGAATGAATCAGCCAGCGGCGCCAGCGCTGCGCAAGTGGATATGAAGTTCGAGGTGGTCGTCATCCCAGTCGCGGATGTTGACCGCTCGAAAGCCTTCTACAGCAAACTTGGATGGCGGCTCGACGCCGACTTCCCATTCGACAACGGCTTCCGAATCGTGCAGTTCACCCCGCCAGGGTCAGGTTGCTCCGTGCAGTTCGGCACCAAGATGACGACGGCCGCGCCAGGCTCCGGCCAGGGCCTTTACCTGGTCGTTTCCGATGTTGAGGCTGCGCGCAAGGAACTCGTTACTCGTGGCATCGAGGTCAGTGAAATCTTTCACACTTCAAGACCCGGGGCCCAGTTCCGGCCCGACAGCAACGGTCGCGTCAGCGGGTTGGTGCCCGACCACCGCAGCTACTTTTCCTTTGCCACATTCAATGATCCCGACGGCAACACCTGGTTGTTCCAGGAAATCACCACGCGGTTGCCCGGACGAGGACTCAGCAACCTGGACGTAGCAACGCTGACAGCGCTTTTGCGCGAGACAGAACAGCATCATGGCGAGTACGAACCGACGGCTCCGAAGCACCACTGGTCGGGCTGGTACGCCGCCTACATCGTTGCCCGCCAAGAAGGGAAGACACCCGAAGAAGCAGCCAAAGAGGGCAAGCTGCACATAGAAGGTGCCTGAATGGACACTTCGACTAGAATCTGAAGCCCGAAACTGGCGTGGATCAGGATCGCGGCGGGTCGATGACAAGTCGGGTGAACGTCAGGGCTGCATCCGGAAGACTGCTCGCACAGCGACATCTGAGACCAAGCTGTAACCAGTACTTTTGTCTAATTGCTTCTCTCCCGCGCAGCCGATAAGAATGATCTTCGTCAGGCAGCAGCAGCGCGGTTCTTGAATCCGATCACTTCGCGGATCACCCGCCGGCAGGTTCATTCACTTTCAGTTCGACAGGAGAGTCTCATGGGCGCATCCACGACAACCATGACGTCATCTAGCAGCGCGAAATCCAGCAGCGTGTACACGACCCCTGCGTTCTGGGAACGCTTGTGGCGGACGGCCGGCGTCCAGTCTGTCCTCTGCTTCTTGGTCGCGTACATCGTCTACGGCCATCAGCCGCAGGTCGGCGCGTCAGCTGACACACTCGTTGCGTTCTACGACGGCGAGCGCACGCGGATCCTGATCGCTGTGGTGTTCTCCGGACTGGGGGTCCTCAACCTCATGTGGTTCGCGGCGGCGCTCCGGACCACCTTGGCGGATGCCGGGCAAGACGGCTGGGGCGCTGCGGCGACCGCCTCCAGCGCAGCGCTCGGAGGGCTTTTCCTCCTACTCATCACTGTGGTCGCAGCCTTGGCGTACTCTATCGCCGGTTCTGGAAATACCACGCTCACATCCGGACTGAACGACTTCGCATGGGCCCTTGTCGTGTTGACCTCGTTCCCGCGCGCGATGTTGGTCATGTCGGGAGTGTTTGGGCTCTGGCGGGCGCGACTGATCTCGAACGCTCTCTTCGCAGCTGGGGTTGGAGCGGTCGTGCTCGGATTGCTGGGCGGCACCACGTGGCTGAGGGGCGGATTCTGGGCACCGGACGGTGCCTATTCACGGTTCGTCTGGCCCATCATCGGCGTCGCGTGGGTCGTCGTCGTAAGCCGCGTCCTCCTGACCCGAAGTCCTGCTACTCGTGCTGAATGGTGAAGCCGCCCTGTGCGGCATACGTCGGTCCGATTTAGGAGGAAAACATATGGCTAGTCCTATTCTGGTTACCGGCGCGGCGGGTCGCCTTGGTGGGGTAGGGCGCACAGTCACCGAACTGCTGTTGAGGCAAGGCAAAGCAGTGCGTGCGATGGTACGAAGTGAAGACGCTCGGGCACAGGCTTTGCGCGACCTGGGTGCGGAGGTCGTGGTCGGCGATCTGCTCGATCTCGATTCGATGCATAGGGTGATTGCCGGCTGCGAGACGATGTACTTCGGTATGTCGATTTCGGATGCGTACCTGGCCGCGACGGTCAATACGGCTGCGGTGGCGAAGCATCACGGCATGAAGGCATTCATCAATATGTCCCAGATGACGGTCTCTCAGATGAGCATTACCGAAACTACTCCGAGCCCGCAGCACAAGTTGCAGTGGCTTTCAGAGCAAGTGCTGAACTGGTCCGGTCTGCCGGTCGTGCACGTGCGGCCGACAGTGTTTCTCGAAGGTTTTTTCCTTACTCTCACTCCGGATTCGGTCAGGCAATCCAATCAGATCAGATTACCGTTCGGTGAGGGCAAGACTTCGCCGGTCGCAGCGGAAGACGCTGCACGTGTGGTTGCCACGTTGCTCGAAAACCCGCAGTCGCACATCGGCAAGATTTATCACCTGACCGGCCCGCAATCGGAAAACATGTATTTCTATGCACACGAGTATTCGAAGGCACTCGGCCGCACCATCACCTATCAAGACATTCCGGTCGAGCCGTGGGGGGACGCGCTGCTCGCGCGCGGCTTGCCTGTTCACCTGGTGAACCACCTCGTGACGATGGCGGACCTGCACCGCGCGGGACGGTTCGACCGAATGACGGACGACGTGCTCACACTGACGGGGCAGGCACCGATGAGCGTGCAGGAATTCGTCAGGAAGAATGCGGCCGCATTTACTGCTTCGGCAAAGGCAGCTTGAGTATCTGCAACAGATCAGCGTAGAGACGATCTTTGACACGTGCAATTGCGATATGGCTTGCGATCATCCAGGTAGTAGGGAACGACGAGATCATTGAGAATGGCCTCGCTTCGCCCGAGCTGGCGGAACGAGGCACTCAACGTCTACGAGGTGCGGAGGTCAAAGGCAACATTCGGATCCAATTCTGAACTGCCTCGACGTCAGTCGATGGAGGTCGATCATCGGAGGAGAAGGAGAACATCAACATGTTAGCCACAACAATTGCCAGCAACATCAGTGCGCCAACGCAGTTTCTCGAAGTGAAAAACGACAGATATGCTTACCGCCGCTTCGGAGAGGGCCCCGGGCTTCCTATGCTTTTTCTCCAGCACTTCACGGGCACGCTCGACAATTGGGACCCCGCGGTGACTGATCCTCTCGCATCGAGAAGCGAAGTCATTCTGTTCGACAACGCTGGCATTGGGCGGTCCAGCGGCAAGGTGCCAACTACGATCGGCGAAATGGCAAAGCATGCTTTGGCCTTCTTAGACGGTCTAGGTTTGACTACTTGCGACGTCCTCGGTTTCTCGCTTGGCGGAATGGTCGCCCAGCAGATGGCAATTGATCGTCCTTCGATCTTTCGACGAATTATCCTTGTTGGTACCGCGCCCCGGGGAGGAGAAGACATCATGCACCTGGAGAAACCCAGCCTGGCTAGGCACCTTAGTGATCCGAGCCTGAAGGGGTACGCCATCTTGCAGAAAATCTTTTTTGCACCGACACAACCAAGCCAGGCAGCCGGATCGACGTTTATTGAAAGGCTTTCGCAACGAAAAGAGGACAGGGACCTCGCTTCTGGACCGGACGTGGCCGCCGCTCAAATCTCAGCGTTTCGTGACTGGGAAAAGTCCGCGGGCGAACGGTTCGCGAGCCTTAGGGGCATCCGCCAGCCAACGCTCGTGGTAAACGGAATTCACGACGAAATGATTCCCGTTTCAAACTCTTACTTTCTGAGTGAGAACTTGCCCAACGCCGTGCTCATGACCTATCCAGACTCCGGGCACGGCTCTCTCTTCCAGTTTCATGACTCATTTACTCGGCAAGCTGCTGCATTCCTCAACTCCGATTCCCAATTCGCGCCCTACTGAGTCGAAGCCCGCATACGCAAGGAATCGTGCGCGAGCAGACCGGTCAAGAGCTGCCGCACTGAAACACCTCGCCACAATTAAGCTGTAGGGGGAAACACCCTCGCGGCGTTAGCTGCAATCTGGACGCTTCAAATCTGGGGACGTTAAGGGGACGATAAGAAGTGACATGCGGCTACTTCTTGTATCAAACGACGTCCGCCGACACCGTTTGATATCAGGCAGTTACATCTCATTGTTGCCCTGTCACTTCAGCGTTCTGGCGCATACAATAGACTAGTCGACTGACTTTCGAGGCGGATCGTTTCAACCACTCACGCACCTCTCCGGAAAGCAGTTGTTGGCCGTTGGCCTTTGGTCGTTGGCTTTTCGCCAAGAACCCTTTACGGAATTTCAAGGTCGCCGGACCAATCGTCTTGGCCAACGACCAACGACCAACGGCCAAGGACCAAGGACCGAACCTAACGCCGGCTTCTGAAAAAAACCTGCAGGATTTCCGCGCAGCGCCCTGCCAGCACGCCTGCGCGAACTTCCATCCGGTGGTTCAAGCTGGGGTGATTCACCACCTGCATCACCGAATGGATGGCACCTGCCTTGGGGTCATCGGCGCCGTAAATCAAGCGTTTGAGCCGCGCATGAACCAGCGCGCCTGCACACATTGCGCACGGTTCAATTGTAGCAAACAGCTCGCAGTCTTCCAGGCGATGGTTGCCGAGAGCGGCGCCGGCTTCGCGTAAGGCGACGATCTCGGCGTGGGCAGTGGGATCGCAATCAGTTAGATTGCGGTTCCCGCCGCCGCCGACGATCTTGCCGCCGCACACCACGACTGCGCCCACCGGAACTTCTCCCGCTTCCAGCGCGCGTTGGGCGGCGCGGAGAGCTTCCTCCATGAAGAGCTCGTCGGTGCTGACTTCGTTGGTTGGAAGCGTGTTGGCGGGGAGCGCGTCCAAACGGATCACTCCACCTGATGCTGCGCGATCATCGCCGCCAGCAGTGGCAGATTCGGACGGAGTGGCTGATTTACAAAAATATATTTTCCGG
This sequence comes from Terriglobia bacterium, assembly GCA_963809295.1. Classification (GTDB taxonomy): domain Bacteria; phylum Acidobacteriota; class Terriglobia; order Terriglobales; family Acidobacteriaceae; genus JAIQFF01. The sequence goes on along the minus strand of CAWEJA010000005.1, from coordinate 625,967 downwards.
CGCTTTCCGCCAGCATGTAGGTAGAGCCAGGTGGAAGCCGGGAAAGCGCGTCCTTGCGAAATTCCTGCGGAACAAAAATAAATACGCGGTTAGGACTGCTCCAGAAGGCGGGGAACTGCTTGTCGTCCAGGAAGGTCGGTGGAACATCGGGATAGTTCGATCCGATTTCCAGGTTGGTGCCGAAGCGCCCGTTATAAATCCACACATGGCGATGCGTGTAGAACGGAATGCTCGAGCCGGAATTGAAATCGCCGTACTGAATGATCTGATCTTGAGGACGCAAGTAGGGAAGGATTGAGTCGGCCAGCGCACGGGAGGACATTCTGGGCTCGAACCGTTTGAAGGCCCAGTTGGCGGCAAAGAAAAATAACCCCATCCCCAAAGCCAGGGTGAGCGTGGCGGCCGAGTTCTTCCAGCGACGGCGCAAATCCCACGCTCTGCCGAAGCCGACGATGAACAGCAGCATGGCGAAGACCGCCGGGGCGCGCAACGCAGCAAAAGTTTGCGGCGTCAGATCGAAAATGTGCGCCATCGAGAGACGATAGGTATCTAGGTCGTGATATTGCAGCAGGTGCGAGATGCCACCCTTCGAGGAAACATCCAGCGAGTCGAGCACCAGATACCCGAGGACCACCGTGGCCAGCAAGCCCACCACCGCCAGTCCGGCTTGCAGGCGCGGCAGCCAACGGTCGCGGGACGCTTCCGCATCGGCCAGTCCCACCGCGAGCAGAATCGCAATCGCCGGCCAGGCGCCGAAGCTGTAGTACTCCATACGGGAGCCGCTGGTGAGCGAAAAGAAAAACAGAATCAGGCCGGCCCAGATGAACAGCAGCAACCGCGCCTGCTGGGCCGGTTCCATCGATTTCCCCCAGGTCTTGGGACGGGGAAATTCGCGAAACGCGTAACCCACGAAAAAACTCCAGGGGAAAAACCAGACCAGGTGGAGCGCCCACCACAGCAGCAACGGAACGGCTTCATAGTCCGGCGGGTAGCGGGTGCCGAGGGCACGCTTGAAGTGTTCGTTGATGAAATAAGACCACAGAAATCCCGGCGAGCGATGCTCCGCGATCAAATGCCAGGGCACGGCAATGATTAGAAAGATCAGGGCGCTGGAGAAAATCCGCAGCTCGCGCCAGCGTCCCCAGCTTCGCGTGAACAGGATGAAGAAGAAGACCACGCCGAGCGGAAACAGCACGCCGATCAACCCGAGCGTAAGCGCGGCCAGGGCCATCACCACCGACGCGCCCCAGTACCCGACGCGTGGGCTCAGGGTGCCGGTCCATGCCCGCAGAAAAAGATAGAACAGGGCGGTCAGTTCGAGGGCAAAAATCGCCTCCGGAACCATCACCCGGGTAAACAGCCACGTCCCTACGCTGGTGCCGATCACCAGCCCGGAGTAAAACGCCGGCTCCTCGCCAAACCAGCGGCGGGCAAAAAAATAAACCATCAGCACCAGTCCGACGACCCCCAGCACCAGCGGCAGCCGGGTCTGGAACGCTCCCTGTCCGAAAAGCTTGTAGCTGACCGCCACCATCCAGTAATGCAGCGGCGCTTTTTCGAGGTAGCGAATCCCGTCCTGATACATCACCACCCAGTCGCCCCGCTGCAGCATCTCGCGCGAGACCAGCGCGTGCGAGGCGTCGGCATCATCGAGCAATGCCGGTGTGGCAGCGGTGGCGACGTAAACTCCGAGAGATAGCGCGAGCAGAATAAGGATGTGGAATCTGCTTTTCATCTAGGGTCGAAAGCTTTGTTCACCTTTCGTAGCGCGGGCCGGGAGATAGAGGGTCAGAACACTTGCGACGAACTGCTAATCATAGCATCTGGGTGGGGGAGGCCCATTACCGTCGACACCGTTCAATTCAAGAAGACCGAAAAGAGTGCAGATTGGGGTAAGAGTCGGGGTGCCCCAGGTCTCGCAGGGTGCCCCAGGTCTCGCGGTTTTTGCGAGACCTGGGATTTGGACAGTGGCAACCGTCGAACCAAATATCCTCAAGCCGCCCGCGGGCGAACTCGCATCACCAATATATCGGTATCGTTGATTCGAACCGGCCCCGCCTCTCCGTACAGGTAGAAGCGGAAACTGCTCCACGCCCATTGCTCCGGCGATTCCACCAGACCGCGCTTCACGGGATTGCGGTGCATGTAGCGCAGTTCTCGATCCGCTTACGCTCGGTCCACACATTGAAATCGTAAAACGCGCTTGCCAGAGGTGCTGGCGAGCGTGCCCCAGACCGCGTGGCTGAGGTGTGCAACCACCCGTCAAAATTCGGCGGGAGTAGCCTAGCTTGAGGGCCTGCAGGACAGTGGAAAGGCTATCGCGCTGCGGTTCGCTAAGAAGCAGGTGGACGTGCTCCGGCATGACGACATATCCCAGAACGACGAAGCGATAGCGACGGCGCATTCTCTCCAGGACGTTCAGGAAGAGATCGCGTCCGTGCCTGGTGCCGAGAAAGGGCTGGCGGCGATAACAACTGGTGGTGACAAAGTGCAGATCGCCAGAGCCGTAGTAACGCTTAAGGTTGCTAGGCATGACAAGGAGAGTAGATCAGCGGCGGATGAAGGTCTGTGACGGATGAACCATTGCTCGCCCCGCACGCCGTGGCGAGGGATAAGACCCACGTCTCGCAAAGCCAGCGAGACGTGGGGCACCCTCGGTCTCGACGGTTAGGCAGCAGTTGGATGTCTCGGCTATGTTTGGGCCCGAGACCTGGGCCACCCGCCCCGGCCTACGAGACTCAAACTTACTCTCGAGGGCGGCCCGTCCAAGCTCTGCTTGGGCGGGTTTTTCTGTGGCATCCGGCAGCTGGGCCCGACACGGAGGTAATCTCGACATCGCATCGACGGTTCAGTAGCATCAGCGCGTCCTCATGGGAGTCCGACCATGCACTGCATCCTCGCCTCGATTTTGCCCCCCTTTTTCAGTTGTAGGTTCGGGATTTCCCGGGACGCGTTGCGCATCAGCAGCATCGTTTTGCTGCTGGTGATGACCCGCCAAGTAGCCCATGGATTCGCCGCAACTACCCCGCGCAAAGACAAGCCTTGCGTAGTCACGGATCTGGATTTCGACCGCGGCACGGATCTCGAGGCCCTGAACCAGCAGGAGGACGCAGTTGCAGCGCTGCTTAAGCAGGAAAAGTTCAAAGACCTGGACTGTCTGGCGGACGCCGCCCGGTCGGGCAAGACCAAATTTCCGGGAGGAATGTGGATACTGCACAACCTCTACGCTGGGCTTGATCAACCCACACGCCAGCACGCTACTGACGTGGACTGGCGCGATCATCTCGCGCGTCTGGAACGATGGCTAGCGGCAAGGCCCAACTCCATCACAGCGCGGGTGGCCCTCGCGCAGTCCTACGCGGGGTATGGCTGGGAAGCGCGCGGGGGCGAGACCAGTGACACCGTCAGCGATAGCGGATGGAAACTGTTCCGCGCGCGTCACTTAAAAGCCAAAGCCATTCTGGATCAAGCTGCCAAGCTGCGAAACAAATGTCCCGAATGGTACGTGGCCATGCAGCAGGTGGCCTTGGCACAGGAATGGAAACCGGAACAGGCCGCAGAACTCTTTCACCAGGCCATCGCATTCGAACCCGGTTATTACTACTACTATCGCATGCGGGCCAACTATCTTCTGCCCAAGTGGTATGGAGAGGAGGGTGACACCGAACAATTTGCCACCGAGAGCGCGGACCGCGTCGGAGGCGATGCGGGCGACATCCTCTACTTCCAAATTGCCTCGGAATTGGTTTGCACTTGCGACGACCCGCAGTTTCGCCACATGTCATGGCCGCGAGTACAGAAGGGGTATGCAGCTCTGGAGAAACAGTCCGGTCAGTCCTTCTTGAACTTGAATCTGCTTGCCCTGATGGCTGTGAAGGCGGAGGATGCCGAGGTGGCAGACAGCACCTTCAAACGCATCGGCGACAACTGGCACGAGAAAACTTGGCGAAAGGAAAGCTACTTCAATCGAAGCAAGAAATGGGCCAGTGAAATCGCGCCCAGTGCGGCCCGTCTTCGTACTTTCCGCCAAGAGGCAGAAGCGAACATGGCCACTGCCGAGGGAGTTCAGTACAAGAGAGACTTCGAACAGAAACTCGCCGGATCGATACAGCACTGCGTGCAATCGGCGGGCAGCGATCGGAAGAAATTTGAACTGCTGATCGAGGTGATGAAAGACGGTGCTGTCCGACACATCGAGATGCCTATCCAGACCACTGTAGTTGGATGCTTGTTTACAGAGCTTTTGAAGTTACAGCAACCCGACGCTGTGCGTTTTGCCCCTCCACCCCACGCCCCGTACTGGGTGATGCTTCAGGTGGATCCGGCGACATTTGATGTAGCAGCCAAATAGCCATCTGAAGTCTCGCAAGGCCCCAGCGAGACAGAATCGTGTAATCCCGCGCTTCGCAAAGAACGCGAAGCATGGGGTACCCTCAGGTCTGCCACCGCCTCCTCAAGCGCGCCGAAAGGCGGCAGCCTCCATCTTTCGCGCCTCAAACTCTTCGTAGCGCTTGCGTACCACTGGACGCAGCGAGCCGATGACGATGGTCAGAATTGCACCGATCAGCACCAGGGGGTACCAGATACCGTAGGGCTGTCCGGTGAATACAGCATAAAGCCCAACCACCAGGTTACCGACGCCGATCAGCGTCAGCAGGTTGAAGGCGCCCAAAATGAAGCCCCGGCCTTTTCCTTTCGGGGCCAGCACGCCGGTTGCGGCGCCCAGGATTCCGCCTAACCCTCCGAGCAGCCCTCCACCAATGCCTCCGTACAACGCTCCAAACCGAATCGGATCAAACCAGGGTTCTGTCATACTCCCTCCTTTTGCTCCTTCATCTGCCGGCGATACAAATCACGTACGCTCCGCGCCGCCGGAACTGCAATTTTGCCCCGCTCCACCAAATCCGCGAGCAATTGCATCATGGGATCGGGCGTGGTCCCGCTGGCTATCTGTCGCACCCGCTCCATCAGCCGATCCATGCGGAGGCGGATCGTGGGGTAGCTGACCTTGTAGACCTCAGCCAAGTCTTTGAGCGATCCAGAAGCCAGCACCAGCTGAAGCACCAGATCAAGTTCTCCCTCCGTGAGCGCAAACAGGGGGTGTTGCGTTCGGGAAGGCGCCTCGACCGTGGCTTCAGAATCGATCATTTTTCAGCAAATCGATCACTCAAGAGGAAAATATACGCCTAACTTTAACAAATGCAAACATTACTTTAATAATATTGAAGTTTATAGTGTAAGTTATTGAAAATACGCCGGTTACTATTGGAATAGGTGTTGACAGAGTCGCGTGGTGGCCAACCTGGCCCGGCCTGGTCAATCGTACTCTCGAGGGGCATCCCCGAGGGTGGCGTGTGGGGATGGGCCACGGGCACCCGGCATGAGGGGGTCACCTCGCTGCGCTTTAGTTTCTTCGAAATCGATCCGACAAACCTAGCAGAATTGCTGTCGGCAGGTGAAGGGTCCGAATTGTGGGATCACTTCCGCTGAGAGCGTGAACCACCGTGCAGAGACCCTCCTCAAACGGATCTGAAACCAGCTCAAAGCGCTCACCATACATCTTTATGTGTTTAGAGGTTGTAAAGCCGAGGTCTCGAAGCCGTGCACAGTTTTCGGCCGGTGACCGGCCACAATGATGTGTCTTGAGAGTACCCGCTAGCTCCGGCAGGTCGTTCATGGGAACGTCAATCTTGGGAAGAATCAAGTGCCCTCCTGATTGTCGCAGTTAAGAGGAGCGAACTTCAGATGGGCTGACTTAGCTCAGAGGACCTGAAAGAGACGTAGGAAATGCTCATCTCTTCTACCATGATCGCACGGGCACCTATGAATAGCCTAATTCGAAGGTTTCGGGCGACCCACCGTCTTCGCGTCCCGTAAAAAGGACGGGTGATAAGGATAGTTAGAGCACCCCAGGGGTGGGGTTATTTCAGGCGGTAGCAGAAATCCCAAGAGGGAAAAGACCGTGGAATCCCACCCTTCAAGAGCGAAGGGTGGGGCACCCGGCCCGTAAGTCCAGGCAGACAAGGGAGTTTGCCCCATGCTACGTATATATATGTACGTACAATAATGCAATAACGGAGTGTTCCACGTGGAACATTAAGTCAATTTGCCACGGCAACCCGCACCCGAAAAACTCACTTCCCAGCGGCCACCGGAACCATGGCGTGTTCATAGGGCGTGCCGGCCCACATCATATAGGGCTTTTTCGGGTCCGGATCTTTGGCCTCCGTGAGGCCCATGGTCTTGCTGGCCGGACCGAAAATCATGATGTGCGGGCCGGTGACGATCCAGTGATTGTCCGCCGTCTTGGCGGTGGCATAGGGATCGGTATTGCTGGCGCCGTCGTCGCCCGCCAGCATGTAGGAGAGTCCCGACTTGTCGGGTGGTGGGGTGTGGTTCATCATCGCTTGCATGAACTCCATGGAGTTGGCATCGCTGCACATCTTGTTCCCGCTCACGATCATGCAGGTGAATCCGTTGTCCCCGGCGCGAAGGGTGCGCATCTTTCCGTCTTTGTCCATGCGTACCACGGCTGCGCCGTCGCCGATCGCTTTGGGAGCCGCGGCGACCGCCAGCTTGACGTAAGCGGCGTCTGAAATTTCTGCTTTCTGAGCTTGAGCTGCCGCCGCGATCACGAGGAGCGATACTGCGAGTTGAGACATTGTCCTTAACGCACGCATATTTCCTCCGTGAGGATGACTTGGTTTGGAGAATCCAAGCATCCGCATTCTACCCTCGCTCGCCTTGCCGGAACCAGAGTCGGTGGGCCGGGTGGCCAGCTTCAGCTCGATCATGATATTTCTTTTGTTCCAACCTTCGCTAGAAGAGGCCAGCCACATGAAGCTCTATCGCACCACCAGGGGCGTGTTGGTCGACGAGAACGGCAGCTTCTATCTTCTCTCCGGGGCAGACTGGGACGAACTGATATGCAGCGCCGATCTTGGTGCGCGGGTTCGCGCGGCCACCGGCAAACAAGCTGTGACCAGCTTCGATCCCGCCACTGTTCTCCCGCCGGTGGTCAGCCAGGAGGTATGGGCTGCGGGCGTGACGTACTTTCGCAGCCGCAAGGCACGGATGGAGGAAAGTAAAGATGCAGGAGGAGGCGACTTCTACGACCGAGTCTACGCCGCCGAGAGGCCGGAGCTATTCTTCAAGGCGGCAGGGCGAAGCGTGGTCGGGCCAAGGAGCGCCGTGCGTATCCGATCCGATGCCAGGTGGTCAGTACCCGAGCCGGAACTGACTCTGCTGATTAACCCGGCCGGCGCCATTGTGGGTTACACCATCGGCAACGATATGAGTTCACGCGATATCGAAGGGGAGAACCCGCTTTATTTGCCGCAAGCGAAGGTATACGACGGCAGCTGTGCGCTCGGTCCGTGCATTCTGGTCTCGGCACAGCCGCCAAGCAGTACCGCCATCCAGTTGGAGATCGCGCGGCAGGGCAAGACCATCTTCAGTGGAAACACCACGCTCGCAGAACTCAAGCGCGAACCGAAGGAGCTAGCCAGGTTTCTTTTCCGTGAAAACAGCTTTCCTCAAGGCGTGTTTCTGATGACCGGGACCGGCATCGTCCCCGAGGATGACTTCACGCTGGCCCGCGGCGACGCGATTCGCATCACTATCGATGGAATTGGCACGCTTGAGAATCATGTCGCGTAGTTCCGCTCTTATCGAAGGGCACCCTGCTTACGCCATCGTGGCGTGAACTTCGAGATACTCTGCTCTTATTTTCGTGTGATTGGCGTCGCCCAGGTTGTTCTTGGCCCAGTGGCTTGTGAGGTCTTCGGCGAGGGCTTTCTGGGCGGGCTCGTCGAGGCGGGCAAATGTGGTTTGGGTGGGACCAAAATATTTTCTGAAGAAGGCCACCGCGTCAGTAGGGCTGAACGGATAGTCGAAGAGTAGTTCCTGTTTCTTAGTCTCGAGGCGTGCAATTTTTCCTGGACCTGCGCCCAGGCGTTCGGCCACAACCTTTTCGACTCCCCACAATGACGGGGGCAGCATACCGGGCGGGGGCGGCGCATGACGCGCGGTGAGCTGGAACATCTGGCCGACGAAGCCTTCCGGAGTCCAGTTTCCCATGGCGATCAGGCCGCCGGGGCGACAGGCGCGCTTGAGCTCCGAGGCGACGACCTCGGGGCGCGGGGCGAACATGGCTCCGAACATGGACAGCACTACGTCGAACTGGGCCGCGGGGTAGGGGAGCTTTTCGGCGTCGCCCTCGACGAATTCAATTTTCAGGTTGTCAGACGCGGCGCGCTGGCGAGCCTGTTCCAGCAGGTTGGGAGCGATGTCGAGGCCGGTGACCTGCGCGCCGGTGCGGGCGGCGGGAATCGATTGGTTGCCGGTGCCGCAAGCCACGTCCAATACTTTTGTTCCTGGCTTGAGATTCAAACGGGCGATGAAGTCTTCCGCGCCCTGCGCGTTGAGGCGTGCGATTTGACCGAAATCACCAGCCATCCAGCTGGCGCGCAGGCGCTGTTTCAATTCTGCCAAGCCGTCAGGTAATGCAGCCATGATTGCCTCCCGAGCAACGAAGTTGAGAAGATTATAAAATCAACGGCGGCGTCTTGCCCGAGGGTTGAGAGGCTCCAAAATCCTGCGGAGCTTTGCTCGGCCCGGACGGGTCTGAGACCCGTCCCCTCATGGCCGGTGCCGGGTTCTAGTCGGGGATGCCCACAACTAGCGTTCTTCTCCGCGGGAGTTCCGCGTCTGGAATTTCTGCTGCGAACTGCAAGTCCAGGCCCAGGCGGGTGCATTCCTGTTGGGCGACATCGTTGAAGAAGTAGACCACGTCTCCTCCAAATCGATCTTTCAACCGGCGGCGCTCGTCGAGATCAAATGGGCTGGCTGAATAAACTTTTAGGTCCTTTACCTCGCGCAGGATCGGGCCCAGTTGGCGCTGGAACTCCAGCCCGCCTTGCCTTACTTGCGCCATGGTTAAGGAAACGACGTGGTAGGACATAAGCCCATGAAGGTTAGCACATGGGCGAGACGTTACCTGGTGATCGGGACAGCGAGGCGCCATCGTCGATGGCGCGCACTGAAAGAATCGGTGACGGCAAGATTGTGGTTACGCCGGTGGAAGAGGTGGTCCGCGTTCGGACTGGAGAAATCGGAAAGGCAGCGGTGTGATACCACTGCCCGAACCGCGCCCTTCTCCTGAGCCGGATCAGCTCTGCATCTGTATTTGCAGGACCTCGCCCGGAAGCCGGATCATTCTGGACTTGGGGGCCGATTCCGATGGGATTGCTTCGCTTGGTCTCTGCTCGCGGGTTTCCAGCGGAGAGTCGTCCGCCTGCATTCTTTCCATCCGAAGGCCGAGAGTGCGTTCCAACTGGTGCAGGTCGGTGCGTTGCTCTCTGGTAAACAGAGTGGATGCTACGCCCAGGTTGCCGGCACGTCCGGTTCGGCCAACGCGATGGATGAAATTTTCAGCTACCTCGGGCAGATCGTAGTTGATGACGTGGGCGATGTCCTCTACGTGAATGCCGCGCGAAGCCAGATCGGTTGCGACCAGAATCTGGTAACGTCCCTGCTGGAAGCCAGTCAAAGCTGCGGTTCGCTGCGATTGCGAGCGGTCGCCGTGGATCATGGCGGCGGCGAAGCCCTCACGGTTGAGGTTTTTCGCCAGGCGCTCGGCGCCACGCTTGGTGCGGGCGAATACCAGGCAGCGGTTGGTTTCCTTCGAAAGCAAACGGTGCAGCATGTCCTGCTTACGGTCGTGGGCAACTTCAAAGGCCTGGACGCGCACGTTCTCCGAGGGCTTAAGTGTCGACCCAAAGGCCAGTCGCACCGGATTCCTCATGTAATCGTTGACCAGGTGTACTACTGAAGCCTCAAGAGTTGCGGAAAAGCATAGTGTCTGGCGATCCTTGGGCAGGACGGCAGCGATGCGGCGGATTGCGGGAAGAAATCCCATGTCCAGCATGCGATCGGCTTCGTCGAGGATCAACACCTGAAGGCTGCGGAAATCAATCAGCCTGCGATCGAGGAAGTCTTCCAAACGGCCTGGAGTGGCGACTACAATACGCCCGCCTCGGCGCAGCGCCGTGAGTTGTTGTCCTTCGGACAGACCGCCTACAACCAGCACGGCTGGCGTTAGCTTGCTTCCGCGCAGCGCGTTGTACTGGTCCACGACCTGCATGGCCAACTCGCGCGTCGGAACCAGCACGAGGGTTGATATTCCGGGCGTGACTTTCCCCAGAAGCCGCTCTATGACGGGGATCAGGAAGGCCAGTGTCTTGCCGGTTCCCGTCTGCGCCGTGGCCAGCACATCTTTGCCGGCGAGCGCTTGCGGGATGGCAGCGGCCTGAATAGGGGTTGGGATTGAAAAATTGGCTTGTGACAATCTCTCCTGGGTATAAGGGGAGAGGGGTAATTCGGTAAAGCTCTGCATTAGTGTTTTTTCTCTTTTTCTGTTGGCGGAAGCGATCGCGGCGCGCACACGAGCTTCCGGGCGAGCACAGCAACTTGCATTGCCACTTTTAATTACGCCGAAGACGAACGGGAGGGACTCAAGGCGGGAATTCAGGTCAAAACCGGAGCAACCGCACCACAACCGTGGTATTAGACGCATTCACAGTATAGCACGTGGCCGGAATGCCGGGACCAGGATGTCGAGTGCGGAGTGACTTTGGTGATGCTGGCTAAGGTCTTTGTTTGGCGCTGTGGCCTAGTGCCACGAGGAAAATGGCGCTCTTGCCTTGGGCGTGAGGCGAGAAGAAGCTGGTTACGTCATCGTCGAAAAACGTAAGGCCGGTGGCGCCGAGATGCAGGGCATAGGCCGCCAGATACAGTCTGCCGCCGAGGATGCCAGCTTCGAGTTGCACCGTGCGATATCCGCGATTGCCATAGCGCTGCAAGATGGGGCGCAAGTCGGCCAAGAAGAAGACGTCCACGGCGGCGTCCGCCGGGAGCGCTTGCTGCAATCCCAGATAGCCGGCCTGGGAGCGGAAATCTCCCTGCTTCAAGCGTTCAAGCACTTTGCGGCCGCGGTGGAAGACGTAGGCGCCGGGCTCCAGTCCCTCCACGGCGTGGACAATCAGATAGAGATGATTGAGTTGAGATCCAAGCGGATCGAGGAAGTCCGCAGGTACGCTGCGAGTGGCACGGTCGAGCACGGTGGAGAGTTGCATCAGAGTGATCGGCGTGCGAGCAAACTTGCGGCTGGAACCACGCCTCAGGATGACCTGCTCAATGGGGTCGCGCGGCATGTCGGCGTCGGACAGGGGCTGGAGTGAAACCACCGACCCCTGGGGCGGTGGAAAATGTGTCAGGGGAGTGCCGCCGCGCCAAGCCCCCACTTCCGCGGGCGAATTCAGCGAAGAGGCGGCGTGCATATCACGCATCAGCGTGTAGTCAATCTCATGCCGGGAGAGCGGGACGGTTTCGAATCCGAGGGGAGAAACGACAGCGGGTGGCTCCGGCGGTGGCGACGGGAGGTGGCCGAGCGGTACAAGGGAAAAAGCTACCTCGCGCTGGGGATCGAGATCGAGCAGGGCATTCACCGTGTCATCCACAAACCCGCAAACTACCTTGGCGGGCAGACCCAACGCCGTGCCGACGGCCAGGAGGTTGGCGAGCAGGGTGCCGTTGTCCCATCCGAAGTGGCGGTAGGTGCGGTTCTGATACTTCCAGGCATTGCGCCAGTAAGTGCATGTGCAGACGATTGTAAGGGGTGCGTGAGCTATGGCGGGCTCGGCGGCGGTGGCTTCGATGAGAACGCTGCGATAGTCTCCGGCGCGCAATTTACGCAGGCCAAAGTCGGCGGCGGCGAAGTGATAGACCCCGGCGTCGAGATTGGAGAGATCACCGCAGACCAAATAAAGCTCGACCTCATAGAGCGCTCCGGTGCAGGCGGCGGCGCGAAAGTAGATTTCTCCGCCCGGATGTCTTCTGCGTCGGGTGATACCAGCCGAGAGGTAGAGCAGTTGCGCAACAGCTTCCAGGCTGGGGGCCGAGTCGGTTTGTGGAGGGATGCCCTCGGAGATGGCAGACAGCGAGGCTACGCCCGTCTGGTGCAGATCAGCGGGCAACGGGAACGGTTCCAGCGTGGGGTAAATCTTGAAGGGCAGGGGTTGATTGTCGAAGTCCAGAAAATGCGGATTGTTGCGGACGCTGGCGTAGGAGTGCTTGGTAGCGTTGTGATAGTTTAGGGCGACCTCGAGATCACGATTGTCGGGCATGTCGGATGTGACGAGAAATCTTCTCCAGCTATGTCATCCTGAACCCGGCTCTAGCGGGGTGGAGGATCTGGCGTGGGGCGCGGTTCTTTGCGAGCACGGCGTTCAGAGCAGGGATGCGCACGGAATAGCCTCTTTCGCTCCTGCGGAGCTCGGTCATTTTGCGCTTCCACCCACGGCTTGCGCGGTGGGCTGTATTCTTGCGCCGCTTCGCGGCTAGTTTACAACGGCGATGCTTCTGCAACGGCGACGGTTAGTGTTATGCTTACCGCGATATGGGGATACCAAGCCTGCTGCGCAAGATCTTCATGGTGGACCTGCTTAAGGGATTGAAGGTCACCTTCTTTTATCAGGATCCGAAGGAGATATACACCGAGCAGTATCCGCTGCAACGGCCGCAGGTGGCGGAGCGCTACCGCGGAGCGCCGCGGCTGAATGTGAATCCCGATACCAACGAGACCATGTGCATCGCGTGCGATCTCTGCGCGCTGGCATGTCCGGAGAATCTGATTGTGGTCTCGAGCGAGCGCAACGAGAAGACCCGCCGCAAGGAACTCACTAACTTTACCTACGACCTGAGCCGTTGCATGTTTTGCGGCCTGTGCGAGGACGCCTGTCCTACCGACGCGCTGGAGCTGACCCAGGATTTTGAGCTGGCAAGCTACACCCGCGACGGCGCCATCTGGAACCGCGAAATGCTGGAGAAGGGCCCACAGCCGACACAGTATAAGAGGTAGTCATCGGTCGTGGGCCTTTGGTCGTTGGTCAAGACCTTTTCCCCGCTCAAGGCTCGCCCTCGGTAATCCGCGAATGACGGGGCCCGTGCTTCATCAGTAGGATTGCTTGATTTTCGATTTCACGCTGCGCGCCAGCTTCTCGATTTGTTCAGCTTTTTTGAAAGTATCAGCCGCCAGGATGCCCTGATTGGATTTGTCTACGGATTCTTTCAGGTCGGCAGATAGCTGAACCAGCTTTTCGGTGTCGCGTTTGATTTCCATTTGAAGCATTTCATTGGCCTTTTGGGCCCGTTCCCTGTCCGCTTGTTCCTGAGTCCGCACCGGTACGTTCGATGTATTCGGCCCTTGCTGGACCATAGGCGGCAGGTGTATCTGCTGACCGAAAGCGAGACTAGCCGTTACCCAGGCGAACAAGAGGGTTAGTGAAAACATTGCATTGCGCATAACGAACCTCGTGTGAAACGTCTGCTCCGACGTACTATACACCCAGAGCAGACACTCCTTTTCGGTCCGTGCGGCGCCCTGTACGACATCGCTGCATCGTCCAAAGCGGCGATTCAGGGTACGGCCGTTCTATGGCATGTTGCCGGGGAAGCGGGCTCCGAATCGTGATCAATGACTCATGACTAAAGCCTGGCCGCTGGCTGTTGCTGCGTCATGCAATGCATCGCGCCGAAGCCCCAGATCAGATCTCCGGAGTAGATACCGACCACTTCGCGGTCGGGGAAGAGGTCAGCGAGGATGTCCAGTGCGAAGCGGTCGTTGGGGTCGTTGAAGACCGGGACTAGCACGATGCCATTTGCGATGTAGAAATTGGCATAGCTGGCGGGCAGACGGCGCCCCTCGAATACGACGGGGCCTGGCATGGGCAACTCAACGATGGAAAAAGCCTTGCCGTCCTGGTCCGTGGCGGCGCGAAGGCGGCGAATGTTTTCCCGGAGTGGTTCGTAGTTGGGATCGCTGGGAAAGGACTCGACCGCGGTGATCACAGTGTCTGGCGAAACGAAGCGGGTGATGTCGTCCACGTGGCCGTGAGTGTCGTCGCCGGTGATGCCGGAGCCTAGCCAGATCACATTTTGGACTCCGAGGTGATCGGAGAACATCTTCTCGTAGTCTTTGCGGGAGATGCCGGGATTGCGCTGCTGGGTCTTGCTGAGCAGGCATTCCTCAGTGGTCAGCAGCGTGCCGCATCCGTTGACTTCGATGGAGCCGCCTTCCAGTACAACCCGCGATCTGCCTTGAACGGGGCGGATTTCACGGGCGTGAGCGGCTTTGGCCATGCGGCTGCCAATTTTTTCGTCGTGCTGATAGTTGGAGTATTTGGCCCAGGCGTTGAAGCGCCAGGTGATGGCGGAGAGGGCGAGCTCCGGGGCTACGTTACTGACGCGTCCTTTCCGCTTCTCGCGGGCGGGGGCGCCCGCGCCACACAAAACGAAGGTGCAACCGGAGTCGCGGGTCCAGACGCGATTGGTTGGCCAGCAGTGAAAGTGGACATTCTTGCTAAGAGCGTTTGCCTTGCTTAGGACCTTGTGAGCTTGTTTCTCGGAGGCTGCGCTGTTGACGATAAGATCGACGCGCTCGTGGCGTCCCAGGTGGCGGATAATTTCGGCGTAGACCCAGGGGATTGGCTCAAACTTGCCGGGCCAGTCGCCGCGGTAGTGCGGCCAGGCTAGCCAGGTGGAAGCATGGAGCTCCCATTCGGCTGGCATGCGGGATTTGGTCGGAGTGGGTTTCATACATTTCGTCGCTAGCGTTGAGTTTTTAGCTTGGTCAGATGGCTAGCTCAAAGCCTGACGAGCCTTGCTCGCCCTGGACAGCCGGGGGCAGCTGTCCCCACATGGCTACCACTAGAGTTCAATCGATCAGCCTGCTTGTAATTTGGTTGTAGCTGTCGATGCGGCGGTCGCGCAGGAAGGGCCAGTTGCGGCGGGTGTCTTCCACCGCGGCCAGATCGACTTCACCCACCAGAATTTCTTCCTTGTCGGGCGAGGCTTCGGCGATTACTCGACCGAAGGGATCGCAGAGGAACGAGGCCCCCCAAAATTCCAAGCCATCGCCTGACGCGGCCTTGCCTCGAATGTCGCCGGTCTCGTGCCCCACACGATTTACCACTGCCACGAACACCCCATTCGCGATGGCATGGGCGCGCTGAATGGTGCGCCAGGCATCGTGCTGAGCCGCGCCGAATTCAGCCTTCTCAGCGGGATGCCAGCCGATCGCGGTGGGATAAAACAGCAGCTGCGCACCCTGCAAAGCCGTAAGCCGTGCGCCTTCGGGATACCACTGATCCCAACAGACCAGGGTACCGATGCGGCCGACGACGGTGTCAAAAGCCCGGTAGCCCAGGTCGCCCGGGGTAAAGTAATACTTTTCGTAGTAAAGCGGGTCGTCGGGGATATGCATCTTGCGATAGAGCCCGCGCAGGGAGCCGTCAGCATCGAAAATAGCCGCCGTATTGTGGTACACGCCGGGCGCGCGCTTCTCAAACAGCGACGCGATAAGGACGATGCGAAGCTGCTTTGCCAGCGCTGAGAACCGCGCTGTGACCGGACCAGGAATTGGTTGGGCCAAGTCGAACAGGCTGGGATCCTCACGCTGGCAGAAATACTGAGTTTGGAAAAGTTCGGGCAGGCAGACAATTTGCGCGCCACGAGCCGAGGCCTGGTGCACCTTGTCAATGGCCCGTTGCAAATTCTTGTCGGGATCAGACGTGGTCGACATCTGCACCAAGCCGACCTTGAACTTCTGTGGCAAGCGAAAGGACCTCCTCAAAAGGACAAAAAAATAGAATACCAGTTTCCCGTTTTCAGTTCTCAGTTCCCGGTTTTCTCGATCGGCTGTAGCAATCGCTCGCAGGCTTCTAGTAAAGTAGTGCTTCGCAAACGGGGGGTGCAATTTGAAACACAACAATCATGACGGCGCCGGAAGTGAGCGCCATTTGCACGATCCGATCGAAGACCGGCTAATTCCGCTCGAGCCTCTCGACCTCCAGAAAGTGCATTCGATCGATGACCTGTTGCGCGCCATGTCCAAGACCGCATTTACCGGCCGGCAACTGGGCGAAGCTGTCGACGTGCTGGAAGCCATGGCGCGCGACAAAGACTGTTTCGTTGTAATGACCCTGGCTGGAGCCATGACCGTGGCCAAGCAAGGATTGATTGTCGCTGAATTGATCGATCGCGACATCGTGAATGCGATTGTCTCGACCGGGGCGCTAATGGCGCACGGATTGGTGGAGGCTACTGGTCGCGCCCATTTCCGTTATA
The DNA here is from genome assembly GCA_963809295.1 of Terriglobia bacterium. GTDB lineage: Bacteria > Acidobacteriota > Terriglobia > Terriglobales > Acidobacteriaceae > JAIQFF01. The sequence goes on along the minus strand of CAWEJA010000005.1, from coordinate 609,782 downwards.
ACCCCGAGGTTTCCGACGAGGAACTTTACAAGCAGGGTTACAACCGCGTTTACGACACGCTGGAGCCGGAGACCAACCTCGACGACGTGGAGAAGGTGATGGGAGAGGTGCTGGAGCAATGGGATCCCAGCGAAATCCTGTCTTCCTACAAGCTCAACCACGCCATCGGAGCATACCTGGCGGAGCATGCCAAAGGTCAACGGGGAATCCTGAAGTCGGCCTTCGAGAAAGGCGTGCCGGTCTTCGTGCCAGCATTTACCGACTCTGAGTTAGGCCTGGACGTAGCGCTTTCCAACCGCATGCGTGAAGCCGCGGGACGGCACAAGCTGCGCTTCGATCCCTTCGAAGACCTGGAGCACTTCGCCTCAACCCTGCTGCGGCAGAAGCGGCTGGGCATTTTCACCATCGGCGGGGGAGTACCGCGGAACTGGTCGCAGCAGTTTGGGCCATTCATCGAACTGCGACACCGGCGCATGGGAGAAAATGTGCCGCTGAAGCGCTATCACTACGGATTGCGGATTTGTCCCGAGCCGGTGTATTGGGGCGGTTTGTCGGGGAGTCCGTACAGCGAAGCGATTTCCTGGGGCAAGTTCGTACCCCCGGCTGAGGGCGGGCAGTTCGGCGAGGTGTTTGTGGATGCAACCGTCGGTCTGCCCTTAATCGTGGCGGCAGTGCTGGAGCGGCTTGGGAAATCCACCGCGAATCACAAGGGAAAGAAAGAAAAAGCGCTGGCTGGGAAGTAGTAATGTAGGCGCGAGCGTCCACGCTCGCGCCTACATTTTCAGTCGAAGATCAGAACGGCTGACGCAATCACCGTAGTCCACAAGCCGCGCTTGTCGCCTACAGCGGATTGAGTCACGTTGGCTGTCCGCACGATCTTGTTGGAAATCCGGTAAATTTCTTTTTTCTCGTCCCAGGAACGATCGGGGTCAAATTCCACGTTGAGCGTAGTGGCCAGCATTTCGGCGGCGAGCTCTTCCGCGTAATCACCGGCCGCATCTTCGGTCTCTCCGAAAGAGTGGTGCTCGCTCAGGTAGCCGTACGTATTACGATCAGCCGGAATGGCCACGCCGATGCTCGAAGCCAAAAGGCGGTGAGGCTCGTGAGTGGAGTTTTCGGCGACCACGGAAAACACCACTTCACCCGGACTCAGGTATTTCAACCCCTGCGAACGCGGCACCAGTTTGCATTGTGGTGGAAAAATCGAGGAAACCCGAACCAGGTTTTGCGCCGCGATGCCGGCGTCACGCAACGCCAGCTCAAACGAAGTAAGACGTTCGCGATGTTTGCCGACCCCCTTGGTGAAGAAAATCTTCTTGGGGACCATGTCTTTAGACAATTCGGGTTTCCTCCAGTGGCAAGCCTAAATTTTCTAAAACATAACATAGGGAGTCGCGGGGGCAATATGAAAATCAGGAAAAAAAGCCCCACGTGCCGAAATCAATACTTCCGGCCCGCAACTCGACGCGCTACTTGGCTGCGGCGACAGAACTGACGGTGATGGTGTCTCCATTAGCTTGGCCGGTGACTTTGGCCTGGTGGTCGGCGAGTTTGTCCAGTTCGCCAAGCGCGGTTTTGTCGCTGGTGTCGAGAGCATAAACCTTATCCCCCACGACCAGGGCGTACTTCGAGCCCTTGTTGACGCAGGCACGAACGCACGCGGCAGCGTCGCCCGCCATCATGTGTGCGGCGCCGCACATGGCGTCGCTAACCTTGCCGCTGAAGGTTTGGGGTTTATCCGCCGCGAAGGCGGCGGGCAGGGCCAGGCTTGCTCCCAGAAACAAGGTTGCCAGGGAAAATACGGGTTTCGACAGAACGGAACTCATCGGACTATTTCTCCTTATATGTTTGTTGGCCTAGTCTGGTTCGGATGGCTTTGTTGCCGCCATGTTCCTCTTAGATGCCGAAGAGAGGATTTCGCATCCCAAATGATCGCGAAATTGGCATTGAATCGCGGGCGGCTACAGGAGAAGCGGGTCCCCATCCGACTCCCCCTCGTTTGCACTCGGGGTTCACTCAGGGCAGGCTCTCCGCTCCGCTCGCTGCGCTACGCTCCGGCCGGGATGACAGGTTTGTCAGGTGTAACCTCAATTGTAGGGTCAGCGCTTGCGCTCGAAGTGGAGGGAGACGTCGACGACCTTGTCTTTCTCCTCGATTGACTCGTGGACCGCAATATTCCAATCTTCGCCAGGGAGAAGGCTGAAAGCGGACTCTACAAATTTCTTTGCGTACTGTGCGTCGTAGGTGTCGCCCTCCCGTAGTTTCCATGCCGCCACCATTCGCTGCGTAATCACGCTATCCAGGCCGCGGACTTCCAAGTCTCCCATCTTGTAGACGTCGCCCTCCTGAAACTGGAGAAGATATTTTACTGTCGAATCCGCGTCGTTCATCTCGGGAGTGGCTACAACCCGGGCGGCCATGTAGCCGCGAGAGCCGTAAAGCTGCTTGATTTCTTCGAGGTTCTTGTCCAGCTTGACGGCATTGGCAGGCTGGCCGGGTTGCAGCTGGATCATCTCGCGTAGTCTCTCTGCAGGAAAGACCTTGTAGCCGGAGAGTTGCACCTCGGTGAGCTTGTACTGCAGGCCAGAAGCGACCGGGAAGGCGACGTCCACCAGAGTCTCCTCAGGACTGTCTTCCACAACTCTGGGCTGGGCATCGGAGAACGCTGCCTTCAAGTAGCCCCGCTCGCGATAGATCGGCAGGAAGTTCTTTTCCGCCTGAACCCGAAGAATGGGTCGGACATAGTCTTGCCTCGAGAACCTTTTGGCGGCGGCCTCCAGGGCGGGCAATTCGGGGGGCGCGGCTCCGGGAAATTCGACCTGGCGGATGCGAATATCCTGACCGGTGATGGTGAAGTCGAAGGCTTCGATCGGGCCATCTGCCGGACCCGAGCGAAGGTAGTCGGCGCGGCCCTTCAGTTGGTGTTCAATGGCGAGGGTTTGCAAGGCGTCCGAAACCTGGTCCGCGAGGTTGCCACCTACGGGAAGTTGGCCCTGGAAGAGGGGAACGCTGGCCCGTAGTTTTTCCGCCAGGTCCTGGTCGGAAAGCCACACGAAGTTGTCGAAGCGGGCGGGCACGAACTGGTCGTTGTCGGTGACCTGCAAGTCGAGCTTTATGCCCTCTGGCGAGAACTGGAACGCATAGGCAACGTTGCTGAAGGCACCGGTTTCGCCCAGGTGTTGGCTGACAATCTTGAAATCGTCTTCGGTGACTGTCTGTCCCAGCTGCAGGCCGGTGGCAGCTACGATTTGAGCCGAGGCGTAGCGCTTCGAGCCCGTCGCCTTGACGGAGAGCAGCCTTGAGGAGGAAGCCGGGCTGGAGGGCTTGCGGGTCTGAGCCCTGGGGGCCTGGGAAAAGAGCAGGGAAGCGCAGCCAAACAATGAGACTAGAAGGATTCGTCGCACTGCCGGGATTCTAACCCAAGATCCAGCAATGAACACGTAGGAGCGGGTGTCCCCACCCGCCCAGGAAGCGAAGCTCCGCGGTTTTTGTGCTGGCCAATAATTCTGGCGAGCTGCGCTCACCCGCCGAGGGCGTCCGGGCCTACGTGACTCTTGCTTGTCCTAGCGTTTGGCTATGGCGACGGAGTCTACGGCTTTGATCTTGACAGTCGTGTCGATGAAGGCGAGGGCGGCGCGGCTGAGGGCTTTGTCCTTGCGGAAAACCAGAGCCAAGTCGCGGCGAATGGGGGTCTCGGCCATCGGAATCGCGACCAGCACATTGGCTTGGACGTCTTCCTGTACATTGGAGCGGGCAATGAACCCCACGCCTACGTCCGCGGCGATAAAGCGTTTGAGCAGTTCGCTGGAATCCAGTTCCATGGCGCACTGGGGTTTCAATTTGTTTTCGTGGAAGAGTTCTTCCAGTGCGTCGCGGGTGTGGCCAGCTTTGGGCATCACTAGCGGGAATCTTGCCACTTCACTGATGGGTGCGGACTTCAGTTTGGCCAAGGGGTGGTTTGGCGGCGCGATGACCACCAGTTCGTCCCGGTGAATGAGGACGACTGTCAGCCGGGTGTCATGTACCGGCATGGACACGAATCCGAAGTCCACCGAGTTGTCGATCACTGATTCGAGAATCTTGCCATAGTCGGCGCGGGTGATGTTGACTGCCACGTCGGGGTATTGCTTCTTGAAGTCGGCAAATACTTCGGGAAGGATGTGCAGGCAAGTGCCTTCGTTGGCGCCCACGATGATCTCACCGCGAGGCACTCGTTCGGTCTCCGCGATGGCTGTCAACACAGCTTTGCGGGCTTCGAGAATTTCCTCCGCATATTTCTGGAACAGTTTTCCCGAAGCGGTAATGGAGACCTTTCCTCCTGAACGATCCAGAAGCTTGGCCCCGACTTCTTCCTCTAGGGCGCGGATCTGCGACGAGATGGCCGGCTGGGTACGGAAGCGCTTCTCCGCAGCCCGGGAGAAGGAGCTGTGGCGAGCGACTTCGAGGAACGTCTCTAGCTGTTCAAAGTCCATGGGGAAGCACTTAGCATTCAGCCTCTCGATGCTCGGGATGCTTTCGGCACCGTCCTCAATGTCCGAGGGGCTGAATGCTGAGTGCTGAATGCTGACGGCTATTTGCTAACTGACTGAAAACCCACCCGGATGCGGCTGCATAAGCCTTCGTTATCCGGGCCATAAAAACAATGGATTTCCTTGCACAGGCCGCAGCGCATTACACTCGCCTGCGGCTTGGTACGATGCGGAGAGATTGTAGCAGGCGCGCTCTATCCCTCTAAATCCCGTCCTCAATAACAGGAATATTACAAAGGAGCAGTTCATGGCCGACCCGAAAACCATCCTGGAGTTTGTGAAGAAGAATGGGGTCAAGATCCTCGATCTCCGCTTCACCGACTTGCCGGGATTGCAGCACCACGTTTCCTATCCCATCGACCAGTTGAGCGAGGCCTCGTTTGACGAAGGGTTCGGCATGGACGGCTCGTCCATCCGTGGCTGGGCGGCGATCCATGAGAGCGACATGCTGCTCATTCCCGACCCCAGCTCCTACGTGCTCGACCCCTTTACGGAGATTCCCACGCTGGTGATGGTGTGCGACGTGGTGGACCCGGTTACTAAACAGCGCTATGACCGCGACCCGCGCTACATTGCGAAGAAAGCGGAAATGTATTTGAGTTCAACCGGGATTGCGGATACGGCCTACTTCGGAGCGGAAGCGGAATTCTTCATCTTCGACAACGTGCGCTTCGATCAGCGGGAGCAGCACGGCTTCTATTTCATTGACGCGGAAGAAGGACGCTGGAATTCGGGCCGGGTGGAGAACAATCTGGGATACCGTCCGCGCTACAAAGAAGGCTATTTCCCGGTGCCTCCCACCGACCACTACCAGGACCTTCGCAGCGAGATGGTCATGACCATGCAGAACTGCGGGCTGGAAGTCGAGTGCCACCATCACGAGGTGGCAACCGGCGGCCAGACCGAAATTGACCTGAAGTTCGATTCGCTGGTGCGCTCGGCGGATCACATGATGCTCTACAAGTACATCGTTAAGAACACGGCCAACCAGTATGGCAAGACCGTGACCTTCATGCCCAAGCCGATCTATGGCGACAACGGCAGCGGCATGCATACCCACCAGTCGCTATGGAAGGGCGGTAAACCATTGTTTGCCGGCGACGGCTATGCCGGTATCTCGCAGCTGGCGCTCTCGTACATCGGCGGGCTGATCAAGCACGGGCCGGCGCTGGCGGCGATCATCGCTCCGACAACCAACTCGTACAAACGCTTGGTGCCGGGCTTCGAAGCGCCGGTGAATCTGGCGTACTCACGCCGCAACCGCTCGGCAGCGTGCCGCATTCCGATGTATTCGGCATCGCCGAAGGCCAAGCGGGTTGAGTTTCGTCCGCCCGATCCGAGCTGCAACCCCTATATGGCGTTTGCGGCCATGATGATGGCCGGCCTGGACGGAGTCGAAAACAAAATGGACCCCGGCCAGCCGCTGGACAAGGACATATATGACCTGGGGCCAGAAGAATTGGCTAAGGTGCCGTCCATGCCGGGGTCGCTTGAAGATGCTCTCGATGCACTGGAAAGGGACCATGCGTTTCTGCTCAAGGGGGACGTCTTCACCGAAGAGCTGCTCAGCACCTACATGGAATACAAGCGGACGAAGGAAGTGGATGCGGTAAGGCTGCGGCCGCATCCCTTTGAGTTTGCTCTGTATTACGACATTTAAGTTTCAAGTCCAAGAGTGTCCGCCCCACATCGCGGGTTGAGGTCAATCCGCTGGTGTTGACGCGGACGTCACGTTCTGACCTGCCGATCGCGCTGCCGCTGCCATGCGCATCAGCTTCGATTGTTCGGCAGTGAAAAGCAGAGTCCCCATCATGAGCTGCCGAAACTGATTGGGTTTCCACCGCGGCTGCATAATTCCCCAATCGGAATGGCTATTCGTGCCCAGCAGCAGATGACCGAGTTCGTGAGCGATGGCGCAGCCCAGGATTATTGGGGCCTCGAATTCGGCATCGTCGGTCTTGGCGCGTCGCGCCGCGTAATCGTAATACACGCTGGCGAGAACCGGATGTACGGTAAAGCCGAAGACAGTGTCCTGGAACTTGTTCTGGATGGGCGAAGCCAGTACCCGCAGCATGAGGTCGGTGGCTTCGGGCGGTTTCTCGCACGGTGTTTGTGGGCCAGGTGTGGACGGCCCAACCGGACACTCTAGCCAGACTGCCTGCAAGCCCGCCATGCCCAGGATTCGGCCGGCTTCTCGTTCAGCTCCGGCAAGTATGGCGGGTGAGGCCTGGGAATAGTTGTAAATCTGAACTGTGATCGTGGGGCTGGGATCGCTTTCGCCGGCGAGCACTGCCTCTGGACACGCCACGTCCATAATCCCGACCAAACCCAGCACGGTTACGAAGCTCACCTCGGCCAAACGCCGCATTTTCATGTCGTCCTCGTCCGCACGGGTGGCGCGGCGATGGCGACGTTGGGCTTCGGGAGCGGCTACCTCAATGCAGTGAGGCTCGATTGATAGTCAGAAGAAGGTCGAAAGAAAGTCAGGAGCTAACTCACTCGAACTGGTGTGGTTGCAGGACAAGCTCAAAGGGTCGAGTCGGCCTGATGAAGCTTGTCTAAATGGCTTTCGGTGCTAGACTGTCGGATCTTGAGGCGTGTTGCTGTGGCAGAACCTGTCCCATCCTCTTGCTTAGTACGGTTTGGAACCTTCGAAGTTGATCTTCAGGCGGGTGAACTGCGCAAGAGCGGCGTGAAGCTGAAACTTACCGGCCAGCCTTTGCAAGTTCTAACAATCCTGCTGGAACGGCCGGGGGAAGTGGTGACCCGAGGCGAATTGCAGAAGCGGTTGTGGCCGGACACTTTTGTCGATGTCGATCACAACCTGAACACCGCCATCAACAAGATTCGCGAGGTGCTGGGCGACTCGGCGGAAAGCCCGCGATTTGTCGAGACGCTTCCGCGGCGGGGGTATAGGTTTGTCGCGCCGGTCGAAGGCGCTACTGTTGGGAAAGTGCCGCTCGAAGTGAACGGCGGCCAGTTGAAGCAAACATCGAAGCGCGCTCAGACTCTGCGTCTGGCAATTCTGTTCGGGGCATGCGTGTTCGTGGTCGGAACGGGTTTCTTTGTTTACAAGCAGCGCCAAGCTCCCGCGCCGCCGAAACCGCCCACTCTTACTCGCGTCACCTTCGACGAAGGCCTGCAGATCGGCGTTACCTGGTCGCCCGACGGTCGTTATATCGCCTACAGTTCGGATCGAGGGGGAAAGTTCGACATTTGGGTGCAGCAATTGAGCGGCGGCGACCCTGTTCAGATCACGAGGGGGACCGGCAACAACTGGCAGCCAGATTGGTCGCCGGACGGCAAATATATCGCGTATCGCTCCGAAGAGGGAGACGGCGGATTGTACATAGTGCCGGCACTGGGTGGGGCAGGGTTGGAACGGAAGATCGCGTCGTTTGGCTATCACCCTCGGTGGTCACCGGATAGTTCGAGGATTCTGTTGCAAACGATAGAGTTCGGTCTGAGTTGTCAGCTCTACGTCGTGGGCTTGGATGGAAGCACACCCCGGGCGGTTCAAGTAGACTTGACGAACCGAATTGGCACGATTTCGGCGGCATGGCATCCTGATGGAAGGAGAATTTCCGTATGGGTCTGGGGGAGGGCCCTCGCCAATACCGGAGTTCTGGACGGCCCCTGTTGATGGAGGCGCGGCGGTAAAGACAGAGATTGGTCCCGAAATCCTAAAGTCAGCGGAGGCGATCGCGGGGAGAGGAATCACCGCCTGGGCGAATTCGGATTCCAAATTCTCGTGGGCAAGTTCCGGAACGGCCATCTACTTTGAACGAGCCTTTCGAGGTGCAAGGAATATCTGGCGGATGACGGTTGATCCACAAACCCTGAAGGCCATCGCCATCGAGCCTTTGACCACGGGCACCGAAGTAAATTCGGAATTCTCAGCCTCTCCCGAAGGAAGCAAGATGGCGTTTACCGGCGAGTCCAGACGGGTGCGGGCTTGGATGTTTCCGTTCGACGCTCAGCGCGGGCGGGTGACCGGCAGCGGAAGTGCGGTGACATCGCCGGGAATGGAAGCCTGGGCGACGAGCATCTCTCGTGACGGTCGCAGGTTGGCATACTCAGCCAAACGATCGGGCCGATGGGAGCTGTGGGAGAAGTCCCTGGCGGACGGGCGGGAGACTCCCATCGCGGCGGACGATTCCTACGTCCGACCCTCGCCACAGTGGTCGCCAGATGGGGCGCGGCTAGCCTACTTTCGCATGAATCCTTCCACGGGAGATGGCCAGGCGGTGATCTGGTCCCAGAGCCGAGGCGAAGAACCGATCACAACGTTAAGCAACCTTGGACCGATCGTATTTGATTGGTCCACGGACGGCGAGTGGCTGCTGGCATCGCGGGCAAGGGCAGAAGGCGGTCAATCGGAAATCTGGGAATTGCCGACGGCGGGTAGTGCAGCTAAAGGAAGAGAACGAAAACTCGTCGCGTGCGACGCGAACACCAACTTGTGGCAGAGTCGATATCTCGCCGGATGGCCGCTGGATTGTTTTTGAAGCATCGGAACATAGACCGACCCGGGCACAAGATGACCATCTATGTCACGCCGCGGCGGCTGGCGGGCCGTGGACAACAATTACGGAAGGCAAACACTGGGACGACAAGCCGCGCTGGTCGCCAGATGGCAGAATCATCTACTTCCTTTCGGAACGCGGAGGTTTTTTCAATGTCTGGGGGATTCATTTCGATCCCGTGAAGGGGAGAACGGAGGGCGAGCCGTTCCAGGTCACATCATTCGATAATCCGAGGTTGATGGTTGCTGAAGTGATGCCGGACGTTGGTCTTTCTTTAACCCAAAACCAACTAATCGTGACTGTATCTCAAGTGTCTGGCAGCATCTGGGTGCTGGATAATGCGGGCCCGTAATTGGAAGCTGGGATACTTCGAAACAAAAGGCCCGGCCAAAGCCGGGCCTTTTCACGAGTCAACGGGCCAGAGATTGTTAAGCGGGGCTGCTCATGGCAGTCCGATCGGTTCGGGCGTGCATTCTTTCCGGATCCAGATCGCGGACCAGCTTGACTTCCTTAGCCTCGGGTAGTCCGAGGATGATGGCTCCCAGGGTCGAGTTGGATTTCTCCAGAACCATGAGGAGATATTTTTGGGCTACGGCGCGGTCCGATGGATGGATCAGGCTCCACCACCGCCGAATCGACTCCTGAACCTCGGCAGTATTCTTGTCGCCCTCCACCATGGCATCGACCAGCTTATAGACCTTGCTCTTGACTGCTTGGTAGGAGATAGAGACCTCCTGTGGCATTGTCCACCCCCGGTGCAGTCTCTGATAGCAATACGCGGGCCAAACGTATCCCTAAGCTACGTCTACACTTAGCTTTATCAGTGATTCTAGTTGTGGGAGGAATAGAAAAAATTGATATGGATTTCCGTAGACGGGTTCGACCTGGCAGGATTGATGTTGGTCTGATCAGGTTTCTATTAACTCTGGCGGAGTAGCGCCTCGCCTTTGGACAAGCGCTCAACTCGACTAGGAGGCTGAGCGCCGCGAGGTGCATGGTTGGACTTTTTGAGCGAATTGTGAATCCGCTGTCTATTTCTGGCTCAATTGCTTCTCCACCGCGGAGACCACGTCTTTCGAATCGGGCGTCACGGCGGATTCAAATCGCTGCACGACGTTTCCATTTCTGTCGACTAGAAACTTGGTGAAATTCCACTTGATCTCGCCCGCGATGGACGGCCCGGTTTCTTTGGTCAGGTACTGGTAAAGCGGCGTCTGGTCGTCACCCTTCACCGAAACCTTGCTGTAGAGCGGAAACGTAACGTTGTACTTGCGGGAACAGAAAGTCTTGATTTCCTCGTTGGTGCCGGGTTCCTGCGCGCCAAAATTGTTGGCCGGAAAACCGACAATGACAAAGCCCTGGTCCTTGTATTTCTCATACAAGGCCTCCAGCGCGCTGTACTGCGGTGTGTAACCACAGCGGCTGGCCACATTGACCACCAGAACCACCTTGCCCTTGAAATCCGCGAGGGGCATGGCCTTGCCGTCGATCGAAGGCAGTGTGAAATCGTAGATATTGGAAGCGGCAAAGGCGGATCCAGTCATGATGATCACCAATCCCAGTACCGCAAACGTGCGGGCACTCCCGTTGCGCATAGCTTTCATTGGATCTCCTTGATGCTGCTGAAAGACGCTGCTGAAAGTCCGAACGAGGTTGAGGGGAGAATACCGGATAGCGTGCGGGGAGCGCAACTGGCGAGGAAGAACGGTGGTGGATCAATCTGAACTTTCAGCCGCTGTCATCCTGAGGAAGGGGAGTCCTTCGCTTCGCGAAGGGCTCCCGACGAAGGACCTATGCATTCCAGACGACAGCGGCACCCAACCCCTCGCCAGTTTTGCGGATGCGCTTCCACTCGGGATTTGAGCAGATATCGTATCGGGTGGCGCGGAATGCAGAGGTCCTTCGCTTGCTTTCGTCCCGCCGAGCGGAACGAAAGACTGCGCTCAGGATGACAGCCTTTTAGTGGGACAAATGATGAGTTGGTGCTTGCTCCAAATTGACCCACTACCGGAAGGACAGGTCTTGAACTAACCACGAAGCGCACTAGGGTGTACGAAGGAAATCCCGAGAACCCCTTACGGGCAACTTCGTGTCCTTCGTGGTTCATGAATTCGCTTTGACATGACTCCGCCCGTCGAAGTTGACCGCCCAAGGTACAATGTGGCGCCCGCGTAGGGGACCGCTCCAGACCTGCCCGGCCCGAATTTCACCAGTAACACACTCAGATTTCTTGCGGAGGCCTCATGAAGTGGGCGCTGCTGTGGATGTTTTTATGTCTGGCGATGTCTGGCATTTTATTGGCGCAGGAGGCTCCAGCCAGAAAGGGTGCTCCGGCTGCGGCTTCGGACCGATTCTTCCTTCCTCACGACATGTTCTGGGGATATGGACAGTTCGACCTGGCTCCCCCGCACAACGAGATTGATCCCAACCTTTGCCGGGCGGACGCGGGAATTTCGGGTGGTGTCAACGATCCGTGCAACGCCTTCGCCCGCTACATGCTCTCCGGATATGTGGAGATCAGACCTTTCGGCCGGACTCAATTGCGCAGATTTTTCATATTCGGTGAACCTCGATTCGTGTTTGGCAAGAATCTTCCGCAGACGCTTTATACGTGGTCGTTCGACGCCATCGGAGTGGAGCGCAGCTGGGGCGCTGGGATTTACATGGGGAAGGGTTTTGAAATGCGCTGGACCCAGCATTTTCTGTTCAGCCGCTTTGGAGCGCGTGACCGGAACCTGGGATCGGCCGACCTGGGCCCCAACGGTCCATGGGGGCGGTACAACATGATCGGAGTGCGAAAATATTTCGGGCAGCGGCGATATTGAAAGACTTAATTGAGGATGACGGAATGATTGTGTGAGATGGCCATCCCTGGCTGTCCCCTCACGGTCGTTTCCGATATGCTGTGAGTCCGAGCCGCGACCCTTGTTTCCACCGAAACTGCCAAATCAGCCGTCACCATCGGGTGCTTCGAGGCCGCGTGCTCCCAGGGAAAGCAGTCGAGCTTCGCTCGACCGGGCGGGTGAGGGCACCCGCCCCTACGTGGGCACTGCCGCTACGGACGTACCGTTTCGTGATCCTGAAAGTGCCAAGCTGAATCTGGAGCGCACCAGCGCGCGACTGTCGCCCACTCTGGCCTTGGCTTTACGGTCGCTGCTGGCCGAAGCTCCGGACCCGGATGGCGCCTTGCTCCTGTTTGAGCGGCTGAGCGAGTCTGCGGACGTGGTGCGCCTTCTGGAACGGCACAATTTTCTTGCTCACTACGCCATCGTGGTCTTCGGTCATAGCCGGTTTCTGGGTGAGACGCTGCTGCAGAATACGGATCTGCTGCCATCCTTGCTGCGGGAGAAAAATCTGGACCGCAGTTTTTCGCAGGAAGAGTTTCACGAGAGTCTGGCCCGTTTCCGCGCGCGCTCGCTGGAGAACGATGTCTCCCTTATTCTGGCCAGGTTCAAGCGCCGCGAGTATGTCCGCATTATGCTCCGCGATGTGTTGAAAATTGCGCCGCTAGCGGAAACCACGGCCGAAATCTCAGCCCTGGCCGATGTCCTCATCGAAGACGCTCTACGGGAAGCCGATAGTCAACTGCAGCGCCGCCATGGTTCACCTCAGCATCTCGACACCCTGGGCCGCCTGGTGGACACGCCCTTTGCGATCCTGGCCCTGGGTAAACTGGGCGGCAACGAGTTGAATTACAGCTCGGACGTAGACCTGATGTATATCTACGGCGATGGCGTGGAGCCGCCAAAGGCGTCGGTCTCCAACCGCGAATATTTTATCCGTCTGGCTCAGCAAACAACCGAGATCCTGTCGCGAGTCACGCGCGAAGGGCCGGTGTTTCGCATCGATCTGCGGCTGCGGCCACAGGGTGGAGAGGGAGAGCTAGCCATCCGCTTGTCCCAGGCGTTGACCTACTACGCGGAGACTGCGCACGACTGGGAGCGCCAGGCCTTGATCAAACTGAAACATTCCGCCGGAGATGCGGGCATCGCCCGTGAATTCATCCGCGCGGTGCAGCCCCATGTCTACACCGAGAAAGTGAACTTTGCCGCGATCAAGACTGCGCTGGTGGCGCGCGAGAAGATGCAGAAGCGGCGGCAGCAGGCAAATGTGCTGGCGCAACCCGAACAGACTATCGACGTGAAGATCGATCGTGGAGGCATTCGGGATGTTGAATTTCTGGTGCAGTGTCTGCAGCGGGTCTACGGGGGCGCGGAGCCCTGGCTGCGGTCGGGCGGGACCCTGTTTTCGCTCCAGAAGCTGCACGATAAGGGGCACATCAGCGGCAAGGAATTTCACGACCTGACCAGCGCGTACGAGTTCCTGCGCCACCTGGAACATCGCCTGCAGCTCCGCGAGGGGCGGCAGACGCACCGCCTCCCCGCGACAGATGCCGACTGCCGAATCCTGCAGCGCGCCATGGAGGGCTATGCTCCCGGGGAACATCGTGTGGGTGACTTCGCAACCATGGTGAAGCGTCGAATGGGGGCAGTGGGAGAAATCTATCAACGGATTATTTATCAGCAGCAAACTCGCGGTCGGCGCCAATTGCGGGACAGGGAATTCAGATTACTGAGCCCGCCGGAACTGGCTGCAGCTGACCAGTCCGGTCAACACATGCTGGAACGGCTAGCGACGGATGCGCCGGCTTGGTACGAAGTCGCCAACCGGCCTGACTTGAGCCCGCAGGCGCGAAGAAATGTGCACCGCTTTCTTGCCGCGGCATTCGCGAGTTCGTATCGCTATGCCGCCGTGCTCCGGCATCAAAAGGAAGCTTCGCGCGCCCTGAGCCTGTTCGAAACCAGCGATTACCTGACGGAAATACTCATTCGCCATCCCGAGGAGATTGCGACGCTCGCCGAAATGGAGGAAGGGGGGCTGCGACTGAGCCACGGATACCTATTCGAACGGTCTTTGACGGAACGATCTTTGGCAGAGCGGTCTTTGTTGAAGGCGTCTTTCTTAGGGCCATTGCCGATTGAGATCCCCGTGCGCCCCATTGATCCCGTCTTTGGCTATCTGGCCGACTCCCCGGCTCCGTACGGAGAAAAACTCGCCTTGCTGCGGCAGCACTTCAGGCACCGCGCCTTCGCGGTGGGTGCCAGAGATGTGCTGGAGTTCCGTAACGTATACGAGTCCTTTGGAGACATCACATTAGCGGCGGCGGATGCGATGGCGGCGGCGTTCTCCATGGCGGGAGCGCCCCAGGGGCTGGCAGTTATGGCGCTGGGGAGGCTGGGAAGTGGCGAGTTTGATTTGTTGTCCGACGCCGACGTGTTGTTTGTCTGCGAGGAAGAGGGCGATCGGATCGCGCTGACCAAGTGCGCTGAACAAACGATGCATGCGCTGTCTGCTTATACCCGGGAAGGCATGGTGTTTCCCGTGGATGCTCGCTTGCGTCCCCGCGGCGGGGAAGGCGAATTGCTGGTCACTCCCACACAACTGGCGGCCTATTGCAAGCACGAGGCGCAGCCGTGGGAAGCCCTGATGTACACGAAGCTGCGCTTCTTTACGGGCTCGAAAATCTTGGGTGACCGTGCCACGGCGCAACTGAAAGACTTGTTTGAGCGGTTTGCCTCCGATGAGGCCTTTGCTGATGCGGTCCGCGAAATGAGAACAAAATTGGAAGCCGGCGAGCCGCGGAAGAGTTTCAAGACTTCTCCGGGTGGAACCTACGACATTGACTTCATCACCAGCTACCTGATGGTGAAACATGGTGTGGCCTCCAAACAGGGTAGCTTGCGTGACCGTCTGTGGCGCTGCGTGTCGGCCGGGTGGCTCGATAAGAACGATGCTGGCGCCCTTGACCATGCTGCGGAATTGTTGCGCACGACGGAGCACGTATCGCGGTTGGTAGTGGGCCGGCCCGGCAAGTGGCTGCCTGCGACGGAACACGGACGTCAAGTCACGGAGAAGCTGACAGGGAAGATTCTAGGCTGTGAATTTCGCCACGGCATCGAGAGTCAGCTGATGCGGACCCTTGGATCAGTGCGGACGATTTACGAAAAGGTGTTTAGCGATGCTGACAGAAGGGCGTCCTAAGTGGGCAGGCGAGGAAGCCCGTCGCAACAGGCACAGCGCCCCTGAAAAAAAGAAACCCCCTAATTCCTCCGCAGGGTGTAGGCGGGAACCGGCGCGGGCTGTCGACTGCGCTGAATCAGCCAGATAATCAGAGCGATGATGCCGCCAAGTACGGCAAATGGCAAAAGGAAGACCAGAAAGACCCAGCCTCCTCCGCCCATCGAAGTGACGTCTCCGCCAACGGTGGCTTGCGGGTCCCGCCTCACCGTCCCTGCGATTGCAGTCAAGTCTCCCGCGATCTGGCTGCCGTTTTCGAGGCGAGCATTGCCACGCACCGCTGTAACATCTCCCGCGATAGTCCCGCCTTGCTGGGCCACGATATTCCCGTTGATCGTGGTTACATCGCCGGAGACCCGGCCGAGAACGTAGACCGAGCAGTTAATGCAAGTTACGTCTCCGACTTCATCGTTCGGCTGGACATGGATGTCGTGGTTGATCTGGAAGCGATCAGCATTAGCTTCCGCCGCCAACATCATGGACGGCACTAACAAGATCACAAGAATACAGAGGGTACAGAGGGCGAGGAACCGCAGCATGGGAGTTCTCCTACGAAGCGACAGCATTATCCATAGTATAAGCCGGGGAGTCCAGCATTTGGGTTGTTCAGCCCTGCCCGTCTCACGGTGCCGTGTGCTTGGACTTCAGGGAATAGTTTCGGGCAACGCCGAATCCGGTGACCCCGATATGGACGATCGAGATCCAGCGTTCGATCTTATGGTGCCCAGCCCGATGCATCCAGTAGGAAAGACCGACAGATGCAGCAGTTCCCGCTGCTTCCAGACTGGCAAATCCAGCGGAGTTGTTAACCACATCATCGGGGATCAGAACTTCCTCCCTGCCGCGCGCCTGGAAATTGCGAGTGGAGGCGTAGTCAAGGCCGCGGAAGATGCCGACGCCTGAAAATAACAGGATATTGGTACGGTCCCAGAAAGCATGGGGCGGGGGAAGGCGGGTCTGTGGAGGAGTTTGGGCCTGGGGAGGCGGAGCGGGGACCGACGCCTGTGGGGACGTTTGGCCCGGTTCCCCTTGTGACGTAGGCTGCTGGGCGACCACGGATTGGGCGATCACGAAGCAACTGGCAATCAGCAAGCTCGAGACGCGGCACAAACGATCAGGCATCTTTGCATTGTAGCGGGAACAGGCCAAGGGCCGGCTTAACGAAGACGACAGTTCATCCTGTACGTACTTGACGTTGCCTTTGCGAGCTTTGCGCCTAAGAGCTTTTAACCGCAAAGAACGCGAAGGACTCGCAAAGAGCGCCGACCACCCCTTATAATTATTGGTTTTATCTTTCATCCACGAAATTTGGAGGGGGCTTGTAATGGCGGCTTCATACAACGGTTTGCCGGTGCCGGCGAATGGCGCCCGGATCACATACAGCAATGGACGCTACCGGGTCCCGGACAATCCGATTGTCCCGTTCATAGAAGGCGATGGCACAGGCCGGGACATCTGGAAGGCATCGGTGCGGGTGTTCGATGCGGCGGTCGAGAAGGCCTACAAGGGCAAGCGGCGCATCGCCTGGTTCGAGATATTCGCCGGCGAGAAAGCCATGGCAAATTTTAAGACCTGGCTTCCCGATGACAGCGTTAATGCTATCCGCGAATTCCGCGTCGCCATCAAAGGACCGCTGACGACGCCTGTAGGGGGTGGTATCCGCTCGTTGAACGTGGCGCTGCGACAGATTCTGGACCTGTATTGCTGCATTCGGCCGGTCAAGTACTACAAGGGCGTGCCGTCACCGGTGAAGCATCCCGAACGCATGGATGTGGTGATCTATCGCGAGAATACGGAAGACGTCTATGCCGGCATCGAGTGGGAACAGGGAACGCCAGAGGCAGCACGGCTGATCGAGTTCCTGAATAAAGACATGCTGAAAGGAGGCAAGAAGCAGGTGCGACTGGATTCGGGAGTGGGCATCAAGCCGATTTCAATTACCGGGACAAAGCGCCTGGTGCGGATGGCAATCCAGTTTGCCCTCGATAGCGGACGGAAGAGCGTCACATTGGTGCACAAGGGGAACATCCAGAAATTCACCGAGGGAGCGTTTCGCAAGTGGGGTTACGAGTTGGCGACGGAAGAGTTCCGTGACAAAGTGATAACCGAGCGCGAGAGCTGGATTGTCGACAATAAAGATAAGAACCCGAACATCTCCATTGAGGAGAATGCCGGGCAAGTGGAGCCGGGCATGGAGTTTGCCACGGGGGATTTCCGGCAATCGGTCTACAAAGAGGTCGAGGCAGTTTTGGAGAGTATTTACGCCACTCACGGCAAAGGCGCGTGGAAGAGGAAGCTGATGATCAACGATCGCATTGCCGACTCGATCTTCCAGCAGGTCGTAACCCGGGCGGAGGAATATTCGGTTCTGGCGTGCCCTAATCTGAACGGAGACTATATTTCCGACGCCTGCGCAGCGCAGGTGGGCGGGTTGGGCATCGCGCCGGGCGCTAACATCGGCGACGGCTACGCTTGCTTCGAAGCTACTCACGGGACTGCTCCGAAATATGCCGACAAAGACGTTATCAATCCCGGCTCGGTAATTCTCTCCGGTGTGATGATGCTGCGCTTCCTGGGCTGGAACGAGGCTGCGGACCTGGTTGAGCAGGGGCTGGAGCGCACCATCGAGCAGAAGAAAGTTACGTACGACTTTGAACGTCTCATGCCGGGCGCAACCAAGGTCAAGACCAGCGAGTTCGCCAACTACATCATCGAGAACATGGACGCAGGCGTGCTGACCGCTGCGGACTGAGAAAATCTCTTAACCACAGAGGACACCGAGGATCCCCAAGGTTTCAGAACAAGATATTCACAGTGATCCTCTGTGCACCCTGTGGTTAACAGGCTTTAGAAAGGGATCGTTCATGCGCAAGAAAGTCACCATCGTAGGTTCAGGCAACGTAGGTGCGACCGCGGCTCACTGGATCGCGTCCAAGGAACTGGCGGATGTCGTATTGATCGACATCATCGAAGGCGTACCCCAGGGCAAAGGCCTGGACCTGCTGGAAGCCATGCCGATTGAGAAGCGCGATTCCCACGTGCTCGGCACTCAGGATTACGCCGATACGGCGAACTCCGACATCGTGGTGGTAACAGCCGGCATTCCGCGCAAGCCAGGGATGAGCCGCGACGACCTGCTCAATACCAACCATAAGATCATGAAGGATGTAGTCGGTAAGGCGGTGCAGTATTCGCCGAACTGCATCCTGATCATCGTCTCGAACCCGCTCGACGCCATGGCCCAAGCGGCTTACAAGATGAGCGGGCTTCCGCGCGAGCGCGTGATCGGGATGGCGGGAGTGCTGGACTCGGCTCGCTTCCGTTCGTTCATCGCAGCAGAATTGAAAGTCAGCGTGGAAAATGTCACCGCGTTTGTTCTGGGCGGGCATGGGGACACGATGGTCCCGTTGCCCCGTTACTCCACGGTCGCGGGAATTCCGATTACCGAGTTGATGGACGCGGCCACGGTGGAACGCCTTGTGCAACGCACAAGGGATGGCGGCGCGGAAATTGTTAAGTATCTGAAGACGGGGTCGGCGTACTATGCGCCTTCAGCGGCGGCAACCGAGATGGTTGAAGCCATTCTCAAAGACAAGAAGAAGATTCTGCCGTGCGCTGCCTACCTTCAGGGGGAATACGGAATCAGCGGCCTGTACGTCGGTGTCCCCTGCAAGTTAGGTGCGAAAGGACTGGAGCAGATCATCGAGATCAAGCTCACGCCGGAAGAGAAAGCCGCGCTCGATAAGAGTGCGGCTGCGGTGAAGGAACTGGTGGCGGTGATTGGGGTGTAAGTATTGACCATAGTCATTGACCATGGTATAATCAAGAAATGAAAGAAGTGGCCATATCGGAGTTTAAAGCCAAGTGCCTGGGCATGCTGGAGCAGGTGCGCAAGACGCGTAAGCCCATCCGGATCACGCGCTTCGGTCAGCCAGTGGCGGAAATTGTGCCCCCGACCGTCCAACCCCGGCCCAAGAGTTGGCTGGGTTGCATGGCAGGAACGATAAAGATCGTAGGGGATATTGTCGGCCCAACCGGCAGTCTTGATGACTGGGAAGCTTCCCGAGAATGAACCTTCTCCTGGATACGCATATCTGGATTTGGAGTATCAGCGAACCTCAACGGCTGACCCGCCGTGTCGCAAGGGAATTGGACAGTGCACAGAACCAACTGTGGTTGTCGCCTATCAGCATATGGGAAACGTTGCT
Organism: Terriglobia bacterium; assembly: GCA_963809295.1. Taxonomy (GTDB): domain Bacteria; phylum Acidobacteriota; class Terriglobia; order Terriglobales; family Acidobacteriaceae; genus JAIQFF01. The sequence continues at coordinate 590,441 of CAWEJA010000005.1, read as the reverse complement.
CCTGCATCGCAAAGGCCGCCTGAAAATACCCGAGGGCTTTTCGACATGGGTGACGAGAGCACTAACCACGATGCCGCTCACTGAGGCGCCACTGACTTTTGAGGTTGCGGATGCGCTTTCGACGATCAATTTGCCGCACTCGGATCCGGCCGATATGTTCCTGGCGGCGTCGGCAAAGGCTTTTGGGCTGACCCTGGTTACATCAGATCGCAATCTCCTCCGCACCTCGGAGATTTCGGTAATGGAAAATTGAGAGTAAGACCCGGTTACACCCGCTCGATCACCACCGATTTCACCACCGCGTCCTTCACAGGCTTGTCCTGCCGGTTGCGTGGAGTGCTCACGATCTTCTCCGCTACGTTATAACCTTCCACAACTTCGCCAAAAATTGTGTGTTTGCCGGTGAGCCATTGCGTCGGCGCTACGGTAATGAAAAACTGCGAGCCATTGGTATTCGGTCCGGAGTTGGCCATGGCCAGCTTGCCAGGCTTGTCGAAGCTGTGTGGGGAGCCCTTGGTTTCGTCCTCAAATTGATAGCCGGGGCCGCCGAACCCGGTGCCTGCCGGGTCTCCGCCCTGGATCATGAAGTCGGGAATCACGCGGTGGAAGATAGTGCCGTCATAGAGCCGGTCTTTACTTTTCTTTCGGCTGACCGGATGACTCCACTCGCGTTTGCCTTCAGCGAGGTCGGTGAAGTTGGCTACGGTTTTGGGCGCCTCTTTTTCGAAGAGGCGGCAGACGATGGTGCCTTCAGAAGTATCGAAGATTGCGTAGGTACCGGGTTGGCGTGGCATGAGTTTTCCTTTCGTTGAGCCGACAACTTTACCTGATGATAGCGGAGCTGCTCTCCGCTGGACAGCCGAGGGGCGGCTGTCCCCACCTGGTCCGACACGGAGCGGAGCGCTACTTGGGAGCGGTTGCGGCTGCGGCTGGCTTCTTGACTGCGGGCTTAGCAGCCGTTGCCGGCTTAGCCGCCGCCGCTGGTGCTGCTCCCGCCTTGGCGATCGTGATGTGGTTAATCTTCACCGGGCGATAAGGCCGGTCGTTGGAATCGCGGCCCATGCGCGCGATCTGTTTCACCAGGGCGACGGTAGCTTCGTCGCACTGGCCGAAGATGGTGTACCCGCCGTTTAAATGCGGGTAGGGAACTTCGGTGATAAAAAACTGCGAGCCGTTCGTATCCGGGCCGGCATTGGCGTAGGCAAGGCGCCCTGGGCGGTCAAACTGCAGAGTGGGAGAGGTTTCATTCTTGAATTCGAAACCAACGTCGCCGCTTCCACTGCCAGCAGGGTCACCGCCCTGGATCATGAAATTGGGAATCACGCGGTGAAAGATAGTGCCATCGTAAAGCGGAACGCCATGCTTCTTGGCATGCGAGACGGGGTTGGTCCAGTCCTTACTGCCTTGGGCCAGCCCAGTGAAGTTGGCGACGCCGATCGGAGCGTTATCGGGGAAAAGGGTGCAGGTTAGCTTGCCGGCGGTCGTGTCAATGATGGCTGTGGGTCCAGCAGCCGTTGGGGTGGCCGCGGACTTGGTGGCAGCAGCCGCGGCTGGCTTCTTGGCTGGCGCAGCTTTTGCAGCGGGTGTGGTCTGTGACCACCCTGCCATGCACACTGCAGAGATCAGCAAACAAATCGACAAACAGATTCGCATGGACACTCCTGGGCCGGTCTTCGCCCGGCCAGGCAGGTGAGGACACCTGCCCCTACGTGGTTTGTGGTAACTGCGAACTTTGATTCTATCCCAGAGTTCGAATAAAACTATTTACTCGCCGATGTCCGCACCCTTTCGGCTTGCAATTCGTGACTCACTTTTTCTACCTCACGAAATACCCGCAGCAGGTTCCCGCCGAGAATCTTGTGAATATCTTCTGCGCTGTAGCCGCGGTCGAGCAGCCCCTGTGTAATCTTGGGAAGGTCGGCAGCGGAGTCGATGCCTTCAGGCGTGGCGCCGCTGACGCCGTCAAAATCCGATCCCAGTCCGACGTGATCGACTCCTGCGACCTTGGCGACGTGATCGATGTGGTCAATCAGTGACTTCAGTGGCGGACGCGGGATCTTGGCAGCCCATTCCCGCTCGATCTTGTCCTTGTCCAGATAGGTGACCGGTTTTCCCGCAGCCTTGAGTTCGGCGATGCGCGCTTCTACTGCTGCCTCCGCATCCTTTTTCTGTGCGTCATCGGCCTTGCGATAGTCTTCGTCGATGAAGGCATCGTAGAAGTTCGCCTGCACCACGCCGCCATTCTTCGCCACGGCGCGCAGCATGTCGTCGGTCATGTTGCGCGGATGGTTGGTTAGGGCACGTGCGGACGAGTGGGATGCGATCACCGGAGCCTTGGTAGTGGCGATGGCGTCAAAGAAGGTCTTGTCGGCAACGTGTGAAATATCCACCATCATGCCCAGGCGGTTCATTTCGAGCACCACCTGTTTGCCGAAATCGGTGAGACCGTTGTGATGCTCGATCTTGGGATCGTCAATGTCGCCGGAAGAGTCCGCCCATTCGTTGGTATTCGACCAACTCAGGGTCATGTAGCGAACTCCCAGCCGGTAGTAGTCGCGCAGCAGGTGAATGTCATTCTCGATGGAGTGGCCGCCTTCAATTCCCATCAAGGCTGCCAGTTTCTTCTGCTTACGGGCTCGCTCGATGTCTTCCACCGAAAAGGCCATCACCATCCGGTCAGGATGACGCGCCGCCTGCTCGTACACCGAATCGATCATGTCGAAAGTGGACTTAGCGAAATGTCCGCCGGTGGTTTCGGGATCAGCCCAGATGGAAAAAAATTCGGCGCCAAGATTGCCGGCGTGGGCTTTGTCCAGACTGATATGGCCGATGTCGTTGGGATCGGTGGTGCCGATATCAAAGCCTTCGTAGAGAAAGCGCTGCGGTGTATCGGCGTGGGTGTCCACGATGATGGCGGAATCGTGGATGGCGCGAGCGCGGGTGCTAACGGTCTGAGCAAGACAAAGTGATGAAGACAGAACTAGGGCGAGCAACGAAGGGCAGGAAAGGTTCATTGAGTTTGTTGGAGACGGCGAGTGGGATTCTATACGGTCGACGGGCGAGGAATAAGAGTTTATTTCGGAGAAGTAAGCGCGCAGCCGTTATCGCTGCAGAGAAAGTTCCCTGGGTGCGGAATCTTCGGAGGTCAGCTGTTCACCGGCCAGCATCTTCGACTCGCGCCAGTCGGTGTAACGTCCGGAAACCATTACGTGGAAGACCCACTGGTGACGTTCTTCTTCCGGCTCGATCAAGCCCTGGGCCTTCAGCGGCATCATGTAACTCTGCACCCACGCGATTTGCTCACGGCTGAGGCCACGGCGCTGTATGTCCACCGTGACGCCCGCGAGGTGCGAAGACGCAATCTCGCCTTCCGCCGGCGCGGCATTCCGGTTGTGTCGACGAAGTTTCTTTTGGACCTTCACCGTGCGAACCGCTGAGTTCACCTGAATCTGCGCATGAAACTGTTTGTAGTAGGCTGCGCTTAGATCGTCCAGAAATTCACGCGTCCAGGGACGGCAATAGCGGCGGTCCGGGTCAAGACGCGGATCGAAGCGAAGCGTTGGGCCGGCCACGATCGGAACCAATTCTTCGCTGGCCTTCAGTTGCTCAAGCTCGGCATCGTCCTGTATGCGCGGCAACTCCATCCGGTCAATTTCCTGATTTTGCAGAAGCAGCGATTCGTGCGAAGGACGGAAGACGGGATTCCAGCGAAGCCGCCTGAAGTGCGCACGCCGGGTGCGGCGCGTGCGGCGCTGCGGCGCGACGTAACTGTGCAAAGCGAAAGCCGGAGCACAGACCGCGAACGTCAGTGCGAAGACAACTATGGCGCGTTGGATTCTGCCAATCAACGAAGTGGCCTCAAATTCTTCTGCTGGTCTTACGACCGTGCCCCAGGGCGCTCTGAGACAGGCGCGTATTCTAAACCGGAGCTGCACAAAAACAAGTGCTTTTTTTTAAAGCCCGGGGGTGACCCAAAAGCCGCTCCCGGGCCGTTACCCATGGTTACTTCACTCGCGCTATCGGCGCGCCCGTGGCAACCGCAGTAGATAGAAGCAACCCTGATGCCAATTGCCGGGTAAGTAATTTGCAAGGGGTTACGGGCCGAAAGGCCCTATGTACGCGACTTTCGGCGGTTTTTGAATGACAAACTGCGGCGGCCGTTGACACTTCCCGCTACGGCACTTTGGTGGTGTTACGGATGAGTCACTTTCGGAACAAGTCACCAATCGCCTGTTTCATGACCTCGCCGCCTACTTCGGCGATGGAGCGTGTCAAAGGGATGTCCTTGGGACACACTTCAACGCAATTCTGGGCATAGCCGCATTCCTGGATGCCGCCATCTTCCATCAAAGCGGCGAGGCGCTCACGTTTCAGCGCCGCGCCCGTAGGATGGGTGTTGAACAAGCGGACCTGGGAGATGGTGGCCGCGCCGACGAAGCCCGTGTCCTCGTTGAACTGCGGGCAAGCCTCCATGCAGCAGCAACAGGAAATGCAGCGCGAAAGCGGATACGCCGCTTCCTGTTCCTGCATGGTTACGCGAGGCCCGGGGCCGAGGTCGTAGCTGCCATCAATCGGAACCCAAGCTTTCACCGCCTTGAGGTTTTCGAACAGGACACTGCGGTCTACCGCCAGGTCGCGAACCACCGGAAACTTGGAGAAAGGTTCGAGGCGGATGGGCTGTTCCAGTTTATCCACCAGGGCAGAGCAGGCCATGCGAGCGCGCCCGTTGATCAGCATGGCGCAGGACCCGCAGACTTCTTCGAGGCAATTCGAGTCATACGTGATTGGGGTCGTGGCTTTGCCTTCGCGAGTCACCGGGTTGGCGGCAATCTCCATCAGCGAGGAGATTACGTTCGTGCCCGAGTGCCACGGTAGCTCGAATTCTTCCCAGTACGACTTGGCGCCGGGTGTGGGTTGGCGTTTGATCTTGAACTGAACGGTTTTTGAATTAGCCATTAAATTGGAACCCTATTCGAATCACGTAGGCCCAGATGTCCTCATCTGGGCAGGCGAGCAAAGCTCGCCAGGGTTTTGTGCTTCGTTTACGGCTTTACTGCCGAGCTTCGCTCGGCTGGGCAGGTGGGACCCTGCCCCTCCGCAGACCTTGCCTATTGCCTACTTCACCGCGTCGTACCTTCTCGGCCGCGGCGGGATCAGCGAAACGTCTACCGTCTCGAATTCAAACTTTGGCTCGTCGGCATCCGGGGCAAAAGTCGCTTTGGTCGTCTTCAACCAGTTCTTGTCGTCGCGCTCGGGAAAATCCGGCTTGTAGTGTGCCCCGCGAGATTCGTCGCGTATGGCTGCCCCCTGGGCGATGACCCGCGCCAATTGCAACATGTTGTAGAGCTGACGCGCGAATACGACTGTCGTATTGGCCCACTGCGAGCGATCGCTTAGATTGATGTGCCGGAAGCGTTCCAGCAGTTTGCACAACTCGGCATCTGTCTCCTGCAAATTCTTGTTGTAGCGGATGACGGTGCAGTTCTTGGTCATCAGGTCGCCCAACTCGCGCCACAGCTTGAACGGGTTCTCGGTGCCATCGGACTTCATCAGCGTGGCGTTGTTTTCCTGCTGGCGTTTACGTTCGGCATCGAAGTAGCCATTGCCCGGAGCGGCCTTGAGGTTGCGGGCATAGTTTATTGCTGTCGGCCCGGCTATAAAGCCTCCGAATATGCAGGAGACCAGGGAGTTGGCCCCCAGGCGATTTGCTCCATGATATTGATACTCGCACTCGCCAGCTGCGTAGATGCCAGGGATGTTCGTGCCCTGGGTGAAGTCAACCCACATTCCGCCCATGGTGTAATGCATGCCGGGGAAAATCTTCATGGGCGTGTCGCGAGGATCGTCGCCTACGAACTTTTCGTAAATCTCCAGAATGCCTTCCAGCTTGCGGTCGAGAACCTTGCGGTCGATGTGAGTGAGGTCGAGATAGACCATCGGCTTGCCGTCGATGCCGAGGTTGTGCTCGTACACTACCTTGTGAATCGCGCGAGTAGCGATGTCGCGTGGCACCAGGTTGCCGTACTTCGGATACCACTCTTCGAGGAAATACCAGCGGTCTTTTTCCGGGATCGCCTTCGGCTCTCGTTTGTCGCCGGGCGTTTTCGGTACCCAGACGCGTCCGCCTTCTCCTCGGGCGGACTCCGACATCAGGCGCAGCTTGTCTTCACCCGGGATACAAGTGGGATGAACCTGAATGAACTCACCGTTAGCGTAGTAGCAGCCCTGCTGGTATAGCGCCGATTGCGCCGAACCGGTACACACCACGGAGTTGGTCGATCTGCCAAAAATGGCGCCATTGCCACCGGTGGCAAGGATGATGGCGTCCGCGGGAAATGTGCGAACTTCCATGGAACGCAAATCCATCGCGCAAATGCCACGACAGACGCGGTTGGAATCGAGCACGGCAGACAGAAATTCCCAATGCTCGAACTTTTTGACCTTGCCCTCCGACTCATAGCGCCGCACCTGCTCGTCGAGCGCATAAAGAAGCTGTTGCCCGGTCGTGGCGCCGGCGAATGCAGTGCGGTTGTAGAGTGTGCCCCCGAAGCGGCGAAAGTCGAGTAGCCCTTCGGGTGTGCGATTGAAGGGCACGCCCATGCGATCGAGCAGATCGATGATGCCGGGCGCGGCGTCGCACATGGCCTTGATCGGAGGCTGGTTGCCCAGAAAATCTCCGCCGTAGACCGTGTCGTCGAAGTGCTGCCAGGTGGAGTCACCCTCGCCTTTGAGATTCTTGGCGGCATTGATGCCGCCCTGAGCGCACACCGAGTGCGAGCGCTTCACAGGCACGATGGAGAACAAGTCCACATTGCCGCCCATCTCGGCGATTTTGATGACTGCGGAGAGTCCAGCCAGCCCGCCGCCGATCACGATTATCTTTGGTTGTGATGCCATGGGTTGTGATGCCATGCCTTTCGGATTCCCATCTACCGGGCAGTGTTTCCGGGCTTTATCGCGCCAGCAAAAGAATCACGCGCTCCATTCTCGGGGCCAATCGGCTGTTGCGGCACAAGGAAGAACGAACGCATGGTGAGCGCTCCGACTAGAACGAACGTCGCTCCGATAGCGAAGCACACGTAACCGAACCGCCGCCGGGCCGCGTCTCCCGAAGTGATTCCCCACTTGGCGGCAAACAGCCAGAGCCCATAGGCGAAATGCCAGGAAGCGCAGATAATTCCCACGCAATAAAAGGCGATCGCCCAGCCGTGTTGGAATTCCAGTTGTACCTTGCCGAAGGCAGCGTCGGGATGGCTCAGGAGGTGAACGCCACTAAAGCGCAGATGCCAGGTGTGCCAAAGGATGTAGAAGAAGACGATGCCGCCGGTCCAGCGCTGGGCGGTGAACATCCAGTTGCCGGCCCAGGGATAGTCAGTGATATTGCTCTCGCCACGGAACCAGATGTAGAAGCCGTAGAGGGCGTGGTAGAGAATCGGCAGCCAGATCCCGAACAGCTCCAGGTAGAAAACAAAAGGGAAGCTGGAGAGCAGTTCGACCTGCTTCGTATACGCCCCGGGGCCCCTGGTCGCGAAGGCATTGGAGACGAAGTGCTCAACCAGGAACGCTCCCACGGGAATGATCCCGCTGAGCGAATGAAGCCTGCGCAGCAGAAATGAACGTCCATGGCCCGCTCGTAGCGGAGCCACGCCCTTGGGGATGCTGACCGGAGCTGCAGGACTGGCGGTTGTCGCCACGAAACCCCTTGTGAAGCCAGAGATGACTAGAGAACTTTTTATTATCTTGGTGAAGGAGAAGGGAAGTCAAGGTTGGTTCGCGATTGTGTGGGGCGGACACTCTTGTCCGCCGTTTTTGAAGTTGGTTTTGAGTCGAGGATACCTGCTCCTGCCTGCTCAGAGGGGACCGGGCCTTTTTGGGAGTCAGAGTCAAAAAACAAAGTCAAAGGCGGCGGACAAAAGTGTCCGCCCCACACAATCCCTTAGTGAGCGGATGAAATCCACCCCAGGAATCCGCGGAACGCCTTTCCGCGGTGGCTGTACTGGGCCTTCTCTTCGGGTGTCAATTCCGCAAAAGTCTTCTGAATCGGCGGGAAATAGAAGAGCGGATCGTAGCCGAACCCGTTGGATCCGCGTGGGACATCCAGGAGGACGCCTTCGGCTGCGCCGCGAAAGACGGCGAGAGTTTCCCCATCGCGAGCCGCTGCGATAACGCACACGAAACGTCCGGTGCGCTTTTCCGGAGGCACTTTTCTAAGCTCTCGAATCAACCGGGCATTGTTGTCGTGGTCGTCGGTGTTGTTGTCCACCAGATGAGGTTCATCGGCCGCGTAACGCGCGGAATGCACTCCCGGAGCACCGCCCAGCGCGTCTACTTCCAGGCCGGAATCGTCTGCCAGCACGATTTCCCCGGGGACATAGCGGCTGTAGCTCTCCGCCTTCTTGCGTGCATTGGCTTCGAAGGTTGAGCCGTCTTCGACCACCGGTGGCAGAGAAGAAAAATTCGGAACGGACTCAACTGTGATTTCCTGGGAAGAAGCCGCTCCGGCAAAGTCGCGAAGCTTGCCCTGGTTCGACGTGGCGATGAGAATGCGACGCATGGCGTTATCGTTGTTCTACAAGCATAGGACTACGCCTGCTGAAACCCATCCATCCTAATAGCAGGATCGTGGTTCCTAAAGAGATGAGTCCGCCGATAGTTCTGTCTGGCGTCCGCGTAAAAGTGATTTGAACCCGATTTTCTCCTGCTCCGACTGGAACGATCATCTGACCTGTGCCTTCGACTGCTCCGGTCTTTACGGGACGGCCGTTGACCTCGACCTTCCATGCCGGATAGTTGAACAACTTCAGCTCCAGTTTTCCGGGGCGGCTGACGCTCGCCGTGAAAAACCTGGATTCCGGTGCCCACCGGTTGATGTGGATTCGCGAGCCGCCCTCTCCCTTGAAGGTCACCTGAGGCGCATCTTTGTGGATCTCATAGGCGTCGGCGCCAACGGGCACGTACTCATCGGTCCCTTCGTAGCCGAGATCGGATTGCTGATTATCCTGCATTTCCGCAATGTCGTCGGCAGTGTCCCACCAGGGAGGCTGAACCCGATGCCAGACCCACACCAGCACGGCCAGCATCACGATGCACGCCAAGGCGCGCAGCAGCCACGGCCGGAAGGCCATGGTAAGCAACAGAACGAACGCCACATTCAGGCAAAGCAGCCAGCGCAAGGGAAGCTGCACGAAACGTATTTCAGGGAGAATGCGATAGAGGAGAAAGCTAAACGAAAGCATGACCACTGCCGAGGCGGTCCCCCATGCGATCAGGGCCCACCATGCTTGAGGGTCGCGACTTCGCCACCGGCGGGACAGAAAACCAGCGGTGGCCATCAGAAGAATCTGCACCGTCGCCAGGAGAGAGATCAGCAGATTGAAGCGATCGTGATCCGCGTTGTCGATGAATGTGAACAGGAAATTGTCCTGCGGACGAACGCCCGGTGACAACACTTGCTCGATTTCCACCCATTTCTGTTCGTAGGCGGCGGGCACAAGATAGAACGAAGATAGTGCGAAGCCCAGGACCAGGGCTCCGAAAGTGATCGCGATGAGTTGCGGCGAACGACGCTGTACTGCTACAACAACCGCCAGCAACACCAGCGAGTAGGTAAGCATCACCGCGGATGGCACATTGGTCAGCCAGGCGGCCGCGACGATCAGGCCTAAAGGCAAGATCGTTTTAGAGCCTTCCTCTTCCGAGCGCAAAATGTACAGCAGCAGCAAAGGCAGGAGCCCGCCAGCCAGCAATTCGGCAAAGGCGCTTCGCCAGTAAACAATCACGATGTGGTACGGGTTGGCGGCATAGAGAGCTGCCGCAAAAATGGCGTCACGGCGCTCCAGGAATCGTCGTCCCAGCAGGAACATGGAACATCCTGAGAGCGTCAGGGCAATCCATTCGTACACTCCAGGAACTATTTTCCAGGGCAGGAACTCCCCCAGCGTTGCTCCCAGCATCCACGAGGCGGGGGGATAAAAAACGAACCGCGGTTCGCCGAAGCCGTAGTGGGCCAGCGCGGCCCATCGCGGATAGACGATCCCCATCTTCCATTGGCTGAGAACTTCCATCCAGGAGTTGAGGTGAAATTCGAAATCGTGGCCGGAAGGAATTCCTATGAAAAAAGTAGGCACGAGCAAGGCGAAAGCCGCAAGCATGATGATGAGAATCGGCGATGCATAGAAGGGCGATGAGAAAATCGGCGATAGGAAGGCCGAACCTCCCCGCGAGGCACTCAGTGGAGTGGATGCCTTCACGTTGTGAGGTGGACGTTTCGTCGGCACTAAAGTATTTTGCTCCTGAGCAGACCGCGTTGTGGAAAAGAATTCCGGCTAACCGGCTTGAGTGAAAAGTCAGAGTGGCAAGCGCCCCACAGAAGATTGTTGCTTAATGAGCAAAAATGGGCAAACTCATTTCATCGTGATCACCCAGAAACACGCATTCCACCGCGGATCTGCGGGGTATCTCTGATTTTTGACCGCCAATTTACTTGTCTGAAACATTTTTCCGAGAGGTTCGCGCTACACTGCGATGCATAGGGTGGAGCAAGCCCGAGAGGGCACTAAAAGGCCTGCATGCGATACCCATGCAGGCCTTCTAGCTTTAGATCTGTGGAATTAGATTGAAAAAAAGGCGCTAGGAGGAAGCGACTTCTTCGGAACTGCGTTGCTGGCGGAGCTCCTGGAGAAACTCTTCCTGGCTGAGAGAGTCGGCGCGATTGAGCAGGTCAAGCAAGAGATCCTCGGGTTCCGCGGAACCCTTGCTGCTAGGGTAGTCAGTGCCGTTGCTCGCTGCCAGGGCCTTCGGCGTGATGAGCAATTGAGGCACGGTTCCGGGACGGCTGGTGAGGAACCCGATAAAGTTACCCACCTGCTCCCGCTGTTCGGCTGTGCCCGAGGCAAACTCAATCCCCATGCCGAATTCGGGATGCATGACTCGTACCAGGCCTTCCGCCTGTACTTCCATGCCGGCCGCCTTCAGGCAAAGCACAATGCCGGAGCGCTCAGGGAAAGGCGACTCGGTTTCGACGTAGCAACCGCCCAGGCTGAGATCGCTCAATCTGCATACGGAAACCGGCTCGGGATCTTCAGGAAGAATTTCTGCCGCGTTGGCGATTACCCATTCCCGAAGAGTCCGGCGAAGGTTGTCTGGAAGATCGGTATAACGAACCCCCGATTCGCCATTGGGATTGGCCCACGCCACTTCGCCACGAACATCAATCTCGGTGGTCTCGTCGGGAAGGAAGAAGCGCGCGTTGACTGTAGCAGCGGGACACAACGGCTGGGCCGCGAGCACGTCCAGGCCGTCCTCGCTGAGGTCGAGCAGGATGCCTTCCATTTCCGCGCCGCTCTCCACGCGCAGTTTCACCGGAAGTTGAACCGGGACACGGAAAGACGTGCGCCGTTCACGCTTGATCAGAGCGATGGCGGCACGCAGGCTGGCTTCCGCCTGCTGTTGGGAAACAGGTTTATAGAGGACGAAATTTGCGCCGGCGCCAAAAACGTGGCGCACCTTGGTCTTGTCATTGAGCAACGCCACGGTCACGGTGTTGTTACCCGCTGACGCCTGGTAGGCGTTCTGAAGAACCAGGGCAGCACTGTGCGGATCGTCGTAATCGACGATGACGGCGTCGAACTTCTGCTCGGTTAACCGGCACAGCGCATCTGGATACCCGCAGACCTGCACGCCCAGGCCGAAGCCCGCCAGGACGGAGGTGAGAACATCCGTCGCCTGTTCGTCTTTGCAAACCAGAAGTGACTGAAATGTCATAAGCGGGCCTTGTATGCGTGCTACCGGGCCGGACTAAGGCCAGCGCGGAGCGCGTGCCGGCTTGGCAGGCGCCGCGGCGCCGGAAGATACCGATCCGGCACCAGCAGCCGCGCTGTTGCCAACCTCTTCTGCATCCGCCAAAACCGAGCTTTCTTCGTCTTCGTTCTCGGCCAGCAGAGGGGCGACTTCACGCAGCTTTTCGGCTGCCTGCTGCAGCGACTCAATCTGCTTGGAGAGCTGGGCGTACTTGGCTTGCTTACGGCGTAAAACCTCGTGAATATCCTTCATTACAACCCCCTGTCGCGAATGTAAGTACAGACGCTGCCAGGGTCAACGGCAATCCCCTCCCGGCCGATTACGGGAGTAACCAGGACGTTACATGGTTTAGACAGGCAAAGGCCGGGACGGTTCAGGGCTTCCAGGTGTCCCGGTGGCTACTTCTGGCCAAGGCCGGCATATCGCCATATGCCATATGGCCCGTTAGTGCTACTCCCTTAGCACGAAGGTGGAATTTACAGACCGGGGGGATGAACGTAGTCTGCATGTGAGCAGACTTCGGGGGAGGGCTGTTCGGGCGTCCCATAACTCGCGAGAGTTTGGGACGCTTCTTATTTGGGGCCTACTTTATCAACAAGGCGATGTAGGCGCGGGCGTCTTCACCGGTGCTGGAACTTTCCACTTGATCGTCAAGCGACGCCGCCGTGCCATTACCCATATCCGCACGTGCAGGACGCTCGCGCCTGCATTTAACCGAGCTTTACCCCGTTGATTCCCTCGCTTTACATTTTGAGCACCTGGGTTATGATGTGCCGCCGTGACCAGCGGGACCCTTACTCATACGGCTACCCTCACGTTGAATATTCAGTAGGGTTCTCCAGCACGAAGTATCATTTGACTGAAAGATGGGGTTTGCCACCGACAGAAGTTAAGGTGCGTCGTCGGTTTTTTTAACCGTTAGGCGACAGACAAAGGGAAAACACCATGAGGATCAAAGTCATATTGTGCCTGGTGTCGCTGTGCGGCTTGCTGATGGCGTGGAATCCGGCGGATGAGTCGGCCGACGCCAGCAAACTCATCGCCCTAGAAAATGCCTGGAACCAGGCGCAACTTCACCATGACGCGAAGGCGCTAAGCAATCTGGTTTCCGACGGCTTTGTATACACCGACTACGACGGGACAGTCATGAACAAGACGGAGTTCCTTGTCGACATGAAAGATCCCGATTATCGCGCCAGCCTGATTGCCAATGAGGATGCTCGAGTTATCTCATATCCTGACCTTGCCATCGTGGTCGGGACCTACCATACCAAGGGAACCTACAAGCGCCAACCTTTCGAACACTACGGACGCTTCACCGATACCTGGTTCTATCAGAACAACAAGTGGCAGTGCGTGGCCAGTCACACCAACCTGATTAAGAAGTGAGCCTGCTTATGACGGAGGCCGGGACGAGGTTGGGCCGCCTAGCGCGCGGATTTTTTCCAGAAGGTCGGAAGTAGCCTGGCTTGCCTCCAGCGTTGAAAATTCATCTCCCAGTTCCAGGACTGGACACGCCACGCAAGCCGCCCGGAAGGCTTGTTCAGTGCCGGGCGCTGCCTTCAGGTTCGGCCCAACGATCGTAAGACCGGGCCGGGTAGCTCTCAGCAAAATCAGGGAATCACGCAGGTTGTTATTGGTAAGGACGTTGTAGCCGGCATGCCCTAACACCTCCCGCAGGTAAGCCAGCACATCCGCGGACCGGTCAATGCACAAGACGGTGAGACCGGCCGGCGCAGGCCGCGCTGGTGTAATTTTTCGCCGGTAGAAGGCAAGAATGGCTTCTTCTTCGGAGCCATGAGTGTCAAAGAGCGTGATAATGTTCGTCATTTTCAAGACCTTCAGAACGCCCTCTGGAACTTGGCACAGTTTCAAATCGCCGCGGGCGGTGCGCGTGCTGCTGAGTAGCCGTACCAGCATTCCCAGTCCGCTGCTGTCAATGAAAGCAATCTCGCCCAGATGCAGCACGATATCGCTGCGATCGAGCAAGAGCTCGCGAACATGGCTGTGCAAGACTTCGGTTTCACCAGTCACGATGCGCCCGCTGCAACGGACGATGGTGACCTCCCCGACTCCGCGTGTGTTCAGTGAAAGGGGCACGGCCCTCCTGGCTGCACTTCAGAGGCTCATTCACAAGTCGCGGCATTATACCGAACGGCAACGCTGGTAATGGGTCAGTTTGAATTCTGGGTGCCCTTCCATGGGCACTCTGAATTTGGGTGGAGCAGCGCTTTAGCGCTGCAATAAAGGCGGCGTAGAGCGGGCGGCTTCAGCCGCTGAGGTACCTCAGGGGCTGAAGCCCATCGCAAACGAGTTGTATTGCAGGCCTAAAGGCCTGCTCCACCCTTTGACAGATCACTGTCGCGCAGGGCGTGTCAATCTGACGCACTACCGCGACGCTTCAGTTCTGGAGGGCGCAGATGGTCAATCCGATATTATTGGGTGCTCTCATGATTCGACTGCCGTCATCAAAACTCTTATGAGCAAGGACCAGGTACTTCGAACTGTCGCTGATGCTTTGCGAAACCCGGCAGTCGTGGAATTCGTGACCGATACAACTAAAGCCGGATATCGCCAATTCTTCGAGATGGCGAACGATCAGGTCTGTGCAATGGTAGAAAACGCTTTTGGAAAGCTTGCCCGAAGCCAACAGGATGGAATTGACACCCGGCAATTGGTCGACGTCACTTCGGAGCTACTGGAGCGCACTTTCCGGAAAGCGGACCCCTCATTCTGGTTCAATCAGGTCTATCACCGTTATAAGACCCAAATCAAACCAGAAACTGATTTTCAACAGCTGCAGAAGCTGCTCCCGGGAGAAAGAGTGCTCGACTACGGCTGCGGTAGCGGGTACCTTGCCGCACGACTGGCCAAGGGAGGATACGAGGTATTCACTGCCGACGTGCTGGACTACCGGTACGAAGAGGCGCGGCGATTACCGTTTGTGCAGATGGCATCGCCTACGGACATTCCTTACATGGGCGACAGTGTCGACGTGGCCCTGGTACAGGCCGTCCTTCACCACATCAATCCCGATGATCTACCCCTTGTCCTGCGTCGTCTGGGCAAGGTTGCGAAATATGCGCTGATCAAGGAAGACACTTATGACCTGCCCGATCACATGGAAGGTCTGCCCGAGAAACTGAAGACCCAGCCCTTACTCAGAACATTCGTCGCTATGCCGCGTGCCGTGCAACACCAGGTTCTGGTGTTGATTGATTTTTTTAGTAATGCCATTGCCCAGGGCCTTCCCGAAATGAACATGCCTTTCGAATTCAAGACTGTGACCGAATGGCAACAGGTGTTGCCCAGTAACGGCTTCAAGGTCAACAAGACTGTGCTGGCAGGCTTCGAGCCAGGAAGAATGCACATGAGCTGTCATGTCTGGCTGCTGTGCGAACGCGTACCGTAGCCGATTGCTTACCTCCGTGTCGCACCGAACTGAGATACACTTTTACAAGGCCGTCGTGATCGGATGATGCAAATCCGCAGAATTGGTTCCCTGAGAAGAGATCGATGCCAACCGCATATCTGGAAGAAGTGAATCCGTGGGAAGCACAAGTCGCGCGCTCGGACCTGGCAGCGAAGAAGCTGAACCTCGACGACGGGCTGTGGAAGATACTCCGCGAACCCAACCGCGAGATCATCGTGCACATCCCGGTACAGCTGGACGATGGACGTTTGGAAACCTTCACCGGATTCAGGGTGCAACACTCCATTGACCGCGGACCCGCCAAGGGTGGCGTCCGTTACAGTCCCAACGTAACTCTGGACGAGACTCGAGCACTCGCCAGCTGGATGACCTGGAAATGCGCGGTGGTGAATATCCCCTTCGGTGGCGCCGCCGGAGGCGTGATTTGCGATCGTGACAAGATGTCCAAGCGCGAACTTGAACGCCTCACCCGCCGCTACACGGCCGCACTGATGGAGGTGCTGGGTCCCGAAAAGGACGTCCTCGGCCCTGACATCAACACCGACGAGCAGATCATGGCCTGGATCATGGATACCTATTCCATGCACGTGCGCCATACAGAGAACGCCGTGGTCACCGGTAAGCCGATTGAGTTGGGCGGTTCCCACGGACGCGTTGAAGCCACCGGGCGTGGCTTGATGATCGTCTGTGACGAGGCCCTTAAGCGGCTTGAGAGGAACCGGGACCAAACGCGAGTCGTGATTCAGGGTTTCGGCAACGTAGGTTCGAATGCCGCTCGCCTGATGCAACGGCAGGGATACAAGATCGTCGGAGTTTCCACGAGCACGAGCGGCGTGTACAACCGCAATGGCATCGACGTGGACGCACTCTCGCGCTACCACCAGGAGCATCACACGCTGGCGGGATTTTCCGAGCGCGGATGAAAGCAATTCGGCCGAGTTACTGGTCGCGGACTGCGACATTCTGATTCCGGCTGCGATCGAGAATCAGATCACCACCCGCAACGCCGATCGGGTGAAAGCGAAGATCCTTTGCGAAGGAGCAAATGGTCCCACCACCGCCGAGGCCGACGACATTCTCACCGAAAAGCGGGTGTTTGTGATCCCCGACATCCTGGCCAATTCGGGCGGGGTCACGGTCTCCTATTTCGAGTGGGTGCAGGACCGCCAGGGCTACTTTTGGTCGGAAGCGATGGTCAACGACCAACTGGAAAACACGCTGCGAACTTCCTTCGCCGAAGTCCTGCACTACGCCGTCGAATCACAACGTCAGTAACCGCATCGCCGCATATATGCTGGCCATCGACCGAGTTGCCTACACCTTGCGGCAGCGCGGCATCTACGCCTGATGCACCCCAGCATCTGACACCTGTAACGACATGGAAGAGCCGGCGCTTCAGCGCCGCGCAGGCCGCTCATGATTGACGAAAAACTTAGGTCCTGACTTTTGCGAGACTAGCGGGAAACCGGAGTAGCTCAGGAAAGCTCACGGCTACGACGTCGTCCGAAATGAACGAAATCGTAATCCTCGCCTCTCGTTCCAGCTTCTGGGCATCCGCGGAAAATGGTTCGTAGCGCCATTCCCTGATGGCTCTCTTCGCCGCAGCGGCCAGCACTCGATTGCCCCCCAACACCCTGATCTGGCTCACCGTGCCATCGTAACCTACCACCGCTTGCAGAGAAACTTTCCCACGCGTGCTGCTGTCCGGACAGACCGGATACACAAGTTTCTGTGGCGGCCCTGAAATCTTCATCCGAGGTAGTGCGGTGGAACCGTCCTGTTTGCCTGCCAGGTCTGCCACCTTCACGTTGACGTGAGCGCTAACCACCTCGTGGGTTCCTTCGCTTCGGCTGGAGACTTGCCCGGTGTCCTGAGAAACTGCATTCGCCTGGCTCGCCTTTGGGCCCGAAGGAGAAATTGCGGGAACAGTCGCGACCATAGTGGGCCCGGCATTGGCAATCTGAGCTTGAGAATTCAAACGGGAGCCGGTGCTTATGGAGGATGGAACTATCGCCGGAGCGACTTCTTTCGCTCGCTCCTCATCGGAGTGACTTTCTACGCGCGACTGCTGCATGATTCCCGGGGCAGGCGTCGAGGCGGAAACAACCGGACGAGTTCGTAACTGCTGCCAGGTAACGGCTGCAACGATAACAATCACTGCTCCGGTGCTGGCGATTCGTGTCAGCCAAGAGAAGCCCAGCCGTCCGGAATTGGCATAAAGTGGTGTGCCGGCCGACTCGCGAGCAGTTCTCCTAGCTGGAATGCCTGAGACAGGTTTTTTGGCGGCCGTAGACACTTGAATCGGGACAGGCAAGGGCGGGACGAAATCTTCCACCGTGCCGATCACTCTGTCTTCGTCGACTTCGCGTCCCAGACTGATGGAAGCAACCGGGTACAGCGCCTCAACCATCTGGCGTTGTCGGGCATTCAGAATTTTATGTGGCACGCCGCGGAAATTTCTGAAGGTCCACAGAAGATAGGTTCGCTGCCAACCCAATGCCTGAACGTAGGCCCGACCCTCACCGGTTTCGAATGCCAGAAAAACTCGATCTTCTATCAATGATGTCTCCGGGGAGGCGGGTAACATCCCTGTAAGCGCAGTTTGAGTACCACGGGAAAGTTCGCTTAAGTGCTTGAATTGGAGGATACTTGCGACTAGATAAGGCTGGTTTCGGCGGCCAATTGTGCAAGGATTTTCACTCTAAGGGGCGGGAGTCCTTCGAGCGGCTAGCAATCACTGTGGCAGGCCAAGGCTCTTGAGCAGCTCAATATAACGCGGATCGCTGTGAAACTGATCCAGGGCGTGAACGACCTTAACCGGCTCCAGGCCTGAGGACTTTTCGGCGCGGGCCTTGTCGAGCCAGGCGAAAGTTTGGTCTTTATCGCCAAGTTGAGCATAGAGGTAGGCAATTTCGCTCGGGTCCTGGTAGCGTCGTTTTACCAGGTCTTTCTTCATCTCGATTTCCCGGTTGATAGCTGCCTTAATTCCGGACTTGCCATAAACACCAGTTACATCCGCGGCAATTTTCACTTCCTCGGGATCATTGTTGAGGTCCGCGTATTTCTTCCACTCTTCCATGGCCACGTCGTACTTGCCGGTGTCGCGGTAAATTTGCCGCAACATGACGTGGGCATAGGAAAAATTAGGATCCATCTCCAGCGCCTTTTTCAACTGCTCAATGGCTGCATCCATCTGTCCCGCATTGGCCATAATCTGACCCAGGTTGCATTGGTACTGCAGGTTCAGGGGATCGAGTTCGACGGCGCGGCGAAGGTGGGACAGGGCTTCCTGATGGCGCCCCTCCCAGGAGAGAAAGAGCCCAAACCAGTGATGGGCATTGGCAAGATTCGGGTTGAGTTCGAGTGTCCGCTGAAATTCGGCTTCCGCAGCGGAGAAATCAAACAAGGTCCAAAGCGCGCCCGCCAGAGCCGCGTGAGCATCGGTCGAGGATTTGTCTATACTCAGGGCTTTCTCGGCCGCGGCTCTCGCCTTCGGGGCAGCTTCACTCGCCGGAATCGGACCGTAGTCGGGCGCCGCGACGTAATAGTTGGCGAGCCCGACGTACGCCATGGCGTAGCCCGGGTCTCTCTCGATGGCCTGATTAAAGTAGTCCCGCGCTTTGTCCAGGGTTTCGGGAGTACGCTTCTCCCAGTAGTAGAGGCCTTTGAGATAGAGCTGGTAGGCTTCGGGGTCGCTGGTACCGCCCTTGGCTGCCTGCTTCTGCACCTCTCCCGAAAGGCGTTCGCGCAGCCTGGCGGAGATGGCGCCGGAAATTTCCTGCTGCACCGCCAGCGCGTCGGAGAGTTTACGGTCGTACTGATCGCCCCACAGATTGCGGTTCGTGCGCCCGTCAATCAGCTCCGAGCTGATGATGAGCTGATCACCGTGCTGCACGATGCGTCCGGTGACGATCGCCTGGACGTTAAGCTCTTTGGCCACCGTCTGCGGATCGACGTCGCGCCCCTTGTAACGAAACACTGACGAGCGTGCCAGCACCACCAGATTCGGCAGTTGCGAGAGATCGTTGATCAGGCTCTCGGTCAGGCCATCGCTCAGATATTCGGAGTCGGGATTCTTGCTCGCGTTCACAAATGGCATGACCGCAACGGACGAGATCTTGTCCGTATTGCTGCGGTTTCGCCAGAGAAACACGGCCCCAGCAAGCAGTGCCAGCACAACCACGCCGCTGACGGCCCAGAGCAACGTCTTGCGCGTCGTCGTTTCCGAGGATGGGACTTTCAATGCATCGGCAGCGATCTCGACTCGCGCCGAACTGGAATCCCGCCGCAGGCGCTTCAGGTCAGCCAGCATCTCCGCCGCGCTCTGGTAGCGCAGGGAGCGATCTTTTTCGAGCGCCTTGCTGATAATGCGCTCGAGTTCGGCGGGCAACTCCGGATTAAACCGCGCCGTTGAGGTGGGCGCGCCGCGAAGAATGGAATCGAAAATCACCGCCGAGGTATTTCCGCTGAACGCCATGCGTCCAGTGGCCATCTCGTAAAGGACAGCGCCGAACGAGAACAGGTCAGTACGGGCGTCGAGTTCCTCGCCGCGGGCCTGCTCGGGTGACATATAGGCTACCGTGCCTACCGCCGTTCCCGGACTTGTAAGGTTTTCCTCTATCGTCGCGCCTTCCGCGGCGGGGGCCTGCCTCCCGGTCAACTTAGCCAGCCCAAAGTCGAGAATCTTGGCTTGACCGCGCTTGGTGATGAGAATGTTCGCCGGCTTGATGTCCCGGTGCACTATCTTTTCCGAGTGCGCCGCATCAAGCGCGTCGGCCACCTCGATCGCCAGTGACAGCAGGGTTTCGGTCTCCATCGGGCGGCCATTGATGCGATGCTTCAGCGTTACCCCGTCCAGAAACTCCATGGCGATAAACGCCTGGCCGTCCTGCTCGCCAATGTCGTAAATCGTGCAAATGTTGGGGTGATTCAGAGCAGATGCGGCCTGTGCCTCACGCTGAAAGCGGGCTAGAGCTTGAGGGTCTCTCGCAACCTCATTGGGAAGGAACTTGAGGGCGACAAAACGACGCAGCCGGGTGTCTTCGGCCTTGTATACGACCCCCATCCCACCACCACCCAGCTTTTCGATGATCCGATAGTGCGAGATGGTTTGGCCGATCATTAACGGTGAAGCAACTGTTGAACCGTCATCTTAGGCGGGCCGCATGGCCAAGTCAACGCGCCCAGAGAGATCTCGTGGTTTTGTTGGTGCTGGCGGTTTGCTTTCTGGTTTAGATGTACTCCAACTTCACGTGCCGGACGGGAAGTCCACGATATTCAAATCGAGCGGATACTGTTTCTGGCGCGGACTGGCGGTCCGAAGCAGGCCCTTTCTCCAATCGCCCTCCACACCTGTCGCTGCACTACCGCGACGACAAACAGGCCTATCAGATTTCTGTGTCTCTTTCCTTTGCCGTGGCATGGCCGGGATTGTACCTTGGCCCTCCAAAACATTTCAGCTCTGCTCGCATAGGAAGCAGCAACGCCAGGCAGCTAGATCAGCGCTTTTCCTTCTTGGCCTTCTCTTTGTCCTCGTTAGCCGCGACCCGCGCCTTCACTATCTTTTTCAAGAGAGCAGCCGGCAGCGGCTTGTCCACAGGGAAGCGGATAGTACCCTTGGATGTCTGGTAGCCCTCGAGTTCCTTCTTGAACTTCTCTATCGCGGCCGAACCCATAGGAAACAGACTGCAATGGTCCGAAAACGCGGCGAACGCCACCAGCGAACCCTTGTACTTGAAGGCGGGCATCCCATAGCTGATGGCCTCTGTGGCCTCCGCTGGCGCAGCGGTGCGAATCATCGCGCGAAGCTTTTTCAAAGTGCTGCGAGCGGGTTCCGGGACGCCCGCGAGATATTCGTCTATGTCTTTTGGAGCGCCGGATTTCGCCTTTCTCATACGGCTATCTCCGCCTTAAGGCTGGAACAACGTCTCAAGGCTACCACGCAGGCGTTCGACGTGGAAACGTCGCAGCGTTGATGATCGAAAGGAGGGTCGAGAAGGTAGGCAGGCGACGCTGGCTCCGCTAACGCCTACTAACTTCTTCTCTTGGGTGTCCCTCCCAAAGTGACCTTCGTTCCGAGCAGGCGAAGCGAACTAGAATGGCGCATAATATTAAGAGAAAGATCTCCCGTGTCATTCCGTTTTGCCGACTGCGCAGTGACTCAGCAAAGAACCTGATTGCGCACTGCCGGTGTTGCGGTGTCTTATTGTCCCAATCTAGACGCGGGACACAGGTCGAGACGTGAACCAAGAAACCGAGAAAGCTCAAGACAAGCCGGTTTTGAACGCGGAGAGCTTCCAGCGTCTTCTTAGCGCCGCGTACATGCTACAGGTACACAGTGATCGTCAGCGCTCGTTCCAGCCCATTGGCTCAGATCGCAAGAGTCTTTTCGCGGCCGGAGCCATTGTCCAGAAACGAACTCCCTCTACTAGGTTGGTGCCTGCCGTTAAACCTGGAGTTCCATCCAGGACGATTATCTTGTCGAGGAAGCCAACGTTCTGGAGGATGGTCGAGGCGCTCACGATAGGGATGATCTTCTGCGCGATGATGGGTCTATCGATCCACCGCCTCTCGGCGCTTCCCGGCGGCACGTCACTATTGGGAGACATGCCAGGACAGGGAAATGCCGCCCAGTCCGCGAGGTCGACCGCGCAAGCCTTGGGCTCGCTCCAGCAGCCTGTTATGACGCGAAATTCTCGCCAATTGGCTGTCGGTGGTGAAGGCGATAGCGCAGAAGAAGTTGGTGTCCGTTACCAGGAAAGCGCTGCCAATCTCCCTAGCCAGACAGCGAAGAAAACCACCGGCGGTCTTGTGCAAGGACAACCGTGGTCTTCGAAGAATACGACTCCGAAGCCGCGCGTCCGACTAGCGTTCGGCCGGGATGACGATATGCTGGCCGCCGATACGGTCATCCAATACGGCGACGACGTGACCATGTGGTCAGGAAATACCAAGAGAGCCGGACTTGATCGTCTAGGGCGCTAACCTTCCGAGAAGGGCGAAGCGGGGAACGCTTTCCGCTCGCGCGGCCACTGTTGAGCCGGGTGCCCGATCTTTCGCGCTTTTTGCGAAAGGTGGGAGATAGGGAAGCTCGGATAAGAATGGTGCGCCCTGAGAGATTCGAACTCCCGACCTTCTGGTTCGTAGCCAGACGTTTCACGTCAGACTGAGCCACGGCTTATTCACCAACAGCTTACAAGCTTCAACAGGTTTTTGGAATTCCGCAACCGCCTTACCCAGACCAGACGGTGGAGCGTGTGTTTACTGCGGCAGGAGTGTTGCAGGAAAACAAAAAGATTACAAGAAAAAAATTATGGTGCGCCCGGAGAGAATCGAACTCCCAACCTCATGGTTCGTAGCCATGCGCTCTATCCAATTGAGCTACGGGCGCGGCCTCGACTTTGAGATTAGCACATTTGAGCAAGGACAAAATAAACCTGAACCAAACCCACGTTGCAACCCAGGCTGCGTAGAACCCCCGTTTGGAAATCGAACAATCACGCGGTAGCAGTCGCGGAGGAAAACCCGATGAGAGCACTGATTGTCATGCTCATCCCTGTCGGCCATCCGCGCTGAGCATTTTCCTTTCACATAGTGAGCGGCAGACATTTAGCAATCGGCGGGAAAGAATTCCATATGGCTGCATCCAGGAAAAGGCGGCTCACAGGCGGCTCCGAGGCGGCTTAGAATTTGCTTCTCCTCCTGCGGTGCGCCGCCTGTTGTTGTTTCGTGGCCCATCGGCAGTTCTCCTTACAATACCCCTCATCGTTATTGATTCGATCTAAGATTTTTCCGCTGGGTCGTCGTCCCATGAAGTCGGCGGAGCTGACATACAGCACAGTATCTCCCGTGATGTGTAGGTAGTCTGTGTCTGGAAGGTGCCGTCTCCGTTCCCCATAAGAATGGAAACAGTGTTTCCCCCGGAATTGGCCACCGCCAGATCAAGTTTCCCGTCGCCGACGCACGTGATCCCCAAATTTGGGAAGCGGTTTTAGGTTGGAAGCGGTCCATGCGTTGGCAGCTTACGTCCGAGACCTGATGCTCCCAAACCCCGACAAGAAATCCGCATGACCTCAGGTGGGCAGCCTAATGATTGCTGATTCGCTGGAGGGCCTGGGCTGCTTGGCGGACGACATTCGGGTCTTTGCCGGCTGCGGCTTTGCGTAGGTGCTCAGTCGCGCTCCGCAGGTCTCCTTGCGCGGCCAGAACCAACCCTAAGTCCAGGTGTGCCCGACTGAAACCAGGCTGTAGTTTCACCGCCTGCTGATACTCGCTGACCGCCTCCGCCAATCGCTGGTCTTTAGCGAGAAGTCCACCCAACAATACGTGGCCTTCAGCAAGATTAGGATCCGCGTTCAGTGCGGCCTGCGCTTGTGTCCGCGCTTCGTCTAACCGCTGGGCGGCTACCAGCGCCAGAGCATAGTTATAAAGATAAGGTCCATAGTCCGGACGAAGATGCGTTGCTTTTTGGAAGCTATGGAGAGCCATAGACATTTCATTCTTCCCTGCCAGCACCCGCCCCATCAGATCGTAAGCAGCCGCGTCGTACGGATCAATGCTCAGTGCGCGTTTCAAGGCTGTTTCGGCAGGTTCCATCTGCGCTTCGCGGACCAAGAGGGTGGCAAGGTTCAGGTCGCCCTCCGGCAAATCTGGATCTAGCGCAAGCGCTTTCTGAAGTTTCTCGATTGCGCGACCGGTTTGCCCAAGGTCGGCCTCAAGCATCGCGTATTGATTCCAGGTGCTACCGTCGAGAGGTGCCAAGTGTAGCGCCCGGTTCAATATCTGCTCGCTTCGTGAGACATTCCCCGATGTTCTCAAACTAGCGGCAAGGGACCGTAATGCTGTCACAGATTCTGGCTTGATCCGAACTGCCTGTTCAAGCGCTGCAACAGCCGCTTTCGAATTTCCGCTGTCTTTCAGGGCATCCCCAAGTGCGATGTAAAACTCCTCCTCGCGAGGAGGATGTTGGTTTATTTCTCGGGCCAGGTCGGCTACTCCTTTCTCCAGATTATTCTGACGAGCCACTTGCGCTACAGCAAGGTATCGGCTGTTTTCGATCGTTTTCGGCAGGGGCGACGGATAATACGGGACCACTTCTCCGTGGTATTCCTCTGCATCAGTCAAATGACGTTCCTGAAGCTCTGCCTGAAGATCACGCGTTGGGACCTTACGCTGAATGAAATGGTCCGTGATAAGTGCGTGAACTACATCCTCAGTTCTCCTTTTTGGCATGTGGCACGAAACGCAGTCAGCTGCATCCGGGTGCTTGCCCTGGGCAACCAAGGTGCTAATGACGGGTTCATGACAATGACGGCATTGTCCGGAATAGTAGCTTGTGGCTTCCTCGCCTGCGGGGAGCTTGCGATGTGGATCATGGCAGGACAGGCAGGTCAGCGCCCCCTTGCTGTCTAGAAAGCAACGGGATTTCCGAAGTCGATATGCAACACTCACGAATTCAAATTTGTCATCGTATCCGGTGTTAGGGGCATGATCGAAGTACAGGACATAGTCCTCAAGGGGTTGCCCTGGGATGTAGGAAAATATCCCGCGATTAGATCGTCTCAATAAGGCTGGGAAGCGGCCGCTCGTCGGCTCCAGGTGGCATTGCATGCAGAGTTCCATCTGGAGCTTTGAACTTAGCCGCGCAGGATTCACAATTCTGCTACTGATGTCCGAAACCTCAGCGCCTGCCTGGGCTGCTCGAATATGTTGGCCGCCCGGACCATGACATCGTTGACAATCAATCCCTTCAGGAAGGTCCCCGGTAAAGACCGGATCAGCACCCGGAACATCGCTTCCGGAGGGCACTTGAGGATATGCATCGTGACAAAATACGCATCCATACGAAACCAATCGCCGGGTCTGCGGATGAGGGGAATCGAATCCTGGACTCATGCCCCAATATCCACCTCGTTCCGTATACCAACCCAGAGGAAGTTCGATCAACGTTCCTCGTGGGGTGCGGTGCAGGTAGGACCTCGAGTGGTCGCCTGCACCGAGCACGTAGTCAATTTTCATCTCTTCGACGTTCGTCTCATTTCCGTCGGAGCCGATTTGCCACCGTCTCTGGTAATAGGCCTGGTCGCGAAAAATCATCGAGTAGTGCGTGTCAGACAAGGAGTGGTAGAACTGCGTGTTCCCTTTGTAGTCTTCGATTGTGTTCGCAGGAGCGGGCCTAAACAGGGATTTGGCCATTCCCGTCTGCTGAAAGTTTTCATAGATTTGCCTATGGCAACGCGCGCAAAGCCGGGAGTCGACGTATTCATTTACTGGAGTGCTTTCAGGTGGGGTGACGCCTGCGACTGGTATCCTGGTTTTTCCCCAGGTACCCACAATGAGTCCACCCACGCAGAAAATGAGCCCAACCACGCCGCAGAGGCTGAACCAGCGCTGAGACTTCATATCGGGTCCTTGCACCCCTCGTTCCCAGATGGCGGCTCCGCGTTTTTGGGCATCTCGCCGGTAAGAGACCCGAGGAACTTGATCAAATCTGCGGGAGCTTTGAGCGTCTTCAAACTCCGGTAATAGATGTAAGCTACATCATCACGACAATGCAAAGGCTCGGTGTTTTGAAAGCAACGCGGTCCCCGAAAACGGCGAAGCGTGGACTACATGGGCCCTGGAACGGAGTTGGCGAGCAATTGCTTTGGCGTAGATTCCGGAGGGGACGCAGCGGCCCGGCGTTCACGAGGTTACGGGCCGGAAGGCCGAACTGCGGCTCTTACGCTACCCCTCGGAATCGACCGATGTCAAGATGGAACTCGGTGTCCTAATTTGTTCAAAACAGCCGACTACCCACTCCTGGTTACTGGTGATCTGGAGGTTGGCAAACCGGAAACTACGAGGATCAAGTCGAGAAGAATCGCGATTTCATCAACTAAGTGGCGAAAAATCGCGATTATGCTCAAAACCCCTCGCGGCAGCGGCACGCCACTGCGCTTGGGGGCGAACCGGCAATTGCCTGCACGATTCACCTGCTTCGGAAGGCGAATCAGGGTCGATGAGTGGGAAATTTCAGCGGCGAATGCCCCAACGCTCTATCTTCCTCTTGCCCCTGCGTGCCCCTTTTTACGCGTTCCCTATGAAAACCTGCAGGGCGTGAAAACAAGCCTGCGAGCCCTGTTCCCACTTTGTCTACTTGCATCCCCTAGCAGCACAAGGGGATCAGCCTGTAACTGTCGTCACGTCCAGAGGTGACGAGGATTACAGCGTCCTGCATGCAAGTCAGCTAAGAAATATGCAAGGAGGAAAGAAGTACTTTCTCTTCGCTTCAGGGCGGCGGTCAGGCACGAAGCGTAAATCAGGCGTCCGGGAGTTTCGACGCACCGGCCCGACCGGGTCGGAAGGACTTCGTAGCCTATCGCTGCCCTCCGATTTTTAATCGGGAAGGAGGTGGAACCGGATGTATTATTCGTCGCGGCGAATGCACAAGCAATACTTCTTGTACGCGGTGGTGGTTTCATGGGGCATAGCGTGCGGCGTGCTTGTTGTGCTGGCGGTTGGCCTTTTGCGATAAACCGGTGCCCGGCGCGAAGCAGTGACGGTTTGGTGTCGTCTCGAAAATTGAATTAGCAGGGGCGATAAGGTTCTGTGTTGCCGCCCATGCGTAAGTCTGTCGCCTACGCTCCTCATGACTCAAGAAGGAGAAACCGCTATGTTCACCCGAGTCGTCGCCGTCAGGACCAAGCCGGGAAAATCGGGAGAGCTTGCTAAAACCATTCGCGATAAGATCCTCCCAATCCTTGAAGACCAGCCAGGGTTCGTGGACGAAATTGTCCTCATGTCGAACACCGAGCCCGACCAGATCCTTGCGCTGAGCTTTTGGAAAAGTCAGCAAGATGCTGACCGCTACTCCCACGAACAATATCCGCGGATAAACGATCTCATCTCCCGCCTGGTCGAGAGCGCACCGGTGGCCAGGACCTTCGACGTCGATACCTTCACCAGCCATAACATCGCAGGAGGCCAAGCCGCCTTCCTCAGTGGTTAGAGCCCGCCAGCCCCTTGTTATCGTATCCCTGCCAACGCAGCCTGGTAACTGTGACGAACAGGGAATTTCAGCAGCGACTGGCCGCGCTAACGTCTTCCTGGCCGCCTTCGCCTGCCTGAATTACGCAATCCCGATAAAAAAGACGCCAGTGGGCCTATGTGATTTGTTCACCTCTAAACCCAGCAACATAATCTTGATCTTGTGTTTCGCGTCTTGGAGTTGCATTCGTTCGCTGCGATCAGCGGCATGAAAACGTACCTCAAACATCCGATCCTGCACCCCGCTAACCGTTCACCCTTTACCGGAGTTTCGCTATAATCGAATGCGCTGCTACTCATCTCATCGCACCTGCGCCCTTAGCTCAGCTGGATAGAGCGTCTGGCTACGAATACCCGCTTCGCGCAGGCGTCTGTAACCAGCGTCGGTATCGGTGAATACGGAAATCCGAGGGCGAGACGCCCTCGGGACAGCCGGCGGGCCTGCCCTGAGCGTAGTCGAAGGGACGCCGGCGCAACGCTAAACCGCTAACGTACCAGCAAGCCAAAACTGGCTACTGTAGCGGTTTTTAAAGGATTTCCACAGCAGTTCGGCAGGCATCTTGCCAACAGATCACAGGGCGGTAAATCTTTCCCCCTAAGGGGCAATTCCTACGCGATTTGGAAGATTTGGGCCTAGTGTTTTCAGCAGTTTGAGAGTGGCACAGGGGGTGCTTTAACAAACACCAGACGAAGTGGCGCGCAACGGGGCGCTCCAGAGAAAAAACTTCGGCCAGAGGTTTTCTTGAGCGCCCCTTGCATTTTGTCTCGTGTAGTCCTCCCGCCCTCCCCCAAGCCTTCTCCCAGGTTTTGTGCAGGCAAACAGCCCGGTTCAGGCCGGGTGTCTTATCTTGCTCAAGTCAATTCCAGTATCAAGCTAGCGTTTTCTAGGCTAGAACCAGCTGTTCCCCCAGATCTAGGCCAGTCCGCCGTAGCAAGCCCGCAATGACAGGTTCCTTGAATCGTGACGCGTCAAATTCGACGCGAATGATGCGCTCGGTTTCCTTGAAGCTGATCCTCCTAATGCCATAGACTTCGCGCACGTTGTCGAGGGCGCGCATGGTGGCCTCGGTGGGGGACGTAACGTAGCGGTAAGCCACTTCCAGTTGCGTCATGAAACTCTTCTCCGCCTTTGAAGGTGCCCTTTTGCTGTCCCTTGACGATACAACAATCGACTGAACAAACGAATGAATCTAATATTAAGCCAAGCCAAGCTGCCATGAGCTGGCGGCCATCGCAATGGACGATTCTGCCAATCTTGCCAAGTCTGCAACAGTTGAGAAGGATCTTGTATGCGGAATGACCGTGGATCCAGCAACCGCGAAACACAAATTTGAACACAAGGGCAAAGCCTATTACTTTTGCTGCGGCCATTGCCTGGAGAAATTCCGCGCCGATCCGATTCGTTACCTGTCACCGCTCCTTGCCCCTGCCTCGGGCCTACACTCCGGCTTGCAAATGATAAGCATTGCGCCCGCTTCTGGGCCAAAGACGCCGGAGGACAAGCCTGCCCTCGTTACACTCGCGTCGGCGCCCGCGCGTCCAACGCCTCAACCGAAGGCCGCCTACGTCTGCCCAATGTGTCCAGAAGTGCGGGCGACCGAGCCCAGCGCCTGCCCACGTTGCGGGATGGCGCTCGAGCCGGAGATGCCTGTTACAGCTACCCGTGTGGAATACACCTGTCCGATGCATCCGGAAATTGTCCGGCCCGGGCCGGGAACCTGCCCGATCTGTGGCATGGCTCTGGAGCCGCGAACCGTCACGGCGCAGGAAGAAGAAAATCCTGAGCTGCGGGGGATGACTCGCCGGTTCGGGATCAGCCTCGCGCTAACCGCGCCGCTGCTGGCCATCGCGATGGCCGACATGCTACCCGGAATGCCAGTTCAGCACGCGTTCCCGAATGGCTGGTTGCCCTGGATTGAAATGATCCTGGCAACGCCCGTCGTGCTGTGGGGTGGCTGGCCGTTTTTCCAGCGTGGTTGGACGTCCATCGTCAACCGTTCCACCAACATGTTCACCCTGATCGCGATGGGAACGGGCGTGGCCTATTTGTACAGCCTGGTGGCGACGGTCTTCCCGCAGGTCTTTCCATCTTCTTTCCGTGAGATGAGCGGAACGCCTCCAGTATATTTCGAGGCGGCCGCGGCGATCACGACACTGGTGCTGCTCGGCCAGGTGCTCGAACTGCGCGCTCGCAGCCGAACCGGTGCTGCCATTCGCGCCTTGCTCGATCTCTCTCCGAAAATGGCCCGCGTACTGCGCGGTGGGCCTGGACGTGATGGGAAAAGAAACGAAATCGAAGAAGACATTCCGCTCGATCAGGTCAGGCCCGGTGACCGGTTACGCGTGCGTCCCGGCGAAAAGGTCCCCGTTGATGGCACCGTGCTCGAAGGCCGGAGTGCGGTGGACGAGTCGATGATTACTGGCGAATCTATACCAGTGGCCAAGGAGCCCGGCACTCGCTTGATTGGGGCGACGGTGAACGGGACCGGATCGCTGATAATGCGCGCCGAGCGAGTCGGCAGCGAAACCCTTTTGGCGCAGATCGTGCGAATGGTCAGCCAGGCGCAGCGCAGCCGCGCTCCCATTCAGCGGTTGGCTGATCGGGTGGCGGCATGGTTTGTCCCGGCGGTAATTACGATTGCAGTTCTCACCTTCGCAGCCTGGAGTTTCTTCGGACCCGAACCTCGCTTGGCGTACGCCCTGGTCAATGCGGTAGCCGTGCTGATTATTGCCTGCCCGTGCGCGCTAGGGCTGGCGACGCCGATTGCGATCATGGTCGGGACAGGGCGCGGGGCGCA
Source organism: Terriglobia bacterium (assembly GCA_963809295.1). Taxonomy (GTDB): domain Bacteria; phylum Acidobacteriota; class Terriglobia; order Terriglobales; family Acidobacteriaceae; genus JAIQFF01. The sequence goes on along the minus strand of CAWEJA010000005.1, from coordinate 560,384 downwards.
AGCCGGAGTGCTGATCAAGAACGCCGAAGCTCTTGAACTGCTGGAAAAAGTTGACACTCTGGTTGTGGACAAGACGGGCACGCTCACCGAAGGCAAACCACGGGTGACATCCGTCGTCGTCGCGCAGGGACAAACCGAAAACGAATTGTTGCGCTTGGTGGCCAGCGTGGAACAGGGAAGCGAGCACCCACTCGGTGCCGCGGTCGTGAGCGCAGCCAAAGATCGCGGAATTGCGCTCTCGGTTGTGGGCGCCTTTCAGTCTCTTACCGGGCGGGGAGTCAGCGGCCAGGTGGACGGGAGGCAGGTTCTTATCGGTAACGATGGTTGGTTTCAGGAGAGCGGAATTTCTTCTGCCAGGTTAACGCAGAAAGACCTGATGCAGAAAGCTGAAGAGCTGCGCCGCGACGGCCAGACTGTAATCTTTATCGCCGTTGATGGCCAGGCGGCGGGCTTGATCGGCATTGCGGATCCGATCAAATCCTCGGCACCGCAGGCGTTGCGCGACATCAAGGCCGAGGGTCTGCGCGTGGTGATGCTTACCGGCGACAGCCGTGCCACGGCGGACGCCGTCGCCAAGAACCTGGGTATTAGTGAATTCGAAGCAGGAGTGTTGCCAGAAAAGAAGGCCGAGGTTGTCCAGCGCCTGCAGAAAGAAGGACGAATCGTCGCCATGGCCGGCGATGGCATCAATGACGCGCCAGCGCTGGCGCAGGCCAACGTAGGCATCGCCATGGGTACCGGCACGGATGTCGCCATGGAAAGCGGGGGCGTCACCCTGGTAAAAGGCGACCTTGCCGGCATCGTCCGGGCGCGCAAGCTCAGCCAGGCGACTATGCGCAATATCAGGCAGAACCTGTTCTTCGCATTTATCTACAATTCGCTGGGAGTACCGATCGCGGCAGGCGTGCTCTATCCATTCTTTGGATTGTTGTTGAGCCCAATTCTGGCTGCGGCTGCCATGAGCTTGAGTTCGGTTTCGGTGATTACGAACTCATTGCGGCTGAGGAAGCTCAAATTGTAGGTAAATGTTCATGGTGATTGAACCCGCCGAGCTACTTCCGACCCGAGAAGCCGGAAATGGTCCAAATCCCAAGTATAGATAGTCGTCGCGTTGGCTTTAAGAGCACACTTGGCCAGTAGTGCGTCGTAAATCGTTCCTCCCCCCACACCCTCTGCTACGGCGGATGCAATAGCTACGCAGTGATCCTCTTCGTCGAGAGTAATAATTGTGAAGCGGCGCCGTATGTCATCCAGGAAGAGCAATGCTTGGTCACCTCCCATTCGGTGTGGTCCCGGCATCCGGGTCAGGCTGGCATATACTTCTGCGAGAGTATGGGCGGCGCATGCGGCGCTCTTCTTGTCGGCCTTGAGATAGGCCTCCCAGCTGGGCTGATGGTGAGCGTGCTGCACCAGAACTGCGGCAATCAAGACAGACGTGTCAAAAAAGAACTTCACTTCTTCAACTTCCCGAGGTTGTGGCGGTCCCGTTCCGCGCGAACTCGACGTATGGTCTGATTCACGACGTCCGCTGCCAGGGGCACTCCCGAGTCGAACACCCACATTCCTTGTTTCTTGTACATGCGCCCCATGCCTCGCGCCGGGCGCAAGATGATGCGGTCCTCAGAGCTTTCCAGTTCCAAAGTGTCGCCCGGGCTTATCTGCAACGCATCCCGCACTGGTTTGGGCAGGACAACGCGCCCGGCTTTGTCGATTGTAAGAGTGGTATACATAGTGGTATTTTACCATAATATATACCATTTCTGATGCCAGTTTAGCCCGGCAAGATGCGGTGCTAGGTTCCATCCACGCTAAGTGCCCGCCCTGCACCATTCTGGCAATTGACACTCCGCGCCCCATATTCAACAATTGCTTCAACATTCCAATCCAACCTGGTGGAGGGTATTTATGTCGGACGAAGGCGTACAGCCGTCGGAAAGCAGTAGTACGGGAAAGTGGATTCTATTGGCGCTTGCCGCGCTGTATGTGGCAGGCTCGCTCTATTTCATCTTTGACTTGCGCGGACGTCTCGACAAGATCGGTAAAGACCAGGCCACGAGCAGCGTGCAACTTGCCGACTTGGGCAAGCGAATGCAGTCCGCAGAAGCCGATGACGAGACCTTGGCACAGCAGGTGGGCCTGACCAAGAAGGAAATGGCGGCGCGATCGGCTGAACTGATGCGCCAGCAACGGGCCTCCGAAGCGCGTCTGGCGGAGCAGCAGAAGCAGCAGATCAGCGCAGTTAGCGGAGAAGTTGCAGGAGTGAAGACCGATGTCGGCGGGGTTAAGACTGACGTTGCCTCCACCAAGGCTGACCTGGAAGCCACCAAGGCCAAGCTGCAGAGCACGATTGGAGACTTAGGCGTACAGAGCGGCCTGGTAGCCAATACGCGCGAGGATCTTGAAATCCTCAAACACAAGGGCGACCGCAATTACTTCGAATTCACGCTAATCAAGGGCGCAAAGTCGCAGCCAGTGTCCACCGTCGGGCTGCAGTTGAAAAAGACGGACCCGAAAAAGGGTAAGTTTACCCTGAACGTCACCTCGGATGACCGGACGATTGAGAAGAAGGATCGCAACGTCAGCGAGCCGATCCAGTTCTACAGCGGACGTGACCGGATGCTGTACGAGTTGGTGGTCTGGTCCGTGGACAAGAATAAAGCTACAGGATATCTGAGCACGCCGAAGGGTGCGCCTACGCCGGTTACGGCCACTCCGACCGCGGCAAACCAGTAGAAGAGCATGTATCCCGGCTGGCACGTTCTGATCGCCATCGCGCTGCGGACAGCAGTGATCTATGGCGTCGTCCTGCTGGGCATGCGGCTGAGCGGCAAGCGTGAGGTTGGGCAGATGACGCCCTTTGATCTCACTCTGCTACTCCTTCTCAGCAACGCGGTGCAGAACGCAATGACCGGGCCGGACACGTCTGTGCTCGGGGGCATTGTTGCCGCCGGGACCCTGCTGCTGCTGAATTTTCTGGTTGCGGAGGTCGCTGGCGGGAATCGCCGCTTCCGCAAATTTGTCCAGGGCCAACCGAGTCTACTGGTCCACGATGGAAAAATCATCCCGGCGCACATGGCCCGTGAGCACGTAACCATGGACGCGCTACTACAGGCCCTGCGGGAACACGGAATCGCCACCTATCACGATGTGGCCCTGGCAGTTCTGGAAGTAGACGGGTCCATCAGCTGCATGAAGTACGACGACATAAAGCCCACCGCTTCGACTCACCTGGCGCGCAGAAAAATTCTGCAGAAGCACCAATAGTATTTCTGAACTACTCGAACTGCAGCAGCACGATCTCAGGCTTGGTGCCGACCCGCAACGGCGGACCCCATGTGCCCGCGCCATAGGATGTATACACCAGAAGATTTCCCAGGCGCTGTAGTCCGTAGACAAACTTGCCGTATAGCCGGGAAGTGATCCAGGTGAACGGGAAGAACTGTCCACCGTGAGTGTGCCCGGAGAGCTGCAGCGAGAAGCCTTCTTCCTCGGCAATGCTCACGCGATCTGGCGCGTGAGTGAGCAGGATGCTGGCACGGTTCCGATCCACGGCAGCTCCACGCAAGGCTGCCCGGAAACGGTCGTCGTTAGTCGAATCACGGTAGTGCACGCCCACAATCTGCAATCCGTCGACCGTGACTTTCTCGCTGTTCAGCACACGCACGCCGGACTGCTTCACCGCGTCGAAATATTTGTTGGAATCAGAAAACTCTTCGTGATTTCCCGCGACAAAATATAAGCCAAATGGCGCCGCAAGTTTCGCCAGGGGCGCGGCCAGTTCGTGTACCTTGGCGACCGTGCCGTCGTACATGTCGCCTGCGATAAAGACGATGTCAGGCTGCAACCGGGTGAGCATGGTCACAATTCGCTGTAAGAATCTGGCGCCCCGGACGTGACCGAGATGGGTGTCGCTGACTAGCGCGGCAACCCGGCCTCGCCAGGATTCTGGCAGGTTGGGTAATTTCACGGCAACTCGCCGCACGCGCGTCCACGCCGCGTTGACGACTCCGTACAGGCTTGCCAGCACGGCCAGTCCAAAGAAGAGGGCCACTAGTACCCGCCCGTTGGGATGCAGTCCCACGAGCCGGCCACCCGCGTAGACCGCCCAGAAAGAACACTCCGCCAGAAAGCAGAAACTAAGAAACCCAAGCCAGACCGCGGAAATCCTGTACAGGACGCGCACGGCTACATGCGAGCTTCGCCAGGCCAGCAGCGAAGCGACTACGAAGCTGACCGACAGCAAGGCCAACGCAACTTGTAATTTCGAGATTCCAGGAGGGGCGGGCGTCGCCCAGAAAGCCGTCCAGGTTTCGTAAAGAAACCAATGTGCCAGGAATAAGACTGACTGAATGATTACGACGAAGATCGCGATTCGTGCCCTCACCTAGTATGTGCTCTCCTCAGGGTTAGATGAGGCTTGCCCAGACTTCGACGCAAAGAGGCACGAGGGCCCGCGGCGAAGGCACGAATCGTGCTGCGGCCCATGAGAACTAGTTGATACTGCTATTTAGTTAGCACAAGGGGCAGCGGCTGATCGTAGGGCTGGATGACCACGCTCAGCGACTTTCGTTTGTCGAAGCCATCCTGGGTCACGGGGAAACTCACCACGATCGTACCTTGGGCCTGGCCGCCGGGAGGAATCTTGGTCTCGGGCGGTATCGCCTTCAGGGCGTGTTCCTTCAAAGTGGGAAAGGCCTGGAAGTAACGGTCGAAATCCAGTGCGGATGCGGCTACATCACTTAGTTCGCCACTGTTGGTCTTGATCGTGGCTTTGATGTCATGAATCCACAGTGATTTTTCGCCCGAGTTGTGTACGGTGACATTCACCGCCACCAAAACCGAATTCTGATCGGGAATTTCTGCGGCGGCAATATAGTCAATTGAGCCTCCGCCTTGCGGTTTCGCTCGCTCCAGGAACGCTACGGTCCCCACCGCGATGGCGGCGACGGCCAGGACAATGCCGACAATCTTTGCGGGAGGGAGATTGCGTTTGGCCGTACCAAATTCTTCGCCGATATTGATTCCCGGGCCGGGCCCCAGGTCCATGGACGGGTTGGGCGCGGGCTCAGGCTCAGGAGTGGCATCAGGAGTCGGGTTCAGATCTGGACTGGGCGAGCCTGCGGGTGGATGGGAAGATGAATCTTCAGGCATGGTAGCCTCGTTGCCACCGATTCTATATTGTTTACCGCAAGCAGCATACGGGGGCTGCTTTCAGAGCATTTGTCGGGGCGTTCGTCTAGTTGTGAACTAGGGGGATAAATGGGCACACGGAAGCTGGGTTGGCACTCCGCCTGCGCAGTAGTACTGGTTTTCTTGTCAGTAACGGCCTCATCGGCGCAAGAGGACTCCCCGAGCGTGACCGCGGTCGTTCACGCCGGCCGCTTGATCGACGTGCGAAGCGGGCGCGTGACTGCCAACGCGTACATCATGATCGCCAAAGATCGGATTGTCAGGATCGCGGACTCAGCTCCCCCTAACGTCTCCACCATCGATCTTTCCAAATATACGGTCGTCCCAGGCCTGATCGACTGCCACGCACACGTGCTGGGAAATCCCAAGGATCAATCTTCCGCCTCGGGCCTGCGCATGTCATCGGCGCAGAAGGCGATCTGGGGAGTGCACAACCTGCAAACCTGGCTTGACCATGGCTTCACCGCGCTCCGCGACGCCGGAGAGGATGATCTTGGCTACGCTCAACTCGCGCTGCGCGACAGCATTGAGAAGGGACTAATCCGGGGGCCACGCATGGTTTCCGCGGGCAACTTCGTTTCCGTGAATGGCGGGCACGGCGACGTTGACGTCCTGGCGCCCGATCAGTCGTTGCCACGGCGACCCAATATTGCGGACACAGTCGACGCTGTCAGCGTTGCGGTAAGACGCGATATCAAATACGGAGCGGACTGGATCAAGCTAATGGCCACCGGCGGCGTGATGGATCCAATCAGCGATTACCGGGTTGAAGAATTGAGCGAAGAACAGATGGCCAAGGCGGTCGAGGTGGCGCATCGAGCAGGCAAGAAGGTGATGGCGCACGCCGAAGGTGCGGAGGGGATCAAGGCCGCCGTGCGCGCCGGCGTCGACTCGATCGAGCACGGTACTGTCATGGACGAAGAAGGCACCCGGTTGATGGAACAGCGAGGCACATGGCTCGTGCCTACGCTTTTCTGTTTTCAGCACGATTTAGAGACCGGACTATCGCAAGGACGCGATCCGGTCAGCTTCGCCAAAGGTGTGGAGATCGTGAAAGAACAGGGTCCGTCATTTCATCGGGCACTGGCGCACCACCTGAAAATCGCCTATGGCGTTGACGACGACGTGGATTTCGTCTCCAAGGAATTCGGCGCGCTGGTGGGCGGAGGCATGACTCCGATCGATGCGCTACGCGCCGCCACGATGAATGGAGCCGAGCTGCTGGGACGCTCGAGTGAGATCGGAAGTATCGAGCCGGGAAAATTCGCTGACATCGTGGCCGTAGACGGCGACCCGCTGGCGGACATTACCGCCATGGAGAAAGTTGTGTTCGTGATGAAGGGCGGCGAAGTCTACAAGAACACTTCCAAATAGGTTTCGCCGCAGAAGTGATGTCAGCTCTTTGACGATTCCAGTGCAACCGGGAAGGGATTGCGCTCGGCGAATTGCATCTGATGCCAGTATGGATAGACTGGCTTCACCTCGCTGGCGCGGTCCAGCGTGGCAACCTGCGACGGGGACAACGACCATCCTTCCGCGGCTAGGTTCTGCCGCAACTGTTCCTCATTCCGTGCTCCGATGATCACCGTGGAGACGGTGGGTCGCCGCAAGAGCCAGTTCAACGCAATTTGCGGCACGGTCTTTCCAGTTTCGTGGGCCACCTGATCCAAAGCGTCGACCACTTTGTATAGATACTCGTCGGCTACCGGCGGCCCCTGTTCGGCGGTCTGATGGAGCCGGCTGGTCGATGGCAAAGGCTGGCCGCGGCGAAGTTTCCCGGTTAGCCGGCCCCAGCCAAGCGGGCTCCATACCAGGGCCCCGACCCCTTGATCCAGCGCGAGCGGCATGAGTTCCCATTCGTATTCCCGCCCGATGAGCGAATAGTAAACCTGGTGCCCCACGTAGCGAGCCCAGCCATATCGTTCCGACACGGAAAGAGATTTCATCAAGTGCCAGCCGGAAAAATTCGAGCAGGCGATGTAGCGCACTTTTCCGCTTTCCACCAGATGGTTCAGCGTGCTCAGGACCTCATCGGCAGGAGTGAGTGCGTCGAAGCCGTGAAGATGGTAGATGTCAATATAGTCGGTGCCCAGGCGGCGCAGGCTGGCTTCACAGGCCTGGAGCAGGTGATGCCGTGATGATCCCAGATTGTTCGGCCCTTCCCCCATGCGGAACGTGGTCTTGGTGGAAATCAAGACGTCGTGGCGACGGCCCTCAATGGCTTTGCCAAGAATTTCCTCAGAGAGGCCTTTTGAGTAGACGTCGGCTGTATCAAAGAGGTTGACGCCGGCTTCCAGACAGATGGAAACGAGGCGGCTGGCTTCGGCTACATCGGTTGCTCCCCAGGCACGAAAAAACTGGGTTCCGCCACCAAAGGTCCCAGTGCCAAAACTAAGTACGGGTACTTTCAATCCAGAACGGCCAAGTTGTCGGAATTCCATTTTCAAATAGATGCGGCTCAGCAAGAAGAGATGCGAAAGTTGCCGCCAGACTTGTCATCCTGAGCGGAGTTGGATCATTCGCTCGCGAATGATCCAACGGAGTCGAAGGATCCCTACCCTCGGCAAGGACCGCGATTAGGTAGGGATCCTTCGACTACGCGTCCGCTTCGCAAAGCGAAGCCGACGCCCCGCTCAGGATGACAGGGCGATCAGGACGGTGGGCTAACTACCACACGTGCTTCATGGCCTTGGCAAACTTCTGCAGCGGCAAGGTGTTCAATACGTCATCTTTGGTGAGCCAGGCGCGGCGGGCCTGCAAAATTCCAAAACGAATCTTTTCCATATGAGAAGTGTGGTGGGAATCGGTGTTGATCACGATTTTTACGCCATGCTGTTTCGCCAGGCGCAGATGACGATCGCTAAGGTCAAGCCGGTCGGGATAGGCATTCAGTTCCATGGCTACTTTTTTCTGAGCAGCTTCTTTCAATACCGCGTCGATGTCGAACGAGTAGGCATCACGCCGGAGGAGCAGGCGGCCAGTCGGATGCCCAAGCAGCGAAACGTTGGGATTCTGGACAGCCTTAAGAAGACGGTCGGTCATCTCGGTCGAGCTTTGGTTGAAGTGGGAATGCACACTGGCGATAACAATGTCCATTTGTTCAAGCACGGAGTCGGAAAGATCAAGCGTGCCGTCGGCCAGGATGTCTACCTCGACGCCCGCGAAAATTTTGATTTTGCCGTTTGCGTCACTGACCGCGCGGATGTGCTTGATGTGTTCGACCGCTCGCTTGTCATCCAGACCGTTGGCGAATGCGAGATTCTTCGAGTGGTCGGTGATAGCCATGTACTTGTAATCATGCCCGCTCGCCGCCTCGGCCATTTCTTCTATGGTGTTGCGGCCGTCGGTTTCGACGGTGTGCATGTGTACGTCGCCCTGCAAGTCGGCCTGCGTGATGAGCGTGGGCAGGGTGTGGTTTTCGGCGGCATCCAGTTCACCCAGGTTTTCACGAAGCTCCGGAGGGATGTAGTCCAGCTTGAGCTTGGCGTAAATCTCTTCTTCGGTTTTGCCCGCGACAGGTTTTTCAGTATCGAGCTTCGCCAGACTGTACTCGCTCAAGGTATAGCCCATCTTCAGCGCACGCTGGCGCAAAGCGACGTTGTGGGCCTTGGACCCGGTGAAGTATTGCATGGCCGCCCCGAAGGATTCAGGCGGAAGAAGCCGCACATCCACCTGCATGCCACCGCGCAGTCGAAAGCTGATCTTGTTCTCGCCGCTGGCAATAATTTCCATCAGCCCCGGCAGCTTGATCACGTGTTGGATGAGCTCCTGGCGGGTCGCGTCGTCGCAGCACGCCTTACCTGTGACCAGGATATCCAGATCGCCCACGGTTTCGCGGCCGCGGCGTAACGAGCCGGCGGGCGTGATCTTCTCGACCCCGGGATATTCGCGCAAATGCTCAATGATCTTCTCCGCCTCCCGTTCCGCGGCATCGAGTAAAAACCGTCCCGCGATGCGGCGGTAGTCCTCGATGGCTTTGAGCAGCTTCTGTTCCTGTTTCGCTCCCATACGAGGGAGCTCCTGGATCTTTCCTTCTTTCGCCAACTTTTCGACGCCCTCTACATCACTGACCTGATAGGCGCTCCAGATGAGGGCTATGGTCTTTGGTCCCAGACCCTGGATCTTGAGCAGCTCCAGCATGGACGGCCGGTACTTCTTGAGAAGTTCCGAATGCAAGGAGAGCTTGCCCTCCTTGAACAGTTCCTGCATGTTCTGCAACATGCCTTTGCCGATGCCGGGGATGGCGAGAACTTTCTTGGGCTCGTTGATCAGGTCAGCGATCTGTTGAGTCTGAGCTTCAATGGCCTCGGCGGCGTTGCGGTAGGAGCGAATGCGAAACGAGTCCCCGCCGTCGATCTCGAGCAGGTCGGCGGTTTCATAGAGAATGCCGGCGATGGCTTTGTTGTCCATGCGAGATAAAGATTAAACAAGATAAGGCGGAAGGGAAAGGTGGGTTTCGTGAGTAACCTGTCCCTGTACAGGCGAGGGTAGACTACTCTCGCGACAGCCGGCGGAGCCTGTCCTAAGGAACGCCGGTGTTACAGGAATTCTTTTTGGACTTACGAAGCTTTCGTGACGTTAGCGGCTTGCGGACCTTTCTGGCCCTGGGTGATCTCGAACTCTACCTGATCACCTTCCTGCAGGCTCTTGTAGCCTTCCGAAGTAATGGCGCTGTAGTGCACAAACACATCGGCGCCATCGTCCCGTCCGATGAAGCCGTAGCCCTTGGCATTGTTAAACCACTTCACCGTACCTTTCAGTCTTTCCATGTACGCCCCTTCGGGCACGTGCTCTTTCGCCGCGCGGCCGTACCCGTTCAATTGACGCAATTGTGCTGCTACCGGCAGGAAGCTGTCAAGCAATTGCGGGCACAAGAGAAGCCGCTATGGATGCGGGTTTTACCCCTTTTGTGACTGGTTAAGCCAGAGCACGCCGGCAATGGTCTTGGCGTCCCGAATAGCGCCCTTCATGACCATACCGACCGCCTTGGAAAGTGGCACCATTCGAGTTCGGATAACTTCGTCCGCCTCAGGCTGCGCTTTGCCACGGCGCAGCCCGTGGGCGGAGTAGATGTCCATTGTCTCGGCCAGAAAACCAGGGCTGGCGTAGAACCGCAGAATGCATCTCCAGCGTGAGGCGGTGTAACCGGTCTCCTCCAGCAGTTCACGTTTGGCGGCGGCCAAGCCGTTCTCGCCGTCATCAATCCGGCCCGCGGGCAGTTCCCAAAGCATTTGCTGGGCGGCGTGACGATACTGCCGCTCCAGCAGAACTTGGGCCTCCGAGCCATTGTCCTCGATGGCAAGGATCACGACTGATCCGGAATGGTGCACAATGTCGCGCCGTGTGCGCACCCCGCTAGGTTCAAGTACCTGATCGGCGGTGACACGGAACGCAGGTCCACGGTAGACCACGCGGGAGGAAAGGACTCGCGCTTTGGTGCGGTTGGACTTCTTAAGGGATTTCTTGGCCATGGAACCAATATAAAGCAGCTTGCAGAAGGAATGCGGGAATGAAGCAAGGCGATTTCACGGGGGACAAACCTGCGTCCGGTCTTTGCTGTGTCAGGAAACGGCCTGCTATGCTGCCGAAATGGGATTCAAGCCACGCATCGCGATCGTCGGACCGGGCAGATTAGGCAGCGCCTTGGCTCAGGAACTCAGGCATGCGGGATATCGAATTACCGAGATCGTCTCAAGAAACAGTATTGCGTCTCGCCGCAAGGCGCGTGCATTGGCCAAAAGGGTGCATGCTGTAGCGGCGACGACTGGCCCACGCCTGGACGCCGATTTGGTCTGGTTCTGCGTGCCGGATCGCGAGATTGGAAAGGCGGCCCGTCAGGTGGCGCACGCCACCGAATGGAAGGGGAAGATTGCATTTCACTCAAGCGGAGCTTTGGCAAGCGACGAACTGCATGCGCTGCGGCGCCGAGGCGCAGCCGTCGCTTCGGTGCACCCCCTCATGACGTTTGTAACGGCCTCGGTTCCGTCACTTCATGGAATTTCCATCGCGCTGGAAGGAGACGCCAGGGCCCTGCGCGTAGCACGGGAAATAGCGCGCGACCTCGGCGCTGAAGCATTTTCAATTTCCAAGAGCAAGAAATCCGCCTACCACGCCTGGGGAGGGTTCACCTCGCCGCTGTTGATTGCCTTGCTGGTGACCGGAGAAAGAGTCGCACATGCCGCCGGACTTTCCCCCGCTGACGCCCGCAGGAAGATGCTTCCGATCGTGCGCCAAACCTTGGCCAACTACGCGAAGCTTGGTCCGGCCGGAGCTTTCAGCGGACCGATTGTGCGCGGCGATGCTCAGGTGGTACGCAAGCACGTGAAGGAGTTGAAGAAAATCCCGGGAGCGAAAGACGTGTACCTGGCGTTGGCGCGGGCCGGAGTCCGCTACCTTCCATTGCGCAACCGGAAAGAATTGGAGAAACTTCTGAAACCGTAGGGACACCGTCATCCTGAGCGAAATCGGCCCATTCGCTTGCGAATGGGTGGATGGAGTTGAAGGACGCCTAGGTGCTTGTGTGGGATGCCGGGCGAGGGTCTTGTTGATGCCGGAAACCAGCTTGCAGAGTCTATGGAGCCGGCAGAGATCCTTCAACTTCGTAACTGCTTCGCGAATTGAAGCAGTTACTCCGTTCAGGATGACAGGGTAAGGGGGATGACAGGGCAGTGAGGATAAGCCGATTCAGCTGAGCATTACCCGTTCAATCTTCCTGGCATGTCCCGTAGCCTCATCGCAGTCGACCACTACGGCGCAGAGTCGGACGTCGCCGGTAGCGGCCTCGAACCGGGCTGGCATGTTGTTCAGGAAGCGGGCGATGATGAGCTCTTTTTGTACGCCAATAACGCTATCGTACGGCCCGGTCATGCCTACGTCGGTGATGTAAGCTGTCCCGCCCGGCAACACGCGCTCATCGGCAGTGGGAACGTGGGTGTGGGTGCCCACGACGGCCGTAGCCCGGCCATCCAGATACCAGGCGAGCGAAAGTTTTTCCGACGTGGCTTCGGCATGCATGTCGAGGAGAATTACCTTCGCCTTGATCTCTTTCAGTAATTTGTCGGCGACACGGAACGGGTCATCGTTGGCCGCCATAAAGACGCGGCCCTGCAGACTGATCACAGCGTAGGGAATATTATTCTTCAGGCCCTCATATACGCCCCATCCCGGCAAATCAGGCGCATAGTTGGCCGGACGCAACAGGCGTCGAGCCATGCTGTGCTGATTCCCGTCCGCCATCTGGAAGTAGTCGATGATCTCACGCTTGTCCCAGATGTGGTTGCCGGTGGTGATTACGTCAATGCCTAGTTCGAAGAGGTCTTCTGCCAGGGTCCCAGTGATGCCGAACCCGCCGGCCGAGTTCTCACCGTTAGCAATGACAAGATCAATAGCGTGATCTTTTACCAGGCCGGGCAGACGATCTTTGACGATGTTGCGCCCAGGCCGTCCAAAGATGTCGCCAATAAAGAGAATTCGCATGAAGGTTGGTTATCTTTGGATGGTAACACGGGGAAAAATGTCGTTGGTCATTGGCCTATCACTTAAAACAGTTGTACTCGCGTTGCCCTCACCATCAGGCGGGTGTCGGAAGCGAGAGGCCAACGACCAGCGACTAACGACCAACGGCCAATTCTGCTGTCTTCAGAAAATCGTAATTTCCGGAGGGATTCAAACTCAGGTTTCGCACTCGCTTCGAATGGATCAGCACGTTGTCGAAATACCATAAGTCGATGTAAGGCAGTTGGTCAGCCAGAGTGCGCTGGATTTCAGCATAAATCTGTTTGCGCGTGTTCTGGTCAAGCTCGTGGCGGGCCTGATCGATCAGAGCGTCCACGCGCGGGTCAGCGAAGTAGCCGCGATTGGCGCCGTTGGGAGGAAACTTGGAGGAGTGGAATACGTAATCGAAGATGTCCGGGTCTTCGTTGCCGCCGATCCAGCGCAAGGAGTAAAGCTGGAAGAGGCCGTGGGTAACGTCTGAAAAAAATGTCGCAAATTCAAAAGTGCGGATATCGAGCGAAATTCCCATCTCGCGCAGTTGTTGCTGCAACACCGCCGCCATCAGTCGCGTGCTCTCTTCGGTTGACGCCTTCATGGTGAGATGAAAGCGAACACCATTCACCGCCGGATATCCGGCCTCCTCCAGCAATTGCCGAGCACGTTCCGGATCGTGGTTATACGCGGGAACGTCGCCATTGTAGGCCCAGCTTTCCGGGGGAAGCAGGCTGTTGGCGGGCCGGGCAAGGCCTCGTTGCAGATACTCAAGCATCGGGCGCCGGTCGATTGTGTAGGCGAGTGCCTGTCGCACCCGCGCATCTTTCAGGATGGGATCGCGAAGGTTGAAAGCCATGTAGGCCAGAACCGTTCCCGGAGCATGCAACACGGCGAGATTCGGGTCCCGCTCCAACGTCAATACCATGTCTGAGGTCAGTGCATTGATCGCGATGTCGGCGCTACCCTTGCGCAATTCGAGCGCGCGCGTGGTGGTATCGGGCACGACAATAAAGCGTACCCTCGGAAGCTGCGCCTTCACCCCCCAGTAGTCATCGTTGCGTGCGATCACGACTTCCTTGTCTTGCTCCGCGCTGACAAAGCGGAATGGCCCCGACCCGACGGGCTGGCGGCTGATTTCGTCGCCACTCCCATAGGGCACGATGCCAATCGCACCATCCGAGAGGTTCCACAACAGCGTAGCGAAGGGTTCCTTCAGGTGAAAGATAACGGTGTAGTCGTCGGCGGCATCAATGTGGTCCACAAATCGGTAAACCGCCGACTTGGTGCTGCGAATCTTGCCTTGTAACAGTGAATCGAACGTCCATTTCACATCGCGAGCAGTTAAAGCTCGCCCGTCGTGGAACTTCACACCACGATGCAAGTGAAAAATATAGGTCCGCGGATCAGGAATATCCCAACGTTCGGCCAGACCCGGCGCTACGTTCAGGTGAGCATCCCGTGTAAGCAAGTCATCAAAGATCAGGTCGTCAATTCGTTCCGATTGCGCATCCAAGCCTACGCGCGGATCAAGATTCGTGGGGCTGCTCTCGATAATCATCACGAGCGTGTTCGGATCAGGCTTGCCCGAGCAGGAAAGTGCGGCGCCGAGGCCTAATACCAGCATCACGAACGTCAAATATCGCCGGCCTCGCAAATGCTGTGTCATCCCGAGCGAAGGCGGAGGCGCGCTGGCGCGCCGATACGAATCGAGGGACCTGCTGCTTGCTCGCTCCCCGTCCTTACGCATACGAGATCTTCCCCAAAATTGCCGGCCGCCTCGCCCCGGTGGCCGACGGCACATTCGACGGTCTCCGGTTCCACGTCTCAAACGCCATCAGTGCAAACGCCGCTGCTTCCTTGGCTTCGGATGGCAATCCAAATTCGTCCGAAGCTCGAATCCTCAGCTGCAACGGCCGAAGTTCGTTTGCCAGCATCGCCAGCAACGTGGGATTGTTGGCTCCGCCACCGGACACAACGTACTCTCCAAACGTTTTGCGTCCGCGGGCAACAAAGCGACGCAATGCATCCGCAATCGAGCGCGCGGTGAGCGCTGTCGCCGTCGCGACAATGTCCTGTTTCTGCGCCCGTCCGCAACCTGTCATGAACTCCCGCACAAACTCCCGGCCGAACTCTTCACGTCCTGCAGTCTTTGGAGGCTTACGTAGGAAAAACGGCGCTCGTAGGACGCCAGAGACAACGTGCTCCAACACCGCGCCTGAAGCTGCGATTCGTCCATCGCGATCATATGGCTTGCCGAAGAGGCGATCAGTCACCGCGTCAATCACCATGTTGCCCGGGCCGGTGTCGAACGCGATGACTTGCTGGGCAGAAACCCCGGCGGGGATTGCCGTCAGGTTGGCGATGCCACCGATATTCTGCACGATCCGGCCAACACGCTCACTGCGGTATAGCAGGTAGTCGAGGAAGGGAACCAGGGGTGCACCCTTGCCTCCCGCAGCCATGTCAGCCGGCCGGAAATCGGATACCACCGGCACGCCCACCCGCGCGGCTATTACGGCGCCTTCGCCCGTCTGCCAGGTCACCGAGAGCTTGCGCCCGAGGAATAGGGCGGGATCACCTTGATGGTAGAGCGTTTGACCATGGCAGCCGATCAGATCCACTTTCTGGCGGAAGCGTCGCTGTGTAGCCAGGACGGCGTCCGCATAAAGTTCCGCGAGCAGAAAATTCAGTCTGGCAAGTTGGGCCACGCTGGTTTTGGTCGCGTTCATGGCTTCCAGCACGGCGTGGCGGACCTGTCTGGGATAGGGAAATTCGGCGTGGGCTATGAATTTGAAGGTCAGGTTTGTGAAGCCCGAGGTTCGCGGGCGACTCGCCTGCGTCCACACGGCCTTTACCAAGGCCACGTTGATGCCGTCGGCGGAGGTGCCGCTCATGATGCCAGCGACGATCATGCGTTCACAGTCATGGGTTTGCTTTTTTCAGCCTGGCCATTCGCACTTCTTCATCGAACTCCCATACTTGCCGCGACAGTTTCTCCAACTTGGCCGGACTTGGCGCTAGAGACCAGCGTTTCAACGCGGGTGACTTCCTCTTGAATGCCAATACGTGCGCCACCGATGCCTTTACCCGCCCCGCAAACTTGGGTTCACGCTCCGCTGTTTTAATGAGTTCCTCGTAGGAACGAGTGACGTACTCTTCGATATGACAGATCAGGCACAGGTCGCCTCCGGCGCGGATGTGTTCGACCGCTGCCCGCTCGATTGGGGCCGCCTTCAGAACGCCGCCCATTTCCAGATCATCGGACACAACCAGCCCACGGTACCCGATTTTCTTGCGCAGAACGTCGGTAATCCACTTCTTGGAAAGCGACGCCGGGCTCAAGTCATGCGTAACAGCGGGATAATTGGCGTGCCCGATCAGAATCATGGGCAATTCGCGACGCATGGTCCAGTAGGGATACAAATCCGCTGCCCAAAGCTCCTTCCACGACTTGTTTACGGAAGGAAGTTCATGGTGGGTGTCGAGATTGGCCTCGCCGAGTCCGGGAAAGTGCTTGGCTGAGCCCACTACCTTGGCCGAGCGCAATCCTGCCAGAAACTCCCGGGCATAAACCACGGCCGCTTTCGGATCAACCGAAACCGCGCGCGAACTCATCACCGTCTTTGAAGCTTCGAATGCGAGATCCACTACCGGCGCGAAGTCGGTATTGAATCCCAACGACCGGCAGCATTCGCCGATAACTTTGCCGTGCTTGCGGAACAGCTTGCGGTCGCCCGTGGCAAAGACATCAGCGGCAGAAGGCGCCGAGCCAAAGACGTTGCGGAAGCGGTCCACCCGTCCACCTTCCATGTCTACGCACGTAAGGAGGGGAGTCGAAACGCAGGTCTGACAGTCCTGGAGCAGCTTGTAAGTCTGCTCACCTCCGGTAATGTTGCGGGCAAAAAGAATGACTCCGGCGGGCTGCAGCCGCGTGAGCAGGGAAGCGAGCGGCGGCGACATCTCGGTTCCATCGAAGCCGATGACGAGCAGCTGGCCGACGCTGGCCCGCACGGAAGAATTCGTCTTCTTGCGCATAGTTGTGGTTATGCTAAGGGCCAGCAATCACTCGATCTGCTTCTTCAACTCCGCCAGTAAATTCAATGCCTCGATTGGCGTCAGGCGATTCAAATCCACTTCGCGCAGGCGCTCCAGCACGGGCTGCGACAACGGCGTAAAGATGGTCAGCTGTGCCGGCAGAGGATCGGCACCGGGCGAAAGATGTCCCGTAACCTGGCGTTCTGCGTTCTCATGCTCTGCTAGCACCTCACGCGCCCGCACGATAACCTCGTAGGGCAGTCCCGCCAGCTTTGCCACTTCGATTCCGTAGCTGCGGTCCGCGGCGCCGGGTTCGACCTTACGTAGAAAAACAATCCCGCCACCGGTCTCCTTTACCGCCACGTGATAGTTCTTTACACCCGAGAGCTGTTCGGCCAGTTCCGTCAACTCGAAGTAATGAGTTGCGAAGAGAGTCTTGGCACGAGTTCTGGCGTGAATGTACTCGACTGCGGCCCAGGCGATGGCCAGCCCGTCGTAGGTTGCCGTGCCGCGGCCTACTTCGTCGAGCAGGATGAGCGAGCGCGCCGTCGCAGTATGCAGGATGGCCGCAGTCTCGGTCATCTCGATCATGAAGGTAGAACGTCCACGAGCCAGGTTGTCACTAGCGCCGATGCGTGTGAACACCCGGTCCACCAGCCCCAACCGGGCCGAACTTGCCGGAACAAAGGACCCCATCTGCGCTAGGATCGTGATCAGTGCGGCTTGTCTCAAATAAGTAGACTTGCCGCCCATGTTGGGGCCAGTCAGTACAAGGATGGTGTGCGTCGTCGAATTCAAGTACAGATCGTTGGGCACAAAGCGTTCGCCGGTGCCCAGTTCCAATTGCTCGATCACCGGATGACGTGCGGCAACGATCTCGATGTCGGTTGAATCGTCAAACTTCGGACGGCAGTAATTTCGCAGGGCTGCAATCTGGGCCAGTGCGGCCAACACGTCGATTTCAGCCAATGCCAGTGCAGTCTGCCGGATGCGTCGAGCTTCTCCGGCGATTGCCGAGCGCACCTCGGAAAACATCCGGCGTTCGATATCAACAATCTTTTCCTGGGCATCTAGAATTTTGGATTCGTATTCCTTCAACTCCGGTGTGGTGAAGCGCTCGGCGTTGACCAGGGTTTGCTTGCGTTCATAGTCAGCCGGGGCCAGGTGCAGATTGGCCTTCGAAATTTCGAGGTAGTAACCGAAGATCGAGTTGAATTTCACCTTCAGCGACGCAATTCCCGTCCGCTGCCGTTCCCGCTGTTCGATTTCAGCCAGGAATTGTTTGCTGTTGTGGCTCAGGTCGCGCAACTGGTCGAGTTCGTGGTCGACGCCTGCTTGAATCACGCCACCGTCGCTCAGTGAAATCGGAGGCTCGGGGATGATCGTAGTTTCAATTCGCTGGTGCAAATCACTTAGTTCGTCAACCGACGAGTGCAGAACCTTTAACCGGTCGGCAACGAAGCGAGCTAGCGCTGCTCGTGCCGCTGGAAGCTTCCCTAGCGAGGCGGCGAGAGCCAGCACGTCGCGGGGATTAGCAGTCTCCAGCGTTACTCGGCTGAGCAGCCGTTCCAGGTCCAGGATTCCATCCAGCGCGCGGCGTAGCTCTTCACGTCCGACAGTTTCTTTTACTTGTGATTCGACCGCATCCAGCCGGGCGTTGATCTCAGTGATTTCAATTGACGGGCGCAGCAGCCATGAGCGCAACAGCCGTTTGCCCATGGGCGTGACCGTCGCGTCAATCGAGCGGAACAGAGTGACGCCCGCGTCGGCCCCGGCAAAGAGAGGTTCAATCAGCTCCAGGTTTCGTACCGTAACCGCATCGAGCACCAGGCAGGTCTGGCGCTCGTAAAATCCAATGCGATCCACATGGCTCAGAGTCCCACGCTGGGTGGAGCGGACGTAGTAAAGGATAGCTCCCGCTGCTGCGGCCGCCGCGGGCTTACCCGACAAGCCGAAGCCCTCTAGCGACAACACTCCGAAATGGTTTTCCAGTAGCGGGATGGCGTGGTCAGGCGCGAAGATCCAGTCGTCGAGCGGAGTCTCTGCATAGCCGGTGGTGGACGACAGGCGCACGGGAAAGGGCGCCCGCGCCACACTTGATGCCTCGAACAGCGGGGCTGTGGAGCCATACAGGACTTCCTTGGGGCGCAACTGCTGGATTTCTTCCTGGATTCTCTTGGCGGCATCCTCACCTTGAAATTCGGTGGCGCGAAACTCGCCGGTGGAGAGGTCGAGCGCGGCGAAGCCCACGCGCTCGCCGGTCTGCGCCACAGCGGCCAGAAAGTTGTTTTCCTCGGAACTCAGCGACGAATCCGCGGCCGTGCCCGGCGTGACTACCCGCGTCACTTCCCGCCGCACCAATTTCTTGGCTACCCGGGGATCCTCCACCTGCTCGCAGATTGCGACCTTGAACCCCTTGCGGATCAGCTTCGAAATGTAGCCCTCAGCCGCGTGGTGTGGCACTCCGCACATGGGTATAGCTACGCCTTTCTCTTTGTTGCGCGAAGTGAGCGTGATCTGCAGCTCGCGCGCCGCCAGGACAGCGTCATCGAAGAAAAGCTCGTAAAAATCTCCCAGGCGAAAGAAGAGCAAGGCGCTTGGATGCTCCTTCTTGATCGCGGCATACTGCCGCATCAACGGGGTGGACGGCTCGCTCATTTGGGGCGGGTTCGTGGGCGGATTATAACAAACGAAGCGGCGGCTTCCGGGTGACGGAAATCACAGTTGACGGTTCGTCGCGCCAGTGTTTTCCTTTAACCGTATGGAGTTGCGCAAGGATCCCATCACCCGCTCGTGGGTTATCACCGGGGACGACGTGCCTGACAGCGCTCCGCGCACCGAGTCTTTCTGCCGATTCTGTCCCGACTCGCCTGTCCCGGTGCAGTTGGTTTCTAACATGCCGGGAGTGGACGGCGGCCTGTGGTCGGCGCGCGCCGTGGTCCATCCCACTCCGTTGTATCGCATCGAAGGAGAACCGTCTCGCCGCGGCGACGGCATCTACGACCGCATGTCCTCGGTGGGTGCGCACGAGGTGCTAGTCGAGAATCTCCGCCATGACCGGCAACTGTGGACAGCAAACGATGCTGAAATTCAACAATTCCTGATACTAGCCGCACAACGCATACAGGACCTGAAACGTGATGCGCGGTTCAAGTACGTCAGCATCTTCAAGAATCACGGAGTCAACGCTGGCCAGGAATTCTCGCATCCCACATCGCAGCTTACGGCGACGACCTTCGTGCCGCGACGGGTTCTCTATGAGTTGCGCGCCGGCCGCGACTACTTCAAATCCAAAGAGCGCTGCGTGTTCTGCGATATTATTTCCCAGGAATTGCAGCAGAACCAGCGTGTCCTCGAAGTCCGAGGCGATTTCATCGCACTCTGCCCCTATGCGCCCCGCGTGCCCTATGAAACCTGGATTATTCCGCGCACACATGAAGCCGCCTTCGAGCGCTTCGGTCTAGCCCGGCCAGGAAGCATGCTCGATCTCGGCGTGCTCCTGCGCCGCACCCTGCAAAGGATTCGTACCATAAGCGACGAGTTTCACCTCGTGCTCCACACCGCACCCAACACTCTCCATCGTTCACAGAGCCTCGACTACTGGAAAACCATCGACGACGACTATCACTGGCACATCGAAATTCTCCCAGTGCTCGCGGGGAAGGCGAAGTCCTACACTTTCAAAGAGGTGTACTACTCGCCGGTGACTTCGGAGAGCGCGGTCAAGCGGCTGCGCGGCGCACGGATCGAGGGATAGCGAGACTATGATGCGTCAGACGTCGGCTCATCAGAACCCGCTATAATGACACCGCCTCCGGAGGATTGACCCGTTGATCCGTTTCCTTGCCTGGTTGCTTCTTTTGGCCGCAGCCTGTGCCCAGACCGCTCCAAACACCGCGGTGGCAAAGCAGCAGCTACTCTGGCAGAAGCTCGAATCCACCATTAACGACGTGGATCACGGCCTTGACGGTGTGCTTGGCGTTGCCATTCTCGACCTGAGCAGTGGCAAGAAATTACTTTTGCACGCCGATGAAGTATTTCCACAGGCTAGCTCCATCAAGATCGCTGTACTGGCGGAACTGTACCGTCAGGCACAGACCGGCAAACTGAAGCTCACTGACCTGTACACCGTGCAGACGAGCGACTTGGTACCGGACAGCGACATCATGGGTGGCCTTACTCCTGGAGTCACTCGAATTACGTTGCGCGATTTGGCCACGATGATGGTTGCGGTGAGTGACAACAGCGCAACCAATGTACTGATTGACCGAGTAGGAATGGAGAACGTCAATGCGCTGATGGACTCGTTAGGCTTGAGTCATACCCGCTTGCGCCGAAAGATGATGGACCTCAAAGCCGCCGGCGAAGGCAGAGAGAATATATCCACACCAGCGGAGATGATGACCTTGCTGGAAAGCATCTATCGGGGCAAGGTCCTTAACCCGGAAATGACTTCAGACTTCTTCAAAATGCTCAGCACGCACAAGGAAAGTTTCATTCCGCGTGGCTTGCCAGAAGGAGTGAAGATCGCCAACAAGCCGGGCGAACTTGAAGCCGTGCGCAACGACTCGGGCGTGGTATTCGTCGAAAACCGTCCGTACGTGATCTGTGTGATGACAACATACTTGCGTCACGAGCGCGAGGGGGAAGAGGCGATTACAAGAATCTCAGCTGCGGCCTACTTCATGTTCGACCGGTTGGCGCGAGCCAGCGAATTTGGCCGCGTAATTTCACCGGGTAACAGCGGTCGGTAGCTGGTCATTGGGCGTTCGTCTTGGCCGTTGGCCCACAATCCTAGCTGCTCGACCAAGAGCCGACGACCACCGACCACCGACAAGAATCTTATGACTCTTCGTCGCATGAAAACGTATACCGGTGGCCAAGGCTACGTCTATCAGTACTACTTCGTAGGGAAGCGCGCGGCGCTGGCTGATGCTCCGGAGGCTCCGGCCGGCGAATACATTTTCGACGTAACCTCCGATCGCAAGACGACTTTCGCGGTAAGCGTCTTCCTTCAGGACGAAGCTCTGCGCGGTTGGGCCACCAGGCATGGACGTGGGTTGAATGAAGCCGAACAGTATGGCGCGGTCAAGATGCGGCTGTTTCAAGCATTCGATGAAATCGAAGACATGATGGCCAACGGCCGTCGGCTGTCGGTAGGCGAAGACGGTTTGCAGGGCGCGACGGAGAAGTTGGGCGTGGAATAGCTCTCCGTAGGCCGGATCCTTCAACTGCGCCTTAGGGCATGCGTGGTCGGCGAAAAGGGAACGCATCTTGCTCTTGGCAGGGAGCGTCTGCGCTATGTAACCCCTTGTACTACTGTTTATTCGGTCCGGGTGTTTCGCCTTCTGCCCCACGCGTAGTGCAGACTATAATCACGGGGGCGGATCGGACGAGCTCCGGTCTGTGCAGAAATCTGTCTATGCCGATACTGTGGCTGCGAGTGGCGCTGTGCTTTTACGCCGTAGGGCTGCTCTACGCGCTGCTGGCTCTGACGCGCACCAGTGCACTTCTGAACCGGGTTGCGTTGCCCGCCATGAGCCTGGGTATGGTTTTCCAGTTTGTTTCCCTGAGCGAGGCGGTGCTCGGCTCGGGACAATTGACCCTAGCCTCAGTCCATAACTCCGAGTCGCTTCTGGCCTTGATGATCATGGCCGCGTTCATGATCGTGTATCTGGTGTATCGGACCACCTCGCCTGGGATTGTCGTATTTCCGCTGGTGTTTGTTTTGACGTTCGTCGCGGCCACTACGCAGCAACCGTTTCTGCTTCCTTCGCCCGCGATGCGCCGGGGTTGGCTCTTCGCGCACATCGCCATGATTTTTACCGGGTACGCAGCTCTGTTTCTGAGCTTTGCCGCGAGCCTGCTTTATCTATTGCAGGAGCGCCGCTTGAAGTCCAAAAAGCCTTCTGGTATTACGTTGCGCTTGCCGGCGCTGGAAGTCATCGATGAGATCGGCTATCGCTCGCTGCTGCTCGGTTTTCCATTCATGACGCTGGGGCTGGTGGCGGGCACGATCGTCGCCCAGTCCACCTATGGCCGGGTGGATCTGCTCGATCCCAAGATTTTTCTCTCGCTGCTGATGTGGGTCGTTTACATGGTGATGGTTTTCACCCGTTGGAATGCGGGCTGGCGCGGCCGCAGGGCGGCCTACCTTGCCACCGGCGCGGTGATCGCGGCGGTCATCGCCTGGTCCGCGAACTACTACAGTACGATTCACGGGTTCGTCCAATCATGAAGTTCCAACTCATCGGGGTGAATCATAAGACGGCGCCGGTGGAAGTGCGCGAGCGCTTGGCTATCCCAGATTCGCGGCTTGCCCGAGGCCCTAAAGCGCCTGGCCGAACACCCGGGAGTGAATGAGGGGCTGATTCTTTCCACTTGTAATCGGGTTGAAGTGTTAGCACAAACGAAGAATGGATCGGTGGACCTGCGTGCCTTTTTGCGCGATTACTTTCACTCGGATCCTGCTGAATACGAGGCCCACCTGTATGAGCACCGTGAAAGCGAAGCGGTACGTCATCTGTTTCGCGTGACCTCCAGCCTGGATTCGATGGTGGTGGGCGAGCCCCAGATCCTGGGACAGGTGAAAGAGGCCTATGCCACAGCTCGGGCTGTGGGCGTGGTGCACTCGCAACTCGATTTGCTTCTTACGCGAGCCTTCGCCGTCGCTAAACGGGTTCGCACGGAGACCGCCGTGGGCTCGTCGGCGGTATCGGTGGCCTCGGTCGCGGTGGAACTGGCAAAGAAGATTTTTGGGTCGCTGCAAGGCAAGCACGTGTATCTGGTCGGGGCCGGAAAGATGAGCGAACTGGCGGCTCGTCATCTGCTTGCTCACGGTGCGGAAACCATCTTTGTCGCCAATCGCACCTACGAGCGCGCACAGCAGCTCGCCGCGAAGTTTGAAGGACATGCGATCCTGTTTGAGCAGCTGTATGAAACCTGCGACCGCGCCGACATTGTGATCACTTCAACCGGAGCTCCACACGCCATCTTCCGGCGTGAACATGGAGAGCTGTTTCTGGCGCGCCGCAAGAATCGTCCCATGTTCTTTATCGATATCGCCGTGCCGCGCGACGTCGACCCCGGGATGAACCGGCTGGACGGCATTTTCGTTTACGACATCGACGATCTGCAGCAGGCGGTTTCTTCCCACGTTGATGACCGCAGGAAAGAAGCCGAGCGCGCCGAAGCTATTATCGTGGCGGAAGTGGAACGCTTCCAGGTTCGGCTGCAGACGCTCGACGTTGTGCCCACCATAGTCTCCTTGCAGGACCACCTGGAAACCATTCGTCAGGCCGAGATTGACCGTGTACGTGGCCGCCTGGGAACACTCTCGCCGGAACAGGAACTGGCGGTGGAGGCGCTCACTCGCGGGATTGTAAGCAAGATCATGCATACCCCGATCAGTACTCTGAAGACGGCGGTGCGTGAGCCGGAAGCGACCACTGTAATCGACCTGGTCCGGCGCCTGTTCAACCTCCAGGAAAAGGAACGAGATCAGAAGAGAGCCGCGAAATCCGTGGCTGGAGACTCCGGAGCGAAAAGTTAGTGCCACGGCTGCGCATCGGCTCCCGCGGATCGCAACTCGCTCTCTGGCAGGCGAATCACATCAAGGCGCTGCTTGAAACACGAGGAAACGCAGTCGAAATCGAAATCATCAAGACTACAGGCGATAAAATTACCGATGTCGCCCTCGCCCAGGTTGGCACCAAGGGCATGTTCACTAAGGAAATTGAAGAAGCGCTCGCGGAAAGCAGAATCGATCTCGCCGTTCACAGCCTCAAAGACTTGCCTACAGAACTCCCGGCAGGTTTCGAGATAGCGGCGATCCCCGCGCGCGAAGACGCGAGAGACGCGTTCTGTTCGCAGAGATATAGCAGTATCGAGGACCTACCGAAGCAGGCACGAGTCGGCACCAGCAGCCTGCGGCGGCAAGCACAGTTGAAAGCCCTGCGGCCTGATCTCGAGGTGTGCTCCCTGCGCGGAAATGTGGACACACGCCTGCGCAAGCTCGGGGCCGGTGAATATGACGTCATAATCCTGGCCGCTGCCGGACTGAATCGCTTAGGTAAGAGGGAATCGGTACGGCAGTTCTTGGCCGCGAGTGTAATGTGCCCAGCCGCCGGCCAAGGTGCATTGGCCATCGAGATTCGAAAGGACGATTCCGATACACGCCTGCATGTCACGTTTTTGGATGACGCCGCGGCCCGTGCAACCACCACATGCGAGCGCGCGCTATTGAACAAGATGGGCGGCGGCTGCCAGGTCCCGATCGGTGCTTTTGCGGAAATGGTCGCGGGCCGATTGCATCTTGAGGCGATTGTCGCACGCCCCGATGGAACCAAAGCCTTGCGGGAATCAGGCGAAGGAGATGATTCGGTGCAACTCGGTGAAGCCGTAGGCAAAGCGCTGCTTTGTCGCGGCGGAGACGCGATCCTGCGGGAAGTGTACGGAAAGACGGCGACAGCACCTGAGCAACCATAGGTACAGGCCGTGTGGCGCGGGCGCCCTCGCCCGCGTGGTTCAATCTGAATGAAAGCCGCAAGTAAATCACGAAAGGCCAGCAGCTCGAAGGCCCATGCCCGCCGGACAGCCAGCGGGACGCCGGTGCCACCCTTGAAGGGGCTGCGCGTTCTCGTCGGCCGTGCTCGCCACCAAGCCAGTGCACTTTCCTCCGGCTTGCGGGATCTCGGAGCGAAGGTTCAGGACATTCCCTTCATCGAAATCTGCCAGCCGCGGTCATACAAATCCTTGGACACTGCACTGCGAACCCTCTCCGACTACGACTGGCTCATCTTGACCAGCGTCAATGGGGTCGACGCTCTCTGGAGCCGACTGCCAAAGCTTCAAATGAGCTCAAAGACGCTCAGCCACCTGAAAATTGCCGCTATCGGCCCTGCCACCAGGCAGGCCATAGAGAAGCATGGACTGAAGGTGAACGTGGTCCCGAAGGAGTACGTTGCCGAATCCGTGGTTGCCAGTCTACGGCGAAGGGTAAAGGGGAAAAGGGTGCTGCTGGCGCGCGCAAAAATTGCCCGCGACGTGATTCCGCGGGAGTTACGCAAACTTGGGAGCGAGTGTGGATGTGGCCGAAGCCTACGAAACGGTCGTTCCCCAATCTTCGCGCAGGCGTCTGCGGGCGGCGATGTCATCGGCAAGGACTCGTCCCGACATAATCACGTTCACCAGTTCCTCGACCGCCAGGAATTTCGTGGCGCTGTTGGGAAAAGGCCGCGGGCGGGGGCGCCCGCGCCACACAAAACGGCTTGAGGGCGTTTTGCTTGCTTCCATTGGGCCGGTTACTTCGTCTACTCTTCGGGACCTTGGGCTGCGGGTGGACGTCGAAGCCAGGAAATACACCGTTCCCGGCCTTATCGACGCCATCGTCGTCCATCAGAAGAAACAGCCATAGACTACTTTTTAATTTGGAGGCTCGTTCTTGGTATCAAAGTCTATCTTTGCCCTCGGTCTGGTTGTGCTTTTTACCCTCGCCAACGCT
Organism: Terriglobia bacterium; assembly: GCA_963809295.1. Taxonomy (GTDB): domain Bacteria; phylum Acidobacteriota; class Terriglobia; order Terriglobales; family Acidobacteriaceae; genus JAIQFF01. The sequence continues at coordinate 534,169 of CAWEJA010000005.1, read as the reverse complement.
CAAGTCGGCTCCTCCGCCTTTCCACCGCAAGAATTCCTGCAGCAGATTCGGCCGGAAGCGCTGCGAGCTCACATGGAATTCCTAGCCGACGATCTCCTGGAAGGCCGTGGCACCGGCACGCGCGGGTTCCAGCTTGCCGCCAACTACGTACGCGCTCAGTTCGAGGAGATGGGCCTGAAGCCGGGTGGAGTCAGCGGAAGCTACTTCCAGAACATACACTTTCGAAAAAGCGAACTCCTGCGGGAGCAGTGCTCTCTGACCATCAAGCGCAATGGCGCAGAACAAAAGCTGGCAATGGAGAAGGATTTTGTGATGGTCGGCGACCCGCTGCGCACAGATACGAATGCCGAGGCCCCGGCCGTATTCGCTGGTTATGGTGTGACCTCTCCGAAATTTAACTATGACGACTACGCGGGCGTGGACGTTCGGGGAAAAATCGTGGTGGCCCTTTACGGTGCTCCTCCCAGTTTCCCCTCAGCGCCTGGCGCGTATTATTCGGACAGTATCGTCAAGCTCGAAAATGCGGCTGCCCACGGGGCGATTGGGGTTTTGATCGTCTGGGGCGGAAGGGTGGAAGAGAAGACGCCGTTTTCAGAACTGGTGCGTTTCTACTACGAACCCACTATGCGCTGGCTGGACGCCAAAGACGTTCCCAACGATGTTGAACCGAAGATCCGCGCCCGAGCCACGATCAGTTCGAATGCGCGCGACTGCCATGTTGGAGGGCTCGGGCAAGTCATGGAAGGAAGTGGTCGCCACCGCGCTCGCCAGTAAACCGCAAGCCTTCCCGCTGGCGGTAACCGTTTCGCTTCACGTGGTCAGCCGCCACTCGACAGTCGAAAGTCCGAACATTGCCGCCGTTCTTCCAGGCTCCGATCCACAACTCAAGAATGAATACGTCGTCTTTACCGCGCACGCCGACCACCTGGGAATCAGCGTTCCGGTCAATGGAGACGATATCTACAATGGCGCTGGCGATAACGCGTCAGGTACGTCCGCGCTGATCGAGATCGCCCGCGCTTTTACCCGGCTGCCGCAGCCACCTCGCCGCTCCCTGCTTTTTATCGCTGTCACTGGCGAGGAAGAGGGCTTACTAGGGTCCGACTATTACGCCCACAATCCCACCGTGCCGATGTCGCAAATCATCGCCAACGTGAACATGGACGAGGTTTCCTTTCTCTATGACTTCAAGGACATCGTGCCGCTCGGCGGCGAACACTCCAGCCTGGGCGCCGTGGCCGAAGATGTAGCTCGCCACATGGGCCTGGAAGTCAGCCCCGATCCCGCTCCGGAGGAAGTGTATTTTGTTCGCAGCGACCAGTATTCGTTCGTGGCCCAGGGCGTGCCCTCAATCTATATCGGGGAAGGCTACAAGACTGTTGATCCGAAGCTCGACGGCAAGAAAATGCAGTTCGACTGGGAGAACACACGGTACCATCTGCCCAGCGACGATATGGCGCAACCGCTCGACTTCAATGCGCTCGTCAAGGGCACGCGTGTCGATCTGGCTACCGGCTACGAGATTGCGCAGCAGACGGAACGTCCGCGCTGGAACAAAGGAGATTTCTTCGAGCATTTCGGGAAGTAACTGACAACTGGGAACCGGTCACTGACAACTGGTTCATTATTCGTTTAATGAGCACCCGCAATTCGCCGGTGGGACGCGGGCCTTGAGGAAATCGGACACACGCCGGTAAGCGTCAATCTGATTCTCTACTCTAGCGAATCCGTGGCCTTCATTTTCGTACACTTTGTACTCCGCCACGCCCTTGCGCTTCTTGACCGCGTCCACAACTTGCTGGGCTTCTTCCTTCGGGCATCGCGGATCATTGCCGCCTGCCAGTAAGAGCAGCGGAGCCTTAATCTGGTCCACGAAGAAAATCGGGGAGCGATCGTGGAAGAGGTCTTTGTTTTTCTCCGGATCGCCCATGGTCGCAAGGTCCATTTCGCGCAGTACAGGGTCTTCGTTGGCGATCTCGGTAAAATAGTTGACGAAAGGCACGATGGGTACGCCCGCAGCCCACACATCTGGCGCCTTGGTCACTCCCATCATGGTCATGTAGCCGCCGTAACTGCCCCCCATCAGGGCGATCTTCTTGGGATCCAGGTAGCCGGTTTGCTTGATCCAGTCAGCTGCTGCGAGAACATCTTGGAGGTCGCCGCCGCCCATGTCGAAGAGATTCGCCTGCTGAAATTCCTTGCCGTATCCCGTGGAGCCGCGATAGTTGGGCGCAATAACCATGTAGCCTTGATTGACCATGTGCTGGATGATGCGGCTGAACGAGTTCACAGTCTGCGACGTCGGCCCGCCGTGGACGTAAACAACCGCCGCGTTCTGGCCGCTACGCGCCATGTTGTACGGAACATAGACGAAAGCGGAGATGGTCCACTTACCGTCCCGGCTGGGATAGTGCACCAGAAATGGCTCGACCATGTCCTCCGAGCGCACGCCGGCAACGAGCGAATTCGTTATCCGCTGCGACTTGCCATCGGCCAGTGAATATACCCATACATCGTTGGGTGAAGTTGGACCGTTGTGGTGGTACAGAAGGTGCGAGCTGTCCCGGGTAAAAGCAGATTCGGCGCCGCCCAGCCCGTTTACGCCTTTGGGTAGGGGCAGGGAAGTGGTTTTACCGGAACTGAGATCGTGCAGGTAGATATCGGTGTTGCCATCCACGTTGGCAGTCCAGGCAACCGAGCTGCCGTCGGGCGAAAAGTTGCCAGCGGAAATCTCCCACTTGTCCTGGGTCAGCCATTCGATTTTCTTCGAGGCAATGTCGAGCAGACCAACATTGTCATAGCCATTGCCCGCGTTTGAAGTGACAAGCAGGTGCTTGCCATCGGGAGAAAACTCGTTCGCAGTGTAGAGGCGCTCGCCTTCATGCGGAGTCACTAGGGTGCTTTTGCCAGAGGCGGTGTCGGCGACGAAAATATTGGAATCGGCACCCTTTGCCTGGTGTTGCGTATAAGCGATCCTCTTGCCATCCGCGGACCAGACCGGGCTGACGTTCATCTTGTCCTTGGGAGTGCCGGTGGTCAGATGCTTGGTGTCGCGCATCAGCGTGTCGAAGATGTCGATCTCGTACACCGACGACGTCTTCGGCTTCACCGTGTAAGCGAGATAGCGTCCATCGCGTGACCACGTGGGGCTTTCTTCCGAGATCTCCCGCGTGTTAGTGATGTTCACTACCTGCCCGGTCTTTGGCGAGACGAAGAAAATATCCCATTGCTCATCCCCGTCGTAATCGGAAATATAAGCAATCCATTTTCCGTCGGGCGACCATGCAGGCGAAGTCTGGCGCTGGTCACTCACGGTAAGCTGTGTAGGCCACCCGCCCTCGGCGGAAACCAGCCAAATGTTGTTCCGGCCGCTGATGTTGGATACGAAGGCGATCGTTTTGCCATCCGGTGACCACGCGGTCGCCCCGACCGAGCGGGTCATGTAGAGCCGTTCGACGGAAAGACTCTGCTGATTCTGCTCCACCTGGGCGTTCGGCTTGCTGGTGATTTGCTTCGGATCGGTGATGCCCTGGGGCACGGGCAAAGTCTGGGCCGGCGTAAGAAGGCTCATAAAGATGACGGTAGCAAGCAGGAGAAGAGTGCACATGTGATCGTGGATAAGATAGGAAAAGTGTAGCAGAGCCACCTTTGCTTGGTTGTCATCCTGAGCGCAGGAAGTGCTTCGCAAGGCGAAGCACTTTCGGAGTCGAAGGACCCCTACTCGCATCCGCTACTTTTCCATCGTGAGATTTTACAGGCTGTCGAACGAAAACAAGAACGCTAGCACTCGTTCCGCACGCAGGGATCCTTCGACTTCACATGCCCGATCGCAATGCGACCGGGCATGCTCCGATCAGGATGACAAAGGTTGTTTCGACCGGAGGCTACTTCGCATTCTTGTGCATCTCTACCGTACTCCAGGTCTTGTCGGCGGCGTGGCAGATATTTTCCAGCGGACAGTCGACGCACTTCGGCCGGCGGGCGATGCATAGCCTGCGTCCGTGCCAGATGACTTGGTGGGAGAACAGGGTCCACTTTTCCCGGGGGATGATCTTTATAAGGTCCTGCTCGATTGTTTTCGGGTCGTCGTTGCGGGTGAGTTCCAGACGGCGGCTGATGCGGTGAACATGCGTGTCCACAACCACGCCTTCGTTCTTGTGAAACCATGTACCCAGCACCACATTGGCAGTCTTGCGCGCCACACCGGGCAGGGTGAGAATCTGTTCCATCTGATCGGGGACTTGGCCGCCGAATTCACTGACGATCTTTTTCGCCGCCCCAACCACTGATTTGGATTTGTTGCGGAAAAACCCCGTAGAGCGCACGTCGGGTTGAAGCTGTTCAGGTGTGAGCGCTGCAAAGTCCTGCACCGTAGGGTATTTCCGGAACAACTCGGGCGTCACCATGTTCACGCGAACGTCGGTCGACTGGGCCGACAGGATAGTCGCCACCAGTAGTTCCCATGCGGTCTTGTGCTGCAAGGCGCAGGTGGCATCGGGATACAGGACATCGAGCCGTTTGAGGATCTCCTGAACCCGCTCAGGTGCGATGGGATTGTATCCTGCCTTGCCCCGAGACTTCTGGGTTGGCCAGGATGGCGCGGCGGCACGGTCAGTGTGGGGATGTTCCGTGCGGGCATGATCCGTGTGGGGACGGGCGCCCTCGCCCGTCCGGGCGGTCCGAAGGGCCGCGGTTGAACCCTTCCCCGGGCGAGCTTTGCGGGTTCCTTCTTGACGTCCCGTACGAGCGGGTTGTCGCGGGGTGTGGCCGCGTGGCATGGATGCTCCTCAGTGTTGGAGATAGATCTTAGCAAATGCTTCGACACTAGCGAGCCAAACTGCCGTCCTGCGGACGGCCTGGGCGGGCGAGGGCGCCCGTCACCACACAGTCCTTGCCATTTCATCGCCGTTGCCTTTCGTAACTCCGCCGAACCACCACCACAATTGACGCACCGCGCCCGCCCCGGTAGTCTGAAGGTGCCTTTTCAACTAGTTCACGGAGTCCCATGTGGCAGTGAAGTCCATCCAACTCGGGCAGGTTTGGCGTAATGACACCGACGGCCAGGATTATCTTGTCACCAAGCTTTACAGCGAAGTGTTTACCCAATACGCGCTGCTGCGCCCGGCAGGTTTGTCGGCGCCGGATGTGGCAACGGTTCGCGTAAAAGTGGCCAAGAGCGCCGATGGCGCCTCGTTGCCGGGCTACACCTTTACCCAGGAAGGCGCATTCTGATCGTGGCGGCCAGGTGGGCGGCCGGAACCGGGCAAGAGCTCGCCCCGTGAAGATCGTGCCCGCGCCAAATCTCTCTCTTGCATGAGCGAAAAAATTCTGGCAGTTTTGTTTGTGTTCATAAAGTCCGTTATAGCCGCAACTGGCTATGGCGGGGTCGCCTTGCTGATGGCGATCGAATCGGCATGTATTCCGCTACCTTCAGAGTTAATCATGCCGTTCGCTGGTTATCTGGCCTATGAAGGCTCAATGAAGCTGGTATGGGCGGCCACAGCGGGTGCGATCGGTTGCAACCTCGGATCATTGGTAGCGTATGAAATTGGCCGCTACGGTGGCCGGCCGCTGGTGGAGAAATACGGTCGTTGGATTCTAATGGGCAGGCGTGAACTGAGCTGGGCCGACTACTTCTTCCTGCGCTGGGGATACTTGGCAGTATTGATTGCACGGTTACTGCCCGTGATCCGCACCTTTATCGCACTGCCGGCAGGAATCGCCGCCATGCCTCGCGGACGATTTCACATCTACACTTTCTTAGGATCCTGGCCATGGTGTTTCGGCCTGGCTTGGCTGGGTATGAAGCTGGGTGAAAATTGGCGGGGGCTGGGCAAGTACTTCCATCAATTTGATCTGGTGATCGGAGTGGTCCTGGCCGTCGGGATCATTTGGTTTGTGTGGTCGCATTGGCAGAATAGAATGCGAACGGAATAGCCGGAAATCCTTCAGCCAGGGAGATCACCCATGAAGTGCTTCCTAGTCTTGCTAGCTACATTGCTGCTGAACGCCGTTACCGTTGCCCAAGCCCCGCCCGCGGGATCAGACAAGCCGTTCGTGGTGGAGTACTACTACAAAGCCAAGTGGGGGCATGCCGACGAATTCCTTCGGCTGTTCAAAAAAAATCACTATCCGCTCCTGAAGAAAGAAGTAGAGATGGGGCGAATGCTCAAAGTCTGGATGAATCAGACTCGCTATCACGCCACCGAAGATGGGCGCTGGGACTACCGCGTCACCATCGTGTTCCGAAACGCGGCTGTCGCCAATGAGCCATTCGACGAGGAAGCGCTCAAGAAACAGCTGTTTCCCGACCAGCAGACCTACGAGCGCGAGGAACAGCGACGGTTCGAAATTCTGGACGCGCACTGGGATGTGCCCATAAAACCAATGGATCTGGATAGCAAATAGCAAAGGGCTCTAACCACAGAGAACATGGAGGATCACGGAGGAATCGTGCTCCAAAAAGCTCTTGTGATTCTCTGTGTCCTCCCTGGTCAAACGGGCTTTGCTCCAATCGCTGATGCAGCCATTCGCCTTGTGTCGGCAACCGTTCGCTGTTGCTTCGGTTGCAAATACTAACTCAATACGAGAACATATCCGTTTGCCCAACATCCCACGGAACTCATAAGGAAGCAGCTCAAACATGCCGAAGCGTCCCAGGAACGCACAGACGAAGAACGCAAAGACGGAGACGCAGTCGAAACACCAAAGCAGCGAGATTCAGCCGGCCAAGGGCAAGCTGGGGGTGATGATCCCCGGCATGGGGGCGGTGGCGACCACGTTTGTCGCCGGCGTCGAGGCCATACGAAAAGGCCTGGCCAAGCCCATCGGTTCGCTGACCCAGATGGGTACGATCCGGCTGGGAAAGCGTACCGACGCCCTGTCCCCGAAGATCAAGGAATTTATTCCCCTGGCCACGCTGAACGATTTGGTATTTACCGGCTGGGACATCTTCGAAGACGACATGTACGCGGCTGCGTCGAAAGCCGGGGTTCTGGAGCGCCAGCTGCTTGACCAGGTGAAGCCGTTTCTCAGTTCCATCAAGCCCCGCAAGGCCGTCTTCGATCACAACTATGTGAAGAAGCTGGACGGCCCGAACGTGAAAAAGGGCAAGAACAAGATGGACCTCGCGGAACAGGTGAGAGCCGACATCCGCGAGTTCAGGAAGAGCTCGGGCGCGGCCCGGCTGGTCACGATCTGGTGCGGCTCGACAGAAACCTTTCTAGAGCCCACCGCAGCCCATGAGTCGGTGAAATCCTTTGAAAAGGCGCTAACCACCAACGATGAGAACATTGCGCCTTCGATGATTTACGCCTATGCCTCATTGATGGAGGGCGTGCCCTTTGCCAACGGCGCTCCCAACCTGACCGTGGACCTTCCGGTAATGCGTCAGTTATCGCGCGACAATGAAGCTCCGATTTGTGGCAAGGACTACAAGACCGGACAGACGCTGATCAAGACCATTCTCGCGCCCGGATTCAAGGCACGCATGATCGGCCTGAACGGATGGTTCTCCACCAACATTCTCGGCAACCGCGACGGCGAAGTGCTGGAAGATCCCGGGTCTTTTAAGACCAAGGAAGAGTCCAAGCTGTCGGTGCTGGAGCACATCCTGCAGCCGGAACTTTACCCGGAACTCTACGGCAAGTTCACCCACAAAGTGCGCATCAACTATTACCCGCCCCGTGGCGATAACAAAGAGGGCTGGGATAACATCGATATTTTCGGGTGGCTGGGTTATCCCATGCAGATCAAAGTGGATTTCCTCTGCCGCGACTCGATTCTGGCGGCCCCGCTCGTGCTGGATTTAGTCCTGTTCCTGGACCTGGCGCAGCGCAGCTCGGAGTTGCGCGGCCTCGGAATCCAGGAATGGCTGAGCTTCTACTTCAAGTCCCCCATGACCGCGCCCGGGCTGTATCCCGAGCACGATCTGTTCATCCAGTCGATGAAGCTCAAGAACACGCTGCGGCACCTGAAGGGCGAAGAACTCATCACCCATCTCGGGCTGGAGTATTACGATTGATTTTCAGCCAGTATCGTTAGTTCGATATCGGCAAACAAAAATTGGCTGGCCAAAGCCAGCGACTCGGACATTAAGCCTCAAGGAGATCAGAAATGGCAGTCAAGATTGCGAAGACAGCAGATCGTAAGAAGGTGATGGACACCACCAAGAGCACCGATTGCCCCAAGTGCGGCAAAGCTACGCGTATCGTGAAACGGGTGAAAGACCGCGAGCGCGGCATCCCCGGCGGAATTTTTATCTCATGCTCCGCCTGCGAGTTCTACGAGAAACTCTAGCCCGTTGGAGATTACGATTCGTCGAGGTCTCGGGAAGGGCACCACTCTCAGCAGTGCCGAGAGTCCCAAACGGCCGCTTATTTCAGTTGAGTTGCTGACCAAGACCGGTCGCTAGCCGACTCGACCTTCAGGAATAGCGCCACTGGAGTTGGGTGCCGTTCACCGAATTGTTGGTGTAATGGCGAGACGCAGGCTGGCACAATGTCCGGTTACCATCAATCCAACGTGCTCTGGCCCCCAAAAGCCCCGAGCGCGTCTATGGCTTTCTTGCCACCAACCGGAGAACCTCCGTCTCACGGCGATCATAGAAGTCCGACTTAGCCCGAACGATCTCATAGTGAATGATCTGGAGAGGGTCGAATATGTGAAGCATCTCGTTGTGGCCACTGACGAAATCGGCTCCGCATTCCATCACAACGATCCCGCTGGGCTTGAGTGAGTCAACCACCTTCTGGAGAGGCACCAGCGGCATGGTCCAACTAAACAGAACAAGGTCAAACCGTTCCTTGCCGAAATCGTATTCGCTGTCGCGAACGGCGGCAGTGTGCAATGTCAGCCCAAGTTCCTTCGCCCGTTTTTGAGCGAGTGCGACCCCCGCATCGGCAGGATCGAATCCCCACACCTGCCATCCAAGGCTTGCTAGGTAAATAGCGTTTCGGCCCTCACCCATTCCATAATCCAGAGCAGTTCCGGGCCGCTGCCCGTCCACCATTTGCTTGAGGAATCCATTGGGAGCCTTATTGAAATTCGCATTGCTGTCGAGGTAGAAGCGATTCCAGTAGTCGGCCTCCATCAGATTGCGCTCTGTGAGGATCAATCTGGTCCGGCGGGCGATTTCGATTTCGGTGACCCCTTCGCCCTTGAGCTTCGCTGCATACCTTTCCACAATCTGTTCATTTGTCAGCGACAGCGAAGAGTTCTCGACGCGCAGTTTTGGAATAAAGCTGTTGCGATATTCAGGGTAGAAGTCGTACTCCGCTTTTTGACTGAATGCAAACGACGAACACAAGAGTGTTGTAACCAGTACCGCGAGCACCTCCGTGCTGAGAACGGACCACTTCTTGTATTTGTGGGGCTCGATCAGTCTCATAAGCGCCTCCAGCGTGGCTGAATGCACAAAGTATAGATCGCCCCAGGGATAGGTGACGTAAACAGATGGGATGAGAAGGCCGGTCTCCGGACGGGATGCGGTGTACGCTCCCAAGTTATCGACGTGCTCGAAGCACAGATAAAAAGGAGACCGGCAATGAAGAAGATTAGCATCACAGCGGGGAAGCAGATCAGGAATTGTTCTGAACAGAAGCTGACGATCGGGCTGGACCTGGGCGATCGATCGAGCTGGTATTGCGTGTTGGACGAAGCGGGTGAAGTACGGCTGGCACAGAAACTGGGCACGACTCCGAAAGCGATGCGAGAGGTGTTCGGCGCGATACCGCGCAGCCGGATCGCGCTGGAAACCGGAATGCATTCACCGTGGGTAAGCCGGGCACTGAGCGAGTTGGGACACGAAGTGATCGTGGCGCATGCCCGCAATGTGCGCTTGATCGGAGAGAGCCGAAAGAAAGACGATCGGCTGGATGCGCAGACGTTGGCTCGGCTGGCCAGGATCGATCCGCAGTTGTTATGTCCGGTGAAGCATCGCAGTGCGCGTGCGCAAGCGGATCTGACCGTGATCCGGGCGCGCGCCGGGTTGGTGCGGGCACGAACCGCGCTGGTGAACACGGCCCGCGGATTGGCCAAGAGCTACGGGGAGCGGCTACGCGGGTGCAACGTACGCAATATGAATGCGGAGAAAGCCCAGGAGCTGAGTCCGGAACTGCGAACCGCGCTGCAGCCGTTGCTGGCGGGAATCGAGTCGCTGAGTGAACGCATCCGGGAATGCAACGAAGGGATCGAGCGACTGGCGCGGGAAAGCTATCCGCAAGTGGCGCAACTGAAGCAGTTGAAGGGCGTAGGGACGCTGATCGCGCTGACCTTCCTGCTGACGCTGGAGGACGCGCATCGTTTTCGCCAGAGCCGGGACGTGGGCTGCTACCTGGGGCTGCAACCGGGGCGGAGAAACTCGGGCCAGAGCGAGCCGCAAATGCACATCAGCAAGGAAGGCGATCCATACCTGCGAACGCTGCTGGTGCAGGGAGCGCACCACATCTTGGGGCCGTTTGGAGCCGACAGCGATCTGCGCCGCTGGGGTTTGAAGCTGGCCGAGCGCGGCGGCAAGAGCGGGAAGAAACGAGCCATTATTGCAGTGGCACGAAAGCTGGCCGTCTTGCTGCATCACCTGTGGGTGAGCGGAGAGGTTTACGAACCGTTGCGCAATAGCAAGCAGAGAGCGATGCCGGCGGCTGCATAAAACCAAAAACGCTCTGCGAAAGGAAAGCTAAAGCCTAAAGCCGAGTTCCGGTGACTGCGTTAAACGCCTGGCCCAGCTTTCATCTTCGAGATGGAACCGAGGTCGATAAACAGGTGGCAGCACCGGCTGAAACGAGAACACCCAACTTGCACCGAGCGAGAATCGCTCACCAAGAGTGCGGATGGAAGGGTGGCGACAGTGGCGACTCGGCGGGGAAGAAACAGCGTGACCTACAAATACCAAAACGAATCCCCTTGACTCCGACCGGCCTTCTCATGGAAGACGTTTACATCACAACGAAGGAAGAAGGAAACCGAGCTATGCGCTAACCGCTAAACTCATCTGCTCCAAAATCGAACGCGCTTCGCCGCCCGGGTTGGCAGCTGCCGTGATCGGACGTCCCACGACGATGTAAGTCGCTCCGGCCGCGATCGCTTCGGCAGGCGTTACCACCCTGCTCTGATCACCGTGATCTTGTCCTGCCGGACGCACACCCGGAGTGACAATCGGAAAATGGTCGCCCAGTTCGGCGCGCAGTTCAGAAGCTTCCAGCGCGGATGCAACCACGCCTTGACAACCATTCGAGATGGAGAGCGCGGCTAGACGCAGCACCTGGTCCACCACGCGTCCGCGAACCCCAACCTTGTCGAGATCCTGATCGTCCATGCTGGTCAGCACTGTGACCCCGAGCACCATCAGCGCAGGGTTCACGCTGCGGGCGGCCTCGACAGCTGCGCGCAACATCTTGCCACCCCCCCCGGCGTGCACAGTGAGCATCCCCACACCCAGGTTTGCTGCCTCGCGCACGGCCGCCGCCACCGTGGTGGGAATGTCGTGATACTTCAGATCCAGAAAGACACGGCGGCCGGAGGCCAGCAGATCGCGGACCACGCGGGGCCCCTCCGCGGTGAACAGCTGCATGCCCACCTTGTAGGTCAAGGCGGAGTCGCCCACGGCCGCCACGATCTTCTGGGCTGCGGCCGCGGACGAAACGTCCAGGGCAACGATCAGATGCTGTCTCGGATCGTACATCTGATCAAGTTTAGGGGATTTGCCGCCAGCAGGCTAGTAGCGCAGTGACGCTGTCACCAATGGGGGTTGCGGAGCCTTCGTTTTGACTACGTCCAGACGCACTCGCTGCAGTCCCTGCGACTGGAACTGGAGCACTCGCGCCGTATTGTAGGAGAGATCGATGATCCGCCCCGGAACCACTGGCCCGCGGTCATTAATTCGGACCACGACGGCTCGCCCGTTACGCAGGTTGGTTACCCGTACCCAGCTGCCCAGTGGTAGCGTCGGGTGCGCTGCGGTCAGGTCGTACATGTTATAAGGCTCACCGCTAGCGGTGGCCCTACCTTGAAAGTAGTCTCCGTACCAGGAGGCTGTCCCAATTTGATACGGCGTGGTCTTACTTACCTTGCCCGGATGGACTACATTTTGGGTCTTTCCGGACTCTGAGCTGGCTGGTCGCTGGGCCGCCCCTAGGCTGACGACCAGTAAAACAGTCGCCAGTGTATGAGCAATATGTCCTCGCATTCAGTCACCTCTCATCGTTCGACAGTTCCACCACCTCGGCCAGGGATTTGACAAGGCTACCCGCCGGGCGAGGGGCTGTCAACCGGGATTTTCGTGTACTAAGATTATTATCTAGTAATACATATCTCACGTAACATACTGTTAATCATGATGGATGCTACCGATATTGCTGTAGTCAATGGCCTTAAATGTTAATTAATGAGTAAACATGACTGGCGGGTGCGACGGAATGAAAGAATTACGCGATCCTTATTTTCAATCGGTTACGAACATTACGTCGGTGTGCACGCGGGTAACATGTGGGCTCAAGATTCGCCGCCTGTACGTTTCCGAATTTGCAACCGCTCCGGTTTCCGTTACATTGCCCTTATGACCCAATCTCCGCCCGTCGTTCTCAGCATTGCCGGGTTTGACCCCTCGTCCGGGGCTGGCGTCACGGCAGACGTAAAGACGATTGCCGCTCACGGGTGTTACGGGGTCTCTTGTATCACCGCTTTGACCGTACAGTCGACGGCCGGTGTGCGGCGCGTCGAAACGGTTAGCCCCGACCTGGTGGCTGAGACTCTGGAGGAATTAAATAGTGACATGGCCATCGCTGCCGTCCACATCGGCATGCTGGGTTCGGGGAAAGTCGCGCGAGTAGTGACCGACTTTGTCGAGACAGCGGGGCTTGGCAACATCGTTCTGGATCCGATCATGAAATCTTCGTCAGGGTCCGATTTGATTGACAACAGTGGGGCTCGCATTCTGATCGAGCGGCTGCTGCCGCTGGCGACGGTCGTGACACCCAACGTGGACGAGGCGGCGACTCTCACCGGCCTGGCAGTTACCAACCTCGACCAGATGCGCGTAGCCGCGACCAAGCTTCATGCCATGGGAGCTGCCAGCGTGGTCGTCACCGGTGGTCACATGGAAAAGGCAATTGATCTCTTGAGTTTTGTGAGCTCGCGTGGAGTCCAGCAGGAGGTTTTCAAATCCGACCGCCAGCGGTCGAGCTCCACCCATGGCACGGGTTGCGCGTTCGCCACCGCCATGGCTTGCCATCTAGCCCGTGGCCGCGGACTACCGGAAGCGGCTCTGCTGGCCAAAGCCTACGTCGCCGCTGCGATTGCCAACGCCCATCCTCTGGGACAGGGTATCGGACCGGTGCATCACCTCTATCGAATGCATCAACACAGGCGGGTCGTGATCAACGATCCAGAGCCCGTGCATTAAGCACTCGAGACCACGTAGGGGCGGTTGCCCCCACCCGCCCAGCCGGGCGAAGCCCGGCAGCTTTTCAGTCGGCACAAACAACAAATCTCGGCGAGCCCTGCTCGCCCGCCCGGACGAGAGCCTGTCCTGAGTGAAGTCGAAGAGGCGTTCACAAGTATGTGTTTCGTGGGTCGACTACTGGGAAGGGGTTAAGGCTTTGCGTCAGGCGCTCTCTTTAGCAGCAACCCGGCGGCGAACGCGGCTATGGCTCCCAACAGCCACTGCATCCTGTAAAGCTGCAGGGCGTGAAAATCATTGAAAGTCTGAACACTGTAAATCATGCCTACGGCGATGCCCGCCATGACCAGGCAAACCATGCCAGCAAAGAAGGCGATCAGCGATGCCGTTGATAGTCCAAGGGCGCGCTTGAGGTGGTGGAACTCCAGGTAAGTCGTCCAATGCGAGGCGGCAGCAGGATGCGCAGCCCGGGAGGCTCCACAGACATGACAAAACAGCGATCCCACCATGAACTCGGTTGCACAGCCATCGCAAACTTCCGCCATGCCCGCTTTTGCGGCCTCGACTTGAGCTACCGGCGGCCGCCAGAACTCGTGTTGCGCGTCCCGCACAACGTCGGACATAGAACACCTCAGTCTCTATATTCGCAAGCCAATAACCAAATCAGAAAACGTGTAACTCATTGAAACACCGATCTTCGTGAGCCTGAGGGCACGGGCGACAACCCCAAAGCTGGCAAGAATTACAGTATCCACTATGCAAGATGCGCCCAGCCGACTATGAAATTGTGATGATGAAAATATGCTTATGAGGGACAAATTATACCGCCCTGCATTTCTGGATTCCGATGACCTTCTTGGTTCACGGGGAAGCAAGTTGCTTCGGTTAAACTAAGGTGCAACGAACCTTTGATTGAAAACCGATTGCCTTCTCTCCGTCACCAACGCGCCGCTGTGCTCTTGCTGACCTTCCTGACTGCGGTTCAGGTGATAGCGGCGGCTCCAGTTCCGCAGGCAATGGCCACGCCCGAATCGCTCGCCTACCGTCCCCACGATCCGCTCAACGTGACCGCGTTCAATCACTTCTACAATCTCGACTACGACCGCGCAGCGCAGGAGTTTGACCAGGTTCTGGGGCGGCATCCTGACGATCCCTTCGCCGTCAACCATCTGCTGACTGTGGTGCTCTTCCGTGAACTTTATCGCATGGGGGTGTTGAACACCGGGGAGTACGCCAACGACAGTTTTATTTCGGCGCCCCACCGTCCCGCCGACCCCAAAGTCAAGCAACAGATTCAGGATCTGGTTGCCCGCGCGCTCCAACTGGAAGAGAAGCGGCTGAGCGCAAATCCGAATGACATAGAGGCTCTGTATGCGCGAGGTGTAACCCGCGCTCAGTTCGCGACCTACACCGCCATGATTGAACGTGCCTGGTTTTCGGCGTTGCGGAATGCCGTGGGGGCGCGGCACGACCACGAAAGAGTTCTGGAGCTCGCGCCCGCGACGTTGGAAGCAAAGTTAATCGTCGGCGCGCACAACTACGTGGTCGGAAGCCTGCCTTGGGGGGTGAAAGTGGCGGCTTCGATGGTCGGGCTCGGTGGAAACAAAGAGAAGGGAATCCAGTATCTCAGGGAGTGCGCCCAGGGAAACGGGGAAACCAGCGTGGACGCGCAAATCCTGCTGGTCCTGTTTCTGAGGCGCGAGCACCGCTATGACGAAGCCCTGCCGATCGCGCGCACCCTGATTCCGCGCTTTCCACAAAATTACCTCCTGGCACTGGAAGAGGGAAACCTGTTGCGGGCTGCCGGACGCAATCAGGAAGCAGCGACGGTCTACCGGAAAATCTGGCAGGCGGGAAAAGATGGCCACTACGCCAACCTGCACTATGAGGTTGCCGCTCTCAGCCTGGCTGACTTGCTTCGCAGTCAGAAGGACTACAGTGGAGCGGCGGCAGCCTACGAGCAGGTCAACCAGGTCCGTCAGCCCGATCCTGAAATGGTGCAGAAAGCCGACCTGGGAGCCGGCGAAATGTACGATATGCTGCAAAAACGGGATATGGCTCTGGCCAGATATCAGGCGGTGATTGCGAACGGCGCTGGTACTCCGACAGCCGAGTCTGCGCGCAAGCGCATAAGCGAGGCTTACCGGGAGTAGTCGGCCAAGGGAACTTTTGTTCCTTCCGAAGCGTATCTTATAAGCGAACGGCGGACTGCGGTTCTCGCCTGCGAGGAGACGTCATGTACTGCAATTACTGTGGCAAAGTAATCCAGGACGATGCTAATCACTGCGCTTACTGCGGCAAGCGAGTCGGCTGCGTGGCCGCTCGCAAGCGGCTTATCCGTCCGCGCGCCGACCGCAAGATTGCCGGAGTTTGCGCGGGCGTGGCCGAATACTTTGACCTGGATGTCACCCTGGTACGCGTGGTATGGCTGATTACTGCTGTGATGACAGGTATCGGTCTGCTTTCGTACCCCGTCGCATGGATCATCATGCCGGAGGAACCGGCAACGGTCGAAGTCCCGGCGGGCCATCAAGCAGCGCATCAGTAGAGATTTTCCTGGTGCACCTGCGATAGTCTTTTGCGCTGATTGCGGTTTAAGATTTTCTTCGTCTTTGAATCTCCAGTTTTTATCTCGAAGATGATTCAAGTCAAAAGCGGCGATGCCGGTATTGCGTACCAAACGCTGGGAGCCGGTGCACCGGTCGTGCTACTGCATCCTTTCCCCGCCCATCATGAACTGTGGCTCCCTGCGGCCCAGGCGCTCGTTTCCCGTTATCAAGTGATTCTTCCTGATCTGCGCGGTCACGGCGACTCTGCCGTCGGCGAAGGGCCTGCCACCATGGAAAAGCACGCAGCGGATCTCGCCCGGATCCTCGATCACGCTGAAGTCGAACGCGCTGCCTTCGCCGGAGTTTCCATCGGAGGTTATGTCCTGTTCGAGTTCTGGCGGCGGCACCGTGGACGGGTCGCGGCTCTGGCCCTTTTCAACACCAAAGCGCCGGCTGACTCTCCCGAGGCCAAGGCGGGCCGCTTGCAAGCCGCCGCCGACGTATTGCAGCGCGGAACCGGACCATTTTTCGAAAGCATGATTCCCAAACTGCTTGGTAAGACCACGCGGGAGAGTCGTCCCGACCTGGTGGACGGCGCGCTGAGGATGATGCGCAAGATGTCGCCCGAAAACGTGGCCCAGGTACAGCGAGGCATGGCCGAGCGGCCAGATTCAGTGCCTGACCTTAGGACCATCAACGTGCCTACGCTGCTCGTGACTGGAGACGAGGACATCCTGACCGGCCCGCCAGAGGCCGATCTGATGCGGCAAAATATCCCGAAGAGCGAGATGAAAATCATCCGCCGAGCCGGCCACTATTCGCCCTGGGAACAACCCGCGGAAGCCGGCCAGTTGCTCCGTCAGTTCTTCGATTCGGTCTTTGGAGCGTAGGTAGCCGTCGGCCTTTGCTACAATTCTCTCGCCATGCCCTCTACTGCGACGATCGATACGTTTCTGGTTCCGCAAAAAACCGTTGCCACCGCGAAAGGCGATGGCTCCGCACTGGACGTCAGCGGCGCCGCCAGCCGCGTGTTCCTTCTGACCCTGGACATCACCAACATCATCGAACAACAATCTCTGGACGTAAGCATTTATGGCTCCACTGACGGCGCGACCTGGGGCACGAAGCCGCTCATCGCGTTTCCCCAAAAGTTTTACCGGGGTCAGCACCCGCTGCTGCTCGACCTGACTGCTAATCGTGACGCTAAGCTCATCCGCGCTCACTGGGAGGTTGGCCGATGGGGCCGCGGCACAACGACCCCCATGTTCGAATTCCATCTCGCTATCAGGGAAGTGCCTCCGGATATCTTGAAGGAAGCCACAGCCGAGGCCAAAGCGCTGGCATAGAATTTACATCGCAGCCGACCTGATTCCCTCTGCGTCCTCCTTGCCCTCTGTGGTTAAACCGCTCCAGCATCCGCTATATTGGAATCCGGAATGAAAAAAGACTCGACAATCGTTGTGCGTCCAGCCAGAAGTATCCTGGGGTCTATGCGACTGCCCGGCGATAAGTCCATCTCACACCGCTATGCCATGCTGGCAGGCATTGCGGAAGGCACAACCCGCCTTGAGAATTTCTCCACCGGAGCGGATTGCGCTAGCACCTTAGGCTGTCTACAGTCGCTTGCCGTGGAGGTAGAGCGGAAGGGAACCGAGGTTGTGATTCGCGGTCACGGCCCCAGTTTGCAAGCGCCAACCTCGCCCTTGGATTGCGGAAACTCCGGCTCGACCATGAGGATGTTGAGCGGCATCCTGGCCGGCCAGAACTTTGTCAGCGAACTTATTGGCGACGGATCGCTTTCCCGGCGCCCCATGGCGCGAATCATTGCGCCTCTTGAAATGATGGGAGCGAAAATCACGGCCCAGACCGGAGGCCGACCGCCGCTTCGTGTCAACGGCGGAGAGCTGAAGGCGATTGATTACAGCATGCCCTTGGCCAGCGCGCAGGTGAAATCATGCCTGCTGTTCGCGGGCCTGTTCGCCGATGGAGAAACATCTGTAGTTGAACCGGTTCACACACGCGATCACGGAGAAATTGCGTTGCGTGCCTTCGGCGCGGAGGTCACACAATCAGGAAACGAATCGCGGATCACGGGCCGGCAACCGCTGCGCGCGATCGAGGCAGAAATCCCCGGCGACATCTCCAGTGCGGCGTTCTTCCTGTGCGCAACCGCTCTTTTCCCGGGTGCGGAACTCGTCATCGAGGGTCTGCTCATGAATCCCACGCGAGCCCGGCTTCTCGACATCTTGGTCTTATTGGGCGTGGGAATCTCCGTAACCCAACCAGAAGAACAGCATGGAGAGCTGCGGGGTACAGTCAAAGCGCAAGGCCGCGGGTTAGGAACGGTCACAATAAAGGGAGCCGATACTGCGGCGCTCATTGACGAAATTCCGGTCTTGGCCGCGATTGCTCCCTATACTGCCGGTGGCGTCGAAATCCGCGATGCCCGCGAACTGCGGGTGAAGGAATCCGACCGCATCGCGGCCATCGCTACCAACCTTAAGGCGATGGGCGCGCAAGTTGAAGAGCTGGAGGATGGGTTGAAGATCCCCGGCGGCCAGAAACTGCACGGCGCCGAGGTTGATTCTCTCGGCGATCACCGTATCGCCATGGCATTCGCAGTCGCAGCCCTGCGTGCCGAGGGAGAGACGCAAATCCGAGGCGCCGACGCAGCGGTGATCTCCTATCCAGGATTCTTTACCACGCTGGAGAGCGTGCTGCAACGCTGATCTTCAAAGGAGTCACAGACAGCGCCTTCATTGCGTCTTTGCCTCGCCTTCGCGAGCTTCGCGGTTGGGAGCTTTTGAAGTAACGCGGCAAGCTAGCTTCCAGCAATCCGGCTCGCGTATATTGGACGCCTTTAACTGACAAACCGTCGATGACCCAGATCTCATGAACCAGCCCACATCCAAATCGATCGTCATTCGAGACTTGGAGAGCTTCGCCGATCTGGAGCAGGCTGAAGTTGTCGAAAGGGAAGTTTGGGGCCTTGCTGACCTCGACGTAACTCCCCGGACCTTGATGGTCGCTACCAAAGAAGCCGGCAGCATCTGGGTGGGTGCATTCGATGGCCCGAAGCTGGCTGGGTTTGCGTTTGGGTTCCTGGGCATGGAGCATGGGCATTTGATCCTGCACTCGCACATGCTGGCCGTGCGTGAACCGTATCGTGATCTCAATTTAGGCAGGAAACTCAAACTGGCACAGCGGGAACGGACCCTGGCCATACGCATCCAGGGCGTGCAGATTCAGGAGATGACGTGGACTTTCGACCCGTTGCAAAGCAAGAATGCTCATCTCAACTTTGGCAAACTCGGCGTAATTTCTGATACCTACCGGACTGATTTCTACGGCCCGGAAACTTCGAGCGTCCTGCATCAGAACAGTACGGATCGCCTATGGGTTAGGTGGCCGCTCGCCAGCCGCCGGGTTCGAGACCGGCTGCAAGGCAAAGACTACCGTCCGGAGGTTCTGGACGCGTTTTCGCGGTTGCAACCGCTGGTCCAATTCAACGGTGATGGCAAGCCGCTCCGCAATGATCTCCCGGCCGCACTGGCGCGCCAGCGGATTGCAATTCAGATTCCGAGCGATATCGGAGCCGTCGAGCAAAAGGATCCTGGCCTGGCCCGGGAGTGGCGCGAGGCCACACGTTGGGCCTTCACCGAGGCACTGAAGGCCGGTTTCTTCGTGGCCGAGTTCTGCCGCACGGTTCGCGGACAACAAGGCCCGGGCAACTACCTTCTGGAGAAGGGCAACATCGCTGAGTACGTGCCGGAGCTGCAGAGAAAGCCCGAGACCTCTCGTTGAGGCGTGCAAGAGAATACTCCGGAGATTCCAACCGAGGCCATCTAACAGAACTGGTGAAGAGCATCGCCCTAGTGGCGCGTAGATCGCGCAAAACCCTCTGAGATTTGCCCCATGGCAGCTGATCTCCCCAACCCGATCCTTCTCTACGACGGAGTGTGCGGACTCTGCAACCGTCTGGTGCAATTCAGCCTGCGGCGAGATACGAACCGTCGCCTCAAATTCGCTTCTTTGCAGAGCGATTTTGCCGCGAAAGTCCTGCAGCGTCATGGGCTCAGTTCCCGCGATCTCGACACGGTATGCCTCGTCGAAGGCCAGGGCCAGGCCGATGAGCGGCTTTCGTCGCGCTCTGATGCCGTCATTTCTGTCCTGCGACAAATAGGTGGACCGTGGCCCGTTGCAGCGGCACTGTTGCGGATCGTCCCCAGGTGGCTTCGCGAATGGGGATACAAGATGATTGCCCGCAACCGCTACCGCGTGTTCGGTAAAAGCGACACGTGCCTGCTGCCCGAAGCAAGATATCGAGATCGATTTCTGGACCTGTGATCGAGCCGCCCCGGCGCATGACCGATCAGTGTGCCCCCCAATTTCTCGGGTTTGTTGGGAGAAGGGCGCTTGGTGAAACCACAACTGTTCGCACAGCCTTGACCGACTCATGTACGGATGTTAGCTTCGCTCTACCTGTGAATCTCCGGGAGCAAGCACTCTGAGTTGGGTAGCAAAGACCGGGCGTCTGGCCGATCCCGTCCCCGTTGATCGCGACCGGCGCGACTTTCTGGTTCGCTGCTGCCAAATGGCTTCGACGACGCTATTCCCAGCGTCTCTGCGCGGTCTTGCTCTTCCTTCTCTCTACGCTTTCGACTCCCACAACGCGCATTCACCAAACGGCGGTTTCCATCTTCATCCGCGCTACCGGGCCCAGCTACCGCTCGACGCCACACTAGTCAAGGCGAAATCAGGTCTTGACAATTTCATCACCGAAAAATATGCCGACCAGATCGCGGCGATTCTTGAGGAATGGAGTACTGGTCTGCTGCAGTCGCCGACCGATCTGGGCGCCATCGAGAGGGTTCTTGCCTCGGATTTTGCGGGCTTTTCGCCCCGAGGGGTGGACTCACGACTTGTGCGCTCGGGGCCAGCGCTTGAGGTCCATCAGACCGAGTTCACCCGTCAGTCTGCTTTGGAGCAAGACGCCTTTTTCCAGAGAACGAGAGCCGTCCTGAGTTCGTTTTCGACCATCGTGACCGCTGAATTCCAGATTGTCGCGATCGACGCGAACTCCTGTGCAAGGCTCCCAGCCGGTTGCACACCCGGGTGCGCTACGAACTGGTGGGCTCGGGCCGCGATTTTCACCGTGAGCAGAGGGTCGGAGAATGGGATCTCGAATGGGCGTCGTTCGGGAGTCCTTCAGCGGATGCTCGGAAAGAAGCCGAGTTTCGCCTGCGAAACTGGCAGGCTGTGAGCGAAACACGAAGCCGCTCGGCTACTCCTGTTTTTGTCGATATCGCCGCCCAGGCGTTCGCAGGCAATCCTTCATACTCCGAACAACTGCTCCGGGGCGCGGACTACTGGCGAACTGTTCTCGACGTCGCATGCGGCATCGACATTTATGGGCACAACGGCGTTTCTGTCGGCGACATCGATGACGACGGCTTCGACGATCTTTATGTTTGCCAGCCCGCCGGCCTTCCCAACCGGCTTTATCGCAATCGGGGTGACGGAACTTTCGAGGACATTACGGAAGCATCTGGAGTCGGCGTACTTGAAAACACCGCTTGCGCGCTTTTTGCTGACATCGATAACGACGGGCGTCAGGACTTGATCGTCGTATGTACCAGCGGGCCGCTGCTGTTCCTGAATCAGGGTGGCAACAAGTTTCGTCAGAAGCCCGGCGCGTTTCAGTTTGCCAACCCTCCACAGGGGACATTCACAGGCGCGGCGATTGCCGACTATGACCGTGATGGCTGGCTGGACATTTACTTCTGCCTCTATCTTTATTATCAGGGCACCGATCAGTACAAATATCCCTCTCCTTACTATGACGCGGAAAACGGTCCCCCCAACTTTCTAATGCACAACCAGCGGGACGGGACTTTTCGCGACGTGACTGCCCTGACGGGTCTGGATAGGAACAACACACGGTACAGTTTTTGCTGCGGCTGGAGTGATTACAACCGCGATGGCTGGCCCGACCTTTACGTGGTCAACGATTTTGGCCGCAAGAATCTATATCGCAATAATGGCGACGGAACCTTTACCGACGTTGCTGCGCAAGTAGGCGTGGAAGACGTCGGGGCGGGCATGAGCGTCTGCTGGCTCGACCACGACAATGACGGTGCCGAGGATCTCTACGTCGCCAACATGTGGAGCGCGGCCGGCAAGCGTATTTCGACCCAGGATATCTTTCAGAAAGACTCTCCTGAAGCAGCCCGTGCGCTTTATCGCAAACACGCCATGGGTAATTCATTGTTTCGCAATAACAGCGAGGGCGCTTTTCAGGATCGAGGCGCGTCCGCGGGTGTTGAAATGGGTCGCTGGTCCTGGTCAAGCGATGCCTGGGACTTTGATCACGATGGTTTCCTCGATCTCTACATCGCGAATGGGATGGTCTCCGGGAGAATCCCGCGAGGATCTCAACAGTTTCTTTTGGCGACAAGTGGTAGCGAATTCGCCGGTAGAAGCCAAGCCCGCACACAACTACGAACAGGGATGGAACGCCCTTAACGAGCTGATTCGTTCCGACGGTACCTGGAGCGGGTTCGAGCGTAATGTCTTCTACGCGAACAATCGGGATGGCACTTTTTCCGATGTCTCAGGAGTCGTGGGGGCGGACTTTCCCGAGGACGGCAGGGCTTTCGCGCTCGCCGATTTCGATCATGATGGCCGGCTGGAAGTCTTTCTGAAAAATCGCAACGGCCCGCAGCTGCGCCTATTGAAGAATGTGATAAAAGACCTTCCGCCGTCGATCGCTTTTCGTCTCCGCAGCAGCAAGAGCAATCGCGACGCCATCGGTGCGGCGATCACGTTGGAGACCGAATCGGGCCGCCAGACCCGCAGTGTACAAGCTGGATCGGGATTCCTTTCCCAACATAGCAAAGAAGTATTCTTCGGCCTAGGCGCGTCCAAACGCCCAGTGCGAGCGTCGATCCGGTGGCCGAGTGGATTGGTGCAGGAACTTCACGACCTTCCTCTGAACCACAGAATCTGGGTTGAAGAGGGCTCGCAATCATCTCGCATGGAAGCGTTCAAAGCCAGCCCCCAGGCTAAGGCCCGCATCTGTCGAGAGAGGTGTCGGCACGGCTGAAGCCGTGCTCTTCCCGTCGCTACCCGCCAAAGTTGAAACCTGGCTGTTGGTGCCCCTTCCGGTGCCGGACTTTTCCTTGCCTGATCTGGCCGGACAGGTACACGCTCTGGCAACGCTGCGCGGCAAGCCGGTGCTGCTCAATTTCTGGACCTCCGGTTCAACCTCCTGCGAGGAAGACCTGAAGACTTTCAATCAGGTTCACAAGCGCTGGGTCGGTCAGGGACTTCAACTGCTCACCGTGAACATGGACGATCCTGCCGAGGCTGGAAAGTTGCCGGCACAAGCTCAGGCGAGCCATTATTCGTTCCCCATTCTTCGCGGTTCGGACGACGTGGCTGGCATTTACAATGTTCTCTCTCGCTACCTGTTGGATCGTCACCGCGACATGGGCCTTCCAACCTCGTTCCTGATTGATGACAAGGGAGACATCGTCAAGGTGTACCAGGGGCCGGTCAATCCAGAGCACGTCGAACAGGACGTCGGTCACCTTCCCCAAAGTGATGCCCAGCGGCTGGCGAAGGCGCTGCCGTTTCCCGGCGTAAGCGATGGCCTGGTTTTTCGGCGCAACTACCTTAACTACGGCTCGGTTTTTTTCCAGCGCGGCTACTACGATCAGGCAGAAGCATCATTCCGACTCGCACTGCGTGACGATCCGGCTAGCCCAGAGGCTCTCTACGGCCTGGGGAGCGTCTACCTGAAACAGGAAAAGACCGTCGAAGCCCGTGAAAGCTTTGAGCTCGCAACCAGGCTTCCCGCCAGCTATCCCGACACGCTGGCGAACTCGTGGAATAATCTTGGTCTTCTAGCGACACGCGAGGGGCGCACTACCGAAGCGATTCCATATTTTCAGGAAGCTCTCCACCTGAGCCCCGATCATCTGATCGCGCTCGACAATCTGGGGAACGCCTATCGACAGCAGAAGAATTGGGACGAAGCCCGCAAAACGCTGGAGCGAGCCGTGAAAGTTGGCCCCGACGATCCAGAGGCGAACTACAGCCTAGGCATGGTCTTTGCACAACTCGACGACGGCGAGCGGGCCTACGAGTATCTGCAGAAGGCGTTGAAATTGCGACCAGGATATCCGGAAGCCCTGAACAACCTCGGCGTGCTTTACTTGCGAACCCGGCGCAGGAATGAAGCAGTAGCAAATTTCGAAGAATGCATCCGGGTTGCGCCGGCGTTCGATCAGTCTTATATGAATCTCGCCCGCGTTTATTCCCTGGAGGGCACTCCCGACAAAGCTCGGACGGTCCTGCTCGAACTGCTCAAACAGCATCCAGAACATGCACAGGCAACGAAGATGATCGAAGAGCTGTCGAAATGAGGTAGATGCTGCGCGAGAGGCTCTACTCTTTACTTGCCTCCCCGACCTTGGCCTGCCCGACCTACCTACCCGTTGGCTCGCGCCACCAGAGCAATCGCCAGGCAGTAAAACACGAACATGAGAAACAGGTAAACGTAAGCCTTGCTGCCTGCGCCTTTAAATTCCTTCCACGCAAGGACGCCCCAAAGGGCCGCGACCATGGGCGCAGATTGTCCGATGGCGTAAGAAATGGCAACGCCGGTGAAGCTTGCAGCCACCAGATTGAACACCATGCCCGTTCCCCAGATCGCGCCGCCAAGAAGGCCGAGAACATGGCCGGAGGCGGGCCCGCGAAAGTAGTCAGCGAAATTCACCGGCTTGCCCACCAGCGGCTTCTTCATGAAATACACGTTCCAGATGGAACATGAGAGCAGCGCCCCGAGAGTCAGGAAAACCGCAATGCTGTAGGGACCGAGCGTGTGGCCCGTCGTCATGGCATGCGCGACGAAGGGCGCCCACAGGCCCATCAGAACTCCCGACACTATGCATGTGACAATGCTTTTTTTCGAAACGGCACGCCCGGCGCTGGCGAGGCTGCCATACGCTTTGCCGTCCATAACCACGGCAATGACCGCGCAAACGACCCCCACCGCGAGAAGAACCGCATTTCCTCGGGGCTGGAGTGCGTAGCTCGAAATGACGCCAACCACCAGCGCGATTCCGATCGACACCGGAAAGGCAATCGCCAGGCCCGCCATGTCAATCGCCGCCACCAGCAGCAAGTTGGCAAGGTTGAAGATTGCGCCGCCAACCAAGGTGGACACGATGTTTGAAATGTCGGCTGAGTGCACGTTATTCAGGAAGCTGGAAGCGTCATGCCCAGTGCTGCCCATGGTCAGTGCCAGAACCAGGGAAATCAGGAAGATCCCGATCGCATAGTCCCAGTAGAAAAGCTCGAAACGGTAGTTCTTCACGCCCTTAAAGGTATTGGCCCAGGATCCCCAGCAGACGGCGCTCGTGATCATCATCAACAGCGCAATACTCAAGCTACTCGGTGTGAACATCGGTTCTCCTTGAACAGCTTCAAGCTGTTCGTCCTGATTCTCTTAGCTGTCATCCTGAGCCGCAGCGAAGGACCCATGTATTTCGGTGTGCGGCGCCGTACTCTGGTTCTCCGGAAGGCAACCTACTTCTGCTTTGGCGTCGGAGCCATCAGCAAGTCCACAAACATCTTGTAAAACTTTTCCGTGTCCAGGTCCACTTGAATCTCGACCGGCTGCACCGTGATCTTGGGCTTATCCTGATCTGTCCAGGTCAGAGTGTTTCCGTAGTTGGCCCCGCCGCTCAGATCGATATCCATGTAGCGCGTTTCCGTTTTCGTAATCAGGCCGGGATCGAGCCATGCCGCCGCCGCCAGCTCGTCCCACAGATAGTTGTATTCGCCCCACAGGCGAGCATACTTGCCCACATACTGTGCGGCCGGCGAATTGCCCGCCTTGATCTTGTCAATCAAGGCCTGGGTCATTCTCGTTTTTACCGAAATATCCACGGTGGTGCAGACGATCTTCTTCCATGGGGCACGCAGCATGATATGTGCCGCCTCAGGGTCAAACCACAAATTAAATTCGTGCCGCGGCGTGTTGAGAAACTCGGGGTCGCTGGTCTGCGGGTTCAAGGCGGCGCCCATAAAAACCAGTTCCTTCACCAGGCGCGGAAATTCCGGGTCAATGGAGATTGCGAGCGCGAGGTTGGTCATGGGGCCGCCGGCGTAAAGCGTGATCTCATTGGGATACTTGCGCACCATCCGAACCAGAAAATGCGCAGCGTCTTCGGCGGAGGCTTTGCTTGTGGGCTGGCCTTCGGGCATTTCTCCCAGTTGGTCTGGGGGATGGTAGAACCTCGGGGTCCAGGCTCCCACCCAGGTCACCGAACCATAGCGTTGCTGCCAGAGTTCAGTCTCTTCTTTGGTTCGGACCAGTGGATACGCCGCGCCCGGCACGACCGGAATGTCAGTCCGTCCAATGAGTTCGAGCGTGCGCAAGGTATGCGCCACCTCTGATTTGAGCCAGGCATCACCCGTCACCACGGTGATCCCCATTACTTCCGTTTGAGGAGACTGGATCAGCAGGAGCATTGACTGCTGACCGGTTCCGCCGGGACCGGCAGCATCCTGATCGATGATGATTTTGCGTTTTTGCTGACCCCATGACGCGAGAGACGATATCAGTACGATTGCCGCCAAGACCCAGACTCGGCCGAAGTTCATCGTTCACCTCGGAAATTAGTCGCCGACAAAAGCTGCTGGACTTTGTCCGGACAGGCTCTGCCTCTACGTGTGCGGATCGCCAGTCGGCTTATTTGTTTCCCGATAAGCGCCCAATGAGTAGGTCGAAGAACCGCGCCGAATCCACGTCGACCGCTACTTTGACGTTGGGCACAAACTTGTCTCGCAGGACTGGTGAAGTCCTCGTACTTGCCAGCGTTGGTGCCGAACCGCGAATCGAGATGTTCATGTCACGCTGCTTCTCCGTTCCCGGTTTACGCTTTAGATCACCGGCGCTGGGACTGTAACCCAAGGTCTCTCCTGCAGTCAGTTCGCCGGTGGTTTCAACGTCGATGTAGTATTCCTTCAAGGTTAGGAGTGACGGATCGAGAAAGCCTGCCACGGCCAGCGAGTCGTGCATATTCGGTCCGACAAGAAATCCTCGTTCACGGTTGTGGTTGATGGCATAGCGGCCAATCTTGGCCGCAGCCTGGCTGACAAGATTCTGTGCGGATTCAAGCACCCGCACGTGCTCCTCGGTAAGAGAGGTCTTGCGGGTGGCATCGAGGCCCACCATGGTGATCGGGATGCCCGATTGAAACACAATGCGTGCCGCCTCCGGGTCAACGTAAACGTTGAATTCAGCCGCCGGCGTGATGTTTCCTCCCGAAAGCGATCCACCCATCATCACAATGCCCCGCACCATGCCCGCAAGTTCAGAATCGAGATTCAGCGCGGTCGCGATATTGGTTAACGGGCCAATCGGTAGCAACGTCACTTCGCCGGGATATTTTCGGACGATCTGTCGAATGACTTGCGCGGCGGGCTCCGCGATAGGCTTGGTTGTTGGTTCTGGAAATACCGCTCCTCCCAGTCCGTTCTCGCCGTGGACGTAAGCAGCGGTCACCAGACGGCGCATGAGCGGTCCCTTGGCGCCGGCGGCCACCGGAATAAAGCTGCGGCCGGCGATCTCCACCATGCGTAGGGCATTAGGCAGGGTCAGTTCCAGCGGAACATTGCCTGCGACCGGAGTGATGGCTTCAATCTTCAGCTCCGGCGAGCGCATGGCAAGCAGTAATGCCAGAGCGTCGTCCACTCCAGGGTCAGTGTCAATGATGACTCGGAACGGACCGCCAGCGGCGCTGGAGGTGGAAGTCGAACTCGAGGCTAGCGCTTCGCGCGTCAACGTACTTGCTGCCAAACTGGCGGCGGAAGCTGTTACAAAGTCGCGCCGTGTCATGCGAAATGGCTTCGATTCCATAACCCTCATCCTCGAGTCAGATTCAATGTAGCGCCGGCCTCCGGCCGGCTGTCCCGAGGGCGTCTCGCCCTCGACGTCACTACTGTTTCATCCGCGGCGGCTGTGTCATCAATTTGATGTAGAGGTCGTACAGCTTCTTAGTATCAACGTCGAACTGCACCGTTGCTTTCTGCTCGTACGAAGGAAGCTCGGTCCCCGGCGCCCAAAAGAGGGTCTCACCGTAGCTCGGTCCGTGATCGACATCGATATCCACGTAGAGCTCCTTCTGGCCGGTAACGATCGAAGGGTCGATCATGGCGGCGGCAGAGAGTTCATCCCACATGAAGCTTTCCATGGAATATTCGGTGAGGTAGCGCGCTAGCGGAGTATCCGCTTTGGCGATGGCGGCCTTAAGCTCCGGGTTCACCGTGGTTTTAACCGAAATGTCGATCGGCGTGATGGTGATTTTCTTCCATGGTGCGCGCATGGCGATACGTACAGCCTCGGGATCAAACCACCAGTTGAACTCCCGGCGTCCGTCAATGCCGCTGATTCCGCCGTTGTTGGCATACATGCCACTGCCCATCAGCACAAACTCTTTCGCCAGCGTGGCAACTTCTGGATCCAGGCGCAGGGCCAGCGCGATGTTGGTTAGGGGACCGCCCGCCCATATCACCACTTCGCCGGGATACTGGTGCACCATGCGGACGATAAAATGCGCCGCAGTTTCGTCCAGAGCCTTGGTCTGGGGAGTTCCCTCAACCAGTGGAGGAACCACATCAGGCTCGTGATATCCGGCGCGGAAAGCAGGCGGAGTGCCTTCCGGACGCTTCGAGAAATCGCTCCAGCACCCTTTGTAGAGGAACTTGCCGTACAGGGCTTCCCAGCGCTCACTCGCCTCTTTGGAATTTAGCAGCGGGAATTCGGCCCCCTGGACCACTGGTACGTCAGTCCGGCCAGCGATTTCCAAAAGCCGCAACGCGCGCTGTGTTTCTTCTTTCACCCACTGATCGCCGCTGACGGTAGTGATGCCGAGGACGTCAAACTTATCTGACTGCAAGAAAATCAGGATGGACTGCATGTCGGTGGTAGCCGGACCGCGCGCGTCCTGATCGACAATGACCTTGACCTTCTGGCCTTGCAGTTGAGGCGCCGTGACCAAGATCAAACACGCGCAAAGCAGGACAACGAAGCTTCGTGGCTTCATGAGACCTCTTGGTTCCTTGACCTTGCCTCGCAGGATTTGCTGGAAGACAGCCTGAATTTCCAATGACCCGGTCTGGAAGGACTCTGCATTGTAATGCCTGGGCGCATCCCAGAGAAATTGCCCTAACGGCGGTATCGGATTTAGGTAGTGTCTGAAAAGTGCGCTGAAGTGCGCCGATCTGGTGGCGGGTCAATTTGAGCGTCGAATTCGCTTCCGCGTTCCATCCTTGTTTGCGAAGGGTACTTGACCGGCTTGTTTTTTGAAGGCGCAAATCATTGTCTGTTCAGTATCGTATGGATCGGTTGCGGGCGACCAGTAAACCCACAAGGCGCAGCGCAACAGCTTGACGACCTGACCACCAGCATGAGGACTCCTACCACCGCACTTGTGGCGATAGAACTCTCCTAGACGTCTGTGTATCGTTCGGTCTGTTTTCCCGATGGAGAGAATGGGTTCGTTCGGAAGCCATCGCTTTCGTTCGTATTTAAGATCAAGGCTAAGGCCAGTAGGGAGCGGAACGAACGGCAGGGCACACGCTCTGCAATTGACCTTAGGACTGCCGACGCGGGCCACTACATAAACACCTGCGCTGGACTCACGCACTTTAGTTCCCCACTGCACTGGGCCGTGCGGTGAAAGATTTGCCTCGCTGAATATCTCGGCGACTGTCAATCGGCATCAATCCGGGTCGAACCTAAAGCATATAATGGTTGGAAAAGCGTGGAAAGGCAATCGCTTGCTGTTTAAGCTTGAACGCACTTTTCAGACCCTACCAGGATTTAATGTTCGATTGCAGACTGTAGCTTTCGACGACTAGAATTACGGTTTTATACACACGGCTAGTCTTTCTGTTTGATTTTGCGCTCGTCCCAGGTGCGTTTTCGCGTGACCACTGTTCAATCTCGATATAGCGCAACTGGCCTCGCAACCTCTATCCTGGCGCTGATCGCGCTTTTCGCTCCTTTCGCTGCCCAGGGACAATGTCCGCCAATCCCCGATTCGGGCAGATTGGCGGCTTCCAAAACGCCAGCTCCCAAAGTGCAACCGGAGTTTTTCGACGAGCCCCAATTTACCGTTGCCGGCGTTACCGACACCACAAACCTCGGCGGGCATGGTTCAAACGTGGTTGTGCGAACTAAAGAAACGCTTGCCAAAGACGTGGTTTCGCTGGGCACTGCCCCGGTGAACAACGAATCGGCGACCAAGGCATCGCCACCAAGCGCGGTCCAAACAGCCGCCCAAATAGAAGAGAAGCAGGGCAATCCTCTGCAAGCTGTTCATGAATACCAACGCGCGGCAGAAATGAATCCCAGCGAGTCCAATTTCTTCGACTGGGGAGCCGAGCTCCTAGTGCATCACGCCATCGAGCCGGCCATCGAAGTCTTCACCAAGGGCAATCGCCTGTTCCCAAATTCCGCCCGGATGCTCGTCGGATTGGGCGTTGCCTGGTACGCCCGCGGTTCCTACGAGCAAGCTGCCCTGCGTTTGTGCGAAGCCTCTGACCTGAATCCCGGCGACCCGAACCCTTACCTCTTCCTGGGCAAGATTCAAAGCGTGGAGACCGCTCAATCAGAAGGTCTGGTTGAGCGATTGCAACGATTCGTCAAGCTACAACCAGAAAATGCCCTGGCCAATTACTACTACGCGCTCAGTCTCTGGAAGCAGCGGAAAAACCCTGACGACACGAAAACTACGGCGGAAGTGGAGTCTTTGCTGAACAAGTCAGTCCGCCTCGATCCCAAGCTCGCTGCTGGATATTTGCAATTGGGTATTCTCTATTCCGACCGGAAGGATTTTTCTCAGGCAATCGCCGCCTATCAAAAAGCCATCGAAGCCAATCCTCGGTTTGAAGAGGCTCACTATCGCCTGTCGCAGGCTTACCGGCGCGCCGGAGAACAATCGAAGGCGCAACAAGAACTTCAACTCTACAATCAGCTGTCAAAGCAAACCGCCGAAGAAGTCGAGCGGGAGCGGCACGAGGTTCAGCAGTTCGTATACACGTTGCGGAGCCCAGCTACTGCCTCGAAGCCGCAATAGGGCGGCGCAACCGGATTTGGATCGGTTGCCTCGAAATCTAGCGTGAGAAATCTAAAGGAAAATCGCCGAAACCACGCCTCGCTACCGATATTTCGGCACCTAGCGAGAGAACAGCACGAGCGCGAAAAGGCTTTTCTTGTAGCTATACAGCTTAACTCATTGCGCATGTTTCGCTTGCGCGAGTTTTCGCAAGTGTTCCATGTGGAACATTTCGTCGATTTGCGCAACCGTTCCCGGATGCAACAAACGTCGAGATTTCAATGGCTGCCAGCAGGCGTAGCCGCACTCATCAAGCTCACAAACATTTGATTGAACTTCTCATTGTCCAACTCTACCTGGATCTCAACCGCCTGAACCGCGATCCCCGGCTTATCCTTGTCGGTCCAGGTCAACGTGTTCCCGTATCCCGATCCCCGGTCCAGGTCAACGCTCATGTAGCGAGTCTCGCGCTTGGTGATCAGCGAGGGATCGATCCATGCGGCCGCGGCCAGTTCGTCCCACATATATTCGCCGCCCTGGCCGGTGCGAAAGTAGCGGGCAACGTAGCGCGCCAAAGGTGTGCCACTGGCTTCGATCTGTTTGATCATCGCCGGGGTCAGCCGAGTCTTGATTGAAATGTCCACCGGCGTGCAGACAATCTTCTTCCACGGCGCGCGTAACACGATCCGCGCCGCCTCCGGGTCAAACCAGAAATTAAATTCGTGACGAGGATTGCTGACGAATTCCGGATCGTCCGTCTGGGGAGCGAGGCTGCCTCCCATGAAGACCAGTCCCTGCGCCAGCTCCGAAAACTGCGGATCGATGGAGATGGCAAGCGCCAGGTTGGTCATGGGGCCGCCTTCGTAGATCGTCACCAGGTGCGGGAATTCATGAACTTTCCGAATCAGAAAATGAGCGGCGTCTTCGTCAGCTGGCTTGGTAGTTGGCTTGCCTTCGGGAAGGGTCGGGATGACAAAGGGCTCGTGCCACCAGCGTTCATCCCAGGCGCCCGCAAAGCCCACTTTTCCGTAGCGCTGCTGCCACATCTCGGCGCCTTCGCGCCGCCGTACCAAGGGAAAGACAGCTCCGGGCACCACCGGAATATCAGTGCGGCCAATGATCTCCAGCAGGCGCAAGGCATGGGCCACTTCCTCGTCCCGCCACTGGTTCCCGCTGACCACCGTGATCCCCAGCACCTCAACCTGCGGTGACTGAATGAGGGTGAGCAGGGTCTGCATGTTACTGCCGCCGGGCCCGGAACAGTCCTGGTTGATGATCACCTTGCGCCGCTGCTGGGCTTGGGTGAAGGAGGCCGCCAGCAGAACGAAGACAATTGCCAAACGGAATTTGTATGGTTTCCTCATTGGTGTAGTGCAACTGACCACGTAGGCCCAGATGTCCTCATCTGGGCAGGCGAGCGCCAGCTCGCCCGGCTGCTGGTCTGCGCCCGCCTGGGCAGGTGAGGACATCCTTCGACTTCGCTCAGGACAGGCTCTGCCCCTACGCACCTCAACGGCGCGCCGGCCGTGTCATCAATCCGATGTAGAGCTTGTAAAACTTTTCAGCGTCAATATCAAATTGAACATTAGCCAGCCGCAAATATGGCGGAACCTTAGCTGTGGAGTTCCAGAAGATCGTCTTGCCGTAGCTGGCGCCGTGATCCACGTCTATGTCCATGTAAAGCTGCTTCTGGCCGCTGATAATCGAAGGATCAATCAACGCCACGCCCGCGATCTCGTCCCACATGTAGCCTGGCAACGAGTACTTATCCAGATATTGCGTGACCGGAGTATTTGCCTTGGAGATCACATCCTTCATCTCTGTGGTGAAGCGGGTCTTGACGGAAATATCGATGGGCGTGATGGTGACTTTTTTCCAGGGTGCGCGCAACACAATGCGGGTGGCCTCGGCATCGAACCACCAGTTGAATTCGCGGCGGGCGTCGATGGCGCCGGGATCGATGGCGCCCTTGTCGGCGTACAATCCGCCGCCCATCATGACAAATTCCTTGGCCAGCGTGGCCACTTCAGGATCGAGCTTCAGCGCCAGCGCGAAGTTGGTCAGGGGGCCGCCCGCCCAAAGCACCACTTCACCAGGATACTTGTGCACCATCTTGACAATGAATTCCGCCGCAGTGCCGGGAGTGGCCTGAATGTGAGGCGCTCCCTCCTTCATAGGAGGAACGACGTCGGGCGCGTGATAAGGCTCGTCGTAGACGGTGGAGCGGTTAGCCTCGAAGTGCTCAGTCCAGCAGCCTTTGTATTCCAGTTTGCCGTACAGGGCTTCCCAACGCTCAGTCTCTTCTTTGGAATTGAGCAAGGGGAACTCAGCGCCCTGAATCACCGGGACGTCGGTGCGGTTGGCAACCTCCAGCATTCGCAGGACATGCTGGGTCTCTTCCTTCACCCATTGGTCACCGCTGACTGTGGTGATGCCGAGAACGTCAAATCTGTCGGACTGGAGGAAAACGAGAATGGCCTGCTGGTCACTGGTTCCGGGGCCGCGGGCGTCCTGATCAACAATGACTTTAATCTTTTGGGCCGAGGCTGCGGTGGCGAAGAGAACTGCGGTCAGAAATAGCACGCAGAGTTTCGGCTTGCAACGATCCATTGTTTCCCGATTCTTTCAACAGCCTTTGTGATGGCAAAGTTGAGGGCAGGCTGAACCAGATCTGGATCTCTCCAGTTTGCTCAGTCTGCCCGAAGTTAGACCGCCGATCTCAGATTGCCCTAGAAGTTGAGCTTGAGGGCAAACTGAATCACGCGTGGGTTATTCACCGTTCCATTCACCACTCCGAAGCTGGTGGACGCATTGATATCCTGCATGCCGCTGCTGCCGCCGCTCAGGAAGAACTGGGGATGGTTGAAGAGGTTGAAGAACTCAGCCCGGAATTGCACCATCATCCCTTCGCGGAATGATATGGGGAAGTTCTTGATGGCGGAGAAGTCGGTGTTTACGAACCGCGGCCCGTAGGAGGCTGAGCGTGGAGCGTTTCCAAGTTCCCCGTCAGGCGCGGTTTCAAATGCGCAAGGATTAAACCAGTTGGTCAGAGTGTGGATTTGGTCGGGAGCGGCGCAGGTCGGATTCGCGGCTACTGGTCCCGGCCTGTTTGGATCTCCCACCTGGTTGGGGCGGTTCAAGCTGTTGCCGTTCCACTGGAAGTTCACCCCGGCGGAATTACCACCATTGACGGTGTGGCTATCCACAACAAAAAGCGGGAATCCGGTGGTGATCCTTTCAATGACATTCACCTGCCAATTTCCCAGGATTGCATTGGCAGCCGGGCCCCAGTTGCTGCCCATGCTCTTGCCCTTGCCAAAGGGTAAGTCGTAGATCAAGCTGGCAGTGAATTGCTGGTTGAGATTCAACTGGGAAAGTCCCCAGTCCAGCTTTTCAGAACCCGGCAACGGCCAGTAGGTTGCCCCGGGGAAGGTACCCAGGCCGTCGGCGAATCCGGAGTCGAAGGTGCGGGACCAGGTATACCCAAGCAGAGCGTACAGTCCATGCCTTGCGCTCTTGGTTTCTGCTTTGGCCTGAAGAGAATCGTATCGCGCCCGGCCGACGTCGTTGTTGTTGGAGATGACGCCAAAGGGTGAAGTGGGTTTGGTGTAGCCGCAGCCCAACGAATATCCGGGCACTGGGGCGCTGCCACCAGGACATGCCGCCGGCGAGGTAATATTCAAGTTCAAGCCATCCACGAGAATGTGCGTGCTGCGAGAGCCTGCGTAGCCCAGTGTAAATACGACGTTGCCAGGAAATTGGTGCTCAACATTCAGATTGAACTGCTGCACTACGCCCTGCTTAAAATCAAGGTTCTGCGACTGAACCGTGCCGGGAAAGCTGTCCGGCGCCGGTGACGAAGTAATGATTGGCAAGAATAGTCGTGAAACCCCGCAGTTCAGCGGAGTTGCTGACGAGGCATTCCCAAACGGGCAGCCCGCGCCGGAAAAGTTATCCGATTCAGCAAAATACGGTGGATTCTCCCACAAGCCTTGTGCGCCTTGATTCCAGGAAGAATCGTGAAAGATGGCGTAGCCGGCTCTCAGGGCAGTGGTTTGACTTCCCATCGGTTTCCAGGCAATTCCAATGCGCGGTTCGAGAGCGGTCATGTCCATCTTGACGCCGGCCGCGCTGTCGCTGTGGACGCAGATGGCGCAACCGGCAATCGAAGCCGATCCGGCGACCAGGAGTTTCCCGCTGGCAAGGTCATAGTTGGCCTGGCGGCCTTGAGCCTCCGTGATGGGGGTGGTCAGCGCCCATGCCAGCCCAATATTCACTGTGAGGTTGTTGGTTACCCGCCAGTCGTCCTGAATGTACGGGCGGAAGAGTTTCCAGCGGCGCCCGGTGGTGGCCCCGTTGAAAGTCTGGTCGTGGATACCACCGCCCATCTGGCCTATCAGCAAATCGGCGGTGGCGTCGCCGGTAAGCCCAAAGTTTATAAAGAAACCATCCTGGAAGGCGTTCGTCTCAACGTTCATCTGCTGAGCGCGAATCGATCCGCCAACGCGGATATTGTGGTTGCCCCGAATCATATCGAACGAATCGGAGATGGAGAAAACGTTGGTACCGCCCTGGAAGGGAGCAAATCCGCGATCACCCAGAGCCCAGTAATTGTTCATCAGCGTCGAGGTCATCCCGCAACTCATGCAGTCCTTGCTCGACTGCGATAGTCCCGGCGGAGCACCAGCGCATTTGCTGTTCAGGTCAGCACCCAGAATCCCGAGATTCGCGGCTTCGCAGGAACCGTCGCCGAAAGAGGAGATGTGGTTGAAGATCCGATTGAAGCCAAAGGTGATCTGATTGATGTTGTGGTCGTTGAAGATGTGAGTTTCAGAGATTGACGCGTTACGCCCGTGGTTGGTGATGTCCTGTGTGCTGGCGAAGGCGCTCGGCTCGGCAAAACCAGGCGAGCCGCCGGGAACGAATGACACGGCCTGATCGTAGCTGAAACGGGCAAAGAGGGAATCGTTGGCGGAGAAATTGTGGTCAATGCGGGCGTCGAACTCGCCTTCGTTTAGCCTTCTCACCGGCACGTTGGTGAAGTTGTAACCCAATGCCGCGTTGCTGGCATTGCTCACCGGATAAAGGTTGATCATTCTCTGGCCGACGGGATCGATCATATTGGCAGGAATCTTGTCGCAGTTTGTTCCGCCTGTTTGGGTGCCGTTACCATTCGCCGGAATCGCGTTTCCTAAGCCGTCGCACTTGAACGGACTAAACGTGGGATCAAAAGGATTGAGAAGCTGAGCCGTATTCGGTCGACCGAATGGGTCCAGGCTGTAGTCACCGTTCTTCATGGCCTGCGTCGGGATCAAGCCCACGAACGGGATGCCGTGCCGCTGCATCTTGGCCTGATAGTCCACGAAGAAAAACGTCTTGTCGTTTTTGATCGGACCGCCGAGCGAGCCGCCAAACTGATTCAAGTTGAATTGCTCGCGCGAAGAAGCGAAATAGCTACGGGCGTCGAGCTTGGTGTTCCGAAAGAACTCGAAAGCCGATCCGTGGAATTTGTTGGTTCCCGACTTTGTGGTTACCAGCACCGTCGGACCCGCGCGAGTCCCATATTCCGCTGAGTAGTTGTAGGTAAGAACCTTGAATTCCTGGATGGCGTCGATCGAAGGCAGAATAGCGATGCCCCCGGCAGTAAGTTCGTTGTTGTCATTGCCGTCGAGCAGCCAGTCGGTGCTTTGGGCTCGCGATCCCCCTACTGAAAGGGAATAGGTCCCGCGCGCCGAAACTTCGCTGCTGGGACCGCCATTGAAGAAGCTGTTCGGATTGGTTTCCTGGGTTGTGCCCGGTGTCAGCGTTGCCAACTGCACGAAGTCACGTCCGTTGAGCGGGAGTTCGGCAACCTGCTCGGAGGTGATTACCTGACCCAGGGTCGGATTGTTTGTCTGTACGGCTACTTCGGTCGCACTGACTTCAACCGTCGACGTGACCGAGGCAGGAGTGAGGGTGAAGTTCAGTTCGCGATGCTCGTCCACCTGCAGGCGAACGTCTCTCTGCTCAACTGGTCCAAAGCCCTGGGAGTCCACCCGAATCGTGTAATCACCGATGGGCAGCAAGGGCATAAGGTAGTGCCCCGTTTCGTCCGTCCTGGATTCGCGGGTAATACCCGTGCCTTGTACGGTGGCTCTTACGTTTGCACCCGAAATCACCGAACCTGTCTTGTCAGACACGGTTCCTGAAAAACTTCCCGTGGCTTGGCCGTATAGCAGTGGACAGATGGGAAATACCAGGGTACAGAACAACATGAGCAGCATCTTTCTAGTAGTCATCAATCTCCCCCTCCTGCATCGCAATCGGCGAACAAGACGTCGCTTCCCCACGAACCTTAGAAAGCCTTCTTCCTCTCCGCAGCCTTCACGCAACTTCTTCACGCG
Organism: Terriglobia bacterium; assembly: GCA_963809295.1. Taxonomy (GTDB): domain Bacteria; phylum Acidobacteriota; class Terriglobia; order Terriglobales; family Acidobacteriaceae; genus JAIQFF01. The sequence goes on along the minus strand of CAWEJA010000005.1, from coordinate 496,707 downwards.
ACTATGCACTTGGACACCAAGTCTTTTCAAGACTTTTTGGCGTCCAAGCTTAATGAACTTCAGCAATTAAGTGATCTCGGCGGCACGTTGTCGTCGCGGACAAATGATCAGCTGGGATTTCCGATTTCCACAATAATCGTGCGCAGAACGATACTTCCATTCAGCATCAAGTGTCAACCGCAACCTGCGCCGGGTAGTGGGCTAGAGCCCACTACCCTGCGCCGCGTAGTCGCCGCTGCTTCGATCAACAACAATACGTTTCCCCTTGGTGGTCCTGAAGTTGGCTTAGCGATCTTTGCAGTCTTGACAGCGGAAAACCGCAGGGAACCCAAAGGACTCAGCAGGGCCAATTATGTCCGATGATTGAGAAGTTCAAGCGCCTGATCGGTGGTAATGAATCGAACTCCGCTGGCCTTCAGTTCCGAAATGGTTCGTTGCCCATCCTGGAGATTCAAAGTTTCGATTGCGTCCTGAACCACCGAAACCCGCCGCCCGCGCTCGCGCAAGCCCTTGGCAGCGAAGTTGACGCAAAATTCCGTGACCACACCAAAGACGACGAATTCGGTTTTGGGGTCGAAGCGCTGCATAAGTTCCTCAGCATGCAGGCTGGCGAAGATATCGAGTGTCTGCTTTTCGAGGAGAATCTGTTGGTATTGCGACAAATCGGGTGGCAACGCCGCTGCAGGCTGGTTCGGGACCGTGATTACTTTTTCGGTCAGTGCTTCCGGAACGAATCCGGCGCCCGTTGTTCCCTTTACGCAATGCGGGGGGAAAGTGGCGAACTCGGGGTCATCCTTGGTGTGATAGCAACCATGCGAAACCAGGAAGACGCGGCCCTGGCGGGCTGCATCCGTGAGCTTGCGGATGTTGGGCAGCAATCGTTCAGCGCCCGGCACATAGAGCTTACCGCCGGGCAGCATGAAATCCTTCTGTGTGTCCACTTCCCAGAAAACAATATTGCGAGATACCATACCGGGTCCGCCTGATCCACCGTCGTAGAAAGCAAGCTTATAACATTCGTTTGCAGATCGCGCGCGGATTCCATCAAACTCTTTGGAGGCTGCGCGGGAGTCAGAGTCGTCGGTAGCGTCGAAGAAGAACAGCTACGAGAGGAGTGTGCTGAATGGCTAACGATCAGCCTGCGCGGGCAAATACGCAAGCGCGAATTGTGATCCGAAATATCGGCCTGCTGCTCAGCGGTGATCTTCGGAACCCGATCCTGGATGCCGACACTGTTGTCGCCGTGGACGGCAAGATCACAGCGGTCGGCAAAGAGAAAGAGATAGACAAGGACATTGACCGCGAGGGCGCGACCCTGGTGATCGATGCCAAGGGTACGACACTGGCGCCGGGACTGATCGACAGCCACGTGCATCCAGTGGCCGGCGACTGGACTCCGCGTCAGAACCAGATCGGCTGGATCGACAGCTACCTGCACGGCGGCGTTACCAGCATGATTTCGGCGGGAGAAGTTCACACGCCGGGACGCCCCAAAGACGTCGTCGGCCTTAAAGCCATGGCGATCTCTGCCCAGCGGTCATTTTCTGCGTTTCGACCCGGCGGCGTACGAATTCATGCGGGCGCCCCGGTGATTGAGCACGGAATGGTTGAGGAAGACTTTAAGGATCTGGCCGCGGCCGGCGTCACCATGCTGGGCGAGGTCGGCTTGGGTAGCGTGAAAGACGGCGCTACGGCGCGCGAGATGGTCGCGTGGGCGCGGAAATATGGAATTCAAAGCACGATTCATACTGGAGGCCCGTCGATTCCCGGTTCCAGCCTGATCGATAAAGACATCGTGCTGGCGGCCGATGCCGACGTCATCGGCCATATCAATGGCGGCCACACCGCGCTGCCGGACGATCAGATCGTGACTCTATGCGAGAAATCTCCGCGTGCCCTGGAGGTGGTGCACAACGGAAACGAGAGAGCTGCGTTGCTCACCCTGCGGACGGCAAAGGAAGTGAAGCAGCTTGATCGAGTAATTCTGGGTACCGACTCGCCTGCCGGATCGGGAGTGCAGCCGCTCGGCATCCTGCGCATGATTTCGATGCTGTCGTCTCTCGGAGGGATACCGGCCGAAGTTGCCGTATGTTTTGCGACAGGTAACACGGCAAAGATCCGCAACCTGGACTGCGGACTGGTTGCCCCAGGCCGTGCCGCGACCTTCGTGATGATCGACAGAGCCCAACACTCGGCGGGGAAGACTGTGCTGGAGAGCATTCAGCTGGGAGATTTGCCCGGGATCGGTATGGTGATAATTGATGGTCTGGTGAGCGCGCAACGTAGCCGCAACACGCCGCCGGCAACGTCGGCTCCGGAGATTGTAAAACATTAACCACGGCTGAACTGCGGAGCTGCGCTCCGCCGGGCGGGTGGGACACCCGCCCCTACGTGGCCCAGGGTTAAGGAAGGCCCAGCGATGCGGCTATCGTCTTCTGGTACACACGCGCTTTAGCCATGGCTTCTTCTTCGTTCACTGTAAGCAGTTTTCGATCGCGCATCACTACGCGCCCGCCAATTACTACGGTCTCCACGTCGTTACCCTTGAGCGCGTATGCCAGTTGAGCGTAGATGTCATACATCGGCACTGCGTTTGGTTCGTCAAGGCTGATCACAATCAAGTCGGCTTTCTTTCCCGCTTCCAGCGATCCAACCTCTTTCTCCATGTGCAACGCTCTGGCGCCGTCGATGGTTGCCATTTCGACGACGGCCTTTGCATTCAGGGCCAGCGGATTCAGTCTTGTGATCTTCGCCAGCTTTGCCGTCAGGTCCATTTCTTCCATCAAATCGAGATCGTTATTACTGCCCGCAGGCCCGTCGGTTCCGAGTCCCACGGCCACTCCTGCCTCGCGCATTTCGGGCACCGGAGAAACGCCGCTGGCGATCATCATGTTGCTCGACGGGTTGTGCACGCAGCCCACTTGGCGCTGCGCTAGAGTCTTGCGGTCGGCTTCGTCCACGAAAATACAGTGCGCGGACACAACGTCGGGACCCAGCAGGCCGATCTTGTCTAGATATTGCACTGGCGACATTCCGTTTTGCTTCTGGCTGTCTTCCCATTCCTTTTTCATTTCTGCGGTATGAATCAGGATTGGCGCGTGGTATTTCCGTGCGAGCGCCGCGGCATCCTGAAGCGTCTTCTGGGAACAGGTGTAGATCGAATGTGGTGCTGCCGCGGCGTGAATCAGCGGGTCACCCTGCCACTTCTTCAGGAATTTCTCAGTGTAGGCGAGCGCCTCAGATTCACTCTTGTTGTCGGGTGCGGGGAAGTCGATAAAGGTTTCGCCCAGCACGCCACGCATACCGGCAGCTTTGGTTTCATCCGCGACACCGTCCTCGAAGTAATACATGTCGGCGAAGGTCGTAATGCCGCCGCGAATTTGTTCGGCCGCCGCCAGCCGCGTTCCCCAGCGGACAAACTCTTCGTTTACGTTCTTGGCCTCGGCTGGGAAGATGTATTTGTAGAGCCAGTCGTTCAGCGTGACGTCATCGTGCAACCCGCGGAACAGCGTCATGGGGACATGGGTGTGGCCGTTGATGAATCCGGGCAGGACCAGCTTGCCTTTGGCATTGATGGTCACCGCGGATGTGTACTTGCCCTCGAGTTCGGCGCGTGGAGCGACGGCGACGATTTCGTCTGCTTTTATCGCGACAGCCCCATCCTCGAGAATCCTGCGAGTTCCATCCATGGTGACGACAGTGCCACCGATGACGAGGAGATCAACTTTGTCTTTGTGACTCTCACAAATCATGAACGTGGAAGCCAGAAATGGAAACGAGAGAACAAGAATGAGCAGGCGGCGAGCAATCATTGGTGACTCCGGCGGCGAAAGCTTAAAGACTTCGGTAAATTACGGGCAATGCGACATCGTAAATATTTGTTGCATTTTGACAGTTCTTTACAGTGCAGAGAGATTCGCGGAGAGTGCGTAGCACAATCTCCATTTCCCGGAAGAGTCTTCATTCCAGTTTTCGTATTTCGGCATGGTGTAATCCCGTTTAGTTTAATGACCAGAGCCGCTAAATCATTGAAGACTATCACGACTCGAAACAAATGCTGTTTGGCACACTGCATGCAAAACAGGACTTGTTCTGGGGCCTAGTAGTGAACTCTCGGGTGTATTGATCCGCTGGCAGACCAACGTTTTCAGACGCGGTCTCTCCAAGCTACCGTTTTTCCTCTCCGCTCCTCGGCTCTCCTGTTCTTGTTCTCCGGATTGTTGTGGGAAAAGTCGGGATGAATCTAAGAGGAGAAACTTTGTGAATATCCGCAAATCATTTGCCAGGATAGGGCGATGCAGTCTTGTTTCACTGTCAGTGTGCGTTCTGTTGCTGGTGTCGATGGTGACGTTTGCCCAGACGACGATCTCAACCGGGAGCATTCAGGGAACGGTTACCGATCCGTCGGGTGCGTTAGTGAGCGGCGCCAGAGTTGCGATCCGCAACCGAGGTACTGATCAGACCACAGAAATGACAACCAACTCCTCTGGCGCGTATGCCTCTGGCGCCTTGATTCCAGGCAACTACGTGGTGCAGGTGCAAGCCCCCGGCTTCACGACGGTCCAAATGCAGGTGACGGTCCAGGTGAACGTCACCTCTGGGGGCAATATCAAACTCGCGGTGGGTCAGAGCGCGCAGGTCATCGAGGTGCAGGCTTCGGAAGTTGCAGTGAACACCGAGCAGGCCACCGTACAGGGAGTGCTGACCAGCCAGCAGATCGAGAACCTGCCAATCAACGGCCGCAACTTTCTCGACCTGGCACAGCTGGAGCCGGGCGTTCAAATTCAGGATGGAGGGACTTTTGATCCCACCAAGAACGGATTTTCTTCGGTTTCTTTCGGTGGACGTTTCGGGCGGACGGCGCGAATTGAAGTCGACGGCATCGACATCAGCGATGAAACCGTAGGCACAACCACGCAGAACCTGCCTCTGGGTTCCATCCAGGAATCCGCGCTGCAGCAATCGTCGCTGGATCTCTCGACGGAGCTCACCTCTTCCGGCTCGGTGAACGTAACCACAAAATCAGGCACCAACGGTCTGCACGGGGATGCCTTCTACTATTTTCGCGACCAGTCGCTCAATGCCGCTCTGCCGGGTGATTCGACTAATCCATTTCAGAGAAATCAATTCGGCGGCAGCCTGGGTGGGCCAATCATCAAGAACAAACTGTTCTTTTTCTTCGATGCGGAGCGCAACAAGCAGGATTTGATCGACCCGGTTCTGCCCGGAGGCGCATTCGCAAATCTGACGGGAAACTTTGATTCTCCCTTCCGTGAAACCCAAACGGTGGGGCGCGTGGATTGGCAGGCCGGCCGGTTCAAGACGTTCTACCGTTTTTCATTTGATCAGAACCGTAGCGTCCTCCCGTTTATCCCCAACTCGTTTCAGCCTTTTGCCAACGTGAATCATGCGCGCGATCATGTCCTGGGCGTCGATTTCAACACCGGAACCTTCACCCACAGCATCCGCTTCGGTTACACCAAATTCCAGAATGGAATTACGGATGCTGTGACCGGTTCCAGCATCTTCGATCCGGCGCCGGGCATCGAACTGGCCATAGGCGGCGATCCCAACTGCCTGACCGCTGGTCTGGACGACTTCTGTTCTGGTCCCAACTTTCTGGCTCCGCAAGCCACCGTTCAGTCCGATCATCAGATCAAGTACGACGGGAGCAAAGCTTTCCGAAGTCACCTCTTTCGCTTCGGCGTAGGTTATAACCGGGTCGAAGGCGGCGGCTTTGCCGAGTTCCTGGGCCTGGCGCCTGCAGTGGGTTCGCCCAGCACAGCCACAGCTTTCAATATCTTTCCAGGAGGAGCGGCTAATCCCCTCAACTATCCCGTCACCAATGTCACTCTGGGTAACGGCCAGGGATTCTCCTCGGAAAAAGCCGCCTTCGGATTTCCCGGGGGAGGATTGGGTCCCGATAACCGCATTTCGTGGTATGTGGGGGATTCGTGGAAAGTGCACCCTAACTTCACTTTGACCTTCGGTCTCCGCTACGTACGCGACACCGGTCGCGCGGACAGCGATCTGGGTCCTATCGCTGCACTGAACCAATTCAACAACCAGTTCTATTCCGGCCTCGGGAATGCCGTGAACCAGCCCAATCGTAATTTTGCTCCGCAGGTCGGTTTCGCCTGGGATCCAAAAAGCGATGGAAAAACCGTGATCCGTGGCGGCATCGGGTTGTTTTATGAAAACTCGATCTGGAACAACAACCTTTTCGACCGGCCTGCCCGGTTGTCGCAAGGCCTGTTCCTGGGCAATACGCCGGTGTGCTCCAACGGAGCGCCACAGACGCTTCCCTTTACCAGTACGATCGATCCAGCCACCATCTGCGGCCAGCCCATCGGAAGCGTGACCTCGCAGATCGTCCAACTGCAACAGCAATACCAGGCGTTCACTCTTGCGCAAGGCCCGGCCAACAATGGCGTCTACATCGGAAACATTATGGCCGATGGCATAGACGTCACGGGGACAAACCTGTTTGCTCCGCAATATGTGTCACCGCGCTCCGTCCAGATGAATATCGGCCTCCAGCACGAAATTCGTCACGGGATGGTGCTCACGGCCGACTACCTGCGCAACGTGTCCACGCACAATTTACTGAGCATCGACACCAATCACATCGGTGATTCCCGCTTCTTCAACCTGGCCAACGCGCAAACCGCGATCGCCAACACCAATGCGGCGTTCGGTTGCGCCGACGTTGACTGCGCCATTGGCCACGGAGCGACGATCACGGATTACGCCTCTAACGGCCTTGACTCCGGATATTCGGTCTGCGGTGGGTTTGCCTGTTCGAGTCTGGATCAGTCGGGCCTGCCGCACGCCCGGGCGGCGTTTCCGGGCATCAACCAGAACGTTGGCACCAACCAGATGCTGTTTCCAATTGGCCGGTCGGTATACAACGGCCTGCAGATGTCCTTGCGGCAGAATGTAAGCAATCCGCTGCCAGGAGTGCGCTACCTGAATTTGCAGGTTTCCTACGCGTTCTCTCGCTACGTTTCCACGGCGCGGGACAACGACTTCATCAACTTCCCCACGGACAATGCCAATCCCACACGGTACATCGGACCCAATGGCTTGGATCGCACTCATCAACTCTCGTTCGGAGGCACGATGGATCTACCGGCCCACTTCCGCATGAGCCTAATCTCACACTTTGACAGCCCACTGCCGGCGAACCTAACCCTTCCGGTCAGCGGTCTACCCGGTGGCCTCTTTCAAACGGACGTCACAGGAGACGGTACGGGTGACGGCACCTTCGGCTCTAACGGCGGCGCAGGCGACCTTCTGCCAGGCACCAACATTGGTGACTTCGGCCGAACGTTTGGAGTGAACGGACTCAACCAGAAAATCACCAGTTACAACAACACCATGGTTGGCCAGGCGACTCCAGCTGGTCAGGTGCTGATCAACAGCGGCCTGTTCACCCTGTCCGAGTTGCAGACCCTGGGCGGAGTAATTGGCGGACAGGCAACAGGCGGTTTTATCGGACTGCCATTGGCACCGTCGGGTGCGATCGGCCAGGCATGGCTTAAGACCTTCGATCTGAGCTTGAGTTGGGGATACAGGTTCAAAGACCGGCTTGAGCTGCGTCCCGGAGTCTCCATCTTCAACTTGTTCAACTTCGCTAACTTCGACGGTCCGGCTGCTCCGTTCAGCAACATTCTCGATGGGACGACTGGTTCGCCGAACGGAACTACCAATCCGCAACCTAACGATTTGCGACTGGGCCTTGGCTCAGGCGTGAATGCACTCGGCTCGCCGCGGGTGGTCGAGTTCTCGCTGAAGTTAAGTTTCTAAGAAGAGTGGCTGTTTGCTGAACACGGCCGCCGGTACAACCGGCGGCTTTTTATTGGGAGGGTGAATTCGGTCTCCATGGGATCACTACTCTCATCTGGAAACAAAATGCCAAATGCACAAGCCTAGATAACTGGCGGCGAGCACCACGAACAGTGAAGTCAGCAGGACATGGCCGATAACAAATTGCCTTCCGGGAGGCCAGTCCGCACTTGAGAAATAAAAAGCGTCGATACCGACGCGAGCGGTCCAGTAGATGCCGATGAAGCAGGCCAAGCCGATGGCTGCCCGATCGCCTCGCAATAGTTCTGTATGGAGTACCAGAGTAAGGGTGCCGAAGGCGATGATGGTGAGTACGGTGAAACCGCCCTGTACCCACAACAGCTTGCGATTGAACGGCATCAACTGCGCCAGGTCCTGCTTCCAGCGCAGGCGCGAGGGCACCTGAAAGCTGGCAATCAGGATGACGAAGTGACTAACTCCCGCGACCCACAGGTCCAGATTGAAGAACCGCTCTGCCAGAGTGTGAGTCATAGAGAATGGATCGCGTGCATGAAGGGAAGTATTACATGCTGGACGAACGGCGGATGAAAGAGCCAGTAGACCGGTCCTGCCGTCACCACGAGAAGAAAGAGCCAGCCTCGCACGCCTTGCCGCAGCCCGAAACGCCTTCCGATGGTTGAACGTTCCACAGCCACGCCTAGTCCTTGCACGACAAAATAGATTGTGGGAAGGCCATAGCCACCGCGAGCGGGCAAAGAAATTACCAGATCGTGAAGCAGTCCGGAGGCGACGAACACCGCGAAGCTTGCGCTGGCAGCTCCGAACCACTTGTGAAGGGGCTGGAAGACGAGTTCATGCGCCAGTTGTCGAAAACCCAGGTTCCATCGTTTGCCCCAAAATTCGCTGAGCGAAGTCGACAGCACTGGATTCGACATGATCGGCTCGGCGGCGATGCCGATTCTCTGCCAGAACAGAGCGATGAGATGGAAGCTGCCGAAATGAAGGAGGAAAATCAGGCCAAGAAGGCCGGTCCAACCCTGAGCCATTTTTCCTAGTGGATGCATTCTGCGAGCCACAACCCAGAGCAGAACGATCCCCAGAGCTGTTTTCGCCACAGCCCAGAGCCACGGTCCAAGCGGTGGCCGAATGACGCGGAGATTGGAGGCGAGATATGCTTCCGCGTCCATCCCGGGCCAGGCCAGCAGATAAGCGGCAGATCGCCACGCTGAATGAGGGGTGGAAGCGCGTGCACGCCACCAGGTCAGCCACTTAAGACCGGCAAAGATGGCAAAGGACAACGTCCACATGAAGCCCCACGCTGGTAAGCGATCACGGGCCAGTATTGCCACGGCGGGAAGAATTAGCAACGGCATCCATGCCGCCCACCGCGTTGTCTCAGTGGCCGTCGTCCTTTGCATAAAGGGAGTAGTCCGGAGGCAAGAGTCAGTCCCTACCGCAATCCGTCTTCGCCCTTGATCTCGCCCTTGGTTAAGCCTCCAACTCGGGGCAACGGGCGGCCGCTGTCGGTCACTGCCACCGCGACCATGATTTCGTTGGCGCGTGGAGCGTCATTGAGCCTGACTTCCATGCCGTCAAAATGACTACGAACGAACGCGGCGTCTTTGTGGCCGAGCGGTACATCGAGCACCACCCCCAGCCCTCCTCGTTTCTTCGAGGAAGGGATGAGTGCCGCACCTTTGCCGAGCACTTTGCGTACCGGAGCGCCGAGCTTGGGATGCAGGATCGCCGCGGCGTGCTCGAGTTCGCCGTTTTCGCCCACGGCCGCTGCCTTTCCATAGCTTTCAACACTGGTTCCTGGGATGCCCAGGGCCGCGACCGCTCGCTGCGTCAACAATTCCCCCAGTTCTTCTCCGATCGTCATCAGCTCCGACAGATCTTCCACAAACTTCCCGGCGTAAGGATTTTCAATGACAGCGACAGCCGCGGCGCGCCGGGTTGGGGGATCAACGCTGCGCCCCATCTCCGTCCGCGTCTCTTCGAGAAATGTCGCAATCTTGCGAATGCTGGCTTTCATCGCAATCCATCCTCTCCCTTGATCTCCGAGGCTTTCAGCCCGCCCACACGCGCGTGAATGCGCGGCCCGGTAGTCATAACCAGCGCAAGCACAATCTCCTCGGCGCGGGGAGCGTCAGCGAGGCCGACTTCCATGGCATCGAAGTGACTCCGTACGTAGGAAGCGTTGATGTGAGTAACAGGGACGTCGAGTCGCGTTCCCGGGCCGCCCACTTTTTTGGTCGAGGACACGATCGCCTTCGCGCCACCCAGAATCTCGCGCATGGCATAGCCGCCGGGTGCATGCCACAAGGCCCCGTGCTCGAGTTCGCCAGCGGCGCCAATGATGGCTCCCTTGCCGTAGCCTTCCACGACTTTGGGATCTCCCCCGAGCGCCGCGACCAACGCGCGCGCCATTTCGAGGCCTAGCGGCTTGAGATCGTCCATGAAACCGGCAATCTCCTTAGCGTATGCTCCCGCGAAAGGATTGCGGATGACCGCCAGCACGGCTGCACGGCGCAAGGGTACGGCAGAAACAGGTCCACCCTCGTGGAAGATTTCCTCCACTACCGTGACCTTCTTGCGAACCTGGACCTCAGGCATGAATGAGACTCCTGCTAGTTTGGACTGGTTCTGCAGCGGCCTCCAAGGGCTCGGATTCCGAGGCTTCATTGATAACGCGCGTGTTGCCGCGCAGGTGCAGCGCTGCAGAACGGATGAGCCCTTCCGGCAAAAGCGATTGCGCGACCAGAACACCCGCATCGAGTGCGATGGCGATCTCGCAGGCAGAGAGTTCGCCGACCCCTTGGGTCACAAGGTGATTACCAAGGTCGTTATCGGGCGCAAGGTCGCGAGCGGGAACTCGTACAACGCCAGGATGTCCGGGCAAGTCCACAGCGTTGGCAATGATGGTTGCGGCGGCATCCGCCATGGCTGCGCCATCGGCAAGGACTGTCACCGCGTCGGCGATGCCGAGCGAGAAGCTGCGACCGCGCCAACCACTGGTCGCGATCCCTCGCACCGGCTGAATCGAGCCCAAGGTTGCTGTCCCGAAAAGTGACGGGCAATCGGGCCGCTCGACCATGCCCACGACAAAGTGTTCGCCGGGTGCGAGATGAAGGGCAACGTCTCCGCCATTGTTCACATAGGCCCGTGAGAACTGCGCCGCAGATGTCATCGTGCCCAGAATCTCCTCGGCAACTGCGCCAGCCACGGCAGCCATCGGTGTTATGAAGGTTCGTTCGCAGTAGGGAGCAACCGCTTCGAACATGCGCTTTGCGATGACGCCCACAGGCAAACGGCCGTCTTTTCGCGCGGGCTGTCGCAGAAACGAAAGCTCAGCACAGAGTTCATCGAGCACAGTAACGAACCGTTCCGCGGCTGCACAATACGCCGCGTTGATCTCGCCAGGAGTTCCAGAAGCTTCAACGATCAAATCGATGGGCCCGTCGTGCAAGTGCAATCGACGGCCGTCCGGGAAACGCCCGATCTGGGCTCGTTGTCTCATTGATCGGACCCTGGGTTATCGGAGTCTGGTTCGGACTTCGAATTCTTAGGTTGAGCGAGGGGCCACGGATTTTCTGGAAGTGCAGAGAGATGGCGGCGGCCTTCGCCTTGCATGATGGAGTCCAGGGGGCGAACGTGATCCATGTAGCCGCCGAGAGCCGCGTAGTCCTTAATCTTTAAAGTGAACTCTATGGGCGCAACCAGTGCTGGCGTCGGCACATAACCGAACGCGTTCTCTGGCATCCTGGTTACATCCACCATGAAGGTAATGCCGCCGCCGGGCCAGACGTACACTGGCGCACCGCCGCAGGTTACACGAGTCAGCGCGTCTCTCACGGAATGCGTCAGCCGCACCGGATTCTCCGTGACCCCCGCTCTGAGCGACCCGCCCGCTCCACCCATGAAGAGCACTGTCGAGAGAGCTGGTTCGCAATTCTCTTTGATCCGTGCGACCGATTCACCAAGAGAACTGGGCAATTCTTTTTCTACTGGCTTGAGAGCTTCATCCAGTTCGAAATAGGCGTAGTGCTCGCCCGTGGTACTAACCATGAGCAATCGGAGCTTAGGCCAGGCGATCTTGGGATTGAAATTCTGCAGAATAGAAAGAGGGTCTTCGATATTCGTCCCGCCCCAGGCAGTTCCGGGTTCAGCCACGCGGAAGTAGCGGCCCGGCGTGGAGCGCCGCCCCTTCATCCTGATGCCAGTCTCGGGTACACCCAACAGCTTTCCGGCCTGGTGCTCGGAAAGAACGCCGGTGATGTGGTCGTCAACGACAACTACCTCGTCGACCTTGCCAAACCACTGTTTAGCAAACATGCCGATGGTGGCCGAACCGCAGCCCACGCGCATGCGTTCTTCCTGCGAGCCGTCCACTACAGGTGGGTTGCCCGCCTGCACGATCACCGTCGCGCCGCCATCAATCGTGAGTTCGACCGCCTTGCGGTTGCACAGATTCAGCAATGTCTCGCAGGTCGCCGTGCCTTCCTGACGACTACCACCCGTGAGGTGGCGGACGCCTCCCAGCGAGAGCATCTGTGAACCATACTCGCTAGTCGTGACGTGGCCAACGGGCTCGCCTTGCGCTCGCACCGTATTTGTCTCCGGCCCCAGATGCCGGTCGGTATCGATCTTCAGCTTGACACCGCAATAACTGAATATCCCCTCGGTGACGACCGTGACCATGTCTACGCCTTGTACCGCTGAAGAAATAATGAACGGAGCAGGCTTGTAATCGGGATAGGTCGTTCCCGCGCCGATGGCGGTGACGAAATTGTCTGGACCGCTGACAATGCTGCCGTCCCAATCCCGATCGCGATCCAGAAAGGGAACCACCGAATCACCGCGGGTCACGGCGCGATCCAGCACCACGTGCGGATCAATCCGGACCAGTTGTCCGTTGTCGTTGCCGTAACGATCGCACGCGCCTGTCCTACCCGGCTTGATGTAGCACAGGACGGGGCAGGCATCGCATCGGATGGCGTCGTCTTCAGACACGTTTCTCTTCCATGCGAGCCGCCAGAATAGCTCCGCGTATTCGGTCTGGAGTTGCGGGCACGCGGTGGATGCGCACACCAATCGCGTCGTGGATCGCGTTGAGAATTGCAGGCGCCGTCGGAATCACCGCTTGCTCGCCGATCCCCTTGGCGCCAAAAGGGCCGATCGGCGATGGATCCTCGATGAGGATCGATTCAACCGGAGGCATATCGCCAACGGTGGGAATCAGGTAATCGTGTAGATTATCGCCCTTACCTGGAAAGAATTCTTCCATCAGCGCCATCCCCAACCCCTGTGCAGCCCCGCCTTCAATTTGTCCTTCAATGAGCGTCGGATTGATGGCCCGGCCTACATCGTGAGCGGCGGTGATGTGCAGCACCTGCACTGTGCCTAGTTCCGTATCCACGGCAATCTCTGCCAGATGCGCTCCGAATCCGAATACGGCGTAGGGGATGCCCTGGCCATTTTCGTCGAGCGGGCTGGTGGGTGGATCGAAAGTGGCCTCGCTGGTCAATACGTAGCCATGCCCATCGAGCGGCAAGTCGCGCAAAGGGATGGTGCGCTGCTTCCCATCTTCTTTGACGGTGACGCTGCCGTCTCCAAGAACAACGTCTGCGCACTTACAGGCCTCCGCCAGCCTCAGGATAGCAAGCCGTAATTCCGTGCCGGCCATGTGAGCGGCTTTTCCCGTAACGAAGGTCTGGCGTGATGCAGACGTCTTGCCGCAGTCCGGCGTAATCGAAGTATCGCCCGAAACCAGATCGAAACGATCGATGGGAACGCTCAACGCGTCGGCACAAATCTGGGTCACGATGGTGTTGGAACCCTGTCCGATATCCACCGCGCCCTGATGAAGCGCAATTCTGCCATTCGCTTTTAATCCCACGCGAACGGTCGAAGGATTTGGAAGGGAAGTGTTGCCACACCCGTACCACATGCCTGCCACGCCCACTCCTCGGCGAAGCGGACCCGATGCTTGCGCGTTGAACTCCGCAGCCTCGGCGCGGGCGGCTGTCCATCTCGGCCGCAAAGCCTCGAAGCAGGCTCGAATCCCCACGCCCTCGCCGAGCACCTGGCCGGTGACGGTTTGAGTTTGATTATCTAGCGCATTGATGATGCGGAATTCCAGCCGATCAATCTTGAGCCGGTCTGCGAGATCATCGTAAAGCTGTTCCTGAGCGATTGCCGTTTGAGGGACCCCGAAACCACGGAAAGCTCCCGCAGGCACTAGATTCGTGTGTACGGCGCGCGTCAGCGCCCGGTAGTGCGGAACGTGATAAGGCCCTGATGCGTGGACAGGCACGCGTGCCGCGACTGTCGGTCCCCATGAGGAGTAAGCTCCCGTATTGAAATCGGCGGTGAAGTCCATCGCTGTCAGCTTGCCGTCACGTGTCGCGCCAGCACGGAGACGAATGCTGGACGGGTGACGCTTGGTGGTTGAGACCACCGATTCCTGCCGAGAGTAAACCATTCGCACTGGCTGCCGAAGAATCCACGCCGCGAGCGCAACAAACGGTTGCACCGATAGATCGAGTTTCGCGCCGAAACCACCTCCAACGGCTGTCGGAATAATTCGCACCGCCTCGGGAGCGATCCCAAGAATCTTTGCAATGTCGGCTCGATCCATGTAAGGGGCTTGAGTACACGCCTGAACCTCGATTCCGTCCCTGACACGCCGAGCAAAGCCCGCTTCGGGTTCGATGTAGGCATGTTCGACAAAACCGGTTTCATATTCGCCCTCGACAACCACGTCAGCTTCGGCCAACGCCTTGTCAACGTCGCCACGAACCACCCGGCCTCGCACCAGTACATTCTCTCCGCGGTGAGCGTGGATGCGGGGTGTATCGGGTGCGAGCGCGGCGGCAATCGTAGTCAGCGCGGGCAGCGCCTCCCAGGTTATGGGAAAAGCTGCAAGGTCGAGGGCTTCGATGGCCTCTACTTCTCCCACTACAGCGGCCACCGCCTCGCCTCGGAATCTGGCTTCACCTTCTGCAAACACCGGCTGGTCCGCAAAGCGAGCGATTACTCCATAGCAATTCTCGCCGGGTATGTCTTTCGCGGTCAGCACGCGCACTATTCCCGGATGTGCAGCCACGAAAGCGTCAAGATCGCCGAAGCGGAAATGCGCACGTGAATAAGGACTGCGAATTGCCTTGACGACAAGCGCTCCGGCAGGAATTTCGTCAGCCCCGAAAATCTCAGCGCCGTTTACTTTGCCTTTGCCGTCAAGACGCACTAACCTCTTCCCAACAGCGTCTCCAGCCAAAGGCGAAGGCTCCGGGCTATTCCGAGAGCCAGCATCGAGCACAGCGCTAATAATCTTGCGATAGCCGGTGCAGCGGCAGAGCACGCCGCCGAGAGCGTCCATGACGTCATTTTCCGTCGGCGCGGAATTCCGCTCCAGCAGCGCAGTTGCCGAGACCAGCATGCCTGGCGTGCACGCACCGCACTGCGCCGCCCCGTGGCGTAGGAATGACTTCTGTAATTGATCGCAAATCGGCGGGCGTGCGGCGAGTCCCTCGACGGTCGTGATATCGCGCCCTTCAACCTGCCCTGCGGCCACAAGACAGGAGCATACCGGCTCGCCGTCCACCAGGACGGTGCAAGCGCCACAGTCGCCCGCATCACAGCCGACCTTGGTTCCGGTTAGTGCGAGATGCTCGCGCAGTACCTTGGAGAGCCGTTCCACAGGAGAAACGCAAGCAGAGACGCTTCTGCCATTTACTGAAAAGGCGATCGAAATCTGAATTCCGGACTGGGAAGAAGTTGTCGTTGCCATATCAGCCACTCCCCACGCAAGCATCAAGTGCACGCCCAATCAAAGTACGCGCGGCATCGCTCCGGTAACTTGCAGTTGCGCGGACGTCATCGATAGGTGAGAGCGGAACGAGGTGTTCCGGCAAAACGAGCATTCCCAGCCCGATTCGCGCCGGTGCGCCGACCAGGGCAGTCTCAAGTGTAGTGAGCCTCTGCGCGGTGGCCGAGCATGACCCGACAGCTACACGGGCCTCCGCTACGGACCCGTCTGTCTCCACTCTTACGATCGCCGCTACCATGGCGATCGAAATCACCAGGTAGCGCCGTGCGCCAAGCTTCACAAACGCGGATGCAGGATCGTCGAGGTGGCGGGGCACAACCACGGCGCTCAGAACCTCGTCGGGACGACGAAGCGTTTTCCGGTTGCCGACAATAAAATCGGCGAGGGGCAGACGACGCGATCCCGCGACCGAAGCCAGTTCCACCTCGGCGTCGAGCGCTAGAAGCGGAGGCACGCTGTCGGCGGCGGGTGATGCGTTACAGAGGTTGCCAGCGACCGTTGCCCGATTCTGAATCTGAATCGAGCCAATTTCCCGCGCAGCGCTCTTCAGTGCGTCGAAACATCGAGGCAGCGGAGTCGCAATCACCTGGCTCCACGTGGTGAGGCCACCAATACGGATATAGTCCGCTTCGACCGCGATGCCTTTGATTTCGGATATGCCAGAGACGTCGACTACTGAAACAGGAAGAGGACGATCACCCAAGGCAGGGTAGAAATCCGTGCCGCCCGACAAGATTTGCCCGCCATGTGCAGCCAGCACATGAACCGCTTCATCGAGTGTCCCGGGCCTGAAGTACAAAGCCGTTGTTCCCCCCAACCGCAAACCACAGACTCCGCACTCAAAGCGGAGTTTTGCCGTTCATTCTGATACAACGATCTGCCTTTGTACAGGGGAACTGCTTTGGTGCTCGTTGTAGAGACATGTCTTGCTACGTCTCGCCCTCAGCTCAACCTACTGCGCGTCCACCACACAGCGAAAGCCGATCGTCCCAGTGCGGTCGCGCCCCGGCGACATCAATAGATATTTCTGATGCTCGTCGAGGCGGTAAGTTTGAGGAAAATACCAGATAGATCCCGTAGGCTGATACGAAGCCCCACCGCGGACGATGGCGGCGCGAGTGTGCTCGTCCCGGTATTCATCGGTCCACTGCGAAATGTTTCCTTCCGTGTCCAGAACGCCGAATGGACTTGCTCCCTGGGGAAAAGCATCCACATCGGCAGGTGCATGCATGGCATGTCCACGGTCTGCCGCCGGAACTTTCTCTGAATTCCACTCACTGCCCCAGGGATAGATCCGGCCATCTTCTGATTGCGCGGCAAACTGCCACTCCCATTCGTGAGGCAACCTCTTGCCCGCCCATGCCGCATAGGCGCGGGCATCTTCGATAGAGACCCAGGTCACAGGCTTCTTTTCCCAGCCGTCGGGGTAGCTTCCGTTCTTCCAGTCCCGCAGAAAATTATGGTCATCCCTTGGGTGATAGTGACTGGCGTCGAGAAAGCTCTTGAACTGGGCATTGGTCACTGGAGTGCGGTCGATATAGAAGGTGGAGACATGAACCCGGTGGCGATGGGCTCGCCTCGCGACATCTTCCCATGGATACTGGACGTCAACGCCGGGATCATTTCCGCCCTCGATCTCAATCCCTCGCACCTGAAAATCGTAGTCTCCGCCCGGAATCCGAACCATTTCGGAAGGAGCACTCTGCGCCACCTTCGTAGCCGAGATCTCCACCATCGTCTGCGTCAGGGGCTTCCACTCCCGCGAGTAACTCGCGAGTGGACGCCGGCAGTGCTCGGCCATAAAAGTAAGAAGCTCTTTGACGGGACCGGCCGCCGGCTGCTCCGTGGCCAGAACCGCGTCGAACCCCAGGCCCTCAACGCTGAAGCTGAGGGTGGCTTCGTTTCCGTGCACCGTGGGCGTTAATTCAGTGCCGTGCCACAGATCGTAATAGTGCATCTCCGTTCGATGAGCCGTGCGAATCTGCTCTCCCGTGCTGTCATACTCGTTGCGATTGACGATGGTCCACAGTGTGCTCGCGGCCGTGGGGAACCGGCTAGCGAAAACACCCGCTTGCAAAGTCGCGAAATGCGGCTCCCAGTCTGGGCTTCGCAAGTTCTCCGCCAGAACCCGTTCGATCCGTGTGAAGCGCAGAATGGCTTCGGCGTCGTGCGGGGTGGTTCCGTACCAGAAGCCCCAGAGATTATCAAGTGTGGCGTAACCCTGTCCGTTAAAGAAAGCGTGCTGCAGGCTGTCAGTCTTGTCGCGGGTAAAGCGATCGGTTACGTTGACCATGTGCCGCGGCTCGAACCACTTACTCTTGCTTACCATAGGCACAAAGGGATATTCCTTGCCCTCCCACGTCACCCAGTCGTTCCAGCCAAGGTTGGCCCATGCGATCGATTCGTCGCGAATATCGAATTGCGGTTCAAGCGCCAGCGGATGTCCGGTAGCGTGTGAAGCCGATTTGAACTGGATGGGAACACTTTCGAGAGTGTCAAAATTTAGACCGTCCGCCCCAATATCTTTGAGCAGCTGCGAGATGGCGACCCAGGGTGGCGTTCCTTCCTCGCGCGTACCCGTATCCCAGGCAATGATGGGGAAGAATACCTTCACGCCACGGTTGTGAAATTTCTTCACCATCTCACGCAGCGCGGGAATGCCACCCGGGAGATCGCGCAGAAGATCGAACTGGTTCCGGCCGTCCACGCCAAGGTTGGGATAAACGTGCCAGATCAATACGGCATCAATCGGCCCGATGCGGGTCTCCGTGTCGGCAAGAAAGCGGTCGACGGTATATTCGCCAGTCTCTGGGTCATAAAAAGTCCGGTCCCAGATGAGCAGTTGCACTTGCGAGAATATCTGCTGAGTCCATGCCAGCTCGGGCCGGTCGTATTGCGATCCGTCGTATCGCAGGCGGGTGCGGCGGTCGGCGCGCCATGCCTTCAGACCTGCCAGCCAAACGTCAGAGGCTCCAGAAGGCCCCGGAAAAAAGATCTCTTCCGGCGCCGGAGGCTCGGAAAGGTTCATTACTCCGGTAGGCGAGACAAGGGGATGGCGAGCCTTCCATTCGTCGGAAAACGCCAAGCATCCAGTGAAAACAAGGAGTGATACCGTGACCTGCATTGTGCGGCCAAGGAAGAATGAACGTTTCATGGGCCCCCGCGATCAATGTTCAATACATGATCGTCCTGGTCAAATGATGCGGCCACCACGTCGTGTGATAGTGGGTCCACAGGCGGGCGTCGATCTGCGGAATAATGATTTGCTGGTCTTTCGGGCGTAGTTTGTTGACTTCTTCCGAGAGGAGTGCGGTCGCATAGATGCAGTGCGCCCGGATTTCAACCTCCTGGCGGCTGTCGCGCGGAATCATCTGATAGGTGTTGATCGCGTGCTCAAGTTCCGGCGAATAGCTAACGATCCCGAGGAGTCGCAATGCTACCGGAACGATGTAGTCCGCGAACGCCGTCATCTTGTCTACGTCGGAGAGAGGGAACTGCCCACTCTTTTTCAGCGTCGAATAGACAAACCAGGTTCCCAGTTGGGGGAGTTTATACAACTTGATGGTGGCGCCGTCGTAGGGGCTGACGTCGTTGAAGCGCGGAAATTCTCTTACCATGCGGTCGATCACTCCCGTGCCGCTGTCATAAAGCCGGGGAGGGCAAGACCTAATAAAGTTGTGAAAGCGTCCGTTGTACTTCTCGGCTAGCACCGCGCCCACCTGATGCCAGATTTCCATCTTTTCGTCGAGCATCGGTAGTTCGATGTTGGCGGCAAAAATGCGCTCCATCTCAGGACGAGTCACCTGCGCGAGAAACTTGCCATCGAGGATTGGAATCCCGTTGTCCATCGCCCGCTTCATACAGGCAAAAAGCCCGTCGGAGTCCGACCAGTGCCGCCCGGCGTAGTCAACCTGAAACTTCACATGGGTAGAAAAATCGGTGAAGGCGGTATCCACGCAGTCGGCCGTCAGAATGAAGTCGATCACATCGTCGGCACTCCCCTGTCCCACTCCGAAAGGCATCTGATAATCCGGCATGGGCAGTTCTTCGTATGCCATCCATCCGGCTACTTCAACTATTTTGTCGACATTGGTGCGTACATCGCGAGAGTGCTCAATCACCGGGTGAAGGCTGTCCAGTACAGGACTGCCTGCCAGTTTGGGCCAGCGCACCGCAGAAGCGCTGGACGCCGCGTTGAGAGCTTCGCCTTTGCCGCCTGCCGCTATTGCTGCAATAGTCGCCATTACTCCTAGAAACTGACGTCGATCTGGAACTCCTGATGGCATCGTGGTGGCCTTGTCCTCAATAATTACTTGCCTTTGATCCTGGAAACAAAAAGCTGCAGGAACCGGTCTGCCTCGACGTCAATGCAAACCTTCGCATTGGGCGTGACCTTGTCCACACCCTCGATCACATAACGGTCGCCGCGGAGTACATTCCGCTCCACATAACCATTGCGGTTCGCCACGGTTTCGCCGCGGGTGAACTCGCCCCGCGTTTCGACATCCACATGCATCTCTGGAGCTTTCACCAGGGTCGAATCAATGGTCACACCAACCGCCATGGGATCGTACATCGGTGTGCCCGGCGAGCCGAACTGCGCTGAAAGATCGATCAAATATTTGGCCACCGCATAAATGAAGTCATTCACCGGACCATGGGTTTGCCCCAATTGGTCCAAATACTTTTGCGAGAACAACGCCTTGTCGCCAACATCCAGACCGACCATGGTTAGGGGCCAGCCTGCTTGGAAAACGATTTGAGCGGCTTCCGGATCGTTGTAGATATTGGCTTCAGCCGCGGCATTCACATTGCCGCCCTTGATCGAACCTCCCATCAGGATAACTTCCTTCACCAGAAGCGCAAGCGAAGGATCTTTTTCGACGGCCAGCGCAATGTTTGTCAAAGGTCCGACCGGAACTAAAGTGATCTCATGGGGGGCAGCGTGCACAAGTTGGATAATCAAGTCAGGCCCAAAGCGCGAGTCCACTTTGCACTTGCTAGCCGGCAGTTCCACATTGGCGAGACCGTTCTTGCCATGCCAGAACTCCGCCGTAACCAGCTTTTGAAACAGGGGATGCTGCGCCCCGGCCGCGACAGGGATATCACAGCGATTGGCCAAAGAGACCATCCGCAGAGCATTTTCCAGGCCTTGACCCGCTGTCACGTTCCCGGGAACGACGGTGATAGCGCGGACGTCAAGTTCGGGGGAGTTAAGGGCCAACATCAAGGCCAGCGCGTCATCGCTCCCCGGATCGGTATCAAAAATGATCTTCTTGGCGGCTGCAGAGCCGGGAATTGCTGCAACCAGCCAGATCAGGAGTAAAAGTGCAGGGGGAGCGACTCGAAGACAGAAGTGTCTCAAATATTTCAGAATTGGGTTTCTCCAAGAGGCAGGCGTCGAGCCTAGCTTCCAGAGTGAAATCATGTCAAGGCCAAAGTCCAATGTGGGCGCGGGCGTCCCGCCCGTGCGTCGTCAATCCCTGCATCGTCGGTCTTTGCACGATTCGTGCCGCTGGCCAGCACGAGCGAGCCTGCCATGAGGCAGCCGAACGGACGCTCGCGCCCACATCCTTGTCTGCCGTACAATTGCAGTCGCGAGCGCAGTGTTCATCAGAGAGATTTCGATGTCAGTTGAGAATAGAACCCGCCACGGCGTTGCGGACAGCTTGAGCGATCGTCATCTAACGACGGAATCAACCATCGCCACGCTTGCCGGACGTCCGCTTATCTCGAATCACAGTATTCCCCTGAATCTGGACTGGGTGCAACAGGTTCGCGTTAACACCAGCGCGGTCGAACGCCGTGCGCAGAGTCACGTCGCTCGCCGCACCGTAAAGAAAGAATGGCAAGCGGCATGGTTGTTGCGCGCCATCTCCTGCATGGACCTCACGACGTTGTCAGGCGACGACACCGAAGAGCGCGTACGCCGCCTCTGCGCTAAAGCCCGACACCCGCTCCAGGACGACCTGGTCAAGCGCCTGGACATCCAAGCGTTAAATATTAAGGTTGCCGCCGTCTGCGTATACCACACCTTTGTGGAGACGGCCGTGCGGGCGCTCGATGGCAGCGGCGTGCGGGTGGCCGCGGTTTCCACCGGATTCCCCGCGGGCCTTTCTCCGCTGACCGAACGCGTGGCAGAAATTCGACGTTCGGTGCAAGCTGGTGCCGACGATATTGACGTGGTCATCACACGAGCTCACGTGTTTGGCGGCAAATGGCAGGCCCTCTACGATGAAATTGCTGCCTTTAAGCAGGCCTGCGGCTCGGCTCACATGAAGGTGATTCTGGGCACCGGCGATCTGCTCACGCTGCGCAATGTTGCGCGCGCCAGCTTCGTCGCTATGATGGCAGGCGCCGATTTTATTAAGACCTCCACTGGCAAGGAACCAACCAATGCAACGCTGCCCGTCGGCTTTGTGATGACGCGTGCCATTCGCGAATACGCGCAGGAAACCGGTATGGCGGTCGGCTTCAAACCCGCGGGCGGCATCCGGACAGCGAAACAATCGATTGAATGGCTGGCCCTGATGAAAGAAGAACTCGGCCCATCATGGATGAGAGCGGAGCTGTTCCGTTTCGGAGCCAGTGGCCTGTTGAATGACATCGAGCGCCAACTCGAACACCACGTGACCGGGCGCTACTCGGCCGATTATCGTCATCCGATCGCTTGATGTCGCGAGGTGGTGTCGAAGAGTGACCTGTCTGTAGAGACGTAGCTCGCTACGTCTCGGCTTTGGCAGCGTGGAAGACGTGAGCTACGTCTCTACGAACTGTCGGTTTTAGAGTCGGAGGAACTGAGCACACTGGGATGAGCATTGCTGAAAAATTCGTCGCCATGGAATACGGTCCCGCGCCGGAGGACCCGAAGGAGGCCCTCACCTGGCTCGATCATCACAGCCGCCGCTTCGGACATTTCATTGGCGGCGCCTGGCAACAGCCGGTGGCGGGAGCGTGGTTCGAAACTACCGACCCTTCGACCGGCGAGAAGCTCGCCGACGTATCCCAGGGATCGCCTGCGGATATTGACGCT
Organism: Terriglobia bacterium; assembly: GCA_963809295.1. GTDB lineage: Bacteria > Acidobacteriota > Terriglobia > Terriglobales > Acidobacteriaceae > JAIQFF01. Next base: position 474,034 of record CAWEJA010000005.1, on the reverse strand, counting down.
GCCGTCCGAGCTGCCGGCACAGCCCTGCCGAAATGGCGGGCTCTCACTCCGCACGCGCGAGCTCGCCATCTCTATGGGTTGGCGCGAACAATTCAAAAACATTCCCGCCGTCTGGCAGTTCTGGAGACGATGGACAATGGTAAGCCCATCCGAGAGAGCCGCGACATCGACATTCCCCTGGTGATTCGCCACTTTTATCATCATGCCGGCTGGGCGCAATTGCTGGAACAGGAATTTCCCGGGTACACCGCCTGCGGGGTCGTCGGACAAATCATCCCCTGGAATTTTCCGTTGCTCATGCTGGCCTGGAAAATTGCGCCGGCACTCGCCACCGGAAACACGGTCGTTCTGAAGCCGGCGGAGTTCACTCCATTGACGGCGCTCGCCTTCGCCGAAATCTGTCAGGAAGTCGGGTTGCCGCCAGGAGTGGTCAACATCGTGACCGGCGACGGCTCCACTGGTGAGGCCTTGGTAAAGCATCCCGACGTCGCCAAGATTGCGTTCACCGGCTCGACCGAGGTCGGACGCGCCATCCGCAGCGCCACCGCGACTAGCCACAAGCGCCTTTCTCTTGAGTTGGGCGGCAAGTCGCCTTTCATTATTTTTGAGGACGCCGATCTCGACAGCGCGGTTGAAGGCCTGGTCGACGGCATCTGGTTTAATCAGGGACAAGTCTGCTGCGCCGGCTCCCGCCTGCTGATGCAGGAGAGCATCGCTGAGCCGCTCATCGCGAAAGTGCGCGACCGCATGAGCACGCTGCGCGCCGGCGCTCCGCTCGACAAGTCCATCGACATTGGCGCCATCGTGGCAAGAGTGCAGCTGGACCGCATCAAGCGGCTGGTAGACCAGGGAGTGGCGGAAGGCGCGACCTGCTGGCAACCGCAAATCGAGCTGCCGTCGCGCGGACTCTACTATCCGCCCACCTTGCTGAGTAACGTCCATCCCACGTCGATCGTCGCCCAGCAGGAAATTTTCGGTCCGGTGCTCGCCACAATGACATTCCGTACCCCCAGCGAGGCCGTTGAGCTAGCGAACAACACGGTCTATGGACTGGCCGCGTGCGTCTGGAGCGAAAGCCTCAATGTCGCACTGCACGTGGCGTCACAACTCAAAGCTGGAGTGGTCTGGGTCAACTGCACCAATCTGTTCGACGCTTCCTGCGGATTCGGCGGTTACCGCGAGAGTGGCTATGGACGCGAAGGAGGCAGGGAAGGCTTGCTTGAGTATCTCGAGCCTGCCTGGTTCAAGAATGCTCCGGCACTGCCTGCTCTGAAGCCAGCTCCCGCTGAGAAATCAAGCGACGACTCAGATTCGGCCACACCCGCAATCGACCGCACTGTAAAGCTCTACATCGCCGGCAAACAGGCGCGCCCCGACTCCGGCTACAGCATGGAAGTACGAGCCGCCGATGGACGGCTCCTGGGCGAGGCCCCGCTGGGCAATCGGAAAGATATTCGCAACGCCGTCGAGGCGGCTCGCAAGGCTTCGGCCTGGGCCAAAAGCACAGCGCACGCCCGCGCGCAGGTTCTCTACTACATGGCAGAAAATCTGTCGCAGCGAGGTGAAGAGATTGCCCGACGTTTGGCCGCCGTGGTCGGAGAAAAACAGGCCTCCGCCGAAGTGTCGCTTGGCATCGAACGCATCTTTTCCTACGCCGCATGGGCGGACAAGTTTGACGGAGCAGTCCACAACCCTCCGTTCCGCAATGTCGCGCTGGCGATGAATGAATCTCTTGGAACGGTCGGGGTCATTTGTCCGAACGATGCCCCGCTGCTCGGGTTCTTGTCGTTGGTCATGCCGGTGCTCGCCGCCGGTAACACCGCCGTCGTGGTGCCCTCCGAGACTTATCCCTTGATCAGCTCTGACCTATACCAGGTCTTCGATACCAGCGACTTGCCCGGCGGAGCCGTCAACATCGTCACCGGCTACACTTCTCAGCTCCTCAAAGTACTGGCAGAACACGACGATACAGACGCTATCTGGTGTTTCGCAGATGAAGCCAGCGCCGCCGCCGCCAAGTCGTATTCGGTCGGAAATCTGAAGCAGGTGTTTACCAACGAAGGCCGCGCGATCGACTGGTTTGACGTAAAGCAAGGCGAAGGCCGCTGGTTCCTGCAACATGCTACCCAAGTAAAGAATATTTGGGTGCCCTACGGGGAGTAATTTTCTCGCATTGCGTTGACACAGACCTAACCGCTGAATAGACTCGGCCTTCTTCCATTTTGTACTTCGGGCTGGAATCAAATCTACCTGCAGGTTCTCCGAATATGGCTAAAATTCCTCGAATTGCGGTGGTTGGCAGCGCGAACATCGATCTGACAACGTTCTCCTGACCGCTTCCCCAAGCCCGGCGAAACCATCTTCGGCCAAAAATTCGACCTCGGTTTTGGCGGCAAAGGGCGCCAATCAGGCAGTCGCGGCCAAGCTCTGCGGAGCGACTGTCTTCATGGTGGCCCGAGTCGGTAGCGATTTGTTTGGCCCGGCGACCATCGAGAATTTCAAGAAGTTGGGCATCGATGCTACGCATGTAAAACAGGTCCAAGGCGTGTCCAGCGGGGTGGCTCCGATTTTCGTCGAGCCCAACGGACAGAACCGGATTTTCGTGGTGAAGGGCGCAAACGACGAATTGAAGCCGACCGACGTTGATGCGGCTGCCGACTTGCTCAAAGCCGTCGACTGCATCGTTCTTCAATTCGAAATTCCGCTGGAAACGGTCTACTACACCGTTGCCTTTGCGCGGAAGAGCGGAATTCGCTGCATCCTGAATCCAGCTCCAGGCCAGCCGATCGACGTCAAGGCCGTCGCGGGCCTCGACTACTTTGTCCCCAACGAAAGCGAAGCCGAAACCATTGCCGGAATGCCGGTAAAGAACGTCGAAGACGCAAAGAAATGTGCGGAGAAACTGCTGACCTACGGCATTCGCCGCGTCATCATTACGCTTGGCGCTAACGGCTCGTTGCTGGCCGGCAAGGAGGGCATGGAGCACCTCCCCGCATTCCCGGTTAAGAGTGTCGACAGCACCGGCGCCGGCGACGCCTTTATCGGCAGCTTCGCGGTCTTCCTCGGTGAAGGGCTTTCCTGAACGCGAAGCCGTGCGCCGCGCCAACCTGTACGCCGGACTCTCAACCACCGGCGTGGGAACGCAGAAGTCCTTCTACGATCGGGCTCGCTTCGACGCCGAGTGGGCGGTGCGCAGCAAGTCCTGATCTGCCTCCCCGATCAGCAGCCAACAAGCGTAGCTGCCATAGAGCTTCCCACGTCGCGTCGCTTATATCGTTCTGCTGCTCGCCACTCTTGCATCAGCCCAGCAGAACAAGATCAAAGTCATTGCCGACCAGGACAGCGCTGGCCCTCAAGGCACGAATTTTCTCTCTCTCCTGATGCTCCTGCGTGCTCCGCAGATTGACCTACTGGGCATCACAACCGTGAGCGGCGACCAGTGGATGGAGCCTGCAACCGTATTTGCGCTCTGGGGCGACGAACTGGCAATGCGGTCCGGATGTTCCCGTCATCAAGGGTGCTGAAATGCCGCTGCTCAACACGCCCCGAGAGCAGGAACTGCGCGAATCGCTCTACGGCTCTTACGTCGGATGGCATGGGTCCTTCAATCCTGACGCTCCCAATCCCAAAGCAAACCTGGGCGCCGCCCGGTGGCTATCCGAAACTCAAGCCCAAGCCTGGCCGCGCTGCCGACTTCGTCGCGGACACAATTCGCGCCAATCCCGGCGAAGTCGTGCTCTACTGTGCCGGTCCGTTGACCAACATTGCGCTGGCGATCCGCATGGATCCGGAAATCGTTGCCGCTGACCAAAGCCATCTACATCATGGGCGGAAGCAGCTCCGGCGGCCCGGAGCTCAACTGGTGGTGGGACCCGGAGGCCGCAGCCATCGTGCTGCGCGCGCCGTGGAAGGCAGATCGTGATCTCACCCTTCGAGGCCGGTGCCCAGGTCTGGTCCAGCGAACGGTTAATGCGGCGAATGGTGCAGGCGGGCGGCCCGCTGGCCAATCACCTGAAAGCTATGTACCTCGACTACAAGCCTCCGGCCGGGACCTCGCTCTGGTCGATGATGTGGGACGAGCTGACTGGTCGCGTCTCTCATCGACCCGAGCGTAATCAGGAAGTCGGAAACAATGTATCTGGATGTGGACATCGACCATGGGCCCAAATACGGACACACCGTAGTCTGGAAGAAGCCCGACGATGTTCCGCAGTTTTTCCTGCCTTACAGTTGTCCCCAGGGCCCGGAACGCGAAAAGTGGCTGGGTCACCTTGCGCCTCCGCGCTCAGCTTCATCCTGCGAGCGTGCAGATGGAGGTTGACCAAAGAAGTTCGAAGACGATCTTCGTTGAACTGATGAGCGACTGCAGTGTCAGGCGCGACACACCGTATGTCCGTTGACACGAATTTCCGTCCGAGCGGTTCCCGTAAGTCTCATTCCATTTCATTAAGATCAGTTTGGCCGCCGCCCTGCACGACCATTAAGGTGTTGTTTCTCGGGTTTATAAATCTGCCTTCTGGGATCTGAGTGCCTGAGTGTTAAAATGCGCGTAGGCCAAGATGTCGTGGCGAAGGTGGTGACTAGCCGGATCGCTCTATTACCTTGTTCGGGCGTTAGTCAGCTGGCGTGCCGGCCGCGCTCTACAAACGCACGCCGCGAAGTTCGAGCGGAACGACGAGATTCGCTTTTACCGTCTCAGCTCCTTCCCGATCAACCGAGCAAGCTCTTCGAATCCATCAGCACGCCGACGGTTTTTTTGCAGGCTGCGCAGTTTCACAACGACCTGTATATCGCGGGCCCGGCCGGGCTCTCGCAATACAACGTCAACGGGTCTCTGCTCAAACACTACGGAGCGGGGCAGGAGCTGCCGTCTTCTCCGTTGGTTGCAATCGTCCCGCGGTGCTTGCCGACTCGCGAGAGCAGGAACTGGTTGTCGCCACCGCCCAGGACGGTTTGCTGCTCTTTAACGGACGTGCCTTTCAGACAAATCCTTCCGCAGGATGCTGATGCGCGCACCATCACATCGGTCTTGCCCTGGCCTCTGGCCACCTTCTGATCGGGACGAAGAAGCGCGGCGTCCTGCTCTACGACGGCACGAAGATAACGGTTCTCCACCCAACTCTGAGCGACCTGTATGTCAACAAGCCTGGCCGGAACCGAGTCGGACCTTTGGGTGGGAACGCTCGAGTCGCGGTGTGCTGCATTGGCATGCCGGGCAGACCCAGTCTTTCGGCGAACAACAAGGCCTGCCCGACCCGCAAGTGCAGTCCATCGCCGATCGCTGGCGACAAGACATACGTTGGCACTGTGCTTGGCGTGGCCAGTGTTCGATCGCGGGCGTTTTTCGCGCACGCTGGCGCCCGGTGTTCTGGCCACCGCCTTGCTGCCGAGTCCGGGCCAACTGCTGGTAGGTTCTGAGGATCAAGGAGTAATTGCAGTCCCGCTAGAAGCACGTCGGTCGAAATGCCGACTCGGCAGGCTCATCGAACTGGGCGAAGTGCGCCAGTTGTTCGGCATGGGCGAAGCCGTTTATGCCCTCACCCGCAGCGGCCTCTATCGCATGAGTCGCGCGGCTTCGGTTGGCAACCAGTCCTGCAGCCAGGGCGCCGCGATATTAAGTGACCGTAACATCTCGGCTCTTGCGACGGATAGCGGAGGACGTCTCTGGGTCGGATATTTCGACCGCGGGCTTGACCGGCTGGAATCTGATCATGGTCCCGTCACTCATATCGAAAACGAGCACGTGTTTTGTGTGAACCGCATCGTTCCCAATACCAAAGATGGAACCGTTGATGTCGCGACCGCCAACGGGCTGGTGCGCTTCGACGCCGCTGGCAACCAGGAACAGGTTCTCACTCGCGCCGACGGCCTCATAGCAGACCATGTGACACGACGTCGCGCCCTATCAGAATGGCCTGGCTCTGGCCACACCGGCGGGCCTGACATTTCTAGACTCCAGCGGCGCGCGTAGCATGTATGCCTTTCAGGGACTGGTCAACAATCACGTCTATGCGCTCGGCGTCTCGGGCAATGCTTTGATGGCGGGAACTCTGGGTGGCCTCTCCCTGCTCGACAAGGGCGACGTGCAGCTCAACTACACCACCGCAACCTCGGGTCTGAAACATAACTGGATCACCGCGGTAGTTCCGGTCGGGCAAGAGTGGATGGTGGGGACCTACGGGGCCGGTGTTCTCGGACTTGGACCGCTCGGGTCACTTCCACTCGTTCGAATATGCAACCGTGAAACTGGAAATCAATCCCAACGCCATGCTGGTCACGCCCGACCACGTATTCGCGGGAACGCTGGGGCATGGGCTTTACGTGTACGAGCGGGAATCGGAACGCTGGTTTGCGATCGAGCAGGGCCTGCCGTCCTCCAATGTGACCGCGCTCGCCAGTGCGAATGGCTACTCTACGTGGGCACGGATAACGGCCTGGTGCGAATCCTGGAGCGGAAGCTGCATCCATGAAGACGAAACGCATCATTCTCACCATTTTCGCGTTACTGCTCGCGTCCCGCTGCTACTGGCGGATGCAGGCATCCTGATTCCGCGCGATAAAGCGCAACCCGATCCGGCGATTCTCTCCCTTGAAGAGATGGAGATCACAATCCGCATCGACAACGGCGACGCCCGTGTCTTCGTCAAGCAGATTTTCGCCAACCACACCAGCGCAATTGAAGAAGGGAACTACATTTTTGCCCTGCCCAGCCAGGCCACAGTCTCGGACTTCGCGGTGTGGGATGGTCCTACCCGCATTCCGGCCGTGGTTCTGGAACGCAAACGTGCAGAGGAGATCTACAACCAGCTCAGAGCGCAGAGGATCGATCCTGGAATCTTGCAAATGGGGGAACGCGGATCGGAAGAAGCCAAGCGCAGTTCCGTGTTCAGCGCACGCATCGTTCCCATCCAGCCTTACGGAACCAAGCGGCTGGAGTTCGAGTATCACCAGTCGATCCCAGTCGAGACCTTGAAGTCCTACTTTGCGATTCCACTCCGCCCTGACGCCTACCAGTCGCAGGTTGCACGCCACTTGCGAATTAACTTTGAACTGCATTCGGCTCTCGGGATCACAAACTTCCAGGCCCCAGCCAAAGTCTTTCCGCTGCAACTCGACCAGAACACCGCGCACCTGGTGAGCGGACACTTTGAAGGTCAGAACGTTAACCTGACCGAAGATTTTGTCTCGACCTACGATCTGGACCAGGCCGGCGCCGACACACTGCAAGTGCTGACCTATCGAAATCCGGTTGAGCGGACAGCCTTCACCGACGGAAACATCTCCGTTCGCAGCACAAATGGGCCGGGGTTCTTTGAAGCCGAAGCATTGCTCGGCTACGGGAAGAATTTGGTCCCGAGCACTGCGGGAAGCGCTACGTTGGCCGCCCCGAAGACTCTCGTCATTCTCTTCGACACATCTCTATCCATGCAGTGGGAAAAGCTGGAGCGCAGCTATCAGGCCCTGGAAGCACTGCTACGCACGCTGCGGCCGTCAGACCGCTTCAATCTGTTATTGTTCAACAATCAAGTTCAGGCGTTCCAGCCCGCGCCCCTGACGGCGGACCCGGCCAATATCCAACACGCCCTGGATTTTGTCCGCTCCAGCAAGCTACGCGGTGGCACGGACCTGCAGCGTGCCCTCCAGTCGGCCTTGCTGCAATGTTCGATGTCCAGCGTTTCCAGTCCCTATCTCGTCCTTTTGAGCGACGGCGGCGCCACACGACGCTCCATCCAGAATGGCAAGCTTGCCAGTTGGTACGTCGAGAATTGGCGGCATCTGCCGGAGACCCAACGTCCCCGTACCTACGTCTTCGGAGTCGGCGATGACGCCAATCTGCCGCTGCTCAGCCTGCTGGCACGTCAGGACGGAGTGCTGGAGCATGTGCTTTCGACCGAGCCTGCCGAATTCAAGATGAATTCCTTCCTCTCAAAGATCGGGCGCAGTCCTGTCGGCCAATTGCGGTTGACAGTCTCGCCCGAGGCTGCAGTGGACACGGTTTATCCGCTGCAGGATTCTGCGTTCTCGGGTTCGCTCGCGTCGTGGGTCGGCCGATATTGGGTAGGCCGATACCAAGCCACGAAACAGAACGTCGCTTTTACCGTTCAGGGTGTGCGCGACGGCGCAGCCCTGGAACTGTCAGTCAAAGCGAACTTGCCGGAGGACGACCGCAACCATCCGCAGCTTCCGAGACTATGGGCCAGAGCTCGCGTCGATGCCTTGCTGGAAAAGATCCAGCGTGAGGGAGAAGATCAGGCCACCATCGACGAAATCATTCGCCTGGCGCGCCAATACAAATTCGTGACACCCTACACCTCATTTCTGGCTGTGCCCCGAGCTCTTTTGCGACCACGCGTAATCCGGCCCGGCGATCCTGTGCTGCGGGTGAAGACGGACGAATCGATTCGCTCCGTGACAGCACTATTTCCTTTTGGGTTGGTGCAAAAGCTCCGCTATCTGTCCGGCGAAGACGTGTGGCAGACGCGCTTCCTGGCACCCGACGACATGCAGGATGGAACCTACACGGTCCGCCTGGTTCTGCGCGACAGCATTGGCCATACGTATCGCGAATTCAAAACATTTGTCATCGCCAGCAAGCCACCGGTAGTCCAGATCAGGCTGGAGACAAAACGTTATCACCGGGGCCAAACCATGCCTCTGAAAGCAAGCGCCTCCCAAAGTACGCGCACGCTGACCGCTCGGCTGGAGGGTGCCTCACCGGTTTCGCTCAACTGGGACGCACGCGCGGGCGTCAACACTGGACAGCTCGTCATTCCTGAAGAGACGATTCCGGGCACATACAAGCTGACCGTAACTGCGGAAGATATTGCTCACAACATCGGAACCCAGGAGGTGCAGATTGAAGTCCTGCCGTAGCACCTTCACCAGCCGCATACTGCACCTCTGCGTAATTGCCGTGTTAGTCGTGACGGCTGGGTGGATGGCCTCCGCTCTTGGCGCCCTGCCGTCGTGGATCCGAAATATTGAAACGGGCAACGTGATTGAAGCAGCCTTCTTCCGCGCCATGTCCCTGCCGGGTGGTGCGGTGCTGTTCCGCAGACCACCGTCCGAAACCCGACCGGCCCTCGGCGAACTAATCAAAGCCCAGCCCAATCATGCCGAGCTTTATTCCTTGCGCGCTCTTGAGGATGAGCAGCAACTCGACTTCACCGCGGCGGAGTCGGACTGGAAGATGTACGCTGAAAGTGCATCATCCAAAGCAACTGCTCAGATTGCCTTAGCCGAGTTTTATCACCGGCGTGTTCGCCCCCTGGATGAGATCAAAGCGCTTGAAGTGATAGCTAAGTCGCACCCGGAGGCTTCGGAAGAACTGACATCCCCGACAGAGCAGCAGTCATGGCATGCTTTCGAGCGCATCTTCAGCATCATTCAGAACCAGGGATTAGGGAAGGAAGTGTCAGTTTCGCAGTACCGTGCCTGGTTGGCGCGCTATCCCCAAGAGCGCTCGCTCTATCCACGCTTTCTCGACCGTCTGGTATCGCAAAAGGATTACGTAGCGGCTAACCAGTTGGTATCGGATTATCGCAAGCAATTTCCCGACGATGGCATCTTTCCGGTAAAAGCGAAGGCCATGGTCGAGTATCGTCAGGGGTCACTGCAGCAAGGGCTGGCCGTGTATGAGCAGACCTTCCAGCCGCTGTGGGCTCCGGAGCTGGTCAAGAGCTATTTCGACCTGCTCACCCAGACGCAAAGCCTGCGTAAATTTCTTGATCAGGCCCGCACCGCCTTGGCCACCAATCCCGAAGATCTGAACGCCATGGCTCGCCTCTTCTACTACTACCAACAGCAGGGCAAGCTCGACGCCGCGCAGCAAACCATTACGTCGTTCCGGCTACATAAGGAATCAGTCAGATCAGAGTGGACGGGGCAGCAGCTATACGTCTGCGCGCGCCTGCTGGAAGACATTCACGCATACCCTGAGTCCGCCCGCTATTACTTTGCACTCTACAACAGCAAAGGCATAAATGACATCGACTCGCAGGGACGGGCGATGGAAGGACTAACCGGCCTTTTGCTCACCGCACCGGAGAGCCCGATCCAGTTTGGCAGTGGAGAACTTTCCATATACCGGGACGTCGCTACCATGGACGATGGCCCTGGGTATCTGAATGGCATCCTTTCCCTGATTCTGAACACGACGTCACCCGCCGCGAGATTCTCCGAGGAAGAGCAACGTGCCATTCCGTATTTCCATCGTTCGCGCGCCGCCGAACTGCTGGCCATGCTGGACGCCAAATTCCCCAACTCGCCCAGACGCCCTGAACTGCACGCCAAGTTACTGGACTTTTATGCAGGCTCCGGAGAAAGCGAAGCCGTGATCCGAGGCGGTCATGAATTCCTGGCAAGCTTCTCCAACGCTCCGCAGCGGACGGATATCGCGCTGCTCATGGCGGACTCTTACGCACGCACAGAAAAAACTCAGGAAGAGTTTGCCATTTACGATTCTGTCCTTCAGGAACTCTCTGCCCTGGCGCAGAAGATGCCGTTGGGGAAGCGCGTGACCGGAGGTGAAGGGTCACCCGAATACTTGCCAGGTGCTTCTCAGGGTGCCTCAGATGGAGAAACGGAAAACGAGCCTTCAGTAGGCGGTGACAACTTTTCCCGCCGCACGGGCGGAGAGGCATTCCAGCTCAGCAGAGCGTCAGCTGCTACCCAGATAGGAGCGCGCTCACCTGAATATTCCCGCGTTCTGGAACGGTACCTCGCGCGCCTGGTCCAGATGAAGCAGGTTCCCGGAGCGCTGGTCGTCCTTAGGCGTGAAATCGACCGCAACCCGGACGATCCTGGCCTCTATGAACGCTTGGCGATATTTCTCGAACAGAACCGCCTGGGCACTGAGCAGGAAGAAGTCTACCGGCGCGCAATGCAACGCTTTCCTGATCGCTCCTGGTACGACAAGCTTGCGCGCTTTTACCTACGCTACAAGAAGAACGCGGAATTCGAGGCGCTGACCCAGGAAGCAGTCAAGACTTTCAACGGCACCAGCCTGGAGCGTTACTTTGCGAACGTGGGCTACGGCGGTACTCCCGTTCTGTACTTGCGCTTGAATCAGTATGCCCACCAGCGGTTCCCGCACAATCCGATTTTCGTGCGCAATCTGCTTGGGGCGTACCACGATTCCCATACATACGATGACGCAGCCTGGCAGGTACTGATTCGCCAGCACTGGTTCGAAGAAGTAGATCTTCGCGACCAATTTTTCGAATATTTGTCGCGCACCGGACAGCTGGAAACCGAACTTGCTGCGCTGAGACAAGACTTGCAGGCTGGCCAAACTCAATGGCAAGAGCTGGTCCGCACCAATCCTGCGGCGGGAGAGTACATGGCGTGGGCTGAACTGTGGCAGTCACATTTTGAACAGAGCGCGCCGGCGTTAAATGCCCTAGCCGCCCAATATCCGGCGGATCTTGAAACCGCCCGCACTGCCTCCGCCGTTGATCGCTCGCTGGCCTATTTTGAGCCGACGCAAACGGATGTCGCCATGAAGATCGAGGACAATCTGCTGCAGGCGAACCCGGGCAACACGGAAATCATGGCGCGAATTGGTGACATCTATGCCGACCGTGAGCTATTCGGGAAAGCCGCGCCCTACTGGGATCGTATTCCCACAATTGTCCCCGGCCAGCCCGGCGGATATCTGGAAGCGGCCAGCATTTACTGGGACTATTTCGACTTTGATAACGCTCTCCGTCTGTTGAATGAGGGTCGGAGGAAGCTCGCTGACGACAATCTCTACAGCTATGAAGCCGGCGCAATCTACGAAAATCAGCGCGACTATCCGCGCGCAGTCGCCGAATACGTGAAGGTTGCACTCGCCGGTCAGGAAAATTCGCCAGCCGATTTAAGGCTGATGCAACTGGCCCGGAGGCCGAAGCTTAGGGAATTGGTCGACCAGGAAACTGCCAAACTGGTTACCTCTTCCAACCCTCCCATGGCGGTGGTTTATTTGCGAGTGAGAGTGCTGGAAGCGCAGGATCGCAAGCCGGAAATGGAAACCTTTCTTGATTCAGTCGTCAACAACACAATGTCCATCGAGGCGGCGGAAGACGTGGAGACCTTGGCCACGCAGAAATCTCTGGAAAAGGTGCGCCAGCACGCCCTCGAAAAACAAGCCGTGCTCACCACTGACCCCGTAAACCGCCTGCAACTACGCTACAGGTTGGTTCAGTTCTATGAGAATCACAAAGATCTCCAGTCAGCACAGCGAAATGTCGAAGCTCTTTACCACGAGAATCCAAAGATCATGGGAGTCGTGCGCTCAACTGTTGATTTCTACTGGCGCACCAAAATGTACCCTCAGGCAATTACTGTCCTGCTGCAGGCTGCGAAAGACGCCTATCCGGACCTAAGCAAGCAGTTCACCTTTGAGGCGGCCCGCAAGTCTACGGAGGCAGGGCAATACCAGCAGGCACGGGATCTTCTGGCCAAACTGCTGAGCTCTACCCCGCACGACGGCGAGTATCTGGCCGCGATGGCCGACACCTACGCCCAAGCAGGCGATGACCAAGGCTTACGACAATTTTATCTCGACAAGATTGCAGTCTTCCGCGCGGCTCCTTTGTCAGGAGACGACCGGAAGACCAGAATCGCCACTCTTCGCCGCGGTTTGATTCCCGCCCTGACCCGCATGAAGGACCACGCCGGCTCCGTGGACCAATACATCGAACTCATCAACAATTTTCCCGAAGACGCCGGTCTGGTGACCGAGGCTGCACTTTACTCTCTGCGTTACCAGCGACAGCAACAACTGGTTGATTTCTACGCCAGGACAGTTACTCAATCCCCACATGACTATCGTTGGCCGATGGTGCTGGCCGAAATCGATACCAGCCTCGAACAATATCCTGCAGCGATCGAAAGCTACACCAAGGCCATCACCATCCGGCCCGATCGTGTCGACCTGCACCAGGCCCGGGCGAATCTTGAAGAGCGCCTGATGCGCTTCGATGATGCTGCCGCCGACTATCAACGCATTTACGAGCTGGCTTTCAAAGACCCCAAATGGATGGAGAAGGTCGCGGAAGTCCGGGCGCGTCAGGGACGGGCCGACGATGTGGTCGCAGCGCTCAAGGTGGCGCTGATTGATGGCGCCCCCGAGACTGCGGACAAATACTTCGAGGTCGCACGACGCCTCGAATCGTGGGGCATGTTGGGTCCGGCACGTAACTTCGCCGAGCAGGGAATCGCTGCTGCTGGAGCTGATCTGCTGGCGACCGCCCAGCCGCAACCGGGCGCGAACCTCTACGCCCGCATCATGACCCGTCTGCGCCAGCAGGAGAAGGCCTATGCCACGCTGCAGAGTGCACTCAACGAGGCGTCCTCAGCTCTCCCAGTGATCAAGGAACAGCTGGCCAAAGCAGGCATCGCTGCCATCACAGACCGAGAATGGCGCGAGAGGACCCAGGAAAACCGTGTCCGCACTGCCCGCGAAGTCATGCGCGGCGCCCTGGGTGAAATGGGAGCCTCCGTCGCCACGTACTTTACTCCCGAGGAGAAAGTTGCCTTTGCCACGTTCGCCGAATCCAAGCGCGCCGCGCTGAGCCTGACCGACGTGGACACCTTCGCGATTCCCCTTGCGCAGACCGCGGGTCTGGCAAATCTCGAAGCTCGTTGGCGCTACGAAGTGATGATGCAGAGCGAAACCAATTCCGGAGTCGGCCTGGCGCGAATGCGTTCCTTCATAGACCTGCAGCGCCGGCGTCTGAAATTCGCAGAGTTGGGTTCCCAGCTCGAGCAATTTGCGCCGCGCATCGAACCCTTGCAACGTTACTCGGTTTGGCTCTCCGCAGCGGATGCATATCGCTCTGCAGGTGATGCGGAAAACGAACTGCGAGTTCTAAGCGTCATCCCTCCGGTCTATGTAAACGGTGATGAGCAGCGCAGACTATTCCAACTGCTACTAGCTCGCCGGCCGCAAGAGCTCGTACAACGAGGCGCGAACTGGAACGCCTGGGGCCAGGAAGCGGCGAATTTTGTAGTTGCCAACGGCGATGCGCCGCTTGCCCATGCACTGGTTTCATCCCGTGGTCGCACACGCACTCCTGTCTGGTCGAAGGCGTACGATTCCCTGGTCGGACTCTATTTTGCGGAACCAAAACCAGAGGTGAATAGCGCCTTTCTCGGCGCCCTCGGAGATAACACCATCGCCGAGCGTTTGGCGAAACCGGTGGACCGCGCGCAGCAGCTTGCCGGCAACGTCTGGTTCTACTACGGCTCACGCTATGGCGAGTACCGCGGCGTTACCAAACAGGGCGACCCAGAAGAGTTCCTTCCCGCAATGCTGGAGCAAAGCCCCGCCAGCTCTTCCGGGTACCTCTCGGTAGCCGACTACTACATGGACAAAGGAGATACCGCCCTAGCCATTGCGGACTATGAGCACGTACTTGAGTTGTCGACGGGGCAGGCTGATATTCGTGACCGCTTGGCCTTGGCGTATTACAAACAGGGTGCTCGTGCCGAAGCTATGGCGCAGTGGAGACAGGCTCTCACTGCTTTGCAGCAGCAAGTGATTAAGGGGCAGGCACCGGAAAGCTTCTGGACAGATTTTGCGCATATATGCGATCACCTACGCACTCGACGAGTTTTTTCTGATCTGCGCCCCGATGTGGATGCGCTTCTTCGTGCTTATCTTCACCGCAACGGCAACTATCGCTCCAATGCCCTGCTGCGCAGCGCTTATGTCGCGACCGGAGATCCGGCAGCCGCAACAGATTGGCTGCTGGACTTGTCCTCGGTCGCGCCAGACCCCACTGCCGTCCTTGCCGACGTCGTGGAGGTGCCTTGGATTCCGTGGGCACAACGCGCACCAATCTATCAACGCGTCCTGGATCTAAAACAGGCGGCTTTGACGAATCAGGAGGGATTGGAGAGAGAAGGTGCGGAACAGTCCCTGCGTTCGTGGCGAGTGCGTTGGATAAAGTACCTCGTCGCCTCGAAACAATACACAGCGGCCGGCACCGCCATGGCTTCTCTTCCCAAACAGACGCGCGAGGCGGAAGCGGCGGCACTCATTCCCCTGGAACTACTGGTTGCGGCGCAGACAGGAAGGCTGGACTACACGATTGCCGGGTATCGTTCCGACCCGCAGAGCGCCCCCGCTTCCGAAGTACTGCGGACAGCAGCCCGGCAGCTATTTGAAGGCGGGGACAAACAGTCAGCCCGCAAAGTTCTGGAGTTTGTTTTTGCGCGTGAGCTTGACGAACACAATCTAGTGGCTGCCAATTTCCTGGGTCTTGCCGAAATTCGCATTGCCGCGGGAGATACCGCAGGCGGGGTGGAATTGCTGCGCCGCATGGTTGTGGCCGTAGGAAATCCGTTCGAGAATCTGGATCCGGCGGCAGCTCTGCTCGAGAAGACAGGCCACAACGCGGAAGCGGTCGAGTTTCTAGCACAGCTTGTTCAATCGGCTCCATGGGACCCGGTCTACCGGCTAAGGCTGGCGAAAGCGACTTTCGCCGCCGGCCAGAATGCAGGATCCGCTCAGCATGTATTGGCTTCCATCGCGTCAAGCGGGGAAGTAGCGTACTCGGTGCGAACGCAAGCAGCGCTGACGCTGGCCGGTCTTCACTATCAGCCGGAACATGGCCCGATTAGAGTGGGGAGTACTGAGTTAAACCTTCTCGCGTCCGGTGCAGGCGGATTATCTGCGTCCGCGGTGAACCAGCCCTTCTTCTACGAAGCCCGGCTTCAAGCCGCGCAAAGCAGCAGCGAACCACGCCTAAAGTTCCAGATGCTGGGGAATGCCCTGGCGGATACACCAACCCGCGACGATGCCCGCATCCCATTATTTCTCGCGGCGGCCAGTGTGCGATCGGATCAATTCGCGCGCGGTGTGATCGAACCGCTTCTTCGGCAGCAATTCCTGAGACGGGTTCCTCCTGTCACAACCAGAGAAGACGAAATTATTGCCTCTGACACCGACGATGCGGTGGACGAAGGCGCCGCCAGTTGGTTACCCGCTCCGCTGGACCTGGCACCTGCGCAACAGTCCCAGGTCGCTTTGACGCTGGCCGAAGTATTGACGAGGAGTGATCGGCTGAACGAAGCCTTGACGTATCTCCAAATCGCCCACAGGCTGGAAAAAGCTCCCGCTAGCCGCCAGAAGATTGCCGGCAAGATCGCCGACGTACGCCTCCAGCTCCGCCGCCAGCAGCTCAATGAAGCTCGTCAGCCGATTCTGCATGAAGCGCTGGAGCAAGACCGCCTGGTGCATCCTAAACTCCAGGCTCGTGCCGCAACGCCTGCCAGAGCCGTGGCTAAGAAGGGCGTGACGCAATGACAAACAGAGCAGCAATACCGACCTGGAGCGAGACAGCAATGAAGCACGCCAACCTCCTTCTTACGCTCGTAATCGCCGCTGTGACAGTGGGGCTGGGTTGGGCCTTTCAGACAGTGCCCGCTTCTGGACCGCCACTGTCCAAGTCTGTTCCGTCGGGAGCGCTCTTGTACCTTCAAGCGAAGGATTTCTCGTCGTTGCTTGCGGACTGGAACAGGTCGCCAGAGAAGCAACAATGGCTTCGCAGCAGCAACTACCAGGTTTTTTCCCGTTCCCGCCTTCTTCTGCGCTTGCGGGATGCCGGCAATCAGTTCACGACCGCCGCTGGTCTCCCGCCGGACATGAATTTTCTGAGCCAGGTCGCGGGGAGCGAGAGTGCACTCGCGCTATATGACATCGGAAAACTGCAGTTTCTGTACATCACCCGCTCACCCTCGGCAAACTTCATGCAAGGCCAGCTCTGGCAGGCCAGGTCAAAGTTTGAGACCCGCAATGCCAGCGGGACAACATTCTACGTCCGTCATGCTCCCGACTCCGAACGGGAAGTCGCATTCGCCGTCAGGGGAGATTACCTGCTCTTATCGACACGTGAAGACTTGATGGCCAGTGCGCTGCAGCTAATGGCCGGGAACGCTGCTGGCGGCCAGGCCCGCGGCATCGAATCCGATCCCTGGTGGTCGCAATCAGTAGCCGCGGCAGGCGCTACCGGAGATCTGCGGATGATCTTGAATCTCGACAAGATTGTCCCCAGCCCGTACTTCCGCTCGTACTGGATACAGCAGAACGTGACCGACATGAAACAGTACGCTGCGGCGATTTCAGATTTGTTCCGCAGCAATGGGGAGTATCGGGAGGAGCGGGTTCTGCTGAAAAGACCTGCAGAAGCCGCAGCCGCTGACGAATCCGTTGCCGTTGCTGATCTTGTTCGCCTGATTCCAGAGAATGCCGGCGTCTACGAGGCTAGAGACTGCCCGTCGGTTGAGTTTTGCCTCGATCCGCTGGAAACCAAGCTGCTGGCTCCGCACCTTGGGCCAGCTCCACCGAAACAGATTGCGCCACAAGCGCAATTGACCTCTGGCGAGACTGGCACGAGCTTCGATCTGGAGACGCGAATCGACCAACCCTCTTTGCAACCCACATCCGATTCCAAAGGGTCATCTGCGCTCAAGGAAATGCTGAAAAAGAATTCTGTCCAGGCTGTGCTTCATGTCCAATCAACGGAGCGCGCCTCGAACGGTGTATTTGTGAACATTCATTCGGCAGTTGCTCTGGCAGGAGGCTCGGATTGGAGTGAAGCTGCTGTTCGTACTACCTTAACCAATTTCGTTCGCGCAAATCTGACAACCGGTGACCTGGGAGTGGGCTGGCGGCAAACAAACGGCCACTACGAACTAGACGGCCTTCGGAGTCTGTTAGTCGCGGTTCGCGGAAGATACCTGATTGTGTCCGACGACGACGCGCTGATCAGCGCCATGCTAGCCAACGTGAACCGAAAAATCGAAGCCAAGCCCGCAACATATGTCGCGGGCTTCGACCATAAACGAGAAGGCGAAAACTTCTCGCGCTTCACCGTCGCCGTCGACCGCCCGGACATCGGCCAGGCAGGTAGCCAAGGCAACGCGAGAACGCTGCAATTCTTTTCGGAAAACATCGCAAGCTTAAGCTCGACTCTGTCCGCCGTTTCGTCTGAAAGAATCGTGTTTCGCTCAGCAGGCGATAAAGAGTTGCAGACGGTTATTTACAAATGGGCTCGATAGCAAAGATCGGGCTGTCCATCCTTGGAGCTCTTGGTTTGAGTCTGGCGCTGGTTCCGGCGACTGGCGGGCTGCTTCCAGCTTCGGGAGCGCCTCGAAGCGCCGAACCTTCGCTATATGCCCAGTCAGCGGTACAACTTCTGGAGCGTGAGTTCCAGAGTAGTGAAGTCTCGTTCCTCTTGCTGGATGCCCAGACGGGAACCTTGCTGGCTTCTCATTGGGATAACCCGGAACATCCGATTCCGTTGGGTTCGCTAATCAAACCTTTCGTTGCGGTCGCCTATGGCGAGGCCCATCAGTTTCGTTATCCGACTCACCTGTGCAAGGGAGAAGCCGGTGGCTGCTGGCTTCCGCGCGGCCACGGCGAAATCGGCCTGCGTTTGGCGGTTGCCGATTCGTGCAATTCTTACTTCCGCCTGCTTGCCGCGAAGATGCATAGCGGAGATTTGATTCCCGTCGCGACAGAATTTGGCCTGGACCGGCCCGCGCCGGAATTGTCTGGTCCCGACCTGATTGGTATCGGGAATCGCTGGCTCATTTCTCCGTTACACATGGCACGCGCCTACGTGGAACTGAATCGTCGCCGTAACCAGCCGGGGGCGGACGAAGTGATCGCCGGCATGGCGCAGTCCGCTCGGGAAGGAACAGGATGGGAGGTCGATCGGGTCTTGCGGCACTCCGCGGCGCTAGTTAAAACCGGGACCGCAGCGTGCACGCACTCCGCGCGCGCCCCAGGCGATGGCTTTGTGGTTGCGTTGGCGCCCGCAGGGCAACCGGAATTGTTGCTGATGGTCAGAGTGCACGGAGTTCCAGGCGCCAAGGCCTCGGTAACCGCGGGCCAAATGCTAAGCCGGCTAGAAGAGTAGCAAGGGTCTCTCACGGTCTTCGCGGTCAAAAGCTTTTCACCGCGAAAGTCGCCAAGTCGATGCGGAGATCGGGAAATAGAGAACATGCCGTCCAACCTTAAGTGGGTTATTTGCACGCTGCTGGTGGCTTGCTCCGTCCACGCGCAGGACATCCGGATTGGCGTGCTGGGCCTGTTCGGCCCCCAACACCTCACCTTGAAGGCCACGCCCGCTGAAGCCGTCGTCATTCAAGCAGGGGGCAAGACTTTCGTACTGGAAAGAAGTTCCGGACAGGATGCGGTCAGCATTAACTTGTCTGGCGATGGTCTGATATTACAAATCGGCAATGAGATGGTGCGAACATCTGCAATTCGCGCCGCAAGCCGTAGCGGCGGCGCAACCGATTTCGTGCTCGCAATCCCCGCAAAGATTAGCCGTCAATATCATGGCGTGCTCGAAGTGAAATCCGTCTCGGGCGTTCTGGTCTCGGTTGTTGGCATGGATCTGGAGACGGCGGTGGCTTCGGTCGTCCAGGCTGAGAGTGACCCGGACGCGCCCCTGGAAGCACTGAAAGCGCAGTCCGTAGCAACAAGGTCGTACGTTGTGGCTGCGCGAGAACGTCATCTCGATTTTGATTTTTGCGACACGACCCACTGCCAGTTTCTACGCGAGCCCGCGCTTGCAAATAGCAAGGCTGCTCGCGCCGTCCTTGCCACGCGAGGTTTAGTGCTGGTCTATCGTGACCAACCTGTAGCCGCCATGTTCACCCGCAGCTGTGGCGGACGCACACGCACGCCGGAAGAGGTAGGGATGCCTTATCGGGCCTATCCATATTTCCCGGTGGTTTGCGACTACTGTCAGCGCAGTCCGTCACGCTGGACCCGCCAAGTGTCTCGCGCCGACGCTGCCGATTTGCGCCAACGCGGAGAGGCTTCCCGTCTCGACATCGATCGCCGCCTCGGCTGGGATGCGGTGCCCAGCAATAACTTCGCCGCGCAAAGCAATACGCAGGGTGTCGTTCTGGAAGGAGCGGGCCAGGGTCACGGCATCGGCCTGTGCCAGCGAGGAGCAAAAGCCATGGCCCAATCTGGAGCCAGCTTCCGGGAAATTCTCATCCACTACTATCCGAATACCACTCTGGTTGGCGTTGATCCTTACATCGTAGGCGCGAGCGTCCATCCCGGGGTCGTGCCACAACCCTAGGCCTTGGCGAAGTCGATATACCCCCGCTGAACATCCGTCCGTGTAAGCTTCACCTGCAATCTGTCCCCAACATCAACTCCTTGCCCCTGAACCAGCAATCCTTCGATGTGCGGCTGCAACACGCGAACAAAAGTTCCACGCGGGGTGACGCCCGTGACAATAGCCTCAAAGGTGTCCCCGATCCTATGGCTCATCGCCACTGCCGCCAGACGTTTCGACATTTCCCGCTCCACCTTACGCGCAGCATCTTCCTTGACCGTGCAATTACTCGCGATGGCTTCCAGTTCGCCATCCGAATAGGGAGCAGCGGAGCCGGAAAGCATAGCCTTGATCAGTCTCTGTGTAACGATATCGGCGAAGCGCCGGTTTGGTGCGGTGGAGTGCGTGTAATCCTGAACTGCGAGTCCGAAGTGACCCTGCTCAGGATCGCCGGGACGCTCCAGAACATATTCACCCGGCCCGATGAGCTTGATCACGGCCAGCGATAAATCGGCAAAATGATCCGGGTCAGCGGCTTTGCGCTTGAGAAGGAAGTCATTCAGAGCTTTGGAGTCTGGCTGTGCTGGAAGCTGTTCACCTTGCGCGGTTGCCACCTGGACAATGCGGTCCCACCGTTCCGGAGTTTTCACGATACGGCGCAGGGATGAAACCTTTTCAAGCATTCGGGCCACCACACCGTTCGCGGCAATCATGAAGTCCTCGATCAATTCTGTGGCACGGTTCTTCTCTTGCTTCACCACGTCAACAACCTGCAGATTGAGCACCACAGGATGCACCTCGCTGGTTTCCAGGTTGAGGGCACCCTGCCGGTAACGTTGCTGCCTGAGAGCCTGTGCTGCCTCATCTTGCAGTTTAAGTTGCGTCTGTAAGTCGCTGGAAGACGATAACTTTGTTGGTGCGGTTTCTTTCCCGTCCAACCAAGTCCCAACCGCGCTGTAGGCGAGTTGGGCCTGGTTGCGGACAATTGCGCGATACACATCGCCGGAGTTCACGCAGCCATCCGGGCCAGTGACGAATTCAATCACGACCGCCAACTTATCTCCGTTTTCGAGCAACGAAGAAGCGCCTGTGCTCAACTCCTCCGGCAGCATGGGAAAATTTCGTATGCCGGTATAAACGGTTGTTGTCTCCTTTGCTGCGTGTGCATCAATGGGAGAATGTTTGAGCACAAAAGCATCCACGTCGGCGATTCCCACCAGCACTCGAATCCCGCCATTCGGCAGGCGCTCGGCGACTTCAATCTGGTCCAGGTCGCGCGAAGTGTCATTGTCGATTGAAGACCAGAGCAGGTGCCGAAGATCCCGAATGTCACCGCCCGGTACGACTTCCGGCGGATGCGCCTTTAAATCCGCAAGCTGTTGTGGAACGCCGACCGGGAAGTCTGGTTCGAATCCATTGGCCAGCATGACTTGTTTCGCGATTCCTTGCAGATCAACGTGGGACGGGTGATTGTCGTTCATGAGCCTCCGCGGAATAATTACGGATCGTAAGAAAGCCTAACACGCGCCCTCACACGTTCCGGTGCTCAGCAAGAACCAACTGGGAACTGACAACCGAACACCGATAACTGGTTCTTGTCTCCCGCATTTCGTGAGCTGATCGGCGCCCTGTGTTAAGGTGATCGAGGTCAAGCCTGTTCAAAGGCACTCTCCCAGCGGGTTTGACGACGATTTCGTTTGAGCCAGCCCTCTTGGACTCTGTCAAACCTCGGCAACTGCTCGGAGTGTTCGACGCCACCATGATCGTGATGGGCGGCATCGTGGGTTCCGGCATCTTCATCAATCCCTACGTCGTCGCTCTCCGCGTGCACACACCATTCCTGATCCTGGGCGTCTGGCTACTCGGAGGCGGCCTGGCCCTGCTCGGCGCGTTCATCTGGGCGGAACTGGCCTCGCGTTTGCCGGGCGCGGGGGGACAGTATCTTTATCTGCGCGAGGCATACCATCCTTCCGTTGCTTTCATCTATGGATGGGTCCTGCTGCTGGTGACGCAAACCGGCGGCATGGCCGCAGTCGCAGTTACGTTTGCCCGCTACTATCGCGAGATCACAGGCTCCTCGGCGCCGGATGGGCCTATAGCCGCCGCGACATTGATGGGGCTGACCGCGATCAACTGTTTTGGAGTTCGCGCCGGAAGCAACGTGCAAAGCGCGCTCATGCTGTTAAAAGCGGCGGCAATTGCAGCCATGGTAGTGGCGGGAATTCTGTGGGGCGGAGGTGGAGTTTACCCCCTACCCTTGCTGGATCGCCCCGTCTCCTTGGGACTTGGAAGCGCGATCGGCGCAGCCATGATTCCGGTCGCCTTCGCGTATGGCGGATGGCAGACTGCGAGCTTTGTGGCCGGCGAGATGCGCGACCCTCGGCGCGATCTATCCCGCGGACTCATCATGGGAGTAATCGGAGTCGTGGCACTCTACCTCGCAGTCAACTTTGTTTGCCTGCGTGTTCTCGGTCCCGACGGACTGGCGGCAACCCGTACACCCGCGTCCTCAGTCATGCGTGCGGCGCTGGGTGAGCGCGGCGCCCAGTGGATCGCCTTCGGCATCGCCATATCTACGTTGGGCTTTCTTAGCCAGGGAATTCTGACCGCTCCGCGCGTCTACTACGCTATGGCCCGGGATGGACTCTTCTTCAAGAGCGTTGGCTGGCTTTCGCCGAAGACCCGGGTTCCGGTGGTCGCCATCATCTTGCAGGGTGTGACTGCAACCGTAATCGCGCTCTCGGGACGCTACGAGCAGATCCTCAACTACGTGATCTCGGTTGATTTCATCTCCTTTGGCCTGACCGCGGCTTCAATCTTTGTGTTCCGCAGGAAATACCCCGCGTTATCTACAGGACTATATCTGGTGCCCGGTCATCCCTACACCACGGCTCTGTTTGTGCTCGCCTGTGCTGCTATCGTGACCGCAACGGTCTGGACATTTCCGGCCAATTCCGCTGTCGGCCTGATTATTCTACTGGCCGGCATCCCGGTATATTTGTACTGGAGCCGCAAATCGCGGCCAATCCCGGTGAGATCAGAAATATGAGACAGCGCCATTCCGATTACATGCTATGGGCAAAAACCCAGAGCCGCGCGAAATTCAATCTCGCCACCAGCGGTGTTGCTTCGTTTCCTTTGCGCGAACTCCCCGTCACTATCGATCAGTTGGAAATAAATGGTGACAGCGCCTACGGCTACGCCCCCCTGCAACATGCCATTGCAAAGAAATGCGGAGTGGATCCGGATTGGGTAGTCGCTGCCGCGGGTACCTCGATGGCCAATCATCTCGCAATGGCCACTCTCATCGATTCAGGCGACGAAGTGCTCCTCGAGCAACCAACGTATGAATTGCTCACTTCCACCCTCTTGTATCTGGGCGCGAAGGTAAAGCGATTTTCTCGAAGTGAAGAGAGCGGGTACGCGCTCGATCCAGGGGAAGTCCGCCGCGCCATCACGCCGAAAACAAAATTAATTGTCCTGACCAACCTGCACAACCCCAGCAGCGTCCTGGCTCCGGAGTCCGCGTTGCGTGAGGTTGGTGACCTGGCCCGCAGCGTGGGCGCGCACGTATTGGTTGACGAAGTTTATCTCGACGCGGTTTACACCAATACCCCTAAGCCTTCCATTCATCTGGGGCAGGAGTTTGTCGTTACTACCAGTCTGACCAAGGTATATGGCTTGAGCGGCCTGCGCTGCGGATGGATTCTAGCTCACCCCGATGTGGCTCACGCCATGTGGCGGCTGAATGATCTGTTTGCTTCCATCCCGGCGCACCCGGGGGAACTGCTGAGCGTCATAGCGTTGGAGAATCTTGATCAGATTCGCCAGCGCGCACGCAGAATAGTCGAAGCGGATCGAGTACTGTTAGAGGAGTTTCTTACCCGCCAGAAATCTATCTTGGCTCCGCGCACCGAATTTGGCACCACCGCGATCCTGCGCCTGACAAATGAAAGCGTGGAGCCGTTCCTGGCTCTGCTGCGCACGGAGCAAGAAACCTCAGCCGTGCCAGGACGTTTTTTCGAGCTGCCAAATCATTTCCGTATTGGCATGGGCGTGGATACGAAGATGTTCCGCGAGGGGCTGGAAAGAATCGGCAGGGCTCTGAACACCGTACCCGCCTGAAATGATGGTAAACAACAATAGACGTATCGCAGCGCAGAGACGCAGCTCGCTGCGTCTTGCATCGCCAAGAACCTACCGCGCCGGATACTCCTTGGTCTTCTCCGTCCTGGAATTGAAAACTTCAAAGCTTCCATCCGGCCGCGCAGTCAATTGCAGATAGTTCCCCGCATCAGGGCCGTCCGGGTTGGCAATGAATTCTGCCGCCACGTTGTGCGCGGGCCCGCCTTCTTCGGAGTAGTGCAACTGCCAAAGGTCCTCAAGATTGGGCGACTTGCTGACAACGTCCCACGAGGGAGGATTCCCACCCTTCTTTGCGCCGTTGTCCATAATAGCCACGCGCGCCGCAATTCCATGGACCAGAGCCGGGCTGCCGCTTTGTGACGATCCATGATGCGACACAATATAAATATCGATCTTTCCAAGTTTGTTGATTGGGCACATCAGTTTCATTTCCTGATCATGCGTTAGATCGCCCAGATCGAGCAGCCTCAGCTTGCCAAAAGTGAGCAGGGTTCCCAGGGAGCGTGCGTTTTCCGTTTTATCCGCGGGATATTGCTCGGCATCTTTGCAGCTGGCATTCTCTTGTCCAGCACCGGGCAACGACTGGCTGATCAATTGGCCATCAGAGCTGACGACTTTGGCCTCGACGCCGCGAATGGGAAGAGTGTCTCCTGGCTTTGCGGCGATATGTTTGAACTTCCCCGTGGCAAGAATCTTTTGATACGCATCCCACACTTCGCTGGTGGCGGCATCCGTAGTCTCACGGTTGACGCCGTGGTCAATAAACGTTCCTACCGGAATCCGGGCCGTTAGTTGAGGCACGCCGCCACCGTGATCCCTGTGAAAATGCGTGATTAGAACGTAGTCGATCTTGCTGATGCCGGCACGCTTCGCTGCCACAACGATGCGGTCAGCATCACGCCCGTCGTAGCCCGGCCAGCCTGTGTCAATCAACAGGGATTGGTGTGCCGGCGTAACAAACAGGGTCGCCTGCCCGCCTTCCACATCGACAAAATAGACTTGCAGCGCCTTCTGGTCAGACCGTGGGGCCGCCCAAGCCATCGCCAGCAGGCTCAGGGCCAAGGCCACACTCATCGCCGGTTTCAATAAAGAAGAAGGGAAGTATCGTGTCGGATTGAACTCGGGTCGGATAAGCCTCATGAGTCCTCTAAAACCCATCGTCAAATGTGGGCACGAGCGTCCCGCTCGTGCCGCAGCGCCACGGGACACACGAGCCGCCAAGGTTCAGCACTATTTCTTGAAGAGCGCGTCCAGTCCAGCTTGTGCAATCGCTTCGTCAATTTCAGATTTAGCGCCACTGGCGGCGATGCCGCCGAGGGTCTGGCCGTCTAACTGAATGGGCAGTCCGCCTTGATTTGGGAAAAAGTCCGGAAAGGCCAGGACTTCAACGTTGCCCTTCTTCACGGCGTCGGCCGCGTCTTTCGAGGGAGCCCTATAGAACGCGGCGTGCCGGGCTTTCTTCTGCGCCCACGTGATGGTGTTGAGCGACGCAGCGTCGGCCTTCTGCAAAAAAAGCAGGTTGCCGCTCTCGTCCACAATGCAGATGGTTACTTCAACATTCCGCTTTTTGGCTTCCGCCTCCGCCCCTGCGACCATCGTCTTGATCGCAGCCAGGTTCAAATATTTCTTGGCCGGCAGATCGGCTGCAAAGGACATGGTGACAAGCACACTTAGCGCCACACAAAGAAGTTTTAGCATGCGCAGGATGCTACCAGTTGCTTTCGCAGTTTTCCAGATGAAATGTAACGAGAGCGTCCGGCGCTCACAGAAAGGATTGAACAGACATGCGGATTTGTTTAAAGATATCTGGCCTTCAGGCTCGGACCGAAGTTCCGAGAGGACTCAGATTATCTGTGGTCTGAAGAATCTTGCCAGCTTCTCGGTGAGCTGGGAGGGCAGCCCAATAAGAGATTGCCCAAACCACAATTCCAAATACCACAAATGCGAGCGATGTCATCGGTCCTGTTCGAAGGACTACGGCAAAGTGGGGCCACCACATCCCAATGCCAAAACCCGATCAACACGAATATATGCAACACGGCCACCGAGACTCCTGCGAAAGATGCGAGTACAAGACTCTCCGCAAACGCGCGTGAACTCTTTGCTCAGAGACAGCTTGCGATCGGTGCAGCGTTCCGCGTACTGATCGGCCAGATGCGTGACCAATTCGGCTAGATCTGTAAGCTCCAGTTGCGGCTTGACTTCTTCCCGGTCGAGCCGGGCAATTCGGAGCAATCGCGAGGTCAGCTGGCCCAGCCGTGAGGCCTCCATTTCCGCCATCTCGGCCAGTTCCACCTGTTCTGGACGCAAACCAACAGTTTCACGGAGGCCACCTGCGGCAGTAACTATCGTGGCCAGAGGAGTCTTGAATTCGTGAGCCAGGGCATCCAGAATCGCCCCACGGAACACTTCCGCCTGTGCTGCGGTGTCGGCGTGACTTGCATCGCGAAACACACGGGCTCTTTCCAGAACAGCGCCGGCAAGTTCCGCCAGCGGGCCTGCTGTCAGCTCGGCATCACGCAAGCCCTCAAATCCAATCGCTCCCATGGTGTTTCCCGCTGCGCGAAGAGTGCGGGTGAAGACTCCGGAGACACCATCATCGCGGTCCTGCCGTGAGATGTAAGCCGCCCGGGTTCGGTCAGCGAGGCCGGTCTGGGATTCTCCGTCGCTGTGAAGTTCCGCGTTCATCCCGTCGTAAAGGCACACTGCTCGCAGGCCGAAGACCGTGCGAAACAAGGCGACAGACTTCGGCAACATTTCCTCTGGCGGATCCAATGCGAACAGCCGTTGTGCCAATTCGTATAACAGCTTCATCTCGCGGCGATGAAGCTCTGACACCTGCATCTCGCGGCGCACTTTCGTCGTGAGCCGAGTAATGACCAACCCTGTGATCAGGAAAGCGATCAGCGCCCAAAGGTCCGAGGAGTCGCTTACTCGGAACGAGAAGAGCGGAGGAGCAAAGAAGAAGTTCAGGCACAGGTCCGCGATGATAGAGATGATGGCAGACGAAGCGAAATCTCCGCTCAGGGATTGCAGTACCACAATAATGAGATAAAGGAACGCAGTTACGGTGAGTCCAAATGCAACCCATAGCAGATCAGAGTAACAACCCCGACGAGCAGGGTGCCAGGAATAGCTCGAATGCCGGAACGCCAGAATCTTTGGTCTTTGGCTCTCTGCATTCGAAACGCTCTCATGCCACTTCACGCCGCCAATCACCGCGACGCGTTGGCCTGTTCTCCCAAGATCCACCTCAAGTTCTAAATCATCGCTCAAGTCGAGGAGGCCCGCTCGGTCTACCCCTCACGTGCACGGACATCCTTCTGGGGTCAGCCAAAACTCCCTTCCCAATCCCTTACACATATGATTCGGAACCTGAACCACCTCACGCAACGGGACTTCACCTGGCCTAGAGCAAAATTCCTCGCAGAATGACATTCGCAACCGAGAAGTAGATGATCAGTCCCGTGACATCAACCAGCGTAGCGACGAAGGGAGCCGACGCACTTGCGGGATCTAGCCCACAGCGGCGAAGCAAGAAGGGCAACATGGATCCCGCAGTGGTACCGAACATCACCACCCCGACGAGGCTGCACCCAATTGTGAGCGCCACGACCAGATAGTGGGGTCCGTACGTCCCACGCAACGTATGCCACAGAAGAATCCGTGAGATCCCGATAACACCGAGGATGGTTCCCAATGTAACGCCAGCTGCCAGCTCGCGCCGAATGACACGCCACCAGTCCCGCAGTCGAATTTCTCCCAGCGCCATGGCCCGGATGACCAGGGTTGTGGCCTGCGAACCCGAGTTCCCACCGCTACTTATGATGAGGGGAATGAATAGAGCAAGCACGACGGCACGCTCGATCTCCGCTGAGAAGAAACCCATAGCTGTGGCCGTGAGCATCTCGCCCACAAAAAGAATGGCGAGCCATCCCGCTCGTTTGCGCACCATCTGCCCGAACGTCACTTCGAGGTAGGGGCCGTCCAGCGCCTCCATGCCGCCAATTTTCACGATGTCTTCTCCGGCTTCCTGCTGAATCAGTCCGGCGACGTCAGCGCTGGTGATAATACCCAGCATGTGTCCGTCCTGATCCAGTACCGGAACCGCTAGCAAACGTCGTTTCGCCAGTAATTGTGCGACGGTCTCCTGGTCAGCATCCTCCAATACAAACACGTAATCGGTACGCATCAGCTCACGGACTTTGCGAGATCTTTCAGCGGAGAGAAGTTCGCGGAATGAAACGACACCTATCAGACGTTGCGACTCGTCAAGCACGTACGCGTAGTAAATCATTTCGACCTGCCCGGCCTGTTGCCGGATTTCGGCGATAGCTTCTTCCACCGTTATGTCGGGCGAGACTCTGACGTAGCCCGCATGCATCAGGGCACCCGCTTCATCTTCCGGATAGGGAGACGCGGCCAGGCCATGGCGGCTTCGTTCGGCAACGACTGCGACTTCCATCTCGCTTGCCTGCTGTAGGACCTGGTCGGTAAAGTCCAGGCCGGGAAACCAACGTCGCCGGGGCCTCGCGCCACGAGTCAGGAAAATTTGGGTCACGCCCTCTTTGCGCGCATACTCAACCAGCGCTTGTGCGCGGTTCTTACCGTGAATGATCTCGGCAGGGATGTGCAGGTTCTCGGCGAACCGGAGGTGGCGATCAACAGTTGGACGGTCCTCCGCATGCACCGCTGACGATTCGTCTTTGGAATGAACGTAGACCGCAATGCAGACGGCTTGCAGATGGTCGGCTACGCGTCTCGCCCGGCGTAACAACATGGCGGTCGACGGGTCAGCCGTTACGTTAACCAGGATTTTTTCCGTCTGCGATTCCGGCTTGGCCTTTCCCGTCTGCCGCGCTTCCAGCGCCTGTGCAGTCTGGCGAATCGCTAGTTCCCGCAAGGCCACGAGAACGGGTTCCTGAAAGATCCGTTCTGCCTCGCTCTTTGCCTTTTCCGAAGGATAGATCACACCGCGTTCCAGGCGGTGAAGCAGTGCCCGCGGAGTGACATCTACAAGCACAACCTCCTCGGCCTGCTGGAACAACCAGTCGGGCACAGTCTCTCGGACGCGCAACCCGGTCAGCTGCCAGATCTGGTCACTCAGGCTGGCCAGATCCTGAACGTTCATGGTGGTGAGAACGTCGATGCCAGCCTGGAGCAGCACCTGAATGTCCTGCCAGCGTTTTTGCCGCTCCGCGCCGGCAGCATTTGAATGGGCCAGTTCGTCCACCACACAGACTCGCGGATTTCGCCGCAAGATAGCATCGACGTCCAGTTCTTCGGCAGTACCGCCGCGGTGTACGATCCGCTTGAGCGGGACGGTCTCCAGTCCGTTAAGTCGGTCGCGAATGTCGTTGCGCCCGTGCGCCTCCACAAATCCGATTACCAGATCCGCTCCACGGGTCTTCAACTCTCGCGCGTCTTCCAGCATTTGATAGGTTTTCCCGACACCAGGGGCGTAGCCGAGATAGATCTTGAGGTGACCTCCGACGCTCAGATGAGTCATGGCATTTTGCCTTTCGCCTAGTGTGGGAAGACACGCACGTCCATACCTTCAGCAGCCCGGATCAACCGGCTCACGCCCGTTCCCCACAAGCGCGCTCTCCAATCCTTCTTCATACTGTGCCCGACAAAAATCTGCGTGACGCCGTGGGACCGTGCATACTGCGCGATGGCTTCGATGGGATCGTTGGCCTCCAATACATCCACCCGGGCGCCGGCCACCCGCGCCTGAGCCAGTTTTTCTTCCATTTCCGCGTGGTCCCGCTCGGACGAGTTCGGCTGTCTCACATAAATAGCCAAAACATCGCAATGAAAGCGCGCTGCGCTCTGACGGGCGCTTGCGATCATGCGGTCAGAGTTGGCGTGAGTCGTCAGGCAGATCAGAAAGCGTTCCTGCGCCCGTGATGTGGGCTCGATATCGTGGGACTGCAAATAGCGTTGCAGTCCGGCATCAATTACGTCCGCGGACAGCACCAGCGCCATCTCCCGCAGCGCCGACAGCTCTGGCGGTGCTCCTTCGGTCGGGGCGTCCACGACTACAATTTCATCCGCACGATTGAGAAACTCTCGAGGAATGGTCTCACTCACGGGCTTGCCGGTCAGTTTTTCTGCCGCCTCGCGCTGGTCAGCGATGTGCTGCAGATTCACCGACCCAACGACGTTGATTCCGTGCGCCAGCAACTCCTCGACATCCTGCCACCGGTATGGGTTGCGGCTCCACGGGTTGTCGTAAGCCAGCCCATCGACCAAACAAACCTGGGGATGACGGCGCAGAATGGCGGGAACATCTATGACTGGCACGCCCTCAACGTCGATGGTCGGGACAATTTCGAGCGAGCTCAAGATTGGCTCGATTTCTGGCGGGACGTGGGGCTGGAGTGCCCCCACTACCACGTCCTGCCCGCGTTCCTTGCGCCGCCGAGCTTCGTCAAACATGCGAAACGACTTGCCGACGCCCGAGGCATAACCCAGAAATACCTTCAGCCGACCGCGAGTGGAGCCTGCTCGTGCTTCATCGAGACGAATTGGATCGGAACCAGGCATTTCTTCAGGATTGTAGCGTGCGCCCGGCACACGTGACACCTTGGAGCACAAAGGGCGCCTCCGACACAGCTTTGCAACCCATAGGATGACAACCCCAATAAAACTCGCATAAAGACTGAAAACTTCATAAGGAGTGGAGCGTGCAGTTTTACGAATTATTTATGAACTTTTTATTCGAAACTTATGGGTTCTTGTATCCAATGATCTGGGTGAGTGATTTCAGGCAACGTTTCAAGTTTGGGATCAGAGCCCGGAGGATGAAATGTTCGTGGTGGCGGCAATGACAGCGCTGTGCACGGCAAGTGTCGCATTTTGCGTGCGATTCCTGGTTGCATTATGCAAGGAGTGCAAGCCTCGTCGGATTGTTTATGGAGTGCGTCTGCGGCTCAATTCTGGCGAGGAGCAGATTTCTGACCTGCAGCAGCGGACGAAACCGGTGGCTCGCGCTGCGTGAGAACGGGTTGAATGCGAGCCGCTTTCCAACTACAGAAAGCTCAACGTAAGTTGATTAACCGAGAGAGGGGTAGTATCCGATGTCGATCCAAGAAGTATCCCCAGAACAACTGGCAGAACTTTTCCACCATTATCACCAAGCGTTCGGACCGGATTTTGACTGTGAGAGCAAGCGAAACGCTGAAGCCTGGGACCAAGTTCCACAACAGGAAAAGAGTCGTCTGGTTGCAGCTGCCCGTCTGGCATTACTGGAATTGGCCACAACAGCCAGAGAACAGGATGACTCAAGGCGCTATTTCGCAAAGCCGGGTGAGGCCGAATGGGGATGCTGATATGCGCTGCACGTGATTCACATTGGATATCACGAACAGTCGGCGGAAGATGCGCGGAGAAGAAATCGCTCGGTTTTTTTCAGCAGCACTTGAGCAATTAGGAACGAGCAGGGCTCACCTCCGAACCGCTCGTATCGCAATCTTGGCGCAACCGGTGGATGCCCATATTGTCACGTAGCAGTCTTCCTAAGATGACCCAGCTAACCGGTCTTCGAACTGACATGACCGATAAGAAACGCATCCTGGTGGTGGATGATGAGCCGCAGATCACGCGTGTCTTGCGTACCTCTCTTACCGGCAATGGTTTTGAAGTTTGCACTGCGATGACGGCTATGCTGGCCTCAGGGCAGCTCGAGATTGGCAGCCGGATCTGGTCATACCATCGTAGTTGGGGACTTCAAGATCGATGCCGACGCGTTCCGGGTTCTGGTGAAAAACAAAGAAGTTCGGCTTACTCCCAAAGAATTCGAACTGCTACTCTACTTGCCGAGACACGCTAACAAGGTGGTGACGCAACGAACCCTGCTGCTCGGCATCTGGGGCCTATCCGGCCTTTGGCCGCGGCCGCAGTGGTTGGAACCAAAAGCGGGAAGGTGAACTAAGTGGGAGCAGGGACGAGAGTTAGAAGGTGCCCGGGGACGGAATCGAACCGTCACGCCCCTTTCGGGGCCCGGGATTTTAAGTCCCGTGCGTCTGCCAGTTTCGCCACCCGGGCGGGTTGCAGAGAGAGATTAACACGCTCCGGAAAGTCTCTGACCTTACGAGTCTGGATACTTGTGATCTTCGAGGAAGTTTACAGTGAACGGGCCGAGCGCAGTTCAAGGCACATTCTAGGGCCTTAAGCCGTGCCGTTACGTCGACAGCCGTTTAGTTCTCGCAGCGCACGGTTACCTGGTGTGTTTCGCCAGCGGATGTCTGATGCTCGTAGATCACGAGACGCACCAACCCTGAGTTATCCTCGCCCACTTTGTGCATGTCGGCGTGGTCGGCGGGGCAGGAGACCGAAAATGGACAGGCAAATAGGAGGGTTGCCATGCTCATTACGGCCACTGATAGTTTTAGCGATTTCGTCATCTAGATGATTCATACCATGCAATCCCGAGGCTAGCGACTTACTATAGTTACGAAGGAGCATCAACCCGAAAGTTATGTACTTCTCACTGAGAGGTAGCCGGCCAAGTGTGACCGTCAAGAACGCGAGATCGCGTGCGCCAACGGTACTGCTGGTCCGCTACGGCAAAGTGTACGAAAATGACGACACGTAGAGGTAACGAGCGACCCCATCAGTCGCCACGCCGCCAAAAGAAGTGGAGTTCGTTCCCCAGAGATTGATCAGCACCGCGGCAGGGGCTGTGGGAATATGGTCCGTGTGAGTCGAGACCAGCGTCCCGTCAACATAAAACTCAATCTTCGCGGCGCTCCAGACATACTTGTATTCGTGAAAACTGCTATCCGCCCCGGACACCGGGGTGGTGGTGCTTTGGCTCTTGGACACAGTCGAAAAGTTGGTCATCTCCAGAGTGCCTGGCGATTGACCCTGATATTCGAAATCAATTTCTGATTCGCTGTCATTGATAAAATTGAACGCGTCGGTCACGGAACCGGAGGCTGCCGAACCCGAGCCGTGAGGCGTCGAAGACGTAGAAGCTGCCCGCGCCACCCATACGTAGGTTCCATACCCGAAAAGATGCTTCGAACGAATCTCCGCTCCCACCGACGTAGCGAGCGTTCCTGAAATGCTCTGATTCAAGGTCAGACGCAACATGCCTGTGGACAGGTCCACGTGTTCTGCACTGAGCGTGCCGCTATTGACCCCTGCAATATTTCCCGGAGCCCGTCCTGTGTC
The DNA here is from genome assembly GCA_963809295.1 of Terriglobia bacterium. Classification (GTDB taxonomy): domain Bacteria; phylum Acidobacteriota; class Terriglobia; order Terriglobales; family Acidobacteriaceae; genus JAIQFF01. The sequence goes on along the minus strand of CAWEJA010000005.1, from coordinate 440,633 downwards.
GATAAACCATTTGGTCGCATCCAGGGTTCCACCGGAAAAAGTGTCAGCAAACGTGGGTTGGCTTATCGCTGTGTTCGCATTCGTTGTAGCGCCTTTGCGGTCGCCGCCCTCTTCGGCCTGCCCCATTTTGGCATGGGCTTGCGACTGCGAACCGCTCAATACCAAGAGAACCAGGAGAACGACGAATCGCATAGAGGGGTCCTTGGCTCGGGTTGATTGATGTCTGGGAAAAACAGAGCCTTCCAAAGGCACAAAACAAAACGTCCCAGACTCGTTTGAGTCCTGGGACGCTCGTCGAACAACCCCTCCCCCGAAAGTTTGTTCAAGAGCATCCTAGCGATGTGAGAGGTGCCTGTGAATGGCACGAACGGGCTACTCGTATACCCAATCGTTACATAGAGTTACGAAGGGCTCGCTGCGTATTGTTGGCTGGCGCAGCAACTACTGTATCGGAAAGATTTTCTTCGCAACGTTGTAGCCCTCGACTCGTAGTGCGGGAGCGGCCCCAGCTGAGTCGGAGTTGAACGCGGCTTCTATAGTCCGTGTCTCCTGCGGAAAGATGGTGATGTAGTTGTCGTCGTACGTAATGGGAAGGATTTCCTCCCCGTCACTCCCCTGCGTGACTTCCGCGCGCACAAAGAACGCCACATGGCTACCCGGGTTGGACAGCGTAATTGTTATGTGCTTTTCCCCGTTCGCTTCTGAGACATGGGTGGAAACATTCAAGTCGCCGCGCGGCATAGTATTGAGGGCTGACATGTCTGCCCAAGTGGCAAGCTTGGTCGCGAACTGCTCGTCGTTCTTCGCCTCGCCAAGATCGTCATCCGTTGTCGATCCCCAGTAGATATTTTCGGCGAGTACTCGATCGGTCGCGTTCATCAACACCGCGCGCACTAGATAAGTAGGTTCGAGATTCGGTACTCGAGGCACGGTCATGGCTTCCCGGGATGTGTTCGGTCCCACACTGAAGCCGCTGATCTCCGTGAAATATTTCCGATTCCCATCGAGATCGAAAAACTCAACTGCCACTTTGAGGCCACGGCGCACCTCGGCGGTTTGATTGACCACGTACAATTTCGCTTCGCTGCGGTCTCCGGTCGCGTAGTAATCCCAAACTACGTTTACAGGCCGTAGGCCTTTCTTCGCGCCGAAATATCCTCCGCCCTGCTTGAAGTAGTCGTCGAACAGGTGACCGAACAGCGATGGCCAGGCATTGTTCATCATCCAGTGAATCATCATTTTGCGATTGACCCAGTGCGTGGCGTAGGTTTCATATTGCGCCCGGACGTCCTCGTAGTGAGCCAGCTGCGCCTTTTTAGAAAACTCCTCCGCGCTGTGGGACGTCCCGTAGCGCTTGTCGATCACCCGCCGAATATTGTTCAGCGTATTGTTGCCCTCGTTGGCGCCGGCGTGGAAGTACCAGTTCTCGTTGATCGGCCACAACTTGTCTGCTGGAATAAATTTCTTGAGACTGTCCAGGGGCGGAATAGTTTCATTGTCACCCTCCTCGGCGGAAGACCCGCGCGCGGCTGCGTACCTGTCGCTGAACCAGTAGTAAGGTGGCCGCCACACATACGGCCCGGCCATGTGAATCCCGCTCCAGGAGCGGTTTACATGCGACACGGTGTCCACTACGGCGTTCTGCCAATGCTCCGATTTGAGAATCTGGTGATAGTCGCTCAGCACGGGATCCGGCGGCAGGCCATCGCTCCCGTTAGCCCAGATCACCACCGAAGGATGGGAACGAAGCTCGCGAATTCTCGCCCGCAGGCTGGCGCGTGCTACCCACTGATCCTCCGCGTTCCAAAGCCCCCAATGCTCCCATTGAGCACAGCACATGAACCCCAGCATCACGGGCATGCCTTCACGATCGGCTCGGTCGATCATGGTGTCGTCCGCTATCTTCAGCTCCCAGCGCAGCAGGTTTAAGCCCATATCCTTGGCGTACCGCATGATGGTCGCATCCCGCGCCGGATCGTTTCTGAACAGCAGATCGGGCGAATAGACCCCTCCTCGGATCAGATAATCCTTGCCGTTTACTTTTAAGGAGAAATTCCCACCCTCTCCGATTTCAGGAGAGCCTTTGTCTGAATCGCGCCCCTGAGTAATCTTGCGAATACCAAAATCAATTGCCTGCGAATCAGACGTTTCGTCTTTGTCGCGAACCTGGAATCCCAGTTTGAGGTGATAAAGCTTCGCCTCTCCCAATTGATACGGCCACCACAAATCGGGATTGGCCACGATGAGCTGAGAGTATTCCGCCGGGGTTAATACAATCTCCTTTGTCTGCTCGCGCAACAGACCAACGTTTTTCTGGAACTTGATAGATGGTTTGCCCGGTCGCGAAATTTCCCCAGAGAGCTTGCCTGACACTGGCTTGGAGGAGGCATTCCTCAAGTCGCAGTAAACCGTCAACGAAGCCAGATTGGTGGCAGGAAGGGCAAGATCGGTCGCGACGTAAGGATTCCGAATCGTCACCGCGCCTGTGCTGCTAAGAAATACCCGCTTCCACACGCCTGCGTTTCTGTCCGGCACGAATGAAATGTCCAAATGCTTCTGGGGGTCCTGATATCCAAGATATTTCCAGTTGATCCAGTCCAGCCAGCTATCGCCCAGCTCGATGCCGTTCTCACCTAGCAGGCTCTGCTCAGGAGTGACTTTCACCGCCAGAACATTTGATCCGCCCGGCACAATGAATTCCGTAACATTGAATTCAAATTCGTCATACATGCCGACAACAGTCGTGCGGTTCGCCACTTCATGCCCATTGAGCCACACGTCAGCCCTGTAGTTGATTCCCTTAAAGATGAGCGCGTAAACATCGTGACCCGGAGGCGCGGTGAACGTCGTGCGATACCACCAATCCTGTTTCCAAAGATCGCCAGGAGTTGCCAGATTCATGCCGTAGTACAGATTCTTGTAAACCCCGTTCTCCTGCAAAATCTGCAAGACCGTGGCCGGCATGTGCTGAGCCGTGCACCACTGCGAAGCGTCGAAGCTGGGTTGCGAAACCAGAGAATCATCAGCGGTGACGTTCTTTGCGGACGTCATCCGCCAGCCACCTTGCAACTCCGTGAGATTGGGAGACTCTGGAGTGGAGAATGCCCCACACGGCAAAGCCATGAGCAGCAGGCAAATCACGAACACCGCGCACGACAGATGGCGTCTCATGAGGCCTACCATTCTAGCGAACGCATTGTCTTTCGCAGGTCTTTTGCTATGGGTCTGTCTCGACGTCCGTCAGTGTGACTTTGGTGCACGATGGTGCAGCGGTGACGGGGACAAAAGGAACGGTTCGACGCTTAGGCCACGAGCGGTTAAAGTGTACCGGGCGATTTCGAGCTCAGGTTTTCGCATGCTCGGATTGCACTACAGATTCCTCTTCGTCAAGAACCACGACCCGGCTGAGATGCCGCGGATTGTCCGGATCGAGTCCTCTTTTCAATCCGGTGTAGAGACCAGTAAGCTGGCCAGCGAAAATATAAGGCGCCACGTGCGCCAGTTCGGGCAGGTCGCTTTCCAGCTCCACCACAAGATCTGACGCATTCCGGATCCGCTGATCCGTCCGATTTGCGATCGCTAGAGTGGTTCCACCGAGGCCCTTGATCTCTTGCAGAACTTCGCATTCGGCATCGTAGCCCTGCTCGGAGATCAGGAAGAATATAAGCGTCTCAGGCCCCACGATAGACTTCGGCCCATGCCGGAATTCCAGGGTGTGAAAGCTCTGTGCGTAGGAAACGGACATCTCGGTGACCTTCAGCGCAGTCTCGCATGCCAGCCCAAAAAGCGCGCCTTGCCCCAGACAAACATAGTCGGCGAACTGCCGCTTCTCGACAAACTCGCGTATGCGCGAATGCAGGTTGCCCATGACGCGGTCCGCCATAACCGGCAGCCGGCCCAAAGCCTTGACGAACCCGCGATCGTCAGCCTGGCATGCCGCTAGATACTGCAAACCCAGCAACATGGACGTGAATGATCGTGTCATTACCGTGCTTTGTTCATCGCACGGAAGCAACGGCAGCGTAGCCGTGGCGATTTTTTCAAGCGGTTGATTTGGCGTTCCGGTGACCGCCAGAACCCGGATGTTCTTCTCACGCTCGAGCAGTTGTGCCGCGCGCACCGCCTCGGAAGTTTGGCCCGATCGTGAGATCACAACCGCCGCAACCTTCCCCGCACCCGCCAACACGAGTTCGGGAAAAAGCAGCAACTCCGAAGCCGGAATTGCCCATGCCCGCATGCGAGTAAGGGAGCTCCACGAGGCTGCCGCCGCCAGCGCGATGTAGTAACTCGATCCGCACCCGACGAACAGCCATTCCGTAGCGGAGCGAAAAGGCTTGCGAATATCGGCCAGAGACCCTTCGTTTTCCAGCGCCTCCAGGCAATGGCCCCAGAACTTCGGTTGGGAAAGGATTTCAGCAAGAGAATGGGCGCCGCGAGTATCAGGCAAGCGTCACCTCAATCCCGGCTTTCTTCAAAGAGCGCAAATCAGACTTGGGAATCCCGTGGTCAGTGATCACTTCCTGCAAGGCCGTCGGTGGCACTATCAGCGACAAACTCCGCCGCCCAAACTTGCTCGAGTCGCACACCGCGACGGTTCGTTTCGAAATCCCCACCATCACCCGGTTGACCTTGGCTTCAAGGAGATTAGGGGTGCTCAACCCGTAATGCACGTCAAAGCCGTCCACGCCCAGAAAAAGGATGTCGGCGTTCAACCCGCGCAGGGTCTCTTCCGCAATCGGTCCTACCAGCGAAAACGAGTTCTTGCGTAGACTTCCTCCCGTCAAAATAACCTCCACCGGCGCCCCTGTGAGCTCCGCGGCGATGTTCAATGCATTGGTGACAACCGTAATGTTATGAAAGTTGCGCAGCGCCCGTGCGATTGCAGTCGTGGTCGTGCCGGAATCCAGAATCACTACCTGGCCTTCCTTGACCAGAGCGGCTGCAGCCTCCGCGATCCGCACCTTCTCCTTGCGGTGCAGCTTTTCCTTCTCCCGCAGCGTGGGGTCTTCCAACGCCCCCTCTCGGGCTGGCAATGCGCCCCCGTGCGTGCGGTGAACGAGGCCTTGGGCGTGCAGAATTTCGAGATCCTTTCGGATCGTGACCTGGGAAGTGGCGAATTTCCGGGCCATGTCCGTGACCAGCACTCGGCCATCGTGATCGAGGATTTCAATGATGGCCCGCCGGCGTTCTTCGTTCAGCACGTTTCCCTCGGAGCTCGAAATCAAAAAGCCAAAAACCCGGCAGCTTATGATTGTGCTTTCTTTTTATATCGTTTGCTTTCGTTTGTCCAGTGTAATGTTAGGCAGCGGCCCAGCAGATGGTTCAACCGGGCACCGCATTGGGTTTCGTTGGTTAGAGAGTCGAACTCGAAACTCAAAGTCGAAATTCGAACTCTTGAGTGACGGAGAGGAAGGTTTGACGAAGGCGCGAACGTTGGGTTTGCCGGCTTCTATTTTCCGAAATGCATCACGAAGGGAAGTTCAAGACGTCTTCCTTCAGCTCCCACAGCTTTTCCAGTGCCCTTTCAATCTCTTGCCGTTCCACTCGGCCGTCGGATTCGTGCTTCAGACTCTCCCGGCGATTGAGCAATGCGGCCTCCGCGATCTCGACGCGCTTGAACAACAGTCTGCGGTCGGTTTCCAGCAAAGCTGCTTCGTATTCTTCCCGCCATTGCGGAAACCGCGCGGCCGAATTGGCTGAGGGGGCTTGTTTGGACGCCATGGACCATCTCCCTATGGCGATTTGTCTCGTATTTACCAAGACGCCGCCAATTGACGAGTATCCTAATAAAGCAAAATTCGCCGCGTCGGTCCGCTGACGTACCCAATCCGAGTGTCTTGCCTTCTTCACGAAGGATGCTTCCCGGGTTTAGGGCACTCCCTCTCCGGACTCTCGTTGATTTGAGCCGCACGAACCACTAGAATGACGAAGTTTCGAGCCCTGAGGTCGAGTTGGAGTTCGATCCGGGGGCAACCACGTCGCTAGATTGTTCGGGGGACTATGAACCTGCCACTCAGGAATTTCTGGCTCTTTGGGGTATTCGCTTTCGCACTTCTACTTGCTGTAGCCTCGGGCTCAGCCGCGGCTGACGATTCAGCAGGTGCGAACGTTTACAAAGCGAAATGTTTGACCTGCCACGCCAAAGACGGCAGCGGCAATACCCCCGTGGGCAAGAGTCTGCAGTCGGCGGACCTACGCTCGCCAGAAGTACAGAAGAAATCCGACGCAGAGCTTACTGAATCAATCTCCGAAGGGAAGGGCAACATGCCTGCCTTCAAGACCCTGCTCAGCGAAGACGAGATCCACTCGGTCCTGGGCTACGTCCGCACGCTGGCACCAAAGAGTGATCCGCCTCCCAAGAAGAAATCGGACAACTGATACGCGTTCCGGCAGGAAGGGCTCCTGACTTACACCAGATTTTCAGGTCGAACCGGTAGAGTCCGGATTCTCTTACCCGTGGCAGCAAATATCGCGTTGCACACCGCCGGCGCCACCGGAGGCACTCCAGGCTCGCCGCAACCCGTAGGCGACTCTTCGCTCGGAACGATGTGTACTTCCACTCGCGGCATCTCGTTCATTCGCAATAGGTCATAGTCGCTGAAGTTGCTCTGCTGAACACGTCCGCGGTCGATAGTGATTGCCCCTTTGAGCGCGGCTGTCAGCCCGTAAACGATTCCGCCTTGCATCTGGGCTTCTACTGTCGACGGATTGATCACGCGTCCGCAGTCCACGGCGCAGACCACGCGGTGCACCTGAACTGTGCCGTCCTTGGCCACTGAAATTTCCGCCACCTCGGCAACATGAGTGTCAAAGGCCTTCACCATCGCGATCCCCCGGAACCTTCCCGCTGGCAGTGGCTTGCTCCAATCCGCTTTGGTCGCGGCAAGCTCCAGCACTCCCAGGTGGCGTGGCGCCTTGGCCAGCAGTTTGCGCCGGAACTCGTAAGGATCTTTTCCTGACGCTGCTGCGACTTCATCTACAAAACTTTCACTGAAAAACCCATTCTGCGAAGCACCCACGGAACGCCAGAATCCCACCGGAATTCCCGGCTCCGTCATTTGATAGTCAACCAGGATATTGGGTATTGCGTAAGCAATGTCGGAAACACCCTCAACGCTGGTCTCGTCCAGGCCATTCTTTACCGCTCCGGGACCGAAGAACCGAGTCATGATCGACGGGGACGCGATGCGAGCGTTCCAGGCGATCGGCCAGCCCTCGGCATCCAGTCCCGCGCTGAACCGGCAATATGAGGCAGGACGATACATATCGTGCTGCATGTCGTCTTCACGCGAAAACGTGACCTGGATTGGAACTCCCATCGCTTTGGAAGTCTCGACTGCCTCAGCCACAAAATCCTGCTCGGCGCGACGCCCGAAACCGCCTCCGAGATAAGTAGTGTGAATGTGGATCTGCTCGGGCTTAAGCCCAGTGATCCTTGCAGCTGTCCCCTCACTCATCGTCTGGAATTGTGTGGGCACCCAGACGTGACAACTGTCGGCACGAACGTCAGCCGTGCAATTCATGGGTTCCATGGTCACGTGCGCCTGGTAGGGCGCTTCGTACACTGCCTCCATTTTCTTGACGGCGGTGCTCATCGCAGAACTCGCGTCTCCTTCTTTGCGTGCTACCGCGCCGGGTTTCTCGGTGCGCTCGGCGAAGAGTTTGCTGATGCCCGCGCTGGTGAGGCTGGCACTCGCGCCTTCGTCCCACTTGATGTCAAGCGCGCGACGCCCTTCCATCGCGTTCCATGTGTTGTCGGCGACCACCGCCACCCCAGTCGAAATCTGAATTACGTCCTTTACTCCTCGCACCCCTTTCGCTTTGGTGGCGTCGAAGCTGGTAGCCTTTCCACCAAAAACGGGACAGCGCGCCACCACCGCGTGCAGCATGCCCGGCCGGCGAACGTCAATGCCAAACTCGGCGCGGCCGTTCGTCTTGATCGGCGTGTCGAGCCGCTTCGTGGCCTTCCCCACCAACTTGTAAGTCTTCGGGTCCTTGAGAGGCACATCGGCCGGCATGGGCAACTTGGCGGCGGCTTTGGCAAGGCTGCCGTAGCTGGCCCGCGTTTTTGTGGCAGTGTTGACTACCTCTCCGTTCTCGGCCCGGCAGACGGTCTTATCCACGCCCCATTTTTGTGCCGCCGCTGCGATCAACATCTCCCGCGCTGACGCTCCTGCCTGGGACATCGGCTTCCACGAGGTGCGAGTACTCAGGCTCCCGCCCGTGCCTTGCACGCCAAAGGCCGGATTAATATAAGCCTTGTCGGCCGGCGCGAACTCCCAGCGAATCTTTTTCCAGTCACACTCCAGTTCCTCGGCGGCAAGCATGGAAAGGGAGGTGACGATGCCTTGTCCCATCTCGGATTTGTCGATCACGATGGTCACGCTGTCGTCAGCCGCGATTCGAATCCACGCATTCAACGCAGATGCACCTGGGGCGACAGGAGCCAGTTCGGCGGCCGCCCGGGATCCCGGCAAATAGAAGCCGATCACCAGGCCTACTGCTCCGGCAGCACCGGTCTTAAGGAAATTTCGGCGATCTGATGTCGAAACCGTGAGTCTTGAGCCGGCGACGGTCATTCTGCACCTCCGGCCACAATTCCAATCTGCCCAGCTTCAATCTGCTCGGGACTGCGCGACGCCATCTTGGAACCCTCATACATGGGATTCTTTCTATCCGGCCTCGAGAATTTCTTCGCGCCAGGTTCGTCTCGTAGCTTGGTCGCCTCATGGATGGCTTGGCGAATCCGCAGGTAGGTGCCACAGCGGCACAGGTTTCCGCTCATGCCGTCGTCAATCTCAGAATCGCTCGGACGAGGATTCTTGGCCAGCAACGCGGCCGCGGCCATAATCTGTCCCGACTGGCAGTAGCCGCATTGCGGCACATCTACTTCGATCCAGGCCCGCTGCACAGGATGACTATGTTCGGCGGAAAGGCCTTCGATCGTCGTTACTTTCTTTCCCGCAACCGCGGAGATGGGCGTGATACAGGCCCGCGTCGCATCGCCGTTGACGTGCACTGTGCAGGCGCCACACATGGCGATGCCGCAGCCAAACTTGGTTCCCGTGAGATTCAAGGTATCGCGTAACACCCATAGCAGCGGCATGGCGGGGTTGACGTCGACTGTTTGGGGTTTGCCGTTCAGGATAAAGCTGACTGGCATAGCTACCTCCAGAGAAGCGCGCAGGCCATCGGAAACGAAAAAAGTTTAGCACTAAAGTTGCGCTCCGGGAGCGCTTAAGTGAACGCAGAGGGCCGACCAATGGAAGACGTCGTACGCTGCGCAATGCAGCTACTCGCGCGGCAACGAGTGTAATAAAGTATTGCCACGACGAATCTCTAGCAGCCTGAGGGAAATGTGAGGGGCCTTGCTGTGTGGGATCATCCCACAGGCTGTTAAGCCGAAAAGGTCAGGAGTTTCCATGAAAAGCATTCTGATTGCTGCGCTGCTGTGGTTGATGATCCCTTGCCTCGCGGTCGCACAGGATGCGACCAAAATTATTGCGATGGAGAACCTCTGGAATCGGGCCGAGCTCGACAACGATGCGCCAGCCGTAAAGCTCCTCCTGGCGGATGATTTCGTCATGACTGTTGCCGAGGGCACTCTCTACAACAAGGCCCAGACCCTTGCCTCAGTGGCCGACAAGTCTTACCGTCCCGAGGTCTTACAGTCGATCGGCCTGGTGGTTCATTCCTACGGCAACACCGCGGTCGTGACCGGGGCGTTTTACGAGAAGGGAGTAGACAAAGGCAAGCCCTGGGAGCGTCGCGGACGCTTCACCGACACATGGATGAATCTTAACGGAAGGTGGCAGTGTGTCGCCAGCCACTTCAGCGTCCCACCGAGATGATCTCGGGATTCAGGAGCGGGCTCGCCGCAGAAAGCGCGGCGAGCTCTGCTTGCCCACCCGGACGAGGGCGTCCGGCTCGCCTGTTTCGTGATGGCCACGGAACTTGGTTCAGGCTGATACGAGATCCAGCACAGCTCTTCAGGCAGACGTAACCATGTCACGCGCTAAGATGAAGACTCAGCCATGACCAAGTCCGCCCAATACTGGATCGACAAACTGCGGCTCATCCCACACCCCGAGGGTGGGTACTATCGCGAGACCTATCGCTCCGCCCTCTCCATCGCCAAAGAAGCCTTGCCCTCGCAGTTCACCGGCCCGCGTCTGGTCTCGACCGCAATCTATTTCCTGCTGGAAGGGAAAAACTTCTCCGCATTCCATCGTCTGCGGTCGGATGAGCTGTGGCACTTTTATGTGGGCAGTCCCCTGGTGGTGCACGTGATCGAAGAGAGCGGACTCTACTCGGAAATCTCATTGGGTGGCAATCCCGACGCGGGCGAGGCGTTGCAAGCAGTAGTCAAGGCGAACTGCTGGTTCGCCTCGCGCCCGCGGGACCCAGACACGTTCGCGCTGGCGGGTTGTACGGTGGCTCCGGGCTTTGATTTCGAAGACTTCGAACTTGGAAAGCGATCTGAACTGATAAAGCTGTATCCGCAGCACCGAAAACTGGTTGAACAGCTCACGAGGACTTGATCTCCTGGTTATCCTCAACGCCACCCGCCCCCGAAGCAGCGGACTACCACCAACTGCCCTGCGGGCCCTGGCGCTCTTTTCTTTTCCTCTCGCCGATGCTAAAAATTCTCCAGACTTCTCCGGAGGCTTCGTGAAAACCATCATTACCTCAATACTCCCTGCGATTCTTCTGGCGACGCTCTCTGCCCAAGACTCAACCCCGCCGCGTCAGATACCGCTCCCGAGCAGCAAGGTCTTGAACACACCGTCACCGGGACGAATTGGATCCACCAACAGCTTTCCAGTTACCATCGCGCTAAGCCCGGACAGCCAATATGCCGCCCTTTTGAACAATGGCTACGGTACACAGCAGTCGCAGGCCCGGCAGTCGATCGCGATTCTCAATCTCAGTTCCAATCAACTGGAAGATTTTCCCGATGCACGCCTCGCAGAAGGCGCCTATCAAAGCTACTTTCTCGGCCTGGCTTTTGGCTCCGACGGCACACGCCTGTATGCCTCAATCGGTTCGATTACGGATCCCACCGGGGCGAAGCCGGGCAACACTGGCAACGGCATTGCCGTCTATAAATTCGAAAATGGCAAGTTAAGCTCTGAGCGCTTTATAAAGATCCCTCCGCAAAAGATTGCTCCCGGGAAGAAGGTGGCTTTCGGAGTCCGCAAAACGGCTTCAGGGACGGCAATCCCGTATCCCGCCGGCCTCGCCGTAATCTCAGGACAGGGAACTGACAAGCTGCTCGTGGCTAACAATCTTTCCGATAGTGCCGTGCTGCTCGACGCTGCCGACGGGCGCGTTCTGCAACGGTTCGACCTCAGCACCAACCAGATGATCCCAGCCTCGTTCCCTTACACCGTGGTTGCCACCCGTGATGGCCGGCGCGCCTGGTGCAGCCTGTGGAATGCTTCGAACGTTGCCGAACTGGATTTAGTTGCTGGGCGCGTGACCCGCTCGATTTCGCTGTTGCAGCCGAAGTCCGAAATCTCCCCCGGTTCCCATCCCACCGCTCTGCTATTGAGTCCTGACGAGAAGTTATTCTACGTCGCTCTGTCCAACGCCGATGCCGTGGCGACGGTCGATACCTCCGCTGGAAGGGTCATTCATCTTTCTTCGACCAACCTAAACCGGCAGGAGCATGCCGGAACTTATCCCAGTGCATTGACCCAGTCGGCCGACGGCAAGCGTCTGTTCGTAGCCGACGCCTCGCTGAATGCAATCGCTGTCTTCGACACCGAGATGCTGGCAAAACCCGAGATCTCTTTTCCATTGCCGCAGGAGGCTCTCGGCTTCATCCCCACGGACTGGTATCCCAGCGCCCTGGCCAGCGTGGGCGACGATCTACTAATCGCCACCGCTAAAGGCCAAGGCACTGGCCCCAACAACGGCATTAGTGAGCTGAAGCAGGAAAAGAGGCACCACGAGCATCCCTATATTCCGACGCTAATGTATGGATCGCTCTCGCGCCTGAACTTTCGCAACGCGGAGAAAGATTTGCCCAATCTGACCAAACGGGTCGAAGAGAGCAATCTCTTCCTCTCCGACCCGGGCAAGATACAGTTTCGTGCCGGCGCCAATCCCATCCGCCACGTGATTTACATCCTCAAGGAGAATCGCACCTACGACCAGATCCTGGGCGATCTGAACGTAAATGGCCTGAAGGTGGGTAATGGCGACCCGTCGCTCACCATGTACGGTGCCGGCGTTACGCCCAATGAGCACAAACTAGCGTTGCAGTTCGGTGTGCTGGACAATTTTTATGATAGCGGCGAAGTCTCCGGCGACGGCCACGACTGGTCCAACGCGGCGATCACTAGCGACTACAACGAGAAGACCTGGCAGATTGGGTATCGCGGCCATGAGCGTACCTACGATTCCGGTGGCACAGTGGCCGATGAGTTTCCGCTGGAGCTGGGCGAGCCTGATGTGGATGCCCCCGCCACTGGCTATATTTGGGACAACCTCGCCAGTCACGGCTTAACCTATCGCGACTACGGTGAGTACATTGCAGGCATCTGGTGCAAGGCGGCAAAAAAACCGGGCGCGTCGCCGAAAGAAGGCACGCCGTCCGCATTCAGCGCGGAGTGTGAACGGCACGTGGTCAACAAAGGCGAACCGCTCCCGCCCAACGTCGGCGAGCCTCATGGTTCTCCCAGTCCCTGGCCGTGGGCTGTACCTTTGTTGCAGCGCATGAAGCCGACCAAGGCCGCGCTGCGCGATCATTACGATCCGGTTTTCCCCGACTTCAACACCGAATATCCAGACCAGCTCCGCGCCGACGAGTTTCTAAACGAATTTGATCAGTTTGTTCGCGCGCGTAACGAAGGTAAGGGAACCGAGCTTCCTGCCTATGTGCTTCTCTATTTGCCCGACGATCATACCCACGGCACCACAGCCGGCAAACCTCGCCCTGCCGCGTCCGTGGCGGACAATGACCTGGCCGTGGGGCGAGTGGTCGAGGCGGTCTCGCACAGCCCCTACTGGGATGACACGGCAATTTTCATCATCGAAGACGATGCGCAGGACGGCGCCGACCACGTAGACGCGCATCGTTCCATCGCCTTCGAGATCAGCAAATACTCGCCCGGATCGCAGGAGCATCCCTTTGTGGACAGCCGCTTCTACACCACAGTGAACATGATCCACACGATCGAAGCGCTTCTGGGTCTGCCGCCCATGAATCAGAATGACGCCTATGCCCCCGTGATGGCACCATTATTTTCCGGAGCAGGGGATCAACTTCCGTATACAGCGGACTGGAGCAATCGCGACAATGGCCTCATCTACCAGACCAACCCCATCAAGGGGCAAGGCGCCGCAGCATCGGCGAAGATGAACTTCACCCGTCCCGACGCGATCAACACTGCAGTCTTGAACGAAATTCTCTGGCGCGACCGGATGGGCAGCACACCCATGCCCCTGGCGAAACATACAGTCTTCCCGCAAAAACAGACCCGCGACAAAGATTGAGCCACCACGGCCCACCTAGGGGCGGGTGTCCCACCCGCCCGGCCGAGCGAGGCTCGGCAGAAGTCGTAATCGGCGATGCTGGGCAAGGCCAGAACGCACTACTTCGCTGCCGCCGCTCCAGCATCCACATCCGCAAACGAAAACGCCAGCGACACGTTGGGATATTCCTTACCCGCGACTTCCACATACGGGTACACGAAATAGTTCAAAGGCTCGCCATCCTGCGCCGGGCTCAAACGCAGATCGCGCCCCATGCTGAACTGCACCCGGTTGGCATCATGCGCTCCGAAGAAATAGTCCCGTTTTTCCTGATGCTTCCAGGCCTCGGAAATATCCACCGGAATCCATCCGTTCTTGGGTTCGAAGAAATCAGCCCAACAGTGATAGCCGGCAATTTCCGCCGAATGCTTGTCCGGAGGTAGCGGAAAGCCAATCTCAAAACGCGCCGGAATTCCCTGCGACCGCGCCATGGCGATGAAAAGGGAATGGAAGTCAGTGCAGTTGCCCTTCTTGGCATCGCAGGCGTACAGCACATCGCCATGCCCCCAGCCCGTGCCAGTTTTGTCATAACGCATGGTCGTGAAAACGTAGTGGTAGATCGCCCGTGCCTTGTCCAGCGGCGTGGCTATGCCCTCGGTGACCTTCACCGCGAGATCAGCGGGTAGCCCGGTGACGGGAACGAGTCTGTCGGGCTGTAGATATTCCTTGCGATCCCGATCCTTGAGTTGAACTTCGGCCAGATGCGGCCGGGACACGCCTAGCGTCAGCCGCTCATGACGCACCACGTCGTAGACCACTTCAAAGTGCAACTCTGCCTGCTTCGCCTTGGAACTGTTGGCATAATACATTTCGTTGCCGAACCTCGACTCTCGCGTTTTTTTCAACCCCAGGCCACCGCCGGCTGAGATCACTTTCACTTCCTGAAACTCATCCGAATGGGCCGAAGGAAACCAGATCCGTACCCGCTCTCCGGCAGGCACGTTCTTTACCGTAAAGCCATAGTGAAACGTAAAGTGACGCGTCTGCTGCCCCGACGCCGACGACACCATAACCAGCAACAACGGCAGCCATAGCTTCCGCAGCATATGCAATATCCTTTCGATGTTCTCAGATAAAGAATCGACAATCTGGAAACGACACACGGGCGTTTTAGGAGAGGCACCGTCAAGTAAAGCCGCGTCGTGGGGGTCGCATAAGCAGGCGTCAATTCTAATCGAGACCAGCAATCCAGGTCTCGCGGGTCGGCACTGCCCAACGTAGGGGCGGGTGTCCCACCCGCCCGGCCGAGCAAGGCTCGGCGTGATTTGCCGCCCACGAGCGAGGACGCTCGCGCCTACATCCACAAGCACCCCTCAGTTAGAATCCAAACGTGCCCCCTGCCATTCAATGCCGCGACCTGCGCAAGACATACGACGGCAAGGTCGAAGCCGTCCGCGGCCTGAATCTGGAAATCCAGGCGGGGGAGTGCTTCGGCTTGCTCGGCCCCAACGGAGCGGGGAAGACCACGACCATCGAAATCCTGGAGGGTTTACTCGAGCCCACTTCCGGCCAGGTCACAATTCTGGGCCACACCTGGAAGGAGAATGCGCGGGAACTACGCGAGGCCATGGGAATCTCGCTACAGGAAACCCGGCTCTCGGAGAAACTCAGCGTCCTTGAAACCGTCGCATTATTTGCCGGTTTCTATCGCCAGCCCCGCGCACCACGCGAAGTACTGGAGCAGATGCAGCTCGAAGAGAAAGCCGACGCCTGGGTAGGCAAGCTTTCGGGGGGCCAGCGCCAGCGCCTCGCCGTGGCCACCGCGCTAGTCGGCAATCCCAAGGTTCTTTTTCTGGACGAGCCCACCACCGGCCTCGATCCCCAAAGCCGCCGCCAGCTCTGGGACATCATTCGTAGATTCCAGCAGTCCGGAGGCACGGTGCTTCTGACTACCCACTACATGGACGAAGCCGAGCGCCTGTGCGACCGCCTGGCCATCGTCGATCACGGGCAGGTGATTGCCGAGGGCACACCAGCCTATTTGATTGATCGCCTGGGCGGTCATCACATGGTTGAATTCCAGGTGAGCGGCAACTCCAACGGCGCGGATGCTGAGGCCTGGCGTGTGCTTCCAGGCGTGGAGTCTGTTCGGCACGATAACGGCCTGGTCTGTCTCAACGTTCGCGAGCCGCACCTGACCATCCCGGCGCTGCTCGAAGCGGTAACAAAAGAAGGCAAACAACTGCTGCACCTGACTACGCGCCAAGCCAGCCTTGAAGACGTCTTCGTACGCCTGACCGGCCGCCATCTGAGGGAGGACTAATGGATGTCGCTCGACAACGCCTGCGTAGGGGCAGGTGTCCCACCAGCCCTGGTCGAGCGGAGCTCGACAATTTTGAACTCGCGAACCGTGAGGCCAACCAATGATGGTCGCGCCCAAAATCTCAGCCGCGCTGCCTCCGCGCAACCACCGTTGGTCGGCCTACGCCCATCTGCTCAACGCCCGTCTGCTGGAGCTGAAGCGCGAGCCTGAAGTCATCTTCTGGGTCTTTGGATTCCCCATACTGCTGGCCTTGGGTCTGGGAATAGCCTTCCGCAACAAACCCGCAGAGGTCACTCCAGTAGCGATCGTCGCCGGTCCCGGCGCCCAGGATGCGCTTTCCTTGCTGAAGGCCTCTCCGCGTGGCGCATCGGTTCGCGCTGACATCCTCGATGAGCAGCAGGCGCAACAGGGGTTCCGCCTGGGAAAATACGACCTGGTCATCGCTCCTGATGGCCGCGAAGGTTTGCAATATCGTTACGATCCCGCCCGTCCCGAGAGTGTGCTCGCCCGTGCTTTAGTGAACGACGCTCTGCAAGCGGGTGCTGGGCGCAAGGATCCAGTGCCCACGTCCACTACCACCTCCAGCGAGCCCGGATCGCGATACATCGATTTCCTGATCCCCGGCCTGTTGGGCATGAACCTGATGAACTCCGGTATGTGGGGTATTGGATTTGCCCTGGTGGATATGCGCCAGCGCAAGCTGCTCAAACGGTTTGTCGCTACGCCTATGCGACGCAGTGACTTTCTGTTGGCTCTCACCAGCAGCCGTCTGGTGCTGATGGTGATTGAAATCGTGCTCCTGCTCAGCCTCGGCGTGCTGGTATTCCACATGAGAGTTCTGGGGTCGCTGTTCTCGATTTTGCTGCTGGCCACCATCGGGGCTGTTGCTTTTGGAGGGTTGGGGCTGCTAACCGCCAGCCGGGCGCAGAAAATTGAAAGTGTCAGTGGACTGATGAATCTGGTAATGATGCCGATGTGGATTTTTTCCGGCGTCTTCTTTTCGGCCGAGCGCTTTCCAGCTCTGTTGCAGCCCTTCATTAAAATATTACCCCTTACCGCCTTGAATGACGCCCTGCGCGCCACCATCCTGCAGGGGGCTTCCCTTGGAGCCCAGTCCGGACGCCTGCTGATTCTGGTTCTGTGGGGTGGAATATCGTTCGCTCTGGCCCTGCGCTGGTTTCGCTGGACCTAGGATAAGGCTTTTTCATGAGACTGTGGGGACAGCCGCCCTCGGCTGTCCGGCGGAGCGAAGCTCCGCGATTCTTGCCTCCCCGCAGGCCTGTCGAGCCTTGCTTCCCCTGAGCCACAATCCAGCCCGAGTTCCCGGCTGCGCGGTCAACCTTCCGTGTTAGAATCGCCTTAAGCTCTTAGAACCAATCTGGTGGCCCCGCGTTGGTAGAGCGTTGCCACACCAGGCTCCGTGGGAAACATGCAACGGGCGTAAGCGCCGCTGGCTTGCGACTCGCGAACCTAGCCACCCTTGATCGCGGGTTTCACGGCTTACCTGTCCGTTGTCTCATAACAGCTCTTTCCGCCACTTGCGTCCGGTCCAGCTTTCGTCACTGCTGCTTGCTGAGGCAAAGAGCCGGCATGAAGGTGCTCGAACGTAACGTCACTTACGGTCCCTTTCTGGAGCGGCTACGTACCGCCCCGGCCCGTGTCCTCCTGCTTGACTACGATGGCACCCTGGCTCCGTTTGTGGTCGATCGCACTCTGGCCTTGCCTTATCCCGAAGTGCCAGCCCTGATCGGGCGCATCATGGCACAGGGAACCCGTGTAGTGATTATCAGTGGCCGCCCGGTGCGAGAGGTGCTCCTGCTTAGCGGGATATCTCCTCAGCCGGAAGTCTGGGGGAGCCACGGCCTGGAGCGGCTCATGTCCGACGGCCGCTACGAAGTAAGCTCCGTGCCAGCCCATCAGGATTATTTGCTCGCGGCCGCCACTTTGCTCCGCGACGCCGGACTAGAGAGTCAAACCGAAGTCAAACCTGGGGGCGTTGCGGTGCACTGGCGGGGCCTGGATCCGGCGAAAGCAGAGAAGTTAGCCAGGGAGGTTCCGCGGCTTTGGAAGCCCCTGCTCGACCGGGCTCCAGTAAGGTTGCTTGAATTTGATGGTGGTCTGGAAATTCGTGTCGCCGGCCCAGGCAAAGGGGATGCCGTTCGCGTCATCCTAAAGGAGGCTGGACCCGGCGCGGCCGTCGCTTATCTGGGCGACGACCAAACTGATGAAGATGCGTTCCACGCGCTGAAGGGAAACGGTCTGACGGCTCTGGTTCGCTCTCAGTCCCGCGCTACCAGCGCCGATGTCTGGCTGCAACCACCTCACGAGCTCCTCCAGTTTCTGCAGGAGTGGCTGCGTGCTTCCGGAGGGCAACTTTGACGGATATCACAACCATGACAGACATCAAGGGACGCGTGATTAACGTTTCAAACCGTTTGCCAGTTCTGATTCGCAAACATGCCGGAGGAGCCAGGGTGGAACGAAGCTCGGGAGGGCTAGCCACCGCCCTGGAAGCCGGCTGGCGTGACCAGCGGGGTGTCTGGATCGGCTGGGCAGGGACTTCCCCCGGCCAGCACATCGAGCCCTTGTTGCTCAAAGCCTCGAAAACCCGCTCTTACACACTTCGATCGGTTTCGCTGACCGAAGACGAGATCGCGAAGTTCTATTCCGGGTTTGCCAATGAAATTATCTGGCCCCTGTTTCACGACATGCCTTCGCGCTGCAACTTCGATCCCGAATACTGGGAAATCTATCAGCAGGTGAATCGCAAGTTCGGAAAGGTTACCGCGGCGACAGCCACGGACGACGACTTCATCTGGGTACATGACTATCACCTCATGCTCACCGCCGATACCATGAGACGGGCTGGACTTCGTGCCCCCATGGGTTTTTTCCTGCACATACCGTTTCCGGGGCCTGACGTCTTTGAAAAACTTCCCTGGAAAAAACCAATTCTGAAGTCGTTGCTGGAATTCGACGTGATCGGATTCCAGAGTGATCACGACCGAGCAAATTTCGTGGCTTGCCTGCAACGACTTCTTCCGGAGGCGGTGGTCGAGTCCGGCATACCTCATCCAAGAGTCCGTCTGGAGGGAAGGCGTACCGTTGTCGGCACGTTTCCCATCGGCGTCGACTTCGACGAATTTGCCAGGCAGGCCGCGGAACCTGAAATCGAATCGCACTCCGCCGAGATCAGAAGGCGGCTGTCAGGAGACACGTTGGTGCTGGGTGTTGACCGCCTCGACTACACCAAGGGCATTCCCGAGCGACTCAAATCGTTCCGGCTTCTGCTCCGCCGCTTTCCCGAACAGCGCAGCCATATCACGCTGGTGCAGGTGGTGGTCCCCAGCCGTGAGGAAATTCCCAACTACAAGCACCTGCGCCGGGAGATCGAGCTGTTGGTCAGCCAGATCAACGGCGAATTTACTGAACCCGGATGGGTGCCCGTCCACTACATTCACCGCAATCTCGGACGTGAGGAACTTCTGGCGTACTATCGCGCCGCCGACATCGGCCTGGTCACTCCGTTAAAAGATGGAATGAATCTGGTGGCTAAGGAATTCTGCGCCGCTCAGATCGACGAGCGCGGCGTCCTGATCGTCAGCGAATTCGCCGGCGCCGGCCCGGAGTTGCGCAGCGGCGCCATTGTGGTCAACCCCAATGACTTCTCGGAAGTGGCACAGGCATTGCACGATGCCGCCACGATGAGTGCGGAGGAGAAGCGTAACCGTATGCGGCTCTTGCGCCAAATCGTAAAAGAACACAACGTACAACGCTGGATCCGTTTGTTCCTGCAAGCCATGCCCGCTGCGGAAGCCGTGGGTTCAAAGGGTGCCGCGAAGGATTTCGGCACCCGACCGACCTTCACGCACTGGCGCGATGAAACCATGCCCGGTGTGGCGCTGGTAGCCACAGCTCTCTCGCCCAAAGTACGCCCACGCTATGAGATCGGCAGGGACGCAAAGCTTCGTGCGATTGGACGCGCCGCGGGTGAAGACTAGCCGAGCGTTCTTGCCGACGACTGACGACCGACGACTGCCTATTCCAGTTGCTTCCCTTTCGTCTCGGGTAACTGCGTCGCCACCACACACGACAGCAGGAACGACGCGCCACACAAGTAGAAAGCCCAGCTCAATCCCTTTGTCTGTGCCACACGCCCGATTACAAACGGAGCGATCGAGCTCATAGTGCGCGCCCCGTTATAGGTGAAGCCCAGGGCACGAGCTCGAACCGCAGTGGGAAAGATTTCGCTCCCGATAATTCCCGAACCAGAGAAGAATCCTGTGCCAAAAAACGCCAGAAGCACTCCTGCTACCATCAGGACCCACGGTTGTCTTGCCATGGCATAAAGTGGTACTAGAAGTGCTGCGACTAAGGTATACACAATAACCGACCTGCGTCGGCCAATAACGTCCGCGACCCAGCCAAAGCTGGCATACCCAGGGAACATTCCAACCAGATTCAGCACTACCAGCAAAGTGGTCGTTCCCATCACTCCGAAGCCGCGTCCGCCCTGATCCACTGGCAAAGACAGATACGGCGGGATCCAGGTGAACAATCCCCACCAGGCAAACATTCCGAAGAAGTTCATCAACAGCAAAGCGAAAGTATGCTTGGTGTAGGGAGGTCGAAAGATACGAACGAACCCCACGTCCGCATCCCGCCCATGGGCTGTAGAGACGTAGCTTGCTACGTCTCTTCTTCCGGCTCCACCGGTTCTCCCTCCACCGGCCAGGCCCGCCGCACGCTGTCGTTCCCGCCACATCTCCGACTCCGGCACGCCCCGCTGAATCCACAACACCACCAGCGCAGGCAGAATTCCGACGAAGAATGCCATGCGCCAATCGGCATAGTGCAATACAACGCCGGTTACCAGCGCTGCCAGTGCGTAGCCTATGGCCCACGAACTTTGCACGACCGAGATGGCTTTGGCCCGTAATTCAGTCGGCCAGGTTTCAGCCACCAGCGTTGCCCCAGTATTCCACTCTCCTCCCATCCCCAGTCCAAGGACGAAACGGAAGACGGCCAGCATCAGAACGGAAGTCGAAAGGCCTGACGCGAACGAACACACTGAGTAAGTCAGGATGCTCAGCATCAGGGCGCGCTTCCGACCAACCCGATCCGCGATAAATCCAAACCCCACGCCGCCAATCCCGGAAGCCAGTAAGGTCAGGCTGTTCAACAGACCCGCCGTGCCCTTGCTCATCCCCAGATCGCGCATGACATGCGCCAGGACCAGCGCGTACAGCATGGCGTCGAAAGCATCGAGCATCCACCCCAGCGCCGCGGCAAGAAGAGTTCGACGCTGCGCCGAAGTGACCTGAGAAAAAGCGGAAGGCGTGCCCGTTGTCATGCGAACGGATTGTCAAGTCTCGGTCCGCGATTGGCAATTGAAAATGTTGACTCAGCGGCTATTCCGCAGCAACTCTCTTTGTGTTTCGTTTCTTCCCATGTACGCAGGTGCTTGGTTTGACATCAGGTTTTTACCCAGTTTTTACTTTTGGGCGAGCGATTTTCTGGTACTTTGAGCCGTTGTCGACAACCATCTAGGGGACGGTCTGGCCTATGAAGCATCACCGTCTGAGCGTTTTGCTGATGTTCCTGATCTTCTCCGTGGCGCCCTGTTTGGCGCATCACATGGCGGTTGTGGTCGACAAGGACAACAAGGTGGGAAACGTTACCGCAGCCCATCTGGCAAAGATCTTTCGCGCGGAGATCAAGAAATGGCCCGATGGCAGGGAGATAGTGCTGGTGTTGCACTCCACGTCCGTCGGTGAAAAGACTACTCTGGAGCGGCTGCTGAAAGTGTCTGATGGCGAGCTGAAGTCACTGATTGCCTCCCGCAAGGATGCCATCAAGATGGCAGCTTCAGATGCCGAAGTGCTCGATCTGGTGGAGTCGACCCCAGGAGCAGTAGGCCTGGTGGATGTCAATTCCATCAACGGTAGCATCAATGTGGTGAAGGTTGATGGGAAGCTGCCTACTGAAGCAGGTTACTTACCTCACTGAATTAATCCTTCCGTCTTTGCGTGCTCACGCGACCCAGGGCTCGGAAATATCGCCGTGATTTCCTCACATCCTTCGCAATCTGCTCGCGTAGCGCTTCCACAGACGGGAATTTGATCTCATCGCGCAACCGCTGCAAGAAATGAA
Organism: Terriglobia bacterium; assembly: GCA_963809295.1. Taxonomy (GTDB): domain Bacteria; phylum Acidobacteriota; class Terriglobia; order Terriglobales; family Acidobacteriaceae; genus JAIQFF01. Next base: position 418,675 of record CAWEJA010000005.1, on the reverse strand, counting down.
TTTCCACTTCGGTGTCCGGCCCCAGTTCGATGGGATGGAAATTCAGCAAATGAGTTTCGACGGCAAACGATTCCGCTCCGAAAGTGGGCCGGCCGCCCACGTTGGTCACTGAATCGAAGCACTCCTCGGCCACGCGCGTCCGCGTGATGTAGACACCATCCTTGGGTACGAACTCTTCGTAGCGGCTGAGGTTGATGGTTGGCACAGTATATTTCGATCCGTATCCGCGTCCCCGCCCCGGAGTCGAAAGCATACTGAAAGCGTGCCCCAGCAAGTGCCGCGCCCGGCTGATTCGGCCCTCGCCCAACAGTCTGCGCACCTGGCTGCTGGAGACGGGCTCTCCGCGCAATCTCATCTCGGGATAGACCTTGACCTTGAACCCGAGCTCACGACCCAGTTCGGCGAGCAGGTCGACATTTCCCTCGGCTTTGTGTCCGAAGTGAAAGTTGAAGCCTTCATGAACCTCTCGCGCATGAAGCCGCTTCTGCAGAATCTCAGCTGCAAACTGGCGCGGCGTCATCAACGAAAGATCACGGCCGAAGGCCAGGATCAATACCGCATCCAGGCCACTCGCCTGCAGCAGGCGCAGCTTTTCAGGAGTAGGCGTGATCAGTTTGAGCCCGGAATCCGGCCGCAGGATGCGCACCGGATGGGGTTCGAAAGTAACTGCCATCGCCTTGGCGCCCTGTTGCAGGGCACGGCCCACGATCTCACCCAACACGAGGCTGTGAGCGCGATGCACACCGTCAAAATTGCCGATGCTCACCAGCGTCGGCCCGAAGTCAGCGGGAACATCCTCGAGTTTGTGAAAGACCTGCATCTTAAGAGCTTCGCCTCTCCTAAATCTCGAATTCCAGCTTCATCCCGTCGTACGACAACCTGACATGCTCAGGCAGGGCCGCATTGGTGGTGGCATGCCCGAGATCGTGACAAATGTGGGTAAAGAAAGCCCGCCGCGGCTTCACCCGCTCGACAATCTGCAACGACTTTTCTACTGTCGAGTGCGTCGGATGCGGCGTGTGCCGCAAGGCATCCAGAAAAAGAATGTCAAGATTCTGCAACTGCTCAAAAGACGCTTCCGGCACCAGGCTGTGATCGGTCAGATAGGCCGCTGACCCAAAGCGAAAGCCATAGATCTCGGTCTCTCCATGAATCACGATTACCGGTTCAAAACGCGCTCCAAACAAATCCACTGGTCGAGAGAGAGGTTTAAGTTCAACCTGTGGCAGCCCGCCGAATTTATAGTCTGACTCAAAAATGTAGCGGAACATGTTGCGGATGAGAGCCACCACATCGGGATGGGCATAGAGAGGCAACCGGCCCGGCTTATGGAGATAGCTCAACGGCCGCAGATCGTCAAGTCCGAGAATATGATCGGCGTGAGCGTGCGTATAGAGCACCGCGTCCAGACTTCTTATATTCTCCCGGATCGCCTGCTCTCGAAAGTCGGGCGTGGTGTCGATCAGCACCGACCTCCCACCATACTCGATCAGCACCGATGGCCGTGTACGGCGGTCGCGCGGGTCGGAGGAGCGGCAAACCGGGCAGTCACAGCCGATGGTCGGCACGCCCATGGAGGTGCCGCTGCCCAGTACCGTCAGTGTGGCTTTCATCGTATGGAGGGATTTGTGCCCGTCGCTTGCGCCGGGCGAGCCAGCGCGTTCGTCACTTCCACGTACGCCATGCGCAACTCGTAAAGGCAGTTCTGTAAAAAGTTCTCTTCCGCCGAAGTGAGGTTACCCTTGGTCTTTTCCGAAAGCAGGCTGAGCGTATCGATGGTCTGCCGCGCGCCCACCAGATCAATTCGCGGCTGGCCGCGCTCTTCCTGCATCAGGCCCAGCTGCAGCATGGCAGTCATGTACAGCGAAGCCATGAAGCGCTCAAATGTCATCTCCATTTCCTTAGCCGAGTGGCCGCTGAGCTCGACCCGCGCATCCAGTTCCTTGGACGACTTGCGGTAAGCGTCGGCCTGTTCCTTTTGCTCGGCCGCAGTTGGAGCCGGCGGTACGGAGGGGTCCAGCGTGCCCGCAGGCGGCGCGGCGGAAGCAGCTTCCGGATTTGGTGGCGGCGGAGCCGGTGCCAACGTCGGTTTGGCGGTCGCAATCTCTTCTTCGCTGACTTCCTTGCGCAACTCGCCCTCGGACGTGAACAGCCGCCGGTCAGTCACGGTAAAACTGTCTTGCTTTTTCTCAGCCATAATTCTTTCCTTCGATCCTTTTTTTCGCTTACTTCGATGCATCCGCAAACGGCGCTTTTGCAAAAGGAAGGCGCGCAACTGTGGCTTCGCTGCCGCCGGCATCAAGCAACTTGCCTGGCGTCGCTACTTCACGGCGGATATAGCCAAGGGCCACACCGCGATCACCGCTCCCCCAGGGAAGGGAAGCGGCACTGGTAATTTCGCCCACATCCTTCCCGTCGGCCTGAATTTTGGTCCCCGGTGTCGGCAAAGCCCGCTGAACATCGAAGCCGGCAAACTTGCGCCGCACTTGCCCGCGGGAACGAATCCGTTCCACAATTTCCTGACCCACGTAACAACCTTTGACGAAACTCAAGGCACGTTCCTGCTCAGTCTCCTGCGGCAAGTCGCGTTCGCGGATGTCGGCGCCATAGCGCGGAATTCCCGCAGCGACCCTCAACAGCTCGACCGCCGCGGTTCCCGACGGCTTTGCTCCAGCCTTTACCAGGCTTTCGCGCATGCGTTCATGGTTCTCCGGAGCCAGCCACAGTTCAAAAGATTCCACCAGTGGGTTATCGCCGCGGACCAGTATGAGGCTGTTTTGCTGCCATTTGAGTTCGACAAACTGCAATGTCCCAAGCCCTGGAAGGTCAATCCCGGCTTTGCGCAGGCATTCTGCGGCGCCAGGTCCGGAAACTCCGATTGCCGTCAACTTGTCGCTGATGTCCGTCACTTCAACGTCGTCCATGATGATGTACTTATCAAACACCGCGAGGATTTTTTCGACCTGCGACTGATCGGTGTCCACCAGCAACGATTCGCTCCGGTTGTAGGCGTACAAATCCCCCAGAATATGTCCCTGGGGATTGAGCAGAAAAGCGTACACACCACGGCCAGGCGCCAAATCTCGGATGTTGTTGGTAACCATACCGTTCAGCCAGCGCACCCGATCGCCACGGGTGAGCGAAATCTTCGCCCTGGAGCCGAGATCGTAGACGCCGCAGCCGGAACCCAGCGCCCAGAATTCAGCCCGAACGTCCCCGAAATCAACCGGTGCCACGATACGGTGCAGCCGTCTTTCGGGCGCGCCCAGGCTATCAGGTTGTGTCATCAAGCTCATGCTCTCTAGCTTTGATTATAGCGGAGATTTTCTATGCGCCCTTCGCGAAACCTTCGCGTCCTTTGCGGTTAAACGCTGTCTGCGTAAATCTTCCGGGAACTCGCGTGCAGAATGACAACCCACACTCAAGTTGGTACTCTTCCCACGTCGTGATCCCCAAAAAACGCATCGCCATCATCCCCGGAGACGGCATCGGTCCCGAGGTCATCTCAGAAGCCGTAAAGGTCATGCAGGCCTCGCATGCCGCCGTCGAGGCCACCCAGTTCGACTGGAGTGCCACTCGCTACCTGTCCGACGGTGTTACCGTCCCGCCCGACGGCTTCGCCATGCTGGCCCGCGACTTTGATGCCATCCTGCTGGGTGCGTTCGGCGACCCGCGCGTGCCCTCAAACATCCACGCCAAGGAAATCCTCCTTGGCATGCGGTTCAAAATGGACCTTTACGCCAACCTGCGCCCCGTCCGGTTGCTGGATGCGACTTTGTGTCCGCTGAAAGGCGTCGAGCCAAAGGACATTGATTTTGTCGTCGTCCGTGAAAACACCGAAGGCGCATACGTGGATGCCGGCGGCGTCTTCAAGCAGGGCACGCCCGATGAGATCGCCGTGCAGGAGGACATCAACACCAGAAAAGGCGTGGAGCGCGTGATCCGCTACGCCTTCGAATACTGTGAACGCCACAAGAAGCAGGACGGCAGCCCGCGCCAACGCGTACTCATGTGTGACAAGTCGAACGCCATGACTCACGCCGGCGGCCTGTGGCAACGCGTGTTCAAGGAAGTAAGCAAAGAGTATCCGCAGATCACCGCCCAACACCTCTACGTCGACGCGCTCTGTACCCAGATGGTCCGCGACCCCCGGCAGTTCGACGTAATCGTCACCAACAACATGTTCGGAGATATCATTACCGATCTCGCCGCCGGCCTGCAGGGCGGCCTGGGCATGGCCGCCAGCGGAAACATCCACCCTGGGAAGACGTCGATGTTCGAGCCGGTCCATGGCTCCGCGCCTCCAATCGCCGGGAAGAATTTGGCGAACCCGTTCGGCGCGATCTTGACTGCGGCGATGATGCTAAGACATTTGGGGTTCGCAGGGGAAGCAGACAGGATTGAAGCTGCGGTCCTCGACGCCGTTAAACAAAAGAAGACAACCCAGGATATCGGCGGGAACCTCGGAACCACGGAAGCCGGCGAGTGGGTGGCGAAATGGGTGGCCGGCTAAGGCGAGCTAGCCTAGTTTCTCATAGTCTTGGCCGATGCTTTGTTTTCATTGGCATGTGCGAGTTGTACATACATTATCGGCTGTACAACATGTTCCACGTGGAACACTACGCGGATTGCCCCGAGCATTCGGCCTTGATGATCCCGACTCTTAACCCATGTCATCCTGAGCGAAATCGGCCCATTCGCTCGCGAATGGACCGATGCAGTCGAAGGATCTCAATCTCCACGCCACAGTTTCGTCGACGAGGCCGTAGGGTATCTCAAAGGCGGTTCGTGAAGCTCGCAGAGATCCTTCGACTACGCTGCGGCTTCGCCAAGCGAAGCCGCTACTCCGCTCAGGATGACAGTCGTGTATTGCGAGCTTGAGTGAAACCGACCTACTGTCAGGTGCAGCACTTGGGGACCTCGTCCCCTTCTGTATAATCACCCTTTTGTCACGCAACCACCGAACGTCCTGAGAGGATCTTTGTCGCAAGCAGAAATCGGAATCATCGGCGGGAGCGGGCTGTACTCCATGCCGGGCCTGACCAAAGTAAGAGAGGTTCGCCTGAAGACGCCATTCGGCAAGCCTTCCGATGCCTATGTCCTGGGCACTCTTGAAGGCCGCAAGGTTGCATTCCTGGCCCGGCACGGACGCGGGCATCGCATCCTGCCCACCGAATTGAACTTCCGGGCCAACATTCACGGCTTCAAGCAGCTGGGCGTGGAGCGAATCGTTTCCATCTCGGCGGTCGGCTCATTGAAGGAAGAGCACAAGCCGCTGGAGTTCGTTATTCCCGATCAATTTTTCGACCGCACGCGTCACCGCGTCGATACTTTTTTTGGAAGCGGCATCGTGGCTCACATTGCCTTCGCCGGTCCCATCTGTCCCGACCTGGCCGGTGTCGTGGAAGGCGCCTGCAAGAAGGCTGGTGTCACCGGCAAGCGCGGCGGAACCTACCTGTGCATGGAGGGTCCGCAGTTTTCCACCAAGGCCGAATCCAACGTCTATCGCAGTTGGGGCATGGACGTGATCGGCATGACCAACCTGCAAGAAGCCAAGCTGGCGCGGGAAGCGGAACTTTGCTACGTGACAGTTGCCATGGTGACCGACTATGACTGCTGGCATCCGCATCACGATTCGGTAACCGTGGACCAGATCGTAGCTGTGCTGCTCAAGAACGCAGAGAACGCAACCGGGGTTGTGCGGGAAACCGTAGCCGCCATGCCGAAGGGCCGATCCTGCAAGTGCGGCTCGTCGCTGGCGCACGCGATTCTTACCGAGCGCAGCAAGATTCCCGCCGCCACGCGTCAGAAACTGAAACTCATTCTCGGTAAGTATTTGAAAGTCAAAAAAGCATGAGCATCGTGGTTGTGGGTTCGGTTGCGTTCGACACCATCGCCAGTCCTTCCGGCAAGGTGGAAGATGTCCTGGGCGGCGCCGCGACGTATTTCGCGCTGGCCGCAAGCTATTTCACCCAGGTTCGCGTGGTGGCCGTGGTCGGCGATGATTTCAACGCCGACCACGAAAACGTTTTGAAAAAACGGGGCGTGGACACGCGTGGCATCGAGCATGCAAAAGGGAAGACGTTTCGCTGGGGTGGGCAATATCACGACAACCTGAACGAAGCCAAGACCGACTTCACCGAACTCAATGTCTTCGAACAGTTCCAGCCGCGAATCCCGGCTGAGTATCTGGACTCAAAGTTTCTGTTCCTGGCCAATATCCACCCGGATTTGCAGTCGGCGGTACGGCGGAATATGAAGGGTGTGCCCCTGACCGGGGGCGACACCATGAATTACTGGATCAACCGCACCCGCAGCGAATTGCTCGAGACCTTAAAGATTGTCGACGTGCTGCTGATTAACGACACCGAGGCGAAAGCTTTGGGCGGGCACACTAACTTGCCGCGAGCCGCACAGAAGGTGCTGGCTCTGGGGCCCAAGGCGCTGGTGATCAAGCACGGCGAATACGGCGCGACGATTTTCTTCCGAGAAGGCGCGTTCGGTATTGGCCGTCATCCTTTTCGAGCGCCCGCACTTCCCATCGAAGAGGTCAAGGACCCTACCGGTGCCGGCGACTCTTTTGCCGGCGGCTTCATGGGATATATCGCCTCGCAGGAAGAGCTAAATCGTGAGGTTCTGAAGCGCGCTCTGTTTTACGGCGGCGTCATGGGATCGTTCGCGGTCGAGCGCTTTGGCACGGAGCGCTTGCAATCGCTTACGCGCGAGGAGATCGACGCCCGTTTTCAAATCTTCCGCGAACTCACTCACCTGGAATGAACTCTCAGCCCATCCGGCGCTGGGACCGAGAAACCGCCCTGCTGGCCTGGCTTGCGGCCTGTGTTTCGATTTTCTCCTTCCTGTTTTACTTTCACCGTGGCGATGTGCTGCTCTATGGCGATGCGGTCGCGCACATCAACATTGCCCGCCGAGTGTTCGACTCCCGCACTCCGGGCCTGCTGCAACTGGGTACGGTCTGGCTGCCGCTTCCCCATCTGCTGATGATTCCGTTTCTGTTTTCCGACTGGATGTGGAAGACGGGTGTGGGCGGGTCGATTCCGTCGATGGCAGCTTATGTCCTGGGGACGCTCGGAATTTTCCGGCTGCTCCGCGGAGCGTGGGCTTCCTCCGCTCAGCCGGACCTGACCGCAAGGATCGTGGCTTGGGGCGCGGGAATCGTTTATGCCGCAAATCCAAACTTGATTTATCTACAAGCAACCGCGATGACTGAAGCTTTGTATCTGGCCCTGTTCATCTGGGCAGTGGTGTACTTCAACGAGTTTGTGCAAAGGGCAGAAGATCTCGGTGACAGCCCTGACCTCCGTTCTGCTTCATCTTCTCTTATGAAGTGTGGACTTTGCCTGATGGCGGCGTGCCTGACCCGCTACGACGCATGGTTTGTGGCGGCGGTTATGTGTGCCGCAAGTTTTTGGGTCGCCGTGAAATCGAAGCATCGTGGACTTAGGGTCAGCGTGAGAAAGTTCGTTCTCGTGGCCACCGCTGCTCCGGTGTGTTGGGTGGCATATAACGCGATCGTCTATCGCAATCCGTTGGAGTTCGCTACTGGTCCATATTCGGCGAAGGCAATCGAGCAGCGGACGCCGGGCGCGTCTCATCCCGGCAGCCGCGACCTGCCGGTTGCGTTCAGCTATTTTCTGAAGTCGGCGGAGCTGAACCTGGCCGCTGGAAGGTGGCAAAAGCTGTGGATTTTGCTGACAGTAGGTGGGACAGTTGTTTGCCTCATTAGACTTTCCGGCCGGCGCTACTGGCCGTTGCTCCTGCTTTGGATCCCACTGCCGTTCTACGTGCTCTCCATCGCCTATGGCGGTGTACCGATATTCATGCCGGTCTGGTGGCCGTTCTCGTATTACAACGTGCGCTATGGGTTGGAACTGCTGCCCGCCTTCGTGATCTTTCCCGCTGTGGCGGTTTGGTTCATGGCAGAACTGACACGGAGTCGAACTGCCAAGCTAGCCGTGGCAGTGTTGACACTGGTTTTCGTAGTCGTCAGTTACGTGTCGATCTGGCGGGATCCAGTCTGCTTTCGCGAAGCCTGGGACAACTCGCGTACTCGGCTTGCCCTGGAGGGCGAACTCGCCGACTTTCTGAAAGCACTTCCGCCGGGTTCCACCTTGCTGATGTACCTGGGCAGTCACGTGGGCGCACTCCAGCAGGCCGGGATTCCGCTGCGGCGAGCGATCTATGAAGGCAACCACCGTACCTGGAAGCAGCCGGTCGATCGCGAGGGATTGTGGGAACGGGCGCTGGCAAATCCGGCGCGCCATGCCGACTTTGTAATCGCTTTCGAGGGCGACGCGGTTTCCAGCGGCGTGCAGAAGCAGGACCTCTTCCCCCTTGCCGTGATTCACGTTTCAGGTCAGCCCAAAGCTACTGTTTACCAGACGCACCTTCGCGCCCGGTAATCATCTGCGTCAACTTTCCGCCTCCGGTAGCCGTCAAGGGGCAAGTTCACCGGTGATAAAATCCAGCCACCCTCTCTACCAATGCCGATCATCCACCAAATCCGGGACGTACTGCAGTTCGAGATGTCGACGGCTGGGATTTCTTTGTTGCGCCTTGTACTGGCGGCGATCCTGGGAGGCGCCATCGGCCTGGAGCGCGAGTTCAAGCACCGGCCCGCTGGCCTGCGTACCAATCTTTTTATTTGTCTGGGTGCGGCTATGTTCACACTGCTCTCGGATGCGCTGGCAGTTGAGCATCTCGGGGACCATACCCGTATTGCGGCGCAGATCATTCCAGGCATCGGCTTCATCGGAGCCGGCTCCATTCTGCACAATCGCGGCGACCTGATAACCGGCATCACCTCGGCAGCCACGTTATTCGTGGTCGCCTCCGTAGGCATGGCGGTGGGCGGAGGCCTCTACCTCACCGCGATCTTCGCCACCGCCCTGATTTTGGTTTGTCTCTTCCTTCTGGGAAAAGCTGAAGATCGATTCAATTTGAAGCTGGCAGTACATACCTACGAAGTAACTGGCAGCAGCGCGGACGTTATCACCGCGGAAGTTAACCGCGTTCTGGAATGCATCCACGCCATGACGCAAGATGTACAGATTGCCGCGACCCAACAGCACGTGCGCCTTCAGTTCGACCTTGAAGGAACACACAGGGAGCACGGAGAAGTGCTGCGGGCACTCAGGCAGTCCTCCGTGCTTGGGAGCGTCATACCCTTGGGCCCGGTACAACCGGAATGACGCCACCCGGTCAGATGATTCCATTCGTCAAAGCCAGCGCTTGTGGCAATGACTTTCTGATTGTAGATGGCTCGTACGCGCCGGCCGATCTTGGCGGCTTTAGCAGGCGTATGTGCGACCGGCATCAGGCTATTGGGGCCGATGGCGTGGAATGGCTGTTTCCGGCCCAGGATGCGGATATCCGCGCTCGACTGTTCAACGCGGACGGATCGGAGGCGGAAATTTCCGGTAACGGAACGCGCTGTGTGGCTACGTATCTTTGTTCGGAGCAGATGAAGGCCGCCGAACAGCCCAAGGACAAATTTACGATTCGCACCGGCGCCGGGATCAAGGCCTGCACACTCATCAGCTACAACGAATGGCAGTATGAGTTCGAGATCGCCATGGGTGAGCCGCAGGTCGGAGACGAGTTTCCTATTAAGCTGGCATTCGGAGAGGTGCGAGGAATTCCTGTCTCCATGGGCAATCCGCACTATGTGGTGTTTGTGCAGGAATACTCTACTGACTGGCAAGCCGAGGCTGCCGAAATCGGTCACCGTCATGACTTCAAAGATGGGATTAATGTTGAGCTTGTGCTAGTGAAAGACAAGAATAACGTCGAAGCCAGATTCTTTGAGCGTGGGGTTGGCGAAACACAATCTTCGGGCACGGGTTCGTGCGCTTCCGCGGTAGCGGCGATCTCGGCTGGGCGAGCCAGCTCGCCAGTGCGGGTTCATGCTCCGGGCGGAATCCAGACTGTACGTTGGGAGCAGCAAGTGTTTCTCCGCGGACCAGCGCACCTTATCTGCCGGGGAGAGTTCTTGGTTTAGCAGTCGGGTTTTTGCGTTCGCCAGTCATTAGAATCCGAATGCCGTCTGATCGAACATTCCCGCGCATCAAGCCACCGGTACTCCAACCCGGCGATACAGTGGGCATTGTGGCTCCGGCCAGCAACGTCGAGCGCGAAGCGCTCGAGGCTGGATGTGAAGCCCTACGCCGCTTGGGATACAAACCTTTCTACTTCGATTCCATATTCGACCAAGACCTTTACTTTGCCGGATCGACCCAGCGCCGCGCTCGGGAACTCGAAGAGATGTTCGTACGCGACGACGTGCGGGCAATTTTGTGCGCGCGCGGCGGATACGGTTCCAACTATCTTTTGGAGCTGCTGGATCTTAAAAAGATCAAGGCGCATCCCAAGATTTTTGTCGGCTACAGCGACCTCACAACGTTGCTGACCTACTTCGTTGATTCACTTGGGTTCGCCACTTTTCAAGGCCCGATGGTGGCCAAGGATTTTGCGCATCGTGACGGGGTCGATCTGTTTTCCTGGGAACGGGCTCTGAACGGAAGCTCAGACTGGACGTTGCAGGCCGATACCGAAGTGAAAGCACTGGTGGAAGGCGAAGCCGAAGGAATCCTTTATGGCGGATGCCTCTCCATTCTGGTGGCTTCTTTGGGCACACCCTACGAAATCCGCACGACGGGAACGATCCTGTTTATCGAAGATATTGCGGCCAAGCCTTACCAGATCGACCGCATGCTCATGCAATTGAAGCTGGCTGGGAAGTTGGCCGATGTTCGAGGCATCATATTTGGCGAGATGGTGGACTGTCTTCAAAAAGAAGACCAGGGCTACACGCTGGAAGAGGTCGTCCACCGGGTGGTCGGAGGCCTGGGAGTGCCGGTGGCTTATGGTTTGCGATCGGGACACGTCTCGCAAGGGAATATAACTCTGCCCATTGGAGTGCGGGCTGGACTGTCCGTGCGCGGCAGTAGAGTTGAACTGAGAATATTGGAAGCAGCCACGGCAAAACGGCGGTTTCGTCGCGCTCCGCGGGGTGAGCGTAGCAAGCGAAAGAAGCACAGAGGACACTGAGGGTTTCCGCTGATTAGCCTGAGAGAAGGCGCGGTTATGAACTTATGAGCGATAAAAAGCACATCCATCTGATTGGTATTTGCGGGACGGCCATGGCGTCGTTGGCCGGCATGCTCAAGCAGCGGGCATTTCACGTCACCGGCTCGGACGCAGCGGCATATCCTCCCATGTCAGATTTTCTGGCCTCACTGAACATCCCGTTGTCGCAGCCGTTTGCGGCCAGCAATCTCGAACCGCAACCGGACATTGTGGTCGTGGGAAACGCCATTTCGCGAGGCAATGTGGAACTGGAGCACGTGCTGGACCAGCGCATTCCTTTCTGCTCCTTGCCGCAAATGTTGCACGACGAATTCCTGCGCGGCAGGGAAGTTCTGGTGGTGGCTGGAACTCACGGCAAGACGACCACCACATCGATGCTGGCGTGGATTTTCGATCAAGCCGGTCTGCAGCCGTCCTTCCTGATTGGCGGCATTGCGGAAAATTTCGGCAGCAGCTTTCAACTGGGAAAGGGTAAGCACTTCATCCTCGAAGGCGACGAATACGACACCGCGTTCTTCGACAAAGGCCCGAAGTTTCTACACTACTTCCCCGACGCGGTGATTCTCACGTCGGTTGAATTCGATCACGCCGATATCTACAAGGATCTCGACGCGGTGGAAACGGCTTTCAAGCGCCTGGTCAACCTGATCCCTGGCCGCGGCCGTGTCGTCGCGCTCGATACCGGGGAGAGCGTCGAGCGCTGCCTGGCGAAGGCGTTTTGTCCGGTAGAACGATTCGGGAATACGAAGCAGGCTACGTGGCAGGTGACAAATCTGCGACTCGATCCGACCGTCACCACGTGGACAGTTGTGCGGAATGGAGACCGCTGGGCGGATTTCGAGTTTTCGCTCGGCGGCGAATATAACGTCATGAACGCAACGGCGGCTGCGGCCCTCGCTTCGGGATGCGGGATTTCCAAGGAACAAATCGCTTCGGCCCTGAAAAGCTTCAAAAGCGTGAAGCGGCGGCTGGAGGTGCGGGCACAAATCAACGGCATTACTATCATTGATGACTTCGCGCATCATCCCACGGCGATCGCCGGTACGCTGAAAGCGCTGCGTGCGCGTTATCCGAGTGCGCGCCTGTGGGCGATTCTCGAGCCTCGATCCAACACCCTTCGCCGCAATGTTTTTCAACATGAACTGGCCCGCAGTCTGGCGGTTGCGGATGAAGTGGTGGTGGCCAACGTGTTCAAGTCGGAAGGCATTCCCGAGCGAGAGCGAATGGATGTGGCCGCGCTGGCGGCCGAGGTGCAAAAACATGGACGCCGCGCCCGCATCATTCCTGACGCGGACGGAATTGTACAGACGGTTGCTCCCGAAATGCGGCCGGGTGATGTGGTGGCGATTCTCTCAAATGGCGGCTTTGGCGGTATTTACGAGAAGCTGCCGCAACGCCTGAAGTCGCTGAGCGGAGGTGTTTCGGGCAACCATCCCTTAAAGGCGTCTGCCAAAGCGTGAACCCATCTGCCAGAAGCAGGGTCGCTAATGTCTTCACCCGACTTGTTCTCGCCGGGTTGGTCGCGCTGGCTGCGATCGAGGCAGCGGCTTGGGACTCAGTGGCCGCGTCGCCGGCGCCGCCGGTTCGATACATGATTTCCCTAGCGGGCGCATCGCATCACCTGGTCAAGGTGAAGCTTCTTTTGGCTCCAGGGGCGCCTCAGCGTGATTTGCAACTGCCGGTTTGGAATGCGCTTTACCAGATACGCGATTTTGCTCAATACGTGAACTGGGTGCGCGGCGGGGACAACCTTGGACATCCAGTGGCGGTCAGCAAGGTGGACAAGAGTCGATGGCATGTTAGCGGGGTTGAAGGTGGAGCGGAAATCGAGTATGAGATCTTTGCCGACCAGTCCGGCCCTTTTGGCGCTCAATTGAATGCGCACCACGCTTTCTTCAACCTGGCGGAGATTCTGATTTATCCAGTGGACGCACGCGCCTCTCCCATGCAGGTTCAATTTACGGATATGCCTACCGGGTGGCGAATCGCGACGTCGCTGGCGGCTTCCAAGGATGATTTCTCGGCAGAGAACTACGACCGCCTGGTGGACTCGCCAGTTGAAATCGGGGCTTTTCAGGAATCTGATTTTGACGAGGGTGGCGGGCACTATCGTGTGGTCGTGGACGCGGATCCGGCGGACTACGACATGCAGGCGACCATTTCGACGTTGCGCAGTCTGGTGGGCGCCGCCACCGCCTGGATGAAAGATCGTCCCTACCAGACCTATTTATTTATCTATCATTTTCCGCGTGGGCCCGCGGGAGGCGGCATGGAGCACGCTTATTCGACTGCTATTGATATCAGCGCCAGCCGCTTGCGCGAGAGCCCGCTGTCGTTGGGCGATTTGACCGCGCACGAGTTCTTTCATCTGTGGAATGTTAAGCGCATCCGCCCGCAGTCGCTCGAGCCCATCGACTACACGAAAGAGAATTACACCAGGGCGTTGTGGTTCAGCGAGGGTGTGACCACCACGGCGGGCAATATTATCCGGATGCGCGGCGGCCTGCTGGACCAAGTCCGCGATCTAAAGGGGCTGGCCGCTGAAATTGGCGAACTGGAGCGGCGGCCTGCTCATCTAACGCAATCGGTCGAGGAATGCAGTCAGGACGCCTGGCTGGAGAAATACGATTACTACCGTCTTCCAACCCGCAGCATCTCCTATTACAACAAGGGTTATCTGCTCGGAGTCCTGCTCGATCTTCAAGTGCGCGAGGCAAGCCGGGACGCAGCTTCGTTGCGCGATGTGTTTCTTTTGATGAATGAGAACGCGCGCAAAGGACAATTGTTTTCCGACTCTGAAGGCGTCCGGCAAGCTGCGGAACTAGTCAGTCATGCCGACCTGGGATGGTTTTTCCAGAAGTACGTTGCGGGCACCGAGGAAATTCCGTGGGATAACTTCTTCGCAGGGGTTGGACTGCATCTGTTACGGCAAGCACTATCTGTCGCAGACCCAGGTTTTGTGGCAGTGCACAATTTCGATGCCGCGCCTGCGGTCGCTTCAGTCACGGCGGGAGGCGAAGCGGAACATTCCGGACTGGCGGTTGGGGATGACATTCTGGAGATCAACGGCTACTCGGCTGGCTCCGATTTCGAGCAGCGACTGGTTGAACTACGCCCCGGAGACATGATTCATCTGCGTGTACGCAACTCGGGAGGGGAGCGGGAGTTGCACTGGAAACTGGACCACCGCGAGGAAGTTGCATTCGGGCTGAAGGATGTGGACAATATCACGCCGCAACAAAAGGCCCGTCGCACGGCCTGGCTCAAAGGTGAGTCCGGGGTGTCCGAAGGGAGCCGCCCGTGATTCGCACTGTGTTGATGCTCGCATTCTGGACCGTGGCGCTCCCCATGTCGGCATTGCTCTGCTTCCCCTGGACGTTCCTTACCGGAGATATCCGCTTTCTGTACCGCGTGGCTATGTGGTCGGCTTGGACCGGGGTTCGCATTGCCGGGATCAAAGTGAAAACGGTCGGGCTGGAACAACTCGATCCTCAGCGTAATTACTTGTTCATGTCCAATCACGTGTCCAACATTGATCCCCCCATCATGGTGCCGCTCATCCCGCGCCGCACTTCGGTCATGGTGAAGAAGGAGTTGTTCAACTATCCGCTGCTGGGGAAAACCATGCGGCTGGGTTCGCTGGTCCCGGTGGATCGCGGAAATCGCGAGGCTGGCATCGCGGCTGTCCGGTCAGCCACGGCTGTTCTGCGTCAGGGCATCAACATGATCATCTATGTCGAAGGCCATCGTTCGTTCGATGGCAAGCTATTGCCCTTCAAGAAAGGCCCATTCTATCTGGCTGTGGAGTGCGGAGTGGCGGTTGTGCCGGTGACGATTGCAGGAACTCACTACGCCATGCCCAAGGGCAGATTTGGCATCAAGCCGGGGATGGTTTCGGTGATATTCCACGCGCCCATCGAGCCGAAAGATTTTGGCGGCCGGGACTGTTTAATGGAAAAAGTGAGACGCGCGATCGATAGCGGGTTGCCGAAAGAATTTCAAGAGACCCTAACTACCGAAGACACAGAGTACACAGAAAAGTTATAAGATCTGTTGTGCCCTCCTGCGCCTTCTCTGTGGTCAATCCTTCGCTTTCCGCACTGCTCTCGCGATCTCCGGAAGCCGGGGAAGCATGGCGGAATACTTCAGCCAAAGCTTGTGATCAACCGCGGGCGCACCGCTGACAATCGCACCGGCTTCGATGTCCCCGGCGACACCGCTTTGCGGCGTAACAATCGCCCCATCGCCGATCCTGCAGTGCCCGACCACGCCGACCTGTCCTGTAAGGATCACGTTGTTGCCGATTTCGGTCGAACCCGCAAGCCCCACCTGCGAGGCCAGTAAACAGTGCTCTCCGATGTGTGAGCCGTGTCCGACCTGCACCAGATTGTCGATTTTTGTCCCGCGGCCGATGCGGGTTTTGTCCACGCTGGCGCGGTCCACGCAAGAATTGGCCTGGATTTCGACGTCATCTTCGATGACGACCGGTTCCGGCTGCACAATCTTGTACCAGTGTCCGGAGTCGCCCTTGGCGAAACCAAAGCCATCGGCTCCAACTACAACGCCGTTCTGCAACAGCACACGGTTGCCGAGCTGGCAACCTTCCCGCACCACCGCATGAGCATGGGCAAAGAAGCCGTCGCCAATTCTGACGCCACGATAGATGACCACGTGGGCTAGCAGCACGGCGTTCCGGCCAATTTCGACATCCTCATCGATCACCACGTAAGGTCCAATGTGTGCGCCCTCGCCGATTGTTGCCGAGGGATGGACCACCGCCGTCGGATGTACTCCGGGTTCGTAGCGCAATGGCTGGCAGAACAATTCCAGCGCACGGGCAAAGGTCAAGTAGGGATTCTTGCTGCGCAGCAGGGCAGTGGAAATGGCGGGAAATTCATCGGACACGATTACAGCGGATGCCTTGGTAGTCCGCGCTGCCCCGGCATATTTGGGATTGGCGACAAATGTAAGCTGTCCGGGCCCCGCTTCTTTGATTCCGGCAACTCCGGTGATTTCGAGATCAGGCGACCCATTTTCCAGGCGTGCGCCAAGAGTAGTGGCAATTTGAGCGAGTTTCATAGGCTTTAACGAGTCGTCAGTCGTCGGTCTTGAGTCGTCAGGGGGCCCCTTTTGCGTGAGCCGGAGTTTGCTTTTCACTGACGACTAGAAGACTGACGAGCGACGACTGGATTAGACCAGGCCGAAAATCGTGCCCAGCAGATACAGAGCTTCCAGCCCGGCGAGTGTGATCAGCAGAGCTTCCCGCAGGCGCGAACGCGAAAGCGCGGTCTGCAACTTACCGGGATGGGCATGGGCCGGTACATCGAGATGGGCTGACGACATTCCAGCAAATCCTGCAAGCGGCGGTGGGGACGCCAGTCGAGTTGTGCTAGGCCGGGCCGGGGCGGTGGCAAAAAATTGTCGCTCCGCCGGAGGCACTTTCGGTAAGGTGATCAGCGAGGACCAGCGCGCCAGTTGCATGTTTCCGGACTTCAGGTCGGCGTCCACTGGTTTCGAAGTGAGTTGCAGGGGCGGCAGGCGCTCGGGCGCGACCCGGTCGGCCAGATTGCGCAGCAGCGAGGTCCACCACATGTGTCCCATCTGATCGCTGACCAGTTCCCCCACATCCGCCGGCTGCGACTCCAGTTCGAGCGGCGGCAGATTCTCTGGATTGATTACGTTGCCCAGGTTCGTAAAAACGGTCTTGAACCAGGGCAGGCTGACAGCGTCGCCGATCAACATGCCAGTATTCATGGGCCGCGAAGTGAGCTGAAGCGGCGGGAGTTTCTCGGGAAACAGGCGGTCGTGCAGGTTACTCAGCAGCGACCTCCAAAGCGGACGGGTCACGCTCTGCGGCAACAAAAGGTCCAGTTCGTGGGTGTCCTGGCCGTTATCCATACTTGTCAAGATCAATAGCACTCAAGCTCGAATCTCAAATGTACCACCATTTCGATGACCAGCTTAACTAGGGCGATCCAAACTCTTACACAAATTGTTCCTCCGGAAAGTAAAGTTTTGTGCGTTGACGCACATATCTCCCTGCATCATGAGGCGTAGGGACAAATCCATATTTCCTTTGCTACCATGTGGACCCTGAATATTTGCGGTACTAGCTGACTCAATTCAGGAACGGAGAACGTATATGAAACAACGCACCTTGTGTGTCGCTTGCACGATTTTGGTGTTGGGCTGCGCGCTTTCGGCCCGGCAAGCCAACCAGGCCCCCGCACGTTCCACCGAGCGCATTACCCGGGAGGTCAGGCACGAGCTGTTGATGCTGCCTTATCTCGGTGTGTTCGACAATCTCGCCTACAAAGTCGATGGCTACAACGTCACCCTTGTGGGCCAGGTCACTCGTCCTACTCTGAAATCCGATGCTGAAAACGTAGTCAAGAGAATTGAAGGCGTCGAGCACGTCGACAATCAAATCGAAGTGTTGCCCGTCTCCCCGAATGACGACCGCCTTCGCCGTCAGCTCTACCGCGCCATCTACGGCTACCCAGCGTTGCAGAAGTATGCATTGGGCGTGCAGCAGCCGATCCGCATCGTTGTCAAGAACGGAAAAGTCACTCTCGAGGGCGTAGTAGACAATGAGGGCGATAAGAACATCGCGAATATTCGAGCCAACGGCGTGTCTGGAGTTTTCGCCGTCACCAACAACCTTCAGGTCGTGAAACCCTAGTCAAAGTGGGCGTCAGCGTCGACCTCTGGCCTAGGGACTACCGTTCACTGCAGCGAAGAATCCCAAGCGAGAGACGACCGTGGAGTCCCACCCTTCGAAAACGAAGGGTGGGGCACCCGCTCCCAACCCCAGAACTGATGACAGCCGCTTACTTTGATGGATTTGTTCCTATGAACAAGTGCAGCGTTCCACTTCCTTGCTTTGGGTCTCGATGGCCGTTCAGTGCAATTCCTTCCAATTCAAACGCATGAACCAGGAAATAAGCTGGTTCGTCAGGGTACACTTCAAGCTTTCCCCGCCGGCTGGCTGAATCGCCATGCATAATTACATTTATTCCGTACGCCGTTCTATCGGTTGCAACATTCTGTATTGCCGTGACTCTCCAACCAGATTTCCCCAGGACGGCCTTCCATTCCTCGGCATACATCTTAGCTTCTACATCTCCCTGCGTAACTGCGAGGGTGATCTTCGATGGCTTTTGGGATAGCCAGGCGATTAACGAGACTTCATCTTCTCGCCTAATGTGTCGAGTAACAACTCCGACGTTGACGGTGCCTGCAGTCGTCTCGCCTTGATGGTCAATTGAAACAGCGCTGCCCGGCGAATCATTGAGAACTACAGGCCGCATTGGCTTCGCCGAAGGGGCAACGGTAACGTGATTCACGGCTACCTTTTTGATTTCAGAATCACTGATCATCGGGGTTGCATTTCCCTGTGCCGGTTCGGGCTTGACGCCCGGAAGTGGGACATTTGGTGCAGCTAATTGAGAATTCGTGTGCTCAGTTCTTTCTGTCATCCCCTTCAGTTTCAGGATTCCAATGTCAACGGCAAGAACGATCACACCCAAGATAGCGATGCTCCAGACCTTGTGCCGGGCCGAACGACCCGGCATGACTTCCGTGCTGATTAGCACCACCCCGACGATCCAAGCAAAAAACATGCAGATGTGGCCCAGCATTGCATTTACGATCCCGAACAGGGAAAGTGCAGATACTAGTAATGCGGAAAGCAACGCGACAAAGCCACCGCTGACGACCCGACTAATGCCAGCCATTTTGTTAGATCTATCGGCAGGACCGCCCACCGCCCACCTCCGCATCATTGCAGGTGATCTCCAGCTGTCTGAACTGATTTTCCGAGCATGATCTCTCGACGCGCAAGGTCTGACTTCCAACCGTGACCCGCCAAACCGTTACTCGCCGACCGTTATTCGCCGAACATGGGCACTTGCCTTGTATCGGTCAGCGCGCCTTTGCGGCGGCGATGGGTTGCGCCGATGACCGCCAGCACCATCAGCGACTCGAGGGCAGTGCGGGGGACGAAAATCCGCTGGGTGTTCGAGCGCAGGTCGGGGGGGTTGATCAGAAAGCCCTCCGCCGTGGTCAGGCTAAGGTCGTTCGGCATCATACCTTCCAGCACTTCGTTGTCCTTGAACTTGAGGCGCACCCACAGTCCCTCGGTGCGGGGGCGGGTGGTGAAGGTCTTCCGGCTGAGCGAGTCGGAATCGCCGAACTCGCGGACGAAGTACACCGCCTTGATATCCCGCAGATCGATCGCAACCACGTTGCCGGACGTGTTCAGGAGTTCGAGCTTGCCGTCGCGAACAAAGTTGGCGGGCGCAACGTGTCCGTTGATCGAATCCCGGTCCATTTTCCGGACCACGACTTTCTTATGGGTTGAGGGCATGCAGTCGTCAGTCTTCAGTCTTCAGTCGTCGGCAAGAAAGAAACCGCCGCTGGCTTCCTAGACGCCGCTTCGGGCGGGACTTTCCGCCACTGGCGAAAGCCGATTCTCGCACTTTTCTGGTAGAAATCGGGTCCATTGTATGTTCACTGTAGCCAAAACGTTAACCTTGTGTTATTTTCTGTAGCTTGGCCTGTCCTATCTCATGTAGCCTAAGCCTTTTCGATAGAGTCACTTACATGAAAGCGACCGGAGCAGTTTGTTTATGGAGGTCGCAGCCTGTGGAAAACTTCCGTCCGGCTGCCGGGCCCCAGAACGTGGAGTGGCGTTCGTAAGAAAGCATGGCTGATTACATATACACCATGGAAATCCGGCTGACGCCGGACCAGCAGCGCGGCGTCACGCTGGTACAAGATATTGCGCGCGCCGCCGGAATGAACATTTATCTGACCGGGGGCGCGGTCCGCGACATTATCAGCGGATTTCCCATCCGTGACCTCGATTTCTCCGCCCAGGGCAATCCCTTCAAGCTGCAGAAGGATCTGGAGCGGGCAGGAGTCAGGATTGCCGGGACCGACGACGACCTGAAGACCCTCTACCTGGGTCTGCCCGGCAACGTGCGCGCCGAAATCACGATGGCGCGCATTGAGCGCTATGAAAAAGCAGGGAAGCCTCCCGTCATTTCTCCCGCGACCCTCATCGAAGACCTCCGCCGCCGGGATTTCACTGTCAACGCCATGGCGTTGTCGCTGAATCCGGGTTCGCGCGGGCTGCTGATGGATCCGTTCAACGGCGCTGCCGATATCGAAGCCAAGCTGCTGCGCGTCCTGCATAACTACGCTTTTGTGGAAGATCCGTCACGGCTCATCCGGGCCAGCCGCTTTGCGGCGCGCTTTCACTGGCCGCTTGAGGAACGTACCCAGGCTCGATTCGAGTCGGCCAAAGAAAACAACTACATCGAGTACATCAGCGACAAGGCAATCGGCTACGAGATCGAGCAGCTCGCGTACGAGGAAGATCCGCTGCACATCATCAAAGTGCTGGAGAAGGAGGGCTGGCTCAAAATTCTAAACCCTCATTGGACCAGCGCCAAGGTGGACACCGCGCAACTGAGTCATTTGTTGAAGACCCGCCAGCAGATGACTGAACTGGGCTATGCTCCGGATCCTTCACCGGCCGTGATGTATTTCCTGACCGCCCGGCTTGGCGACAAAGACATTGCTGATATGCGCAAGCAGATTCCGCGCAAAGACCTGGTGGAAGCCTGGCGCGATCTGGAAGATCACGCCAAGGAGTTGGCCAAGCGGCTCAGTGGTAAGGAATCCGCTACGCCCTCGCGCACCTGGAAACTGCTCTCTGAGGCCCGGCCGGAGATGATCCTGTTTCTGGCTGTGACCGCGCGCCAGCAGGCGGTCACGCAGAAAATCAAGAATTTCTTCAGCAAGTGGCGACAGGTACAGCAAAAGATCCCTTTGCCAGAAATGACGGAACTGCACATCACGCCGCAACTGCCGGAGTATCCCAAGATCGCGCAAGACGTGTTCATGCTGCTTTTGGATGGCAAGTTGCGTTCGCGAACGGAAACCCTGAAATTCCTGAAGCCGCTGGCGCCACCGCCACCGCCTCCTCCGCCACCGCCGCCGCCGAAGCGGGGCAGGGCAGCCAAGGCTGCGGCCGCTGCCGCCGCCGAGGCTGCCGCATCCGCTGCCGCGGTTACGGTCGCAGGAAAGAAGAAGGGAAAAGGTCAGGCTGCAACTACACCGGCACCGGCCGCGCAAAAGCCAGCTGCGTCCAAGGAAGAAGGGGCCAAGGGTTCCCACCCGGCGAAAGCGGAGAAGGCGAAGGCTGCGGTGAGAGTCTCCAAGCCAGCCGGAAAACCAGCAAAAGCGACGAGTAAAGATAATAAGAAGAAACGTTAGCCAACTTTCAAAGCCTGAACCCAATCTATATTTTCACTGTTCGTCCGGACGGAAACTCTCTGGAGGTGCGAGATGAAAAAGTTGGGCAGGATCCTGCTTTGGGCAGCGATCACGCTCGCCGTAGTGCTAATCGTCGGCATCAGCTTCACCATTGGATGGCGTCCCATCATCGGTCCGAAAGCGCGGACACTAACAGCGCAAAAATTTGAGAGTACGCCGCAGCGGTTGGAACGAGGACAGTACCTCGCAAACGGGGTGAGCGGTTGTATTTACTGCCATTCTGAACATGACTTCCTCAAGCGCGATGAACCAATACCAGCCAGCCAGCGAGGCGCGGGTCGGGTGCTCCCATATCTTGGGCTCCCCGGACGCATCGTGGCCAGCAATTTGACTCCCGATCCTCAGACGGGCGCGAGTTCTTGGACGGATGATCAGTTGGCGCGCGCGATTCGCGAGGGCATCGGGCATGACGGACGCACCCTGTTTCCCATCATGCCGTATCCTAGATTCCACTCGATGTCCGACGAAGATGTGGCGTCGATTGTGGTGTACCTGCGGTCATTGCCGCCGGTGCATCATGAACTGCCAGCGACAGAGATCATCTTTCCTGTGAAGTACCTCATTCGGAACGCTCCCCAGCCGTTGCAGAGTGCGGTCGCCAGCCGTGATCCTTCCGATCGAGTGGCCTATGGCAAGTACCTGACGACAATCGGTGGTTGTGAAGACTGTCACACTCCTGAACAGAAAGGCAAAACTATTCCCGGCATGGACTTCGCCGGGGGATTCCTGCTCCAGGTTCCGGGAGAAACAGCGGCGGCATCGAATCTCACGCCGGATGCATCTGGCATCGGCTACTACGACGAGGCCCTTTTTCTGGAAGCGATGCATACCGGCAGTGTTCGCGCCAGGAAGCTGAGCCCACTCATGCCCTTCGCGGTCTACGGGAACATGACTGACGATGACTTGAAGGCGATCTTTGCCTACCTAAAAACTTCCAAACCAGTACACCACCGAGTAGACAACAGTCTACCGCCGACCGATTGCAAGCTTTGCCGCCAGAAGCACGGGGCGGGAGATCAGAACTAGGATGTGGGCGTCCGCACAACAAAGATTTGACAAACTGCCACGCGCAGCGGCGCTATAATCACTATATGCGGCGCCAGTGGGCCATTGCGGCGTTGTGCGTGGGAATGCTAAGTACACCGCTGTGGGCTCAGATGCGCGGGTCTTTCGGGGGCTCGGGCAGAGGCTCCGGCTCCATGGGCCACGCAACATTTTCCGCAAGTCCGATGCGCGGCGGATTCCGTAGCGGCACAACATTCGCTTCTTCGTCACGTTTCGGCGTGAACTCGGGCTCGCGCTTTGTCACGCACTCCGGCACGCATTTTGGCACGAATTTCGGCACCGGCTTTCGCCAGCCCTTTCCGGGTTCCCGGTTCCGCCACCGTGTTTTCTTTAGGAACTTCTCACCCTTTTATTTCGGATACAACTATCCCGCGTATTACCCTGGCTATTCTTACTCGACACTAGATGCGTACCCGGTGTACGACTATTACGCTTCGAATCCGCCGCAGGACAGCAACGACCTGGCGCGGCAGCAACAAGATATTGATCGCCTGGAAGACGAAGTAGCGCGCTTGCGGGAGGAGCGGGAATCGCCGGCCGCCGCTCCGTCGAAACCGCCGGTAGAAGTTAATTCAACACCCACGTTGCTGGTGTTCCGCGACAAACACACGCAGGAAGTGCAGAACTATGCCGTGGTCGGTGGCACGCTCTGGATCTTCAGTGAGCAACGTGCCACCAAGCTTCCGCTGTCCTGGCTGGACATCGACGCCACCACCAAGGCCAACGATGAGCGCGGCGTGGATTTCCGCGTACCCAACTAGAATAGTGGCACTCCAGCACGAGCGGGACGCTAGCGCCTGCATCAGGTATCTGTGGATAACTCTCCTGAATCCACCGTCGACTTCCCATTAGAATAGGCCCAACGTAAAATCGTTACAGACTCCACATGTCCCAATTCGTTCACCTGCATCTTCATACCGACTACTCCATGCTGGACGGCGCCTGCGACGTCGAAAAGCTCGTCCAGCGGGTGAAAGAGCTGGGCATGCCCGCGGTTGCGATGACCGATCATGGCAATATTTTTGGCGCGGTTCATTTTGTGAACGCGGCCCACAAGGCAGGAGTGAAGCCCATCGTGGGATGCGAGCTTTACGTCTGCAAGAAAGACGACCACAACATCGAACGCACCCCGCCGGAAGGCGACACCTACAACCACTTGCTGGTGCTGGCGGAAAGCGATGAGGGTTACCGTAACCTGGCTAAGATCACATCGGAAGCCTCATTGCGAGGCTTCTACTACAAGCCTCGCGTCAGCAAGACGTTTCTCGCCGAACACTCCAAGGGCTTGATCGGCTTATCGGGCTGCCTGAAGGGTGAAGTCGCGGAACGTTTGATGGAAGACAACTACGAGGCGGCACGAAATGCGGCCGTCACTTTCAGCGATATCTTTGGCAAAAACAATTTCTTTCTTGAGATACAGGACCAGGGTCTGGAGCAGGAACACCGCATTCACCCTAACCTGTTCCGTCTGGAAAAAGAATTGAGCATCCCGCTGGTGGCCACAAACGACAGCCATTATCTGTGCGAGGACGACGCTCACGCTCAGGATGTGATGCTTTGTATACAGACCGGCAAGTCCATCCAGGACACCAATCGCATGAAGTTTCAAGGCACGGGCTTTTTCGTCAAGAGCCATGACGAAATGTACCGCGTCTTCAAAGACGCACCCGACGTGCTCTCGCGCACTCTCGGCATCGCCGAACGCTGCAACATGCGGCTGGAGAAAATCAGCAATCCGTTTCCGCACTTCGATGTGCCCGCCGGATTTACCCTGGACAGTTATTTTGAGCATGTCACGCGAGAGGGCTTTGCCCGTCGCCTGGAGGTGCTGCGTCCGCTGGAGGCACAAGGGCGCCTGAAGCACGGCCTGGCAGATTACGAACAGCGGCTGGCGCGCGAACTGGCCATCATTCAGCAAATGAAGTTTTCCGGATACTTTCTGATTGTCTGGGATTTCATTCGCTATGCCCGGGAGCGCGATATCCCGGTGGGTCCGGGCCGTGGTTCCGCCGCTGGGTCACTGGTTTCGTATGCGCTTGGCATCACCGACCTCGATCCCTTGCAGCATGAGTTGATCTTCGAGCGTTTCCTGAATCCCGAGCGCGTGTCCTTGCCCGATATCGACATCGATTTCTGCATGAACCGGCGCGGCGAAGTGATCAATTACGTTACTCAGAAATACGGCCGGGAGAATGTGGCGCAGATCATCACCTTCGGTACGATGGCGGCCAAAGCCGCGATCAAGGACGTTGGGCGCGCCATGGGCGTTCTCTACAGCGAAGTGGATCGCATTGCCAAGATGGTTCCGACGACTCTGAACATTACCCTCGACGAGGCCATCAAAGAGTCACCGGCTTTGCAGCAAGTCTACGAGAGCGATGCTCAGATCCGCGAATTGCTGGACACAGCCAAGAAGTTGGAAGGGATGGTTCGCAACGCGGGAGTGCACGCGGCTGGCGTGGTCATCTCTCCGCGGCCGCTCAACGAACTGGTGCCGTTGTACAAGACAAAGAACGATGAAATCGTCACTGCCTTTGACATGGTGGCGATCGAAAAGCTAGGCCTGCTGAAGATGGATTTTCTGGGCCTGACCACGCTCACCATTCTCGACGACTCGCTGAAGTTGATAGCGCAGACTCGCGGCGAGCGGATTGTTCTCGAAGGCATCTTGCTCGACGATCACGAGACCTACGAAAAAGTTTTTCACAAGGGACTTACCTCCGGCGTATTTCAATTTGAATCACGCGGCATGCGCGACGTGCTGCGCCGCTACCAGCCAAATTCGATCGAAGACCTCACCGCTCTGAACGCCCTGTACCGTCCCGGCCCCATTCAGGGCGGCATGATCGACGACTTCATCGATCGCAAGCACGGCCGCAAGAAGATCGAGTACGAATTGCCCGAGCTGCAGGAAATTTTGCAGGAGACGCTGGGTGTCATCGTCTACCAGGAACAGGTGATGCAGATTGCTAACCGCCTGGCGGGCTACTCCCTGGGCGAGGCCGATCTGCTGCGTCGCGCCATGGGCAAAAAGAAGCACGAAGAGATGGCGCAGCAACGCGAGCGTTTCATCGAGGGCGCGGTACAGCGCGGATATCCGCCGAAGAAGATCGAAAAGATTTTCGATCTCATGGCGCAATTTGCCGGCTATGGCTTCAACAAGTCGCACTCGGCAGCCTACGCGCTGTTGGCCTACCACACTGCGTATCTGAAGACGCGCTACCCCGTCGAGTTCATGGCCGCGCTCCTGACTTCGGTGACTGGCAGCACGGATGATGTGGTCAAGTACATCAACGAGTGCCGCGAGATGGGAATCGCCGTCGAGGCCCCGGACATCAATGTGAGCGACGCTAACTTCACGCCGCATGGCGCCGCTATCCGCTTCGGCCTGGCGGCGGTGAAGAATGTGGGCCACAATGCTATCGAGTCGATCGTCGCGGGCCGCAAACAGCTGGGGCGCTACAGCTCCATTTACGAATTCTGCGAAAAGGTTGACCTGCGCCTGCTCAACAAGCGAGTGCTGGAATCGCTAATCAAGAGCGGCGCCATGGATGGGCTCGGCCGCCGCGCTCAGTTGATGGCCGTGCTCGACCGCGCCATCGAAGGCGCGCAGAAGACTCAACGTGACGCCGAGTCGGGCCAGCACGGCCTGTTCGGTGTGTTCCAGCAGGAGGAAGTTTCGGCCGCAAACAACAAGCTGCCGAATACGCCGGACTGGGACGAACATACCCGGCTGGCCAACGAAAAAGAAATCCTGGGATTCTTCATCACCGGACATCCGCTGGAGAAATATCGCGACAAGCTTCAAGACCTGCACGCCCTCAGCACTGAAGAAGTCGCGGCCATGAAGGCCTCCACCGGAAAGGACGAGAACATCACGACTGCCGGCATCATCACAAGTATTCGGGTGCTGAAATCGAAACGTGGCGATTTCTACGCTCAGGGCTCACTCGAAGACATGGCGGGCTCGCTGGAGATGCTGGTGTTCCCCGAGGCTTATCGCAAACTGCAGGACAAGGTAAAGCTGGAAGTGCCAGTGTTGATTCGCGGTGGCGTGCGCATCGAGGAAGGCGCGAATCCCAAACTCACGGTAAATGAGATCCAGCCTCTCGAAGATGCGAAAGTCCCGCTGCCACGCTCGTTACGCATTCGCATACCGCTTGAGACCTCGAACGAGGGCACGGTCGACGCCCTCCACACTTTATTCTCGGAACGTAAGGGGGAGGCGAAGGTGTTGTTTGACGTGGAACGCCAGGGCGATTTCATGGTTGTGATGGAAGCGGAAGGCTATAATGTCGAACCAGACCGCAATTTTATCGCCTGCGTGGAAGAACTCTGCGGGCGAGGCGCCGTGCGAGTAATCGATTAGCAATTCCGTACACCGGGTCCGAACCCTTACGATAATGAAAACTGCGACCGATGAAAGTCACGAAATACAGGAGTTCCAAGGCGCAACCGAAGGACGCGCTGCCCGTGGCCAATGATGCGCTGGTGATGACCGGGGTCGAGTTCCTCCTCTCCATGGTGGAATCGCGCTGGGCCTCCCGAAACGGCGATCGCGGGAAGGCCGATCCCGGGGATAGGACTCACCAGGAACTGGACAAGATCGATCAGCAGATTGCCCGCCTTCAGGATACGGCAGGGTCGGATGAAACTACACAACAGGAGATCCAGCAGTTGCGTGACCGGGTTGAGGCGCTGCGCAAGGAAATGACGTCCCACTTCGGCGCATGGGAAAAAACGGAACTGGCCCGCCACCCACAGCGCCCCTACCCGCTCGACTACATTGAGCGCATCTTCACCGACTGGAGCGAACTCCACGGGGACCGCGGCTTCGGTGACGATCCCGCGCTGGTTTGCGGCATGGCTCGTTTCCACGGCGAGGAAGTGATGATCGTGGGCCACCAAAAAGCTCGCGACACCAAGCAGAAGGTTTATCGCAATTTCGGCATGCCTAACCCGGAAGGCTACCGCAAGGCTCTGCGCGTGATGAAGATTGCTGAGAAATTCGGCCGACCACTGTTCACTTTCGTGGATACGCCGGGCGCGTATCCGGGCCTCGGCGCCGAAGAGCGCGGCCAAGCCGAAGCTATCGCCCACAACCTGCGGGAGATGGTCCGGCTACAAGTTCCGATCGTGACCACAATTACGGGCGAAGGTGGAAGCGGAGGCGCACTGGCGATTGCTGTCGCTGACCGTGTCCTGATGATGGAAAATTCCATCTATGCCGTGATCTCCCCCGAGGGTTGCGCGTCCATCATGTGGCGCGATCCCACCAAGAAAGAACTGGCCGCCCAGGCCATGCGCATCACCGCCGACGACCTGAAAGAACTTGGCTGCATTGACGATATCGTCCCCGAACCCGAGGGCGGAGCCCACATCGACCACGAAGCCGCTGCGCTCCTCCTCGACGCTGCTTTGCAGAAGCATCTTTCCGAGCTGAAGAAGAATCCCGTCAAAGAGTTGCTCGATTCCCGCTATACCAAGTTCCGCAACATGGCCCAGTTTCTTAGGGTCGAAGACTAGAGTCGTCTCAGCCATCAAAGACTGTGCCGTCAGCGAACTCGAATTGGAGACAACTGGACCACCGCTGCATGGCTCTTGACGATGCTTTGCCGCTGCGCGCTATTTTCGCGTTCTCCGGATCACCGCTTCCTTCCCGCCTCAGTGCACAGGGATTGCGTTTGAGTGGTAACTACGGCGTCGGGATAGTCGGTAGACGGTCCGGCTAGCAAAGGCTCCAGGGTTTTGCCTTGAAGATTTGCGTCGAGAAACGCGGCAATGTATTCTCGCACCGCACTTACTGCCTTCTCTGGACCCATGGTGCCAGTCTTGATCGCGTCCCTGGCTAGCCAGACTGCGTCGGATGTGGTCAAGTGTTCGGCGCCCTCAAGATTCACCGCGAATCGCGGACCGCGCAGGCTGCTCCACAGCTTGCACTCGTTTTCAGTCCATTGCTTGCGTCCCGAAGCCAGGACCAGAACAGGAGTTCCTGTGGCTCTCACCACCGCATTCGGCACGTCACCATCATGGACATCAAGGATGATTCCCGCCCTGAAGCGGCGATCTCTCTGAACGCCGAGCGACGCCGCCAGCCCGCCCATGGAGTGACCTGCAAGCGCGACCTTGGTTGTATCCAGTTTGCCTGCGAACGGGCCATGTGGGGTCGTATTCATGCGCTCGAGTTCAGTGCGGACGAACTTCAGGTCCGCAAGACGTACGGTTAAGGCCAAAGCCAGGGCTTGCTCGTCTTCGAGCAACGTACTGCCCAGATGGCTGCCGAAGCCAGAGTGGACAAATCGTCCATCGAGGAACTCAACCGCTGTCGCCTCATAGGTGTGATCCACTGACGCAACCACATAACCACGGCTGGCCAGATCCTCGAAGATGAAGGTGTAATCGGTGAACGTGCCGGTATAGCCGTGGGTGAAGACGACTACGGGATGGGCTCCATTGGTAATGGGAGCATCCTGGCAGCTGTTAGTCGTGACCGCGGGCAATGGGAACCCGATAAGCTGAGAGAAGTAGCTCCAAACGGCGGGAGAGGTATATTCCGCTGGCTTGCACGCCTGTACCTGAGACGCTGGATACCAGAACCGCACCATCAACTCGCGTTTGGTCCCATTCTCCAGGAAGGGATCATCGCGTGTGGCGTCAACCAGACGCATCACACGCGTTCCAACCCGGTTGGGCCCAGTCGGGGTAGGTACGGCCGCTGTCCCGAATGTGGCCAGAGCCGAGCGCACCAGCGGCCCGCTCAGGGTCTGCTTTATTTGCACTCGACATGGCTGGAAGCCATATCCCGACAAATGCACCTGCTGCGGGCTGTCGGCACTGTCGTCAGTGATGGTGAGAGTTCCAGCGCTGTTACCTGTCTTTGTCGGCTTGAAAGTGACGCTGATTGTGCAGGATGCCCCAGCTGCAACGCTTGTACCGCAATCGTTGGTCTGCGCGAACTGGCCGCTGGTGGTAATGCTGGTGATGTTCAGGATTCCACTTCCCGTATTGGTTAGCGTGGTCCCCATAGGCCGGCTAGTTCCACGGATCCCAACCACTCCAAGGTTCAGGATGGCCGGAACCAGCTTGACCGTGCCCGCGGTGATGGTGATGGTAGCGGTTGCCGATTTGGTAGTGTCCTTTACCGAAACCGCGTTGAGTGCCACCGTCGGATTGGCCGGCACCGCGGCCGGTGCAGTGTAGGTGGTGGCGCTGCCGCTTGCCGTGCTGGAAGGCAAGGCAGTTCCGCAGCTGGGCGAACAGGCAGTCGGGTCTTGTACGAGCGTCCAGGTGACGCCCGCATTTGTTGGATCGTTGCTGTCTGTCGCGGTGAATGGCTGAGTCGCGTTTAAGGGCATCAGCGCACTCGTGGGCGTGACGGAAACTGTGATTGCGTGGACGATCACTTGCGCATAGTTTGACGCCCCGGTGTTGAATACCGACGTGGCGGTGACGGTTACCGCCAAGTCGTTGGCGGGCGGAGTGCTTGGGGCCGTATATGTGGTAGCGACTCCGTTCAGGGTCGCTGCAGGTGAAACTGTGCCGCATGGGGCCGGGTCACACGACACCGTCCACGTGACGCCTTTGTTCGTCGGGTCGTTGGTGACGCTTGCCACTATATGGGATGTGCCACCGGCTTGCACGTCGCCGGTGCTCTGCGAGTCGATAGAGACTGAAGTTCCCGGCACCAGGAAGCTCACGCCGCTTGCCGCCGAAGGGTCCGCTACCGAGGTGGCTGTAATGACCACATTCAGGTCGCCGGTGGGTAAGGTGGTCGGAGCCGTGTAGGTGGCAGGAGTCCCGCTGGCCGTTGCTGCAGGCGTAATGGTACCGCATGGTGGCGAAGCACAGTCCACGGTCCAGGTCACTCCCTTGTTCGCCGGGTCATTGGCGACTGTCGCGGTAAACTGCGCTGTGGTCCCCACCGGCACGGTGGCCGGGGTCGGAGTCACCGATACAGCAATTGGAGGCGGAGTAACGGTGACGGTTGCGGAGCCCGACGCAGCGCTGGCGGTCACTGCCGTAGCTGTAATCTTGACCATCAGGTTGCTGGTCAATGCGCTGGCTGGAGCCGTGTACGTGGCAGCTACTCCGCTCGCCGTTGCCGTGGGGGAAACCGACCCGCATGGCGTTGCCGAGCACGATACCGTCCAGGTGACCCCCTTATTCGCTGAGTCGTTGATGGTGGTTGCCGTGACTTGTACGGTG
Source organism: Terriglobia bacterium (assembly GCA_963809295.1). GTDB lineage: Bacteria > Acidobacteriota > Terriglobia > Terriglobales > Acidobacteriaceae > JAIQFF01. The sequence continues at coordinate 387,955 of CAWEJA010000005.1, read as the reverse complement.
CCGCCTGCCGGCACCGTGGATTGGTCCAGCGCGACCGAAACAGTCACGGGGACTTGTATTTCGCTAACGCTGCTACTACCGCTGCCACCGCAGCCGGCAATAGCTACTGTCAGGACAAGTTCCAGCCAGACAAGAGAAGAAAACGTTGAGTGTTTCACAACGCCTCCTTGCGGGCAGCCGGAATGAGGAACACGGTGCCCGGACAAAACCGAACGCAAAAATGCTTGAGTTGCCCAGGACTGAGAATCAAGGGGCCCCGTTAATAGACCAACACTGCGGCTTCGGGGGAAGATGAAGCCATGCGATAAGAGGCAATATTGTCTAATTGAACGGGCTGGAAGTCAACCGCGACCGGCAAAGACCGCGATCGGGGCCGAAAGTGATGCGCGGTTCCGAAGAGTTCTAGTTTCAAGGCTGGTACATCGATGACGAAACTCCACTCACCTTGCCTGTTCGCTCCGTTATAGCTGCCGTATAATTAAGAGTTCTGCTCCACAGTAATCGCAGGCGGATGAACTCCGCTTCAGGGACAAGGAAGGAAGGGAATGGCCACCACGGATGTATCTCTCCACGCAGAGAGCCGCCAACCGGAACAAAAGCCTGTCGTAAACAACATGAGCATCCAGGTCGCGACCGTCAACGGGTCGGGCTCTCAGAGTTCCAACACGGTTCTGCTACGCAGCATTTTCCAGATGGGAGTTCCGGTCTCCGGCAAGAACCTGTTTCCCTCGAACATCGCCGGCCTGCCTACCTGGTACACGATTCGCGCCAACAAAGACGGCTACATCGCGCGCAAAAAAGAAATTGATTTCGTGGTCGCCATGAACGCCGAGACGGCGCAAGAAGACGTGATGTCTCTGGCTCCGGGCGCGGCCGTGTTGTACGACGAGCCGCTGAATCTCAGCAGCCTGCGCTCCGACCTGGTTTTTTATGCGGTTCCCTACGACAAGCTCGTCGCTCCCGTCTGCCCCGAGGCCAAGCTGCGCAAGCTGGTCAAGAACATGATTTATGTGGGGGTGGTGGCCAAGCTTCTGGAGATCGATATCGCCGAAGTCGAGAAGGCTATTCAGAAGCAGTTTGCCAAGAAGGCGAAGGCCGCCGCACTCAACCTGGCTGCGGTGAAAGCAGGATACGACTATGCCGCCGCGAATCTGGTCAAGCGCGATCCCTATTTCATTAAGCGCATGGATAAGACGGCGGGCAAGATCATCATCGACGGCAACGCCGCCGCTGCGCTGGGCTGCATGTTCGCTGGCGCGACCGTGGTCGCGTGGTATCCAATTACGCCTTCGTCGTCGCTCCCCGAGAGCATGATCGAATACATGAAGCGCTTCCGCATCGGCGCCGATGGCAAAGCCACCTTCGCCATCGTTCAAGCCGAAGACGAACTGGCTGCGATCGGCATGGTGCTGGGAGCGGGTTGGGCGGGCGCGCGCGCCATGACCTCGTCTGCCGGTCCGGGGATCTCGCTCATGGCCGAGTTTGCCGGCCTGGCTTATTACGCTGAAGTGCCAGGCGTGATCTGGGACATCCAGCGCGTAGGTCCTTCGACCGGTCTACCCACTCGCACTTCCCAGGGCGATATTCTCTCGACCGCCTTTCTTTCTCACGGAGACACCAAGAACATTCTGCTGCTTCCGTGTTCGGCGGAAGAATGTTTCAGCATGGCGGGAGACGCCTTCGACCTGGCCGAGCAATTCCAGACGCTGGTTTTTGTGATGTCCGATCTCGACCTTGGAATGAATAACTGGATGTCGGAGCCCTTCAAGTATCCGGAGAAGCCCATCCGCCGTGGCAAAGTGCTGAGCAAGGCGGATCTCGATCGCCTCGGTGGCTTCGCACGCTACAAGGATGTCGACGGCGACGGCATTGGTTACCGCACGTTGCCGGGCACGGACCATCCGGCGGCCGCGTATTTCGCACGCGGCAGCGGGCACAATGAGAAGGCGCAGTACAGCGAACGGCCTGACGACTTCGAAAACAACATGGAACGCCTGAACCGGAAATTCGAGACGGCGCGCGCTTTCGTGCCTCGCCCCGAGGTTGATACCGGCAAATCAAAGATCGGGATCATCGGATATGGCACCTCGCACTGGGGCCTGATCGAGAGCCGCGACCAGTTGCGCCAGGAATACAACATCGAAACCGACTATCTCAGGCTTCGGGCCTATCCATTCACCCGCGAGGTCCACGACTTCGTGAAGCAGCACGACCGGGTTTATTTGGTGGAGCAGAATCGCGACGCGCAGATGCTGGCACTGCTCAAACTCGATCTTGAGCCCGCACTCGTCACCCGCCTGCGCAGCATCGCCCACATTCACGGCCTGCCGCTGGATGCGCGCTCGGTAACCGACGAACTCATGATCATGGAGGGCAAGTAAATGGCGACCACGACCGCAACGCCACCACCCAAAACCAACCGCATCGGGCTTACCGTAGTCGACTATCGCGGCGGAAAGACCACCTTGTGCGCGGGATGCGGCCACAATGCGATCTCCGAACGCATCATTGATGCCATGTACGAAATGGGTGTGCCTCCCGAGCGCGTCATCAAGCCCAGCGGCATTGGGTGCTCCTCAAAGAGTCCCGCCTACTTCATGGGCCGCTCGCACAGCTTCAATGCTGTACACGGCCGCATGCCATCGCTTGCTACCGGTGCGGTGCTCGCGAATCATCGTCTGATCGCTCTCGGCGTCAGCGGCGACGGTGACACTGCCTCCATCGGCGTGGGCCAGTTCATTCACCTCATGAGGCGCAATCTACCCATCATCTACATCATCGAAGATAACGGTGTTTATGGCCTGACTAAGGGCCAGTTTTCCGCCACCGCTGACCTGGGCTCGAAGTTGAAAACGGGAGTGATCAACGACCTCCCACCGATCGACACCTGCGCCATGGCCATCACGTTAGGCGCAACGTTTGTGGGCCGTTCGTTCTCCGGCGACAAGAAGCAGCTCCACGCCATGCTGAAAGCCGCCATCGCCCACAAGGGCACCGTCATGCTCGATGTGGTCTCGCCGTGCGTCACTTTCAATGATCACGAAGGCTCCACTAAGTCATACAAGTACATGAAAGATCACGACGAGCCGCTGCAGGAGGTCAGCTTTGTGCCGGTCTTCGAAGACATCACTGTGGAGTACGACCCCGGAACCACGGTGGAAGTAACCATGCACGACGGATCGCGCCTGCGTCTACGCAAACTCGAAGAAGACTACGATCCTAAAAATCGGATCGAAGCCATCACCCGATTGAACGAAGCGCACGAAAAGGGTGAAGTGCTGACCGGTGTGTTCTACGTCAATCCCGAGGCCCCCAGCTTCATCGACCTGCTCAACATGACCGATGAGCCGCTGGCCACGCTGCCTGAATCGGTAGTGCGCCCGGGAAGGGAAGTTCTCGAACAGGTGATGGAAGAGCTACGCTAAGTGGCAAGCCGCGCAGCGGCGACATAGCGTAGCCCCACGGCGCAAGCCGTGGGACCTGAGGTAAGGGAGGTCCAGCCCAAGCGGGGCGAAAGAACCTCTTTGATACATCCGGGGTCCGCGCACGTCCCTCCTCCCGCTTCAATCCTGGGACCAACCTCTTCTGCTCAATTGGCGTCTGAGTAGGGTGCTCGGCGCGCACGTGGAATTCCTCGGCGAATGCTTCTTTCGCCCCTGCGGGGCTGGACGGTCTCGTACCGCGAAACCCACGGCTTGCGCCGTGGGCTACACTATGTCGCCGCATCGCGGCTAAAATTGGCGGTTCGATCACAACCTTGGGTTAACTCGCGGGCAGCATGCTATCCGAACAACCAATGACTGAGCCCAGAGCCAAACCGATAAACAAAGTCCTGCTGGCCGTGATATCACTGGTCGTGATTGTCGTGGTGACGCTGACTGTGGCCGGAATTCATCTGTCCAACCCTTATCTGCGAAGGAAAGCCGTGGAAGTCCTGGGCGAGAAGTTTCACGCCAGCGTGGAACTGAAAGACTTTCACGTCTACCTGTTCCCCGGGGCGCGCATCGAGGGCTCGGGACTGGTGCTACGCCACGAGGGCCGGACCGATGTGCCGCCCCTGATTTCAATCGGCGAATTCTCCGCCCAAGCCGGCATTACGGGACTGTTGTGGAAGCCATGGAAGATTGGACAGATCAAGCTTAAGGGGTTGGTCATCCAGATTCCGCCGCCGGCGCAGAGAACGAAGCAGGATTGGTCGAAGGCCCGAAGCATGCCCGTCATGATTGAAGGGATTGTGTCCGACGACGCCGAGCTTCGCCTCTTGCCCAAGTCCGCCGAGAAAGATCCGCATGTGTTCGCCATTCACCATCTGGTGATGCACTCGGTTGGGCTGGACCGGCCTGCATCTTTTACGGCGCAACTCACCAACGCCGTCCCGCCGGGCGAGATCTACACCAAGGGCAGCTTCGGTCCCTGGAGTCCTGACGATCCCGGCCAGACTCCTTTATCGGCAACCTACACCTTCGACAAAGCCGATCTCGGCGTGTTCAAGGGAATCAGCGGCATTCTGTTTTCGCAGGGCAAGTTTGGCGGCGTGCTAGAAAAGATTGAGGTCGAGGGCAAGACGTCGACGCCGGACTTTACCGTCAAGATCGGCGGCCATCCCGTGGACCTGGAGACGGTCTTCAGCGCCACGGTCGATGGCACCAATGGAGACACACTCCTTCATCCGGTTACCGCTCACCTCCTGAATACGGTGATCGTTGCCCAGGGCGGCGTGGTCAAGTCGCCGGATAAGAAAGGCCGCGTGATCGCTCTCGATGTCACCGTGGACCACGGCAGGATAGAGGACTTGATGCGGCTGGCGGTCAAAGCCGAGAAGCCACCCATGACCGGCGCGATCAAATTTCATACTAAGTTCGAACTGCCTCCAGAGACGGGTGTTGATATTGCCGGCCGGTTGAACCTGAACGGTAAGTTCGACGTAGCCCAGGGACAGTTCACCAGCCCGGAGGTGACCGGAAAGATCGAAACTCTAAGCCGGAAGGGCCAGGGCAAGCCGGAAGATGAAGACGCGGGCAGCAGCATTTCTGAGCTAAAGGGAAATTTTATCCTCGACAACGGGGTGATCACGTTTCGTGGATTAACCTTCACTGTCACCGGAGCCGAGGTGGCCCTGAACGGAAAGTATGCGCTAGAGAAGGAAGGCCTCGATTTCCACGGCAAACTGCGAATGCAAGCCAAGCTGTCGCAGACCATGACGGGTGCGAAGTCGTTTCTGCTGAAGGCGTTCGATCCATTTTTCCGAAAGAATGGCCAAACCGAAATTCCCATCAAGATCACCGGGACGCGCGAGCATCCGTCCTTCGGACTCGACCTGGGCCACAAAGACAAGGAAAAAGAAAAGGGAGAGTAGGCTGGTGTGGGGTGGACACTCCTGTCCGCCGCTTTTGAAGTTGAATTTGATTTTTGCCGTGGGGCTGGTTTCAGAGAGTCTAAGGCGACAATTCCAAGTCAAAGGCGACGGACAAGAGTGTCCGTCCCACACTACTGTTCCCCGGAATGCTCCGGACTTGCTCCTGGCTCGGGAAAATCACTGTCCGACGATTTCAGCAATGGATCCTGATCCCGGTGTCCGATTTGCCCCTGCATGGATGTATTTCCTTCCTGCTTCGGCCGGTCCTGCTCAACTGCCCCTTTACCACGGTCCTGATCCTTTTCGGTTTTTAGGTCCGTCATGAGATATCCTCTCGAAGTTCGGAATCACAACCGCTAGCTTATCGCGAAACTTTTAGCCAGGAGCAGGGTTTATCCTGTAGATTCGAAGAAAAGATCAAGCATTCAGAACAACTGAGGAATTTTTATGAAGCATCTGATTCTGGCACTTTCCGCGCTAACGATGTTGATCTTGCCAGGTTGGGGAGAGAACAACGCCCATTACCAGGCCAAAGCGAACGCAGCCGCGCACCGCGAAGAAGCTCGTAACAATCCGGATCGTCCGCATCACCGCAGGAAACACCACCGCCACCACCGCCACCACAACGGCGCATGAAGTGCGGAGGGAAACTTACTGCTCTCGCCGAGCCGTGGTCCCCGTAGTCGCCACACCGAGCTTGCGCAGACGATCCCGCGCCTGCAATGCCTCATTCGACTTGGGATAACGCTGGATCACGTGCCGCAGGGACGCAATTCCGGCTTCCTGCTGTCCCAGTTCAATCAACGCCAGGCCTTTCTTCAGTTCAGCGGCGGCCGCCTTGGTACCGTCAGGAAAACTCTGCAGGACCTGGTCGTAGCTCTTGGCCGCGGCCTGGTAGTTCCCCTGCCGGAATTGGATATCGGCCAAATAGAAATTCGAATTTCCCGCCAAATCAGTGTTGGGGTAGTACTTGACGTAATCCGCGAATTCCTGCGCCGCCAGATCGTTCTTTCCCGCCTGGTAGTCGCGCAACGCGTTGTTGTAGAGAACATCCGGAGGCGGGGCTGCAGCCTGTTGCTGTTGCTGCGTCTGCTGGGCCGAAATGCTCTGCTGCGATGCCTGCATGTCCTCCAGTTGCTTGCTCACCTTGCCCAGGCGCGCCTTCAGTTCGTCGAGCGAGTCATTCAGAGACTGGATCTGTCCCGAAAGCTGGTCCGAATGGCTGCCACTCTCGCTCTGCTGCTTTTGCAATGTGGTCTGCAGGTCGGTTACTGATGTGGCTACTTTGTTGGCCCGGTCCGTACTCTGTTCAATCAGGTGCTGCAGCACGCCCATGCGTTCGTCAAAGGACTGCTGCATGTGGGCAATTCTGTCCTGCAAGTCCTGCACCTGAGTCTGCAGTTGCACCATATCTTTGTTGACGCCCCAAGCCGGTGCCACGCTTGCCGGGAGCATGGCCAATACGGCCAATACAAGTGAATATCGCTGTATTTTCATATTCCGATTCCTAAGATGCGAAGAGTAAATGCAATGTCCGGGCCAGAGGACGAAGAGTGATCGACGACTTACTCATACTGGACAGCCCGACAGGTATTGCCGACGTCTCGGCGGCTGTCGCGAGGGCGTCCCGCCCTCGCCGATGCGCCCACATCATAGCCGCCGAAACGCCGGCGCCGATTTACTTCAGGTAAACGAAGTGCCCGCGCCGATTCTGCTGCCAGCACTGCTCGTTCGATTCGGTACAGAACGGTTTTTCCTTGCCGTAACTGATCGTCTTTACGTGATCCGCACCGATGCCGCCCTGCACCAACGCGTTCCGAACCGAATTGGCGCGGCTGTCGCCCAGAGCCAGGTTGTATTCGGTTGAGCCGCGCTCGTCGCAGTGTCCCTCGATCGTGAAGCTGATGTTGGGATGCTGCTTGAGAAACGCAATATCGTCTTGCAGAGACGACTGCTGGTCTGCATTGATATCGCTCTTATCGTAGTCGAAATAGATGTCCTTCACGGTTTGTGAGAACAATTCTTCCTCCGTGGCCGAAGCCTGTGGAGGTGGTGGCGGAGGCGCAGTCACCGTAACTCGCGCCGTCGCTGTCTGCGTCCCACCTGCCCCCTTGGCGGTCAGGGTGTAGGTGGTCGAATCGGCCGGAGTGACGGACTGCGACCCATTCGGTTGCACCGCGCCAATCCCGTCGATGCTGGCGTCGGTGGCATTGCTGGTCTGCCAGGTCAAGGTCGTGGACTGGCCTTTTTCTACCGTGTTCGGATTAGCCGTCAGCGAAGCCGTAGGCGCGGCCGGTGGCGGCGGAGGAGGTGGCGGCGGAGGCGCCACTTTCTTTTTGCAGGCGCCCAGCATCATGATGGCACCCAAAGCGAACACCAGCATCGTGAATCTCAGTCGTCGTTGCTTCACTCTCGTCCTCCATACTCTTCGCGCATCGATTTCTATCGTCGCGCGGGGCTCAGGTCCGAAGAGGGAGGAGTACCACCCCACCTCTTCCGGGAATTAACTACGAAACAGCGCTTATGATTCCGGTAATCACTTCCAACTCCAGTTGGGTTGCGTGTTAGCGCCCGCGAACGTCAACTGCTTCTGGTTCGTACCATCGGCCAGCATGGTCCATATCTGCAGGCTGCCGGCTCGGCTGGACTGGAAAATGATGTGCCTGCCATCCGGCGACCAATACGGGAAGTCGTTCCGTCCGCCATCGTGAGTCAGTTGCACCCACTGCTTACTGGCGATGTCCATGATGTAGATATCCTGCGCTCCGGGAGCTCCTGGCCCATACTTGCGCATCCAGGACACCACCAGAAATTGCCCATTGGGAGACCACGCCGGGGAAACCGCGTAGCCCTGATCGGTGAGTCGCTGCACATTGGTGCCGTCGGCTTCCATGGTGTAAACCTGCGGCAGCCCGGTCCGGCCACTTACCCATGCGATCTGCGCGCCCGTCTTGCGATTCCACGCCGGCGACACATCCGGACCTTTGAATGAAGTGACCCGCTTAAGATTTGCTCCCGACGAATCCACGACATAGATCTCGGAGTCTCCACTGCGCGACGAAGAAAATGCCAGCTTGGTTCCGTCAGAGGTCCACGCCGGCGACACGTTAGTCCCGCCGAACCGGGGAAACGTCACCAGCCGGTTCAGGTCCAGCGAATACATCAGGATGTCCCAACCACCCTTGGTCATGGAACTGAATGCGATACGTGACCCGTCGGGCGAAACCCGCGGAGACAGGGAAATCGAGTTCAGATGCGTAACGGCATGTTGATTCGCGCCGTCATAGTCCATGGCCCAGACTTCCTTGTGTCCGCTGCGGTTGCTCACGAAATAGATCTTGCTTTCCGCGATTCCCGCAATGCCGCCGCCCAAGCGGAAAATGATTTCGTCGGCGAATTTGTGTGCCGTAAGCCGGGCCGCGTCGCTGGTGGCGGCGTCCTGATACTGCTTGCCCAAAACCTGCGGCGAAGTCACGTTCTTCACATCGTAGAGCCAGCCCTGCACCGTCATGCCGTTGCCGGACGCGCCCAAATTGCCAAAGGCAAGCATCGCCGCGCTGGCGGGAGCCGAACTCCATGATTCAAACTTCACATCCGCAGGAGCTCCCACTTGCCCCAAGGGATAAAAGCTCTTCGAAACCATGTCAAAAATCCCGGCATTGTCCAGATCATTCCACAAGGTTTCATTGAAAGTTTTCAGCAACTCCGCATTCTTCGGATCCTGCCCGGCCGCGTTGAAATCCGGAACTGCCAGGCGCACTTTCTCCACGCCCAACCCAGTCCCGGTCTTGATCCAGTCCTGGCCAAAGCCGGAAGTCAACAAAATCAGAGGCAAAAATAGTTTTAAGAATCGCATCATCAATGAATTAAGTCCTCACCAGATCACGGCCGGCAGGATGAAAAGCCGACCACTATCTTTTGTAATCGAACCAAAACTCTACCGACACCTTATTCGCCGCATAATCCGAGGGCAAGGGACCAAAAGTGTCAATGCGCTGGATGGCCCGCGTCGCGGACTGATCGAGAGAAGGTACGCCGCTGGACTGCTCAACCTGAACGTTCGCGGGATGCCCGTCCCGCGTGACATCGAACGTGACGTACACCCGTTGCGCCGTGCTGATGCGCGGGTCCACTTCGTATTTCAGCCAGTTTTCCGAGACTTTCTGCTGTACCACTTTCACGTACCAGGCATAACGCGAGCCAAAGTCGCCACCGCCACCGGTGAAGCCAAAGCCTCCCTTGGCGCCGTTCGCGTTGAACGTGCCATAAGGTCCGCTGACGGGTCCGCCCTGCCCGAAAGGCACTTCGTTGTCGGCCTCCTCGACCGGTTCCGGCTTCGGCTTCGCCTTGGTGGCGCTGGTCTTCGGCGCCGGCTTGGTCTTCGAAATCTTGTCCGGGATCGGAATCGCGTCCGGCAGTTTCTCCTCTACCGGCTCCGGCTTGGGCAGCGACTGCGTAATTCCCTTCGAGTCGTTAGCGAGAACATTTTGCGTCTGGGTCGGAGTCGATGGCAGCGGAATGTTACTCACCAGTGTCACACCCATGGCATCACCGCCACCGCCCGCTCCCCAGCCTTCTCCGTGGCTACTGGGAATGACCACCGCGTAGAGCAGAATGAAACCGGCCACAGCAAGGTGCAGCACCAGGGACCAGGTGAGATTGCGTCCCCAGCGGTCGTGCTCGAAGAAAATTTCAGCGTTTGCTGCCATGCGCATCCAGCGGTTGAGTCACTATGCTCACGTTGGTGATGCCCGATGATTTCACGGCGTCCATGACGGTAGCGAAAGCGCCGAAGGGCACATCCTCATCGGCGCGGATGAAGATGGACTGGTGCTGCGGGTCGCGGATCTTCTGCTTGAGCTTGGCCCCGATCTCGTTGATGTTGATCGCGTCGTTACCCAGAAAAACCCGCTGCTGTTTGTTGATGCTAACCACCAGGCGCTCTTCGGTGATCTCTTTCACCGTGCGCGTCCGGGGTACATTCACTTCGATACCGGACTGCAGCACCGGCGCGGTGACCATGAAAATGATCAGCAGCACCAGTACAACGTCTACCAGGGGCGTGATGTTGATATCGGAAAGTGAGGTTTGAGTTCGTCCGTTCGAAGCCGTAAAGGCCATTACCGCGGCACCCCCGGAGCTTCAGCAGTACGGTAAGCAGGCAGTGGTTGCTGGCGCTCGACCGCATTCAGCATCTCCAGCGCGAAGTCATCGCCGCGGGAGGCGAAATCGCGAATCGACCCACCGATCAAATTATAGGCGATCACTGCGGGGATGGCCGCGGCCAGTCCAGCGGCGGTGGTAATCAGTGCTTCGGAGATGCCTGGCGCTACGGCACGCAGGGTCGCAGCGCCGGCTGTGCCCAGTCCGTGAAAGGCGTCGATGATGCCCCAGACGGTACCAAACAAACCGATGAACGGGGTTACCGCGCCAGTGATCGCAAGCCACGGCAGGTTGCGCTCGAAGCGGCTCAACTCCTCTGAATTCGCGATCTGCATCGCGCGCTGCACCGCCAGCGGACTTCTAACCACTCCGTTGGAGGCCGCGCCCTGGCGGCGATATTCCTCAAACCCGCCTTCGAAAACTCCCACCAGCGGGCTGGGACGGAACTGATCGGCCACGGCTGCAACATCCTGTAGGCGTTGGGCCTTGCGGAAAGCGCGCACAAAACGGCCGCTTTGTACCCGCGCCCGCCGCAGCACGCTCCACTTGGACAGAATAATCGACCAGGAGACCAGGCTGAAGATCAGGAGAAGAAGCAAGACCGTCTTGGCGACGGGGCCGGTTTCGCCCACCAAGTCAACAATTTCGCCGCCGACCACTGCTGCCAGCAAGGGATACAGATTCATTGGTTTTTAGGAGAATTCCTGATTTCGATTATAGACCAAGGTTTTGTCCAGATTCGCAGGGTATCGCATGTATTACCCCGAGAAATGTGATCAAACGGAGCCGACAGAGTGCGTCGGCAAGGGCCGCGTAGGGGCGGGTACCGTCCCCCCAGCCAGCGACGCTCGGCAGATCACCCTTGGACAGCGTTTGAAGATAACGCGGTCCGTTTAGGGGATCGAAGGAAGTAATAATCCTAAATCCCTCGTCAATTCTTTCTGTTTGGACCTCGGCCTCGAGGCGGAAGCGAGCGCTGCCGAGCGTTGCTCGGCCGGGCAGGTGGGGCATCCGCCCCTACGTGGGTGTTGCCACTGCCCGAGTTCGTCTAGAATTGCCGGCATGAACCGACGAACCCTGTTGCAATCGATTCCTGCTCTTGCGCTGCTCGGTCAGGCTACGAAAATCGGGGCTGCGCCAACTTCAACCACGGTCTACGAGTTGCGGATCTATCATACCTATGAGGGTAAGCTGGACGACCTGCTGACTCGTTTTCGCGAACACACCACCAAGTTATTTGAGAAGCACGGGATGAAGAACATCGCATACTGGACTCCGACGGACGATCCATTGAAAGGCAAGACGCTGATCTACGTGATCGCCCACCCGAGCCGGGACGCGGCGACCGCAAACTGGAAGGCATTTGGGGAGGACCCGGAATGGATAAGCGTCCGTGACAAGTCCGAGGCAAATGGGAAGCTAGTGGAAAAAGTTGACTCCACTTTCATGGTTCCGACCGATTTCTCAGCAGCGTTGTAAGCCTGGAAGTGCGGTGTGGAGTTGTGAGAAGAAAGAACCCCACTTTTGCAAGGGACACCAAAAATGGGGCGCCCGGCGAAAATCGGGATTCCAGTTTTTTCCTTCAACTCAGCGAAGGCCGTAGAGGCTTACTTTTGGCCGCTTGGTCCACCTGTCTTTGCTGTACCAGAGATCGACGCTTTGAATGATGCGCCGCTCGCCCGGTAAGTCGATGATGCGGGTTTGACCGCCGTCCGGAATACGATTGCGTATGGCAATCTCCTCCGAGGTTCCATTTCCGTAGCGTACGACTACGCGGTCGAAATTGACCGCGCCTCCGCTGATCCGTAACTGAATCGCGCGGAAGGTTCCGTCGCTGCGGCCTACTTTGATGCTGTCGTGATCGGTGGATCCGTCTACATGGGCGTTCCCGAGATAGACCATTCGCCCGCGCTGGGCATACACGGGGGTGAAGCAAGCGGCTACCAGGAACAGTGCCAACAGCCAGACACTTTGTCTTCTAAGCATCTTGATCTTTCTCCTGTCGTTGCCATTTTTCGCTCTCAAGCAGGCGCATCTTACCACTATCCTGCAAGCAGCCAGTTACTTCGCGGCTGCCGGGACCATACCGAAAACCTCTTGCTCCAGCTGATCTGTCGCCAATTGATCAACACTCTCCGTGACTACTACGGTATCGCCCTCTGCCTCTATGACAACCGAACCCTCCTCGGTGAGCCACGTGTGTTTGCCGGTTAGCTTTTCTAAAGCTGCCGGCTGGAGGACGGGGTCCTTGCCATTTTTTGTATCGCTTTGAGGCACGTCATGCAGGTGCACGTAACGCCTGGCTAGGGCCTTTGCGTAGATCGCGGCGAACTGGGAAGCCTTTTCGGCATTCGACCAGCGCGATACGTAAAGCAACGCCAGGGGTGCCGTAAGATCGCCCTTGGGCCGGGCAGCGTAGTAGTATCCGCCCCGCCAGTGTGGATACATCTGGTGCGAGACATCGGCCCCCGCATATTGGTCTATCAGAACTGCGGCGTCGAATTCGCCAATGGCGCCTACGTCGAAACGATCGTAATGCTTAAAGACCTCGCGGAAATCGGGCAGGGGCATTGCCTCCAGGCGTTCCCCGGCGAGATAAGTCTGCGGCTCCATAATCTGGCGCGTGGTTCGGGGAGGATTCTGAAACAGCGCAGTGAAGGCTTTGTCTTTCCCGCCCTTGGACAGCATGTCAGCGATGAAATCGATGCCGTAGCGATAGGGGAAGGTGAGGGCTTCTTTCATGTAAATCGGCGCATTCTGGAATTGCACCGCGTCGGCGGTACCCACCAGCATCCCCTGCTTGAGCGCCTCGACGACTTGGGGCGAATCCTGGAGGGATTGGCCCATCGGCGCCAGCATGTAGTCGACCAGGACCACCATGGCTTGGCCTTCGACCACCGCCTGGCGAGTGGTGCCAATCTCGTCGTTGGCAACGTCCTCCCAGGTTATTTCTTTTTTCTTATCCAGGTCGGCGTCGGCTGGCTTCATATATTTTTCGAGATTGAAAGACTGGTCCTGCAGGGCATGGGTGAGTTCATGGGCCAGCACCGGCTTTTGCTGCTCGGCGCCCAGCCAGTCGAGCAGGTTTACGGTTTTGGTTTTGGGATCGTAATAGCCAGCCACTTGTTCCTTCAGCAGAACCACCAGAAATTTGCCCAAATCGAAGTCGCGGGGCAAAAGGCCAAATTTCTTGAGCACCAGTTCGGAGCGACGCAGGCGCTTGGCGTCTTCGTCCTCGGAAGTGTGTTTGGTGACATAGTCGGCGACTTCGTCGCGGCTGACCAGTCGACGCTTGACCTCGTGCCTGATGGGAAACAATGTGTCTTTGCTGGCGAATCCCAGAATCTCATCCACGGAGCGAAAGAGTTTTTCCGCCTCCTGAGGCGAAATTTTCTGCTCTTCTTGTGTGGCGCGGGCGCCCTCGCCCGTGGAGGTTTGGGCCCAGGCACAGGTCGCGACCTGCACCCATCCCGCAAGGGCGAGCAAAAGAAGGAACTTAAAGAGCGTGTGAGGGGATCGGTGACTTTCAACCTTCCATCTGGTCATTGAATTTGAGTTTATACTTTTTTCACTGGGCATCGAATAGTGACCATCAACTATGAGCATCAATCTCTGGACATCCTCGGAACATGCTCTTGACTACCTGAGCCGCGCCGATTCGATTCCGCACCGGGTCGAAGGCGAATCGACGCTTCTGGAATTCATTCCTCCCACGGTGCGGCGCTTCCTTGATCTCGGAACCGGTGACGGGCGTTTGCTCGCCCTGGTCAAGCTGGATCATCCGGAGGCAACGGCGGTGGCGATCGACTTCTCTCCCACCATGCTCGAAGCCGCGCGAAAACGATTTGGAGGCGACTCCACAGTGATGGTCATGGCACACAATCTCGACCGTCCGCTGCCGGAGCTAGGCACCTTTGATGCGGCGGTCTCCAGCTTTGCCATTCATCATCTCACCCACGATAGGAAGCGGGAGCTGTATGCCGAGGTCTATCGCGTGCTCAACCCGGGCGGCGTATTCTGCAATCTGGAGCATGTCAGTTCTCCCACGCCGGAACTTCACGACGATTTTCTGCGCCGCATCGGTTGGACGTCCGAGACGGAAGACCCATCCAACAAGCTGCTCGAGGTGGAAGTCCAGCTGGCATGGCTGCGCGAGATCGGGTTTGTCGATGTTGATTGCAGTTGGAAGTGGCGGGAGCTGGCACTGCTGGTAGGGCGGAAGCAATAGAGGCGGCCGTTGCCAGCTCGAGAGAAGTTCGGTGAACACACACTCGACCCCTGTCATTCCGAGCCGATTTTATCGGCGGGGAATCTGCTTTCGGCAGCGAATCAGCAGATTCCCCGCGCGACACTGCCGCGCTGCGGAACGACACTTCTGAATGAAATGACCATTCATACTGCTTCACACGGACGGTGATGCTAAATCGGTTTCGTGCTATGCTGCGCTCACCCTCACCTAACTCTCGCTTCCAGGACGGCCGGTGCTCGTCGAACTGCGGCTTGAAAATTACGCGGTTGTGGACAACCTGGCGGTGGAGTTCGCTCCCGGCCTGAACCTTCTCACCGGCGAAACCGGAGCCGGCAAATCGATCCTGATCGATGCCCTGGCACTCCTGCTCGGTGACAAGGCTTCGGCTGATGTGATTCGCTCCGGGGCCGACAAGGCCATGATTTCCGCCGTCTTCGAAGTCGAAAGTGCCTCGGAGAAGACAGTCGCGCGAGTCCTCGAGAACAACGGCATAGATGCAGATCAGGAAGATGAATCGGTGATCCTGCGCCGGGAGATCGCGGCTGGCGGGAAGGGCCGCGTGTTCGTCAACAATCAGCCCGCGACGGTTGCTGTTCTGCGCCAACTGGCCCCGTATCTGGCTACCATCCATGCGCAGAACGAATCTCTGCTTTCGTTCGATGCGCCCACGCGTCTCCGCCTGCTCGACTCGTTTGCCAATATCCAGACCGACGCGACAGGTGCGGCGTTTTCCGCGTGGAAGGATATTCAAACTCGCATCGCGGACCTCGAACGCGATGAACAGGACCGCTTGCGCCTCCTCGACCTGTGGACCTTTCAGGCGCGCGAAATTGAAGACGCCAAGCTGCAGCCAGGAGAAGATGAGCGTCTGGAGACGGAAAAGCGCGTTCTGGCCAATGCCGAGAAGATTCACAGCGCGGCCATGAATGCATTCGACTTGCTCTACGAAGGTGAGGCTTCGACATCGGCTTCGCTGCGCACCGCCCAGAAGCACATTGAAGAGCTGGCCCGTTACGAGCCCAAGTTTCAGGAAACCATGGCCACGCTCGAAACGGCCCGCATCAGCGTGGAAGACGTCGGAGCCAGTCTGCGGGACTATGCCGGCGGCATCGAAGCATCACCCGAGCATCTGGCGGAAGTGGAAGACCGGCTCGCTGCCATGGATCGGCTCAAGCGCAAATATGGCCCTACCCTCGATGACGTGATGAAACACGGCACCGAAGTAAGCCGCAAGCTGTCCGAGATGGAAAACAAGGACGAAATCTTGCGCCAGCTTCGCTCTAGGCTGGCGCAAGCCGCCGAGCAGTATCTCGATGCAGCGCGGGTGATTTCCAAGAAGCGCTATGAATCAGCGCGCAAGCTGGAGAAACTGGTCGAGGTCGAGATCAATGACCTGGCCATGAAATCCAGTTTTCGAATTGAAGTCAGCGGCACCGACGAAGAAGGGAACTGGACCGCTGCTGGTTTCGACCAGGTGGTTTATATGATCGCCACCAACCCGGGTGAGCCTCTAAGACAACTTGAGCACATTGCCTCGGGCGGCGAACTTTCGCGGGTGATGCTGGCGCTGAAAGCCAGCGTCGAAGCCGTCTCAGCCAGCGGATCGGCCAGAAAGAAGAGTTCGGGAGCACAGCGCACCATGGTCTTCGACGAAATCGATACCGGCATCGGAGGGCGGGCGGCGGAAGCGGTAGGTAAGAAGCTCAAGAGCCTGTCCCGGTCGAACCAGGTGCTCTGCGTAACCCACCTGCCCCAGATAGCCACCTTCGCGGATCATCACTATCTGATCGAAAAGAAAGCCACCGGCGGGCGAACCCGGACGACGGTCCATCTCATCATCGGAGAAGCCCGCACCGAGGAAGTAGCCCGCATGCTGAGCGGCGCCAAGCTGACAGAGACCTCGCTTAAGCACGCGGAGCAGATGTTGAAGACAAATGCGTGAAACCGTGCGATGACCTTGTGGGAAGACCCAGCAAGCGTATCAATCGTAGAGACGTTGCTTCGCAACCTCTGGCCGACGGCTCAAAAATAACTCTGGGTCGGGCCGCTGTGCTTGGCCCGTTGCAAAAGCGCTCAAGGCTAGCTAATATATATTAGCTAACTATGAAAACCATTACCATCCACAAAGCCAAGACCCAGCTCTCAAAGCTGATAGAGCAAGCCTGCCGCGGAGAAGATATCGTGATTGCGCGCGGGTCCGAGCCGGTTGTGCGCCTGGTGGCAATCCAAAGCCCCAAGGGTGACCGCAAACCCGGAGCGTTGAAGGGGAAGATACATCTGGGTCCTGAGTTCTTCGAACCATTGCCGCCAGAAGAACTGGATGGCTGGGAGTAAGCAGGTATGCGCCTCCTGCTCGACACGCACACTCTGATTTGGTGGCTAGCGGAGGATTCCTCTTTGCCCGCGTCGGCGCGGAAACTGATCGCGTCCCGGAACCATGAAGTGCTGGTAAGTGCTGTCTCTGCGTGGGAAATTGCTACGAAGGTGCGACTCGGCAGACTGGAGGCCGCGGCGGATCTGGCAAGGGATTTCAGTGCCTACTTGGCTCAGGAGCGATTCGAAACTCTTTCAATCAGCATCGAACATGGCGTTCGGGCGGGCTCATTGCCAGGTTCCCACAAGGATCCTTTCGATCGCATGTTGGTGGCACAGGCACAGCTGGAAAACCTAGCGATTGTCAGCAATGACGCTGAACTTGACGGGTACGGCGTGAGCCGAGTCTGGTAGGGAGCTTCCATTCGAACCATTCACCGCCGAATTATCCCCAATCGCTGCTAATCCCATGCATTTCTAGAGCTTACGTTGACCAACTGGGCACTTGTCCGATACTCTAGTTGTCAACCACCCATAGGGGACGTGTACCCTAAGAAGGCAGAGTATGGCGGCACATCGAGACCTACAACAGGACGAAAAGACGTTGCTTTTGCTTAAACCCCGCGGCTTTTGTGCCGGCGTGGTTCGGGCCATCGATATTGTGCGTATCGCCCTGGAGGCCTTTGGGCCGCCCATCTACGTCCGCAAGGAAATCGTCCACAACCGTTTTGTGGTCGAGGAACTGCAAGGCAAGGGTGCCATTTTTGTGGACAGCGTGGAAGAAGTCCCAAATGGGGAACGGGTGATCTACAGCGCTCACGGAGTCTCGCCGGAAGTACGCGAGGCCAGCCAGCAGCGCGGGCTGCGCGTAATTGACGCTACCTGCCCGCTGGTCACAAAAGTTCACGTGGAAGCGGTGAAGTTCGCCAAAGAAGGCTATTCACTGATGCTGATCGGCCACCGGGACCACGACGAGGTCATTGGGACACTGGGTGAGGCGCCGATTGTGACTCAGGTCGTGGGTTCGCCCGAGGAAGTGGCTTCGCTCACCGTGGCCGACCCCAACCGGGTGGCGTATCTGACCCAGACCACCCTGAGCCTGGACGAAACCCGAGACATTATTGCCGCGTTGCGGCAGCGTTTCCCGAACATCAAGGGCCCGGCGGCGCAGGATATCTGCTATGCCACTGAGAATCGCCAGGTAGCGGTGAAACACGTGGCTTCGGACGCCGAGCTGTTGCTGGTGGTCGGTTCCGATAACAGCTCTAACTCCAATCGGTTAGTGGAAGTAGCGCGCAATTTGGGCACAGAGTCGCATCTGATCGATAGCTGCCGCAATATCCGGCCGGAATGGCTACAGAGCGTGAAGACGATCGCGCTGACGGCGGGAGCTTCGGCTCCGGAATGCCTGGTCGAGGAAGTTGTAAAGTTCCTGGGTACGGAAGGCTTCAGCAACGTTGAGGAAGTTGAAGTCATGCCCGAGAACGTACGTTTTGGTCTGCCGCCGGAGATCGTGGAAGCCATTGCCAGCGCTCCTGCGGTTGCGGAGTAGACAAGCAAAATATGGAAGACACCTCCTCCCCCTCTCTGGGATCTCCATCTTTCGGTACTCAATCTGCGTCTGCCGTACCGCAGATGCGCTTCGGAAAAATTGACGACCTGATCAGCCGTGTGGCTGCGGCCATTGACGGGGCGCGTAACTGCCTTTTCTCCGAGCAGCACGAAGAAGGCTACTGGTGCGGCGAGCTGGAAGCCGATGCCACGCTCGAAGCCGACTACATCATCCTGCACGTTCTCTTGGGAACCGGCAATCCCGAGCGCATGGCCAAGGCTGCGCGCTACATTCTGCAGCATCAGAAAGAGGATGGCGGCTGGAGCATTTATGCCCACGGACCGTCCAATATCAGCGCTTCGGTTAAGTGCTATTTCGGCTTGAAGCTGGCGGGCTACGCCGCCGGCGATCCTGATCTAGTCCGGGCCCGCAAGAAAATTCTGGAAATGGGTGGGGTCACCGAGGTCAACACCTTTACCAAGATTTATCTGTGTTTCTTCGGGCAGTACGATTACGACGCGGTGCCGGCCATCCCGCCGGAAATCGTTCTGTTTCCCAAGTGGTTCTGGTTCAACATCTACGAGATTTCGTCCTGGTCGCGGGCCATCCTGGTGCCGCTTTCGATTTGCTACGCCAAGAAGCCGTTCAAGAAGATTCCGGATGAACTGGGCGTGGAAGAACTGTTCGTCGGCGGCCGCGACAAGTCGCGCATGCATCTTCGCTGGGACAAGAAGCGTCTTTCATGGCGCAACTTCTTCCTCACTCTGGACCGTCTAACCCACTGGTTTGAGCGGGTGCACATCCGGCCACTGCGCTCGATCGCCCTGAAAGTAGCCGAAAAATGGATGCTGGAACGCTTTGAAATGAGCGACGGGCTGGGCGCGATCTTTCCATCGATGATGAATGCCATCATCGCCTTGCGCTGCCTGGGATATTCGGTGGACGATCCCCAGGTGATTCGCGCCATGGACGAGTTCGAGAAGTTGGGCATTGAGGAAGGCGATACCTTCCGCATGCAGCCCTGCAAATCACCCGTATGGGATACCGCCTATGCCTTGTTCGCGCTGGGGGAGAGTGGCGTTCCTGCCAACGATTCCCGGATGGTTAAGTGCGCCGACTGGATCTTGCAAAAGCAGGTGCGCATGGCCGGCGATTGGAAAGTAAAGAACAAAAAAGGCCAGCCGGGCGGGTGGTACTTCGAATTCAACAACGAGTTTTATCCCGATGTGGATGACAGCGCCATGGTCTGCCTGGGCCTGACCCACGTAGATCATCCCAATGGACGCTACCAGCGCGAGTCGGTGCAGCGCGCCATAGACTGGATTCTCTCCATGCAGTGCCGGAACGGTGGCTGGGCCTCGTTCGACAAGAACAACGACCGCATGGTGTTTCAGTACGTTCCCTTCGCCGACCATAACGCCATGCTGGATCCGGCGACGGTGGACATTACCGGACGCATTCTGGAGATGATGGCGGCTTACGGCTACGACAAGAATCATCGCGCAATAAAGAAGGCGATCCAGTTTATTCGCGACGAGCAGGAGCCAGATGGTTCCTGGTTCGGGCGCTGGGGTGTGAACTACCTCTACGGGACCATGCAAGTGTTGCGCGGCCTGGAAGCGATGGAGATAGATCATCACGAGCCTTACGTGCAGCAGGCCGCCGAGTGGATACGCATGGTGCAGAATCCAGATGGCGGGTGGGGAGAAACCTGCGGTTCCTACGATGATCCCAATACCAAGGGCGTGGGGCCGAGCACTCCGTCGCAGACGGCGTGGGCCATCATGGGCCTGCTGGCCGCGAAAGATACGCGCAGCGACTGCGTGGTTCGAGGCATCGCCTATCTCGTCCGCTCGCAAAAAAAGGACGGCTCCTGGGACGAGCCCGAGTTCACCGGCACCGGATTCCCGCGCGTGTTTTACCTGATGTACCACATGTATCGGCAGTATTTCCCGCTGATCGCGCTTACTACGTACAAGAAAGTCATGGCGGAGAGAAGCGGCAGTTAGCCCTCAGCACTCAGCATTCTGCCGGGCGCGAAACGTCCAGATTGTCGAGAAATTAACGAACGTGGCGGCGGCTGAATGCTGATTGCTGAATGCTAGCTTTCGTTACCGGCGCAACTGGTTTTGTCGGCAGCCATGTAGCCCGCGTTCTGGCCCAACAGGGCGCCGATCTGCGGTTGCTGGTCCGCTCCAGCAGCGATCTCAGGAACATTGCGGACCTGAAGGCGGATCGAGTGACCGGGGACCTTCGGGACGCAGCATCACTGAAGAAGGCCGTGTCGGGTTGTGACGCGCTATTTCATGTTGCCGCAGACTACCGGCTTTGGGTGCGCGATCCGGATGAAATGTATCGGTCAAATGTCGAAGGCACCCGAGCGATTCTAGAAGCGGCGCGGGAGAGCGGCGTGCGCCGGGTAGTTTACACATCTAGTGTCGCGACCATGGGATTCAACTCCAACGGACATCTTGCGGATGAGAATTCACCCGTCTCGCTGGCCAATATGATCGGGCACTACAAGCGCTCCAAGTTTATGGCGGAGGAAGTTGCGTTGGAAGCCGGCCGATCCGGAATGGATGTGGCGGTGGTCAACCCGACGACTCCGGTCGGCGAGCGGGATATCAAGCCCACACCGACTGGGCGGATTGTTGTGGATTTCCTGAAGAAGAAGTTCCCCGCTTATGTGGATACGGGGCTGAATCTGGTGGATGTTACGGAGTGCGCCCGGGGCCATGTGGCCGCGCTGGAGAAGGGAAGAAGTGGCGAGCGCTACATTCTGGGGGGTGAAAATCTGTCCCTGAAGCAGATTCTGGACAAGCTGGCCGCAATCACCGGGCTGCCGTCGCCCAGAATCAGGGTTCCGTACGTAGTCGCCCTTGCCGCTGGAGTAGTGGACCAAGTGGTCACCGGTTACATTCGCAACCGCGAACCACGTGCCACCATCGACACGGTGCGCATGGGACGAAAAAAGATGTTTGTTTCGTCCAGCAAGGCAGAGCGCGATTTGGGCTGGAAGAATGTTCCGGTAGACGGCGCGCTACGCCGCGCAGTGGAGTGGTTCCAGGCGAACGGATACGCATAGGCTCGGGTGGTGTTGGAGCGGCTCAGCAGTCTTTGGCCAGGGTTGCCTGCCAGTTCGGAGGATCGATAAAGGTGAGTACTCCGACCATAGCGAAGAGGATAAGCCCGATGCTGGCGGTGGCTGACATGGACGAAACCGTTGCGTTCTACCAGAACGTGCTTGGATTCACTCTAACGATGAAATCGCCAGAGTATTCCATCGTGGCACGCGATGGCCAGACCATTCACTTCATGAAGGCTGCATCCGAAGAAGTCATGAAGTGCGTACGCGGACATGCCGAGATATACATCGAGGTCTCTGGCATCCATGCCCTTTGGGAGCATGTAAAAACGTTCAAGGACCGCTACAGAATCAAGGATTTATTTGACCGGGAGTATGCGATGACTGAGTTCCACATCGGAGATCCCAACGAGTGCCTGGTATTTGTCGGAGAGCCGACAGCGAGGCTTGGGCGGAAGTGACAATGCCTAACACAGCCAAAGTCGCGATCGTAGCCGCCCTGGAGCGCGAAGTGCGCCCGCTGATCAAGAAGTGGCGGCCGGTTGAACGGGAATATGAAGGCAGGAAGTACAAGTTCTTCGAAAACGAGCGCGCCGTGCTGGTTTGCGGCGGCATCGGACCGGAGGCGGCGCGGCGGGCGACCGAGGCCATCATCAGGCTTTATGCACCAATTATGGTGCAGTCTGCCGGTTTTGCCGGTGCGCTGGATTCCACGCTCAAGGTGGGGACAGTACTGACCCCAATTTGTGTCATCGATGCCAGGGACGGAAGCCGGGTGGAGGCTGGGGTTGGGCATTGGGTGGTGGTCAGCGTTGACCGGACCGCGAGCGTCGAGCAGAAGGCTGTGCTGGCCAAGGCCTACTGGGCTCACGCGGTGGACATGGAAGCGGCAGCCGTGGCTCGCGGGGCCCAGGCTCACGAGATTACCTTTGTCGGGCTCAAAGCGATCTCCGATGAAGCCGGTTTTGAGATGCCATCCCTCGATCGATTTATCGCCGGTGACGGGAAGTTTCGGACCGCCACCTTCACCGTGTTCGTGGCGTTTCGTCCCTGGCTTTGGGGACGAATGCTTCAGTTGGCCAGGAACAGCAAAAAGGCGGCAAATGCGCTCTGCGAATGGTTAGACCAATACAACCACGCTGAAGAAGAATTGGTGAATCCAGGATCGGGATTGCATCCAATCTCCGGGAACCAGGACTAGCGTATGGCAATGGCCGGGCAATCCGCGATTGAAGAAAGAACGGGCACGATTCCCGCCACGATGCAGGCTGCGGTCTATCGCGGAATAAACGACGTTCGCCTGGAGACTGTTCCTGTACCTCCGATAGGCGCCGGCGAACTGCTCCTGCGGGTACACACCTGCGGGATTTGTGGAACTGACCTTAAGAAGATCGCCACGGGATCGCACTCCGTGCCGCGGATCTTTGGCCATGAGACGTCAGGTGTGGTTGCGGCCGTGGGCGAAGGGGTACACGAGTTTCACCCCGGCGATCGGGTGGTGGTTTTCCATCACGTCCCGTGCCGGGACTGTTTTTATTGCCAGCGGAAAACTTTTGCGCAGTGCGAGGCATACAAGAAGGTTGGCTGCACTGCCGGATTTGAACCTTCGGGTGGCGGTTTTGCGGAGTACGTCAGGGTGATGGACTGGATTGTACGCCAGGGTACAGTGCGAATTCCGCAGGGTATTTCTTTTGAGCAGGCGTGTTTTTTGGAGCCGGTCAACACTTGCATGAAGGGGATCGAAAGGCTGGCTTTGCGGCCGGGCGAGACAGTTGTAGTGATAGGTCAGGGTCCCATCGGCATCATGTTGAGCGTATTGGCGAAGCGAGCGATGACTTCTGCCGTGGGAGGAGACTTCTACAGCCATATCGGAGCACGATCCGGCGCGCGCGCCAGCGAGAAGGCTCGCGCCTATATCGAAACTAAGGGTGCCGCGGCCAACGGGTCCATGGTAGTCACTTCCGATTTGTATCCTCAGAGGCTTACAATATCTACAAGTTACGGCTTGGGGAACAGCATTGATGCTTCGCGTACCGATGTTGTAAAAGCGGTGCGGGAGCTGACCGAAGGGAGGGGCGCAGATGCGGCCATCCTGGCGGTGGGTGGTAACGGTCTGATCCGGACTGCCATGGATGCAGTACGTCCTGGAGGCCGGGTGTTGCTGTTCGCGCAGACGGTACACGGGGACGCCACTTTTGATCCCGGTGCGGTCTGCGTCGATGAGAAAACGTTGTTGGGGTCATACAGTGCTTCGGTGGAGTTGCAAGAGGATTCGGTGAGATTTGTGATGAACCGTGAAATGGATCTGGAACGGTTGATCAGTCACCGGTTTTCGTTGTCGCAAAGCGTCGAAGCTCTGAACCTGGCTGCCCATCCCCAACCCGATTCGATGAAAATAGTGATTCAGCCGGGCGGCTCGGGGGAAGGAAATCGAGCGTGAACGGTAAGATGACAGCAGCGGTCCTCTATGGCAAAGAGGACGTGAAGATTGAAAAAGTACCGATTCCCCGGGTAGGCGACGGGGAAGTACTGGTCAAAGTGCAGGTCGCCTTGACCTGCGGAACCGACTTGAAGGTCTACCAGCGCGGCTACCACGCCCGCATGATCGTTCCACCAGCGCTCTTTGGACATGAACTGGCTGGCGTGATCGAGGAAGTGGGGCACGGCGTGCGGGGCTTCAAGAAGGGCATGCGCGTGGTGGCGCTGAACTCAGCGCCCTGCCAGATGTGCTTCTACTGCTCCAAACACCAGGAAAATCTTTGCGAAGACCTGTTGTTCAACAACGGTGCCTACGCCGAGTACATCCGTATTCCCAAGCGAATCGTGGAAACCAACATGCTGGCGGTACCCGCCGACGTTACCTACGAGGAAGCGGCGATGGTGGAACCCCTGGCCTGCGTGTTGCGGGGTTTGCACGAGACTACGGTCGAGATCGGCGACACCGTGACAGTGATCGGCGGCGGGCCGATCGGACTGATGTTTGTGCAGGTCGCCAAGGCCACGGGTTGCAACGTGATTTCCGTCGTGAAGCGCGATTCCCAGGTGGCAGCCGCCAAACGGATGGGTGCGCACGAAGTGGTGCAGATTACCAAGGTGAAGGATGCGGTGGAAGCCGTGCGCATGATTTCGCCCGAAAAGCGCGGCAGTGATGTGGTGATCGAAGCCGTGGGCCGGCCCGAGGCATGGGAGTGGGCCATTGATATGGTCCGTAAGGGCGGCACGGTCAACCTGTTCGGCGGTTGCGCCAGCGGCACCAAAGTACAGCTGGATACCAACCGGCTGCACTATTCCGAAGTGACCTTGAAAGCTACCTTTCATCACACGCCAGAGACGGTGCGCAAGGCGTTCGCCCTGATTGCGGAGAAGAAGATTCGCTCGACCGATTACATCACCGGAGAAGCGCCCCTCTCCCGGTTGCAGCAGGTGCTCCGCCATATGCTGAATCGCAACGGCGATATCAAGACAGCCATCATTCCCGGCCATTGAGCCTGTTGCGCAGCCAAGAGACGTAGCAAACGACGTCTCTACGAAATTGTTGTCCTGTTTGGCCCGCATCGGCCACCGGGGACGAAACTGACTAATGTCAACCATTGCCAGCAACGAATCCCGGAGCGCCTCCATTTCCGCCGGCCTGGTGGGGTGGAGCAGGCTTCCCGCTGAATATGCGATTCCCGAGCGGGCGCCTTCCGAGGCTGAGGCGCAGGAATATTGCCGCAGGCTGGCCCGCAATCACTACGAAAATTTCTCCGTCGCCACGTGGTTCTTGCCGGAGCGGCTGCGCCAGCATTTTTTTAATGTCTACGCCTATTGCCGTATCGCCGACGACCTGGGCGATGAAGTCGGTGACCCCGAGGCTTCACTCCAATTGCTAGACGAATGGCAAGCGGAACTCGATGCCTGCTATGCCGGCAGCCCTCGGCATCCGGTGTTCGTGGCGCTGGCTTCGACGATGCGCAAGTTTGATATCCCGCGCCAACCCTTTGCGGACTTGCTGCAAGCGTTTCGTCAGGACCAGACCGTTACCCGGTATGAAACCTTCGAGGACTTAATTGGATACTGCCGCTACTCGGCGAATCCAGTGGGCCATCTGGTTCTCTACCTTTGCGGATATCGAGACGCGGAGCGCCAGGCGCTTTCCGATCGCACTTGCACCGCTTTGCAGTTGGCGAATTTCTGGCAGGACGTCAGCCTGGACTATTCCAAGGGACGAATCTATCTGCCGCGCGAAGATCTGAGGCGCTACAAGGTGAGCGAGCAGGAGATCGCGGCCGCCTGGAACACTCCGGCGTTTTGCGGAATGATGCGATTTGAAGTGCAGCGGGCTCGTGATTGGTTCCGGCAGGGCTGGCCACTGTCGGCGCAGGTGGATCGCGAGCTGGCGGTAGACCTCGAGCTGTTCAGCCGCGGCGGACAGGAAATTCTGAACGCGATCGAACGGCAGGGGTATGCCGTGCTGGGGCGGCGTCCAGCGATTTCGAAAGCACGCAAACTGGCGTTGGTGGCTCGTGCCGCGCTGGGGAAACTGTTGGGAAACCTGTCATGAGCGCCGCCGTGCAGCCGATGCCATCCCCGTTTTCTCCGAACTCTTCTCAAATCGCCGTGGCCTACTCGGTGTGCCGCAGTATTACGCGCTCGGCGGCAAAGAATTTCTACTACGCCTTTCTGGTTCTGCCCTCCGCCAAGCGCCAAGCTCTGTGCGCGGTGTATGCCTTCATGCGGCGTTGCGACGACATTAGCGACGATGGCAGCTTGCCGCCTTACGAACGACGGCAGAAGCTTGAGGCATGGCTGGACGCATTTCACAGTGCCCAATCGGGCCGCCCGACTGACGATCCGGTGCTGCTCGCGCTTACCGATACCCAAAGGCGCTTCAAGATTCCGGTTGAACTGCTCGACCAGTTGGCTTACGGCACGGGCATGGACATCCAGGACAATACCGGGGGCGCGGATAGGCTTCAAGTTCTTTACCAGAGCTTTGGAGATCTGCGTGTCTACTGTTATCGCGTTGCTTCGGTGGTGGGACTCGTGTGTATCAGGATATTCGGTTACCGCGATGCGGCAGCAGAACCACTGGCCGAGAATTTGGGACTGGCGTTTCAGCTGACCAATATCATTCGCGATATCAAAGAGGATGCCGGCATGGGGCGAGTCTATCTTCCCGCCGAAGACCTCGCTAGCTTCAAGGTTGCGGTGGAGGAGTTCCGCCAGACAGCGATTCCCGAGCGATTGCGGTGGCTGCTGGCGGCCGAAGCAGATCGCGCCCGCGAGTACTATGGCGCCGCCAGAGACCTGATGCCGCTGATCGACGAAGACAGCCGGCCCGCGCTCTGGGTTCTGGTGAGCATTTACTCGAGGTTGTTGGAAAAGATTGCGGACCGGAAGTACGACGTCTTTGGCAAGAAGATCAACCTCACGGTCCGCGAAAAAGTCCTCATTCTGGGAAAGGGTTTGCTGAAACGCCTGGCTTGATGACCGAGCCCTGGACACAAGCTCCTAAAGTTGCCGTGGTGGGGGGCGGCTTGGCCGGACTGGCCGCAGGGTGCGCGCTGGCGGAAAGCGGACTCCGAGTCACCCTTTTCGAAAAACGCTCTTACCTGGGCGGACGGGCGTCATCTTACCAGCACCCGGGAACCGGCGAAGTGGTAGATAACTGCCAGCACGTTCTGCTCGGCTGCTGCACCAACCTGATCGAGTTCTACCAGCGCATTGGAGCCGAAGACAAAATCCGCTGGTATGACCGGATGACATTTCTTGAACCCGGTGGCCGCGCCTCGGTGATTCAACCGTCCACTCTGCCTGCTCCGCTGCATACCGCGCCGTCGTTTCTCCGTGCCGCCTGCCTGAATCTGCATGACAAAGTGACCATCGCCGCTGGCCTGGCGGCTCTGACGCCGATTATGCCGCGCGATACTGGCGAGTCGTTCCTGCAGTGGTTACGGCGCCGTGGGCAGACGGAGCGGGCTATCGACCGTTTCTGGAAAACCGTCCTGGTCAGCGCGCTGAACGAAGACCTAGATCGGATTTCGATTCCTTACGCTGCGCAGGTGATGCGTGAGTCGTTTCTGAAATCGCGGGCCGCAGGACGCATGGGGATCCCCACGGTTCCGCTGACCGAGCTTTACAATCGGGGAGGCGACTATATTTCCGCCCGCGGCGGGGAGTTGCGGCTTCGCGCAAGCGTAGAGTCGTTTCGCGCGGAGTTTGCCGACATAAAGCTGCTGACGGCGGCGGGCGAAGAGGCGTTTGATTTCGTGGTGATGGCGGTACCCTTTGAGGGGTTATCGCACATGCTGCCGCAAACCTCGGCCGCGGAACCGCTCCGGCAAATCTTGGGACGGTTCGAAACTTCGCCAATTACTGGTATTCACCTGTGGTTCGATCGTCAGATTACCGATCTGGAGCATGCTGTGTTACTGGACCGCACGATTCAGTGGATGTTTCACAAATCGAAGCTGCTGGAAGCCCCCGCGTCGGGCGGCAATGGGCGGGCAGGGCGCCCCCAGAACAGCCGGCGGGACGCCAGCGCAACGCAAACCAATAGTTACATCGAACTGGTCGTGAGTTCTTCCAAGACCCTGGTCGACAAATCGAAAAGCGAGATTGTTGATGTGGCGCTTTCCGAGCTGCGCGAGTTTTTTCCTGGGGCGCGCGCAGCAAACCTGGTGAAGTCCACCGTCATCAAGGAGGTTCACGCCACCTACTCTCCACGTCCGGGCATCGAAAGTTTTCGCCCGCAGCCTGAGACGGTGTGGCCGCGCGTCTTCCTGGCCGGAGACTGGACGGCAACAGGTTGGCCCGCCACCATGGAAGGCGCGGTGCGTAGCGGTTTCGCAGCCGCCCAATGCGTGGCGCGAGTGGCCGGGCGGCGGAACGCTGCGTTCCTGGTGCCCGATTTACCCGCTTCAGGGTTCATGCGGCTGTTCGGTTGAATGCTCATCAAGCGGGAAATCATCCTATCTCAAACCCCAAACATGCTGTGCAACGGGGCGAATCACTTTGGCCAAAGTCAAGATAAGGAACGACGAGTGATGAAACTGATCTCACTTAACACTGGACTTCCACGCGAAGTAACGTGGCGGGGGATGAACGTTACGACGGGCATCTTCAAGCAAGCGGTTGCAGGCCGCGTGGCGCTGCGCAAGCTGAATCTGGACGGCGACCGTCAGGCGGACCTGGCGGTTCACGGAGGCGAGTACAAGGCCGTGTACTGCTATTCGCTGGCGCACTACGACTATTGGAAAAAGGAGTTGCCGGGCAGGGAATTGCCGATGGGCAGCTTTGGAGAGAACTTTACCATCGATGACGTAGTGGAAGACTCAGTACACCTGGGTGATCGCTTCTCTGTCGGTTCAGCAGAAGTGGTTGTGACCCAGCCTCGCCTGCCCTGCTACAAACTTGGGGTGAGATTTCAATCCGACGACATGGTGAAGCGCTTCCTCGCTAGCGGTCGGATGGGTTTCTATCTTGCCGTGACCCGCGAAGGGGAAGTCGGTGCGGGCGATGAGGTCAAAGTGATTGCTCGCGATCCGAACGCCGTTCCGGTTACGGAAATCACGCGGCTGTATATCGCCAAGAGATACGGAAATGACGAACTGACATCGGTGCGGCGCGCTTTGCAGGTGGCAGCCCTGCCCGAAAGCTGGAAGGAATACTTCCGCGCGCGGCTCGCTCAGGCACACGCGCGCTAGCTCCGTTCACCCCACCAGAATCTCAATTGCCTGTACCGCGTCCGGCGGGAGGGTCAGCTCCAAACTGGCCAAGTCCTGCTTCATGTGTTCGGCGTCGGAAGTGCCGGTCAACGGCAGCATCCCGATGGCTCGCGAAAAGCTGAACACAATCTGAGCCGGAGTAACTTTCAAGTTGGCGGCGAGACCGACGACCAAGGGATGATGGAGCACCTCAACATTCGCGGTAAGAAGCGAAAACCCTTGATAGACAATCTTCCGCTCCTGGCAGAATGATCTTACTTCGCGGTCCCAGCCGAGCCGGGCGTAGCAGCGGTTTTGCACGAAGGCGGGAAGCTCCGCGTGGGTGGCCGCCATCTGCTCCAGGTGCAGCAGGGAAACATTGCTCACGCCCAGCAGACGCGTGCGTCCGGCATCGCGTTCCTTCCTCATAGCCTCCCACACCTCGGCGTCTTCACTAGCCCATTCATAGCCGGAAGAGGGCCCGTGCAGCACGTAACTGTCAACGTAGTCGGTGCCAAGATGCTCGAGCGAGCTCACCATTGACTGAGCTACCTGCAAAGTAAGGCTGGCATTGGGATCGTAAGGCAGTCGATGGTCCTGCCCCCGCCGATACGTAAACTTCGTTTGCAGGAAAAGATCTGCGCGGGTTGTGACGCCGGCATGATAGGCACTAGTCAGCCCCTGACCAACTCCAGCTTCGAAATAGTGCCGCCGCTGGTTGGCAGTGTCGATGGCACGGAAGCCCATGCGGAGCGCCAGTTCAGTAAGGGCCGCAGTGCGGTCCTCCTTCCAGGCGGTGCCGTAGAGCAGGTCGGGAATGGCGGAAGTGGGCATGTCAGGTTGTGGGTTGTTACGCTGCGAGCAGGACGACGCCGCCGGCTACTAACAATGCTGCCATCCAGCGGCGGTGATCCACGCGTTCGTGCAGGAATATCTTGGCTGCAATGGCGTTGGCTATGAAGGTAAGGGATGCCGAGGCCGGCGCCACCAGGCTCACGTCCGCCCAAGAGAGGGCGAACAGCAGGCTGTAGAAAGCCACCGCCATCATGAAAATTCCCAGCAGAAAGCTGGGACTGCGCAGGATGCGCCCGGCGACCGTTAGCAGGCCAGATCGGCGCCATAGTTCGCCGACATCACCGACACGCTTCATGGCGCGCGAAAGCAGAACATCCCCGGTCGTCGAGGCGAGGACGATGGCCAGAATCGCTCCCCAGGTGTAGGCATGCTTCATGGTTCCACCCGTGAGCCGACGGCCTCAGGCAGGTGCGCCGCCGAGTCTTCGTGAGGGGCATGATGAGTCAACGCCGGGCCCTGTGTGACAAAGCCCACACCTGCGGAAATCATCGCAATCCCTACCCACCGCGTCATGCTCACCTGCTCGTGCAGCAAGAACTTTGCAATAAGTGCCAGCAAGACGTATCCCAAAGAAGTTGCGGGCAGGACGTAGGTCAGATCAGCCCAGGAAAGCGCAGTCATGTAGGCGGCAAAAAATCCCAGCAAAAACAAAATCCCCAGCGCGACCCAGGGATTCAGGATGGTTAGAATGATGTCGGGCAGGCGCTGCAAGGAGATGCTGCCGACTTGCTGCATGCCCCGGGCGAGAAGAGAATCGCCGATCGCCGCAAACAAGGTAACACCGGCGAGCACTAGATACTTACGAAAAGTCACACTGTCTTTCCCGAGAAGGCTTAGGACAAAAAGCGGAAGATGATGTAGAGACGTAGCTTGCTACGTCTCCCACCACGAACCCATACGTAGCAAGCTGCGTCACGCAGGAAACTCTAGGCCTTAGCCGGTTCCGCCACCGTCGCGGACTCCGCTTTCTCGCGCTTCTCCTTCACCCATTTGTTCCGCGAAGCTCGCAGCTTGAGAAAGCTCTTGGCTTCTTTGTACAGCCGCTTCCGCTCGACATTATTGAAGACGGCCTTCCGGAGAATGCGGTAAACCGCCTTGGGCCGGAAATAGTATTCGTCGTAGAAGCGATGCACCGCGGACATGATCTCGTCAGCGGGCAAGCCCGGATACTGGATCTGGGCCATCTGGTGTCCGCCCTCGTCAACCATCTTGCTGTCCGCCACCATGAAGCCGTTTTTCATCGCGTACTCGTAAAGCTCAGTACCCGGATACGCGTGCGCCACGGAGACCTGAATGGTTTCAACGTCCAGTTCCTTGGCGAAGGCAATGGTGTTGTTAATGGTTTCGTGGGTTTCACCCGGCAGACCCATGATGAAGTCGCCGTGGATGACCAAGCCAAGCTTGTGGCAGTCCTTGGTGAATTGGCGAGCGCGCTCCAGGGTCGCACCCTTCTTGATATTCTTGAGGATCTGCTGGTCGCCTGATTCGTAGCCGACAATCAATAACCGGCAGCCCGCTTCTTTCATGGCCTTTAACGTCTCGTAATCGGTGGTGACACGCGAGGTGCAGGACCAGGTCAGATTCAGCGGCTTCAGCTTGGCGCAGAGCTCTACCGTGCGCGCTTTCTGAATGTTAAAAGTGTCATCGTCAAAGAAGAATTCCTTGACCCATGGCCAGTACTCTTTGGCTTTGGCCATTTCGCGGGCCACGTCGTCGGTGGAGCGCTTGCGCCACGCATGACCGCTGGTGGTCTGGGGCCACAGACAGAAAGTGCACTGTGCCGGGCAGCCTCGTGTGGTGTACAGCGAAACAAACGGATAAAGCAGAAACGGCACAGTGTAGCGCCGGGGATCGAGGTCGCGGTAGTAGACGTCGGTGACGTGCGGCAACGCATCCAGATCCTGAATCTGCGGCCGGTCGGGATTGTGGATTACTGCTCCATCCTTGCGGTAGGAGATGCCCAGAATTCCTTCGATCGGATTACCTTGCGCGAACTCGACCACGGAGTGATCGAATTCCTTGCGGCAGACAAAATCAATGGCTGGGCAATCTTTCAGAGTTCGTTCCGGCAGCACGGTGACATGCGGACCGACAAAAGCGATCTTGATCTTGGGATTGACTTCCTTGATTTTTCCAGCGAGCTGGATGTCGCCCGGGAAGCCCGGCGTGCTGGTATAGAGCACCAGGAACTCGTAATCCTGCACAATTTTGATGGTCTCTTCCGCCGAGACATGGTGGGCAGGGGCGTCCAGCAGCCGCGCGCCCTCGAGCATCCCCGTGGGATAGGCTAGCCAAACCGGATACCAATAGGATTCAATCTCGCGAGTGGCAGGCCACCGCGAACCGGCTCCGCCGTCAAAGTTCTCGAATGACGGCGGGTTCAGAAAAAGTGTTTTTAAAGGCATAATTGTCAGTAACTTATACTAACATTCCAGCACAGATTTTGCGGGTAACCCAGGTACAACTCAGGTACATTCCTTTGAGATTCGAACCAAACCGCGAGGACCGATCAAGTCCCGTCCATACAAGCACTTATGTCTACTTCAACAATTAGACTACGCGGCTTCCCTCGCGGGCTCAATCATTTTGGGTTGAACCGCCAATTCAGTACCCTGGGGGGGGAAAATACGGGCCTCGACGTTCGGGCGCGCGTCGGGGTTATTTGCCGACTCCAATCCAGCTTTCCAGTTCTCCCGTAGCTCGCAGCAGCGTGATCCTGGCGCGCTCCAGTTGAAAGTTTGCGTCCTGTAACGAATTGTAACGATCGCTGGTTTGCTCACGTGCGTCCTGCACGTCGTGCCAGCCGACGGTTCCCGCATCCAGCCGCACCTGCAGCGATTGAAGATCCGATTGGGCCACACGGTATTCGAGATCCGCGACCTCCTGCGCGGCTGACATCTGTTCGACCGACCGCTGCAGTCTCAGCGTTTCTTCGGACACCTGGTTCTTGGCAGCTTCGGCATCCTTCTTTGCCCTGAGTGCGGTGGCGTCAGCGGCCTCGGCGCGAGCACGCTGGGTAGGACTGAAAAAGGGAAAGCGCAGCACCACTCCAATTGTGGCATTATTCCGCTGAAACGTTTTGAAGAACAAATCGTAATTATTGTATTCAGCCAGTAGACCGTACTGCGCCGCAAAATCCGCGGAAGGCAACATAGCTCGATGCTCGCCACGAGCCCGGAAGCCTTCTGCCGTGGCGCGATTTTCCGCAGCCTGCACGGCCGGACTTTTCCGCACAGCCTGGCCGGCAAGATCGTCCTCCTGCTTAACTTCGGGTAACGCCGGCATGGAGTCTGGTTCGGTTTCGATGGAGCTGGCTGTCAGCCCGGTCAAGTGCGAAAGCCGATTGCGAATTACGTCGATGGCTCCTTGCGCTTCTGCAAGTCTTAAGCGCAGGCGAGCGGTGCTGAGATGCGCTTTGTTCTGCATCAGCGGATTGTCCACGCCTTCTTTGATTCGTTGGCCGACCAACTGCTCCGTCTTGAGCGCATTTCCGTGTTCTTCCTGCAGGTAAGCGACTAATTTCTCCCACTTGGCTAGCTCGGCATAACTCAGCACTGTGTCCTGAATCACCTGATTCCTCTGGTCCTTTGTCTGGCTGGTTGCTGCGGACCAATCCGTCTTGGCGGCGCGTACAAAATCCCGCGTTGCGGGATTGAAAATCGTGGATTGAGAATTCACGTTGAGAATCGATGGCGCCGAACCCTCCAGACTGAGCGGAAAGCCCCAGGACTTGCCTAGTCCCGAACCCACCACTAACTGCGGAATATATTGGTTGCGTGCCTCGCGGTACGACGCGAACACGCGTTGCTCGTCGGCGTTGGCGGCGGCCGTAGTAGTGCTGTGAGCTAGCGCCAGTTCGACAGCCCGCTTGAGCGGCAAGGGCTCCGCGAAGAGCTGAGGCGGCGCGCAGACAATCAAAATTCCAAGCAAGAGAGCGGGAAAAGCCGATGGACGACAAAGGACAGATTTCATCGCTGTTCACCTTCAAAAAGGAATCGACTGGACAGAAAGGGCGATTGTAAACAAGTGCAGGGGACAGGCAGAGATCAGATTGTCAACCTCAACTTGAAGCCGGATAGACTCGATCCTTCGCGGCTCGAATTTTCGCTGATCGCAATCCGCAAATTACCGATTCAGCCGGTCCAAAGCTTCCTGAGCACGAGAGAAGCCCTTGGCCAGAGAAAGCGCCGCGCGATATTCCTGGGCCGCCGCTTGCTTGTCTCCTTGCTGCTCGAGCGCGGTGCCAAGCAGGTAGTGAGCCTTGAAAGCCGGGGCTTCTTCCACCTTGGAGTTCAACGCCAGATAGCGACGTAAGAACTGGACAGCGGCAGGGAAATTGCGTCCGCTGCGCAGCAGGACCTCTCCTGACTCCATGAGAATTTCCGGGCGATCAAGCTGGGCCGAGACGGCGTGGTTGATTGCGTCCTCCATTGCATCCCAGCGTTGCTGGTGACGGTAGAACAGGGCAAGATTGAACCATGTCAAAGCGCTGCCGTGACTGGCTTCGATGGCGGCGCGATATTCTCTCTCTGCAGTTTCCAGGTCTTTCTTCTTCTCGGCAATCCGGCCGTTCAGATAGTGAGCTTTTGCGGGATCAAGCGCAGCCAGAGCTTTGGCCTGACCTTCGGCTTTGTCGCGTCCACCACCCACGATTCCGGGCGCTTCCAGATAGAACTCGCCCAGGTCGCTGCGCGCGTCCACGTTTTTCGGGTCCAGTCGTACGGCAGTCTCGAACTCGTCGCGCACCTTGCCCGCCAGGGATGCGGCCTTGAAAAAGATGACTCCGTCCGCTTTCTCGCCATAAATCCGGCCCAGCCACATGTGGTAGCGGCTGTTGTTGGGGTCGAGCGTGACCGCCTTTTCGCAAGCCGAAATGCCGCGGTCCCAGTCGCCCATGGAAAAATAAGCGCGGCAGAGCAAGTTATAGGCTTCGCCGTCATTCGGCGTGGTATTGATCTTGGAGCGCAGGTTGGTTATGGCATCGTCCGCTCGGCCCGCCGCCAGCAGGGCCGGAGCAGATTCATCCGCTGCGGCTAGAGTTGCCATCGTCAAAGTCGCAGTCACGAGCGATGCCAGAAGCAGAATGGTTGTGCGTAATTTCATTTTTAAGTAAGTCAGTTCGAGCAAACCAGTTTCAGCGAATCACCTTAACCGCAAGGCCCTCATGTAACGGCTTGGAGTTGACCGAAGCCAGGGCCAGCAGGGCCTTTTCCGTCACGCCGCCGGTTACTTCAACCTCGGTCAAATTTGAAATGGATGTTTGGATATCACGGCGCTGCAGTTCATCGTTCACGATCTGGTAAACGAACTTCTTGTTCTCGTCCAGACGGACCGCTTCCCGTGGCACGGTCAGCGCATCGTGGTGTTCCGCGGTCACAATCGTCACACCCACGTTGATGTTGGGCAGGAGCTTCAGATCCTGATTGTCGACCACACAGGTAGTTTCGCCCACGTTGCGCGTGCCTAACAGCTTTACGGTGGACGGGATCGTGCTAACCGACCCCTGCCAAGTACGACCCGGAACGGCGTCCCACGTCAGTTCAATTTGCTGCCCAGGGGCCAGACGGCCCACGTCGGGTTCGTCCACGAACGCGCGCACTAGGACTTTGGAAAGATCAGCCTCTTGCAGCACCAGATCGCCGGGGTTGACGTAAGACCCTTGATGGACCGGCACGGAATAGACAATGCCGTCAAAGGGAGCGCGGATGTTCAACTGGCGGAGAATATTTTCCGCCGCGGCATACGCGCTCTGAGCCTCGTTTTTTTGGGCATCTACGCGAGCTACCTCGGGGGCAGAATACCGCTCCCCTTGCTTCTGCTGGAGCAGCTTAAGATCCGCTTCAGCGGCCGCAAGCTGATCTTGCGCCTGCTTCACTTCGCCCGGCGAGGCCGCGCCATTTTGCTGCAAACGCTGCAAGGCTTCGAGATTGCGCTGTGCTGTGTCGCGCTGGGTGCGGGTTTTAGCCAGCTGAGATTCGAGAGTCAGGACTTCTTCACGGTTGCCCCCGCTTTGTACGGCGCTCATCTCGGCCTGTGCGGCTCGCACCTGAGCCAGCGCACGAGCTGCCTGGCTGCTGGCCTCGGCGTCGTCCAGTTGCGCCAGGAGTTGTCCCTTCTTCACGCGTTGGCCTTCTTTTACCAGCAATTTCTTTACTGTGGTTCCGACGGGAGCGTGAGATTCGAAACTCTGGAGCGGCTCGACCTTCCCATTAGTGGAAACAATGCTGCGAATCGTGCCGCGGTCGACTGTTGCAACCCGCACCGGAACGACATCTCCCCGCGACATGAACGAAGCCAGCAGCACGACCGCGACCGCGATGCCCGCGGCCCACACCAGCCAGCGCTTGCGGCCGAGAAATCCGGTTTGGTTCGTATTCAACGCCATGCTGTTAATGCCGGGCTGCGGCAGATGCCGCTAAGTAATGTACCACCGCTCGCCAACGCGCTGTCGCCCCATCCGCACTTGCCAGATTAGATGCGCCAATTCTGACGGAGAAGCTTCGAATTCTGCGCTTTTCGATGTGCCGGTACTGGTTACAATGGCTAATGCCCAAACCGCACTATACCCGGGGACATGCTGAAGCCGGCCTTAAATCCAGGTTCCCGGCGATTGAAACCTGGCCGAATCAGTTTCCCGGCTACGAGATCGTTGTGGACGACCCTGAGTTCACGTCCGTCTGCCCCAAAACGGGGCTGCCCGATTTCGGAACAGTGACGATCCGTTACATGCCCGATAAGCACTGTCTGGAGTTAAAGTCGTTGAAAGAGTATCTGCAGTGCTACCGGAATCTGGGAATCTTCCAGGAAAACATCGTCAATCGCGTGCTGGAAGACGTAGTGCGCTGGGCGAAGCCGGTGTGGGCAGAAGTAAAGGGCGATTTTCGTCCCCGCGGCGGAATCTCAACAGTGGTAGTGGCAAAGTGGCCGCGCCCAGGACGAACCACGTAGGGGCAGAGCCTGTCCTGAGCGAAGTCGAAGGGAGTCCCCACCTCCGCAGTTCCAAGATAATAATCTGTGTAGAGACGTTGCTTGCAACGTCTTGCCGGCGTCTGCCGAGACGTACCGAGCTAGGTCTCTACAAAATCTACCGTGGTATATTCCTGCCAAGTGACTCCACGCAAACTCTATCCTTGGACCGCGCTCGTCATCCTCACGGCGCTGAACTTCCTCAACTACATCGACCGCTCTGTACTGTTTGCGGTGCAGCCTCTGGTGCAGAGCGAATTTCAGCTTACCAACACGCAGGTCGGATATCTTACCAGCGCATTTCTGATCTTCTACATGGTGGCCGCGCCCTTTGTAGGCCCTCTCGCCGACCGCTACTCACGCAAGCTGATCATCGTGCTCGGCGCGGTGTTCTGGAGCGGTCTAACTTTGCTGACTGCAGTGACGCACACCTACGGAGAATTGTTGCTCCGTCACACGCTGGTGGGCGTCGGCGAGGCCACGTTTGTGACCATTGCTCCCACGTTTGTCGCCGATTCATTTCCGGAAAACAAACGTGGTCGCATTTTCGGGATCTTCTATCTCGCCATTCCTGTCGGTACCGCAGCGGGTTACCTATTGGGGGGCCACCTCGGACCTTCGATGGGCTGGCGTTTCCCGTTTTATATCGCTGCATTTCCAGGCTTCCTGCTGGCGCTAGCGGTCTGGTTCCTTCCGGAGCCGCCACGAGGCCAGTTCGACTCCCAAAAGGAAACCCCAGAGCGGGGAACATTCCTTGGCCTGGTGCGCAACCCAGCCTTCTGGACGGTCACGCTGGGCATGGCCGCCGGAACGTTTTCGCTGGGCGGGATACAGGTGTGGATGCCAACCTTTCTGTCTCGGGCACGGGGGTACAGTTTGGAATCGGCCAATCTGATCTTTGGCGAGATCGTCGTGGTCGATGGCATCCTGGCGTCGCTGGCGGGAGGCTGGCTGGGGGACCACCTGCTGCCCCGGATGAAAGGTTCGTACTATTTCGTTTCTGCCGTCAGCATGGGCCTTGGCGTTCCGGTAATGATCGTCGCCTTGTTTAACAAGGGGGCGATAATGGTGCCCGCCATCGCCGTGGCTGCGTTTCTTCTCTTGCTGAACACCTCGCCCCTTAACACGGCTCTGGTGAACTCGGTCGGGTCCCACATTCGCGCCACCGCCATCGCCGTGAACATTTTCCTGTTTCATCTTCTGGGTGACGTTCCTTCACCAACGCTGATGGGATATGTTGCCGACAAGCATTCACTCCAGGCTGCGTTCATCCTGCCTGTGATTGCCATGGCGATTTCTTCTGCCATACTGTTCTACGGCATGCGTTTCGCTCCAGTAGTGCGAACTCGAGATGAGCCCAGCGCCGCCGGAGTCCCGGCGGAATGAGTTATTTCCACTGGATTGCTGGCTGCACATTGGCCCTGGCCTGGATGTGGCGTCTCGCGGATGCCGCGGTCGGGGTGCCGAAAATCGCCGATATTTCGAATCCCGAGTGGGATCGTAGGCCACCCGGCAATCCGCGGGTGAGCATTATCGTTCCAGCCTGTAACGAGGAATCGGACATCGAGGCGACGCTGACACGATTGCTCTCTCTCGACTATGGTAACTACGAGGTCATCGCCGTCGACGATCGATCCACCGATCGAACCGGTGAAATCATGGAAAAGGTTGCCGCTGGCGCGCCGGTCGGCCGTCTTCGAGCAATTCGTATCGCGGAACTGCCCGCCGGCTGGATGGGCAAACCCCACGCCATGTGGAGGGCGGGCAATCAGGCCACCGGCGACTGGTTGCTCTTCACCGACGCCGACGTGCTGTTCAAGCCCGACGTTCTTCGGCGGGCGGTCGCCTACGCCGAAGCCGAATCTGCTGACCACCTGGTTCTATTTCCGCGCATGATCATGAAGCGTCCGGGCGAGAAGATGATGATCGCCTTCTTTCAGACACTATTCGTTTTCGGACACCGTCCCTGGAAAGTTGCCGATCCGAAAACAAAGGATCACATCGGCGTGGGGGCGTTCAACATGATTCGCCGGCGAGTCTACGAAGCGATTGGGACCTTCGAGGCGCTGCGTTTCGACGTGCTTGACGACATGAAACTGGGCAAAGTCGTGAAGAACGCCGCCTTTGCACAACGCAATGTTTTTGGCGCCGATCTGATTTCCATCCGCTGGGCCAGAGGAGCGATGGGAGTGG
The DNA here is from genome assembly GCA_963809295.1 of Terriglobia bacterium. Taxonomy (GTDB): domain Bacteria; phylum Acidobacteriota; class Terriglobia; order Terriglobales; family Acidobacteriaceae; genus JAIQFF01. The sequence continues at coordinate 348,535 of CAWEJA010000005.1, read as the reverse complement.
TGGACAATCTCACCAAGAATTTCTTTGCCATCATGTCGTTCCAGTGGCCCCGAGCGCTGGCTTCCTGTTTCGTCCTCTTGTTTCTGAACCTCATGCCATTCGCCGGAGTCGCACTGGCGCATGGATGGGCCCGACTGGGGTACGCCGTCGCTCTTTTCTCGATGTTTTCCATCTACGTAGGAATGTCGACGAAGTCGGATATTCCGCCTTACTACTTCGTTCTGCATCCGATCAGCACGGCATTGTTTGTTTACACCATGCTACGCTCGACGTTCCTGACTTTGCGGCACGGGGGAGTCGCGTGGCGAGGCACGTTTTATCCGTTGGAGGAGTTGCGAAGGGGCATGGTGTAGCCGGCAGGTAAGCTAGCGTGGTTCAAGGCGACGCTCCCGACCCCATGCCCAATCCGATGAATGACGAACTCATTGTCGAAGTATGCGTCGATTCGCTCGAATCTGCCTTCGCAGCCGAGCGCGGCGGAGCGAAGCGCGTGGAACTATGCAGCAGCCTTCCGGAAGGGGGAGTCACACCCAGTGCGGGGCTGATCGCGACCGCACGCCAGAAAATCTCAATTGCCTTGCACGTTATGATTCGTCCGCGCAGCGGCGATTTCTGTTACACCGCCGACGAGTTCAGCGTCATGCAGCGTGACGTGCTCATGGCGAAACAACTGGGCGCGGATGGAATGGTGTTTGGCATTCTCGATCTGGATGGCAAAGTGGACATTCACAGGACGCGAAAACTGGTCGATCTCGCCCGGCCGCTCAAGATTACCTATCATCGAGCATTCGACATGTCGGTCGATCTTAGCCGATCGTTGGAGCATGTCGTAGAAACCGGCGCTGACCGGATTCTGACTTCCGGGGGTGCCCCAACGGCGTTCGAAGGGGCCGCAAAACTGCACAATCTGGCTAGACTCGCCGGCGGACGTGTGATCATCATGGCCTGTGGGGGAATTCATGATCAGAACGTCCAGGCCATTGTTAAGCAAACAGGTGTCAGGGAGATCCACGTCGGCTTAAGGACACCCGTCGACAGTTCCATGCGCTACCGGAACGACACTATTTCGATGGGAACCGTTAAGGGCAATGAGTATCAGCGCTTCGTAACTATGGACGATCGTGTCGAGCGGTTAGTGCGAGCTGCTTCAGGGTGTGACCTAAGCAATTGAGCACCAGATGGGTTTGGATGTGGACGGAGTGGAAATTTTTGCGGCAGCGTCGTAACATCTCTCCCATTCGAAAGGGCGCACACCATGATCCTCGGCTTGACAACCGCGACGTACACCCTCATTCACGTCATCATCAGCCTGGTTGGGATCGCCTCCGGACTAGTCGTCGCGTTCGGCCTGTTGAGAGGGAAGCAACTGGACGGGTGGACCGGGCTTTTTCTGGTGACCACGGTGGCAACCAGCGTGACCGGATTTGGCTTTCCGTTTGACCACCTTCTGCCGTCTCACAAGGTCGCTATCATATCGTTGGTTGTGCTGGCGGTCGCGATCCTGGCTCTCTACGCTTTTCATCTCGCTGGAGCCTGGCGCCGGATCTACCTGATCACTGCTATGATCGCGCTCTACCTGAATGTGTTCGTTCTTGTCGTGCAGTCCTTCGAGAAGGTACCGGCCTTCAAAGCGATGGCTCCCACGCAATCCGAGCCTCCCTTTCTGGTTGCACAAGTGGTCGTTTTGGTACTGTTCGTCGTGCTTACCATCGTCGCTGCCAAAAAATTCGGCAACCAGTCGGCCTGATCCCCATTTTTGTCTTCGGCCGCTGCCTTTACTTGGGGCGCGGTTTCAACCTCCACCAGCCAACCTCAGGAGAATCTTATGAGCACGATTACGACAAAAGACGGTACAGAGATTTATTACAAGGACTGGGGCACTGGACAGCCGGTAGTCTTTAGTCACGGCTGGCCTCTCAGCTCTGACGCCTTCGAGGACCAGATGCTGTTTCTTGCTTCCCGTGGTTACCGCTGCATCGCCCATGACCGCCGCGGGCATGGCCGATCAAGCCAGCCCGGGGCAGGCAACGAAATGAATACCTACGCCGATGACCTCGCGACGCTGGTAGACAAGCTCGATCTAAAGGACGCGATCCATGTCGGTCACTCCACTGGCGGTGGCGAAGTTGCTCGCTACATTGGCCGCCACGGCACCAAGCGGGTTGCCAAGGCTGTGCTCGTTAGCGCCGTGCCGCCGCTGATGCTCAAGACTCCGGCCAATCCCGGTGGCCTGCCGATCGACGTGTTTGACGGTCTTCGCGCCAGTGTCCTAGCCGACCGTTCGCAATTCTTCAAGGACCTCAGCGCTCCGTTCTACGGCGGTAACCGGCCCGGCGCCAAAGTTTCACAAGGCTTGCGCGACTCGTTCTGGCTCCAGGGGATGGTTTGTGGATTCAATGCCGCATACGAATGCATCAAGGCGTTCTCGGAAACGGATTTCACCGAGGACCTTAAGAAGTTCGACGTGCCAACGCTGATCCTTCACGGCGACGATGACCAGATCGTACCCATCGGTGCCGCAGCGATGCTCTCGTCCAAGATCGTCAAGGGAGCCACACTGAAGGTCTATCCGGGTGCCCCGCACGGCATGTGCTCGACCCTGAAAGACCAGGTCAACGCGGATCTGCTCGCGTTTTTTAAGCTGAGCGGTCAGGCAGCCGCGTAGCCGAAGTTGTGTGAGATGGACACTCTTGTCCGCCGCTTTTGAAGTTGGTTCTAGCTTGCCGACGCGGGTCAGAAAGCTCGGCAACTCTTTTGACCCAAGAACCAGGCCAAAAGCGGCGGACAAGAGTGTCCGCCCCACACGTTCCTTCCTAGTCGGAGTCTTCCGGTACTTCGATTGGCAGTTTCGCGGTTTGTCTCTTCTTGGAAGCCTTCTTGCCGGCCTTGGGGTGGCTGAATGTTCCTGCGCTGTAGCGGCCTTTCGTTTCCACGTCGTAATTCTTGGGCAACGGAGGGATTCTGGCGGTTGAGCCGCTCAGTTGGCGGTATTCCTCCAGAATGATCTCCGCGCGGCCGTCGTATTCCTTGACCTGGCCGTGGATCTCAATCAACCTGCCTTCCAGCTGGCGGACGTCGCCCACGTTCTTCAGATCGCCGGGAAAGATTACGACCGTAAAGGGGCAGAGGCGGAAGTCGGCGCAGAAATCCAGGAAATGAACTCCGCGCGTGCCCTGCTTTACCCGCACCACCTTGCCGGTGACGCATTTGATCTCGCCGACGTGTTTTCTTGCTTCCTCGACTGGAAGGCAATCGGACCGGGCCGCGGTGCTTAGCAGCAAGGTCGCCACCAGCAGCGGACTTTGGACGAGAAGATGAATTTTGGACGGGCTCATTTGGGGTTGGATCAGAATCATTTCGAGCTGAATTGTAAGGTGGGGACCGGCTGAGCACGAGGCCGTGAGCAAAATAAACACGTGGTTTTCCCGAAATAGAAACAGCCGGGCCGGTTGTCTTGCCGGCCCTCGTCGCGACTAGCAGCTAGCGAATTGAAGCTTGTTGGAAGGGAAAGCTTAGCCGAACGACTTGACCGCCGTGGCCTCATCGTCCTTTACGTCAAAAACGGTGTAGAGCTTGGTGATCTGCAGCAGGTCGTGAACTTTCTTGGTCAGGTTCAGCAGTTTCAGCTCTCCGCCCTGATTGCGCACCGTGGTAAAGGCGCTGACCAGCTCGCCAATGCCCGAGCTGTCGATGTAATTCACATCCCCGAGGTTCAGCAGAATTTTCTTCTGCCCTTTGGAAAGCAGGTCGCGAACCACGTCCTTGAGAATCACGCTACCTTCGCCAAGGGTGATGCGGCCGCTGCAATCCACAATGGTGACGCCGTTAACCTGACGTGTACTGGTCTTCATGCTCACTGGGAAGCCTCCTTAACGTGCCCGGATGATCCGGGGACGTGCTTGATAAGTTTAATTTCGGTTCCCGTCAGAGACGGGCTGATGAACACCTCGTCCATAAACGAGCGAATAAGAAAAATACCGCGGCCCGACGTCTTCAAAAGATTTTCCGCCGCCAGGGGGTCGGGAATCTTGTCCGGATCCAGCCCCTTGCCCTGGTCCCGGATGGTGATCACGAGATCGCCACCGGTCTGCTCGAAATCCAGACTGACTTTCTTGCCGGGATCGTAGGCATTGCCATGAAGGACGGCGTTGACCGCGGCTTCGCGCACAGCCATGGCGATCCGCATGACCTCGTCGTCGTCGAAGCCCGCCTCGGTTGCAATGCGGCTGGCTGCCTGCTCGGCGCTGTCCACGGTCTCCAGCGTCGAATCCAACGTGTAGGAGACCCGCTGTTCGGTCATGGCAAAAATTTGATTAGTACTGAACCCAATCTCGAAATGAGCTCTCGAAACCTGAAACCTGGAAACTCCGGTATCCAGCGTTCCGGCCACCGCAACTGGCTGACTGTGACCTGAAAACGTCCGGCCCGGTGAATGCGGTAGTTTGCCCTTCCGCTCCGTAAATGTCAACGCGGGAGTCAATCTCTCCGCTCTGGGGCGCCGTGAGCGGCGGGGCAGCGTGCCCGGGGCAAACGCGAAGGCGCTTCTGGATTCTTGCCGCCCAGTTGAGTATTCTCGGGAATATGCCGACCTTCGCGCTTACCGAGCTTCTGGGCGCTCCTGTGTTTGACAGCGCCGGAAGCCGCTGTGGACGGGTGCGCGAAGTCGCGTTGTTACCGCAGGAAGACCGGGCACGCGTGGCAACCTTTATAGTCAAGACTGTTGACGGAAGCCGCCTGCTTCCTTTCGGGTCGGTGACTTCGATCAATGGCGGCATTCGCACCGACGCACCTGCGGCCGGCTGGGCCATCAGCGACGGCTCCGAGGGAATGCTTCTGCTGGGGCGCGATCTCCTTGACCAGCAGGTGATCGACGTCTTTGGCCGGAAGGTTGTCCGGGTGAATGACCTGGATCTGCTTCAGGAAACAGTGGGGAACCGGCCGGTCCTGAAAGTGGGCTCCGTGGATGTGGGGCCGCGGGGCGCGATCCGACGCCTGCTTAAAGGTGTGGTTCCCCTGCTTGCTTTACGAGCGCTGTTGCGACAAATCCCTCCGCGAAGTATTCCCTGGGATTTCGTCGATTTGATCGAAACCGATCCAGCTCGGCGTGTGAAGCTCAAGATTTCACACGAACGTCTGGCCAAACTTCACCCCGCCGACATTGCCGATATCGTAGAGGATCTGGCTCCGGACGAGCGCGAGGCCGTGTTCAAGACCCTCGACGAAGATGTGGCGGCCGGAGCTCTGGAGGAAGTCGAACCCAAGGTACAGAAAGCGATTGTTGAGTCGCTGAGTTCGGAACGCGCCGCGGAAATCGTGGAGGAGATGGAACCGGATGCGGCCGCTGACCTGTTGGCCGATCTGCCCGAGGAACGCACCTCGGAAATACTGCTGGAAATGCAACCCCAGGAACGGAAGGAGATGGTCGAACTCCTTGAGTTCAAGGAAAACACTGCTGCCGGCAGGATGAACACTGAGTACCTCGCAGTCCACGTTACCGCCACGGTGCACGATGCGGTGGAGGCTTTGCGGCACTTCGAGGGCGGAGTTGAGACTGTGAGTACGATTTACCTCATGGATTCGCAAGGCACGCTGGCGGGCGCTGTGCCTCTGGCCAAGCTGGTGCTGGCCACCCCGGAGACTGCCATGCTCGCACTGACCCAGGAGCCATTGATCTCCACAAACGCCAGCGCAAAAGACAATGAGATTGCGGAATTATTCGATAAGTACAACCTCTTGACACTCCCGGTGGTGGACGACAACAAGAAATTGACCGGAGTGATCACATCTGACGATGTCATCAGCCTACTGCGGGCCAATCTGTAAGCTCCTGTTCACTCGAAACCATAATCCTGAGGGTCGCGAGTCTTCGGTAGCGCCAGTACCCCTTCGGCTCCGCGCAGGGCAGGCTTTGCCGGCTGTCGCGAGGGCATCTCGCCCCCGCAGCGGAGGGCAAAGATACCCTCCGGACAGGCACTGGGGCGCCAGCCTACACACCACCCCCCCACTCCGAGACCGGTTCGGGATGACGCCTGCTGAAGTTTCAGCCCGGCGAATCTTCGCAAGTAACCCGATTTGATCTATCCAGAATTCCACTGCTGCATTTATGCTGGTCGGTCCGCCTTATATCTACGTTTTCGCCGTGTGCCCATGACCTTCCTGAAACGCTGGAAAATCCGCCTTCTGCTGTTCCTCGCAGTTGTCGGTCCGGGTTTCATTACCGCGAACGTTGACAACGATGCTGGGGGAATCTGGGTCTATTCGGCAGCCGGGGCTCAGTTCGGGCACATGCTGCTTTGGACCATGATCCCGATCACTCTGGCGCTGATCGTGGTCCAGGAGATCGCCGCGCGCATGGGGGCAGTCACCGGCAAGGGCCTAAGCGATCTGATTCGCGAGGAGTTTGGCATTCGCGTCACTTTCCTGATGATGACCGGCCTGATCATCGTCAACTTCGGAAACGTGGTCACGGAATTTGCTGGCATTGCCGGCAGCCTTGAGTTGTTCGGGCTTAGCAAGTACTACACGGTTCCCGTCTGCGCGGTGATCGTCTGGCTGATCGTGGTCAAGGGCCAATACAAGTCGGTGGAGAAAGTGTTTCTGGCCGCATCGTTTTTTTATCTGACCTACATCGTTGCCGGCGTTATCGCGAAACCGGCTTGGCTGGACGCACTCGAAGCCACCATCGTGCCGCCACACAAAGATATGTTTCTCCACCAGGATTACTTGTACATGGTGATTGGTGTGGTGGGAACCACCATTGCGCCCTGGATGCAGTTTTACCTGCAGGCCTCTATCGTCGAAAAGGGCGTGACCCGGCGGCAGTACAAGGCTTCCCGCCTCGACGTCGTTGCGGGCTGTATTTTTACCGACATCGTGGCCTGGTTCATCATCGTAGCCTGTGCGGCAACGCTGTACGTGCACGGATACCACAATATCAATACTGCCAAGGATGCAGCTCAGGCGCTGCATCCATTGGCGGGAGACTACGCCTATATCCTGTTTGCCGTGGGGTTGTTCAACGCATCTCTGTTCGCAGCTTCCATTCTGCCGTTGTCAACCGCTTATGCCGTTTGTGAGGGTTTGGGGTTCGAGTCCGGCGTCGGAAAGAAATTCAGCGAAGCCCCGGTTTTCTACTGGCTATATACGATCTTGATCGTGGCGGGCGCGGGAGTAATCCTGATGCCTAACATCCCGCTGGTGAAGATTTCTATTCTGTCCCAGGTAGTAAACGGTCTGGTACTTCCGTTCGTGCTCGTCTTCATGCTCCTGCTGGTGAATAAAAAGGAAATCATGGGCGAGTTCGTCAACCCACCTTCCTACAACTTTGTGGCATGGGCGACCACTGTGATTATGGTGGGGCTGACGATTGCCTGGTTCTGGACATTGCGCGGTGGGGCAGGCTAGGGCGTAATCTTTTTCTACGCAATTTTTCCTTCCACCAGATCCCTCACCAATCCCAGGTCAGCTTCGAGAAAATCAAAGGAGGGAAGCTCCGAGCGCTTGGCCCAGCGCATGTCCTTGAAAATCCTGTTTTCCATCTCCCCCTTGTATTCGCGTACAGTGAAGAACCGCAACTCAACCGCCGCGCCGTTCCGGTACTCGTGCCGGATACGTGCGACTTCATCGCCGATAGTGGCATGGATGCCGAGTTCTTCCTCTAGCTCGCGGCGCAGGGCGTCCCGCGGCTGCTCGCCCAATTCGATTTTCCCTCCGGGGAATTCCCATTTCAACGGCATGGTTTGGTGGCGGGTACGCTGGCACACAAGAATCTTGTCGTCCCGGAAAATCAACGCCGCTACCACCCGTTTCACGGACGGCAAAGGACCTCTGGGAGAGTAGCGCTTGGGAAAACAACGATCAGATCGGAGAACTCGGAACCGGGCAGCAAGGAAGCCGGTCGCACCGCAACGGTCAGGTCCTCCCGGAATTTCATGTTTGGTCTCAAGGTTCTATTTCTCGGGTTCCGCTTCCTAGCCCGGAGACTTCTCCAGCTGTTTCCCCACCAGCGAGGCGCAGTACTCGACCAACTGGCGGTCTTCATCGCCAAACGCAGCCGGGAAGTGACTGTCGATGTCTAGTTCGCCTACTACCTTGCCACGGACAAAGACGGGAACAACGATCTCAGACTTAGTTTCGGTGGAGCACGCCAGATAACGGTTGTCTAGGTTGACGTCGTCTACGATAATTGTCTTGCCGGTCGAGGCAGCCGCGCCGCAAATGCCCTGATTCAAGGGGATGCGGGTATGCGGTGTCATTGCCCCCTGAAATGGCCCCAGCACCAGCATGCGCGATTGCGAGCTCAGGGGTTTCTCTTCGAGCATGTAGAAGCCGACCCAGTTGTACTTCAACATCCGGTCGTGCAGAAGCTTTGCCATTTCCCACATGAAATCTTCAACCGAACCGGAAGCCTGGCTCAAACGGTCGATCTCTGTCTGGACCTCCGCGATCTTCGGGGCGGGAGGCATAGGATGTCCTCAGTTCGTCACGGCTGGGAAGCCTGCATTTGACCGCGCACCTGGAGAATACATTTTAGACCGTCAGGTTGTGGAAAATAATCCGGATGAATCGCCGCCGCCAATGCTCTTAGACCTAGAAGAAGAGTAGGCGCAGGCGTGTTCAGTAGTTCATCCCGCACACAGTACACGCGGCCAGCCTTTACGGCGCGCATCTGTTGCCAGCCGCGGTCGCGGACAATCTTTTCCAGGGGGACGCGATCGCCAGCTCCACACCAGGCCGCAACCACGACGTCCGGGTCTTCCGCCAGAACCGATTCCGGCGATGTTCGTAACCCGGGGTCACCCAGGAACTCCCCGCCGGCCGCTTGCACAAGTTCTGCCACCCACTTCTGTGATGCAATTAGTGGTTTGCCCCATTCTTCGCAGAAGACGCGCGGGCGCTTCTTGCCAGTCACCTGGGTAAGGCTAGCTTGGGTGCGAATAGTCTCGATCTCGCCCTGCATGTGCGCAATCACGGCCTGCCCGCGTTCACTCTCGCCCACGGCCCCGGCGATGGTCGCGACGTCGGTGTAGATATCCGCCAGGGTTTTTGGCGCTAAGCCGAGAAAGCGGATACCCGCTTTCAGGATTTCTACGACCGCCTTTTCCTGGTAGGGAACCGCGGCGATTACAAGATCAGGCCTGGCGGCGAGGATCTGCTGGCTTTGGGCCGTCCAGGAATCGGCAACAATCGCGGGAGCGGTCTCTCCGTTCCTAACTTCCGGACAGACCTCGGCGCAGTACCTGGTGCAGGCGACCACACGGTCGATCTGGCCTATGGCAGCCAGGATCACGGTAGCACTCGGCTGAAGGCAAACCACTCGCTGCGGAGTGTAGTCATCGGGCACAAACGTAATGGTACAGGCACAGACCACATGGGGACAGCCGAGCGAAGCTCTGCAGCCAGCATGACGTGTGTCATGAGTCAAAGATTCCCCATAAAATATTGTCATCCCGACCGTAGCGGAGCGAAGCGAGCGCAGTGGAGGGACCTGCTTTTCCGCTCGTCAGCCAGTTACAATTCATCGAGGGCATCACACCATTCATGTACATCCACATGTTCGCCTTTCGCTGGAAGCCAGGAGTTACGAACGAGCAGAAGCAACGCGTCATCATCGACATACGCAAGCTGCAGGGGCAGATCCCGGGTCTGGTCGAAACCCTCGTCGGGTCGAACATTTCACCTCGCGGGCAGGGATATGAACTGGGAGGCGTGATGAAGTTCGCAGACCAAGCTTCCCTGGACGCCTATGGGCCGCATCCCGTTCATCAGAAGCTGGTGAGCTGGCTGCACCCCTTGATCGAGCCGATCGAAGTGGATTTCGAGGCGGGTGCCTGAATAGGGACAGGTCCGCGCGGGCGAGGGCGCCCACGCCACCCTGGCACGGTACAATTTCCTCTGAATGTACTCTCCTCAGGTCCTCGATCACTTCCAACACCCACGCAACGCCGGCGAAGTGGTCAATCCGGACTCGTCCGTGCAGATCGAGAATCCTGCCTGCGGGGACGTCCTCAAGCTCACTCTACGAGTCGTCGACGGACGTATCGACGAAGTGCGCTTCCTGGCCCAAGGATGCGTGCCCACTATGGCCTGTGCTTCGCTGCTCACCGAATTGCTGCAGGAAAGGACGATCGCAGAAGCGCGCCAAGTGCGCCGGGAGGAACTGGTGAAAGCGCTCGGCGGCTTGCCCAAGGCATCGCTGCACGCCAGTCACCTGGCGATGGACGCTTTGACCGCCGCCCTCAAGAAGCTATGAACAAGAAGCTATGAACAAGAAGCTATGAACAAGAAGCTATGAACAAGAAGCTATGAACAAGAAGCTATGAACAAGAAGCTATGAGCGAACCGACTCGGGAAAATAGATTGGCCATTGCCGCTGCCGGGCGATGCTCTCCAGCTCCGCCGTTGGATTGATCGCGAACGGATGGCGGGCGATTTCCAGCATGTCGGCGTCCCAGATGGAGTTTCCAAAGACTGCATCCGGAATTCGCCCGATCACTTCCCGGATCGCCTGCGGCTTGCCTTTCCCGCTCGGTATTCGAATGACCTTATCTGTTACTTTGCCGTTCTCAACGGCGACAGCCATCGCGAGAACCCGGTCTGGTGGAATTCCGAAATGCTTCATGCCGGTCCTGATGACCCACTCGCTGGTGGAAGAGACCGCCCAGACTTCGCAGCCGAGAATCTGCAGTTCGAGTGCCAGCGCCTTCATGTCGGGAAAAATCCCCCCGGCGATTTCTCTGTCGAAGAAGGGGACCGTTGTGCGCACTACTTCGTCCTCAGACAGGCCGCGATTCATGGTTACCATGTCGGCGCACATGTCGTCTTCGCTGACCTTGCCGGCCAGGTATTCGGCGTAGCGGGCGCGGGCCCAGCGGACCGTTTCATCGGAAAGCATGCCGCGGGTCAGTTCCCATTCGAAGAAGGCCGCTCCGGCATCACCCGACCAGAGTGTTCCGTCACAGTCGAAGATTGCCAGCTTCGGCTGTAGTTTAAGAACCGATTTCTGGAAGTCTGCGCTGCCGAGGGACGAGTTCAGGTTCATGTTTTCCAGATTCATCCTCTTCTAGTTGATGCTTATGAAGGGATCATTTCGTCTGCGGAGTAAGCAGTGCCGCGTAGTCCTCGGGCGTATTCACATTCATGGTGACATGCGGATCGTCCACCGGAACATACGATATGTGGTTCGGGTGCTGATGTTCTACGTCTCGCGCAGTAGCCGTCGCGGGAGCCTTCAGGAACGCCTCGATCATTTCGCGGCCCGCGAGGAATGGGTGACCATGCCGACCATTGAACTCCGGCACGACCGCCCAGACCTCCGAAGTGGCGGCTTCAAACGCCGTCCGTAGTGTCTCCAGCGTGGCAGCGGTGGCCGGGGGACGATCGACCAGTGTAATCATGGCGGCATCCCGCCCCATGTTCAGAACCTCTCGCAATCCCACGCGCAAAGAGCTGAACTGGCCCAGCTCGGGTGCAGGATTTCGTACCACCGAACCGCCGGCCGCGTATACCGCTGGGGCGAGAGTCGGCTCATTGTTTCCCGCTACCACCACCACCTGATCGGTAAAGGAACTCAGGGCGCGAATCGCGGCCGAAACAAAGGTCTCGCCGGACAGAGGGATTCCAGTAGCAGGGGGCCACGGAAGCAGGGCTTTGTCCGAACCCATGCGTGTGGATTCACCTGCCGCCAGTATCACTCCGCACCAGCTTGGTGCCCGGCTCATATCGCCTGACTCATGTGGCGAAGATAGCAGATATAGCGCGCGCCGGTACTTCTTCAATTGCAGTTGTTGCGTGCTGCGGTTGGAAACCGGGGCGAGAGCTACTCCTGACCTTCGACGGCTTCGGCGTCCTCATCGGCCGCGTCATTCTCCGTCTCAGTCTCAGTTACATGCAGGCCAGCGCGTTGGAGCCGGTGAAACCAGCTCATGTGGGGCAAATCCCGCTCCACACGGCGGCGCACTGCGATCAGCTCGGCGGTGATGGCCACGGCGATCTCTTCGGGCGTGACCGCTCCGATGTCCAGTCCAACCGGAGCATGTACGCGTTCAAACAGTGCCGGGGCGATACCTTCCTTGGTCAGCTCGCGGAATATGCCTATCGTTTTGCGCTTCGAGCCGATCATCCCGATATAGCGCGCCGAAGTCTGCACCGCCCAGCGCAGAATGCGCATGTCGTCACGATGGCCGCGGGTGACGATCACGATGTACGAAGACTCATTCGGCGCCAGGCGCGCCATAGCACGCTCAAAGTCCTCTGCAATAACCTCGTTGGCGTCGGGGAAGCGTTCACGGCTGGCGTAAGCATCGCGATCATCGACCACGGTAACGTCAAAACCCGCACTCTTGGCAACCTTGTAAAGGTTGATAGAGACATGGCCTGCGCCGAAAATATAAAGTGATGCTGGAGGTAAAATCGGTTCCACAAAAATGTCGAGCGTGCCTCCGCAGACCAGCCCGGTGTCGTACTTGGGATCCTGATTGAGGTTGAAAGTGAGGGTGCGGGGCTTCTCGCTCTCCATGACCTCGCGGGCCGCCTGCCAGACTTCGGCCTCGACGCAGCCTCCGCCAATCGTTCCGAAGATGGAACCGTCGTCGCGCACCAGCATCTTCGCGGTCTTGAAAGAGGGAATCGAACCGTGCACGTTGACGATGGTGGCCACCGCGCCCCGGCGCCCCTGTTGCCGCAACTTGACGATCTCCTCGTAGAGGTCCATTCCCGCTTGATTATCAGTCGGTTAACAGGGTAAGTCAATGCAGTCCACCGTTCTGGGTGGAACAAACCACCCGGCGACAACGTTTTAATCTCTTGGAGAAGGTCCCCTATGCGGCGTCCGGCAAGAATCGCGGTTAAAGCCCTTGCAATCTACCTCACTTTATCCCTGGTTATCGCCTTTGGGATGGCTGAGCTGACACTGCATCCAATGCGCCTACCGCTACCTGATAGGGCTCGCATTGCAGCCACTTACGCGTCCTATGGTGCGGACCTACAACCGGTGGTCATTCAAGCCGCCGATGGCGCCGAACTGCATGCCTGGTACAGCATTCCGGAACGTCAAAACGGCCAGGCAGTCATTTTGCTTCACGGAATCGGCGACAACCGGGGCGGCGTCGCGGGATATGGTCAGGCGTTCCTACGGGAAGGCTACCGCATTCTTCTCCCCGATTCGCGTGCCCACGGCGAGTCTGGAGGCACGGTGGCAACCTACGGGTTGCGCGAGAGTGACGACATTCACCGCTGGGTTTCCTGGCTCTACGGCAACGGCGCAAGCTGTGTCGACGCCTTTGGAGAATCGATGGGCGCGGCGTTGGTGCTGGAAAGCCTTCGTTCTGAACCCAGATTCTGCGCCGTTGTCGCCGATTCTGCCTTCTCTAATTTTCGGAGTGTTGCCTATGATCGGGAGGGATATTTCGTGGGAGCCGGACGCTTCGGTATGGAGCGAATTGTCGGAAGAACAATCGGACTACTGCCCGCCGAGATGGGTCTTCTCTACGCCCGCTGGCGCTATGGCGTGGATCTGCAGCGAGCCAACCCTGTTGATGCCGTACGAACCTCGGACGTCCCGGTCCTGCTGATTCATGGCGAGGAGGACATCAACATCCTGCCGCGGCACTCACTCCTTCTGGCTCAGGCGGATCCGGCGCACGCCCAGTTGTGGCTGGTACCAGGAGCAGGTCACTGTGGAGCGGTGGGGACTGTGCCGGACGAATTTTGGTCGCGAGTGCTGAATTTCTTCGCGCGGCACAACGGCGAGCGAGCCGCAAGCACCTAGTAGCGTCGGGATTGCTGGCGGAGCTAGGTTGCCCAGCTGTCTAACGAAAGGCAAAAGGCCCCAGCGCTGTCGCCGTCTGGACCTTGAGCAGAAAGATGACTCAAGTTTTTCTTTGGTGGCCCCCAGCTAACTGCTTTAATAACTTCCTTGATCTCGCATGCACCGATGGGGTGTTCACTATGCTTGAGTAATGCTCGATATCTCGAATGACAGCATCTTTGCCTATTCTGCCTTGTACAGCAAGGTCTGCCAAGGCTTGAAGTGACATGACACGAACGATATTGCTTGACGTAGTCTTCAGGTACTTGCCGAGAATTCTTCTGACTTTAGACATGTCGCTTTCGCTGAGTTTCAATCGGGGAATTATTTGAGCAACATGCCACTGCACTTCCTGTTGTTCCATCAGGGCTATACGCCCCAGTAAGGCTCCCGTGAATTTTTGGAGGAGTTCAGGTTTTTGCCTGGAAATTTTCTCAATGGCGTCAGCTGCTCTCATCCGCACCAAAGGATCATCTTCCAGCAAACCGGAAAAGACACTGTCGATAAGCTCTGGGTTCGCAAGGACTGCTTTGACAACTTCGGTCGATTGTCCTATTGAACGGAAATCCCCGCCTGCCAATTGTTTCAGAATGCTCTTCATGCGTGGACCCAATAATAGCCTTCGTGATGCCCGTGGTCGGAATAGTCAAATAACATATCCAGACTTGAGAAGAGGTATATATTGACGGGTCACTATGGCATTGGCGTGTGGCATTGGAAAGACCACTAGAAGATCGAGGAACGGACGTACTACTGGCCACACCGCTCTGAGGATTGGCGCGCTGTTGGTGGCGGTCCGTAACTATTGCCGACAGTGAGGTCTTTGCAGTTTTGATATGCTAGCTTCATTTCGTTTGGAGGATTCATGAAGGCGGTCCGCATTCACGAGTTTGGCGGTCCTGAAGTTTTGCGCTTCGAAGGTGTCCCGGATGCGACGGTGCGCAAGGATCAGGTGCTGGTCAGGGTCAAAGCCTGTGCCATGAATCATCTTGATCTCTGGGTTCGCAAGGGGCTGCCGGGAGTGAACCTGCCACATATTCCCGGCAGCGATGTAGCCGGCGAGATCGTGGAAGTGGGTGAGTACGTGACGGGCCTCAAGCCAGGGCAGAGGGTTTTGCTGGCGCCGATGCACTTCTGCAATCATTGCGCGAAGTGCGTTGCCGGCCTTCAGAACCAGTGCCCGGAGTTCACAGTGCTGGGTTACCGGGTAGAGGGCGGAAATTGTGAGCTGATTGCCACCCCAGCGGTGAATGTTATCCCCATTCCTGACAGCCTGGATTTCAATCAGGCCGCCAGCGTGCCGCTCGTGTTTCTTACCGCCTGGCACATGCTGGTGGGCCTCGCCGGTATTCGTCTGGGACAGACGATACTAATCTTGGGGGCCAGTTCAGGCGTCGGTATTGCGGCCATTCAGATCGCTAAACTGTTTCACGCTCGCGTGATTACTACGGCAGGTGACGAAAAGAAGCTGGAGAAAGCTCGTGGATTGGGCGCAGACCACGGCATCGATCATTATCAGCAGAAGATTTCCGAAGAAGTAAAGAAGTTGACCAGCAACGAAGGTGTGGACATCGTCGTCGAGCATGTTGGGGCGGCCACTTGGGAACAGAGTATGAAATGCCTGAAACCTGCCGGCACCCTTGTAACCTGCGGTGCTACGACCGGACCTAATGCCAGTTTCGATTTGCGCTTCCTGTATTCGCGCCAGCTCTCGCTGCGAGGCTCTTACATGGGCACGATGGGCGAATTGTATGAGGTGCTGGGCCACGTTTTCGGCGGACGCCTGAAACCCGTAGTGGATCGAACCTTCGATTTAGAAGATATTCGCGCCGCGCATGAGTACATGGAAAAGAGCCAGATGTTCGGCAAGGTCGTATTGAATCCGTAGACGGATTTATTCTCTCGCGGGCGAAAGTTACTGCGGCTCGTCACAGGCTGTACCACCGTAACTTTCCCGAATCAAGACAGTGGAATACTTTCGAAAGTGCCAGGCCTCGGTGTGTCTGAACCGGCCCGGCTTTCCAGTTGCAAAAAGGATTGATGGAGCAACAAGTAAATCGCCGGCGCTGGCAACGCTACCCGTTTGACGATCCGGTTCGCGTCGTCGTCGATCAACCGACCGACAAGACAATCGTCCATGGTCGCGGTGTGCGCTTGAGCGAAGGCGGGATTTGCCTCTTCGCCGCAGCCAACTTACCGGTGGGCAGCCATATCAATGTCGAGTTCAAGAATCCCCGCACCAAAGAGCCGGTTCGAGTCCACGGAAAAGTCCGCAACCGGAGCGTCTACTTGTATGGAGTTGAGTTTCTCCACGACGAATTGAAAGTTCAGCAACAATTGGCGCGCTTGAGCGCCGAGTTCCGCGGCGCGAGTGGTCTCCCTTCTGCTTAAAATTCCCGGGAACGTCGAATGAACCTGAACTAAGCCTTGTGGTTTAGAATAGATCCATCATGTCAGGCGAACTCAGTTTCGGCTCCTACGTCACAACGGAAAACGGCAAGAAGGTGGTTAAAGAACTGACCTTCGGCAGTCCCACTCCGGAAGGCGTGGTGCTGACTACCCTTGATTCGGCAGTTAACTGGATGCGCAAGAATTCCATTTGGCCGTTGACCTTCGGCCTGGCCTGTTGCGCCATCGAAATGATGTCCATGGGGGCGTCCCGCTTCGACATTGCGCGCTTCGGTGCGGAAGTGTTCCGGCCTTCACCCCGCCAGTCGGATCTCATCATCATCGCGGGACGGGTTTCGAACAAGATGGCGCCCGTTATTCGCCAGCTCTGGGAACAGATGCCGGAACCCAAATGGGTGATCTCCATGGGAGCGTGTGCGACCTCGGGCGGCGTGTTCAATAACTACGCCCTGGTACAAAGCGTTAATCAAGTAATTCCAGTGGATGTCTACGTCCCCGGCTGTCCGCCTCGTCCGGAGCAGTTGATCTACGCCATCACGCTGCTGCAGGAAAAAATTCAGAAAGAACGTGGCAGTGTCCGCCGCGCGCTGAATCTCGCCTGATTGTCCTGATTTTATTGAGGGATAAAGGTAATGTTGATCTGCGTTTCCTTCTTGATGGGCTTGCCATTCAGCAGGTAGGGCGCATAACGCCATTTGCGCACAGCATCCATGGCGGACTGAGCCAGCAGAGGCGAGCCGCTGATCAGCTTCACATCTTCGATCTGCCCCTTCTCGTTGATTGTCGCCTGCAAAACCACTGTTCCCTGGAGGTGTAACTGACGCGCTTCCAAAGGGTAGACGGGCATTACCTTGTGCAACAGGGCTCCCCCGGATACGCCCTGCGAAATTGGCATCCCTAACTTGGGCATAGCGGGCGCGGATGGTAGCAAGGTTTTCAGGTCAGCTGGGCCATCGCCAGACGTCGGTACCTGGGGGACATCTGCGGCGGCGGTTGTATTTGTATCGCGACGATCCGACGCCGCCGGTTGAAGAACCTGTCGTCGAGCCGACCCAACCGCTGTTGGCGGCTTCGCGGGCCGGGCCGCAGAAGGGCGGGTCGAGGAAGTAACGGGCACCAAAGTACTGGCAGTCGGGGCCGATGTGGCGCCAGAGAGAGTGTTCTCGGTGCCAGGTTGCCAGGTTAGTCCGGCTGCTGCGTCGGCGCCTTTGGAACCAGCGGACTGGCTTGAGCTGGTCGGAAGACTCGCTTTGTACCAGATTTTCCAACTCAGCACGGCTAGCAAAATCAGCAGGATCGTCGCGAGGCCCGCGATCGTCCCGTAGCGCCACCTCCGTTCCGTCCGGAGCTGGGCATGAAACCCTGTTGCTATCGCTGCTCTAACACGGGTCAGGGCGGCGGTAGCGCTGGCGAGACGCGGCCTTTCCGCCCCTGCTTCGGTTTGGATCGGTGCTGCAGGTGGCGGAGAGTCCTCCTGTAGCGGCTGGGTTTGCGCGTCTTCTTCTGCTATTAACTCTTCCGCGATTGAATCTTCCGCAACTAATCCTTCTGCATCTAGCTCTTCCCTTAGTAGCGGCGTTCCTGGTTCCTGCGCTCCTTGCGCTTGTGCCCAGGCTGTCTCGGCCAGCCCCGCCATTCGTCCCAGGATCTCCATATGCTCCTCGGTAAAGGCGTAGGACCGAGCTGAGAAGACTTCCAGTACTCCAACTCTGCCAAACCGTCCGCGCAACGGCACCACGGCGATGGACTGCAGGCCCATCTGCCGGCAGACTTCGGCATTTACGTGAAAGTCCCTGGAGGCGTCATCGCAACGCATCATCGTGCCGGTGCGCAGGCATTCGCCGGAGATTCCGGAATTCACGCTAAGAAGATCGCCCAATTCGGGGGCAATGTCGCCGCTTCTCCCGACACATATGACTGCTCCGTCGCGCGGCATGGCAATAGCCGCCCCGTTGGCGCCCGTCAAGGCGTGGGCTGCCACCGCGATCGTGCCCAGGATGGTCTCTGTTTCCTGTCCACCTCTGGCGATCATGCCGCGCAGCTTGGCCAGGATGATCTCAGCCGAACCCGTACTGTCCATGATTTCATCAGGGATGGTGGAACGAGATCGCACGCGAACCTGCGATCCCGGTGTCCCGGAAGGAGGTGGAGTCAGCGGGGGAAGAGGAGCCATTTTCTACAACTCGCTGTGCACGTTATGTTTGCTGTTGCGGAAGATTTTTGGGTTGCCAGCCGCAGCCGCCAACCGTGGCAGCATCGTCAAACGGATGCCCCGATACGAACTTGAAGCTTTCCTGCACCCTGTGCAAGCGGCCACGTCTTACTTCAGGAGTGTGGCGGAAACAATAGGTGTTGTCAACGAACGATTTGGCTGATCGGTTTTGGTGCTGTGACTTCCGGCATGCTGCGTAGCCAATCGCCTCGTGATAAAAGACAGCATGCGAAAAAGCAGCTATTCGGCTGGCGGTCGCAGGATTGTGGCCCAAGCGCCCTGCCGGGCCGATCTGGCAGGGGGGACGATCGATTTATGGCCCTTGTATCTGTTTCATCCGGATGCGCTGACGGTCAATTTCGCCGTCAACATTCTAACTACCTGCAGGATTACGCCGTTGAAAGGGAAACGCATCCATGTGCGTTCACTTGACACCCGGCGCGAAGAACAATTTCCCAGCTTCGAAGCCCTGAGCGCGGCAAGCCGTTTTCGTCTGCCTTTGGCTGCCCGGTTGCTACAGTTCTTCGCCCCTAAAGAGGGATTGCTGATTGAAACCGATTCCGAGTCTCCGGCTGGCGCCGGCATTTCCGGATCATCAGCTCTCATGATCGCCACCACTGCCGCATTGGCCCGGTTTACTGGCCGTCACCTTACCCTGGAACAGATGCGGGTCATTGCCCAGAATGTAGAGGCGCAGATCATCCAAGTGCCTACCGGTTGCCAGGACTACTATCCCGCACTCTACGGGGGAGTCAGCGCGATCCATCTGGATGCCGACGGCATTCACCGCGAGGCAGTGGCGGTAGTGCCGGAAGAGCTTGAGTCACGCTTCGTCTTGGCCTACACCGGGGCACCGCGGCAGTCGGGTATCAACAATTGGGAGGTCTTCAAGGCTCACATTGACGGCGACAAGCGCGTGTTCCGCAACTTCGAGCGAATTGTCAGCATTGCGAGGGATATGCATCAGGCGCTGCTCAAATCCGACTGGGGCGAGGTCGCGCGACTACTGCGCGAAGAATGGAAATTGCGCCGCAGCAATGCTCCGGGAATTACCACTCCGCTCATCGACAAACTGATCAGCGTCGCCGCCAGACATGGAGGCCGCGCCGCCAAAGCCTGCGGTGCAGGCGGCGGAGGCTGCGTCATCTTTCTGGTGGAAGAAGGCGCCTCCAGCCGGGTAGCGACCGTCATCGGGGACAACGGCGGACGAGTCCTGCCCCTTCAGGTCGCCCGGAACGGGTTGCGAGTATCGTCGTTCTAAAGGCCAAACCCGTGAACTTCCGAGTGCATAAAGTTTCCGGGAAGGACGTGTTTCCACGCTAGATGGGAGCTATAATCAAGACAATCGCCGGGTCGGGGTGTCGTATGAACCCACGTTTCGCTTTAGTTCTGTTGCTCACCGTGATCTTCTCCGCGGCCGTGGTCAGCGCCGACGATCAGAAAAACCAGGCTCCGCATATCTCCAAGCAAACTCGCATGGACCTGATCCGCGCCTTCAATGCCGAGTTGGTCTACATCCGCTCGCCCTTTCCCATGGGAAAGACAGGGTTGACGCTCAAGGAAGGGCAAGTCACTCCGAACGGCGAAGAACTGCAACGCATGCTTGCTATGTGGGGTCCGGCGGTCAAGCCTGGCGATCAGGCCCGCATCAGCCAGATTCTGGTCAAGAACGACCACATTCATTTCGAGATCAACGGCGGTCCGGTCAAGAAGCAAAAATGGTATCAGCACATCCAGTTTGGCGGGGGCGGGGGAATGACTTCGGTTGCGCCCAGCGATTCGAATGCTAATCCCCGCGGCTCCTATGTCGACCTGGTATTCAATGGTTACGTCCCCGAACTCGAGCCTCAACAGCTAAAAGACTTGCTCCGCCCAGTGTTCGACTTCAATGCCAAATCCGCCGTGGAAGCTTACCTAGATACGCTGCCGCCCAAGGTTAGAGACGCCGTCAAGCAGCACCAGGTCCTGGTTGGCATGAATCGCGACATGGTAATGGCGGCCAAAGGCCGGCCGCCAAAAAAGATTCGCGAGAAGGATGGCGAACTGGAGTACGAAGAGTGGATCTACGGTGAACCGCCTCAGGATGTGGACTTCGTGCGGCTGGCGGGTGACGAGGTGGTACGCCTGGAGATCATGAAAGTGGATGGCCAGAAGATCGTGCGCTCGGAAAAAGAAGTGGAGCTCGAGCAACCTACCGTAGCCAAAGGCTCAACCGAGCCCCAGGTTCGTCCTCCGAATGCACCCAGCCTGCGACGTCCCGGCGAAGAAGCCGATCCTAGCTCGCCTGCTGCGGGCGGTAGGGCCCCGGCGCCGTTGCCGCCTCCGGACCCGATGGGTCAGGATGGGCCGCCCCCCCCGCCTAACTGATTTCAGATTTGTGATTTCATATTTCAGATTTGAAAATCGGGCTGTGCCGATTTTCAATCTGAAACGTCGTCTTTATCCATCGCCGTCATGCAGCGATTCCCATTTATCATTGCCGTTGCGGTTTTATGCCTGAGCGGGGCGTGCCGTGAGCCGCTACAAAAACAACCCTCCATGGATACCTCCACAGAGCACGAGCAGGCCATTCGCGTCCTCCGCGAAGCCTACGCCGCCTTCAATCGCGGCGACATCGCGGCAGCAGTAGCGCAGATGGATCCTCAAATCGATTGGACGGAGCCGGCGGAATTCCCCGGCGGCGGCACGTATCATGGACAGGACGGAGTGGCAGCCTATCTGACGCAGTCTCGGACTGCCTGGGCCGAAGTCAACAGTGAGCCAGAACGCTTCATCCCTGCCGGTAACCGGATCGTTGTGTTTGTCCACGCCCGGGTTCGGCCCAAGGGCAGCACTGAGTGGCAAGAGGTGCGGCTTGCGGACGTTTACACCTTCCGTGACGGAAGGGCGGTAAGCATGCGGGCCTTCGCTGATCGACAAGAGGCGTTGCGCTGGGTCGGAATGTAGGTGCGAGCGTCCGCGGGCAGGCATCACCCACCTGACTTGGCTCCCGCCCACCGCCCCTTTACACTGGAACTGTGAAGATCGCGCTGGGACAGATCAATCCAACGGTTGGAGATTTCTCTGGCAACGCCGCCAAGATCATCGACTTCGCGGGCCGGGCGCGAGCAGCGGGCGCTGGCCTGATCCTGTTTCCCGAGCTTTCCGTCTGCGGATATCCGCCGCGCGACCTGGTGGAGCGGCCCTCCTTTGTGACCCGTAATCGTGAGACGGCGGAACGGATTGCCGCCGAGACTCGTGGAATCGCGGTGATCTGCGGGCTTGTGACCGCAGCCGAGGCCGAGACAGGGAAGTCGGTCATGAATTCCGCGGCGCTGCTCAAGGAAGGTGGCGTCGCCTTCGTGCAGTCCAAGATGCTGCTGCCCACCTACGACGTCTTTGACGAAATGCGCAATTTTGCCCCCGCCAAAAGCCAGTCCCTGTTTCCTTTCTGCGGCAAGCAGATGGCGCTCACCATTTGCGAGGACGCCTGGAACGACAAGCACTTCTGGCACAAGCGGCTCTATGCCGCCGATCCCGTGGAAGCGCTGGTGCAGGCTGGCGGAAACTTTGTGCTTAATATTTCCGCTTCGCCCTTCTGGCTGGGCAAACGTGAATTTCGCCGCGAGATGCTGGCTACGATCGCTCGCCAGGACAACGTGCCGGTGGCGCTTGTGAATCAGGTGGGTGGCAACGACAGCCTGGTGTTTGACGGCTCCAGCCTGGTGCTGAATTCCGCAGGCGAGGTCATCGCGCAAGGCAAGTCGTTCGAGGAAGATTTGATCTATTTTGATTCGGACCGTCTTACCGGCGAAATCCACGACCAGATCGAGGGAGAGGAAGCCAGCGCCTACGCGGCCCTGGTCCTTGGCACACGCGACTACGTCCACAAGTGTGGTTTCCGGCAGGTCATCATCGGATTGAGCGGAGGCATCGACTCCGCTCTTACAGCTTGCATCGCTGCTGACGCCGTAGGGCCGGAGAATGTTATCGGCGTAGGCATGCCTGGCCCGTATTCGTCGTCGGGTTCGATTGAAGACGCCCGTTCGTTGGCACTGAATCTTGGGATTCGATTTGAGCTGCTCTGTATCACAGAGATTTTCGAAAGCTACCGGAAAACATTGCGAGAAGTTTTCGCAGGACGCAACGAAGACGCGACCGAGGAGAATCTTCAGGCCCGCACACGGGGCGCCTTGCTCATGGCGCTCTCCAACAAGTTTGGGGCGATCGTGCTGAGCACCGGAAACAAGAGCGAACTGGGAGTGGGGTATTGCACGTTGTATGGCGACATGGTTGGTGGACTCGCTGTGATCTCAGACGTGCCCAAGACGCTGGTCTATCGCCTGAGCCAGTACGTGAATTCGCGCCGGCCGGTAATTCCGCAGGCCAGCCTGGAAAAGCCTCCCTCGGCGGAATTGCGCCCCGGTCAGAAGGACATCGACTCGCTGCCACCCTACGAGACGCTCGATACGGTCCTTGAAGAATACGTCGAGGACTCGCACACCGCGGAGCAGATTGCCGCTGATCACGATTATGATCTGACCCTGGTGCAGAAAGTGATTCAGATGGTGGATCGCGCCGAATACAAGCGCCAGCAGGCCGCGCCGGGACTGAAAATTTCGCCGAAGGCCTTTGGCTCCGGACGGCGCTTTCCGATTGCCGCCAGAACCGGCGCCTAACAGTGTGGGGCGGACACTCCTGTCCGCCACTCTTGGGTTTGGTTTCAGGATTTTGCAGAATTGATTTTCAGAAAGGAACTCATGCGCCGTTTTCTGTACTTCTGCTTGTTGCTCCTGCTGCTAGGAGCGTTTGGGTCTGCACAGGATAAGACTTCGTCCAAAACGAAGGACGCCAGCCCTCCCATTCCAACTTTCAGCACGCGGTTGCCCTCGGAAGAAACGGTCAATACCTTCATGAAGCAAATGTTCGGCTACGATCCATCCGTGTCCTGGAAAGTGGTTTCGATCAGGCCCGCCGAGGCGCAGGGGATCGCGGAAGTAATGGTGGTGGTGAGCAACCCTCAGGGGCAGCAGAATAACCGGCTGTATGTCACCTCTGACGGTAAGCACGCGCTCGTGGGCGACATCATCCCCTTCGGAGTGCGCCCGTTTGATCAGGCGCGCGAGGAGTTGACCAAGAAAGCGGATGGCCCGTCACGCGGACCGGCCGACGCTCCCGTAACCGTGGTGGAGTTCAGCGACCTGCAATGCCCGCATTGCAGGGAAGCGCAGCCAACGGTTGACAAGCTGCTGGCGGAAGAGAAAAACACTCGCCTTGTATTTCAGAATTTTCCGCTGCCCTCGCACGACTGGGCCGCCAAGGCGGCAGCCTATGCGGATTGCGTCGGGCGGAGCTCGAATGACGCTTTTTGGAAATTCATCCAAAGCGTGTACGACGGCCAGAAGGATATCAGCGTCGCCAACGCCGATGAGAAGCTGACAGCCCTTGCCGACCAATCCGGCGTCAAGGGCGCCGAAACCGCCGCCTGCGCCGCCAAAGCCGAAACCGTCGGCCGAGTACAGCGCTCAGTTGCGCTGGGCGCGTCCCTCGAAGTGAACGGAACGCCGACATTGTTCATCAATGGGAGAAAGATCAGCAACGTAGGCGGGCTTCCTTACGAAGTGCTGAAAGGGCTGACGGAGTTTGCGGCGAAGGAAGGGAAGTAGAAAAAAACTGTCACTTTGAGTTTGTCATCCTGAGGAAGTGACTTCTTCGTTTGCGAAGGAGTCACGCCCGAAGGACCTATGCATTTTCCGGGGTTCTGGTGGCGAAACTAAGTGCATAGGTCCTTCGCTTCGCTCAGGATGACAGCCTGGATAGTGAATTCTATTTTCTAACCCACACTTCAGCTTTCTGATTCTCTGCGCGGTTGACCACGCGCGGCGTGATCACGATGAGCAGTTCGTCCTCGTCCACCTGCTTGCTGTTGCTGGTCATGATCTGGTTCACACCCGGCACAGCTCCAAGTCCGGGGATTCCGCTCAGGTTGCGTTGTTCGTTGTGCGAAACCGTGCCCGCCACCACGGCTGGTTCTCCATCCATCAGGTTGATGCTGCCTTTGTATTCGCGGTTTGAAATCACCGGAACGCCGTTAAGCGATTGCCCGGTAAGAGTGCGAAACTGTATCTCCAGATTCAGGCCAACGTCCGAGCTACCGCTCACTACTGGCTTAGCCTTGATGCTCAGACCAATGTCTTCATAAGTGAACGATGGAATAGGGGTCTGGAAACTGTTGTTCTGGATTACCGATGAAATCGCCGCGCTATTGAATACCGGCGCGAAGCTGGCGTTTAGGATAGGAAAGCGTGAGCCCACGAGAAGCTTGGCATCGTTGCCCTGGCTAACCCGCAGAGTGGCATGCTCCAGCGCTTTTACGTTGCTTTCGTTTAATGACAACTGGGCGCTGGCTGTCCCCAGGCTCAGTCCCATGAACGTCAAGCCGCCCCCAAACGTCGCCAGGGGCTGGCTGAAAATCGAGCTCTGCTGACTCTGAAGTTGGGCCAGCAGCGCGGAAAGCGCCGTGGAGCTGGACTGGTTGATGCCGCCACCGGAGATCAGCTGGTTGATCAGATCCTGAATATTCTGGCCGCCGAGCGCCGCCAGTGCCCCCGCGGGAATATTGAACAGCTGGAACGTGCTGGGAATGTGCAGGCCCATGTTACGGGTCAGGCTGTTGGTGATCTCATACACATGCACATCCAGCATGACCTGCGGACGCGAATCACCGAAGCCTTCAAGCAGCCGCGTGGCGGCATCCAGCATGTTCCTCGGAGCGCGAACGATAATAGTGCTGGCTTGGGGCTGGGGAGTCACCAGCCGGATTTCAAAGACGTTGCGCAGCAGGTTGACGACGTCGGTCAGTTCTTGCGGCGAAGCTGCTCCCGCCAGGTAGAAGGTGCGCAGCACCATGCCATCAAACTGGCGGTGATTTTGCGCCGTTTCAGCGGCCAGCAGAATCTCTTTGCCATCGAGCGGCGTCCAGAAGGTGTGAGTCATCTGGCAGGCCACGGCCATGGCTGTGTAGAAATCCGCTTGGCCGATGTCAAAACGAACCGCACGCGACACTACCGACTCGTCAAAAATCGCGGTCACGCCGAACGCCGAAGCGATCTGGGTGAGCAATGCACGGGCGTCGCCACGATAGTGGAAGTCGGCCTGAGCCGGATTGGGCGCCACCCGTATTTCTTCCGCACCGTCCACGACCTGTGGAGGGCCGCTAGTTTTCGGTGCCCACTCTCCCATTGCGTCCTGCAGGCGCTGTTGGGCAAATTCATTTTGCGGATCGAGATGCAACGCCGAGCGGAATTCAGCCAGAGCTTCGATCTGGCGGTTCTTGAGCATCTCCGCGTTGCCGCGCTGCAGGTGATCGAATATGACTTTCTGCCGCGTCACTTCTCGCGCCGTCACATATTCGACATCTTTCGGAGCCAGCCGCGCCGCCGTATCGAACTGATCGAAAGCCTGGTCCAGCAGCTTTGCCTTTTGCAGGCGAAGGCCGTGGGCGAACGCCTCGTTAGCCTCTTTCAATTCTTTCTTGGACGGATTGCAGGAGGCAGCTCCGGGGGATCCTTCAGGACAAGGCACGAGCGGTAGATTCGATGGCTGGTCGGTACAGAAGGCAGCCGCAGCCAATCCCAAAACCATCAGGACAAACTTACCCCGGCGCATCGTTCAATTGTAACCGGGAAGGGAAGCACGACTGTGAGCTTTCAAGGGGGTAGTGTACCTTCGTGTATTCGGGGCCGGGGGGAGGACTCGATGTGGGCGCGAGCGTCCCGCTCGTGCTGGCATGTCCAGAGCCATTCCAGCGGCATTTATGAAAGACCTCTAAATTTCAAAACAGCCCACTACCCCCTACCTCCGTGTTTGGAAAACTAAACCTTTTGGCGTATAAAAGTTAGTTGCGACGGCACGCGTCATTTTCCTTCCCCGTGCGGCCACAACCGGGATTGACCAAATTTCTGAGCGAGGGAACATGCCCAGCCTGACCAGCACACAGGCCCCCAAAGGCCTGGAAGGAATCGTCGCCACCACCTCCAGCATTTGCTACATCGACGGGGATCAAGGCGTCCTGGCCTACCGCGGCATCGACATTCACGAGCTTGCTGACAACTCCAATTTCGAAGAAACCTGCTACCTGTTGTGGTATGGCAAGTTGCCCACGCCCAGTGAGCTGAAGGAATTTCGCCAGCGCCTGGCGGAAGAGCGCAAGCTGGACCCCGCCATCATCGAGTTGCTGCGCACCGCGCCGAAGCAAACCGATCCCATGGACGTGCTGCGCACAGCAGTTTCGGCGCTGTCTTTTTACGATCCAGAGGACAAAAATAACGATCACGACGCCAACCTGCACAAGGCGTTCCGGCTGACCTCGCAGATCGCGATGATCGTGGCCGCCTACGACCGCCTGCGAAAAGAGAAGAGTCCGGTCGAGCCGGACCGTTCGCTTTCGCACGCCGCCAATTTCCTGCTGCTCCTGACTGGGACGAAACCATCCGAAACGGCCGAGCGGGCGCTGGATATCGCTCTCATCCTGCACGCCGACCACGAGCTCAACGCTTCCACCTTCGCGGCGCGCGTCGTTGCCGCAACGCTGTCAGACATGCATTCCGCCGTCACCGCCGCCATCGGAGCTTTGAAAGGCCCGCTGCACGGCGGCGCCAACGAGGCGATCTTTCATATCCTGCAAGATATCGTCAAATCGGCCGCCGACCCGGTGGCCTATGTGAAGGGAATGCTGGCGAAAAAGAAGAAGATTCCCGGCTTTGGCCATCGCGTGTACCATACCGAAGACCCGCGGGCCACGCACCTGCGCAAAATGTCCGCCGACCTGGGCAAGAGCAGCGGCCAGACCAATTGGTTCGAGATGTCGCAGAAAATCGAGCAATTTGTGAAGGCCGAGAAAAAGCTAAATGCCAACGTGGACTTCTACTCGGCGTCTACCTACCACATCCTAGGAATTGATGTAGACCTGTTCACGCCGGTGTTCGCGGTGTCGCGCATCAGCGGCTGGGCAGCCCACGTCATCGAGCAACTCGACGACAACCGCCTGATCCGCCCCCGCGCGGACTACATCGGACCGGCGTACCCGCAGCGGTATGTGCCTATGGAGCGGCGGTAGGGAAGCTGTTGGCCCCAGTTTCCGCCACTGCCGTCGCCGTGGGCTACTGGTCCATCCGATTACTCTGTCATCCCGAGCGAAGTCGAGGGACCTGCTTTCTGCCGGGGCTCATGCCGGACCGTCGGTGCTGGGACTTCGTGGTTAGGCCGAGGACGACACCAACAAACAGCAGGTCTTTCGACTCCGTGAAACGGTATCGCGAGCGAGTCCATTCTCTCCGCTCAAGATGACAATGTTGTAAAGCTTCCCGCGCAGTCGTTGCGATCCGCCCCGTCGTGAGACGTAGCGAAGCTACGTCTCTACAGCGCAAGCCGCACACGCGTCCGCACCCCATCACAGATACAGCGTAAAATAGGCATGAAGCCTATGCGCCGCGTCTATCTCGACAATAACGCCACCACGCCGGTCCTGCCCGAGGTCGTGGCCGCCATGCAGCCGTATTTCGGGGAGCACTTTGGCAACGCCTCGTCCATCCATCACCACGGACAGGAGACGCGGGCGGCGGTCGAGCGTGCACGCGAGTCGGTATCGGCTCTGCTGGGGTGTCGTGCCTCGGAGATCGTCTTCACCAGCGGCGGCACGGAAGGCGACAACCTGGCAATTTCGGGCATGGTCGAACCGGGACAGCATGTCATTACCTCGACCATCGAACATCACGCCGTACTGAACTCGTGCAAGCATCTGGAAGCATCGGGTTGCGAAGTCACGTACGTCTCTGTGGACGGGCGTGGGCAGGTCGATCCCGATGACGTCCGCAGGGTTCTTCGCCCGAACACGCGGCTTATCACCATCATGATGGCCAACAATGAAACCGGCGTGCTGCAACGGGTGGAAGAGATCGGCAAGGTCGCCGCCGAGGCCGATGTGTACTTCCACACGGACGCGGTGCAGGCGGCAGGGAAGGTGGCGATCGACGTCAAGCGCATCGGCTGCGACCTGCTCTCCATCTCCGGGCACAAGATGCACGCTCCGCAAGGCGTGGGAGCGTTGTATGTGAAGAAGGGAACTGCTCTGCGTCCCATGGTCTATGGTGGAAGCCACGAGCGTTCGCGACGTGCGGGCACGGAGAACGTCCCTGGCATCGTGGCCCTGGGCAAGGCGGCGGAGCTTGCCAGGGAGGCATTTGTCCGTGGCGATCTCGATTGCATGTGTGCCCTGCGCGATCGGATGGAGCAGGCCATCCTAGCGGCAGTTGAGGGTGCTGCAGTAAACGGACAAGGGGCTCCGCGCGTTCCGAACACGACCAGCATCCATTTTGACTGCATCGAGGGCGAAGCTCTGGTGATCGGTCTCGATCTGAAGGGATTGGCAGTTTCAACCGGAGCCGCCTGCTCGTCGGGCGCGATTGAGCCGTCGCATGTGCTGACCGCGATGGGCCTGCGTCCAGAGCAGGCGCGGGGCAGTCTTCGTTTTAGTCTTGGCAAACAGAACACGCCCGAGGATGTCGAATTCGCGTCGAGCCTGATCCCGTCAATGGTTGCACGACTGCGGGAGTTGTCGCCGGTTTACAATAAAGAAGGTGTTAGCTCTTAGCCTTCAACTCTTGGCTAAAAGCTAAAGGCTGAGAGCTAAAAGCTGATCCCCGAGCCCTGAAATCTCCAATGCCCCAGACCAGAACCATCGCCGTCGCCATGTCCGGTGGAGTTGACTCCTCCACTGTCGCGGCCATGATGCGGGCCGAGGGCCACGAGGTCGTCGGCCTCACAATGCAGCTTTGGAACCAGCGGCGCCTGGCTGGCCACGAGGGCATGCCCGAGTCCGTGCAAGGGCGGTGTTGTTCTTTGGACGATGTCTACGATGCGCGCCGCGTCGCCGAGACCATCGGCATTCCTTACTACGTCGTCAATCATGAGGAGCGGTTCGAGCGCGACGTGGTGCGTCCGTTCGTGGAGCAGTATCTTTCGGGGCGCACACCCATCCCTTGCAGCCTTTGCAACAATCACCTGAAGTTCGACCAACTGTTGATCGTGGCCCAGCAGATCGGAGCCGACGCGCTGGCTACCGGTCACTACGCACGTGTGGAGTTTGATCAGGCGCTCGGACGCTGGCTGCTGAAGCGCCCTGCAGACCGCTCCAAGGATCAGACATATTTCCTGTTCGGACTCACGCAGGACCAGCTCAACCGCACTCTATTTCCTTTGGGCGGAATGATGAAGCCCGAGGTTCGCGAACTTGCCCGCCAGCATGGACTGGCGCTGGCCCAGAAGCCCGACTCTCAGGAAATCTGCTTTGTTCCAGGAGGCGACTACAAAAAGTTTCTCGACGCCTATCTTGCCGAGCAGGGCGAAGCGCTGCCCGATACTGCCGGCGAATTGGTCACGACAGACGGGACAGTGGTTGGCGAGCATGGCGGCATCCACAACTTTACCGTGGGCCAGCGCAAGGGCCTCGGCCTGGCCACGGGTTCGCCGCTTTACGTGATTCAGATCAAGGGAGACGCACACCAGGTAGTCGTCGGCCAGCAGGAGGATCTCTACACCCGGACGTTACGTACGCATCGCATCAATCTTATCTCACTCGCAGATCTGTCGGAGCCGATGCAGGTTAAGGTGAAGATCCGCCATCGCCACGAGGGGGCTACAGCACTGATTGAAAAGACTGGTGATGACGAAATTCTGGTCACGTTCGACGAGCCGCAGCGAGCCGTCACGCCGGGACAGGCGGCAGTCTTCTACGATGATGAGGTGGTCGTGGGCGGGGGATGGATCGCGTAACAGTCGTCAGCTATCGGTCGTCAGTCTTCAGCCCAGCCCCTGGAAATGAAAAAATAAGAAGACAGGAAGAAGTAAGGACGCAAGAATTGGAAAGAATGCTTGGCTGAAGACCGAAGACTGACGACCGACGACTAGATGAACATTTCATCTTGCGGCACGGTGACATCGCGGCGCGAGGCGCGTTTGCCGCCAAACAGGAATTCCACCCCGGCAGTTAATCCCTGGATCAGCCCGGACAGCTGGCGAATCGGTGAGACGACCGTCCGATGCACTACATCGGTGGTTTCTTCAATCCGGTCCATGGTGCGGTTGAGCAATTCGTCGGCACGAATTACTTGCAGCCGCGTACGATCCACAACATCACTGACCGTAGCGTCAATCCGTTCAAGCTGGCCACGAACCATGCTCGAGGTATCGCTGACGTTGGTCGCGATGGTGTCAATTTTCGGCCGCAAATCCAGCATGATGGACTGAGCGGTGTCCGCCGTGGGCAGTACCTTGTCCTTGACCTCCGAAGCCAACGTTTCCATGCGTGAAGTGGTCTGGCGGACAGCCACATACAGAGCCACCAGGATGCCCGCCTGGATCACGACCGCCGCTGCGGTGACGCCGACGAAAATCGGTAGATAGTCCATAAGAGTGACTCCGTCCTACTGCGCCCCACTGCGGCGCTGCGGATGGAGAGGCGCAATATTACAGGTTCTTCGACGCGCCGCCGTCCGCTGCGGTGGCTTCGTGGTACGCCTGGCGCCCGGCTTCATAAGCCGACTTGAACTGCTCCTTTTGCTGTTTCGCGACTTCGCGGCCGCGGTCCACAAGATCCGAAGCCTGCTCGCGAGCTTTGCGGGTACGCTCTTTCACAAACTCCCGGCCTTCATCGGCCTTGGAGCGAAGTGTCTCGCGTATTTCGCTGCCCGCGCTCGGCGCGTACAAAACTCCAACCAGAGCGCCGACGCCTAACCCCGCAAGAAACCATAGAAAACTATTGCTGTCTCTGTCTGCCATCCTGAACCTCCACGCAACAAGTTACAACTATCCGGATGTTAGCACCCGGTGTTGGGAAATACAATTATGCTTCCCCTTGTCGCGGGCCCGCCAAAGCGAGACAATGTCGGCGCGCCCACAGGAGGCGATCTTTGTCAGATCGGAAGTACCGGCAGCGGGGGTACCAGGACAGCGGCCCCAGCCAAAAGAGAGACGCTTCGGAAAGACTGGACAAGCCAGTCAAGAAAGACACCTTCGGCCCGCGGGCAATCCAGATGCCGGGGACGCGGACTGTGTCCCGTTGTTCCCAGTGCGGGACACTTTTGGAATCCATCAGCGAACCGGTCGGACAGTGCCCCAAGTGTGGCTTCGAACTCCATTCCTGCAAACAGTGCACATACTTCGATACCTCGAGCCGCTTCGAGTGTACGCAGCCCATTCCCGAACGCATCGCGCGCAAGGACCAGCGCAACGACTGCGCGTTCTACTCCATTCGCGTGATGGTCGAGAAAGAGACTTCGACGCCCAAGGCGTTGCGGCCCACCGACGCCCGGCAGGCCTTCGACAACCTATTCAAGAAATGAAGCGAGCGGGAGACGTAGCTTGCTACGTCTCCCGCCACGAGCCTTTGAGGTGAGGGCTATACTTAGCGAGCTACGTCTCTACAAAAGAGCCCGCAACAGATTGGTCAGGGCTTCAACGTCGGCCGCAGCAACACTTCGCTGACGAATGATTGGGGTTCCTGGGTCACCAGCATCGCTACCACGTGAGCCACGTCTTCCGGTTGGAGCATTTTCTTAGGGTCTTTGCCTTCGTGCGGGCTCAACTCGGTGTGTACCGATCCAGGACAAACAACGGAGACGCGGATGTTGTGGCTGCGCAATTCCTCCGCGACGGAGTAGCTCAGGCCGTTCAATCCCCATTTGGAGGCCGCATAGGCCGCACCGTTGGGCAGGGGATTTTTCCCGGCCAGGGAAGAGATATTGACGATATGCCCGGTACGTGCGCTGATCATCATCGGAGCGAAGCTCCGAATGCAATAGTAAACGCCCCGTAGATTCGTATTCAGGACGTGCTCCCAGGCGTCCGGGGACGTCTGGTGCAGCGGCGCTGCGAAGCTGCCGATTCCGGCGTTGTTGACCAGAATATCGGCACGTCCGAAGTCGCGTTGAACCCGGGCAGCGACGGCTTCAACCGAGCGCAAGTCCCGCACGTCGCATTCCGCCGCCTGAGCTTGTCCGCCCGATTTCGTGATCCCTGCCGCCGTACTTTCGAGGAGTGCGGCGGTTCGTCCGCAGAGCACAGTCAGGGCTCCCAGACCCGCTAATTTAGCGGCGATGGCGGCGCCGATGCCTCGTCCTGCACCGGTGATGATTGCTACCTGGCCTTGAAGCGGGCTTTGGGTTGCCTTGGGCATAAATTTAAGCGCTCTTGGGGGCGCGGCCTGGTCCCATTTCGGACCATCCAGACCACCACCCTTATGCATCTTACAAGACGAGGTGATACCGGGTTGTAAAAGCAAACTTGCCTTAGACGAGGCACATACTTATAATCCGCCTCACCGGAAAACGTGATCTGGCAGTTCTGACGTCTCAGACGCAAGCCAGGAATTTCCGGCCGCCGTTTGCGTGGGCGGGTATGCTGCCGATATTCGAGAGAAGCCCGGGTGAGCTGGCTTGGGTGGTACCTGGGACGTAAAGTCGTCGCCGTTTTTCCCGAAATTTCAAGGAGCGATTCGAATGAAGACGAGTCTAGTGGCGCTTTTGCTGGCGTTGTCTGCGGTGGCATCGAGTCAGGACGCCGCAACGGCGCAACCGCAAGCAGCGCAGACCTCCACCTCACAGCCGCAGCAGAAGAAAGAAATCAAGGACCCGGCTGAATACAACGCCTACGTCGGCGCCGTGCAGCAGACTGACCCCGCAGCCAAGATCAGCGGACTGGAAGCCTTCCTTACCCAGTATCCCAACAGCGTGATGAAGGAAGACGCGCTTGAGCTGCTGATGGGCACATACCAGCAGGCAGGCAATCAGGCCAAGGTGATCGATGCTGCCAACAGGCTCCTCTTGGCCAATCCGGACAACACGCGTGGATTGGTGCTCCTGGCTTACAACGAACGTGCCGCACAGAAATGGGCGGATGCCAAGCAACACGCCGAACGCGGCCTGCAGGCCCTGGCCAAGATGCCGAAGGCAGACGGCGTGTCCGACGCGGATTTCGCCAAGCAGAAGTCCCAACTTTCCGGGCTGCTGAACAGCGTGGCGGGATTCTCAGCGCTGCAGTTGAAAGACTACGCTTCGGCACAAAAGTATCTTCGGCCAGCGGTTGAGGCCGACCCTAACAACGTCGAAAGCGTCTACCCCCTGGCACTCTCTTACTTGTCGGCAACCCCCTCCGACGATGTGAATGGGCTGTTTTTTATCGCGCGTGCGGCGAACTTAGTCACCGATCCGAACACGAAGGCGTCAATCACCAAGTTTGGCCACGGCAAGTACGTGAAATTTCACGGCTCCGAGCAAGGTTGGGATGACTTGCTGGCGCAGGCGAAGACCAATCCCGTGCCGCCGGCGGGGTTCACCATCGCGGCCTACGTTCCTCCGACACCCGCACAGCAAGCAGCCGAGCTCGTGAAAACCAAGAAGCCTGAGGAAATGAGTTTTGCGGAGTGGGAACTGGTGCTCTCCGAAGCTGCACCGGAAGATCAGGAGAAAGTCTGGACCGCACTTAAAGGGAAAAACCTGCAGATGGCGGAAGTCCAAGTCATCTCGGCCACTCCCACCAAGCTGGAACTGGCGGCTAGTGTGGATGACATAGACACGAAGCGTGCCGACATCGAGCTGTCGTTCCCCGGCCCCATTCCCGCCAGGATGGTTCCGAAAGAAGGAGACAAGATCAACTTCGAAGGCACACCCGTGTCCTACACGCCCAAGCCTTTTGTTATGGTGATGGAAAAGGGCGCACTGCTGACCAAAGCCGCTCCGGCTCCTGCAAAGAAACCACCGGTACGCAGGAAGCCGCAGTAAGTCAGCGTAACCAAGAAATGAAAAGGCAGCCCCCCAAAAAGGGCTGCCTTAATTTTTCCCGGGTAGTCTTCGAAGCAGTTTCTGGTCTTCCGTTCCCAGTTTTGAAACGAGTTGACAGCTGATATCAGTTCGAGCGCACTGCTTTCTTCTCGTAGCTTACCGGGCGGGCGCTTCGGGGCGGACGCTTGACTCCGTCACGCAACTGGCGCACATCGATCTTCAGTTCCGAGATGGTGCGGCTCAGGGTGTTGCGGTGCATGCCCAGTTCGCGTGCGGCGCGGCACTGGTTGCCTTTGTTCTCCTGCAACACGGTGAGAATGAATTTCTTTTTGAACTCGCGCACCGCTTCGGAATAAAGGATATTGCTGCGGTACATCTGCAGGATGAGGGCTTCGAGCTGATCTCTCACGGCATCTCGCTTTCTTTGTCGTTCCGCTTGTGTCTTCTATCTTTCCGCACGACGAATCGCTTGCGTCAAAAGCTGCGAGTATAACAACAAAGCTTTCCGAGTGCTCATTTCCCAGGAGACTGTTTCGCCGGACCCGTCTGTGGTGACTGTGGCGGATGACGAAGCAAATCCAGTCCCTGGTAAAACCGCGCCCGTAGTTCCGCAGGTGCAGCCCAGATGGCGGCTCGCCCCACGGCCTGGAAATATTGTGCCAATTCTGACCCCTCCAGCCACTTGGCCGACGGTGTGAACGACGTCATGCCCACCAGGACGAATGCCACGATCAAAGCCCCACGCAGCGCTCCCAGCAAGCCGCCCAGGAGGCGGTCTACCAGGCGCAACCCCGATGCTTTCATCACCCATCGAGCCGTTCGTCCGGCCAGGCCGAAGGCTACTGTGATGACGAAGAAAATAATCAGGAATCCAGCGCTGTCCGCCACCCAGGGAGACTTCAGATAAGTTCCCAGCAAACTACCCAAACGCTGATACTGCCATGCCGCCAGCAGGTATCCTACGATCAGCCCACCGATATGGAAGGCTTCCTGAAAGAATCCCACATTTGCCGCATGCAAGGCGGACAGCACCACGATGACGATAATGATCCAGTCCGCTAAATTCATGCGGCACCGCGTTGTCCGGCGATGCCGTTACACATCCAGATCACGCCCCGTAAGCAAGTGGTATGCCTCGACATATTTTTGGCTGGTCCGGCTCGCCACTTCAGCGGGAAGGCCCGGAGCGGGAGGCTGTTTGTTCCAGCGAATCTCCTCCAGATAGTCCCGGACATATTGCTTATCGAATGAATCCTGCGCCCGGCCCGGTTCGTACTTGTCGGCCGGCCAAAAGCGGGAAGAGTCCGGGGTGAGCACCTCGTCCGCCAAGGTCACGCCTTGGGCGGTACGTCCGAACTCGAACTTGGTGTCCGCAATAATGATGCCCTTCTGCCGCGCGTACTCCGCCGCCTTGCTGTAGACCGCCAAACTGATGTCGCGCAGTTGCTGGCTTAGCTCCGGACCCACCAGCTTGGCCATCTCGGCAAAGGAAATATTCTCGTCATGACCGCTCGTAGCCTTGGTGGAAGGGGTAAAAATCGGTTCCGGCAAACGATCCGACTCCCGCAGACCTTTCGGCAGTTCGATCCCGCAAACCCGGCCCGTAGCCTTGTACTCCTTCCACGCCGACCCTGATATGTAGCCGCGCACCACGCATTCCACCGGAAACATATCCGCACGGGTCACGATCATCGAACGGCCCTGTAACTGGTCGGCATACTTCTGAAGGGTTGCCGGATACTGGCGCACGTCCGCGGTAATCAGATGATTAGGTACCAGGTCGCGAAGAAAATCGAACCAGAAAAGCGAGATCTGGGTTAACACCCGGCCCTTGTGAGGAATGCCGGTTGCGAGCACGTAGTCGAATGCGGAAATGCGGTCGGTGGCGACGAAGAGCAAACGCTCCTGATCAAGAAGGTAGACGTCGCGAACCTTGCCGCTGGCGTGCAGCTTCAAGTCCGGGAAGTCGGTCTGTAATAGCACGGAGTCGAGAAGTTGGGAGTTCATGATGGAAATTCTACAGGCAGAAATCGTCGCGTATTCTAGTCCTAAAGAAATTTTTGTCAACGGCCTGTCGAACGATTCTGTTTCGCCTCCGGTCGCCTGCGGATGCAAATTTATTGACACGGCTGCAAAACGTCACATCGCCTGCTGGACGAGGCTTTCGGAGGACTCCGGTTGTGGAAAAACTGAGGGAGGCTGTGCAAAGGCGGGAAAGATGAAATGTGATCGCAAGAGTGCACGCTTCCACCTTGCGTCCTTTGCGTCGCCTTCGCGAACTTTGCGGTCAAGAGCTTTTTGATCGTAGAAGCGCCAAGTGCCGCCAGCACGATCAGGCCTGCCCTGAGCGGAGGCGAAGGCGCCTCGCCCCACAAGGCGTTATACTTGAAAGACGATGCCGGCTGAAGCTCAAAAGACCTTCTATCTGGAAATCTTCGGCTGCCAGATGAACGTGCATGATTCGGAGAAAGTCATCGGCACACTTCTGGCGCAGGGATACCGCCAGGTTTCCACGGTCGAAGAAGCCGGATTGGTTCTGTACAACACCTGCTCCATTCGCGACAAAGCCGAGCAAAAGGTTTTTCACCGCCTGGCGGACTACAAGAAACTCTACAAGCAGGGCAAGCGTTTTGGAGTCCTCGGCTGCGTGGCTCAACAGGAAGGCGAGAAGATTTTCGAACGCGCCCCCCACGTGTCGCTGGTGTGCGGCTCGGCTTCGTACCGCAACTTGCCGCAGATGCTGGTGCAACTGGAGGCAGGAAACCAGCGCGTCACCGGCCTGGATGACCGCGAAACCGACGAGTGCTTTGAGACCGAGTTCACCGCCCGCACCAACCCGCATCGCGGTTACATCACCATCATCGAGGGCTGCGACAAGTTCTGCGCCTACTGCGTTGTGCCTTTCACCCGCGGCAAGGAACGCAGTCGCACCGCCGACTCCGTTCTGGCCGAAGCCCGGCAGATGGCCGATCTCGGCTATACCGAAATTCAGCTTCTCGGCCAAATCGTCAATTCCTATAAGGATCCTTCCGGCAAAATGACCTTCGCGGAGCTTCTGGCTGCGGTGGGCGCGGTCTCCGGAATCAGACGAGTACGGTTCACGACTTCTCATCCCAGGCATTTCGGAGCTGACATTATCGCTGCCATCGAGTCGGTTCCAGCCCTGTGCGACCACATTCACCTGCCGATTCAGAGCGGTTCGACCCGGGTGCTCGACGCCATGCAGCGGCTCTACACCCGTGATGAATATCTGGAGCGTGCAGCCTGGATCAAAGCGGCAAAGCGGGAGATCAGCATCACCACCGACATCATCGTCGGTTTTCCCGGCGAGACCGAGGCGGAGTTTGAGCAAACCCTCAGCCTGCTGGAGGAGGTCGAATTCGACGCTGTTTTTGGCTTCAAGTATTCACCGCGGCCTAACACTCCTTCGCTGAGGCTGCCTGACGTGATTCCTGATGAAGAAAAGGCCCGTCGGCTGGCAGTTTTGCTCGAGCAGCAGCGCCAAATCCAAAGGCGCCGGTACCAGCGGCACGTCGGCCAGATACTTGAAGTAATGGTTGAAGGCGAGAATGTGGTCAGGCGACAATGGAGCGGTCGCACTTCCCAAAATAAAGTGCTGAACTTCACGGTTCCAGAAGGCGTGACTCCGGTAGTGGGCAGCTATGTACCGGTGGCGACCACTGGGAGTTTTCCCAACAGCCTGTTGGGCGAAATGGTGGTATAAGGAGCAAGGAAAGGCGGTTTCAGATTGTAGATTTGAGATTGCAGATTTTGGACTTGGGATAGGGAAGTTCCGTATTTCGAATAAGTGAGCTATTTTCAATCCCAAATCTGAAATCTCCAATCTGAAATTGCGGTCGTCAGTTTCCCGGGGGCGCGATGGAAGTCGAGATGAAAATTCGAGGGCTCATGATGGACCCGGTTACCAACATGCCCATCGTGATCTTGAAGGACAACAGCGGCGACGCGGTTCTGCCCATTTGGGTGGGGATTTACGAAGCCAACGCCATCGCGCTGGAAATTGAAAAGGTCACCACGCCGCGTCCCATGACCCACGATCTGATCAAGAACGTGCTGGTTGGGCTCGACACCCAGGTACACAAAGTGGTGGTCACGGAGCTGCGGGAAGACACGTTTTACGCAGTGATCTGGATTGAGCGGCAGGGAAGCGTCATCAGCATCGATTCCCGGCCCTCCGATGCCCTCGCGCTGGCACTAAGGGTGGATTGCCCCATTTTCGTTGAAGACGATGTCCTGAAAAACTCCAAGCTAGCCACCAACGCCTCCGACCGCGTCACCAGCGAGGAACTGCGCAAGTGGCTGGAGAACCTGAACGACGAGGATCTGGGACGATACAAGATGTAAGCAGCTCTTAGCTGTTAGCCATTAGCTTTGTAGCTGAGGGCTAAGAGCCAAAAGCCCTTCATGCCTGACCCTGCCGAACAACTCCAACGCCTTTATCTTGCCGGGTTCGATCTCCAGACCTTTGACCGTTTTCCCAAATGTGTTGGCGTGGTTCGGGACGGGTGCATCGCCCTCCTAGTACCTTCGACGGGCGGTCTTCAAATGCTTGGAACTCCGGGGTGGCGCCTGGGAGAAGCCATCGGAGTGCTGGTAGAAGCTGGAGGCCGTCAGGTTTTTCAGGCCAAACACGAGACCCTGGAGGCCAGCCCGGAAAGGTTGGAAATCCTGAGCCGCTTTCGGGCCGATCTTCGCGGACTGCTTTCTTCAGAAGTCGCGTAGTTCGGCCAAGGGATTTACTTGGGGGTTGCGCCCAGGCTCGGCAAGTGTCTGCGCAGTTCCTCTACGCGCTGCTTCTGGCTGTCGCTTGCGATCAGGAACTCTGCGCCGTAGTGATAGCCGATTCTGTTGCAGATGGTTGCATCCACTCTGACGGGTGGCGCGGAATAGGCGGGGGTGAATTCCACGGCCACCTGGTCGCCCGGACGTAGTTCGGCGCCGGCAAACAACGCCATCCCGCCTTCGCTTAGGGAGACACCCCGACCGTCGAAAATCTTGGTCTTCGCCGCCGTACAGACGATAACTCGAATGGGAACATCGACTTCGTATCTCAGCCAGCGGCGGACAAAGGCGTGGCCGGGCACGCCTCCGAGGGTAGTCGCTTCGGACATGGTTGGCCTCAGGTGTGGAACATCGGCCGCGACGCCGGGAGACTTGAATGACTGGGGAACAATCCCTGATATCGGCCTAGCAGGAAGACCCTTTGAACCTGGAACGTTTAATACTGGACATAATATCTGTTATCGGACATTACTACCGCCTGGCCTCACTTTGCCACCTGGACGGCCGGCGATGTCGCCAGCACAATCTTCGGATGGAACAGCGATCCTGCGATGCGCGTGGCGATAGCAATCAGTTCCCTCTGCCCGGCGAAAACTTTCACCAGCTTTGCCTGAGAAAGCTCGGGCAAGTTCACCGAGCGTCCGCTGCGAATATGCGCTGCTACTTCGTCGCTGGCCGTGACGCAAGGAAACTGTGGCAGCAGCAGTCGTGGGTGGATAAACATGGCATCTATTTCATCGCTCCGGCCGGCTTGGGCGGCTGCGCTGAGGTCCTCCAGCGTGTGTGCGTCGTTCAGGCTGAACTCGCCCAGCGCCGTCCGCCGAAGCGATGCTAGATGGGCGCCACAGCCGATTTGCTGACCCATGTCATGGGCTACGGACCTCATGTAGGTTCCGGAAGCCACCCGTGCGCGAAAACTGACCCTGTCGCCCTCCACACCCTTGCCTTCTAAACCCAGAATCTCAAATTCCTTGATTTCTACCTGCACTATCTTCAGGGGCACATCCTGGTGCTTGCGCGCCAGTTTGTAGGCAGGAACTCCGTTGATCTTCTTGGCGGAAAACGGAGGCGGCATCTGGTCAATAAGGCCTACAAAGCGCCCTGCCACCTCCCGTATTTGTTCAAGTAACA
Organism: Terriglobia bacterium; assembly: GCA_963809295.1. Taxonomy (GTDB): domain Bacteria; phylum Acidobacteriota; class Terriglobia; order Terriglobales; family Acidobacteriaceae; genus JAIQFF01. The sequence continues at coordinate 308,358 of CAWEJA010000005.1, read as the reverse complement.
CATTAACTGTCTGCATGGGGCCGCTTGGTTCGCCGTCAGAGTCATAACTGTCGGTCGCGAAGCCGAATCGGATCACGCCCTCATAGGTCTTTTCTGACGAAGTGTAGAACTGGGCCAGCCGCGTAAGGTTGCCGGTTACCAGGGGTAACAAACCGGTGGCCAGCGGGTCGAGTGTCCCCAGGTGGCCCACAGAAGGCTGGCGCAGAATGCGGCGCACCCGGTTGACGACATCGTGGGAGGTCATGCCAGACGGCTTGTCGATTATCAGGACGCCGTTCATGAGCATTGCGTAATTTGGTACTTTAGTAGTTGGGCGATTGGAAACCCTGAGGCATTGCCGCATCCGTTCGCCATTGAGGGAGTATCCTTGCCCGTCTCGAATTGCCTGATTATTCAATTACCAAATTACCAGATTGCTTGACCCCCCATGATTCCTCTGCGCGACGATCAGCCCCGCTTCAGCACACCCTACGTGACCTACTTCCTGATTGGGCTGAATTCCGTGATCTTTCTCTTCGAATCGGCGCTCACTCCCGACAGCTTCAAGACCCTGCTCTACCAGTTGGGAATGATTCCAGCAAACATGACGGCATACCTGTCAGGAGCCGGCAGCTTGGGACTGGTGGCAGTTCTGCTCCCTACCCTGACCTCCATGTTTCTGCACGGCTCCTGGATGCACGTGATCGGGAACATGTGGTTTCTGTGGATCTTCGGCGACAACATTGAAGACCATCTGGGCCACTTCAAGTATCTGGTCTTCTACCTGGTCAGCGGACTCGGGGCCGCCTTTGCACAGGTAATTCTCAATCCGCACTCGCGCGTGCCGACGGTTGGCGCAAGCGGTGCTATCGCCGGAGTTCTCGGTGCTTACTTTGTGCTGTATCCGCGCGCCCGAGTGCTGATTTGGTTTCCGATCATGTTCCTCTTTTATTTGCCGGCCTGGGTCACCTTGGGTTACTGGTTCGCAATGCAGTTTATCAGTGGTGCGGCGACGTCCATGGCGGCTTACAGCGACACTGCTGGCGGCGTGGCCTTCTGGGCCCATGTTGGCGGATTTGTCGCGGGAATCGTGCTCATCAAGATATTGCCCGAGCGGGCCCGACGATATCGCTACGGAACCTGGTGATTTTCGGACCTCAGGCGTCAGACGTTAGACCTCGGCTGGTCCCAGGCGGGTAACCTTCCGGCGAAGAGGTTTCCACCGGGGGTGCTGTCTGATCTGGACTCACAGCTAGACCCAATTGGCCCGGTTGCGGATGAGCGATAGAAACTCGGTTCGCGTTTCCTGCTCCTGCCGAAAACAGCCCAGCATGGACGAAGTCACCGCCGCCGAGTGCTGCTTTTCGACCCCACGCATCATCATGCAAAGATGGCGCGCCTCGATCACAACTCCCACGCCCTGCGGTTCAATCGCCTTCTGAATGGTCTCCGCAATCTGCGTGGTTAGGCGCTCCTGTATCTGCAGGCGCCGGGAAAAGATTTCGATCAGGCGCGGGATTTTGCTGAGCCCAATCACCTTGCCATTTGGAATGTAGGCCACGTGCACTTTGCCGAAGAACGGCAGCATGTGATGCTCGCACAGGCTGAACATCTCGACATCTTTGACGATCACCATCTCGTCATAGGTGACCGTGAACAATGCTTTTTGAAGCATCGCGTCCGGGTCTTCCTTGTAGCCCCGTGAGAGAAACTCCCAGGAGCGGCGTACGCGATCCGGCGTACGGACCAGACCTTCGCGTTCGGGGTCTTCGCCGATGCGCACAATCATCTCGCGGACCAGTTCTTCGAAACTGGCGCTGGTCAGAGTGGCTGGTTCAACCGATGGTGCCATAATTCACTGTTCCCTTCCCTTGCAACCCGGCCTAAGCCGGCTCGGACAGCCGAGGGTGACTGTCCTTTCCATTCCTCGCTAGGGCTGAATTTCCGCTGCCCCGGCGTACTCAAAGGAATTCATCATGGTTTCTTCGATTCGTACCTTTTCTAGATGAGCATGGGTGAAGCCGCGCTGCAAAATGTCGTAAATAGCGGTGCAAAGGTTTTCGGTGGTCGGCACCGCGTTCCTGAATTCGGGGCGCGTATTCAGATTCTCCAGGTCGAAGCGATCAAGGATCTCGCGCTGCACGAATCCGTCCAGATCAACCAGGTTGCAGACCATGCCGGTGGCTTCGTCCACGGCCCCGCTGACCGTAACTTCAAGCCTGTAGTTGTGTCCATGCCCGAATGGGTTGTTACATTTGCCGTAGGCCAGGGCGTTCTCCGCGTCGGACATGGCATCGCTGTGCAGACGATGCGAAGCTGAAAACATATAGCCGCGGGTCAGATGCGCCTTCATGCTTCACCCTTCATGACTCACCCTTTATCCTCACCGAAGACATCAACAAACAGGTCAGGGGTTTCATACACCCGCACGCGATGCAGTTGCGCGGCGTTGAGCTTGGTGGCCAGGCGCTGCCAGATCGCGATCGCCAGGTTTTCGGTGGTTGGAATCCTGGTCGAAAACTCAGGCACTTCCTTGTTGAGAAAACGATGGTCCATGGCGTCCAGGACCTCGCGGTTGAGAATTTCTTTCAACTCCTTCAGGTCCACCACGAAGCCGGACCGCGGGTCTACCTCACCTTTGACTGTGACTTCAAGAGTGTAGTTGTGGCCGTGGCCGTTCGGGTTATTGCATTTGCCGAAGATGCGGCGGTTCTCTTCCGGCGTGAAGTCCGGGTTGTGGTAGTAGTGCGACGCGGCGAATTCGGCTTTGCGAGTGAGATAGACCATTCGTTCTACTTTCCTATGCTGACCTGCGCTCGGCCGGGCGGATGAGGGCGTCCGCCTCCACGTGGGTTGTGCGGCTGCCGTAGGTTCTGCCCTTCCAGTTCACGCTTCCCTTCTGATAAGAGAGCCGAGACCGGAGCAAAAGATACGAGAACACCGGAAGGCCCAGCAGCGACAAGGCGTTTGCCTCCCAGGAAAAATGGGCCCGCCGGATTCGACGCAAGAAAAAACCGTATACCACCAGCGCCAGAGCCGTCGCAGCCAGCGCAGGTTTGCTGTGGCCCCGCAGGAAGCCGGCAACGGCGGCAATGGAGCCGGACACAATAAGGACAAACTCAGTCAGCCTGAGCAGGGCCAGCTGTGCCGGCGATGGGAATAGAAGTGCCAGATTCTTCGTCCAGCCTTCACGGAGTTGGGCGAAGTTTCGATACATGCGAGTGTGGACCGCGTCTGCACCGTAACGAAAGAAAATCTTGCGGCTCGAGGCCTTGACAGCGCGAGCCAGTCCGACGTCTTCCAGCAAACTGCTGCTCACCACCGCGTGGCCTCCAACCGCGTCGTAGGCTTCACGTGAAACCAAAATGTATTGACCGTTCGCAGCCGCAGCGGCGGATCGCGGATCACTCACCTGCGGGGGCTGATAAGTGGCGGCCAGTTCGGCAAAGATAACCGGCATTACCGCCTTCTCCCAAAATCCATGAACTTCCTGCTCGGGAGAATACGAAAGCAGCGCTGCACCGCGCTGCCGAGCTTCCGCTACCGCACCGGCCAGAGAGCCCGGCTTGTGCACTGTGTCGGCGTCGGTGAACAGCAGCCATTCCCCACGTGCCATTGTCGCTCCTGCAGTCATGGCGTTGTTCTTCCCAGTCCAGTCTGCGGGCAGTGGGCCCGCATCCACCACTCGCACGGACGGAACCGACTCTGCAATCGTGCGTGTTTGGTCGCTGGAGGCATCGTCCACTACGATAATTTCGAAAGTCACGCCCGACTGCCCTGCCAGCGACTCCAGGCAGGCGGCCAGGCACAATTCCTCATTGCGCGCCGGGACGATCACCGACACGGTTGGCCTGCTCGACACTGTCTGTGGCGCCACCATAGGCCGAATCAGCTATTATAACTTTGTGCGACGGGCTTTTTTTATCAGCGTCATATCTCTCTTCGCCCTGACAGGCTGCTACAGCGGCACCCGGCCGCCCCACATCGGCACCTCGGCACCGGACTTCACGGTTCAGGACAATGAGCGCAAGGTTAGCCTGCAGGAGTTCCGCGGCAAAATCGTGGTGCTGAATTTCTGGGCCACCTGGTGTCCGCCGTGCGTAGATGAGATGCCGTCGCTGGTCCAGATGCAGCAGAGAATGAAGGGCAAGGGAGTAGAAGTGCTGGCCATCAGCGTCGACGTCGACCAGAATGCATATCAGAATTTTCTGAAATCCTACAAGGTGGACCTGCTCACCGTCCGCGATCCCGACCAGAAAAGCAACAATCTCTACGGCACATTCAAGTTTCCCGAGACCTACATCATCGATCGCCAAGGGGTTCTGCGGCGTAAGTTCATCGGGCCGCTCGACTGGGGCCAGCCTGAAATCCTGGACTACCTGGCTAAACTCTAAGGCGGGAGGGCGAGTCTCACTTCCCATGTTTCAAGCCTAGCTCACCATCGTACTGCCGGATAACCCCGTAGCACTCGCAGGCGGAATCCTCGAGTTTCTTGCGGTTCACGATCTTCACCGCGCCACGGGTGTACTCGATAAGCTTCTTCTTCTGCAAAACGCTAGCTGCCAGGCTGACGCTGGGTCTATCCGTCCCTAGCATGGTTGCGAGAAAATCATGAGTGATGGGCAGCGATCCCGAATCCACTCTATCCTGAGTCATTAACAACCACCGCGCCAAGCGCTGCTCAATAGCGTGCAGCCGATTACACGCGGCTGTTTGTGCAACCTGTATACCCCGAATTGCGGCATAGCGGCCCAAGATCAACTGAAGGTGGGGAGCGGATTCCAACATGTTTTGCAAAGCCCCGACCTTCACCCGAAACCCGTCCCCCGTGATTTGTACCACCGCTTGAAGCGTGCTCCGCCTCAGGCCAACTGCGGCCGGTGTTCCTGTAAAGCCCTCATTCCCAACTATGCCAGCTTCCACCGTCTTTCCATCTTTCATTACGACTACAAGAGAAATCAAACCTCGGTTCGGAAAGTACGCATATTCCAGTTTTCCACCCGCCTCGTGAAGGACTAAGTGGTTGGGCAAACTGACGTATTCGAGATGAGGACGAAGTGAGCGGTAGTCGTTATCGGAGAGAGATAGAAGTATTAGGTTGCTGACTGGCTTTCCCACGGCGTTGGTCCGCTCGCCGGACTGCACGATTTGGAGGTGTTTGCGCGCCACAAGCCCAGAACCGAAAACCATCCCAGACACGGGACGGAACTAGCCCTCGTGGTCTGTGGAACCGAACAGGAACCCCTGATTACTCGTGTTAGGCGGGGAATTATAAAGTGTTCGCCGGACATGCGAACCAACAAAAAATCTTTTTGCGTATGTGCGATGCCCAACAGACCATCAAAATTCGCATGTGATATTAGTGCAACGGCGAATACCAATGGCTCCACGTGCAGCGGCTAAGAAGAGACGCGATTTTGATCCCCATGCATTCCTCGCCACCATCGGCGAGGGCAGGAAGATTGTGTCCTTTCCAAAGAAGCAAACAATTTTCACTCAAGGGGATCCCACTGACGCAGTGTTTTATATCCAGACCGGCAAGGTAAGGCTCACGGTCGTGTCCAATGATGGCAAGGAAGCAACCCTTGGCATATTAGAGGACGGTGACTTCTTCGGAGAAGGTGCGCTGGCGGGCCAGGCTCTCCGCATGGGCTCTGCGACCGCATTGACGGATTGCGCTGTTCTGCGAATCGACAAGAGGGCCATGATGCAAGCGCTTCATCGGGAACACGAATTCTCCGACTTGTTCGTGGCCTACTTGTTGGCACGGAACATCCGTTACGAAGAGGATCTGGTTGATCAGTTATTTAATTCCAGCGAAAAAAGGCTGGCCCGGATCCTTTTGCTGCTCGCTCATTTTGGCAAGGAAGGCAAGCCCGAGAGTGTCATCCCCAAGATCAGTCAGGAGACCTTGGCCGAAATGATCGGCACAACCCGCTCGCGGGTTAGCTTCTTCATGAACCGGTTCAGGAAATTGGGCTTCATTCAATACAATGGCGAGCTGCAAGTCCACAGCTCGCTGCTTAATGTTGTTCTCCACGACTAGCTTCAGCGATTCGATTCCCAGTCGCAAGTTTTTCCTCGATGTCGATGGCCGCATTTACCTCCCGAACAGCAACCCTCTAAACTGGCTCCGATGCCGTCCGGTTTGTCTTCTACAATGCCTGAGTGAAATCCTGGGACGTCATTATCATCGGCGGCGGGATCATCGGGCTCTCGCTCTCGATCGCGCTGCGGAAACGTGGCGCCACCGTCCTGGTGGTTGAGCGCGGAGAGCCGGGACAGGAAGCATCGCACGCTGCGGCTGGTATGCTGGCCGATTTTCCCCTTGAAACTCCGCCTGCCCTTCAGCCTCTGGCCACCGCCAGCGCCCGCATGTATCCCGAATTCGTTCATGAACTGCAGGACGAATCCGGCATGGATGTTGATTTGCGTGATCAGGGCACCATATTTTTTCCGTCACCCGACCAAATCCGCGAGCGACCCACGCTGCTGACCGATCACCCGCTTCCGGCGCCGCTGCCAGAGTTTGAGCCAGCGCTGACCAACGCAAAGATGCCAGCAATCTATCTGAAGGAACGCAGCGTTGATCCTCGTGCCCTTACTCTGGCAGCTTTGAAGGCTGCCCGACATCGTGGAGTGGACATCTCTTCTGGAAGTGAAATCACGTCAGTACTCCTCTCGAACGGGAGTGCGACCGGCGTCAGCACCGCCAAGACTCGTTACCACGCTCCGGCAGTCGTGAATTGTGCTGGGGCGTGGGCTGGACAATTCCCGCCGCACCAATTCCCCGTTCGTCCGGTCAAGGGACAAATGCTGTCGGTCGCCAGCGCGCCTCACAATCTCGTGCGCCACGTCATTCGTGCTCCCGAGGTCTATCTGGTTCCGCGTAGCAACGGCCGCGTTCTGGTAGGCGCCACGGTCGAAGAAGCGGGATATGACAAGCGCACCGACGCTGATGTGATCCAGCGCATGCACAAGGTAGCGATTCATCTGGTTCCGGCTCTCAGCCAAGCCCGCATGCTGGAAGCGTGGGCAGGGCTGCGGCCAGGTTCCCCTGACAATTTACCCATCCTTGGTAAGACCGGGACTTTAGGCTATTTTGTCGCGACCGGTCACTTTCGGGATGGAATCCTGCTCACGCCCATCACCGCACACGTGATGGCAAGAGTGATAACGGGCGCTGATTCGGAGTATGATCTCTCGCCGTTTTCGCCGGAGCGCTTCAGCCCGTGTGGGGCGGACACTCTTGTCCGCCGCCTTTGACGTTGATTTTTGAGTTTAAGGGTTTGCCATTCCTGGAAAACTGGCCTCGAACTTGCTCCCAGAATCTAAATTCAACGTCAAAGGCGGCGGACAAGAGTGTCCGCCCCACACGAATCCCAATTTGCTTATACTTGGAGGGTTTGCCGAGAACCCGCCCTCGCGCCAGAAAGGTCACAACGTATGGCTTCCCCTGCAGTCGACTATGCCCGCGGCAATCAGCAGCGGTTCCTAAACGAACTGAAAGATCTGCTTCGCATTCCTAGCATCAGCACTCTGCAGGAGCATAAATCCGACGTGCAGAAAGCGGCCGACTTCGTGGCCAACGAACTTCGGCGCATCGGTATGGAGCACGTCGAAACCATTCCCACCAAAGGCCATCCCCTAGTCTACGCTGACTCGCTGCACGCCCCCGGCAAGCCGACCGTCCTTTGCTACGCGCATTACGACGTGCAGCCACCCGATCCGCTCAATGAATGGATTTCTCCTCCGTTTGAGCCCACCGAGCGCAACAACAACATCTATGCCCGCGGAGCGGTCGACGACAAGGGCCAGCTCTGGATGGAAATCAAGGCCATCGAAGCCCTGATGAAGGGTCATAACGGCACCTTGCCGCTGAATGTGAAATTCATCATCGAAGGCGAAGAAGAAGTCGGAGGCGAATCCATCGCGGCGTATGTGCGCAAGGAAAAAGCCAAGCTGAAGGCTGACTTCGCGCTGGTGTGCGACACCGAACTTTTTGCCCCCGATCTTCCAACTCTGTGCGTGGGACTGCGCGGCCTGGTCTACACCGAGATCGAAGCGGTTGGAGCCAAGACCGACCTGCACTCCGGCATGTACGGCGGGGCGGCGCCCAATCCCTTCTTCGGCCTCATCGAAATCATCAGCAAGCTAAAGGACGCGAAAGGAAAGATCCTGATTCCCGGCTTCTACAAGAACGTGAAAGCTCCCAGCAAAGACGAACTGAAGGCCTGGAAGCGGCTGCCGTTCAACCAGGAGCACTATCGCAAAACGGAAGTTGGTTCGACCGTACTGACCGGCGAGCTCGGTTATTCGGTGATGTATCGAACCTGGGCACGCCCTACGCTAGAAGTTCACGGCATGCCGGGCGGGTTCGTCGCCCCCGGTGCGAAGACCGTGATTCCGGCCAAAGCCTCGGCCAAGGTTTCCATGCGCCTGGTTCCCAACCAGAATCCGGACGATATTCTCAAACGCTACAAAAGTTATGTAAAGAAGCTGACACCCAAAGGCATCCAGACCAGCATCAAGGTCTGGAGCAAGGGCCCCGCCTGCGTGGTAGGCACGGATAACAAGTACATCAAAGCCGCCACCGAAGCCATGCACGACGTCTTCAGGAAAGAAACCGTCTTCATCCGCTCCGGCGGCTCAATCCCTATCGTCACCGATTTTCAGGACGTGCTGAAGATTCCCAGCGTGATGATGGGCTTCGGCCTGCCTGACGACAATCTGCACGCACCGAATGAGAAATTTCACATTCCGAACTTCCATCGCGGGATTGAGTCAATCTGTTTGTTCTTCGAGAAGCTGGGAGAATAGTTCGGTCTATTTAAGGAGCACGATGAGGCTCGCTCGTCGTATTGGCCGAAAGGCTTGCCTGGGCCTGGTCTTCTGCTCCCTGCTGGTCCTGGCGCAGGGTGCCAGCTCCATCTTCACCGGATGGCATCGTCTTTTCCCCGAACCGATCATTTCGCCGCGGGGCTCTGGATGGGAGTCGGCCGGAACCTTCAATCCTGCAGTTGTCTTCCACCACGGCAAGTTCGTCATGCTCTATCGCGCGCAGGATGGTGCCGGCACTTCGCGGCTAGGGTACGCGGAAAGCAGCGACGGGGTTCATTTCGTTCGCCGTCCCGAGCCGGTGCTCTCGCCCGAAACTGATTACGAAAAAGACGGCGGTGTTGAAGATCCCCGGCTGGTCAAGATCGGCGGCACCTACTACCTCACGTACACCGGATACAACAAGAAAGACGCTCAGCTTTGCCTGGCCACCTCGAAAGATCTGATTCACTGGCAACGCAAAGGCGTGATCCTGCCGGCGTATCAGGGCAAGTGGAACGTAGGCTGGACCAAGTCAGGAGCGATCATCCCGAAAAAGATCAACGGCAAGTATTGGATGTACTGGCTGGGCACGAGTGCCGATAAGACCGACCAGATGGGTCTGGCGTACTCATCCGATCTGTTGCACTGGACCGAGGCTACGGATACTCCAATCCTCGCGCGTCGGCCAGGGATGTTCGACTCTCGCGTGGTCGAGCCCGGCCCGCCGCCAATACTTACGCCTCGGGGCATTGTCTTGATCTACAACGGTGCCGACGACAAGCTGCTTTACCGCACCGGGGTCGCAGTCTTTGACCGCCACGACCCACGCAAGCTGATCTCCCGTACCGACCAGCCAGTCTTCACGCCGGAAAAAGAATGGGAAATTAGCGGCCAGGTTCCCAACGTGGTGTTTGTGGAAGGAGCGGCGGTTCGGCACGGGCGCTATTTCTTCTACTACGGAGCTGCTGACAAGCACGTAGGCGTTGCGGAAGCGGCCATCGCTCCGTGATGTGGCGGTGGCAACGGAGTCTCCGGAACTTCGCCACAGTCTGCTTCTTGCCATCGCTACAATCGTATCCGACAATCTCCATCGCCGGATCGAGTCGATCTGGTTGTTCCTCGAGAAGCCTGGTTGAGATATGACGCGTCCCGAACTATTTGAGCCCAATTGCGGCGCCGGCCCACTTTGTATATCCTCTTGCTGCCACGCCCCTTGGAGTTCCTATGTGGATCGTTATAGGTTTCGCTGCTTTGGGTTTCTTGATCGGCAATTTAGTGGGGCTTACAGCTCACAGTGTAGTGACATCGGTACTTACATTGATGTTCGCCTTCGCAGGCAGTTCGATCATAGCATTCCTCGGGAAAATCAGCCCAGATGATAGGAGGGTGGCGGGTCAAGCAATCTGCGGCCTCTCGCTATGCTGTGTGCTTGGTACCTATGCGGGCATCGCTACCAGTGAGTGGCGTCTTCTGAGCCCCAAACAAGCGATGATGTCCGGGGCAACCGCAGTGTCGCCTGCGACGGCAGTTGTTCCAAAGACCGGCAATTGTGAAGTTCTAGCACTCAAGAACAAATATCTTGACTATCTACCAGTTGCCAGAGTCAACGCCGTCGACTGGAGCTACCACAACGGTCCTCTGAAAGGTAAACCCGCTGAGGCTTACGAAAACCTTTACTCAATACTGAACGAGTCACCAAACAGCAGCACAAGCAAATGAAACGAGTTGTCAAAACTATTCTAGGTGGGGCGGCTCTAGCTCTCGGTATGCTCGCTTCGCAACGCGCCCTTGCTAGTGACGCCGTTGTTACCATATTGATTACTGACAATTCTGGTGCGAGGGCTTTTGGCAGCGGGTTTGTGTCTTCTGATAGCGGCGAGGTAATTACGTGTTATCACGTCGTCGAAGGCGCGAAGCAGATCTCAGTCTTCTACAGGAAGGGAGCATACGACGCGCAGGTACTCGAGATCGCCCCCGATCGCGACACCGCCAAACTGCGCATGAATGGAGTTTCACTTCCAACGAAGTTTTTCCCAGTTCGTTACGATCTCCCATCAGGTCTTTCGTCAAGGCCTTTGGATGTAGAGGGATTTGCTGCTGGTCTCGGTGATCAGAGACTGGAGGCACATGCTACCCAGGACGGGTTCGCCTCCACTGATCAAATGAGAGGCCTGCAAAACGAGCGCCTTTTTGCGGTAGGCGGAGTCAAAATCCTCCCTCTCACGCTAACGGTCTACAAAGGAATGAGTGGGGCACCTCTGCTGACGCGAGAGGGTCAGGTCATCGGGATTATATCGGGCAGTCTGACTCAGGGTGGCTCCATAGCATGGGCGATCGCCATCGAAAACACACTGTCGCGGTTCATGACTAAGGTGCAGACACCGATGGCGAATTTCTCGTGGCCGAGCCTCGCCCTGATGCTGGGTAACTGGGGCAACCTGAGAAGCCAATCGGGCATAGGGCAAGAGCTGGTTGGCAAGATAGAGGTAGCTTCGCAGGCCATCGAAGCCGCTCGGCGCACTTTTAACGTGGAGTGTGCTGATGATAACGTCGTCGTTGGCGGTCTCTCCAATCTAGTTCAGACGTTTGATCGTTATCCTAGTCTCGCGAACATGCCGGTGTCAGTCCTTGATCAATCAAATGGGGACGGTCATGCCCTTGGCGCTTCAGCCGTGAGCCAACTAAATGTGGTGTCGCCGCAAATGGACACCGGGTCAAGGGATGTTGATGTCGCGCTAACAACGGTGCGGGACGCGTTAGCTAAGTTTCAAGATTTGAAGCAGGCGGCAAGCGATTTTCAGGGCAACCTACCTCGCACACCCAGGAACGCCGAGATCATTTCCCAAATGACCCAGCAATCCTCGCTGCGCGACGTTGAACTCAGTGCCATTTTTCAAAGTTTAGAGCAGTCTCGGCAAAGAGCCCATCAACTAATTGCACGACCGTACGGGAAGGACCTGGTTTCTGACTACCAGGGCCGCTACGCCACCCTATTGGAAGCTTGGAAAATCTACCAGCAAACGTACTGCGCCTCGCTGCCTTCCGCGTACAAGGATTACCTTGACGAAGCGGTTGATTACAGATTGTTGTTAAACGCGGAGGTGCTTGGACTTTCCGGCAACTGAATAGTCGCCGCTCTCCTTGCATCCCGAGTTGACTTTTGCTAGAGTCTACTCGCTCTCGCGACTCTCCCCTCCTTCCCGTTCTTCCACTCAATTCTTGAACACATGCTGCATTGTGTGTGCAATCTGACGGGGTCGCTCGTAGGGCCATACCAGATATAGTGTTTTCGTACTTGACCCCGGCGGGATTTCGCCGTTACAGTAGCTCTAATTTGTGCCTCACCCCTATCCAGCCTGGGACGGCATTTGCCGAGCGACTTAGCGGAGGAATCCATCTAATTAACCTGGGGACATTAGACTTGGGCGGGCAGCGGACGCGCCTTCGTCACTGGTGGAAATGTTTGCTCCACCGATAGCAATTACAGTTACGCGGGCGGGGGCGCCCGCGCCACATAGACTCGGCTACACCAACTCGGCGGCCACAAGGAGTAGAAGTTGCTCAAACTCAAAAGGCTTCACATTCTCGGATTCAAGTCGTTCTGCGACCGCACCGAACTCAAGTTCCACGGGGACGGCATCGCAGCCATCATCGGGCCGAACGGTTGCGGCAAGTCGAACATCGCGGACGCGATCTCCTGGGTCCTGGGTGAACAGTCGGCCAAGACGCTGCGTGGTTCGCGCATGGAAGACGTCATCTTTGCCGGGACACGCGATCGCAAGCCCACGGGAATGGCCGAAGTATCGCTCACGCTGATCGATCCGGAAGTTTATGACGGTGCCGACGCGCACGATCCCACCGAAGTGGAAATCCAGGATGAAATGCCCTCTGCTGCCCTTCAAGACTGGGACGAAGCTGAGGTCCGTGCCGACGCCGCGGAAGAGACCGAGCGTCTGACCGAAGAGGCGCGGCCCGGGAAAGTGGAAGAAATGGAAGGGGTGCAAACCCCATCGCCAGCATCCCTCGAGGCGGAGACGAATGCCGGACCCCATGTCGTGCTAAAGATTCGCCGCCGACAGTTCAAGCAACAGTTTAAAGCTGGAGAGATCGTAGTGAACCGGCGCCTGTTCCGGACCGGAGAAAGCGAATACCTGCTAAACGGCAAACTTTGCCGTCTGCGCGATATTCAGGAACTATTCATGGGCACCGGTCTGGGACCGGAATCGTACGCCTTGATCGAGCAGGGACGCATCGGGCAGATCCTGAGCAGCCGTCCCACGGATCGCCGTGCCATCATCGAAGAAGCGGCCGGCATCACCAAGTTCAAGACAAAGAAGCGGCTGGCTGAAGCACGCCTCGAGGAAGCCAAGCAGAACTTGGCCCGCGTGAATGACATTTTCGAGGAAGTGACGCGTCAGATGAATTCGCTCAAGCGGCAAGCCTCCAAGGCCGAGCGCTATGCCAAGCTGCGCGAGGAGATGCGCACTAAACTGCGCCTGGTCCTGGCCAGCAAGTTCGCTCAACTCGACGCTGAAAGCGCTTCGCTCGATGCCCAGATCAATACCATCTCGCAGGAGATGCGGCATCAGGCCGAGAACGTTCAGCAGTTCGAATCCGAGCACGTCGACCGTACGCAGCGTGGCTATGCCATTGAGACCGAAGTTCGCGAGAACCGTGAGCGGCTGAGTCAGCTCAAGCTTGAGTCTGACCGCGCCCACGCCCAACGCCGGCACAATGAAGAACGCTGTGCGGAGTTGGTGCTTCGAGTCGCCTCGTCCGAGGCTGAGTTGGCACAGGCACAACAACGATTGGCGGCGCTTGAATCCGAACGCGATACCAACCGCCAGATTCTGGGTTCCGCGGCCGACGATCTGGCTGTGGCACAGAGTGAATTGGTGCTGAGTCAGCAGGAAGCTGCCGCCGCTACCGCTGCCTTGTCCGAGATGGAACGTCAGCATGAACAATCGCGGGGCACAATTCTGGAAGCCGTAGCTGCGGCCTCCAATCTGCGCAACCAAACCACTCAAGTCGAAGAACGCTTGGCCGGAGTCGATCGTGAAGCGCAGCGGCTGCAAACAGAAATGGCTGTGGCCAATTCTCAGGCGGAGACTTTCGGAGGTCAGCGAGGTCAGTTGGGTTTGGAATTTGAAACGGTATCGCAACGCGTAGCGGGCTTGACCGAGGAACTACTTCAGGCCCGAGGGGCGCTCGATTCCAGGCGTCACGAAGAGTCCGAGGCCAAGACGCATCTGGACAGCCTTCGCGCCCAGTATGCGACTGCTATCGGCAAGAAGGGGTCGCTCGAAGCCGTGATTGCTGAACACGGTTATTCGACTGAGTCAGTGCGCCGGCTGTTTCAATCCGGAGTGATGCAAGGAGGCTTAGCCCCGGCCGGCGTGCTGGCCGACTTCCTCGAAGTGGAGACACGCTACGAAGGCGTGGTCGAAGACTTTCTGCGCGATGAACTGAACTACATCGTGGTGAAATCCTGGGACGCGGCCGACGAAGGTTTGCGTCTTCTGCGCACGGACGTGGATGGCCGGGCGACGTTCCTGGTCCATCCCGAAGATTCACAGGCGAAGTTTTCCTTCGTGGTGGACGAAAACGCTCACCAGGTGCAGCCGGAGCGCGAGATCATCCCACTGAAAAATGCGATTCGCGTTCTCAACGGATTTGGCCGGTCGTTGGAAGTCATCCTGCCCAAGTTGCGCGACGGCTATATCGTTCCCGATCCCAGTTTTGCGCGCGAACTGGCTCTGGAGAATCCGGAGTCGTTCTTTCTTTCACAATCAGGGGAGTGCTTCCACAACGTCACCGTCACCGGCGGTAAGCAGCGTGCCGAAGGCCCGCTCTCCATGAAGCGCGAACTGCGTGACGTGCTGCGGATGCTGGCCGAGCTGGAACAGGGTCTACGCCATGAAGAGATGCGCGTCCTGACATTGGGCCGCGAAATCAAAGATCTCACTTCTCTGCTGGACCGTCTTGAGGGTGAAAAACGCGAAGCGGAAAAACAGGCCATGACTTCCGGCCATCTCCTGCAGCAACTGGAAGCTGAGTTTGCCAAGGTCAACGAGCGCCTGCAAACCTCTGGCCAGGAATTGCATCGTTTGGAGGTCGAGCGCACCGAGAAAGCTTCCCTGCTCGAGCAGTTGCTGGCCCAGATTGCTCAGGCGGAACAGAAGCGCGCCGAGCTAGAACTGGCTGCGGCCCTGGGGCAGGAGCAGCTTTCCGGTTTGCGTGACCGTCGCAATGTGGCGGCGGAAAATGCATCCCATCGTTTGGCGAAGGTCGCGACTCTTGAAGAACGTCACCGTTCGGCTACCGCTGGGCTTGAACGACTGGAGTCCCTGGTGCTTGAGATGACGCAAAGGGTCGAGGCCCTGCGCACACAGATCGAATCCGCAGCCGCCGAGACTCAGCAACGGGAAACGCAGAATCAGGAACTCGCCGTCAAGCTGGTGGATTTCGAGGCCGAGCGCAATGCCTGCGAGACTCGTGACAGCTTGCTGCAATTTGAGTCGGAACAAGTGCGCGCTCGGCTAGTTGAGATCGACGCCGCGCTGCACGACGCCCGCCAGTTGCTCGATCAGTCCCGCGACCGCCGTGCCGAGCTTTCAGCAACTGCTGCCAAGTTGCAGTCCGATGCCCAGTATATGGCAGAAAGCTGTCTGAACGAACTCGGACTTCAGCGCCACGAGTTGATGTCCGACACCACGATCCCGATCGCCCATGGCGAACAGCTGACATTGGAAGACCAGATCTACCGCGAAATGCGTACCCGGCTGGACGCCATGGGCCCGGTAAACATGATGGCTTTGGAGGAATACAAGGAAACCGCCGAGCGTCACGCATTCCTTGAGGCGCAGAGAAAAGATCTTTACGATTCCATCGAGAATACCCAGGCCACGATCAAAGAGATTGACACCTTTTCACGCCAGAAGTTTGAAGAGGCCTTCCACAAGATCAATGAAAACTTCCAGGCTACGTTCTTCAAACTGTTTGGCGGCGGGCACGCCTACATGCGCCTGACCGACGAGGAAAACAGCGCCGAGAGCGGCATTGACGTGGTGGCATCGCCCCCGGGCAAGAAACTGCAGAACGTGCTGCTACTCTCCGGCGGCGAGAAGGCGATGACGGCGCTGGCGCTGCTGGTTGGCATCTTCCAGTATCAACCCAGCCCCTTCTGCATCCTCGATGAAGTCGACGCGCCGCTGGATGAAGCTAATATCGGTCGCTTCACCGAACTGGTGAAAGAGATGGCAGTGCAAACTCAGTTCGTGCTCATCACCCACAGCAAGAAGACAATGAGCATCGCCCCGGTGCTCTATGGCGTGACAATGCAGGAGCCGGGAGTTTCCAAGCTGGTGTCCGTCCGTTTCGGAGCCATCGCGTAAGTCGATACAGTCGAACCGTGTGAGGCGGACATTCCCTTCGTCGTCGCTCAGGGCAGGCTTGTCCGCCTCTGGATTTCACTTCAGCCCTGCCGGGCGAAAGTGCCCGCGCCAGACTGATCAGCCGTCCTACTTTCGTGTATCCACGGTTTCGCCCTTTTCCACGAATGCCTGCATCCAGCCCAGGACGCGCGTCCACCCTTGGGCGTGGTTGTGGGCTGCGTCAGGAGCGCCGGCAAACCCTTCCTGGCGGATTTTCACCACCGTGCCGGTTCCCATCTTCTGAGGTCCGTTGTGCTGCAAGCCATGGACACTCCGCGGCTCCAGTTCCCAGCGGACAATCGTGGTTAAAGAGCCGTTCCAGCTCGCGATCCAGGTGTGGACGAGAAGGCGAGGCGGATCGACCTCCAAATACTCGCCGTCCACACGAAATGAAGTCCCATCCGCGCCGACACCAACGCTAGACCATTTGCCTCCCGGGCGGACATCGCCCTTCCACTCAGTGATGCGGTACATACCTTTTTGCCCCCACCACTGGGGCGCTTGTTTGGGATCGGTGAGCGCCTGAAAGACACGTTCCGGCGGCGCGGCAATGAATATCTCTCCCGTTAGCGCGTCTTGCGCGGGACTTACTGTGATACTCGCCATTTAGCCCTCTCCTGTCTATTTCTCGACAAAGTTTTTGAGGTACTCGACCACACCCGGCCAACCGCCGCTGTAGTCCTTGCGCGCCAGCGGTTCTTTTGCCAGGCCGCTATGCGTAACTTTCACTCGGGTGCCCTTGCCCACCGGCGTTAGTTCCCAACGGACCAGCGTCGCGCGACCCGGCTGGTTATGCCAGTTCGCAATCCAGGTGTAGGCCAGCACGCGAGGCGGGTCGCATTCGAGGATCTCGCCGTTGGCCTTGAAGTCAGAGATACCGTTGAGGACAATTTTCCCGGCCGGGTCAGCGGTCTCGAACCGCCAGCGTCCGCCGACACGAGCGTCCATCTCCCAAAGCTTTGCTTTGCACGGGCCCTCTTCTCCCCACCAGCGCATCAGCTGTTTGGGGTCGGTCAGAGCCGTGAAGACTCGCTCCGGAGGCGCAGCAACCTCGATTTCAGTAACAATCGAATCCTGACCGGTCGTGATCTGAGCTGAAGACATAAGCTTCTCTCCTAGATATCGATATCTCTCGCCTTAAACGCGGCCTACTTCTTCCGCCACAGATCGAAGACTTCCTTCATCTCTTTGCCGTGGTCGGTAAGGGTCCATTCCTCGGTGTGATGATTCGCGTCCAGCATGGAGATTACGACATGGTGCATGTGCGCTGCCTCAGGACTGGCAAGATTGGTTGCATCCAGGAAGTCAAACGTTATGGTCTTGCCGTCGGGTGAAGCGGTGGCCAGCATGCGCGGCTGGTTGCCTGCGCCGCAATAGTGGGTCATGAGCAGGCGGTCACCGTCGAGGTTGAACATGGTGATCATGTCCTCTTTCATGTTCTTGATCTCGCTTATCAACGCCGATCCCATCGCCGTCAAGCGATAGTCCACCTGTATCGGTTTGCCGTCCGACGTCTTCCCTTCCCAGGAACCGGACAACCCCTTGAGTTGCTCGAAGGATTTCTGGGCATCAGACGCGGCAAACGCCATAGTCGCGGCCAGGGAGGTTACGGCAACGGCGATTGCAACTGCATCGCGTAGTGTTTTCATTTCTCTTCCTCCCTTTCTTTCCTTTCTTTTTTCTTCCAGAAGTTATTTGTGCTTCGTGCCATGCTGGGTACTTTCCTTGGCGTATTCGGTTTCTACAAAAGATTTCAAATTGGTAAGGCTGCTCTGCCAGAAGACCCGGTATTGCTGCAGCCATGAATCTACGGCTTTCAACGGCTCCGGGGTGAGTTGATAGAGACGATGCCGCCCTTCGCGCCGTTCCTGCACCAGGTGGGCGCGCCGCAGTAATCGCAAATGTTTGGAGATGGCCGGCCGCGACACCGGGAAGGCACTCGCGATCTGCCCGGCGGGCTGGCTACCACCACGCAGCAGATCGAGCACCGCCCGGCGGGTGGGGTCAGCCAGGGCGTGAAACGCGGCTTCAGTCGAATATGTAACCGAACGGTTCCGCATGATGCGTAACCATATCGTTACATACATATCTTGTCAAGAGTTTTTTTGGATGAAGGGAAAATGTAGGCGCGAGCGTCCCTTAGACTTCGCTCAGGGCAGGCCCGCTCGTGCGGGGGCGGCAGAAGCTTTCCTATCAACGCACTATCCCGGATACCAGACCTTTCGCGGATCATCCGGACTCCGCTGGTAGCCCCACGATTCATCGATCAGCCGCTTCAGGTCGAACTGGGGCCTCCATCCCAGCAGGAACTTCGCCTTGGCGCTATCCAGCCAGGTTGACCAAAACGGCGTAGAGACCGCGACCGAGGGATGCTTGCGCGTCTGACGCAAGTAATCAGCCACTTCCTGATAGTCAACCGGTTCGTCCATACAGATGTTGAAGGTTTGCTGCCGGGCTTTGGGGTGGTCGAGGGCAAGCAGGATGGCTTCCACCAAATCGCTGACATGTACGAAATTGCGTTTCATGGCTTTGCCGTTGGGATCAAGCATGACCGGAACGGCGCCGGCCTTGATGTATTCGGCGGCTAGTTTCGTTCCAACCAGGTCGCGCCATCGCGGTCCTCCGAAGACGTCTTCGCCGAACGATAGCGAGTATTTGAAGTCATCTTTTTCCATGATCCAGGGCGCACGCAGGCAACATCCGTTGAGGTCATACTGAGTGAAATACTGCTCCAGCATGACCTCTTCGAGCACCTTCGAGAGAGCGTAGCAACCGGGATACGCGCTGTGCTTCTGTTCCTCGGTCACCGGAATCGAATGAGGATAAAAAAAGTGTCCCAACGCAGCATCCCCGCCAATCAATATGATCTGCTGGAACGACGAACTGCCGCGGCACTCTTCGAGCAGCCAGAACAGGCCCTTAACGGTTACGTCGATGACCTCGTCGGGAGTTTCCTTGCAGGTCGCGCAATGGAGCACGTGCGTAACCCCCTGCATCGCCCTGGTCACTACATTGCGATCGGCAATGCTTCCCTGCGCGACTTCCAGCCGGGGGCGCGGCTCCAGGAGCCGGTTGTGGCACAAGGCACGGATGCGGATGTTGTGGTGATTGTCCGACCGAAGAACTCGGTCGATGAAATGGCTTCCTACTTTGCCCGTCGCGCCCGTGACCAGGATGCATCTGGGAACATCCGAGCTTGATTGCTCCATGGCGTGGCAATCTACATCAGACAACCGGGGAGATCAACGCTTTCAGATTCAATGTTCTCTGCCGTTCCCGTTGCGAACCATGTCAAGAAAGACCTGATGCACTCGCGGGTCGTCGGAAAGCTCCGGATGAAACGTCGCTGCCATCACCTTGCCCTGCCGGACAGCCACGGGATCGCTGCCCTCGGTCGCAATAACTTCGACTCCAGCCCCCACGCGTTCGATCTTGGGCGCGCGGATGAACACCATTTCGATCGGAGACTGGCCCAGCTTTTCTTGGATAAGTCTGCCTTCGCGGATGGAGCTATCCACTTGCCGGCCGTAAGCGTTGCGGCGGATGCCGATGTCGATTGCGCCAAGCCCTGCCTGCTTCGGGTTCTCCACTTCGCTCGCCAACAAGATGGCCCCGGCACAGGTTCCGAACGTGGGTTTGGTGCCGACAAACTGTTTCAGCTTTTCGAATCCAGCCTCGCCCAGCAACTTGAGAAACGTGCCAGACTCACCGCCGGGGATGACCAGGCCGTCGATGCCATCCAGTTGCTCGGGCTTCTTGACAAAGACGACTTCGGCGCCCAGTTCTTCCAGGCGTCGGCGGTGAGCGTCAAAATCGCCCTGCAGGGCAAGGACTCCAATTTTCATGAGTTGTCTGTCGGCGGCGAAATACTGCACTTAGCCCCCAGCACTCACCGTCAATTGGCTGAACGCTGAGTGCTGACGGCTGAAAGCTCGATTACCAGCCCCTGTTTTGCAGCATGTGTGCCTCATCCAGCCCCGCTACCGCCAGACCCTTCATCGCCCCAGTCAGGTCCTCGCTGACCTCAAGTAATACTTTAGGGTCGTTGAAGTGCGTGGCAGCGAGCACGATCGCCTTGGCTCGCTTCGCTGCTTCTTCCGGATTGGCAAAGGTGGTCGAATCCTGCATGAAGATACCGGAGCCGACAAACACCGACTCCGCGCCTAACTGCATCACCAGCGCCGCGTCCGCAGGGGTGGCTATTCCGCCAGCTGAGAAGTTCGGCACCGGAAGCTTCCCTGCCTTGGCCACCATCCTCACCAACTCGTAAGGCGCTTGATGCTCCTTGGCCTTCGCGTAGAGCTCCTCTTCGCCCAGCACGGTCAGGATCTTCATCTCCTGCACAATCTGCCGCATGTGCTTCACGGCGTGCACCACGTCGCCGGTGCCGGCCTCGCCCTTGGTGCGAATCATGGCCGCGCCCTCGGCAATCCGCCGCAGAGCCTCACCCAGATTGCGCGCACCGCACACGAACGGAACCTTGAACGCATGCTTGTCCACGTGATGGGCCTCGTCGGCCGGGGTCAGGACTTCGGACTCGTCGATGTAGTCCACGCCCAGTTCCTGAAGTATTTGGGCTTCCGCAAAATGCCCGATGCGGCACTTGGCCATTACGGGAATGGAAACCGAGGCCATGATCTCGCGAATCTTCTTGGGCGAGGCCATGCGTGCCACGCCGCCCTCAGCGCGAATCTGCGCCGGAACGCGCTCCAGCGCCATTACCGACACCGCACCGGCCTTCTCGGCAATCACCGCCTGCTCGGCGTTGGTGACGTCCATGATGACGCCGCCCTTGAGCATCTCCGCCAACCCGGTCTTCAGACGCAAACTGGTCGAGCTTCCGTTGTTCTGCGACATGAGCTTTTCTCCTGTTTACCCAGAGCTGATACAATAGTCTTAAAGTGGACTTGCCAGAAGGTCCATTTACGCTATTCTGTCCATACCAATACTCGGTCTGGTCGTTGGTCCGTGGTCGTTGGCTCTGAATCCCAAGATGACCAGCCAACGACTAACGGCCAACGACCAAGGACGCAATGCCTAAGTCGGCCACATTCCTACCCTTGAGCCTGTCGGCTCCCTCACCCGGAACGCCGCTCTACCGCTGGTTCTACGGAGAACTGCGCTCCGCGATCCTGGAAGGGCGAATCGCGCCCGGAGCTCGCATTCCTGCTACCCGGGACCTGGCACGCGATTACAAACTCTCACGCGCCACGGTTGTGACTGCGTTTGAACAGCTAAGGTCTGAAGGCTACGTGGAGGGCCGAGTCGGAGCTGGGACCTACGTCAGTCAGGTGCTTCCTGACGACCTATTGCAAGTGGCGCGCACCGGTGCAGGCCGAGTAGCAGGACCCCGCCGCGTGGGATGGTCGTCATACGCACAGCGCCTGAAGCAATTTCGCGGCAGCGAGCCGCGCATCACGCGCGCCTTTCGCGCCAACCAGGCAGCGCTCGATGTCTTTCCCACCACGCTTTGGGCGCAGGTGGCGGCTCGCCGCCTCCGCAGGGCTTCGACGCAGTTGCTTGCCGGAGGGGAAGCCCTGGGATATCGTCCGCTTCGCCAGGCGGTCGCGGAATATCTCAACGCCTCGCGGGGCGTGAAGTGTTCCGTCGACCAGGTGCTGATCACCTCCGGAGTGCAGGAAGCATTGGAGCGCGCCGCGCACCTGCTGCTCGATCCGGAGGATCCGGTGTGGGTGGAAGAACCGGGCTATCCGGGTGCTGCGATTGTTTTCCGCGCGGTGGGAGCCAAAGTCTGCCCGGTGCCAGTGGACGCGGAAGGCCTGGACCTGGAGTTGGGCCGGCGACGCTGGCGAACGGCCAAGCTCGTTTATGTCACGCCCGCCCACCAGTTCCCCCTCGGAGTCACCATGACCCTGCGCCGACGCCTGGCGCTGCTGGAGTGGGCTCGCCGCTCGCGTACCCTCATCTTTGAAGACGATTACGACAGCGAATACCGTTACTCAGGCCGGCCAATTCCAGCGCTACAAGGGCTTGACCGTGCAGGAGTGGTCATTTTTGCTGGCACATTCAATGAAGTTCTGTTTCCCGCCCTTCGTCTGGCCTACCTCGTAGTACCGCCGACGATGGTGGATCGTTTTGCCGCGGCCCAGTCGGTCTCCATGCGCCACGCTCCTCTGCTGGATCAGGCAGTGCTTTGCGACTTCATCACGGAGGGGCATTTCGCGCGGCACATTCGCCGCATGCGCGAACTCTATGCCCAACGCCTGGGAGTGTTTCTGGAATCCTCTCGATCCAGGCTGGACGGTTTGCTCGAAATCCCAAGTGTCGAGGCGGGTCTGCAAACCGTAGGCTGGCTAGCGCCGGGAATTCGTGCGGATCGCGCCGCGGAGGAGGCGGCCCGGCTTGGGGTGGAGGTGATTCCGATCAGTAGGTACTCTACCCGTCGGTTCCCCAGACAAGGGCTGCTACTCGGATTCGCAGCCGTCGATGCGCGGGAGTTGCGCCGCGGGGTCGTGGAACTTGCGCGAGCGCTGGAAGCTTGCCGGCGGTGAAGGACGGTGGCCTGAACTCGGCATCAAGGCCACGCCCCACACTTACTTCACAAACTTCGCGAACATTCTCTCGGCATCGACGGAGATGAAAAGCGCTTGTCCGCGGGCCAGCACTTCGCCCTTCTGATTCAGAATCTCGCCCATGTTCACGTGCTTCCGTTGAAGCGAACTGACCGCTCGTGACTCCACTCGCAGCGGTTTGTTGAGCGGCACCGGACGCAGGTAGTCCACCGTCATCTGTGCAGTCACTGCGATCACCTGCCGCACCTTGTTCACCTTGCCCATGGCTTCGTCCAGAATTGTGGCAATGATACCGCCGTGGCAGTGTCCCGGAGGTCCGGTATAGCGCTCGTCCAGGCGAAAGTGGCAGACGAATGTCTGACGCTTCTTGTCGTAGGTGAACTTCAAATGCATGCCGGCGGCATTGTCGGGCCCGCAAGCGAAGCACTGATTCTTCAGTAACGGGACATTTCGGAGTCCATGACCGCGGCCGTGAGGCTTTTTGAGCATAAGCGAGAGATTTTATACCGGCGCGCCGAGTACGATTATGTTCCAGTGTGCACTCCGTGTCTTCTGTGGTTAACGTGTCAAACTCAAGCTTGCGCCCATCACGTAGAGCTGTGATAGACTTCCGGGCGATCCGCAGATTTGTTTTTTTGTTTTCATTTTGTCGCTGTGCGAATTCCACGGCCTTCAGGAGGTCTGGTAGATGGGGCTCGCTCTTCTCGCGATTATCTGGCTGATCACCTTCTTCAGCACCTACTTCTTCGTGGCGAAAACTTGGTGGCTACCTCACGGCGCTTCCACTTCGGCTGCATTTATTGACAATCAGTTCGCCCTAACCTATGTCCTGATGGGAATCGTCTTTGTTGCCGCGCAAGGCGCGTTGGGGCTTTTCGTGTGGCAGTACCGCGACCGCGCCGGAGCCAAGAAGGTTGAGTATTCCCACGGCAACACCAAGCTCGAAGTGCTGTGGACCGCCCTTACCGCCGTGCTCTTTGTCGGCCTGAATCTCATGGGAAGCAATGTCTGGGCCCACGAGCGCTTTGCCCCTGCTGAAGCGGGATCGATTCCGGTGGAAGTTACCGGCATGCAATTTGCCTGGTATTTCCGCTACACCGGACCCGACGGCAAGTTCGGCGCCACCAGCCCCAAGCTGATGGATCCTTCCGCGGGCAACGAGGCCGCGGTTGGCCTCGACACCTCCGATCCAGCGGCTAAAGACGACGTAGTCACCGCGACTATGTACCTGCCGGTCAATCGTCAGGTGGATCTGCGCCTTCGCGCCGTGGATGTAATTCACAGCTTCTTTGTTCCTAGTATGCGCTTCAAGCAGGATGCGGTTCCTGGCCTTGAAATTCACATGCACTTCACTCCAACCGAAGTCGGCGACTACGAAATTGCCTGCGCCGAGCTTTGTGGCCTCGGTCATTACAAAATGCACGGCATGCTGAAAGTCGTCAGCCAGGAGGATTTCGACAAGTGGCTGGCGGCACGCGAAGTGGAGAAACAATAATCCTATGGTGGCCCAAGACGCTCACGATCCCCACGGACACGACTCGCACGCGGTTCATGCCCACGCCGCTCCAACCAGCTTCATTCGCAAATATATCTTCAGCCTGGACCACAAGGTCATCGGCCTGCAGTATTACTTTCTGGCGTTGGTTGCAGTGTTTGTGGGCATGTTCCTCTCGCTGTTGATGCGCATCCACATGATTTGGCCGGCGGCAGATCTGCCGCTGGTTGGTCACATCCAACCGGAAACCTACCTAAGCCTGCTGACCATGCACGGCACCATCATGGTGTTCTTCGTGCTGACCACAGCGCCGCAGGGCGGGTTCGGCAATTATTTTTTGCCGATCCAGATTGGCGCGCCGGATATGGCGTTCCCGGTCCTGAATATGCTTTCATTCTGGACCACTTTCATCGCGTTCATTACCATTCTTGCTGCCTTTTTCGTGACTGGAGGCGCACCACTCCACGGCTGGACTGGGTACGCTCCACTGAGCGCACTGCCAAGCGCTGGGCCAGGTGAACAGCTAGGCGCGGATTTGTGGATTACCAGTATTGCCATCTTCTGCGTGGCATCGTTGATGGGCGCTCTGAATTTCATCACCACCGTACTGGATTTGCGGGCCAAGGGCATGACCATGATGCGCATGCCACTCACCGTTTGGGCCTGGTTCATCACGGCGATCCTTGGATTGCTGGCCTTCGGCGTTCTGCTTTCAGCCGGCATTTTGCTATTGCTGGATCGCAACCTCGGTACCAGCTTCTATGTCCCGCTGGTTGTAGTGAATGGCCAGATCATGGGCCACAAGGGCGGTTCGCCGCTGCTGTGGCAGCACTTGTTCTGGTTCTTCGGACACCCCGAGGTCTACATCGCCATTCTGCCCGGCATGGGTGTGGCGTCGCAGCTGCTTTCCACGTTCTCCCGCAAGCCGATCTTCGGCTACAAGGCGATGGTCTACGCCATCATGGGAATTGGATTCCTCGGCTTCATGGTCTGGGGACACCACATGTTCATGAGCGGCATGAGCCCGTATTCGGCCTTCGCTTTTTCCATCATGACGATGGCCATCGGCGTCCCTTCTGCAATCAAGACGTTTAACTGGTTGGGGACGATCCGTGGTGGCCGCGTGCGCTTCCAGACTCCGATGCTCTATGCCATCGGATTCGTTTCCTTGTTCGTCTCGGGAGGATTGAGTGGTCCGTTCTTGGCCCAGCCGGTCCTCGACATTCCTTTACATGACACTGCATTCGTGGTGGGACACTTCCACCTGATCATGGGCGTCGCGGCGATCTTCGGCATGTTCGCCGGGACCTACTACTGGTTCCCCAAGATGTTCGGGCGCATGATGAACGAGAGGTGGGGCCGGGTTCACTTCTTCCTCACTCTGGCGGGCACCTACGCCATCTTCATGCCCATGCACTATCTCGGCATGGCGGGACAGCCGCGGCGGTATTCCCAGTTCACTGAACTCGCCTATCTGCAGCATTTGATTCCGCTGAACCAGTTCATGACCTATGCGGCATTCGTGACCATTGGCGCCCAGTTCATCTTTGTGATCAATCTCTTCTGGAGCATGTTCAAAGGTCCGAAGGCGAGCGACAACCCCTGGGAAGCGACGACCCTGGAATGGACCACGGCTACGCCGCCTCCGCACGACAACTTCGGCGGAAAGACTCCGGTGGTCTATCACGGACCGTACGAGTACAGCGTTCCCGGAGCGCCGAAAGACTACGTAATGCAGACGGACCCGGCGACGGTAACGTCACATTAGCAAGCCCACGGGCGAGGGTGCCCGCGCCACATAGTTCAGAACAACGTTCCGACATGGCAACTTTGAGTCCTTCAGTCACGATTAACGATTCCGCGGTAAAGGATCCGAAAACCGGATACGGTCGCGGTGGCGCACAGCCGCCCGTCCTGGGTGGCGGCGGTGGGGATCGTGGTGGCAACGGTTCTCCCGACTACGGCCAGCGCCTGCGTCGCACCCGGCTAGGACTGCTGGTTGGCCTTGTCTCCAGCACCATGGTGTTCGTTTCCTTCACCAGCGTTTACATCATGCGGCGCGGACTGCCGACGCTCGACGACCGCACTGGTGGTTACGTTCACGACTGGCTGCAGGTGAATTTGCCCACGGGATTGCTCCTGATGAACACTCTGCTGCTCGTCCTCAGCAGCATCACGGTGGAACTAGCGAGACGGCAAATTACGCGTCAGGCGGCGTTGGCTCCGGTGCAGTCCATTCCCGGAGTCTCTATCGGCAAGGAGCGTAACTTCCCCTGGCTCGGCGCAACCGTAGTACTGGGGCTGGCTTTCCTGACCGGACAGTGGATGGCGTGGCGGGAGCTTGCCGCGCGCGGATTTTACCTGGCCACCAGTCCAAGCAGCTCCATGGTTTATTTGCTCACGGCTACCCACGCCGTACACCTGGCCGGCGGGCTGCTGGTACTGCTCTACGCTGTTGCCACGGCGATGTTGCACCGGTCGGTGGAAGGACGCCGCATCGTAGTCGATGTTACTGCCTGGTACTGGCACTTCATGGCTTTTGTTTGGATTTACATTTTTGGTCTGTTGGAGTTCGTGCGCTAGCGTCGTTGGTAACTTTACATAAATTGTCATCCCGACCGGAGCGCAGCGAGCGTAGTGGAGGGACCTGCTTTTAGGCTGTCGTAACGTTAGCTGGTTGATTTTCAATACTACCAGGAGACAACCCATGTCGGATGTCGCGGTGCAGCAGGGGACGGGCGTTTACGAACCGTCCTTGTTTGGCACCTATTCCAAGAAAATCGGGATGTGGCTGTTTCTGCTCTCCGACTCACTCACCTTCGGGGCCCTGCTGTATGCCTACACCTACGGCCGCGTGTCCACACCGAATTGGCCCACTCCGTTCCATTCGGAAAGCATCAGGAACGCCACCCTGATGACCGCGTTTCTGCTCACCAGTTCGCTGACCATGGTTTTTGCAGTGCGGTCCGCCGCTCTGGCGAATGCCAAGGCCCAGCGCCTCTGGCTGCTTGCCACCATGGCCTGTGGTATGGGGTTCGTCATTCTTCACGGCCGCGAGTGGAGCAACCTCATTGCAGAAGGCCTGAGCCTGCCGGTGTTCCCCGTCCCTCCCGGACACGAGGGTAGCGCCGAGTTTGCAGAGGTAACCAAAACCGTTCCGCAGTTTGCCGCGACTTTTTTTGGCTTGACCGGAATGCACATGTTGCACGTCACGTTAGGCGTCGTATACCTCGGCGTGATCGCCCTCCGCAAATGGTTCATCCCCATCCTGCTGGGCCTGTGGCTGGTGGCATGGCAGGCGACACCGGCTTATAGTCCGTTCCACTACGGTGCTCATGTGCTGCTGGTAACGGCCATTGTGATCTCTATCATTCTCTGGTTGAAGCCCAAGGTGTACGACGCCTCCGACGTTGAGGTCGCGGGCCTCTACTGGCACTTCGTAGATCTGGTTTGGATGTTCATTTTCCCGCTGGTTTACCTGATGTCGACAAGGATTGTTTAGAGACGATGGCGTAGCAAGGAAACTATCGAGGAGAGATCCTTCCAATGATGGATGCAACCCAGTTAGCGATTGAAGGGCGAGTGGCCGAAGAGCAACGGCATCATTCCAAAGGCCAGTTCTTGTGGGTTTGGGCGGCGTTGCTGGTCATGACCGGCATCGAAGTCTACCTGGCCTACCAGAATATGGAACCGGTTCGGATGCTCACTATTCTGATGGGGCTTTCCCTCTTAAAAGCTGGACTCATCATTGGCTACTTCATGCATTTGAAGTTTGAAATCTCACCCATGAAGTGGGTTACCATGAGTTCGCTGGTATTCTGCTTAGCCATGATGCTGGTCTTCTTGCCCGACGCGTTTCGGATTCTGTACCTCGGATTGAAATGAAGTTACGGCTCGCGACTCTCGCGTTATTTCTGATGCTATGGGCAGCTCCCGCCTTCAGCCAGGGCTGTGCCATGTGCTACACCTCCGCCCAAGGCACAAGCAAAGAAGGCCAGAACGCCATCAGCCGCGCCGTGCTGGTCTTGCTTCTCCCTCCCGTGGGCTTCATGACCTTGGGAGCAGGCATGGCAGTTCGCTACAGCAAGAAGCGGGATCAAGAACAGCAAGCAGGACGTTCTTAAGCACTTCCCGTCTTGGGTTTTCGACGCTGCTTTGGATGAATTTCTCTTAGAAACCCCATTTCCAATCGGTACACTCTGAAACCGGGCCCGTGGTGTAAATGAGAGCACATCTCCCTGTCATGGTGAAGGTGCGGGTTTGATCCCCGTCGGGTCCATACGCCACTCTGTTTACGTGGAGTAGTGTTCCCGGAGAGAAAAAGCAGGGATAATCTCTCCGACAAATCACCATTCGAAAGGCATTGACACCTCGGTATCGCCTACAAGATACTTGAGGTGCACCATGACAGGGTTCAAGGCTCCGATTGCTCGGGGCCTTTTGTTTTGCCTCGTCCATATAGTTGAACCGAACACCCCCAGTCTGACCCACCGCAACACCACCCACCTTGCCTTATAATAGAAAGATTCCCTACCGCTGCTGAAGCCATCTGAGCACCCTGCAGGGTAGATGGTGAAGGAAGCGGCAGCGACGGTCCCTCTTTTACAGATGTCCACGGAAACAATAGTTGTTCGCGGTGCCCGGGTTCACAACCTCAAGAATGTGGACTTTGAAATCCCGCACAATTCTTTAACCGTAGTCACTGGCGTTTCCGGCTCCGGCAAGTCATCGCTTGCCTTCGACACCATCTACGCCGAGGGCCAGCGTCGCTACGTCGAGTCGCTCTCCGCCTATGCCCGCCAGTTTCTGGAGCGCATTGAAAAACCTGACGCGGACGTAATCGATGGCATCGCTCCAGCCGTAGCCATCCGCCAGAAAAACACCACGCGCAATCCGCGATCCACGGTAGCCACAGCCACTGAGATATACGACTACCTCCGGCTACTGTTTGCCCGCGTCGGACGGACCTTCTGTCTGCAGTGCGGCCAGGAAGTCAAGAAAGACACAGTAGATGAGGTAACTGACGCCGTACTGGCGCTAGGCGAGGGCTTCCGCCTGAACGTACTATTCCCGTTGCAAGCCGGTGTACCGGCAAGCCCCACCGAGGAACCAGCCCGCGCCAAGAAACGGACCACTGACCGTAGCGCCGGCGTCCCCCCGGCTGTCCCGAGGGCGTCCCGCCCTCGGCATAAGCCCGATACCGCCCTATCTGATCACCTGAAGACCCGCCTCTCCGGACTGCGCCAGCGCGGTTTCAATCGCCTTTATCAGAACGGCCAGATCTTCGAATTCTCCACCCCCGAGTCCCTGCTCGACGTCGATTTCAGCCAGCCTGTCTTCCTGTTGGTGGACCGGCTGGCCGTCGCTCCCGACGCCCGTGCCCGCATCGTGGACGCTATCGAAATCAGCTATCGCGAATCCGGCGAAGTCATCTTTGAGACTGCCTCGCGCGACGATCGGCCATCCCAGCAGCTGCGTTTTTCGCAACGCTTCGAGTGCAAACGCTGCCACCTGCGCTACGAGGAGCCCGAGCCGCGCCTGTTTTCTTTCAACAACCCCTACGGAGCCTGCCCGCGTTGCCAGGGCTTCGGCAACACCATCGACTTCGATCTTGATCTGGTGATACCCGACAAATCGAAGACTTTGAACCAGGGCGCTATCGAGCCCTGGACCAAGCCTAAATACCGTCCACTGTTCACCGAACTGAAGCGTTTTGCCAAGCAAGCGAATATCCCGCTCGATGTTGCCTGGGCTGAACTCGATTCCGAGCAACGCCGCATGATTGTCGAAGGGGAGGGCAAGTTCGCCGGCGTGCGTGGCTTCTTCAATCATCTCGAACGCAAGAAATACAAGTTGCACGTACGTGTCTTTCTGAGCCGTTATCGCGGATATTCGACCTGCTCGGCCTGTGGCGGTGCTCGCCTCCGCATAGAAGCTCAGCAGGTCAAGATCGCAGGCAAGAACGTCTGCCAGATCACCAGCATGACTGTTGAGGAAGTCGCGAAGTTTTTTGCTGAGGTCAAGCTGACCGGGCAGGAATCTGCCATTGCCGACAAGTTACTCCAGGAAATTCAGGAACGGCTGCAATTCCTAATTGACGTGGGGCTCGAATACCTGACTCTGGACCGGTTGGCGTCAACCCTCTCCGGCGGAGAAGCACAGCGCATCCAGCTCGCGACTTCGCTGGGCTCGCGTCTGGTCGGAACGTTGTACGTGTTGGATGAACCGTCCATCGGACTTCACAGCCGCGACACTCACCGGCTGATCAAGATATTGCACGATCTGCGCGACCTGGGAAACACAATCTTGGTCGTCGAGCACGATCCTGACGTGATGCGCGCCTCTGATCGCATCCTCGATCTTGGACCAGGCGCTGGAGAAAGTGGAGGACAGGTAATCGCCGCCGGCAGTTACGACGAAATCCTGAAAGCGCCCGCTTCCCTTACCGGGCGCTACCTTTCCGGCGAACTCCGCATTCAGCTCCCGCCGGCGCGGCGCAAGCCGGGCTCGCGACAGATCAAGATTTTTGGGGCACGGGCACACAATCTCAAAAACATCGACTTGTCGGTTCCATTGGGGATGCTCGTGGCCATCACCGGAGTTTCCGGGTCGGGCAAATCCACACTGTTGCATGACGTTCTGTTTCAAGCGTTGTCAGCCGCCAAGAAGCAGGCTCTCAACGGACACAACAACGGCACGCCTTTCCCTTCGCATGATTGGAGTGAACTGGAGGGCGACGATCTCATCGACGACGTGATTCTGGTGGATCAATCCCCCATCGGGCGAACTCCACGTTCCAATCCGGTCACCTACACCAAGGCCTTCGACGGAATTCGCGATCTATTTGCTTCCCTGCCGGAGTCGAAGAAACGCGGTTTCTCCGCTGGCCACTTCTCCTTCAACATTCCGGGAGGGCGCTGTGAAACCTGCCAGGGCGACGGCACGGTTACCGTCGAAATGCAATTCCTTGCGGACGTCGAACTGGTCTGCGAAGAGTGCAAAGGCGCACGCTACAAGCCACAGGTGCTTGAGGTGCGATATCGCGGCAAAAACATTCACGAAGTGCTGAATTTAACCATAAAAGAAGCTTTGCACTTTTTCTCCGGTGTGCCCAAGGTAGTAGACAAGCTGCGGGTGCTGGAAGAAGTGGGCCTAGGCTATCTGCGCCTCGGCCAGTCCGCCACAACGTTGTCTGGTGGCGAGGCGCAGCGCATGAAACTGGCGGCGCATCTGCAGCCGGCGACACGCGACATTGGCCGCCCATCGAATGTTTCCGGCCAGGCCCGCCGGCGCAACCGCATGCTCTATATCTTCGACGAACCCACCACTGGCCTTCATTTCGACGACGTTAGCAAACTACTCTCCGCTTTCCGGCGTCTAATCGAAGCAGGGGGTTCGATCCTGGTGATCGAGCACAATCTGGAAGTCATCAAGACTGCAGACTGGGTGATCGATCTTGGCCCGGAAGGCGGCGAGCGCGGGGGTTATGTGGTTGGAGCCGGCACGCCGGAGGCTATCGCGAAGCTACCGAACTCATACACGGGAAAGTTCCTGGCGCAGGTCCTGAATGGAAACTAGCGGCCATGTCCACGTACGGGCAGATGGCACTACCTACGGCCACGTAGGGGCGGGCGTCCCCACCCGCCCGGCGGAGCGAAGCTCCGCAGGTGGGACCCGGATCGCGCACGAACAATTCCTGGCGAGCTACGCTCGCCCCAGACGAGGACGTCTGGGCCTACGTGTTTTGGTGATCGCCACGGCTTTTGCCTTGACCTCCAGTCTCCCGACCGCCCAAACCACCGGCAAGACCGTTCGCCATCACAAGGTCGAGGTGGAAGATCCCTCTTCCCCACCCGAACTCATCCAGGCTGAAAGTGCGATCGAAAAGAAGGACTATGCCGCCGCCGAACCTTTGCTGAAAAAAGTTGTTGCTGACGATCCGCAAAACTTTGCTGCATGGTTTGACTTGGGATTCATCTACAACGCACTCGGCAAGACCGACGAGGCCGTCACCGCCTATCGCAAGTCCGTCGCGGCCAAGCCGGACGTGTTCGAATCCAATCTCAATCTGGGCCTTACCCTGGTGAAGGCCGGCCAGCCCGATGCCGAACAGTTTCTCCGCGCCGCCACCAGGCTGAGGCCTACGTCGCACGTTCAGGAGGGCCAAGCTCGCGCCTGGCTGTCCCTGGGACACCTGCTCGAAGCAACGAAGCCGGATGCAGCACTCGAGGCTTATACGCAGGCAGCACACCTCGACCCCAAGGACCCCGAACCACATCTCTCGGCCGGGCCACTCCTGGAATCCCAAAATCGATATGCCGACGCCGAGCAGGAGTACAAACAGGCATTCGCACTCGATCCTTCCTCGGTTGACGCCCTCACCGGCATGGCCAATATCTACATGCGCGGCCATCGCTTCACTGACGCCGAGGAAATTCTGCGTAAGCTGGTTGTGCTCCACCCAACTGACGCGGGTGCGCACATGCAATTGGGGCGCATGCTGGCCGCCGATGGCCAGCCCGAGCCGGCGATCGCGGAGTTGCAGGAGGCGCAGAAGCTGGCTCCGAATGACGCCGGTGTTCAGCGCGACTTGGCTGACCTTTACATTGACGCCAAGAAATACGACCTCGCTGAAGCCCAGTTTCGTTCCCTGCTCGCTGCCAAGCCAAATGACGGTGAATTTCGCTATGGCCTGGGCCGGGTTCTTCTCAAGCAGAAAAGGTTTCCGGAAGCAGAACAGCAATTGATGGCCGCGATCCAGCTAAAGCCCGATCTGGGGCCTGCTTACGGTGACCTGGCTGGTGCTGCCAACGAAACCAAGAACTACGAACTGGTCATAAAGGTCCTCGACGCCCGCGCCAAGATTCTCCCGGAAGTACCAATTGGCTACTTCCTGCGTGCCACGGCTTATGATCACTTGCGCCAGTACAAGCCCGCAGCGGAGAATTACCACCGTTTCCTTGAAAAGGCGACTGGGCAATTTCCCGATCAGGAGTTTCAGGCTCGCCATCGCCTGATCGCGATCGAGCCCAGGAAATAACTAAATGATTCGGATGCAGGGAACAGTTTTCGTGCTCCTGGTAGTGGTGGCTTCTCTCGCCGCGCGCCCGCGCGCCTTTGCGTTCAATGACGAGAGCCTTGAACAGCTGATTGCCCGCTCAGAGTCGGCTTCGGCAGGAGAACGCCCCACTTTGTACATCAAAATCGCCCGCCTGCAGGCAGAATCAGCCGACAAGTTCTATCAGGCTGGTGACTCTGATGCCGGCAACAAGGCTCTGGCTGACGTGGTGACCTATTCTGAGAAAGCCAGTGATGCTGCCGCCAGCACGGGAAAGAAACTGAAAGATACGGAGATTGCTTTGCGCAAAATGACGGAGAAATTTCGCGACATCAAGCACAACCTCCCTTTTGACGATCAAGCCCCGGTTCAGCAAGCCATCGATCGCCTGGAAAGGATGCGGACCGATCTGTTGTCGGCCATGTTCGGCAAGAAAGAAATGAAGAAGGAGAAGAAATGACGCGGGTTCGATCTGCCATGGCCGGATGCGCGCTGGCGCTGCTGTTGTTGTCGCCTGTACTTGCTCAGCGGCAACGCGAGTCACTGACCAATCCGGAGATCGATCAACTCCGCGACACCGCCCTGGAGCCTGACCTCCGCCTCAAACTGTACGTTAAATTTGCGCGGGCGCGGTTAGCGGCGCTCGAACAGGCGCGGTCCGATCCCAAAACACCAGATCGAGGCCAGGAAACCCACGACCGGTTGCAGGAGTTCCTCGATGTTTACGACGAAATGAACGAAAACATTGACACCTACGTCGGACGTAAATCAGATCTGCGCAAGGTGTTGAAAACGGTGATCGAAGCCGACACCGAGTTCCAGGCCAAACTTCGCGCTTTGCAAGACGCAGCTAGTACCGCAAAAGAAGAGATGCAGCATTACGAATTCCTGCTATCAACCGCGCTCGAGACCCTCGACAACAGCGCCCAGGACCATCGCCAGTTGCTCACTGAACAGGAAGAGGCAGCCAAGCAAAAGAAAAAGACGAAGCCGTAACCCCGATCTTGATTTTCTCTTGCGCCCTTTGCGGTTTAAGATTTTGTTCGTGATAACCTACGTTTGTGCGAGACGGCCTTCCCCACATCTTCCAGGAAACCTACCGGGAACTCCGCCCTCGCGATCCTGTACCCGAACTCAAGGTTGATTTCTTCGCTTTCACCAGCATCAAGAACACCATTCGAATGCGTGAGGGAAAACTCCTGGTGCGCCTTTCCGACCTGCTGGAAGGCGCCCCTGCGGCTGTGCTACAGGCCATTGCACACATTCTTCTGGCGAAGATGTACCGCAAGCCGGTGGAGCGCGAGGCCGCGACTCGTTATCGCCGGTACATTTCGAGCCACGACATCACTCGGAAGGCTCACCTGGTACGGCAGATGCGTGGACGCAAGCATCTCCATTCCTCCCAGGGTCGCACCTACAATCTCGAGGCGGTCTTCGAAGACCTCAATACCAGGTTTTTCCATGGACTGCTGGCCCGTCCACTATTGACTTGGAGTCGTAACCACTCCCGCAACAGCCTCGGACATTACGATCCGGCGCACAATGCCATCGTGGTAAGCCGCATCTTTGACCATCCCCGCGTTCCCCAGTACGCGGTCGACTACATCGTCTACCACGAGATGCTGCACCTGAAACATCCCGGTAAGAGTTACGCGGCAGCCGCCGATGTGTGCACTCGGCGGAATTTCAGGCGGAAGAAAAATTGTTTCCCCAACTGGAAGAAGTAAAGCGATTTCCTGAAACAGTTGTAGTGCCGGCCCCCTGCACAGTTCTTGCGCCAGCTAGCTACACCTTCTCCGGTAGGGTCACTCCAAAAATTGGACTGGCCTGACGGACGATAGCCAACTGGCAATTGGCCAATGTCCGTTGACGCCCGCACCCGGGGGAGACTATGCTTACTGAGGCGTTAATTCACAGTCATAATTGCAACTGAGTTGCATCTAAAGGGCTTGAATTTTCCACATGCTGCAGGCATTCATCATTACTTTGCGCGAAGGGGTCGAAGCCGCTCTCATGGTCGGCATCACCCTTGCCTATCTGTCCAAGATCGGGCGGCCCGAACTCCGGAAATCGGTCTTTGCCGCTCTGACTGCCGCTTTCCTAGGCAGCATCGGGATCGCCATCCTGCTCTCCCGCACCCATTGGAACCAGGATATTTTTGAAGGCTGGATCATGCTGGCCGCAGCCTTCTTCGTCATCACCATGATCATTTTCATGATGAAGACGGGCCGCGCCCTTAAGGGACACATTGAGGGCAAAGTCGGCATGCTGGCCGGTCGGAACGCCGCTTTCGGCCTGTTTTTGTTTGTCTTTCCTGATGGTGCTGCGCGAAGGAGTCGAAACCGTTCTCATCCTCGGAGCTGTTTCACTCAATTCCACCGAACTGCTCAGCTTTCTGGGCACGTTGCTGGGGGTGAGTGTTGCGATCCTGTTTGGCGTGATGTTCGTAAAGGGCAGCGTTCGCATTAATTTACAAAAGTTCTTCAGGGTCACGACCGTCATCCTGTTCTTCGTGGCCGCACAATTGATAATCTCGGGGCTGCACGAGCTGTCTGAAAACGGAGTGCTGCCTTCCTCTCGCGAGGAGATGGCCCTGATCGGCCCCATCGTGCGCAACGACCTGTTCTTCTTCGTCACTATCGTTGCTTTGGCAGCTTTGATGGTGCTCTTCGAGGTCAAGCGCCGCCAGCCGGCTTCCCTTCCCGAGGTGCCCGCCGAGCGCCGCAAGGCTTTGTGGAGCGCCCGCCGCGAGCGTTTGTGGATGGTCTCGGTCTACGCCAGCTCGTTTCTGTTCATCGTGATGGTCACCGCCGAATTTATTTACGCTAAGAGCGTGAGCGCGCTTTCGCCCGCGACCGAAGTGACCTTCGCCAACGGCCAACTGAGCATTCCCCTGGCCCAGGTTTCCGACGGCGATCTGCATCGCTTCGAAGCCAAGGAGAATGGGGTCACCGTTCGCTTCTGGCTGTACCAGAAACCTGACGGCAAAGTTGCAACGGTATTCGATGCCTGCCAGATTTGCGGCCCCGTCGGCTTCTACAAGGGACCGAACGGAGTGGTCTGCAAGAACTGCGCTGCGCCCATCAACGGCCAATCGGTGGGCATGACCGGAGGCTGCAATCCCATTCCGCTGCACGCCGAGCAGACTGGCGACTCGGTCATCATCCGGGAAACCGACATCGCAGCCGGCGCTCACATTTTTCAACAGTAACTTACAACCCCATGTTCTTACGCCTACTCTATGAATCCTTCCGCCGGCAGAAGCGGCGAAAACTGCTGGCCGGAGTTGCCATCATGCTCGGGGTGGGCGTGGCCACGGCAATGATCGCCGTTGCCACCGACATTGGCGACAAGATCAGCCGCGAACTGCGTACCTACGGCGCGAACCTGATCGTGACTCCGCAGGAAGACACTCTGGACGTCGTAATCGCGGGCGTAAACCTGAAGCCACCCAG
Source organism: Terriglobia bacterium (assembly GCA_963809295.1). GTDB lineage: Bacteria > Acidobacteriota > Terriglobia > Terriglobales > Acidobacteriaceae > JAIQFF01. The sequence continues at coordinate 271,585 of CAWEJA010000005.1, read as the reverse complement.
TGACGGCGCCTATCTCAACGAAGCTGACCTGCCCAAGATCAAAGGCATGTTCTGGCGCAACAACATCGTTGGTTTCGCGCCCATGTTGCCGGTCAACGTCTATCTGGCAGGCCAGAAACTAACTCTGCTGGGAACCTATTTTTCCCGGCCACTGGCTTTCGGCAAACAGGAGTTCACTACCGGCGTTCGCTCCACACATCCCTGGTGGAAAGTGCAAGGCTCCTGGCCGGATGACAATTCCACCGACCTCCTATTGGGTGCGCATCTAGCGTCAAAGTTAAGACTCCAGCCAGGCCAGGAGATTGAAGTCGCCGGCCAGTCGCGCCGCGTTGCCGGCATTCTCTCCACTGGTGGACCGGAAGACGATCAGATCGTGGCTCCTCTTGCGCTGGCGCAACAGATTCTCGGCAAACCCGGCGCGGTACGCCGCATTTACGTCAGCGCCGTGACCAAGCCCGAGGACGCCTTCGCCCGCCGCGATCCCAAAAGCATGTCGCCAGAAATGTACGACCGCTGGTATTGCTCTCCTTATGTGCAATCCATCGCATTTCAGTTGCAAGAGGCAATTCCGCACTCCCACGCCGAGCAGATTCGCCAGGTGGCGCAGAATGAAGGCACCGTTCTCACACGCATCCAGGGACTGATGCTGCTGATTACGCTGGCCGCGTTACTGTCTTCAGCGCTAGCGGTCTCCGCTTCCATGGCCACCGCAGTGTTTGAGCGTCGCGGTGAAGTTGGATTGATGAAGGCCCTGGGCGCCGGCAACCTTGCAGTGGCAGTGCTGTTTCTAGCGGAGGCGATGGTGCTCGCGCTAGTGGCTGGTACCGTAGGCTTTGCCGGTGGCACACTACTGGCCCACCAGATCGGCCATTCCATTTTCGCGTCGCAGATTACCATTCAGCCGGTGCTTCTGCCGGTCATTCTGACCATTGCAGTAATCGTGACCTTCAGTGGCAGCGCTGCCGCCATCCGGCGAGCAGTGAAATTTGATCCGGTGTATGCGTTGCGAGGTGAAGCGTGAACCTGGAAGTCGCCCGCCGCCGTACCGCCTCGCCACATGCTTCAATGTTCCTGCGTATGCTGGTACGCGCGGCCGTGCTCCGGCGCGGCCGCGCAGCCTCGGCCCTGCTCGCCATGGTGGTGGCTGCTGCCGCCGCTACCGCAATGCTCAATCTCTACGTAGACGTGCAAGCCAAGCTGGGCCGTGAATTCCGCAAGTACGGCGCCAATGTAATTGTGGCAGCCAAGGAGGGAGAAGACCTTCCGAAAGACGTTCTGTCCACAGTTAGATCTGTTCTCGGCAACTCGGGCATCGCCGTTCCCTTCGCCTACGCCGTCGCTCGCACGTCTGACGGCCATTCGGTAGTCGTCGCAGGAACCGATCTCGAGCAAGTGCAGAAGTTGGATAGCTGGTGGTCGGTGACGGTTTGGCCGAAGGCTCTGGGCGACGCTCTGGTCGGCCGCCGCGCCGCCGTCGTCGTCATTAACTCGCAAGAGAAACCGTTCACTCTTAGCTTTCAGGGGCGAACTCTTCAATTGAACCCCGTCGGCACTCTGCAAACCGGGGCCGATGAAGACAGCCGGATCTACATTTCCCTGGCCGATTTCACTGAGTGGACACACGTGCCCTATTCGACAATCGAAATCTCGGCGTCGGGTTCATCGCAGGAAAGCTCATCGCAGGAAATAAGTGCGACCATGCAAAGGCTCGCACAAGCCCTCCCCGGCGCCGACGTGCGCCCAGTCAGACAGGTTATGGAAGCCGAAGCCCAGGTGCTGGGCAAGATGCGATCCACGCTTCTTGTAGCCTCCGTGCTCATCATTCTCACTGCCGCCATGTGCGTACTTGCCACCTTGACCGGATGGATCTCCGACCGTCGCCGTGACTTTGCCCTAATGAAAGCCCTGGGCGCGTCCGGCAGACTGCTTCAGGGATTCTTTGCCGCCGAGGCCGCCGCTCTCGGCGCGGTCGGCTCAGCGCTGGGTTTCGCCATCGGGGTCGGGGTAGCCATCTGGATCGGGCGGGCTAATTTTCACGCTCCGGTGACCCCGCGCTTTGCCGTTCTCCCAGTCATTTTGGTGGGTGGCATAGCGGTTGCCTTGGTCGCGGCGGTCCTGCCGATATCTCTTCTGCAGCGTGTCCAACCTGCTAACATCCTGAGGGGAGAGTGACATGATCAAGCTCAGCCATGTCAGCCGCCTCTATCCGGCGCAAGCCGAGGGCGGGGGCGTTGTGCGCGCGCTCGATGATGTCTCTCTCCAGGTTGAGTCAGGCGAATGGCTCGCGGTCATGGGCCCGTCCGGCTCCGGCAAATCCACTCTGGCCAATTTGATCGGCTGCCTGGACCGCCCCACGTCCGGAGAAATCTGGCTCGACAACGAAAACGTTGCCAAGCTTTCCGCTCAGGATCTGAACCGCGCCCGCGCCGAAAAAGTCGGCTTTATTTTTCAGCAATTCCATCTGATTCCCTACCTCACCGCGCTTGAAAACGTCATGCTAGCCCAATACTTCCACAGCATGACCGACGAGCAGGAAGCGCTCGCCGCCCTGGCGCACGTCGGCCTGAAAGACCGAGCCCGCCACCTCCCGGCCCAGCTCTCCGGCGGAGAACAGCAACGGGTTTGCATCGCCCGCGCCCTGATCAACGATCCCAAGATCGTTCTGGCCGATGAGCCCACGGGAAATCTTGACGCGGTGAATGAAGAAATCGTTCTGCGCCTCTTGCGCGAACTGCATCACCAGGGACGCACCATCGTGATGGTTACACACGACCCTATTGTCGCTCGCCTCGCCGGTCGCCGAATCGAGTTGCATCACGGCAAGATTGCCGACCAGGAAGTTTTCGCCATGGCCGACGAGGAACAGTTCGACGAAGTGCTGGAGGAACTCTGGGCAGTCGAAGAGCACGGCGAGATCGCTGAAATCGGGCGCATGGAAGTGCACGGCGCGTTACCGGTCAGCATTGCGGTCGAAAAGATGTCCGCCCTCGGCCTGCTAACGACGCGGCCGCATCCGCCCGAGTCTCACCATCACAAGCCGTTCGTGAACCCTTGCCACGATGCGCTCAAACCTTCGGGCGTCTCGACCGGCGACGGCAGCATGATCGTGGAATTCACTCCCCGCGGCCGCCAGCGCGCCGCCGACATCATCCGCCGCCACCGCCTGGCGGAGCGTCTCTTCACCGACAGCCTGGCACTCGACAGCGAATCAGAAATCGAACAGCAGGCCTGCAAGTTCGAGCATATCCTGTCAACCGAAGCCACCGACAAGATCTGTGCTTTCCTCGGCCACCCGCGCACCTGTCCGCACGGCGCCCCCATTCCGCCCGGACCTTGCTGTGAGCGCAGTCTGGCGATCCAGGAAGCGCAACAGGTGCAGACTGCGCGTTACAAGTGATGCGCCGGCTCAATCTTCTTCCAGATCACATCCTCGTTGTTTCTGCGGTCAATCATGGCGTCCACCCGGCCGCGGTCGTCGCGTCGGAAAAGGCGCCTGCCTTCGATTCCCTTACGAAAAAATATGTCGGTTGATTCGGGGACGAGAAGAACCTTGTCGCCACCCTTACGCTGTGCGAAAAGCTTATCACCCTCGAGAGACACGGCCTGCGTTACTCCAGGCGCCAGTTCATAAGTCCCCGCATATTCGGTGTACATCTTCACGTCCACTCTTCCCGGGGCCGGATCCTCGTAGTACCGGAATATCTGCCCTGCAACGATCTGCCACTTTCCATTCCGATACCTCCATGTATCCGTCCCGTGATAGCGGGCGGTCATGTTCTGCCCGAAAATCGTTTCGGTTTCATCGAGATCGTAGCTCAGGATCGCGGTCCTTCCCTCGATGTGGCTCTTCGCTGTCACCAGCTTGATGGCCCCGGAGTAGCCTTTGGGAAGAGGAGTGATGTCATTGACCAGGGCCGCCTTGTCCATGCTTCTGCCCTTTTCGTCAAAGTACATGCTGTCATCGGCGAAGTATTTCTTCCATGGAGCCTGGTCGCCGGCGGCCACGCTATCGAACATTTCCTGGGTATTTCTGATTAGTTCTTCCTCGGTGATCGAGTTGTGCCTGTCTGGCGTGCACGCGGTCATCACCACCGAGTAGCACGCAAAGTGCAGAACACGGGATGAACTTCATGCTGACCTCCAGGATTAATGATTCTTTTTCTTCGGCGGAGTCATCTTAAACGTCACCGCGGATTGTCTGCCAAAACACCGACCCGCCCGTTATGATGGATTGCACCTCCATCCATGACCACCCGACGACCCTGCATTGGCGTCTTTGATTCTGGCTTTGGCGGCCTCACTGTTCTCAAGGAACTGATCGCGCTCGCACCCGACGCCGACTACCTCTACTTCGGTGACACCGCGCGACTGCCTTACGGTTCGAAATCAGTCGAAACCGTTGCCAGGTACGCCATTGGCGCTGCTCACTATCTCGAAGCCCACGGTGCGCAGATGTTGGTGATCGCCTGTAACACTGCCACTGCCCTTGCTCTCGACAAGATTACCCTGGCTTCGGGCGTTCCCGTGGTCGGCGTAGTCGAGCCCGGGGCAGCCAATGCTTCCGCGGCCAGCCAGACTCGCAGAGTTGTAGTCCTCGGTACCGAGGCGACCATTAGCAGTCATGCTTATTCGAAGGCTCTTGCGACTCGTGGAGTCGAAGCCAAAGAGAAGGCTTGCCCGTTGCTGGTACCGCTGGTGGAAGAAGGTTGGGCTGAACACGCGGTCGCCGAACAGGTGGCACGCATTTACTTGGACGAAGCATTCGCCGACGGCTTCGAGTCTGCGGACGTCCTGGTGTTGGGATGCACCCACTATCCACTTCTGAAATCGCTGCTGCGAAGGGTAGTCCCGGCCCATGTGTCCATCGTGGATTCCGCCGACTCCACCGCCAGGGTGGTCAGCCAGCTGCTGCGGCAGGGCTTGCCGAATGTCCCTAACCAGGAAGAACGGCGTGGAAAGCCACGCCTTAAATTCTTCGTAACCGATTCAGCGGAAAAATTTAGCCGTTTGGGCGCGCGGTTTATGGGGAGCCGGATCGAAGATGTCGAGCACGTGGAGCTAAAAGAATAAACGCATTAACCACAGAGGACACAAAGGAACCCTGAGCGAGTCCAAGGTTCTCAATTCCTCAGTGCTTCTCTTTGTCCTCTGTGGTTAATGCGCAGAGTTCTCGCGGGGAACTAGTACAGCCGGAAGCTCACTTCCACGTTGATCTGCACCGCCACCGGCTTGCCGTCTTTCATGGCCGGCTCAAACTTCCAGGTCTTTACCGCTTCAATTGCCTTCTCGTCCAATCCCAGGCCAAGGCTGCGCGCCACACGAATGTCTCGCGGTTTGCCGTCCGGCCCTACCACTAGCCAGAGGACGCACGTGCCTTGATACTTCGCTTTGCGGGCTTCTTCCGAGTACTCAGGATCAGGCTGAAAGATGACTCGCGGAGCGCTCACGCCTCCGCCAACGTGGAAAAAACCGCCACCAACTCCGCCGCCCCGGCCTTCGCCGACGCCGGGTCCTGTGCCCACTCCAACACCGCCGCCTGAACCCGACCCAATACCGCCACCCGAACCAGTTCCGTTTGACGGAGGCCCGGAGGGCAGGTGAGACATCGGGTCGCCGAGGTTCGGTAAATTGTTCGAAGCCAGCTTGACCTGTGGCGGAATGATTACCGTTGGCTCCGCGGTGAGCTTGGGGTTGTCATTGCGAACCACCATCATTGGAGGAGTAATTTGCTCCATCGACTGCTTGGGCAGTTTACCTTTGGGCGCCTGGAATTTATCGCGGTCACCGCCACCTCCGCCTCCGCCAGCTTGTGTCTTCGAAGGCGGCAAAGGAGGAATATCATCAGGGGAAATCAGGGTAATTGTGTCGTGTGGCTTGGTGACCTGGTCCACAATTCTTCTGCCCAGCAAGGTAAGACCGATGATCGCTGCCAGGGCTAAAACATGCACAACGGTCGAGCCCAGCACACCGTTCTTCTTATAATCGTAAAAACCCCAAATATCTTTGACCGGAATCGGCTTGGAAGTCAGCACCAGTGGTGGCTGTTTTTTCGGAAAGAAGAAGTCGTCCAGATTCTGGAATAGAGACTTCCACAGCGGCTCTTCCAACGTCGTCTTCGACAGTAGTAAGTTGAGTTCGGGCTCGGCTCCGGCGGGGGGTTTGATGTCGAGTGTTGGCATAGTTGACCCGAATTCAGACTTCTCTATCCGAGTTGCGTTTCTCTCTCTTTAGGACTTGATGAGCACATTGGCTGCCAAGTTGCTTTCCGGCAAGAGAATACGCACAAATTCACTGTCCCGCAACTGGCTTACCCTGCAACCGCCACTTGTTTAGATGCCACGCTTGACCAAACGGCAGCGTAGGAAAATTGTACACTTTTCTGCGCTCTTTTCGCAGTGCTTTTGCGACTCCTTTTCACTCTACGGTACCATGGTCGTTCGGGGTTAATAGACGTTCGTTCTTCCGCTCCCTATAATGAAAAAAATCAACTATTTGGGGAGAAACCAACCGAGTGCCGCTGGATCTGAAATCCACTATCAACCTGCCTAAGACCGGCTTTCCCATGAAGGCCAATCTGCCCCAGAACGAGCCCAAGGCTCTGGCCCGTTGGGAGGAGATGCGGATCTACGAGCGCATTCGGGAAGCCCGGATGGGTGCAAAACTCTACGTTCTGCACGATGGCCCGCCTTACACCAGCGGACCGATCCACCTCGGCACAGCTCTCAATAAGTGCTTGAAGGATTTCGTAGTCAAGTCCAAAACCATGGCTGGATATGACGCCCCATACGTCCCGGGCTGGGATTGTCACGGCCTCCCTATCGAGATCAAGGTCGACCAGATGCTTGGCGGCAAGAAGCTCCAGATGCGCCCCCTCGACGTGCGCCAGGAGTGCCGCAAGTTTGCCCAAAAATTCCTCGATCTCCAACGGGAACAGTTCAAACGTATCGGCGTCTTCGGTCGCTTTGACCGGCCCTATGCCACCATGACTCCGCTCTACGAATCCGTGGTGCTCAGGACCTTTTTCACTTTTTACGAAAACAATTTCGTCTACAAGGGGCTGCGCGCAGTCTACTGGTGCATGCACGACGAGACCGCGCTTGCCGAGGCGGAAGTCGAGTACGAAAATCACGTCAGTCCGACAGTCTGGGTGAAGTACGCGTTGCTCGACGACCCCGCGAAGATCGATCCCGCGCTGAAAGGCAAGAACGTTTCGACCATCATCTGGACCACTACGCCATGGACGCTTCCCGCCTCCATGGCTGTGGCCTTCCATCCGGGCGAAGACTATGTCGCACTCGAATCAGGCGGCGAAGTCTACATCGTCGCGTCGAGATTGGCCTCCGATGTAGCCGCCAAGTGTGGCTTCAAAGAGACGCGTGAGCTCGCGCACTTCTCCGGCAGCAAGATGGAGCGCCTGAACTTTCAACACCCATTCCTTGACCGCACGGTTCTCGGTGTCCTTGCTGACTACGTCACCATGGATACCGGCACCGGTGTGGTCCACACTGCTCCTTCGCACGGCGCGGAAGACTTTGCCACCGGCGTCAAGTACGGCCTGGACGCCACCAGCAACGTGGACGAAAAGGGCATCCTGCGCAACGGCCTGCCCGAGTACAACGGTTTGAAGGTCTGGGACGCCAATGCGCCCATCATCGAACTGCTCAAAAAACGCGGCGCACTACTACACACCGAAAGGTTGGAGCACTCCTATCCGCACTGCTGGCGTTGTCACAATGCCATCATCTTCCGCGCCACCGAGCAGTGGTTCATCTCCATGGAAGCGCAGATGCCGGGCGGAGGTACTCTCCGCAGCCGAACTCTGGAAGACGTCGAGAAAGTAAAGTGGGACCCGGCGTGGGGCAAGGAGCGCATGCACAACATGATTGCCACACGCCCCGACTGGTGCATCTCCCGCCAGCGCGTCTGGGGTGTGCCCATCGCAGTCTTCCTCTGCAAGAGCTGTGGCAAGCCGCTGAACGATCCGGCCATCAACAGCAAAGTAGTTGACCTTTTCGCGCGTTCTGGCGCCGATGCGTGGTACACACCGGAAGCTGACGCAATCCTTCCCACCGACGCCGAGTGCCCGCACTGCAGCGGAAAAACCTTTGACCGCGAGACCGATATTTTCGATGTCTGGCTGGAGTCAGGCACCAGCTATCTTGCTCTCTGCGCGGATGAGCCCGGATATCCCTGGCCCTCGGATCTCTATCTTGAAGGTGGCGACCAGTACCGTGGATGGTTTCAGTCTTCCCTACTCTGCGCGATGGGCACACACGGCACTCCGCCCTACCACGGTGTCGTGACTCCGGGTTGGACCCTCGACGAGAAGGGTCAGGCCATGTCCAAATCTCGCGGTAATGACGTGGATCCGGTCGATATTTCCAATCGCCTGGGCGGCGAAATCGTGCGCCTGTGGGTCGCATCGGTTGATTTTCGAGAGGACGTAGTTGGCTCCGAACCGCTGATGCAGCGCGTGGCCGAAAGCTACCGCAAGATCCGCAATAGCTTGTTTCGCTACGTGTTGAGCAACCTTCACGACTTTGATCCGCAAACGCACGCGGTGCCTTTCGATCAAATGGAAGCTCTCGACCAGTACATGCTTCGCCAAACCGTGGCCATGTCCGCGGACGTCACCCGCTGGTACGACGAGTTTGCTTTTCACAAAATCTATCACCGGGTAAATGACTTCTGCGTGGTCGAGTTGAGCGCCTTCTATTTCGATGTTCTGAAGGACCGCCTCTACACATTTGCACCGAACTCGCGCGCCCGTCGCGCGGCGCAAACCGCGATCTGGCGCATCGGTGAGGCCTTGGTCCGCTTGCTCGCGCCCATCATGAGCTTCACCTGCGACGAAGTGTGGCAGTATCTGCCCGCGCAGCCTGATCGTCTGCCTAGCGTGCATCTCGCGAAGTTTCCGGAGGCATCTGACATTCTGGGCGGCTCGGTCCCGTTGGAGGATGCCAGGCAAAGCGAAGACTGGAAGACCTTGCTCGCGGTCCGTACCGAAGTACTGAAGGCATTGGAGGAGGCCCGCCAGAGCAAGCTGATCGGCGGTGCCAACCTGGAGGCGCAAGTCGCTATCTCGGTTGCCGAGCCTGTGTTCTCGGTACTGGCACGTTACAAGGACTGGCTGCGTTACCTGTTCATAGTTTCGGCCGTCACGCTCGAGCCGGCTGCGTCAGGAAATGGAGCCGGCGGGGTCAATGTCCGGGTGAGCAAGGCCGACGGTAAAAAGTGCGAGCGCTGCTGGAACTACTCCGTCCATGTGGGCGAGGACGCGGTCTATCCCACTGTGTGTGAACGCTGCAGTGCGGTGCTAAAGGAACTCGGCGGATGAGCTGGTCTGTCCGGCCTGGCACTGCTCTGTGCGATTTGAGATTTCAGATTGGATTCGCATGACGATTCGTATCACGCGTAGTTTCCACTTCGCGATCGCCCTCCTGGTCGTGGTCCTCGACCGGACCGCGAAATGGATTGTGGCCAGGGACATTTCCCTGCACGACACCATTCAGGTGATCCCGGGGTTTTTCCGTCTCACTCATGTGGAGAATCGCGGCGCGGCGTTCGGCCTCTTCGCCGATTCGCCTTCGGAATGGAAGATTACCGTGCTGGTACTGTTCTCGATCGTCGCGCTTGCCATCGTCTCCGTTCTTCTCTGGCGCAACAGTCATTCCATGCAAAGCACCGGAATCGGACTGGCGTTGATTCTTGGCGGTGCGGTGGGGAATTTATGGGACCGTTTGCTCAGCGGTCGCGTCGTTGATTTTCTGCTTTTCTACGTCGGCCAATATCAATGGCCCGCCTTCAACGTGGCCGATAGCGCGATTGTGGTCGGCGCCTGCCTGCTGGTAATCGAAATCCTCTTTGCGAAATCCCCCGCTCCGGAAAAATCGGCCTGATCACACCGGCAAAAAGGTCTTAACCGCAAAGATCACAAAGAAAATCCGCAAAGGTCGCTGAGAAAATCTTCACGTCCTTTGCGGAATTCTTGGCGCCTTTGCGGTTAAAAGCCTTCAGCGTAAAGCTAAGCCGACTTCTTATGCTCCATCTCTGCGTAGAAGGCCTGAGCCCGTTTGCCCATCTCTTCTTCCGACAAGTCCTCGGTATGCGTGCTCACACCCCAGGAATGGCCGAAGGGGTCGATGAAGGTGCCGTGCCGGTCCCCCCAGAACATGTCCGTTACCGGCATGGAGGACTTGCCGCCCGCGGCGACAGCTCGTTGGAATACGTCGTCGACGTCCGGAACGTAAAGATAAATGCCACCGGTAAACCCACCCAGAGTCTGCGGCGATTTACCACCGTGCGGGAATTCATCTGACAAAAAAATGATCGAATCGCCAATTTTAATTTCAGCGTGTGAGATCTTTCCGTCTGGACTCGGCATCCGCATGATTTCTTCGGCGCCGAATACCTTCTTGTAAAAGTCGATGGCCTGTGCAGCATTTTGAACCACCAAGGTCGGAGTTGCAGTGTGGAATCCTTCGGGCTTGGGTCTTACGGAATTAGTCATTCGATTTCTCCTCAGTGTGGCCGGATGGCCGGAGTAGTCCTAGCGAGCGGATTCGTATTCTAACGCCGTGGCAACCCCAAGATGTGAACTCTGTGTAAAAAAGCGAAGGCACAATAGGATCAGCACGTGCTGTGCAAGATGACAGCGTCGTCTCTACAGAATCAACTGTAGTTAGAAAAGCCCTACGGCGTCCCATACAGCTGCCGGTACACATTGGCGTTCCGGAGAATGGCCTGTACGTATTCCCTGGTCTCGGTGAACGGAATCGATTCCACAAACTCCTGCGGATCGCGGTATTTCCCCTGTCCCAGCCAGTCGTCCACCCGATTCGTGCCGGCGTTGTACGCCGCCAGTGCGTACTCGAAGGAGCCAAATTTATCCACCATTTCGCGGAAGTAGCGCGTACCCAACCGCAGGTTGACCTCAGGGGTAAACAATTGCGATGCGGCAAAATGCCTGAGCTTTTCTTGCTTTGCGACCCCACTGCCGACCTTGGGCAGCAACTGCATCAATCCGACCGCATTGGCTCGAGACACCGCGCCGGGATTGAATTCCGACTCTTGCCGTATCAGGGACGCTACCAGATACGGATCCAGGGCGTTCTCGCTCGAGAATCGCTTCAGGTCGGTCCAGTACGCCTTGGGGAACAGTGCCTCCCAGTAGGAGCGCGGCAAAGTGGGCAGATCCACAGCGAAATAGTTCGGAACCGCGCGTTTGAATACCTGGATGGCCCCGTCGTAGCGTCCCGCGTCCTGGTAAAGCCTCGCAATCTCCGCCACGACCCAGTTCCCCTGGTCTTCACTACCCGCGGCTTGCACCTCGCGCACGGCAAAGTCCACGAGCGCGCCATTCTCCAGCAATTGCGCCTTTTGATAACGTAGGTTGTCCGTCGGAGGCTCGCTGGGGACGATATTGGTACCGGCTTCGATTGCCGGAACACGATCCAGCAATGCGTAATGGGGAGGATCGTCATCAGGCGCCTTGATTGCCTGCAGCCGGCGACGCGCCAGTTCGCCATAGTAAAAATTGCGAAAGCGTTCCGAAAGTTTCTGGTAGTAGGCGCCAGCGATAGCTGCATCGTTGTCTTCTTCAGCCAGCCGGGCCCGCCAGTACAGTGCCGCCGGAACTTCTGCCGAAGTGGGATACAGGCCGATCTGCTGCTCGAATCCGGCCTTGGCCTCCGCGTTCCTACCTTGGCGCAGGCTTAACCAGGCCACTTTCCAATGGGCGTACGAGGCGCGGCCCGCGTTGGGGAAGCGCTGCTGCAACTCCCGGAAGGCGTCAATCGCCTTGTCATAGTCGGGTTTGAGAAGATAAAAATTGCCGGCAGCCAGCAGCGCCTGTTGCAACCAGACACTGGTGGGCGCCGCCTGGCGTAGCTCCGCCAGATTGCGGAGAAAGCCCTCATCGTCGTCGGTCGCGCGTGCCACTTCTCCAAGGTTGAAAAGTCGCTGGGCATTGAGCTCCGCCGGTGAACTAGGCAGCTCATCCAGAATCTTCTTGGCTTCCTTGTTTTGTCCCGAACGCCGCAAAGCCACCGCCAGCGCCAACTCGACGTCTGCCTTGTCGTCTGGACCCACCACCTTGAGCAAATCGCGATATTCGTCCGCTGCCTCACTGAATCGCTTGCCCTTGGCGAGCAGATCGGCGCGCGATCTGCGACCGTTCGGTCCGAGGGGAACCAACTGGGTAGTCGAAGCCAGTTTCTTCAGCTCAATGTCGGCCTGGCCGGCTTCCGCAGCCAGCGGCATTGTGATGTACAAGTTGCGCAAGATATCAACTGCCTTTGCAGTCTGCCCCACTGCGGCATAAGCGCGCCCCAATGCCAGTTCCAGATCAGCCCGTGATGGCTGTCGATCCTTTTCCAGCAGAGTGACCGCTTCCTGCGGCCGGCCCTCCGCCAGAAGGACGTTCGCGTACAGAACGTGCGCATCCCGGGTCAACAACGACTCTGGATATGACGTGTCGAATTGCGCGAGTGTCTTTGCAGCCTCGGCGGTCTGTCCCGCCTGAAAGTACGAAGTTCCGAGATAAAAACTGACATAGTCGGCCAGTTCTCCGGCCTCGGGTTTCGCCCGGTTCAGAGGATCGATAGCCTTGGCGTAATCGTGATCCAGGGTATGCGCGTAACCTACCACCAGCCACGCCAGCGAACCCGCATCTTGGTTGGCGTGCTTGCGGGCGTAGACTTCCACTCCCGCGTAAGCGGCTGGTGTCCGGTCTTGCAGTAGCTGCCGCGCCATGGGCCTCAGACTCGCGGAAGCCACGAACGCCTGATGCATCCGGCTCAACCGGGGAGACGATCGTTTCCGCCGGGCAGCCACTTTGCCGCGCGTTTTTTTGCTGGATTGGGTTTTCTTGGTGCTGGTCGAAGTCTGCGCCGCCGCAGGATGGATCGGAGGCAGAAGACTTAAACACAGAACTGCCCCGATCAAGGAAATTCGACTCAGTATCGATGACAAACGATGGCAGACCACTCTAATCAATTTCGCCGAAAATTGGCGCCCATGATCGAAGCATCATCTTCCGCCAGGCTGCGAACTATTTCCTGGCTGAAGTAGTCGGCGCCGGCAGCCGCGCTGTTTCCATAGCGCTTCTGGAAAGTCCCTCGGCTCTTTTCGATGTCGTCTTTGAGCCGGTCGTAAAGATCTTTGTTCTTGCGCCCTTCGGCGACCTTTGCCTGGTTGTACAGTTTGATTTCATCCACCAGCAAACGGGCAAACCGCTGCGCCTTGCGATGGACATCGGCGTCCTCGGGCGATAGGTTGGCGAAGGGATCGGTCGCCGGAGCCGGAGCGGCCGCCGCAGAGGTAGAAGACGTAATGACAGGCTCGGCTTGAGCCACAGCCACGGGTTGCTCGGCCGCAACCGGCGGAACCGGGACAGGCACGGACGCCAGGTGTTTCGGAGCGTGGGCGGCGAAAGGGTCTGACGGGACCGCGGCCGCTTGCGCTGCGCTCGCATGTGATGAAGCCGTGCTTTCCGCCTTTTCCGGCGCTGCATCCGCGCTTTCTTCTTTTTGCGCCTGCTTGCGCAGCGAGGCCACTTCCAGCCATGCGCTAGTCGCTCGAACCAAGAGCTCCAGGGCGGCGGCGTCCATCTTTCCGCCCGCTTCCACGCCTGCATCCGCGTACACCAGCGCGGCCACTTTTTCTTTCAGCACCAGGGGCAACACCAGCACCTGGTCGTTGGCCGGTCCGCCGAATTGTGAGATAAATTCTGGATCGATCTCGGCGTTTGTGCCACTGAAAGGCAGCCGCGATCGCAACGCCTGCTCAGGCGCGCCCAGGCCAACATTCAGAGCGAAATCCTTAATCGTATCTTCCCCATTCTTCGTAAATCCACGTCCTTGCCACCCGGTAGCCCCGCCGGCTTTGACCACGAATAGGGCACCGCGGCCGCTGTAGCGCACCGTATTATCCAGCAGCGCTCGCAGGATTTCTTTTTGGGTCGTTCCCGCATGGATGGCCGAGATGCCTTTCAGCAGATTGCCCGCTCCGTCACCAGACCCGCCCGCCGCCGTCGTCGCTTGCGGGATTTCCTCTAGAACCCGGCGTACCAGCTCCTCACGCAACTGCGGAACGTGGCTCTCCAGCACCTGGGAAACAACCCTCTCGACAATTTGTTCCACTTCGCTTCGGTCTGCCATGGTCAGGTCAGTGCTTCGACCGCTGGATTCGGCTTTCTTGCCCCTCATCCCGGGTACAATCTTTGGTTAAGCCTTGATTATATGGCCACTTGGCCGGTGTTTTCCGGTCACGTAAGGACGTGTTCTACTGCGGAATCGCCACCCCTTGGAATCTATCGCAAACCTGCCCGCCATAGATACGTCAAAACAGTTAAGCGGGAACGCGGGTTACCAAGTAAAATAACATTTCTCTCGGACGCCGCAGGGCATGAAAATTGTTGCATCGGAAGAAGAATGACAGCCATCCAACAGAAAGTAACCGAACCGGTCAGTGATGAGCTGGCGCTGGTTCAGTCCGCCAAGGGCGGCGATGTATCCGCGTTTGAGGGTCTGGTCAAGAGGTATGACCGGAATGTATTTCGCATAGCGCAGCACATCACGCAAAACCGCGAAGACGCGGAAGATGTGGTGCAGGATGCGTTCCTCAAGGCATACACGAACCTGAATCAGTTTCAGGGCCAGTCCAAGTTTTATACCTGGCTGGTGCGCATTGCGGTCAACGAAGCGCTGATGAAGTTGCGGCGCCGCCGGCCGGAGCGCATGGTTTCGCTGGACGAGGACGTAAAGACCGAGGAAGATTCGGTTCCCCGCGAAGTAGCGGATTGGAGTCCGAATCCCGAGCAGCAGTACAACCAGGCGGAGTTGAAGGAAATCCTGAGCAAGACGATTCAGGGTCTTCCTCCAAGTTTCCGCACGGTTTTTGTCCTGCGGGATGTGGAAGGTCTTTCGACCGAGGAAACGGCTGAGGCTCTGGAACTCAGCATCCCTGCGGTCAAGTCGCGGCTGTTGCGGGCGCGGTTGCAGTTGCGGGAACGACTCAGTCGTTACTTTCAGAAACGTGAGAGCGGAGATGGCAAACAGTGAAGTGTTCTGAGTTTCTGCAGGAACTGACAAACTACCTGGACGGCGTCCTCGACGACCGCACCAAGGCTGAATTGGAAGACCATCTAGCTTGGTGCCACAACTGCTATGTTGTCTGCGACACCACCAAGAAGACCATCGAGATCTACCGCGACTCTCAACTCTACGAGCTTCCCGACGATCTGCGTAACCGCCTCCGCAGCGCCATTGTTGCTAAATGCGAGGCTCACAAGAAGGCTGGACCCCAAAAGGTTTGAATGTAGGCGCGAGCGTCCACGCTCGTGCTCCTCCTAGATGTTCAAATGAGCGTTGGATTAGAGGTCTTGGGAACTCGTAATCCCTGATCCGACAGTCACTTCCGTCGTTCCAATCCGTCCCCGCGCCGGCTGCGTATTACCTGCGAACCTTTCTGGGTAAAACCGAATCTAAGTAGATAACACGGGCACCCTCGTGGTAGGAGCGGCTGCCGGGGAGGGTAGGATGATGGCGAAAATGTTCGACTCGATATTCGGTTGCAGACATAGTAACTATAGTTTTCCTATCACGGTTCGATCACGTTCGCGCCGCATTTCGGCCGCCTCGCTAACCGGCACTTATGTCGCATGTCTCGATTGCGGGAAGGAATTTCCTTACGACTGGCAGGACATGAAGGTGATCACTTCCACGGAGGCAGGAGGCCATCGTGTGCACGCGTTGGCTCCAAAGGAAGCTGCATAAAGCCACGTCCTTGGGCTTTCAGCCTTTTATTTACAAGCCGCGGGTTGCTCGCGGCTCTTCCATTTTCAGATCAAAATAAAACCGGCGGCTGAGGCCGCCGGTTAATCGTGCAGAAACGTCTGTCTGGGCTTAGTTGCTGCTGTCATCACGCCGCTTTAGCGTGGGACGGCCATCGTCACTGGTCTTGTCGTCGCTGCCATTCTTATCCGGTGTAGACGTCCGTCGCAGGCTTGGTTTCTTCCCGTCATCCTTCTTCTCCAGAACCTTGTGCCGGTTCTCGATTGCCGCTAGTCGCGACTTAACGTCGTCAAACTCAGAGGTTGATACCACGTACTGCGCACGCGCCGGCAGGATTTGCGCAATCTCTTCCTGCGACTTGGCGATCCGGTCCGGGGTCTGAGGATGGGTAGAGAACGCCTTGGCCAGCGTTCCCGGCTTCTTCTTTTCCTGGGCCTGCACTTTCTCGAAGAAGCTGATAAACGCCTGCGGGTCGTACCCCGACTTGTACATGTACTGCATTCCCAGGTAGTCAGCTTCAGCCTCGAAGCCACGCGAGAAGTGCAGGAAAGTCATCGGTAGAGCCAGTCCCGCTGCCTCGTACCCGGCGTAGCCAATCGCTCCGCCCACGAAGATCAGCGGAATCGAAGCCATGTTCATCAAATTGCCGCGGGTATTCTCGCGCGCGGCGTGGCAGGCCGCCACGTGGGCAATCTCGTGTGCCATCACGCCGGCCAACTCTGCCTCTTCGTCCGCCGCCAGAATCAATCCGGAATTGACGTAGAAGAAGCCGCCGGGTAGAGCAAATGCGTTGATGTCATCCGAATCAATAACCTTGATGGTGAACGGTACCTGCGCATCGGAGTTGCGCACCAGGTTCTGCCCCAGCCGGTTGACGTATTCCGTAACCACCGGATCCTGCACCAGCTTTACCGTGGATTCCACCTGCTGAGAGTAACTTTTGCCCATGGCGATCTGTTTCTCCACGCCATACCAGTTCCCCAGCCCGGTTTTGCAGCCCACATTTCGGTTACCGACAGCCTCCACGTCGGTCTTGCCGCCATCATGTTTGACCTTGTCCGGGTCCGCCGGTTCGACTTTTGACGGCGCCGCGGGTGACCTTTTTGGAGCAGCGCTATCCGACGCCGTGTCGCTTGGCTTGGCGCCGCCTTGATCTTGAGAGAAACCCCGTGGCGCCGCGTAACTGAATGCAAGCAAAACAGCCGTCAATGTTAAGAGCCGTAACTTCATGATGGACTCCCTTATTCCGCCCGCCCCAGCAGGACTGTATTCTGATTATACGCCCGCCCGGAAACGGCAATGCTGCAGATTTCCCTATGGGGTTGGACGCAGAATTTGACGACAAGGTTACCCGAGGGGCTGCTTTATATACCGTTAACCGCCGAGGGCCGCCTCGGAGTTTCTCTGTGTCCTCTGTGGTTAATTCCGCTGAGCGGCCACAATCTCAAACTCCACCCGCAACCCGTCTTTCACCTTCACCGCCCCACCCCCTACGCTGATGGGCTCAATCCCGAAGTCCCGTTGTTTCAACTCCGCCGTACCACGATAGTGTCCATTTTCACCCTGGACCTCCAGCCTTACCGGACGCGTCTGCCCGTGCAAGCTCAGGTCTCCGCGCACAACCCAGCGGCCCTTTCCGCCAGGTTCCACAGCGGTCGAACGGAATCGTATTTCCGGAAACTGGCCGGTATCCAGTACCTTGGGTCCCAGCATGGTCTCCTGTACCTCCGCCCGGTCTTTTTCCGACACGTCCTTGTCCATAACTCGCATCTTGCGCGCATCCACGGCCAATTCAACCGATGGCTGGCTTTCATTGATCGTTCCGTGTTCGACAGACGCGCTGATCTCGTGCTCGTGCCCAAAAGCCGAAAACAGCCCCGACTTGAACACCCGCACGGTCATCGCGGATTTCTGGGTGTCGATCTCTCTGGGCGCGGCCGTATCCGCAGCCGCAGCCCACAGTGCGGCAGGCAGAATCATTGCCGCAGACGACATCGCAAAGCTTCCCCATCGAGCTCTCATTAGGTCCTCCTCAAAATGTGTGGGTCAAACGGGCAGATGCCCCAGTCCCGAGACTTGGTAGAATCTTGTCAACTGAGATGCGCATTCCAGCTCAAAGCACTACAAAATTCATTCCAGTGTCTACGAGGAACGCTGGTGAGTGACCGCCCGGAAGAGCGCTTTGCCCCCGGCTGGCCGGGCATCTCTCCGCGCTGGACTTCGAGCGCGAAGACCGGTATTGGCACCGCCCTCAACCTCCACAGCCGGGTATGGTTCACGCTCAGCCATGGCATCCTGAACGAGGTTTACTTTCCGCGCGTCGATCAGGCCTGTACCCGTGACCTGGGGCTGATGGTCACCGACGGCTCCAGCTTTTTCTCCGAAGAAAAACGGCATTGCAAATTTGAAAACCACCCCATCGAGCCCGGCGTTCCGGTTTACAAGCTGACCAACACCGAATTGCAGGGGCGCTACCGGATCGAGAAGGAAGTCTTTTCCGATCCCTACCGGAACGTCGTCCTGCAAAGGATTCGCTTCATTCCTCTGCAAGGTAAGCTGGCCGATTATCGCTTGTACGCGGTGCTGGCCCCCCATCTGGCCAATTGTGGCCGGGAAAATACCGGCTGGGTCGGAGACTACAAAGGCGCTCCAATGCTATTCGCCCAGCGCAACGATTGCGCCCTGGCCTTCGCCTGCTCCACTCCATGGCGAAAGATGGCGGCCGGTTTCGCCGGATTTTCGGACGGATGGCAGGACCTCTCTCAGCACTACCAAATGACTTGGGACTACACTCGCGCGGATAACGGCAACGTCGCGCTCACCGGCGAGATCGACCTGGCAGCCTGTGGAGGCGAGTTTACCCTGGCGCTGGGTTTTGGTGACATCTGGACCGAGGCCGGCCAGCATGCACGCGCCACTTTGCTCGAGCGTTATGACGAACTGCGTTCTCACTATGTTTGGCATTGGAAGAACTGGCAGGAGAGCTTGCTGAAACTGGACGAGCCTCGCCGCGAACACGACCTCTACCGCACCAGCACGGCGGTAATGCGATCACACGAATCGAAAGATTTCCTGGGAGGAGTCATTGCCAGTCTTTCGATTCCGTGGGGCTTCAACAAGGGCGACGAAGACCTGGGCGGATATCATCTGGTGTGGCCGCGTGACTTGGTGGAAACCGCATTTGGCTTCCTGGCCGCCGGCGCCGAACCCGATGCGCTGCGCATCCTTCGCTATCTTGAAACCACGCAGGAGGCCGATGGACGCTGGGCGCAGAACATGTGGCTGGACGGCCGCCCCTACTGGAGCGGGATGCAGATGGATGAAACCGCCTTCCCCATCCTGCTGGTGGACGCCATGCGGCGGCACTCGCGATATGTTCTGGGTGATCCGCAACGCTTGTGGGCTGCGGTCAGTCGCGCCGCAAGCTTTATCGTTCGCAACGGGCCGGTAACCCAGCAGGACCGCTGGGAGGAAGACGCCGGCTACTCGCCTTTCACTCTGGCCGTCGAGATCTCGGGCCTGCTCGCCGCCGCCGATCTTGCCGACGCAGTGGAACAACCCGTAATCGCCATCCACTTGCGCGAGACCGCCGACGCCTGGAACGACAACATCGAACGCTGGGTGTACGCCAAAGACAGCGACCTGGCACGTCAGCTAGGAGTGGAAGGCTACTACGTACGCATCGCGCCGCCTGAGTCCGGCTGCGCCGCGTCTCTGCTGGAAGGATTCGTCCCCATCAAGAACCGCCCGCCCGGCGAAAACGCTGCGCGCGCCGCCCACCTGGTCAGCCCCGACTCGTTGGCCCTGGTGCGGTTTGGTTTGCGCGCGCCCGACGATCCCCGGATCCTGAGCACGGTAAAAGTGATTGATGCCCTGCTCAAAGTGAACTTGCCGCAGGGCCCTTGCTGGTATCGCTACAACGGTGACGGTTACGGCGAGCACGAGGACGGCTCACCCTTCGATGGCACCGGCATTGGACGGGCATGGCCCCTGCTCGCAGGCGAGCGGGCACATTACGAACTCGCGGCGGGACGTCCTCGTGCCGCCGAGGAGTTGCTCAAAGTGATGGAACTTTCCACCGAAGGCGGCCGCTTGATTCCCGAGCAGGTCTGGGACTCGGCGGATATCCCGGCCCTCGAACTGTTCCGTGGCAAGCCCTCAGGTTCGGCGTGCCCGTTGGTCTGGGCCCACTCCGAGTACATCAAACTGCGCCGATCCTTGCGCGACGGAAAAATCTTCGACCAGCCGCCCCAGACCGTACAGCGCTACCAGGTTGAGAAGCAGAGAGCCACGCACTTCGAATGGCGTTTCAACAACAAATGCCGCAGTATGCCGCAAGGAAAGAAGCTACGGTTAGTGTTGCCGTCCCCCGCACTGGTCCACTGGAGCTTCGATGGTTGGCAAACCGCACAAGATACGAATTCGCGCGACCCGCTAAGCGTCTTCATCGCAGACCTGCCCAGTGAACAGCTGAAAAGCGGGCGCGAGTTGTCTTCACCTTCTACTGGCAGCAGGAGCAGAGGTGGGAAGGCACGAATTATTCTGTCGTCGTGGAGTGACCCTCCCACCCTGTCATCCTGAGCGAAGTGGTCGCTTCGCTCCGCGAAGCAACCACGCAGTCGAAGGATCTCTACTCTTCTCGAACTCGCTTGCGTCTAACGCAATCTGGACGGTCCTCGATGCGTTAGCACGGTCGCCAGCCGCAAGGGATCCTTCGACTTCGTCGAGCGATTCGCAAAGCGAATCACTCTACTCCGCTCAGGATGACAGGGGGAGCATGTCAGGATGACTGGGTTATGTCACGATGAGTGGTTGTCTAGGGACGAGCGTGCATAGCCGTCAATGGCCGATGACGCGACCCGCCGGGACGGGCCGCGCGGGCCCTTCCTCGCTCCACCCGCCGCGCGAAATGTTCGAATACAGCGCACCCGCACAAATCGCCGCTGCCGTCAGCAACCCGATCCCTTCCCAGAACGGCCCCAGCAGCACATGCCCCAGGCCAAACAAAGCCATGTAAACCATGAAACAGCCCAGAATCCACGAAAGCAGATTCCGCCCCAGATCGCGGGTCGGAGGAACCTCAGGCGCAAGGCGGGCAACCGGCTGCCATCCAGATACGTGCGGCCGAACGCTACGGTAGAACTTCACCAGCACATCCTCCGGCTCCGCCTTGGTCGCATAGGTTACGATCAACCAGACCAGCGTCGTGACAACCGTCGTGGTCAAAGCCGTCTTGGCAAATACCACCGGGTTCGTGCCGGAAAAAGGCTCCGTCCAGCGCAGCCACATCGTCACCACCAGCGCGGTCGCCATGGCGGAAATTTCACTCCAGGCATTGATCCGCCACCAGTACCAGCGCAGCAGATAAACACCGCCCGTGCCCGCTCCGACTTCCAAAACCACCTGCCATCCCGAACGAATGTCCGAAAGCAGAACGGAAATTCCCGCCGAAGCAATGACCAGGAGCACGGTCGCCAGGCGGGAGATCAAGACATAATGTTTGTCGTCTGCGTCGCGCTTGATGAAGCGGCGATAGAAATCCGACACCAGGTAGGACGCGCCCCAGTTGAGCTGGGTCGCGATCGTGGACATGAACGCCGCCATGAATCCCGCGATCACGATTCCGCGAAGCGCCGGGGGCACGTGCTGGCTTACCACCAGCATGTATCCGGTTTCCGGATGTTCCAGGTGCGGATAGAGCACGACCGCGGCCAGCGCGGTGAGAATCCATGGCCAGGGACGGAGGGCATAGTGCGCGACGTTGAACCACAGCACTGCCAGCAAGCCATTGCGTTCATCTTTGGCGCTGAAGATACGCTGTGCTATGTAGCCGCCGCCGCCCGGCTCCGCCCCCGGATACCAGAAAGCCCACCACTGCAATCCGATGTTCACTACAAACGTAATCACCGGCAGAAGCCAGATTCCCTCCTGTGAAAATGGACGGGAGAAATCGGGAAAGAACGCCGTAGCATCGCCCGCGCCCGGACCTGCGGCTGCCCGCATTTCCGCCAACCGGCTGAGCAGCGTGCTCATTCCGCCCGCAGCCGCAACCGCGTACCACGCCACTCCGATGACGATCGCCATCTTCAACGCGAACTGAAACAGGTCGGTCCAGAGCACGCCCCACAATCCGCCAAGTGCGACATAGAGGCCCGTGAACGGAATCAAGAACAGAACACAGATGGCCAACGCGTTGCGATCGCTCACCCCCAGCGTGACCGCCACGATGCTGGTCATCGCTTTCGTCACCCAGCCGAGGATCAGACAATTCATCAGCAGCCCGAGATAGATGGCGCGAAATCCGCGCAGAAACGCGGCTGGCTTGCCCGAGTAACGCATCTCGGCAAACTGCACGTCGGTCAGCAATCCGGAGCGCCGCCACAGGCGGGCGAACAGAAACACCGTCATCATGCCCGACAGCAGAAACGCCCACCACAGCCAGTTTCCGGCGATACCCTGGGTATAGACCAGGCCGGTCACCACCAGCGGCGTGTCGGCGGCAAACGTGGTCGCCACCATCGAGGTGCCCGCCAGCCACCAGGAGACGTTACGCCCGGAAACAAAATAGTCGTCTACGCTCTTGCCCGAACGTGAACGGAAATAGAGCCCTAGCATCAGCGTGATGCCGAGGTACAGGACGATTGCCGACCAGTCGAGAAGGGTGAAATTCATGGCGGGAAGAATACCACCGGGTAGCGGGGTTTCGGACAAAAAAGTGATATATAGCGGCTTGGCTGCTGAGAGACGGCGGCCCGGCTATTTGGCAACTAGTATCTTCTGCTTCTGCTTCTACTTCACGGGAGCGGCCCTCGATTCGGGCTGGCCAGCGGACAAATAGATATCCGCCACTCCCTGCGCAATTTTTCCCGGGCGGGCGTCACCCAGGTTGGTCAGCACCACCACCGTCAGCTTGTCATCCGCGTAGCGGGAAATCTGCGTCTCGAAGCCTTGCCATGAACCCTCGTGACCAATCAGCCGGTGACCGTTGGGATTGGTAATTTCCCAGCCAAAGCCGTAGTGACCTGAGTTGGGTTGACCGTCGTTGAGCGTTACCGGCGTCCACATCTGTTCCAGGGTCGAACGCTTCAACAGCTTGTCGGTGTATAGCGCCGCATCCCACTTCGCCAGATCCAGAATCGAGAAATAGAGACTGCCGTCGGCGGTGGTATTCAAAGTCGGCGAGACCCAATCCTGATTCTTGAGCTGGCCCTTGACCAGGCGATAGCCCGCTGCACGATTGGGGATGATGTCGGCCTCGCTCATGATGCGAGTAGTCTGCATCCCCAGCGGCTGAAAGATCCGCTCTTCCAGCACATCGCCATAGAACTTGCCGGTGACCCGGTGAATCAGGATGCCTAATGTCAGGTAGCCTAGATTGCTGTATTCCCATTTCGTGCCCGGCGGAAAGGCCAGCGGGATCGCAGCCACAAATTTGAGTTCTTCAGCTTCGGTGTAGTCCTTGCGGAAATCGAAGTCTTTGGGATAGTCCGTGAACCCGCCGGTATGACTCAGGAGATGGCGAACGGTAACCGCTTCCAGGTTGCCGGAGCCTCGGGAAAATATTTGGTGATGGAATCATCCAGCCCAATCTTCCCTTCCTCAACCAGCATCATGATTAAAGTAGCAGTGAACTGTTTGCCGACGGACCCGGACTGGAAAATGGTTTCCGGCTTGACCACCACTCGGTGCTCCAGGTTGGCGAAGCCAAAACCCTGCGCCCGAACGATCTTTCCATCACGCGCAACCAGGAGAGCCAGGCCAGGAATGTGCTGCAGGTCCATTTCGCCTTTAACGTACGTTTCCACCGCGCCAAAACGAGTATCCGGGTTCTGGCCTAGAGCACAGCCGGTCAAGACAAGAAGAGTGGCTGCCAGTCGCAGGAAGAAATTTTTCACCGATTGCCTCGCGAGGAATGAATGCGCCGGAGTGGCACGGTAGAAAACGTAGCTGCTACGTCTAGGTTCTTGAACGCCGCAGGCAAGACCTAGCATAGCTACGTCTCTACACTACACTGCTAGCCGGAGTAGACCAGTTCCACAACCGTGCAGTCGTCGCTGAGTGGAGTGCCGCCGCAGAAGTTGGCCACTGCGGCAAAAATATCTTCGAGCGTCGAGCTCTTGGCCGCCACTGCTTCCAGACGCGAATCCTCAAAGAAGTCGCCGCGGGCGTTTTCTGCCTCAGTCACGCCGTCAGTCACCAGGATAAGGCGATCACCGGCGTGCAAGCTGACGTGGTCGCTCTCGTAAGTGGCGTCGGCCAGCAGTCCCACGGGCAGGTTGCCGTGGGGCGGCCGGATCACTTCATGATTGCAGACCAGCAAGGGCGGCACATGGCCGCAGTTGACGTATTCCAGTTCCCCGTCGCGCCGTAGCCGGGCAATGATCATCGTGGCGTACTTTTCGCCGATGTGCTTGTGGGTGAAAAACCGGTTGGCCGCGGTCACGATTTCAATCAACGGCATCCCGGCGGTGAGTTGGGAATAGATCATCCCTTGCAGGGTGTTAGCCAGGAGCGCGGCCGAAACTCCTTTCCCACTGACATCCGCCAACACTATCGCGAGGCCTTCCTCGGTATTGACGGCATCGAAGAAGTCGCCCCCAATTTCCTTGCAAGAAAGGTTCCTGCCTCTCATGCGCGCAAACGGCACTTCAGGAATCGAGACCGCCATCAGCCCTTGCTGAATAGAAGCGGCGATGGAAAGCTCCTGCTGGTAGCGGCGGGAGGCTTCTTCGGCCTGCACCAGCCGCGCGTTCTCGATCAGAGAGGCGGCTTCAGTCGCGATCGCTCGCAGAATGTCGTTGCTCACGCTTGAAATATCGCGCGAGGCGAAACGCGAATCCACGTACAGCGCGCCCATCACCTCCGCCGAGCTTTCCGTGGCCGCCGGAGCCTGCGCGCCCCGCGTGGCCTGCACCTGCGGCTTGCGCAACGGAATACAGATCACAGTGCGCAGATCGTAGGCCACGATGCTGTGCCGGCCCGCCAGGTCAAGCGACTGGCTGGTATCGGTGATGACAAACTCAGAATTAGACTTGAGCGCTTCGTCCAGAATGGAGTGCGAAATCGTGGTGTCATCCAACAGAGGTTCGTCCTTGGAGTTGCGGCCCGCTGCCAGACGTAGCTTGCCTTCCTCGTCTCTCATAAAGACGTAACCACGCTCGGCGCGCGTCAGTTTCAGGGTGGCGTCCAGCAGCGTGACCAGAATCTCATCGAGCACGCCCGTCGTATTCAGCTTGCGAGCTGCTTCCAGGAAAAGCGTCAGCTTCTCGAGGTCGGTGGCATCGGTGGAGATCTGTATCCCGGAAATCTGACTCAGAAACTCCCGGGCGGTATTGGAGCTGGCATGATGGGGATGAAAAATAACGTAAGACACATCGCGGACGCCGAACTCTACCCGGTCATTCCGCTCCAGAGTCTTGCGCTGTATTCGTTCACCGTTGACGAAGGTTCCGTGCTTGCTGCCCTGGTCCACCACGCAAAATTGCCCGTCTTCCGAGGTGATCAAGGCGTGGTCGCGGGAGACGCGAGGATCGGCGATCACCAGATCCTTGTCAACCTTGCGTCCGACGGTGAACGGAGTATGGTCGAGATTGATGGTGCGCTGATCGTTCCCCTGCACGAAGACCAGTGTGGGAAATATGCCGGATCCCGGAGACGAAACCGGACCCGTGATGGGTTGAAAAGCCATGTGGCGCTTCCCTACTCCTCCTCAATACTCAGAAATAAACAAGCCCTGCGACCGGTCCAAATCGCCGGAGGCGCGGGAATCAGCAAACCTCAGGCCGAAGCAGCCCCGCGGCCGAGGGCAGCCAGTGCCTCCTCTTCCGTGTCAAAGACCTGGAAAACCGTTGCCAGCTTGGTAATCTGCAGCACGTCGCGCAGGCGCTGGCCCAGGCCCGTGAGTTTGATGTCGGCGCCCGACGCCCGCGCGGACGAATAGACGCCCACCAGCGTCCCCAGTCCGCCGCTGTCAATATAGGTCACATCGGAAAGGTTCAGGACCAATCGCGGAGTCTTCTTCAAAGCCTCTTTGAGGCTATCCCGCAAGACCGTGGCCTCTTCCCCGAACATGACGCGACCGTGACAAGACATGATGGTGATCCCGTCGACCACGCGCTTGTCAATTTTGAGGTTCATATCATCCTCCGAAACATCGGCGGGTGGCCAGAGCGTGCGAAAAGATTAACATGATCGCAGCCCAATGCAAGGCCGGTGCGGGCCAGCCAGGTTATGGTTTTAGGGGATTTAGCCTACTTCCTGACGCGCTGCCGGAGGCACCTTCAATCGGTCCTTGGCACATAGAACGAGCAGTCCTAAAACCACCACCGGAAGAAGCAAACTATTGCGGAGAGGCGCGGACCAGGCACGTTGTACTGATTCCGCAGGCAGGATGAGAGACGCCAACAACAATCCGCAGGAGGCTAGCCAGGGCCAGAAAACTACCAGAGCGCCCACCGCGCACGCCACGCGAGTCAGCCAGTTGCGGCTCCAGAGATCTCTCCACGATGTAGCGATCAGGAATACGGCTGGCAACAGCAGAACCTGGTTGTAGGGCGCGAAACTGGGCACGATCACAACCGTCGTCGCCAGAACCAAAGCCAGCATTGCGCTGAACGCCACGGAATCGTGTGCGGCCCGCCGCACCTGCCAGCCCACAGCTGCCACTATGACTACGGTAGCAGCCACCATGATTTTCCCGATCGCCGGTGTCGTCAACACCTCCAGTAGCGAACTCGCCCCTTGTGTGTACTCGCGGTAAGCAGAGACCGCCTCGCGAAAGCGGCCGATCCATCCCGGCAGGACATATTCGGACGCCGAGAAAAGAATCGCCATGGTTACACCAAAGCTCCAGACAAAACTTCGCCGTTGACGCCAGTCACTGACGGCCCATAGCGCGAGCCACGCTGCCATGGGCAAGGCCAGCTGAGGCTTGAAGGTCGCTATCGCCAGCAGAAAGCCCGCCAGCGCGAAATTTCCCGCAACCAACGCGGCCGCGGATGTCGCCATGATTCCGTTTACCACCAGGCTCAATTGCTGCAGTTTGATTCCCTGTACCACGGCGAAGCTACCGAAGGTAAGGATTAACAAAATCGAGGTCACAGCAATCGAGGGCCGCCAGCGCACTACCCGCGACCACAGCGGTACGCTCACCAGCGTCAGCAGCACAAACAGGCAGCGAAAACAGGTTTGCGCTGCTGGAAATGGCAGTCCGATGGTCGGCGCCATCAGAAAGACGACGTACACCGGATAAGCAAAGCGCTGCTGGTCTTTGGGATCTTCCGCGCGTCTAGCGTCCAGAGGGCGTCCGTAGTATGCGCTCTGGATTTCACGCGTGAGTTCAGGGCTGTAGGGATCACGATGGTGCAACAGCAATTCGCGCGCCCCCAGCCAGCGCGGATAAAGATCGGAAAGGTTGCCCCGCGGCCAGCCGTGGGCTGCAGCCTCGGTCCGCTGGTGTGGCACCAGCACTTTCTGCACGTAGAACCACATGCTTACCGTGCACAGCAGCGCCAGCAGCACACCGAGTATGGGATTTCTTGGCAATCGTATTTCCAGCGGTCGAGCGCCATCCGCTTATGTTTTCAAATTACCCATTACTCAACTGCTCGATTCCGCAATCGCCCGCCCTCAAGTTCCCTGGACAGAGCCCAGCACCAGAACAGCAGGACCAGCGCGAACAGATTATAGTGGCCGTTGCGCATAGCCAGGAACACATGCAGCGGACTGAAAAACAGCAGGAATAGCGGGATGAGCAGGAAGAGCCGGTTGCGCGGCTGGCAGTCCTTCTTCTTGAAAAGATGCTGCAGGGTCAGGGCTACAGGCAGGAGCAGCAAACTCAAGTCATAAGCCAACGTGTGGTAACTCACGAGCAGAGTCACGATCACGCAGATTGAAAAACTTAAATCAAATTCAGTGCGGCTTGTCGTCTTCCATTTGTGGGCAGCGAAGTAAAGCAAAGCCACAGAAAGCACTCCGACTATCAGGTTACTTACCGACCTGGAAGCAAATGGCAGCAGGCTCGCCAGCAATCCTCGGACATTGGCCATGCGAAGAGGAAAGATGGTTTGATGCTGCTCCATGGCTCTCTCCATTTGCCAGACCTGGCCGGGATAAGCGAGAGCCCCCTGCCACCCGACGATAGCAATGGAAATCACCGCCAGGACAGCACCCGTGGCGAGGAATCCCAGGATAGCTTTGGTTCGTTTTTGCCACAGCAGTATCAACACCAGGGGCAACACCAGATGAAATCGAAACAGGCCAAGCGCCAGGCAGCAGCCTGCGGCGATATCGCTGTCTCGCCGCAATAGAACGTAGACCCCCGCAAAGAGCAGCAACAGGAACAGCACGTCCTGACCTTGCAACAACGCAAAAAACACGGGAAAGAACGATACCCAAACGAATAACCAAGCGGCCGCTGAAACTGATTTCACTCCAGGCAAAGCAGGCCGCAGCACATATAAGGTCATCACCAGAAATATCAGGTTGAACAGATTCCATACGCAGTAGGCTGTGGGATAACTCATCCAGCTCAAAGGCACGAACGCAAGCGCTTCAAAGGGAGGATGGTTGTAAGGCAAGGGCCCTTGCCGGATGCTGACGCCCGCCGCAAACTGCTGCTGCACCCGGTATTGCGTTGCTTCGTCGTACAACTGCCGCCCCAGGCCTTGAGCCAGGATGCGGGCGCTGGAGTAGAAAATCGTGAAGTCAGGATATCCTTTGCGGATCAGATCTCTAGAATTCCACGCGATCGCCAGTTGCACAGACAACATGCCCGACAGGAACAAAAATAGGGCGGCTCGATATTTTTTTGTTCGCATCGGCTAAGTATGTCCCTTACGCGCGACTAGCCTACAGCACAGTGGCAGTTTTTGATCCTTACACGATTGGCTTCCCTTCCAATCGCGCAGGGTTCGTCGGACGGCGCTGGACCACTCGGGACAGGGCAACACCGCTGAGGGCATAAAGAACAGGGTCAATTGGATGACGATATCGAGACACGACCTGCGATGCATAGTAGATCAGCGGGTACACCACCAGCACCGCAATCAGGAGAAACGCCTGATCCCTCGATTTTCTGAACACAATGACCAAACCAGTGAGCGCTGCTAAGTCGATCACAACAGAGAGTGGCCAAAAATTGATCGGATAAATCCAGAACCACATCGCTCGACGAAGAGAATCATCGACAAAAGTCACCGGATGAGTTCGGATATATTCGACGGCCAGATGACCTGCCCGTGCGGTAAATGCGGCTTCCCCAAGATTTTGATACACCATGCTCGGTCCGAGAGGATGTGTTCCAAAGCCACAGTTGGCAAAATAGACTTCAGTCAAGCCGTTGCTGCGAATCGGCATGATCTCATGGAAGGCAACGTAGTTTCGAATGGTCCAGGGAACGATCAATATACCGGTGAAAAGAGCCATTGCGAAAACCCGTCTCCACTTACTTCCTCGATCGGACAACAACAATGCGAGAATCGGCAAGGGCGTGACCAACGCTGGATTAACCAGAGCGGCCACACCCCAGGTCGCTCCGCATATGATCCAGTCCGCAAGCGCGCTGGAGGAAGCCAGCTTCATCGTTACCAAGAGCGCAAGTCCACCGAGTAGGGCCGACAGGGCGGTGTCCCACAGAATATATGGCAGGATCGCAACGTACGGAGACAACGCCCACATCCAGCCCGCGAATAAGCCTGCCTTCTCACTGTGGATTTTTCTGCCGATCTCATAGACAACGATTCCCGTCGCGGCTGAGCAAAGCGAGTTGAAACACATCACCGCGAGAGCTGAGGTTGGGGTTTCGATACCGAATACAGAAAAAATACAAGCGATGATGCCGGGGTAGATCGGTGCCAACCACGCCGTTGGTCCGTAGGCGTCGTGGAAGGGGGAAGAGAACGTATGGTTCGTGATGATCCAACGTGCTATGCCCCCTGCCTCGTTGACGCCCCACGAGAGCATGTGAGGCATCACCCGCACGAGGTACGTAACCGCAACCAGGCGAAGAAACAGTCCTACGACGAAGATTGCAACGCGGCGTTTCATGCAATTGTTACTGGTCAGGGGTGCCGCAAGTCAGCAGCTTGGATAGCAATAGGACATCTTACTCTCCAACTATTTGCCCCTCCCTCGTGGACTTCTGTCGCAAACCAGGTGATATACCTTAGCGATTCTCCCTTTGCGACCCAACAGGCACGCCGCGCTACAATCGCGGTTACCTAGCGTAACCATGACCCGGTTCCTGCAAACTCGCCAAGTGTTTGTTTTAATTCTCGCCCTGGGCCTGTTCACCATGGCCGCTCGCGGTGTGACTGACCCAGACGTCTGGTGGCACCTGCGAACTGGGCAGCTGATGCTTCAGAATCACAGCCTGTTTCACACCGACCCTTACTCATTTACCCGCTTCGGACAACCCTGGGTAAACCACGAATGGCTGTCGGAAATCCTGATCTTCAGCCTGTATCGCGTGTCCGGATTCGGCGGGCTGATTGTAGGGTTCGCGATGGTTATCGCGGCAACGCTTTTACTGGTCTTCTTGCGTTGCCCCGGACGCCCTTACCTGGCTGCCCTGATGACACTATGGGGCGCCGTCGCTTCGGCCCCTGCCTGGGGAGTTCGACCACAGATGTTTTCTCTCCTTCTGGCCAGCATCTTCCTGGTGCTGCTCGAAGCCTCGGCCAAACGCGCGTCTCTGCTGTGGTGGACCGTTCCCTTGATGCTGCTGTGGGTCAACTTCCACGCCGGATATCCAATCGGGCTGGCCTTCCTGACGCTTTTCCTGCTGGGTGAAACGTTCGAGGCGGCGGTGCACGCGGGACCGTGGACGCAGTCCGTGGGACGCCTCAAGAGCCTGGCCCTGGCTTTCATACTCTGCCTCGCCGTGGTACCGCTCAATCCTAACGGTCTGCGAATTTACAGCTACCCAATTGAGACATTGCTCTCTCCGGCCATGCACAAGTTCATCCAGGAGTGGTTCTCTCCCGACTTCCACGACCCCATGTACTTGCCATTGCTGCTTATGCTGCTGGCTCTCATGACCGGGCTGGCGTTCTCTCCGCGCCGCCCACGGCTTCGAGATCTCGTACTCTTGCTGGCCACGATTCCCGCAGCATTGCGATCCATGCGCCACATCCCGATCCTGGTGCTGGTCTTGGCACCGGTCCTCGCCGGCCTGGCCGAGGCATGGCTCCAGCAACGCGGTGGCGAGCGGTTTCTCCAGGCGGGACAAAGCCAACCTACCAGGCGAATTGTCCTGGCCAACATTCTGGTGCTAATTGCTTTTTCCGTTTTCACGCTTTTGCGAGTGCGGCAGGTTGTGCGCACCCAGGGACAAACCGAGGCGCAACATTTTCCCCAGGCCGCCGTCGAGTTTCTGAGCCGTGAGCATCCACCCGGACCGATCCTGAACCACTACAACTTTGGCGGCTATTTCACGTGGAAGCTCTATCCCCAGTACCGCGTTTTCACCGATGGTCGCGCGGACGTTTACGGCGACCGCTTCATGGACGATTTCGCGGCCGCCTACTACTTAACGGACGACTGGAGAATGCCATTTCAGCAATGGGGAATTCGCACTCTGATTCTGCCCCCCGACGCTCCGCTCATAACCGCCCTCAGACCCAGTCCAGATTGGAAGCAGATCTACACCGATTCTCAGGCAGTTATCCTGACCAGGCGTCAATAGGGCCTTCACCGGAGACGTACCACGTTAGTTAACATCACTCCGTCACTTTGAACTGCAAAACTTTGCACATTCGACCTTATGATTACGTTCGCCTTTTGGGATTGGGGGCAGTTACACCCCAATATCTCGGGTTTCGGCGAGGCTCTAGATGATGCGTGTTTTCCACAGGTTGCTGGAGGACGATGGACAGGACGTCGCGGAATACGCGGTCATGCTGGCCGTAATTCTGGCGGTGGTGGTTGGAACGATCCGCCTGATCGGGTCGAATGCCAACAACGTCTTTTCCGCCGTTGGTAGCTCCATCCAGTAGGTCCTAGTACCTTGGCCATAGCGGACGAATCAGCGCGGGTACTCCAGCCAAAGGCGGTTCTCCCTTTGCTCGTCGGTCAGACCTCCCCGATGGACCCGACTTGGCACCTTTCCCAGACACTATTTAGACAACGGAAGGGCCCTGCCCGGCAAAAGAAAGTGTCGCCTGCTACCTTGACAGCAGGGTATTATGGATTAGGCATCCGGGAGCCCATTCCTTGGGCGCGTAAGCTATTGATTCGGAAACAAGAACAAAATCGCGTCCCGGAACGGAAACAGATGCCCCTATCGCGGGTCTCAGGCCTGCTGGTGGCCGTCCGCGGGGGTCTGATGGAGGACACACTAATGTCAATGAGGGATAAAGTTGTGAGTCTATGGGGCGACCAACAGGGCCAGGACATCGCCGAATACGCCGTCATGCTGGCAGTGATTCTGGTGATCGTCGTCGGAACCATCCGGCTCATCGGGTCCAACTCCAACAACGTATTCTCTTCCGTCGCCAGTTCGATTCAGTAGCGAGCCGTCGTCGAGGCAAGCGTGCGGGCGGCGCTCGGTTAGGAGTTCGCTCTGGACGGCAAGTCCATTACTGCCGGGAATCGTTTGCCTGGATACTTCTCCCGGCAGATGCACGGCAGATATTATTCCGGGGTAGGGTCGGCGCCCGCGAATCGATTCGTAACCTCCCCCAATTGGAAGTCGGAATTCGGCGGGCTCTAGTCCAGCATCGCCGTTCCGTGTCATCGTGTCGCCCGCAAGCGCGGCGATTTCGACTCTGAGGAGCAGTCATGAATCGCACCCGGCTTTTGATGATTGGCTTTGTGGCCCTCGCTCTCGGCGCAGTGGTGAGTTTCGCCGTCTATCGCACTTTGCAATCGCGGAGCGGTGGCGATGTCCCCCCGGGGATAGAGGTCGTGGTCGCGGCCAATGACATTCCCGTGGGAGCCAAGGTGGAGGAACGCGACGTGAAAACGGTGCGATTCCCCGCAGCCGACCTGCCGTCCAATTGTTTTCATCTGAAATCTTCTGTCGTCGGCCGCGGTGCCGTTTTGCCCATCTCCAGGGGAGAATTCTTTCTGCCCAACAAACTGGCGGGAGAAAACGCAGGTGCAGGCATGCCGTCTCTGATTCCCCCCGGAATGCGAGCGGTTTCGGTTCGGGTGAATGAGGTCATCGGGGTCGCGGGTTTCGTGGTACCGGGAACACGCGTGGACGTCCTCTTGACGGGTAATCCAACCAACGCATCAGATGAGCGGACCACTACCGTCCTGGAGAACGTGGCGGTAATCGCTACCGGTCAGAAACTGGAGAAAAATACAGCAGGCGAACCGCAACTGACGCCAGTAATCACCTTACTGGTTTCTCCCGACGACGCCCAGAAACTCACGCTCGCCACGACTCAGGGCAAGATTCAGCTGGCGCTGCGCAACCCCTTGGACACGAAACAGCAGGAACTCGCGTCGGTAAGCAGTGGGGCGCTGTACCGGGGTGTTCCCGTTGCGGCGGCACCCTCGGCTCCGCACCCAAAATCGACAAAACATACCGTAGTCCTGACGCAGACTCCGCCGCCTGCCTACTCGATAGAAGTGATTAAGGGAATAAAAAAGGAAACCGTTACACCCAAGTACTAGGACAAGTCAGCATCCGAGGAAGAAGACCATGTCGACCCGCTCCCGTACATGGGAGAAACGCACACTCGTAATGAAGCCAGGCAAGGCGGTACAGAAGAATTTGTGGATGGTCACCGTCATTGTCACTGTCATCGTCGGTGCTTCCCTGGCCGCAATCTCTCAGGACCAACCGGCCGCCCAGCCACCAGCTACCCAGGCGCCTGAGCAAGTCCAGGCCCCGGGCCCTGGTGCAAGTTCGCAAGCTCCGCAAGCCGAGGCTCAGGGTGCCGCACCTCTGCGCGTCCTGGTGGGAAAGTCTCTACTAATCAATACTACCGAGCGGCTTAAGAGAATATCCGTGACCGACGACGCGATCGCTGACGCCACCCCGATCACGCCAACTCAGATCCTGGTGCACGGACGCGCAGCCGGCGAAGTGTCGTTGCTGATCTGGGACGAGCTAGAACGCTCCCGTAGCTTCGATTTGCGTGTGGACGTTGACGTCCGAACCGCCGCCGAAGAAGAAAGGCGAGTTTTCCCCGACGAGCAGATCACGGTGTCGCCCTCGCGCTCCGCCATCGTCCTCTCCGGCCACGTTTCTACGGAGGATGTTTCCAAGCGCGCCGGAATGATCGCCGAGGCCTACTCGAAAAATGTCGTCAACGTTCTGACCTTCGGTCCGGTTGGAGCCCAGGAAGTCCTTCTGGAGGTGAAGTTCGCGGAAGTCGACCGTGCAGCCGTCACCCAACTGGGCATTAACATATTTGATCTGGGAAAAGGAAATACCGTCGCCCTCTCCCAGACTGGGCAATTCGGTTCTCTTAATGTCCACAATACCGCACAGACCACGACCACGACCGGCAACACTACCACCACAACTACAACCTCGACACCGCCGACGGTAAACATTTCCGACTTTCTCAATCTGTTTATCGCCCGCACCGACATTCCCATCGGTGCCGTGATCAAGGCCCTGCAGCAGAAGAACCTGTTGCAGATTCTCGCCGAACCCAATTTGATCGCGGTGAACGGGAAAGAGGCCAGCTTTCTGGCAGGCGGGGAATTTCCCTTCCCCATCGTCCAACCGGGCCAGGGCTTTACCGCGGTCACAATCCAGTTCAAGGAATTCGGGGTGCAGTTGAAATTCACCCCCGTGATTATGCCTAACGGCAACATTCACTTGAAAGTAGCGCCCTCGGTGAGCGCTCTGGATTTCGCCAACGCCTTGACGATCTCTGGATTCACCGTGCCGGCGTTGAGTACGCGCAAGGCGGAAACCGAATTCGAACTGCAGGATGGGCAAAGTTTTGTCATCGCGGGATTGATCGATAACCGGGTGACCGACCTGTACAACAAGATACCGGGGCTGGGCGACATTCCAATCCTGGGCAATTTCTTTAGGAGCAAGAACGCTCAAAGGAGCAATTCCGAGCTGATGGTTCTGTGTACGGCGCGTCGCGTGTCGCCGAGTACTCAGCCGCCGGCGTTGCCCGTGGATCCAAAGCCATATTTGGACAAAGATCAGTTCGACAACAAAAAGCCGTCAGACAGCGGAAAGAAATAGATTGAGCGGGTTGGCTGTTACGTGAGTGCGCGGAAGAATTTCCAGCTAGGGCCAGAATTAGGGATCCGGTATAACGATGCCCGAACTTTCAGTGGTAGTGGTCGCCCAGGATAACGAACAGCGTGCCGTGCTGCAGGTACTGGTCGACGGTACCAGTGTGGCGCGTGTGGTACACACTTGCACCAGTTATCCCGGGGTGGTTACCGATCCGGTTCTGCGCCGTGTCCAGAGCGCGCATCCCGCGGTCGTTTTAGTGGATGTGCCTGCAGAGAATCACACCCTGGCACTCCGATCAATCGAACTGATCCATCAGGAAGTCACTGGCACAGCCGTATTTGCCGTAGGCAGCATGGCGCAGCCCCAGGTCATTGTGAGCGCGATGCGCGCCGGCGCCCGCGAGTATATCGAGCGACCCACCACCACCACCGAGCTTCTGGAAGCCTTCGTACGGTTGACGACGGCGCAACGAAAGGTGGATCGGGAAGGACCGCGGGGAAAAGTCTTTACCGTAGTAAATGCCAAGGGTGGCAGCGGCGCCACCACAGTCGCGGTGAATCTAGCCCTGGCGCTGCAGGCCGCACACGGCAACGTAGCTCTCGTCGACGTCGCGCCGCTCGGGCACGCCGCCCTGCACATGAATCTGAAGCCACAATTTACCGTCACCGACGCGGTCCGCAACCTGCACCGGCTCGACAGTTCCCTGCTGGAAAGCTTCATGACCCGGCATAGCGATGGCCTGCAATTGCTGGCTGGCGTCAACACGCCGGTGGTAGTGGAACCGGCAACTGCTGAGTTCGCCCGTTTGTTTGATTTGCTGGTGGGACACTTCCGCTATGTGGTGGTCGACGCGTCCTCGCGAGTGGATGCGACCACTCGCCTGGTCTGCAACCTTTCCGAAACCGTGCTATTGGTCGCGCATGCCGATGTCGCCTCGCTATGGAGTGCGAGTCGAATCCAGCAATATCTGGGCGAGACCGGAGGGCGGGAGAGGGTACGTCTGGTGCTGAACCGCTTCCGCAAGATCGCTGGTTTTACCGAAGCAGACGCCGAGGCCGCGGCTGGGTCAAAGCTTCTGTGGAAGATTCCCAATCACTATTTTGCCGTCTCTGCCGCCATTGATCGCGGCGTTCCGCTCATGCAGCAGAGCTACAGCGAGATCGCCAAGTCTTTTTCTGGCCTGGCCGCCGTCTTGACCGAGGACGACATCGACGTGAAACGCAAAGCCTGGTCGCTGTTCAAGACGGTGTAGCAGTTTCGGAAAATTGCCCACGGGGTAGGTTTTTGTAGAGACGTACCTTGCTAGGTTTCCGGCATAAACGTGGACGTAACAGGTTACGTCTCCACGGTGAACTAAAGTTTTGCTGGATTTTTCAGCGGTTGTGCCCGAAGTTCCGCAACCTGTTAGGATTTTAGGCTATACCATGGCAAATTTGCAGACCTTCGAAAGGGCCGAGTACCAACAGGTCAAGGCCGATCTTCACCGTAAGATCCTGGACCGTCTCGACCTGGAAAAACTGGGACGGACGCCGAGCGCCGCGGCTCGCGAAGAAGTTCTGCTGCTGATCCGCAACACCGTGAACAGCGAGGCGGTTCCGCTCAGCTTCGCCGAACGCGAGCGCCTGGCGCGTGAAATTCTCGATGAAATCTTCGGTCTGGGTCCGCTGGAACCGCTGCTCAAAGACCCGACCGTCTCCGATATTCTGGTCAACCGCTACAACAAGGTCTATGTGGAACGTGCCGGCAAACTCGAACCCACCGGCCTGAGCTTCAAGGACGATGCCCACCTGATGCAGATCATCGACCGCATCGTCTCGCGGGTCGGAAGGCGCGTGGATGAGTCCTCGCCGATGGTGGATGCCCGTTTAGCCGACGGCTCGCGCGTGAACGCAATCATTCCGCCCCTGGCGATCGACGGCCCCTGCCTATCGATTCGCCGTTTCGGCCGCGACCCGGTCACCGCCCGCATCATGGTTGACAACAAGACCCTGACCGAGCCCATGCTGGAACTGTTGTCCGCCATGGTCAAAGGACGGTTGAATTTCTTGATCTCCGGCGGAACCGGCGCCGGCAAGACCACGTTACTGAATGTTCTGTCGGGCTACATCCCGAATTCTGACCGCATTGTCACTATCGAAGATGCTGCCGAATTACAGATGAAACAGGAACACGTAGTGCGACTGGAAACCCGCCCACCCAATATTGAAGGCAAGGGTGCGGTGCGGCAGCGGCAACTGGTCATCAACAGTTTGCGTATGCGTCCCGACCGCATTGTGGTGGGCGAGGTCCGCGGCGAAGAAGCCTTTGACATGCTGCAGGCGATGAATACCGGTCATGAGGGTTCCATGACCACGGTGCACGCCAACACGCAGCGGGATGCGCTGGCCCGCATTGAAAATATGTGTTCCATGGCCAACCTCAATATCCCGGAAAGAGCGATGCGACAACAGATCTCGTCCGCGATTCACGCCGTGGTCCAGATCGCCCGCCTGTCCGACGGCACCCGCAAAGTCATGACCATCTCGGAAGTGACCGGGATGGAAGGCGAAGTGATCTGCATGCAGGACATTTTCGTGTTCGAGCGAGTAGGGATCGATGAAAACGGAAAAGTGCGGGGTGCGTTTCGCGCCACCGGGATCCGGCCGCAGTTTGCCGACCGCTTGGCCACTGCGGGTTGCCGCCTGCGTCCCGCGTTGTTTGAGTCGCGATTGGAGGTCTAGGGTGTAGAGACGTAGCTTGCTACGTCTCCGGCACGAACCCAGACGTAGCCAGCTACGTCTCTACGACAAAATGTTCATCATCATCGCCATCGCCGTGTTTGTGGTCGTCGCGCTCGGAGTGTTCGTCATTGCTTCCCTGTTCGACGAGCGCAGTTCCAAAGCACGTCTGTTGCGCGAACGCCTGTCTACAGTACAAAAGACTCCGGAACGCGAAGCGGGAGAGAATCTGGCACTACTGCGGGACGAGGTACTCAGCAAGATTCCCGCCCTCGACAACCTGCTGCGTCGCTCCAGCAGCATCTCGAGCCTCCAGACACTGCTCGAGCAAGCCGATGTGAAAAGCCGGGCTGGCAATGTCGTGCTTTTGGGTCTGATCTGCGGTGCCGTGCTGGGGTTGCTGGTTTTGCTGTTCGGCTTCCCTCAACTTGCTTGGGTGGGTGTGTTATTCGGCATATTCGTGCCTTACTCGTATGCTAATTACAAGAAAAGCAAGCGCTTTCAGAAGTTCGAAGAGCTTTTTCCCGAGGCGATTGACACTTTGGCGCGCGCCGTCCGCGCCGGCCACGCTTTCACCACTGCGCTGGAGTTGATTGCCAGCGAAATCGCCGACCCCGTCGCCTCCGAGTTCCGCAAGCTGTTTGAGGAGCAGAAATTTGGCATGCCGGTGCGCGACGCGCTGATCAATCTCACCGAACGCGTGCCACTGGTGGACGTAAAGTTCTTCGTCACGGCCGTCATGTTGCAGCGCGAAACCGGCGGTAATCTTGCGGAAATTCTCGACAACCTGTCTTATGTTATCCGGGAGCGTTTCAAGATCATGCGGCAGGTGCGAGTGCACACCGCCCAGGGGCGCATGACGATGCTGCTACTGATGGGATTACCGCCCATCATCATCGTCACCATGCAGCTGATGAATCCAACTTTCATCCGGCCGCTGTTTGACGACCCCATCGGCCACATCCTGCTGGTGGTGGGAATCACCCTGCAGACGGTCGGTTATTTCGTGATCCGGAAGGTGATTCAGATTCAGGTTTGAGAGTTCGTTTGACGCAAACTGGTTTTGATCCAGACTAGGTTTTGAAGCATGGCTACAGCACTCGCAATCATATTGTTCTTGACCATCGTCCTGGTGGTATTTTCCTTCGGGGCGGCGGCCTATGCGCCCTCCTCGGTACTGGGCTCGCGCCTGCGCGCCCTGGGTTGGCAGCGCACTGAGGTTAAGGAAAAACCGGCCTTCAAGGACCGCCTGGAACAGGCCCTCGATCCCCTGAGCAAAGCTCTCCCACTATCACCCAGTGATGCATCACGAACTCGCAAATGGCTGATTCAGGCAGGCTATCGCGAGCAGCGTCACCTTACGATTTATATCGGATCGCGCATGCTGCTGGCCTTGGTGGCGATGGCCGTGGCGATCGCCGTCCAGGGCAGTTTTGACATGCTTCTGGTGATTGGAGTGGGGGCATTCGGTTTCTTCATACCCCGGTTTGTGCTGAAACGCATGATCCGCGATCGACAGCGTCGCATCACGTTGGGTCTGCCGGATGCGCTCGACCTGACCGTCATTTGCGTCGAGGTTGGCCTCGCGCTCGATCAGGCCCTGATGCGAGTTGGCGAAGACTTGCGACACGCCCATCCTGACCTGAGCGATGAATTCCATCTGGTGAACCTGGAAATGAGGGCGGGCAAGCCGCGTGCCGAGGCCCTGAGAAACCTGGTAGAGCGCACCGGCGTGGATGATGTGCGCGCCCTGGTTGCAACTCTGATCCAAACCGATCGCTTCGGCACCAGCGTCAGCCAGGCGCTCCGCATTCATTCTGATTCACTGCGTACCGAACGGCGTCAGCGAGCCGAGGAACAGGCTGCCAAAACCACCATCAAGATGATTGTCCCGCTGGTCGTGTTTGTCCTTCCCTCCATCATCTTCGTGACTCTGGGCCCGGCCATCATCGAGCTGTTCCGTATCCTGATGCCGCAGGGAGCGCGTTGAAATAGGTCCCAACCCCAGTGGTTGCGAGCCCAATGGTAACGAACCTTAGGAGTTGTGATGTCTGTACCGGGTCCCAAGGGATATGCACTCAATCGAACGCGTAATGCTTATCTGGCCACGCATTTGCGCCTTGCGGCAACCCATTGGTCCCGCTTCCGTGGCCTGATGGCCACCGAGGCCGCCTGCTTCCCCGCTGGCGAGGGTCTCTGGATTGTTCCCTGTCACGGAGTTCATACTTTCGCCATGCGTTTTCCCATTGACGTGATCTATTTGGACGGCGACAAGATTGTCGTCCACGTGGAAGAGAATCTGAAACCGTGGCGGCTAGCCCCGGTTCGCATGCGTGCCGCTTCGGTGCTTGAGTTACCCGGCCACACTCTGACTTCGACCCAAACCGCCATCGGGGACGAAATCGAAATTTCATTGGAGGAGGCCGCCCAGGCGTGAACGACGCCCCCAAATTTCTGATCGAGTGGCCGTCACGCTGGGAGGAATTCCTCTCCGC
This sequence comes from Terriglobia bacterium, assembly GCA_963809295.1. GTDB lineage: Bacteria > Acidobacteriota > Terriglobia > Terriglobales > Acidobacteriaceae > JAIQFF01. The sequence goes on along the minus strand of CAWEJA010000005.1, from coordinate 231,417 downwards.
CATTGGTCCGGCGTTCGGGCGGTCACCCAAGCGACTGGCCGGCGAAGCCCAGACCGGCCTGTTTCCTTACTGGGGGATTCTGGTTTCCTGGGCGGTTGAGCTTCTACTGCTGGTTGCCGTCATTGTGATTCCGGCCAAACTGGCCAGCCTGCAGCCCTACCAGCCACCGGCCAAACCCAAGTACGACATCATCTACTACACCGGCAACGAGTTGCCCAAGACTGAAGATATTGGCGGCGCGCAGGCCGGGCGTTCCGGCAGGGCAGGCGGACGTGAAGCTCACCACCCGACGCAAACCATCCGGGTGGCGCGTGGCACCACTGTGCGTGAAACCGTAGCCGATGCCCCCAAGCTGAACCTTCCGGTCTCCAACTCGGCGGTTGCGAATCTACTTGCCCTGAAGGCGCTCCCCGGGCCCGCCCCGGCGGAAGGAATGCGGTCTTCCCAGCGAACTCCGACGTTGACGCAAATGGCGGTGGCACCGGCTCCCCAGGTGCCGGACCAGCTTCGGGCGGCGCCCACCCTCAACCCCGGCGTGATTCCGCCGAGCGCGGCTGCCCCGCAACGCGAAGTGGCCGCGCTTCACCTGCCCGGATCTCAACCCGTGCAGGTAGTTCCACCGCCGATTTCCGCCCCGGAGCAAATGCGGAATCTGAATCCGCGGCTGGCCTTGCCCGCGCCAACCGTGGTTGCTCCTGCACCCACTATTACACGCGAGATCACGCCCATGGGGCCCGGCTTTGGGGCCGACCAATTAGAGAAACAGATTGTTCCACCTCCGGTTCAGGTAAGCAGCGCCGCGGCTGAGCATCGCACCGTCAGCGGTTTTGGGAGCACGGCCGTCGTACCGCCGACAGTCCAGTTGGGCGCAGGTTCGGCGCAGCGTTCGATGGTTGGTGGAATAGGTTCCGGCGCGGCCACTTCTGTGGTGCCACCGCCACCATCGTTAAGCGCAGGAGGTTCGGTCACCGGCCAGGGCAGCGGAAACCGTGGCAGGGGATTTGGCGGAGCGCTCGATGTCGGCCTGGCCGCAGCCCCGCCCAGCAGCAACGGCGGTGGAAGCAATTCAGGTGTGGTGCTCTCCAGCCAGCCCGGATCGAAAGTCGGCATCCCCGGAAACGGTGGCACCGGCGCTTTGGCGATGTCCCCGACGGGAGGTGACAAGCCCGGACTCGGTGGCGCCGGCGGTGGCGGCGGAATCGGGCACGGCGATGGACCGGGCAGCGGCTTCTCCGGCCCGGGATCTGGAGCAGGAAAGGAAGGCGCCGGCCCTGGGTCAGATCCCAATGCCCGCGGCGGAATTTCTCCTTATCCCGGCTCTGGCGGCGCCGGCACTGGAACCGGCGGCCGCCCCGCAATGCCCGGGGTCTCAGTCAAGGGTGGCAGCAGCAACATCGTGACCCTGCCCAGTTTCGGCTCAGGCGCAAACTCGTCGAGCGGCCCTACGCGTTCGCAGACAGGTCCGGTAAACAAGGGGCCGGACATCACTGTTGTCGCCACTTCACGCTCCGGCGGAGCATTCGATTTCTACGGACGACTCAAGGGCGATAAGGTCTACACCATCTACATCACCACAACGCTGCCAACGGTGATGTCCTTTGCTGATCCCGCATCTGCAGCCCACGGCTACGCGGAAGACCTAACCGCGCCGCAGGCGATGCGCGCCGACCTGCCTACGGGATTGCCCAAGACGCGTCTGGTGATCGAATGCGTGCTCGACCGCGCTGGACTGCTGCGACGGCCGCGCGTGCTCGAGCCAGCCTCGGCTCTTATGACCAGCAAGGTTCTGGCTGCGCTCAATAGTTGGAAGTTTAGTCCCGCTTTGCGTGGAGCCCAACCGGTCGAAGTCAGCGTCATCATCGGATTCAATATCAATACCGATGACCAGTTCTAAAAAGGTGAGCAGCACACGAAATCACAGACTCACCTTTCGTTCGAGAAGGACCGCAGTTCCGTCCCGGTAAACCACATTCCACCGCGACGTCAGCTCCAGCATATTGGCCAGCGAAGACCCAGCCGGCACCACCACCCAGTTCACCCCATTATCATTCAGGAAGCTGTCCCAGTCGGGCGTGACCCGCACTGTCTTCAAGTAGTTCTTTAAGAATTCTTCCCCATACAGGTCGTGGCGGTCGTCCACGAAAACTCTCGTCTCCGGATAGAGCCGATAGATGAGATAACCGCCCCATGAGTCGAGAGAGAAAATCGGTTCGCGAATGCCACGTTGGACAATTACTTCGCCGGCCTGTACAGGAAAATGTTTGGCGTCAAAATGTGCATCCATCCACTCATAAGAACCCAACTTGCCTTGGTGGGCGCAGACCAGAAGCCCCAACGCCAGCGCGACGACAGGCCACGCGTGTCCCCGGAAATTCAGTTCCATGGTCTTCATACGGAGCCCAAACGCCTGCCATCTTGAAAAGAACGCTCGGAGCCTCGCGGACAGCTCGGAATTTGTGCTGCCTTCGCCGACCGCCTGCGTCAGGAGAGGCGCAACCACAAGCGTGAGCAGGAGCGACGAAACCGGAAGGCTGCGCGAGGCATACAAACCGCTATAGGCCGCAAAGAGCAGCACCAGCACCCGCGCCAGCGGGGGCCTTCTGCCCACCGCCAACCCCACAATCGTGATCAGAAGAATTAGAACAAAGCACTGCTGGGCCACTCCGTGGAAATTAGGTGAAAGAAACTCGTCAATGTGATTCATTAACCAGCGGCTGGACAGGTATTGGTAAACATGAACGTGCAGATGGTAACCGTAGGGATTCACCAGGCTCGCCGCAAGCGAAGCTGCAGTCACGGCTCCCAGGTCCCGCAATCGTTTGGCTATGTTCCGGCGTATCTCTTGCTGTCGGCACTGAAAGTAGCGGATCGCATTGCTTACCAGGTAAAGACCGAGCAACACAAAACCCATCACAAACCCGCCGTGCAGATTTATCCAGAGCAGCATCAGAACTGGCAGCCACCACAACTGCCGACTGCGGGTCGTGCCCTCGAGGCTCTCTGAGCTATCTAGAACCTGGAACCAGATGACGATAAACAACCAACTCAAAACGTGAGGGCGCGCGAACAAGTGGATCATCGACGCGCCCAGAGACAATGCCAGCAGAACCACGGTCACAGGTAGGTCCGCGCCTCGCCGCAGACACAGCCGCAGCGTGAGCGCAAAGGTCGCGGCAATGATTACCGCGGTAAAGAAGACGACGCCTTTCAGTCCCCACCAATGATGGATGCCGGCAATCTTCACGTCATAGAGCCACTCCCACGCATACCACGGCTTCCCACTCATCGTGACCGAGAATGGATCGGACCGTGTAACCGAGTGCGACTGCAACATCAGCTCGCCATTGCGGATATGCCATCCGATGCTGGCGTCGCCCAGCAAACGCGGCGCAAGGATCCCGCCAGTCATGGCCATGAGCAGAGTGATGAAGATCAGATCAGCGACGGAGGGAACAAGAAATCGCAACCATGCAGGCGGAGCAACTGCCTGCGGCGGCCGGGGGCTTTGGTCGGAACTGGTTTCGATCTGCGCGTCTCGCGAATCCAAAGTATGCTCGCACCCAACCGGACATGTTACCCGATGATGAACCAATGTGGGCGCGAGCGTCCCTTCGACTTCCCTCAGGACAGGCCCGCTCGTGCAGGGTCGAGGGGAACTGGAATGTCTGAACTGAAGAGCCTTGTCCGCAACGGCGGAACGGCAGTTACCATCCCAATGCTACTTACCCGGTCTGCCCGTCAAGAGCGCTTCCCTCTCGAACTCGCTTTCTGCCGGCGCGTGTTTTCGCTTCGATCTCAACCAGTTCTGGAAGGATTCCATATAGATGTAATAAACGGGAGTGATGTACAAAGTAAGCAGCTGCGAAAACACCAGCCCGCCCACCACCGCCAGTCCCAACGGACGGCGTGACTCCGCCCCAGCCCCGAAGCCAAGGGCAATGGGCAATGTGCCCATCAGCGCCGCCATCGTGGTCATCATGATGGGACGGAAGCGCAACAAAGCTCCCTGATAAATCGCTTCCGCCGCCGGCTCGTTGCTGTCGCGCTGCTTTTCGAGAGCTACGTCGATCATCATGATCGCGTTTTTCTTCACGATGCCCACCAGCATAATGACGCCCACGAAGCCGTACAGATTTAGCTCGAGGTGAAAGATCATCAACGTGACCAGAGCCCCAAAACCCGCCGACGGCAGCCCGGAAAGAATGGTCAGTGGGTGGATAAAACTCTCATACAAGATCCCAAGCACCAGGTAAATGACCAGAATTGCCATTAACAGCAGCAGCCCCAGGCCACTCACCGACGACTCAAAGGCCTGTGCCGTCCCTTGAAAGCTGGTGCTGACGGTAGCCGGCAGCATTTCCCGCGCGGTTTTGCCCACCGCATTCACCGCATCGCCCAGCGAAACTCCTGGCCGCAGGTTGAACGAGACAGTCACCGACGGCAACTGCCCCAGGTGATTGATGGTGAGTGGTCCCAACGACCGGGTAAGCTTGGCCACGGCGTTGAGGGGAACGAGTTGCCCCGTCGAGGCGCGCACGTACAGCATTGACAGCGCCGACGGATCGAGCTGGTACTGATTCTCCAGTTCCGTGATGACGCGATAGGCATTGTTGGGAGCGTAAATAGTGGAAATCTGCCTCTGGCCATAGGCAGTGTAAAGGGCGTCTTCTACCTGATTTGCGGTGACGCCGACAGCTGACGCCTTATCTCGGTCAATATCCACGTTGACCTGCGGGTTGGTAATCTGTAAATCGCTGGTCACATCCTGCAAAAGTTTTTGGAATGCGGGGTCGGTACGCAACTTGGCTTCCAGCCTGGGAGCATCCTGATAGAGCTCGTTGGTGTCGGGCGCCTGCAGCGTGAACTGATACTGGCTCTTGGTAAGCTGCCCGCCAATGCGGATCGTGGGCAGCATCTGCGGAAACGCATTGATGCCGGGTACTGCCGCCAGCTTGCCCCGCAATTCCTGAATGATTTCCTGCGCCGACTTGCGTTCTTTGCGCGGCTTCAGCCGGGCAAAAATGCGTCCCGCGTTCCCGCCCGCCGCCGTGGACATGAAGGAGTCGATGTAGGGCTGCGCCATCACAACTCGGTTCAGAGCCATCTGGTGCGCGACCATATTGTCGAAGGAAATTCCTTGCGGACCTTCGGTAAAGATGAAGATCTGGCCTTGATCTTCGTCCGGCAGGAAGCCCTTCGGAATCGCCGAGAACAGGTAGACGGTCGCCACCAGCACGGCGACAGAAACGGCCATGGTGGCAACCTTATGTCTGAGTGTGACCTGCAGAGTGCGATCGTAGATTCGCAGCAACCCGTCAAAGAAGTGTTCAAAAAACGTCCACAGGCGGCCATGCTGCGTTTCCTTTGCCGCTCGCAGGAAGCGGCTGCAGAGCATGGGCGTGAGACTGAGCGATACCAGGCCTGAAACCAGAATGGCCACGCTGATGGTTACCGCAAACTCATGCAGCAATCGCCCCAGAATGCCGCTCATAAAGAGCACCGGGATGAAGACCGCCGCCAGCGACAGCGTCATGGAAACGATGGTGAACCCAATCTCGCGGGCCCCTCGGAATGCCGCCTCCATCGGGCGCTCGCCCATCTCCATATGCCGCACAATGTTTTCCAGCATTACGATGGCGTCGTCCACCACAAACCCGACCGAGAGCGTCAACGCCATGAGCGAAAGATTGTCCAGCGAATAGCCCAACAGGTACATCACGGCGAACGTCCCCACGATCGACATGGGCAACGCCATGCTGGGGATGGCCGTGGCCGAGAGATTCCGTAAGAAGAGGAAGATCACCAGAATGACCAGGACCAGTGCCAGGAACAAAGTGAACTTCACGTCGTCCACCGAGGACCGGATGGAAACCGAGCGGTCGTAAAGGCTGTCGATATAGACCGTGGGCGGCATCACGGCGCGAAAGCTGGGCATCAACTGCTTGATGGAATCCACAACTTCTACAGTATTGGTTCCAGGCTGGCGCTGAATGGCCAGAATGATGCCGCGCCGCAAACCCTTAGCGTCGTAATACCAGCTTGCCGTCTTGTCGTTTTCGACCCCATCCACTACCTGGCCCAGGTCTTTCAGTCGGACGGGCGCACCGTTGCGGTAGGCCACAATGAGCGGGCCGTAGTCCGCAGCCTTGTTAAGCTGCCCATTCACCTGAACGGTATAGGCCTGATGTGTTCCGTACAGAATGCCAGTGGGCAGGTTCACGTTTCCGTTCTGAATCGCATTGGAAACTTCATCAATGCCAATCTGACGGCTGGCCAATGCCTTGGGATCGAGTTTGGCGTGAACCGCATACTTCTGCGCCCCAAAAACGCTCACCTGGGCCACGCCGCTCACCATGGAGATACGCTGCGCCATCAGCGTTTCCGCGTATTCATCCACATCGGAAAGCCGGAGGGTCGGCGAACTCAGCGACAGGTAAAGAATCGGCTGGTCGGCCGGATTCACCTTCTGATACGAAGGCGGGCTGGGCAAATTCTGCGGCAGATCGCGCGCAGCTTTGGCAATCATCGATTGCACATCCTGCGCCGCGGCGTCCAGATTGCGGCTCAGATTGAATTGCAGAGTGATCTGCGTGGAACCCTGCGTACTCGACGAGGTCATCGAATCCACGCCGGCAATAGTCGAGAACTGTTTCTCCAGCGGCATGGCGACTGCCGACGCCATGGTGTCGGGCGTTGCGCCCGGCAAGCTGGCCGAAACCAGGATGGTGGGAAAGTCCACGTTGGGCAGATCACTGACCGGGAGGAGGCGATAGCCCATGATGCCGAACATCAAAATCCCTAGCATGACCAAGGCGGTCATGACCGGGCGGCGAATAAAGATTTCGGCAACGTTCATGGCGTTACTCGCCCTTGGTTCGAGGGGCAACGACCTGAGGGACGTCGGTGGCGGGAACTGTCGCCTGCTTAAGCTCGACCTTGGTGACGCCCGGCACCAGCCTTAACTGTCCGTCCGTCACAACTTGTTCGCCCGCCGCCAACCCCTTCGCGATGACGGCCTGTCCATCGGTACTGCGATCGAGGGTCACCGGGCGCGCCTCGACCGTCATGTCTGGCTTGATCACAAGAACGAATTGCCCAGTCTGGCCATTCTGAATCGCCTGTGACGGCACCACGATAGCGTTGGGCTGCTGGGCTAACGTCAGAACCACGTCCACAAACTGGCCCGGCCACAGCCGCCGGTCAGCGTTGGCAAACTCGCCCTTCAGTTTGATAGTCCCAGTGGCCTGGTCCACCGTGTTGTCAATGAAACTCAGCCATCCGGCAGCCGGACCACGAGAGTCGTTCGGAATAAAAGCCTGCACACGCAATCTGCCTTGGCTGGAGTACCTCTTGATGTCTGCCAGATTTTGTTCGGGCACAGTGAAGGTCGCATAAATAGGCTGCACCTGATTAATGCTCACCAGAAACGGCGTGTCGTTCGCCTTGATCATGTTGCCCTGGTGGATCAGCAGAGGGCCGGTACGTCCGTCGATGGGAGAATAGATGGTGCAATAAACCAGCTGTACTCGTGCGTTCTCTACGGCAGCCTGGTCAGCGATGACGGCGGCATCCAGCGCGTCCGCATTCGACTGCATTTGCTCATATTCTTCTTTGGAGACGACTCCCGCCTTGTTAAGCGATTCATAACGCTTGGCTTGGGCGCGCGCATTCGCAGCCTGAGCTTGGTCTTTGGCCAGCATACCCTGCGCCTGCTTCAGCGCCGCTTCAAAGGGGCGCCTGTCGAGCGTAAAGAGCAGCTGCCCTTTGCTAACGTCATGGCCTTCCTTAAAGTGCACGCCGGTCAGCTCACCGGTAATCTGGGTTTTTATCGAGACGTTCGAGTAGGCCTCCACTGCGCCGATCGCCTTCACCTGCAGCGGGACATCTTTCTGCGCGACTGTAGCGGCCAGAATCGGAACTGCCGTCATACGAAGAGGAGGCGCCTTGGTCCCGCTGCACGAGCTCAGCAGCTCGCACCCAAGTAGCGCGATCAGCATTCGACATGGAATGTCGCGAAGCATGTTTCACTGAGAACTGAGAACGAAAAACTGACAACTGAACTTATCGCAACCAGCTGTCGAAACTATCCCCGAAGGCCGGTCAGAATCTCCCGTTCGTAAATCTCCAACGTTTGCTCCTCGTCGCCACACATCAGGTAAATATTGAACTGGGTCACTCCCACCTCAGCCAGCTTCTTCAGCTTCTGCCGATGCGCCTCCGCAGGCCCAACCAGGCAAAACCGGTCCACCACCTCATCGGAAACAAAGCTGGCATTGTCGCTGCCCACCTCGGCATGATGCTGGTAGTCGTACCCGGAGCGCTCCTGTACGTAAGACGTAAGCGATGCAGGAAGGTCTTCCGGCTGGTATCGCGAGATCAAGTCAACCACGTGATTTGAGACCAGCGCCGGAAACCATCTCACCCGCTGCCGCGCCAGCGCAAGGTCATCGGAGACCCAAACCGGAGCGGCCGCCATGATCTCCACTGACTTTGGATCACGCCCCGCTTCCTTGGCTCCTTGCCAGACAAACCCAAGGCACCAGGCAATCAGATCAGGATCGGCAAACTGCAAAATTACTCCATCGGCGATCCGGCCGGCCATATTCAGGACCTTCGGCCCATATCCGGCAATCCACACCGGCGGCGAGCCTGTTGCCCAACCAAGGCGGGTAGCCTGTCCGTCATGCTGCACTTCGCGTCCGGCGGTCAGCTCGCGAAATGTAGCCACAGACCGCTCCAGTTCGGCCGGAGTGACAGGTTTCTTTCCCAGAACGCGCCGAGAACTATCGCCACGGCCGATTCCCATCTCCATCCGCCCGCCTGAAATCAGGTTCAAGGTAGCGAAAAGACTGGCGGTAACTGTGAGATCGCGCACCGCCGGATTGGTCACGCAAGGGCCCAGCCTCATGTTGCGGGTCGCATTCGCCATCAAGGTAAGCAGCGGATAGGGTTCTTTCCACAACACATGGGAGTCGAAAATCCAGCCGTACCCGAAGCCTGCCTGCTCCGCCTGCCTGGTCAGGGAAACAATGCGCTCGACGGAAAGGTCCGGTTTAATGGTGATCCCAAACTTCATGTGTCTCCTAGGTCGGCCCTAAGCGCAAGGCAAAGCCCCAGCTTTGTAGAATAGAATACATCACGCTTCCGCCCGGACAGATGGGACTCGGCAGCGCAGGGGATTGGCCAATGGGGTTCGATACCGTCATCACAAACGGCACCGTGGTTACCGCAACCGACACCTATCGGGCTGATGTCGCCATTGAAGGGGGCCGCGTGGTTGCCCTCGGCGCCACCCTGCCGCGTGAAAATGCCAAGCGCCTGATCGACGCCACGAACAAGTACGTATTCCCCGGAGGGATAGACGTCCATACCCACCTGGATATGCCATTCGGCGGCACCACCAGCGCGGACGATTTTGAAACCGGCACCCGCGCCGCCGCTTTCGGCGGCACCACAACGTTGATTGACTTTGCCATCCAGTACAAAGGCCAGTCGCTCCGAACCGCCTTCGACACCTGGATGCAGAAGGCGTCCTCAAAAGCGGTAGCCGACTACGGCTTCCACTGCATCATCACCGATCTCCCCGACGCCCAACTCGCGGAAATGCCGCAACTGGTGCGCGAAGGCATCACCAGCTTCAAGCTCTTCATGGCCTACCCCGGTGTCTTCATGCTCGACGACGCCAGTATTTTCAAAGCCATGCGCACCTCGGCAAAAGCCGGGGCCATGGTTTGCATGCACGCGGAAAACGGCGGCGCCATTGACGTCATCGTCAAGCAGGCGCTGGCCGAAGGCAAGACCGGCCCCAAGTATCACGCACTGACGCGCCCTACGACAGCCGAGGCTGAAGCCACTTCACGTGCCATCGCTCTGGCCGAAATGGCCGATGCGCCGGTCTACATCGTTCACCTGAGCTGCAACGACGCTCTGGAAAAGGTCCGCGAAGCCCGCGATCGTGGTCTACCCGTTTACGCGGAAACCTGTCCCCAGTATCTCTACCTTTCGCTCGAGAACATGGACGCCCCCGGCTTCGAAGGCGCCAAGTATGTTTTCACTCCGCCGCTACGCGAGAAATGGCATCAGGAAAAATTGTGGGCCGGCTTGAAACACGATCACCTGCAAGTGGTCTCCACCGATCACTGCCCTTTCTGCTTCAAGGAACAAAAGGAAATGGGCATCGGCGACTTCACCAAGATTCCCAACGGCGGCCCCGGCATCGAACACAGGATGAGCCTGGTGTATTCCGGCGGAGTCGCGCAAGGACGCTTTAACGTAAACCGCTTCGTCGAATTGGTGGCCACCACGCCCGCCAAGCTGTTCGGCCTGTATCCTCGCAAAGGCACGATCGCTGTAGGCAGCGACGCCGACCTGGTCATCTTCGACGCGAAGCGCGAGCACACCATCAGCGCCAAGACCCACCACATGCGGGTGGATTATTCCATGTTCGAAGGCATCAAGGTCACGGGAATGCCAGACGTTGTCTTGTCCCGCGGACGCGTCCTGGTCGAAGGCGACAAATTCCTGGGCCGCGCGGGCCAGGGTGAATTTATTAAGCGAGGAGCCAGCCCTGCCGTCTAGGGTGCCGGGTCACTTAGTCTGCCTCGTGTGTCTTGGGTTTTGGATTGTCATCCTGACCGGCCTTCAGGCCGGGAAGGACCTATGCATTTAGCTTGTAATGCATATGCGCTTCGTGTTCGGAACGCAACTCCGCACGTGATATATACCGCACATTGTGTGGCGCAAATCCGAATAACTCTGAGAGGAAAGATCGATGCCCATAACCCTCGCCCCCGAACAACAGGACAAAATGCTGTCCTCCGCCCGCGCCGCTTTCAAGAACGCGCACGCCCCTTATTCGAATTTCAAGGTGGGCGCGACCATCCTCACCGAGCGTGGCACGCACTATTCCGGCTGCAACGTGGAAAATGCCTCCTATGGACTGACCATCTGCGCCGAGCGCAACGCCATCTTCGCCGCAGTCGCAGCCGAAGGATCCAGCATGAGAATCACGGCAGTCGCCGTCGCCACCGAACGCGACGGTCCCTGCGCCCCCTGCGGCGCTTGCCGTCAGGTAATCTACGAGTTCGGCCCCGATGCCCTGATCCTGTTTCGCGGGCAGTCTGGCACGGAACAGATGGCGATTACAAAGCTGCTACCCGAAGGGTTCCGGTTGTGACCAGACAGGTGTAGGCGCAAGCTCATTGGTGTGGGTGCAAGCTCATTAAAGACCAATTCAGAGTCCGATGACTTTGTGCACGAGGTTAACGAGTTAGACGATAGCTCCTCGGCGCTTACTCCAGAGGTGCGGAAGGCAGTCCCATCTTTTCCCGCACTGCCTGCCACTCCTCCCTCACGCGGGGCTCATGCGAAAGCTCAGAGGCGCGACGCAGCGACTGTTCGGCCCCCGGCAGATCATTGAGTTTGAACTGACATTCCCCGAGGCCCGCCCAGGCAAACCAGTCTTGCGGATACTGCCGGATCGCATCCTCGAATATAGGGGCGGCTTGGTCGCATCGACCTGCCTCATCGAGGCCGATGGCCACCTGAACGTGTGCCCTCACCAGATTTTGGGCAACCGGGGCATTGTACGGGGCGTTTTGGTGCGCCACTGTGAAGACTGTCAGATCATCCTTCCATGCACTTTCCTGCCTCACGGTTAACACGGTGAACGCAATGGCTACCAATCCCGCGACTGTCAGCAAAATTGCACGCCTCTTCTTCAACAGGTGCCATCCAGTGGCGAGCAGGATCATCAGTCCGGTCAAAGGCAGGTATGTGTAACGGCCGTGCAGAAAATCGCCGGGGTTAAGCGAGTTCAGGTTCAACGCAAGCAGGATTGGAAGCACGAGGATGAGAGAACCCAGCAATATCGCGCGCTTGACGCCGGCCACCTCTCGATCGGGAAGATCACGCTGCGCCCTTTTCCAGGCCCATACGCATGCCCAGACCAGGATCGCCACAGCGCAAGCCATCCCCAAACCCGGCAAGAATACACCTCGCAGCGAGAGCCTGTCTGCCACGCTGGGATCCGCGAACCCACGCGGACGAACAGGCCAAAGCAGCACTTTCACATAGAACCAGAGAGTTGCAGGCCAGGAGAGCAGTACTGTACTCCAAGCCAAATGCTGCGTAACCGAGCTGAGCCGACCCCCTAGAGCGCTGAAGCGGCAGAGGAGATAAAACCCGGTCACGCCCAGAAACGGAAGAGTCTCGCGGAACGCAGAAGTCAGCCGAGGTCCAAAATCCGTGCTTCCACTCTTCGCCGCTTTCCCCCAGTTCGATTTGCCGAACGGCATAATCAGGGCCATGGTAAAAAGCACGGCGGGCAATACTATGGCCGTTTCCTTCGCCATCAGCGCAGTCAGGAAAGCAACGGCAGAGGCAATGAGCCACACTACTGAAGGCCAAACCTTGGAGTTGCTGGGGATCGGCTTCCGCGACTTTCTACGCGGATCTTCCAGGGCCGGTCTTGCCATGCGCGGACCTGTCCTCTGCATACCTGAGGTACAGCAAAAGGCTGCCAAGCACGGCGGCGGACATGAGCGGATCGGGGACCGTAACCCATGCCACAGATTCTGTCTGTGCCGGATGCAGCACAAACAGGGTACCGGCTATCAATGCCGCAGCGCGATCTCTCAGCAACTTCCACACCAGCAGTCCCAGCAAAACGGCCACCGACACGTGCTTTACGACGCTGAGCAGATGCCATCCCCACGGAGACACTCCACTGAGGATGAAATTCAGCCTCGTCCACAACACAAAGGCCGGCCGATAGAAACTCAATGGCCCGCCCGGAATTTGTGCCCACACATAACTGGTGAAGTATTCCCACACATGCCCAGGCGACTGTATGCGGGGATCGCCAACGAAGCGGTGATCATCCAGAACAAATTGGAACTTCAATGCGGGACTGTAAATGGCAAAAACAGCTGCAATGAAAGCGACTGCTACGATGCAAACAGTCCGACGCGAGAACAATTCCTCCGTGCCCGCCAGCGGCACTACGGTGGAAGACTTCTCTGAGCGAACCGAGCTGGGCACTCTCATTCTTATGATGACATTGTAGGAGAATTGCGCCGAAACCGGGCTGTGATGTTGCTTCGGCTCATCGCTGCATTGCAATCCACTCCTACTGCCTGAACCAGTAAATGAGAAGGCCGTAACCCACGCCAGCAGGATCACTGGTCTTGGCGGATTGAAACGCCATAAACCGTCCGTCAGTTGAAGTGACGGGGTTCGATGCCTTACCGCCATCGTAGTCGTTGAAGTGTGTCAGGCGGGTAAAATCGTTGCCTGTTCCGTCGAGTCGCAGTTTCCAGATGTCGATGTTTCCGGAGCCGCGCGTGCCCCCGAGCTGCTCACACTGACGGTCCGCCTCAACGGCTGTGTAAAGCCCATCCGGAAAGATACCCTCCACTTCGTTATAGGTTCCCGGCATCTTGGAAAAGTTCGTTACCTGACCTGTCTGCAGATCAATTCCCATCACCGACGAATGGCCCTCCGGTTCGTAGCAGGTAAAAGTCATCTTGGTATCGTTGTCGTAGAAGTCCTGCGCTTCGATGACGCAGCTTCGGTCCTTACTCTCGTACACCGTTTTCTGGTTGACCAGCTTGGGTGTGCCGGAGATGTCCAGGTCCGCCACCAAAAGCCGTGAAGCTTCCCGCGCGAGATCCGCTGACTGGGCGGCCACTTGAGAAAATGCTACTTTCAATGTCTTCTTTGAAATCGCCGCGCCCTCACTCATCTTCTGGCCCAACTTCACTGGCTTGGCTCCTCGCTCCTTGCTCAGGAACCAGAGTTCATTGTCGCGGGTGCGGCTGGTGTGGACGTCCTCGAAATGATCCGGACCGATGAGGATGTAGTCCCCGGTCACCAGATGCATCACTCGGAGAAAGGCAGCGCCCGGTAAGTTGCAGGTCAAGCATTGAATGATTCGCGATTTCAGGTCCACCACCATGGCGTCGCCAAAACTCTTCGCCATGAATGCAACACGCTGATTGTCTGGAGAAATGTCCGCACGTTCACCGAAGTGGGTCAGCACCTCAATATTGGGAGGCAGATGCTCGAGAGGGCTACCGGGAACCCTTTGTCCGAGCGCAAGAGCCGAGGCGAGAAGCAGAACAAGCAATCGCATTCCGGAGATACTATCAAAAGCTGCATTTCTGCTGCGGCCTGCTTTTGCGGTCAATTCGGCGTAGGAAATACTTTCCACCACCCCACCCTGCAATGTAAGCTTCCATGTTCCTAACGCACGGAGCCCGATGTCAAATAGCTCAGCCTCAGTGACTCAGCCCGCGCCGACCATCACCATGCGTCCCCTCGACCTCATCCGCAAGAAGCGAGATGACGGCGAACTTTCTCCCGATGAAATCCAGTTCCTGGTCCAGGCCTACACAAAGGATGAAATTCCTGACTATCAAATGGCGGCGTGGCTGATGGCCGTCCTCATCAGGGGAATGACGGGCCCCGAACTAAGCGCGCTCACCGCTGCCATGCTGCATTCCGGCGAAGTGCTCGATCTCTCCGACATTCCCGGCCCCAAGATCGACAAGCATTCCACTGGCGGCGTAGGCGACAAGACTTCGCTCATCATCGCCCCGGTTGTCGCTGCTGCAGGCGTCACTGTCCCCATGATTAGCGGCCGAGGACTTGGCCACACCGGCGGCACGCTGGACAAACTACAATCCATTCCTGGCTTCAATATCAATCTATCGTTGAGCGAATTTCGGCGCGTCCTTAGAGCCTGTGGCTGCGGCCTGATCGGCCAGACCGCCGAGATCGCCCCTGCCGACAAAAAGCTCTACGCCCTCCGCGACGTCACCGCAACCGTCGAGAGCCCCAACCTGATCTGTGCCTCCATCATGAGCAAGAAGTTGGCCGAGGGCATTGATGGCCTGGTCCTGGATGTTAAAACCGGCAGCGGCGCATTCATGAAGACCGAAAAAGACTCCGTTCACCTTGCCGAACTGATGGTCGAGACTGGCGAGCGCATGGGGAAGAAAATGGTCGCACTGATCACCGACATGGACCAACCCCTGGGTCTGAAAGTGGGCAATGCTCTCGAAGTCGAGGAGTGCATTGAAGTCATGCTGGGGGGAGGCCCTGCCGACTTGCGCGAAGTCTCGGTTGAACTCGCCGCCTGGATGTTCTATCTGGCGGGCAAGACACAAGGCGTTGACCAGGGCCGCAAGTTGGCGTCAGAGCTCATCGACAATAGGTCCGCCCTCAAGAAGTTCCGCGAGATCATCACTCAGCAAGCAGGCGACCCGGGCGTGATTGACGATCTACGCCACTTACCCCAGGCCCAGCACCAATCGCCACTCCTCAGCTCATCGAGCGGATTCGTTGCCAGTATTCAGTGCGAGCAGGTCGGCATCGCCAGCCTGGTGCTCGGCGGAGGCCGCGAAAAGAAAGAAGATGTCATCGATCCCGCTGTGGGCCTGGTGCTCAACAAGAAAGTTGGTGACCCGGTTCGCGCCGGTGAGCCCCTCTGCACTATTCATTACAACTCTGATGCACGACTCGCCGATGCACGAGGCTTGCTGCAACAGGCCTACCGCATCGCCGAGAAACCACCCGCCACCAGGCGGCCATTGATTCATCGTGTTATTTCCGGCAAAGGAATGCAGGCATGACCATTTACACTCCACCAAATTGCGCGACCAGGAGCCTTCCATGGGCCGCCTGACAGGGCTTCTAGGTTTGATCACAATGCTCAGCCTTGCCTACTTATTTTCCAGCAACCGCCGGGCCATTCGGTTCAAGACCGTGGTCATGGGACTCGTCCTGCAGTTTCTATTCGCTATCTTCGTGCTGCGCTTCAGCTTTGGCCGCAACCTGCTGGAATGGGCGGGCCATGGTGTCGACAAGTTTCTGCAATATTCCTTCGCCGGCTCGCAAATGGTCTTCGGCGAGTTAGGCAAAAAGGGCGGCCAGTTTGGTCTTGTCTTTGCCTTTCAGGTTCTGCCCACAGTAATTTTCATCTCCGCATTTTTTGCCGTCCTCTACTACTACGGCATCATGCAGTTCATCATTCGCCAGGCGGCCAAGATCATGATCCGCATGGGAGCGAGCGGCGCGGAATCGCTGGACGTCGCTGCCAGCATCTTCATGGGCCAGACCGAGGCTCCGCTCACGATCCGGCCCTACCTCCCGTCCCTGACTCGCTCCGAACTGATGACCGTCATGACCGCAGGCATGGCCCACGTCTCCGGCGGCATTATGGGCGCCTACATCCTTTACGGTGTGGAGGCCAAACACCTGCTCAGTGCCGTGATCATGACCGCCCCCGGCACCATTTTGATGGCAAAAATGTTCGTGCCCGAAACTGAAGAGCCACTTACCAGCCCGCATCGAAAATCAGATGCCAATCTGGCTCCCTCTTCTGCCGCCAACCCGGTCACCGACATAGACGCCGAGGCCATGCCAAAAGACGAAAACGTGCTGGGCGCGATCACCCGAGGCACCATCGACGGTTTGCATCTGGCCCTCAACATCGCAGCTATGTTGATTTCCTTCCTCGCACTGATCGCGCTGGTGAATGGAATTTTTGGAGGCATTCACAACCATGTATTTCACTGGTTCCCGTCCAGCCTGGAACAGGTCTTCGGAGTGATCTTCGCTCCCATCGCCTTCGTGATTGGTATTCCGTGGAAAGACTGTGGCCTGGTGGGGAATCTTCTGGGAACGCGTATGGTGATCAACGAACTGGTCGCCTATTCCATGCTGGGCGCACAGAAAGCGGTGCTCGATCCTCGATCGTTCGCTATCGCAACCTTCGCTTTGTGCGGCTTCGCCAACTTCAGTTCGATTGGCATTCAGATTGGCGGCATCAGCGCGCTGGCACCGAACAAGCGTGGCGAGCTGGCCAAGCTCGGTTTCCGTGCCATGATCGCCGGCACCATGGCCAACCTGATGTCTGCCTCCATCGTCGGCATCCTGCTGCGATAACGCCCGCCGAGAAAATATTGATGCGCCGGGAGACCACTCCAAAAATTGTTGCTCGCAAGGTCTTGTATGCGGCGTGCCGACCGCATTTGCCTGGAAGACCAACAGGCGTCGGGCCGACCGGTTCAAGCCTGAGGTTGATCCGTACCCTGGCTGGAGTCTATTTCGGGGGGCTTCCTGGAAACTGCACCTCTCGCGGGCCGTTTAGGCGCGGACAGGAACACTGGCCGGAAATGCCTCCGCCGGCACTCGTCACATCGCACGTGCCGAAGCAGAAGGGCCGCCGAAATTTTCTCCCAGAATGTTTTCGCAGTGGAGACATAAACCTCGGAACCTCCGCAATACGGACAAGCTTTCAAGCCTATGCGTCGCATTTCTAGCCCCTGGGGTTCGCTCTGGAGATGGGTTCGGTTTGCAGATATACGCCATTCGATACTGTTTGCCGGCCTTCTCTGTTACCACCTGGAAGCTCGGGATCGCAACTCTTCTCCCGCTTGATTCCACGTAAGTTATTGATGGTTAATGTGGCTACAATTCCCAAGAAAGCCACAATACTGATTCGATTGTACAAAGATTGTAGAAAAAGTTCTCAACATCCTTCATGAATTCTTACGATGTAGCTCTCTAGGTAGACTGCTACCTTGATTATTTTTCCCGTGAAACCCCCTTCTCTTTTGCAAAGAGGGCCACCAGCCTTTACTTTCCCGCGATTCCAATTCCTTCGCGCATTCGTAAAATGCGGTTGACGGCAACGTTCTCCAGTCGTTGCACCAAACCACTGAGCCAACGAATCTCCACTAAGTCCACTTTGCTGGCGGTACCTGACCCGAAGTGCAACCGGAAGTCGCTCTGGGAAATATAGCTGCCACCGCTGCGCACTTCTTTCTTCTGCTGGTGGCTCCCCGCACGGAGCGTGACTCGGGCGCCGATGGCGTCTCGGTTGGACTGGAACGAGGACGCGCTCAAATCCGGAATCGTCAAAGTCTCTGGCGTGCGCGCCGGGTCCAGACGGCTCGGCGAAGGTGCTTGGAGAAAGGGCGGCCCACGAGGAGAATGCTGGTTGTTTCAAGAAAGTTCCTTCGGTCCATGGTTCTCCTGCGCCGTGCGTCCCGCTGGGCCGATCACGAAAGTCAATCGGTACCAGGTTTTCGCGAAGCCTTCGTCAGAAGGCTTTGGACGCAAATTGGACTCTTACTGTCTTGATTTCGTAAGGTTTGGTGTGAACGCTGAGCGCACCGTTCTTCACTGAAAGACTCCCTGTCGGTCTCTCCATGAGATCTGCCTCCGACGCAGATTGCACCCCAGACGGAAGCTGCAGAATCACGTCGCCTTCTTTTCCAGCCCATTCATAGAAGCGGAAGATCAACGCGCCGTCGTCTTCCGCCCTTTTGACAGCGGTGAGCACTACGTTGTCCGGCTGGACCTGCAGAAAAGAATGCTTCGGCGCGAAAGTTCCCTGGTGCTTTGCCGTCTGCCGGGCAAACAACTGGCAGTTCAGTTCATATCCGCGGCGCACCGTTTGGGCATCGCGCCAGGTACCGCCGTGGGGATACAAAGAATAAGTGAACTTGTGGTGACCTTCATCGGCGTGTGGATCGGGCCATTCGGGCGAGCGTAGTAGGGAGAGGCGCAATACGTTGCCTTTTGCGTCATATCCGTACTTGCTGTCGTTGAGCAGGCTGAAACCATGATGTGCGTCAGAAACGTCTGCCCATTGCAGAGCGGGAACTTCGAACTCGCCTTGCTCGGCGGGTGTGCTGCGGCCGGTCGAGCGCTCGACCGAACCGTACGGGATTTCAAATGTAGCCTTGGTGCTATGCGCGCTCAGTGGGAAGGCGACTTTCAAAAGAATGTGCTTTTCGTGCCATTCGGTTTGCATCTTTACATCGACGCGGGGCACGCCGGCGTACACGGTGATGTCCTGCACAAAAGTTGAGTTCTGGAAATGCTTCGTAACCCGGATCACCGAGCGCAGCGGCCCGTTTTCCACAAGTTTCACTTCGTCGGCTTTGTCCAGATCCCAATGCTGCTTTTCGAAGTCAGCATCGATGTTCCACGCATCCCAGTCTTTTGGCTTGTCCACAAAGGCCTGCAAGAGATTGCCGCAGACGGCATTCTTTGGGCCTCCTGTGTCGGTTTCGGCTGGAGCCAGTGACTCGGTGTGGCTCCGCTTGTCGAACAGGCTGGTCATGCAGCCGGATTGGGGATCGATCGTGAGCCGAATGAACTCGTTTTCAAGAGTACCGGCAGTCGCTTTCACACCTGCGCTATGAGGGGCGGACACCGTAGATGAACTTACAAAATACGTGTCGATAACCAAGGGCAGGCGTACTCGTTTGCAGGAGGAAACGCGCGCGATGGGTTTCGGGATCAATGGACAAAACCTGTGACTTGACTGGTTTGCCAGCCGAATCCACGACGCTGAGCTGTGAAGCGGGCCCCGGGAGCTGTGCTTCAGTCTCAATCACCTCGATACGGGGCCAGGAGAGAGAATTGAAGACCAACACAGGGACGCCGTTCCCTTGGGTATTAACGTGGGCGGCAATCTCATTGAGTGAGCCGTCGATGATTTCTCGTCCAGAGCGGCCGACGTCCTCAAGATTGCGCTTCGCGTCGAGGTAGTTCACGGCGATACCCGAGCCCGGCATGATGTCGTGGAAGTGATCGAACAGGAGGCGTTTCCAGTCGCGCTCCATTTCCTCCTGCGGATACGGACGCCCGGAGAGGAGGGCAAGCGATGAGACCTTCTCGGCATTCGAGAAGGATATCCTCACTGCGCCGAATGCGCTGCTTGGTGTCCGCCTGGGTGGTGAACACGCCACGGTGGTACTGAAAGTAGAGTTCATCCCTCCATGTCGGGAACCTTCATACCGGGAAGTTTCTTGTCGAGCTCCTGGAAAAACGCGGTGGCCGTGCTGAACTGGAGTTTGGGAAACACCGTGTCCGATGACATCAGGCGGGTTGCGTTGTCCAGCATGGTGCGAGTTGGTCCGCCGCCGTGGTCGCCCACCCCATAGAGATGCATCATTTCCGGGGTACCGCTCAGTTGGGGGCCATAGATAGATGGCGCCCAGACAGACAGATCCTTTGCCATGCCTTCGGCCTCGATGGGGCTGGCGTAATCGCGCGGGAAATAAGTGAGCAACCGGCTTCCATCGGGCGCTTCCCACCAGAACAGCTTGTATGGAAACGTGGTGAACTCGTGGGCCCAGAGCAGTTTCTGGGTCACGAAATAATCGATGCCGGCTCTCTTGTAAATTTGCGGGAGTTGCCAGTTGTATCCGAACGAATCGGGATTCCAGCCGATCTTGATGTCCACGCCGAATTTCTTCTGGAAGTATCGCTTGCCGATCAGAATCTGCCGCGTGAGCGATTCGCCCGCCGGCATGTTGAGGTCGGGCTCCACCCACATACCCCCGATGACCTCCCAGCGGCCCTCTTTCACGCGCTGTTCGATCTCTTGGAAAAGGTCGGGGTATTTCTCCTCCATCCATTCGTAAGTCCGCGCCGACGACATGGTGAATTTGAAATCCGGATATTCACGCATCAGGTCGAGAGCGCTGCGAAAGGTATTGCGCACTACTTCGACGGTTTCCGTCCAGGGCCACAACCACGCCATGTCGATGTGGGAGTTGCCGATAGCACGGACGGTGAACTGTTTCAGCCACGGGTTCAGCAATTCCAGCTTGCTTTGGGCCAGGCGTAGGGACGCATCGAAAGCAGCCTGATCGCTCCGATCGAGAGGAGAGAAGTCGACCGCTTTCACGGCCGCATCGAGTTGCTGCTCGCGTTCGGTCTTGCCCTCGGCATAAGCCTCGATCATTGGTTTTGCGGCAAGAAGCTCTTCGCGGAGCAGACTGGGGCTGGGGCGGCTGCTGGGCGGCTCGACAAGCAAGCGGCTGGTGGAAATTCTCGTCGGTACCTGCTGCGCGTCCAGCCGGACCGCGACCAGGAATCTCTGGCCTGGTTGCGCGCCTTGAATAAGCGGGAATGGTTGCTGCGTCGAGTCGTTGCCGTGGTAGACCAGGGCGCCGTTTGAAAACACAGTGATCATCAGCGGCCCATCACTATCAAAACCCAAGTCCAGCTTCACGCTCGCGCCCGCAATCGAGTACCCATTGAGCTTGTCCGGAATTTCGATCCAGCGTCGCAGAACACGGGCGCCAGTAGACCATTTTTCGCCTGGCTGGACGACTCCCCAGGTCGCGTCATCCAGCGACGCGTCTTCGGGATGGGGCAAGTCGGCGTGAAAGCGCCAGTCCTGTACCGGCGTAACAGTGAGCGATTGCAGTCGATCAAGAGTTGGTTTATAGGGATCGGAGGGTACCGCGCTTTCAACCCCTTCCAACGCAGCAGCCAGCGTTGTAAGCAGGAGGATGAGGGAGGACAATGTGACGAATCGTTTCATAGGCCCCATATTTAAGCAGATCGAAGGACTACTCTAACTCAGAAAACTGTGAGTGGCACGCCCTGGCGTTGGCGGCGCGCAAGTCGTTTGACGAGCACCGCCCGGTACGTCTGGAAGAAGTGGACCAGAATTGCGTGGTGCCTGCCCTTCAAAGGTGCTGATATGTTGGAGAATAAAAACCATAGGCCGGAGCTTAATACCAAGACCTGTATGACATACAAACCAGTCGCTAGTTTTCTTTCAGGTTTGTTGCTCGCCTTTTCAGTTTCCCTTCTGAACGCCGCAAGTTTACGCGCTCAGAATTTCACCGAAATCAAACCGTCGCCGCAGCAGGTCGAGTGGCAGGACCTTGAATTTGGCGTCCTCATCCACTACGGCCCGAACAGCTTCATGGACCGCGAATGGGGAGATGGCACGGCTGATCCAAAGGTGTTTAATCCCACGGAACTGGACACCGAACAGTGGATGCGGGCAATCAAGGCCGCCGGAGCGAAATACGTGGTACTCGTCGCCAAGCACCACGATGGCTTTTGCTTGTGGCCAAGCGAGCAGACCGATTACAGCGTAAAAAGCAGCCCGTGGCTAGACGGGAAAGGTGACCTCGTGCGCCAGGTGTCCGACGCCGCGAGGAAATACGGACTGAAGTTTGGCGTTTACATGTCCCCGTGGGACCGTCACGAGCCTCGCTACGCGAATTCAGCCGAATATGACGACTACTACAGCGCCGAACTAAACGAACTGGTTCAGCATTACGGCAACCTTGTGGAGTTCTGGCTCGACGGCGCCGGCAGTGGCGGACACGTATACAACTTTCCGCGCATCATCGACGAGCTTCGCATCTATCAGCCAAATGCCCTGGTGTTCGCCGACGTTGCCTTATTCGAATACGGAGATATTCGCTGGGTAGGAAACGAGGATGGCTTTGTTCCTGATGAGAACTGGAATGTGATCGACCGGCACGGCTATCTGCGCTGGCGCCCGGCGGAGTCGGACACCCCTCTGCGCAAAGGCCATTGGTTTTGGCATCCGAATGACGAATCCTCGCTCAAGACCTTGGATGAGCTGGTTACCACCTATGAGCAAACCATTGGACGCGGCAGCCAGTTGATGCTGGGTCTGTCTCCCGATCGGCGTGGCCTGTTACCGGAGGCGGATGTAGGGAGGCTGGAAGAATTTGGCTCCGCCATCCGGCAACGCTATGGGAAGAACCTGATGGAGAACGCCAAACATCTTCCCACTCACGATGGGGCCGAAGCCGCGTTAGATGGTGATCCCGCAACGTTCTGGTCGGCGCTAGTGGGTTCCCACCATGCCGCGATTGAAACGTCATTCGCATCACCGATAACCTTTGATCATGCGTTAACCATGGAATGGCTGAATGACGGCCAACACGTCGAGCACTACCGCATTGAAGCGTGGGATGGCACCCATTGGAAGACCGTGTTCGAGGGACACGCGATCGGGCACAAACGGATCGATAGCTTTGCGCCGGTCACGACATCCCGGATCCGCCTGAATATTCTCTCCTCGTCGGCCGCAGCCGAAATCCGGGAGTTCCAGGTCTTCAATGTCGGAGGAGGATCGAGAATACGATAAGAATTTGGTGGAGCTAGTCGGGATCGAACCGACGGCCTCGTCGTTGCGAACGACGCGCTCTCCCAGCTGAGCTATAGCCCCACTTGGCAAGTTTTAGTGATGTAATTTTAGCAGCGTTCCCGGCCCAACACCAAGATCAACGCGAAGAGTACCGCCAGGCCAGCCATCTGCGCGGAAACGGGCCAATAATTGTGTTTACCTGAGGCCTCTTTCAACGTCTAATAGAAGGACCCCGCGGTGCCGTCCAAATGTTTGTGACTCCACAACCCGGCGTTCGTCGCTATCCCGTAGCCGCTATGTGCTCGGTCGCTTTGCACTGCTTGCTTCTGCTGTGGCTGCTGCGCCCGCCCACCCCGAGGGTCGTCGCGCCGTCTTTCGTGGTCAATGGCGACCACGGTGCGCAAATCGCGCACCTCTATTGGCCAAACCAGGGAATCCAGGTGGTTAACGACACTTCTCCCGGCACCTCCGACGCCTCAACTCGACAACAATTGAATGCGCACCTGGCATGGGAGCGGCGCGCCAAGGAAACAAAGTCGGGCAAGCGTGAGCTGCCACGCCCGAAACTTGGGTCGGACACCGAAACGACCGCGCCTGGACAGACGGCTCAGACCCGTCCCGCAGGCTCGCCCTTGGGGACCGTTCTGGAAGGGCCGCTGACTGGCGAAGAGGTCCGCCCCGCGCTGCCCGTCGTCTCCCCTGACCCAGTCGTCGCCACGTCCGAACTGGACGGTCTTCAAGGCGATGTCGTGGTTGAAGTCACAATTGACGAGCGAGGCAACATCATTCAGAAAATTGTGCTTCAAAGCCTGGCTCCGTCAATTGATGGCAAGGTCCTCGAAGCCCTGGAGAACTGGCGCTTTCGCCCCGCCACTCGCAACGGCATCGCCATCCCTTCCAAACAGGACGTGTTCTACCACTTCCCCCGACTGGGCAAGGGCTAAGCCTGCCGCTCCCACGCATCCCGCTATAATGGTCTGTGGCCCTTCACCTTCGACAAATTGCATCCGCTGACTTCCCGACCCGCTGGGGCAACTTCCGCATCTACGGCTTTCGCGGAGAATTCGGCCTCGAAACGCAACCGAAAGATGAGGATGCCGTGGCCCTGGTCATGGGCGACATCCACTCATTGCCTCCGCTGGTCCGCATCCACTCCCAGTGCCTCACCGGCGATGTCTTCGGCTCGCTGCGCTGTGACTGCCGGCAGCAACTGGAAATGGCTCTGTCGATGATCGCCCAACAAGGCTCAGGAATACTGATCTATGAGCAGCAGGAAGGCCGCGGCATCGGTCTAATGGCCAAACTACAGGCGTATGAACTACAGGATCAGGGACTCGATACGGTTGAGGCCAACGAGCGCCTGGGCTTCAAGGCCGACCAGCGCGAGTTCGCACTCCCGGCGGAAATCCTCAAAGCGCTGGGCGTTTCAAGCGTGCGCCTGCTTTCCAACAATCCCGATAAAGTTGCCGCCCTGGAAAAAGGTGGCATCGTGGTCGCTGAACGCGTACCCTGCGAAGTCGCGCCGTCGGAACATTCAGAAGATTATCTAAAGACCAAAAAAGAAAAGCTGGGCCACCTGTTCACATCCCGCTGAGAACCGAGACTGCTAACTGGCAACTGGTTTCAATACAACGGGACTTTAGGATCCACTGTCCGCGCCCAGCCATCGATTCCGCCCCGCATCGACTGTACTTTTTCGAATCCCTGCTGCCGCAACCAGTTGGTCACACTCAGCGATCGCACGCCGTGATGACAAACCACCACAATGTGATCCTCGGGATCTAGCTCCTGGTGGGCGCGCATCGGCACGTCACCCATGGGAATATTCTTGCTCCCCTCGAGGCTGGCCTTCTCTAATTCCCAAGGCTCGCGGACATCAAGCAGAGTGAACTTTTCCCCGTGCTTGATCATGGATTTCACTTGCCCGGCGCTGATTTCGAAATCCAAAAACTGCTCCTAGCTTCTAACGTCTAGCTTCTGGCAGCTTAGTGCCGACTACGATTGGCCAGAAGCCAGCAGCTAGAAGCTTTCTAATATCCGAAATCCGCCTGCGCCGCATACGCGTGCCGCTTCACACCCAACTCTTCCACACGACACGCCCCGAGCTGATTCATATATGCCGGGCGGTCCTTTGCTCCGTAAATCCAGCGCTGCAGCCAGGCATCGCTGTCGGATTTTGCCCTGGTCTGCTCATGATACTGACGGAAGAAGGCGTCGTCGCGCTTGTAATAGCCCTGCACCGGTGAAGGATGCGCTCCGTAGCGGCACTCGACCACCGCATCAACCAGAAATCCAGGAATCACGGTACGATTCGGATCGCTGGCGATTACCTCAGCCTCAACGATCTCTTCCGCCACAACAACTACCCGCTTCGCAGCCCGAACCGCCTCGATCATGACACCGAAATTTCCCCAGCAATGCGCGTTGCCGTCGCGATCCGCCCGCTGCAAATGAACGATAGTCACATCCGGCGAAAGCGCCCGGACCGCATGCAGCTTACCCGATCCGCGTGGGGACAGCCGCCCCCGGCTGTCCGGGCGAGTCGCAGACTCGCCAGTTTCGTCATTTCCAAACGGCGATTCAATCTTCGCAAAGAACTCATTCTCGCGCGCCAAATCGCTGCCCAGCGCGCTACACGTCGGCAAGAATGGCACTCCCATGGCCGCGGCCTGTAATGCCAGCGCCACCGTGAAGTTGCTCATATTGATGACCTTTACGCCACCCTGTTCAACGGCACGCCGAAAGTTATAAGCCGACCCCATCATCACGTTTCCAACCCAGGCGGCAATCACGCGATCGACACATCCGGCAGCAATCAATTGGTCAAAAAGAATGTCTGAGATCGGACCGATCAGTGTTAGCCCGCGCTTTCCTTGCCGAACCATCTCATGCCCCGCGGCAAAAGGAATCATCTGCTCCATCTGCAGACCAAGCGCAACGGAAGCGCCATCCGGAACAAACTCGGCAATTGCTTCATGCATGGAAAGGAGCTTCGACGGCATCTACTTTCCTTTCCACACCGGCTGCCGATTCTCCAGAAAGGCATCGATCCCTTCATGCACGTCTTCCGTCTTCATCAATTCATCCAGATAGATCTTTTCCGCCCGCGCTAGCCCTTTGTCGAAGTGCATCGAGTCCCAGCCATACATCGCCTTCTTGGCCACAGCCAATGCCGCCGGACTAAGTCTTGAAAGCTGGTGCACGGTTTCCTGTACAGCCGCCTCCACATCTTTCCCAGAAAGCGCACGGTTGGCGAGACCGATATTTGCCGCTTGCTGACCGCTAATAGTGCGCCCGGTCAATATCAGATCGGCCGCATGTTTCTGCCCTACCAACGCCGCCAGTGCCGTAGCCGCCACCGGCGGATAGCATCCCAGCTTGATCTCCGGGAATCCCCACCCGGCGTCGTCTGCCGTATATACGATGTCGCAGACCATAGCCAGTTCTGCTCCCCCGCCTAGACAGTGTCCGCGCACGGCAGCAATAGTCACCTTCTTCGTACCGACCAAAGCGCGCACCA
The DNA here is from genome assembly GCA_963809295.1 of Terriglobia bacterium. Classification (GTDB taxonomy): domain Bacteria; phylum Acidobacteriota; class Terriglobia; order Terriglobales; family Acidobacteriaceae; genus JAIQFF01. The sequence continues at coordinate 204,946 of CAWEJA010000005.1, read as the reverse complement.
CATTGTGAAACTTGGCTAGCATCGCGTCCACCTTGTCGGGAGTATGGTCGGCAACATCCACTCCAACCGAAAAGGCTTTCTTCGCTCCGGTCAATACGACTGTGGACAAATCACTGCGTACCTCGATCTCGGCCAGCGTAGCCGCGAGTTCCTCCATCATCGCTACATCGATGACATTAAGCGGCGGATGCTGCAGGCACACGCGCGCGATCGGCGGCTGAAACTCCACCGTGATTCGCGACGGCATGATCGTCTCTGTTGTCATAGGACACCTGGCAGATCGCGCTACCTGGTCCAGAACCCATCCCGGTCGTATTCGCGGATGGCCTTCAACTCCTCCGCGCTCGGCTCTGGTGTGGAGGTCACCTCGCCGGAAACTCGCAGCTTCCATCCCGTATTGCGCACGATATCGTCAACCTCCACACCTGGATGCGCAGATGCTAGAAAAGCCTCTTCATCGGCGCCGAAGCGAAGCACAGCCTTGGTCGTGATCACGGCAGCCGGCCCACCTCGAGGCAATCCCACCTGCCTACGCCATCCAGGTCCGTCCCCGTTGCCGGGACTGGTGACATACGAAACCCGCTCAGGCAAACGCTCTTTGCTATGTTCCAGCAAAACCACAAAACGCTGCGCGAGCGAAGCGATATCGCACGCCCCGCCCGACCCCGGCAGCCGCGTCAGTCCCTTCGCTCCCCGCACTTCGGTCGAGTTCAAATTGCCAAAGCGGTCCACCTCCGCTGCTCCCAGAAAACCAAGATGCACCCGTCCCGATTGCAGCAGGCTCATCACTCCCAACATATCCAGGCATTGCGTGGCCCCTAGAAGATTCGGCGGATCAGCCATGGTGTAGATCAGCTCCGGGGCAGGCGTAGTCCGGATCACGCCATTCTCGAACAGGCCGACGGCGTTCGGAGCGTGTGTCTTCTTGGCTACCACGAATGCAATCAGAGGCAGGCGCATCCCGACGAAGACCACTTCTCCATCGCGGATTTCCCGCGCCGCGCTGGCCACCATCAGCTCACTCAGAGTATAAGAGCTCTCGCGTTTCCCCAAAGCAGCGTCAACGGTCATAGTCAAACTGAGAACCGGGAACTCATAACTGCCAACTGGGTCGTCAATCCAAACGGAATTCAGCCGGATGAGGCGAAACCACACGTCACAAGTTAATCGCCGACTTGCGAACCTCGCCAATCGAAGCCAACGGATCGCGCGCGTTCTCTTTCGCTACAATCCACTTCTTCTCGCTGCTGATGATGTCCAGCAGCAGCTTCTTGTCCTCCGCCGAGGGCATGTACTCCTTCAAATGCTCGTCGTAGGCGCTGTCGTCCACCGCTTCGCCGGTCTGTGCATGGAACTTCTGTCCCGCCCAGCGCCCGATATGGCGGTTGAACTTGATGTCAGGCGCGTAAAGCTTAGGCTGGCCAGCCGTCAATACACTGTTGAAGCGCTCGATCAGGCCTGCCACTTCGTCTCGATAGAGGTGCCGGTTGTAATCGTTCAAGTCATCAAGGTCAGCGGCTTGCTCATTTTTCGGCTCGTCGTACCGCCCCTTGATCCCCCAAACATATGCCCAATGAGCGGATGAAGAGTGGTCCGTGCCAAACAGATCATAGGAACTCGAAATCCACTTGTTAAGATATTTCTGGATCAGCCAGCCCGGAATCACCCCGGCCTCCACAATTCGACGCAACCCGTCGTTGCCCGTACCCATGTGAAACGCTTCTTCGCGCAACATATAGGACATGGAACGGCCGAGAGGCGCGAACGCCGAATACTTGAACATCTGTAACTGGAATTTGCCGTCCCGATCGACGAAGTCTGTGTAGGTGAAAAAATCCATCCAGTTGTCGACGTCCACGTTGAACGCGCCCAGCAATCGTTTGTTCTCGAAACGCCCGGCGTTCCAGCATCTTCTGCGCTTCCACTTTGCCCGAATAGCCGAAGTGGTCGACCAGCAGAGCGCACATCTGCCAGCCGTGCCGCATCTCTTCGATCATCACCCGGGTGATGGCCCGGCGATCCCAGTCAGTAGGCGCGCTCTCAAACAGGTAGCGCTGCTGCTCCACGCTGGCGAATTCAGTGTCGCCCTGGTAGACGATCATGTTGATCAGTGCGTCGCGCATCTGTTGCGTCGGCACCTGGCGCAGGTTCTCCCACTTGCGCCGCCCCTTGAAGTGGCCAAACTGGATTTCTTCGGTCTCGATCGCGCCGAACAGCGTGTCGAACTTGAAGCTGGCAATTTCGTCATGATTGACGCCAATATCTTTGCGCCAATCGTCGAATAGCCCTACCCAATCGCTGAACGTTCCAATTTTTGCTACTTTGCCCGGCATAACACCCCTTAACTAGTAACTCTTAGCGCCGGCGTCCCGCCCGCAGTCATTCGCAATGGTGCCGATCTAGTCTACTTGGCCTTAAACGTAGCCGGCCGCTTCTCCACGTACGCCGCCAGCCCTTCCTTGGCGTCCTCGCTCTGGAAAAGCAACTGCTGGTTTTCCCGCTCCACCGCCAGCGCCGATTCCATCGGAATCTCCCACCCCGTCTGCACAGCGCGTTTGATGCGTCCAACGGCCTTTGCCGCCTTGTTCGGCGGACAGAACTGCCGCGCATATTCCATGATGTTCTCCATGAAATTCTCGCGCGCATAAATGTCGTTGATAATCCCCAACTCTTGCGCCTCTTCAAAAGAAAAAGTGTTCCCGGTAACCATCAACTCAATAGCTTTGCTCTTACCCACCATGCGTGACAGCCGCTGCGTCCCGCCCGTCCCAGGCAACACGCCCAGATTGACTTCTGGAAGCCCGATCTTGCCCGCATCCTGGCGTGCGATTCGGATGTCGGCAGCCATGGCAATTTCCAGTCCGCCACCCACGCAATGCCCGTTCAAAGCTGCAATCACCAGTTTGGGTGTGTGCTCCAGCCGCAGCAAAGTCTCATTAGCATGCAGGCAGAAGTAGTACTTGAACGTCGGATCGACGCTGGCCAGCATCTTGATATTGGCGCCCGCAGAGAAGAACTTGTCGCCCGCGCCGGTGAGCACAATCACGTGCACATCGTTGTCCATGCGCGCTTTGAGAATCGCCTCATCCAGCTGCCGGTTCATCTCGTAGGTGTAGGTATTCGCCGGAGGATCGCTCAGCTCGATCACCGCTACGCCGGCATCGACGCGATAGTTGATCAGCTGTTTAGTGGTCTCGCCGCTGGTGGGTTGCACGGTAGTTGCCATGGTCAGACTCCTTATCGCATTCGTAAATGTCGCTTCGGTCAGCGACTCCTTAACTATAGACTTTCCTTTGTGCTACTTCGTGTCCTTGGTTCAGACTTCCGAACGTCAATTCCGACAAGCAACTGCTCCACTTCGGCTTTCAAGGCAGCCGTCAGCGGCAGCAGCGGTAAACGCGCCGGACCGCCGAAATACCCGTTCAGATCCATCCCATACTTCAAACCCGGAATGCCCATCTCTCCGGAAACTCGCGTGGTGGCTTTTGTAATTCGATCCTGCTTCAGGCGGGCCAGCTCCGCATCGCCTTCTTTCCAGGCGGCGTAAATCTCGTAGCAGGCGGTCGGCGCCGCATCGGCGAAGGCGAGGATACCTCCGACAGCACCAGCTTGCAGCGACGGCTCCAACTTCTGCGCTAGTCCCACTACGATCTGGAAGCCGACTTCCTTCTGCCGGGTCTTGATTCCGCTCACCACGGTCACCGCAGCCGACGACGGTTTTGTGTCGCCCAACCCCGCCACCTGCACCAGTTCCCCGCCCTGACCGTTGCTGCCGCTGGAGGCCTTAAGCATGCGCGGCGTTGCGGCATCGAAGGTTTCGGTGACGGTAACCGAGCGCTTCACGTGCCGGGTCGCTTCCGCCATCTTTCGTATCTTCTCCACATCGCCGCCCGACTCCTTCATCCCGATGATGTTGGAATGCTCCGCCAGTTCCACCACCACTTCGGCCGGAATGTCGTATCCCGTAAATCCGGGGACGTTGTAGATCATCACCGGCAGCGGTGAGCGATCCGCCACAGTGCGATAAAAAGCCAGCATGTTCGCAGGGTGCATTACTTTCTTGTAGAAGTGCGGCGTACGCACCAGGGCCAGGTCGTACCCGAGTTCAGCCGCGTACTCCGTGAGGCGCAGGGTTTCGATGGCCGACTCGATCCCCGTTCCGGCGATCAGTACTTTGTTGGGCGCGGCGGCTTCTCGCGCGACTTTCAACACCTGCCGCCGTTCTTCGTCGGAGAGCATGATTGCCTCTCCGGTCGAGCCCAATACGGTCAGGCCGGCCACTGGAGTCTTGGAGTAACGCTCTACGTTGTGTTCCAGCTTCTTGAAGTAAACACTGCCGTCAGGGTAGAACGGCGTTGTAATAGGAGGAAAAATACCTTGAAGTAACATGGGATTGGCTCTCAGGCCCTTTACCTCTGCCCTTTAAGCTTATCAAACCCAATGTCACCCTGAGCGGAGCAGGAAGTTCGCAACGCGAATTTCCTGCTGAGTCGAAGGATCCCTATCGCGAATACATTTGAGGGTCTAGCAGCAGCTTTGCCGGGCATTCGGGATCGCTAAGCCGAGTGCCGTTGCACCGGAGCCACAAAATGCGTCGCGGGAAGGGCTCCAATCTGCACCAGCAGCCCCAACTGATCCCAGTTATCCCAACCCTCAACGATCTTACCGCCAGCAATCCGCTGAGTCGAAGTGCCTGTGATAGTCGCTCTCTTCCCGGTAGGGGCGATGCCCAGAAACTCGCCCTTGTGCGTCATCGTCGCCGTCCAACGGGCTACCACTTTGTCGCCTTGCTCAATGATGTAATCGATTGTCACCTTCATGTCGGGAAAAGCGCTGCGGAAGCCCGCTGCAAAACCTTTGAACTCTTTCAGTCCGATGTCAGTCGCGTGCTGGGCTTGTCCATGGCCGATCACATCAGGCGACGCCATCTCGTCGATTGCCTCCATGCGACCGCTGTTCCACACCTCTTCAAACCAGCGCCGTATCAGAATGCTATTTTCCTGCGTCATACCACACCTCCGCGGTCGACTACCCCCCTTGGCCTCTCACTGTACGCTCCGCGTGCAAGTGCTGCAACGCCTGAACCCGCACCTCTCCGCGCTGCAAGAAGGCGATCCCTTCCGCAGCCGCGCGAGCCGCCGACAGTGTTGTGATGGTAGGAATGCGCGCCATCACCGCGGCCCGCCGGATCGCCTGCTCGTCGAACCAGGGATCAACCCCGTGCGGCGTATTGACGATCAGGTGAATGCGCTCACCCTTGATCAGATCCACGGCGTTCAGGTCGTCCCTCTTTCACTTTGTAAACGCGCTCCACCGTCATGCCCGCGGATTCCAGCACGTCAGCCGTGCCCGCCGTCGCCACCAGCTTGAAGCCCATATCCACAAACTTGCGGGCCACTTCGGTGACGTTCGGCTTGTCATGATCGGTAACGCTGATAAAAACCGTCCCCTGCGTCGGCAGCTTCTGGCCCGCTGCAGTCTGCGCCTTGGCAAAAGCTTCGCCGAAGGTGTCGGCCACGCCCATCACTTCACCGGTGGACTTCATCTCCGGTCCCAAAACAGTGTCCACCCCAGGAAACTTGTTCCACGGGAAACACCGGCGACTTCACGTGATAGCACCGCCCGGTATCGAGATCGGCACGGCGCTCGATAAACTCCGGCAGAAACTCCCGCAGCTTTCGCCCGGTCATCAGCCGCGCCGCAATCTTTGCCATCGGAATTCCAGTTGCCTTCGAAACAAACGGCACCGTTCGCGAAGCCCGCGGATTGACTTCCAGAACGTAGACAGTGTCGCTGCCCGTGTGGGGGCGGGTCGAAGACCCGTCGGTCGTAGTCCATCCAATCCGCGGAATCGCAAACTGAATATTCATCAGCCCTACCACCTTTAGCGCCCGCGCCAATTTGAACGTGTAATCACGCATCCGCGCCAAAAGCGCTTCCGGAATATCTACCGCAGGCAGCACGCAGGAGGAATCGCCGGAGTGAATCCCTGCTTCCTCGATATGCTGCATGATCCCGCCGATAACCACGTCCTCGCCATCCGAAAGCGCGTCCACGTCCACCTCAATCGCGTCTTCCAGAAAGTGATCGATCAGCACCGGACGATCCTGCGAATACTCCACCGCTTCCTTCATATAGCGCACGACCATTTCCTCGTCGTAGGCAATCACCATCGCCCGTCCGCCCAGCACATACGAAGGACGCACCAGTACCGGGAACCCCACCCGCTTGGCTCCTTCGACCGCTTCTTCCACCGAGGCCGCCATCGCCCCTGGAGCCTGCGGGATACCAAGTTCGTCAAGCAATTTGCCGAAACGCTTGCGATCTTCCGCCAAGTCAATCGACTCCGGCGTCGTGCCAATGATGTTCACTCCCGAAGCCTTCAACGGCAGGGCCAGGTTCAAAGGAGTCTGGCCGCCAAACTGCACGATCACGCCTACCGGCGCACCCGCCGAAGCCTCGTGCTCACAGATAGCAAACACATCTTCCAACGTCAGCGGTTCAAAGTAGAGGCGATCGCTGGTATCGTAATCGGTCGAGACCGTCTCGGGATTGCAATTGATCATGATGGTCTCGTAGCCATCGTCGCGCAGCGCAAACGCCGCGTGGCAGCAACAGTAGTCGAACTCAATTCCCTGCCCGATGCGATTGGGCCCACTTCCCAAAATTATGATCTTCTTCTTGTCGGTCGGCGCCGCCTCGTCCTCTTCTTCGTAAGTCGAGTAAAGATACGGCGTGAAGCTTTCGAATTCCGCCGCGCACGTATCCACCCGCTTGTACACTGGCGAAATCCCGTGCTTCTTCCGCAGATGCCGAACTTTTTCCTGTGACCCCTTGCCGTCCAGCCGCCAGACTCCAGCCAGCCGGCCGTCGGAGAAACCCATGCGCTTGGCCCCGCGCAGCACCTCGGTGGGAATCGACTCCATCGGATGCTTCTCCAACTCCAGCTGCATGTCGTTAATCTCTTTGAGCTGGTACAGAAACCAGGGATCAATGGAAGTCATCTTCGCCAGTTGCTTGACGGTGTGCCCCTGCCGCAACGCATAGCGAACGTAGGAAAGCCGCTCGGGATGCGGTGTAACCAGCCGCTGGGTGAGAATCTTCGGCTCAATTCTCTCCGACCCAACCTTCTTGCCAGTGTCGAGCGCTCGCACGCCCTTGAGCAGCGCCTCTTTGAACGTCCGCCCGATGGCCATCACTTCGCCAACGGATTTCATCTGCGGCCCCAGGTTTTCGTCCGCGCCGGGAAACTTCTCGAACTGCCACTTGGGAATTTTCACCACCACATAGTCCAGTGTTGGTTCGAAGCAGGCCGGTGTCTTACGTGTGATGTCGTTGGGAATCTCGTCCAGCGTGTAGCCCACGGCAAGCTTGGCGGCAATCTTGGCGATCGGGAACCCGGTCGCCTTGGACGCGAGCGCCGATGACCGCGAAACCCGCGGGTTCATCTCGATTACCACCATGCGGCCCGTCGTGGGATGAACCCCAAACTGAATATTCGATCCGCCAGTCTCCACTCCGATCTCGCGGATCACCGCGATCGCGGCATCGCGCATCGCCTGATACTCGCGGTCGGTAAGTGTTTGCGCCGGGGCCACGGTGATGGAATCGCCGGTGTGCACGCCCATGGGATCGAAGTTCTCAATCGAGCAGATGATGATGACGTTGTCTTTCAGGTCACGCATCACCTCCAACTCATACTCCTTCCACCCCAGCACCGACTCTTCGATCAGGGCCTCGTGCACAGGAGAGAAATCCAGCCCGCGCGCCAGCACTTCCAGCAATTCTTCTCGGTTGTAGGCAATCCCGCCGCCGCTCCCGCCCAGCGTGAACGACGGCCGTACAATCACTGGAAAGCCGATCTTCCCGGCAAATTCAAGCCCGTCTTTGAGATTGTTGACCAGCGCCGACTTGGGCACATCGAGCCCGATCTTCTGCATCGCGTCTTTGAAGTAGAGACGATCTTCCGCCTTCTTGATCGCAGCCACATTCGCGCCGATAAGCTGCACGTTGTACTTCTCGAGCACACCGCCGTCGGAAAGCTCAATCGCCAGATTCAGGGCCGTCTGCCCGCCCACGGTTGGCAGGATGGCGAATCCCGCGCCGGGCGCCAGTTCACGCTCCACCCGAATAATTTCTTCCAGATACTCGCGCGTCAGCGGCTCAATGTAAGTGCGGTCGGCGATCTCCGGATCGGTCATGATGGTGGCGGGATTGGAATTCGCCAGCACCACCTCAAAACCCTCGGACTTAAGCGCCTTGCAAGCTTGCGTGCCGGAGTAGTCAAACTCCGCCGACTGGCCAATGATGATGGGGCCAGAGCCGATGATCAGGATTTTCGAGATATCAGTGCGTTTGGGCATTTGTACGAACGAGTCAATCCACGGTTATTATTTTTCCGAGCTGAAACTCCCCGGAGTCGTAAACTTCGAATCGCTGATCAGAGCACAGCATGTCTGCACCCTTCCCCGGCTGAAGTCGAATATCCATTTTGAACTCTCGGCCTCTTACGTCGGCCACCAGCCAGTAAGGACCAGGTTTCATATTCGCAAAACTAAATCCCCCACCTCGGCCCGTCTTGACCGTCGCTGCGGGATAAACACTTTCGCAACAAGGAACCGAGTCACGTCGATACAGCTTGAGAACCACACCCTTTAGCGACTTTGTCTTGTCTGGGCGGGTATCCCCATCACCACGACGCTCAATATGTTCAAGGCGTCCGCACAAACGATCGACACTATTCCATCGCTTGAGCTCTTCAGGCGACTGATTCTGACCGACGGCAAAAGTCGCGAGAAGAATCGCCACACCGACCAATTCAGCCGTCGGCTTCACCCCTTCCACTCCTCCATCATCTTCACAAAATTCTTGAACAGATAATGCGAATCATGCGGCCCCGGCGATGCTTCGGGATGATATTGCACGCAGAACAACGGCAAATTCCGGTGCCGCAATCCCTCCAGGGTGCCATCGTTCAAGTCAATGTGCGTCAACTCCACTTCGCTCTGCGGCAGCGAATCCGGGTCGACGGCGAAGTTGTGGTTATGCGCCGTGATCTCGATTTTCCCGGAGTTCAACTGCTTCACTGGATGATTGCCACCATGATGTCCAAACTTAAGCTTGAAGGTCTTCCCGCCCAGGGCTATGCCGGTCAGTTGATGCCCCAGGCAAATCCCGAAAATCGGCTGCCGCCCCATTAGCCGCCGAATGTTATCCACAGCATAAGCACACGGCTCAGGATCGCCGGGTCCGTTGGACAAAAACACGCCATCCGGCTTCAAAGCGAGGACATCCTCCGCCAGAGTCTGCGCCGGCACCACCGTCACCTTGCAACCCTCGCCGCGTAGCTTGCGCAGAATGTTTTGTTTGATTCCGTAGTCGTAGGCCACCACGTGAAACCGCGCCGGCTCATCTTTCACGCCCACGACTTCGTCCGGCAGATGCGAGCGCTCTCCGGTTTCCCAAACGTAGGTGCTTTTGGTGCTGACCACTTTCGCCAGATCGGTCCCATCCATCTTGGGGATGGCCCGGGCCTTTGCCACCAGTTTGTCGGCGTCATTCTCCAAAGTGGAGACCACGCCGCGCATCACGCCGTGGTCGCGTAAATGCCGCACCAATGCCCGAGAATCAATCTCCGCCAGCACCGGAATCTTGAATTGTTCGAGATACTCTTCCGCGACCTGCGACGAGCGCCAGTTGGAACTCACTCGGGAAAACTCGCGCACGATCAATCCCTCGATATACGGGCGCGTCGCTTCGTTGTCTTCTGCGTTGGTCCCGTAATTACCGATTTCAGGATTGGTGAGAACTACAATTTGGCCGCAGTAGGAAGGATCGGTGAAAATTTCCTGATAGCCGGTGATGGAAGTATTAAAAACTACTTCCCCGTAACATTCGCCTTTGGCGCCGTAACCTTTGCCTCGGAAGACTCTGCCGTCTTCGAGCGCAAGCGTAGCTTGCATTCCTGCTCCAGGGAGTGGATTTTAGAGATTTTAGCAGGGATGTTTAAATCGCGAAACAAATGATTTCGATAATTTGGATTTTCTCTGCGTGCTTGGCGCTTTTCTCAGCGCCCTCAGCGGTCAAAAGCTCTTAACCGCAAAGGTCACAGAGGACCCGCCGAGAACGCAAAGAAATTCTCACCGCACCCGTCCCATCTTGTCCATCGGCCAATAGCCAAACACCGCTTTGCCGTAGATGAAGCCGACATCGACTGGCCCGAAGTCGCGGCTGTCGTTCGACATGGTGCGATGGTCGCCCAGCACGAAGTAGCTGTGCGGGGGAACCACAATCTCCGGATACGAGCGCTGGTCCGAGTAGACCGGAGGAACGTAGTCTTCCTCCAACGCCTGGCCGTTGACGAATACCTCGCCGCCCTCGATGCGGATGCTGTCTCCCGCGACTGCGATCACCCGCTTGATGAAACTCTTCGAGGGATCGCGGGGATAGCGGAACACGATAATGTCCCCGCGCTGGATGGGCTCCAGTCGGTACACATACTTGTTGACGAAGATTCGTTCCTGATCGTCGAGTGAAGGCATCATGCTGGTGCCTTCCACCTTCACCGGCTGGTAAAGAAAAATAATGATGAAGGCCGAAATCGCCAGCGAGATCATCAGGTCGCGCAGCCACACCGAAAGCATGGGCAGCGTTCGAGGTGGAGCCGGGGCCTCTTCCCTGCGGGGACGCAATTCCGCTGGACTCGGTTGTTCCGGCATGTTGCCTAATATTATACGGGCAATCCTGCTTCCCAGAAGTCTCTCTTCTCTCCTCCCCACTTTCCAGGTGGTTACCTCCGGGCTACTGCCGCCGCCTATCGATTCAGGTTACAATTACCAGAACGAAGGAAGCTTGGATCATGTATAGCCTCAAGCTGTTTACCCTGAATCCGTTCAATCTGAAACTGATCCAGCGCGGGTCAGTTCTTGCCCTCTTGGCTTTCGTAATCGTTGTGGTATCAACTCCCTGGGCGACCTCCCAGCAGCAAGGCGAGACGCCTGCCTTCAATGCCGGCCCGCCTGCCAAGGGGGCGACCCTGCCTCCCATTCTTGGCAAGGAACAGCTCTGGGGCGAGAACGCTCAGTATCCCTTTCAAACCCATGCCTACGAATTGGCGGCCAAGATTCCCGCCGTGTTGCATCAGCAGCCGTGCTACTGCTTTTGTGACCGCGGCATGGGGCACAACAGTCTGCATAGCTGCTTTGAGGGTACCCACGGAGCACAGTGCTCGGTTTGCCTCAAAGAGGCGTACTACTCCTACTCCATGCACCAGAAGAGAAAGACTGCCGCCCAAATTCGTCAGGGAATCATGAAAGGTGAATGGAAGCAGGTCGACCTGCAAACGGCAGCGTCCATCAACTAGATCTAGGCCGGTCGCTGGCGTCCTGGCTCCGGGTTGGTTGACGAAGACTCGAATCCGCGTATAACCTGCTGATTCGGTTGTTTGAAGCTTTTCCACAGGCGATTTTCGGGGCTCCTTGACCAGCAGTCACAATGGTGCCGGTCGAAACCAGTCAGAAACGGCAGCCATGGTTTAACTGATCTCTTGCAAGCATTTCAAAAAGGAGAACTTACGAAGAGTTCGGGAAAGGTTTTGCGGATGGCCCAAAAGACTACCGCTAAAAAGTCGGTGAACGAAGACCCTCGTTTTGCACAGGCTGTGCAAAACTATGAGGCGGGACTGCGCGCCATGCAGGAGCGCAAGTTTGAAAAGGCCAAGGGCCTCCTGCAGAAGGCCGCAACCGGCGCAAGCAAGGAGCTGGCTGATCGCGTCTCGGTCCACCTGAATACCTGCAACCAGAATCTGGAGCGCTCCGCGAACCAGTTCAAGAGCCCGGAAGAGCACTACGACTATGCAGTGTCGCTCATGAATGTGGGCGATTACGTCACCGCCCGCGAGCACCTGGAAAAGCTCTCAAAACAGGTGCCCAAGGCTGACTACGTCTCCTACGGACTGGCCGCTCTGGACTGCCTCACCGGTCACCTGGAAGATTCCTTGCGCCATCTTGATTCCGCCATTCGGTTGAATGCCGCGCTTCGCTTCCAGGCCCGCAATGATTCCGATTTCCAAAACCTGGCCGAGGATCCTCGTTTTACCGAACTCCTGTACCCTGACCCGGCGGGTGAGTTCGCGCCGGATTCCGCCAATCCTGAGGACGACGGCTAACCGTGGCAGTAGCAGATCCCCAGCGGGGTTCGCGACGTTGGCCTCGAGGCAAGGCCGTTTCGGGCCGTGGCCTCCATGTTGTCGCCATCGGCGGCGGTACTGGACTATCCACCATCCTCAAGGGACTGAAGCGCTACGCAACGCGTCCCGGCGCCCCAGAGCCACCCGGCGGTGCCCAAATCAGCGAATTGTGCGCTGTGGTCACGGTCAGCGACGATGGAGGCTCCAGCGGCCGCCTGCGCAAAGAGCTGAACATGCTTCCGCCCGGCGACGTCCGCAGCTGCATCGTCGCTCTCTCGGAAGACGAGGCTCTGCTCTCCCGCCTGTTCCAGCACCGCTTCGTAAAAGGCGGTTTGGAAGGTCACAGCTTTGGCAACTTATTTCTTGCCGCCTTGACCTCCATCACCAGTGACTTTGGCGAAGCCGTCCGCCTGTCATCTGAAATTCTGCTCACCCGTGGGCACATTTATCCCGCCACTACGTCCCACGTCGAACTCGAAGCTTTGATGGAAGACGGCCGCAGGATTCGCGGCGAAACCAAGATCACCGCCAGCAGTGGCCGCATCAAGCAAATCTTTCTGGACCCACCGAATGTCCAGCCCCTGCCCCAGACCCTCGAGGCAATGGCTCGCGCCGACCTGATTACCGTCGGCCCTGGTTCCCTTTTTACCAGCCTGATCCCCAATCTGCTGGTCCCTGGCATCGCTCAGGCCATGGTCAATTCCGCGGCAGTGAAGGTGTACGTCGGCAATCTTATGACCCAGGCCAATGAGAGCCTGGGGCTGACCGCTTCCGATCACATCCGCGCCCTGAATCGCCACGCTCAAAGCACGCGCATCTTCGATTTCGCGCTGATCAATCGCACCCCTGCCCCCCCTGAACTGAAAGCCAAGTATGCGCTGGAAGGAGCCAACCAGATCGTCTCCGACCTGGAAGCCATCGAGGAATTGGGAGTAATCCCGGTGCTGGGCGACTATCTTGAACCGGGCCTGGTGGCCCGCCACGCCACCGACCGCATCGCCGCCGACCTCATGGATCTCGCCACCCAGGCCCCAGGCGGCACCCGCGCCGCCACCCCGTAGAAGACCACGTGGGGACAGCCGCCCCGGCTGTCCAGCAGAGCGAAGCTCGGCGGTCCGCTACGTCCTAAGAGAACACAGTAACCACGGTAACCAACCCCTGCCCGGCGCCAACTTCTCGCGGTATATTGGATCAAATGCCGAAAACAAAACAGCACAGCCCTGCCCGCATAGCCATCGCGATCATGGCAGCGGGCAAAGGAACCAGGCTGAAGTCCAAGCATCCCAAAGTGCTGCACGAAGTCGGCGGCAAACCTCTCCTGGCGCACGTAATCGCAGCCGCCACCAAGGTAGTTCCGCCCAGCGACGTCTACGCCATCATTGGCCACGAAGCCGACCGCGTCCGCGCTGCCGTGGCCGCCTCCGGCATCAGATTCGTCCTGCAAAGTGAACAACGAGGCACCGGGCACGCCCTGATGGTTGCGCGCCCAGCCCTGACCCCTTACGACCTGGTCATCGTGCTCTCCGGCGACGCCCCCTTGATTAATCCCCAGACCATCGAAAACCTCCGCGATTTTCACACTTCCAGAAAAGCCGCCATGACCCTGCTCACGGCCAAATTGGAAAACCCCACTGGCTACGGAAGAGTCATCCGCAAAAAAGCCGGCAGCGACGACGTCCAGGCCATCGTCGAACAGAAAAATCTGTCTCCGGCTCAACAGAAAATCCGGGAGATCAACGCCGGCTTCTACGCCTTCGATGCCCAAGCTCTCTTCACGCACATCGATAAGCTGAGCTCCGACAATCACCACGGCGAGTTCTACCTCACTGACATGGCCGCAATTCTCGGCAATGCAAAACAGCGCGTCGTCGCGGTGCAAGCCAGCAATCCCCACGAAGTTCTGGGCGGGAACACCCGCGCCGATCTGGCCGAAATCGACCAGCACATGCGCATGGCCAAGTGCCAACAGCTGATGGCCGACGGCGTCACCATCCTCTATCCGCACACCTGCCTAATCGATAGCGACGTCGAGGTTGGCCCTGACACCGTCATCGAACCTTTCGTACAGTTGCGAGGCAACACCCGCGTCGGCAGTGACACGCGCATCGGATCCTACAGCGTGATCATCGACTGTGAGATCGGAGACGAAGTGCTGGTTCAGGCCGGCTGTGTGCTGGAGCATTCGACGATAAAAGCACGCGCCTCGATGGGCCCCTACAGCCATCTGCGCCCAGGCTGCGAAATCTGTGAAGACGCGCACGTAGGAAATTTCGTGGAACTGAAGAAAAGCCGCCTAGGCAAGGGGTCCAAAGCCAACCATCTGAGTTATCTGGGTGACAGCGAGATCGGCGAGAAGGTCAACGTCGGCGCCGGAACCATTACCTGCAACTACGACGGCGTGAGCAAACACAAGACCGTCATTGAAGACGGCGTCTTCGTAGGCAGCGACAGCATCCTGATCGCTCCCGTCCGCATCGGGAAAGGCGCTTACATCGCCGCCGCTAGCACGGTCACGGAAGATGTCCCGCCGGACTCCCTAGCCATGGGAAGGGCACGCCAGATCGTAAAAGAAGGCTGGGCCAAGGAAAAAAGAGAAAAGGCAAAGGCCCAAAAAGCCAAGTGAAAGACGCAAAAGCCACAGATCTGCACGGACCTTCACGGATTAAAATTTGAGGTAACGACTTATCCGTGAGTATCCGCGAAATCCGTGGCCAGATTTTCCCTGTATCCTACTTCGAGACCGCCGCAAACAAAGGCGACTGCATCAACCCCTGGAACTGTTTGTCGTCTGCCTTGAAGTGCATCTGCAAGTTTGAACTATCCGAGTTGACGGTCACGTTGTCCAGCGCCAGTTTCTCCACCGGCGTGGCCGAGACTTTCTTGTAAAGCATCCCCGCCTTCAGCAGCGACGACAGCGTGGCCGCCGTCATCGAATCTGAGGTAACAACGTCCAGATCAAAATTTACTCCACTCTGGAAATTCATGGTGTAACGCGAGCCCAGGATGCGTTTCTTGACCGTGTCGTAATCGGCCAACCCCGCGGCATCGCCCAAAGCCGAGTGCAGCATGTTCTGCGTCCCTTGCTGATCCAGAACGCTCCACACCATCCCCGATTCAACCGATCCGATCATATCCGCGATCTGGCTGTTGCTGTCCAGGTTATAGGAGTAGCCATCGCGAGTATCGAGCGCGCCCCGCACCGCCCCGCTGTCGCCAAACAGCAACGTGCTGTCATCCAAAAAGGTCATCTGCATGCCCGCCGGCATGGGATAGATATCGGAATTGCGCACCTTAATCGGCTTTACTTTCTGCAATCGCATCTTCTTGAGGAAAGCCGCCATGGGAAACTCGCCTTGCGCCACTCCTACCACCCTCACTCCCTGCTTGCCGCTGCGATAAGAGGCGAACGTGAGCTGCTCCACATCCTTGTCCGGATCAATGCCCACACCTCGCAGGGCGCCTTCGAATTCCTTGAGGCTGGGCGGCAAAACCTGCTGCTTCAGCGCCATGGCCGTATCCGAATTCTTCAGTGCGCGATAGTCCACGGAAATAATCTGTTGGATGTCGGAAGGAATCACGGTCCGCGCCGAGCTACCCAGCGGCATGGCCCACGCGGCGGCGCTCAGCATCAGCACAACACAAATACCACCCTTGAGTGTTTTCATCATTACCATTACCTCGAAAGAATATGTCCGGTTAGATGCGGTTTATCCCCTTATTGTATGTCAATCTCAAGGGGGAAACACGAAACGAAAGGACACAGCGTGTAGCAAGGAAGGTGCATGGCCCGCGCCCTCTCAGGCCTTCAATAGTGCAGCTTTTTCCCGGGTTTCCGCGACAAAACCCGTGTCTTTGTCCTGCAAAGACTCCAGGTTAATCTCCACATTGGCCAATGCCCCTTCTATCGCCGCCCGTGCCAGGGCCATCGCCGTGGTCAGATCGGATTTCATATTCGGGTTCGTTATCGGCTTCAACTGCTCAACGATCCCGGCCACTTCCCTAGCCCGCTCCGCCACCCCCAGCGGAACGTTGGTCGCCTGCTTCAAGGCAGTATCAATGATGCCATCCCCCCCGGCGGAATCCTTCGCGGCCTTGTACGCCTTCATGACAGCGTTATAGGACTCCGCATCGCCGTCGATTGCAGCCTTCAGTTCTTCACGTAGCTTCGCCAGCCGCGCAATGGCCTCACTCAACTCACGTTCATGTTGTAGATAGGCTTTCTTCCCGCGCGACATCGAGGCCACCATGCTCGCCAATCCGGCCGCCATGGCTCCGCTGGCTGCTGCGGCGCTGCCCCCACCCGGAGTCGCCGTAGGCGCAGCCAGTTGCTCCACAAATGGCTCCACTCCAGCTCGTAAGCCGCCCACAGAAACTTTGCCACTCATCACTGCACTTAACCGGTTCTCCAGAATCAACGACGAATCAAAATTCTCCACCTGGAGAAACCATTCCGCCGCCGCTTCCAGCGCCTTCTTCGGAATCAACCCGACAATTTCGCTGCTCACCGGTGCCACGCCATATCTCGCAGCTTCGCGCTTCACCGCCTCAAATACACGATGAACCGGCGTCTGCTCAAAGTCGGTCAAATTCATCGAAACCTGCGCCAGCCCTCGAACCAGAAACCCCGCGCCCTTGACGAATCGCATCCCACCACTCGAAAAGCGCACCGCCTTGGCGATCTTCTTCGCAATCTCGACGTCTGGAGTGTTCAGAAAGACGTTATATGCAATCAGAAACTTGCGCGCCCCCACCACGGTCGCACCCGCCGTAGGATGCACCCGCGCTTCTCCGAAGTCCGGTTTGCGCGCCGGGTTGGTCGCGATGTCCGCACGTATGCCCTCAAATTGTCCGCGTCGGATGTTCTCCAGATTTTGCCGCTCCGGCGAAGTTGCCGCCGCCTCGTAGAGGTACACCGGGATCTGGTAGCGCTTCCATATCTGTTCCCCGACGTTCCGCGCCATGGCGACGCAGTCTTCGATCGTCACGCCATCAATGGGAATAAACGGCACCACGTCTGCTGCACCCATCCGCGGATGCGCTCCCTGATGCCGCGTCAGATCGATCAACTCGGAGGCTTTGCCCACGCCGCGGATGGCGGCTTCCTGAATCGCCTCCCGCTCCCCCACTAGCGTGATCACGCAACGGTTGTGGTCGGAATCCATCTCACGGTCGAGCAGGTAGACGCCATCCATCTTCATGGCGTCGACGATCGCATCCACGTTCGCCTTATCGCGCCCTTCGGAAAAATTGGGGACACATTCAACAAGAGTTGCCATACGCGGAAAAGAATATCACCTACCCCATCCCGCAGAAGCTGTCATCCTGAGCGCAGTCTTTCGTCTCGCGAAGCGGGATGAAAGCAAGCGAAGGACCTATGCATTCCTCACAGCCTTCACTTGCGCGTGTGTCATAGGGGCATTGTTACCGGTGGGTACTAAAGGCAAATCAGGATAGGGGTTCCGGCGCTGCAATCGCCAGGCAATGCAGAGGTCCTTCGTCGGGAGCCCTTCGCGCAGCGAAGGGCTCCGCTTCCTCAGGATGACGGAGCTCAAAACTTCGGTACAAAGTCTTCCATCACCGCCTTACGCATCAAATCCGGCGGAAGCAATCCCTGCGCCAAAATAAAGTCGTGAAACTTCTTCTGATCGAACTTGGCGCCCAGCGCCGCCTCAGCCTCTTTGCGCAGCGTGATCAGCTTGGTGTAGCCGTAAAAGTAGCTGTTGGCCTGCCCAGGCGCGCGATAAGTGTAGCGCTCAACTTCTTCCTGAGCGAAGGCGTGAGACTGCACGACGTCCTGCTCCAGAACGCGGAATGCATCCTCGGGTTGGATCTTTCCGGCTTGCAGCTCCGGATCGAGAAAGGCCCGCACCGCTCGCATCAGTCTGTAGTCGAGTGAGACCAACTGGCCCTCCAGCGGCATATGCGGCCGGATGAGATATTCCGAATAAAGCCCCCAGCCCTCCACATTGGTACTGTTGAAGGCGTAGCGAAACCGCGCCACCGAAACTCCATGTTCCAGCATGGAATCGAACTGCAGCTCGTGTCCTGGGCGCGCCTCGTGCGCCGTGAGCGTCCATGCCGCTGCGTCGAAAGTGAAGTCGTCATACTTCTCGGATGTGGTCTGCCCAGGCCCTGCTGGAATATTCAGGGGCAGCACAAACTCTCCCTTTTGCCCGGTGTTGTGCAGAAATGGTGGGGGCACCATGTGCGGCGCGGGCTGTTGCGCGGTCTCTGCCGCGGTAGCAATCCGGATCCGCGCCGGACGGTCCGGCAGGCTGACAATTTGCTTATCGACGATGATTTTTTCGATCTGCTTCAGCCGCTCCTGATAGAACGGCAAAATCGTGTCGCCTACCAATTGTTGCTTCTTCAATTCTCGTATCACGTCGCGGTAGTCGCTCGAAGGCAGGTGCCTATCCTTCGCAATCTGCGCCGCAATCGGCTTCATCTCCCCCTGAATATCGCTGAACGCCTGGTGCGCCATGACAGCGAGTTGGGCAGGCGGAATGTCGATGCCGTAGTCTTCCAGATTTAGCGCATACTCCTCCGGCGGCAGACGGAAGTCGGCGCGCGCCTTCGGCAGCACGTTCGCCTTGGTCCACACGTCATATTCCACTAGTTGCGACTTCAGCTTGTCATAGGGTTCCTGCCAGCCGGTCATTTTGTACTTTTGCAGGAGCGTGGCGATTCCTTCCAGGTAATTAGGATTGCGCGACAGCTCGGTCTCAATCTCTGTGTGCGCCGGATAGGCCATGCCCGGCTTTGCCATCTGCTCCATGACGCGCTGCTTCAGGATCTCGGTCAGCGACTTGTAGCCGGGCTCCAGCCCCGCATATTTGCGGATGCGGACCACGGCCGCCGGCCTGCGTTCCGCAGGCGTCTGTTCATCCAGCAGAACCCGCAGCCCGCTAAACACCATCTGGCTGGCATTGAGAAAATCTACTCTGTGAGCGCGGTGGAAGTCCTGCTCTCTGAATTGCAGTCCGATGCTGCGGATCACGATCTGCAAATCCTGCGCAACTTCCTTCTGCTTCTGCTCCCCCAGAGCACTCTTCAACGTCGAGAGGACGCCTTCCTTCTCCTGCCGCTCCTGGTCCTCATCGGCCAGAGTCGGCTGCGAGACCTCCGCGTCAAACTGGCTCAGTCCCTGATTCGACCCCACTTCAGGGGCGTGCTTCATCTCTACTGCCAGCAGCATGTTGGTATATTTATTGCTTGCGGCGATCCAGCCGGCAGGCTCTTGGGCGCTGGCGGCCAGGCTTAGTAGGGCAGCCACAACACTCACAGCAATTCTGCGATTCAAACTTTTCCTCCCGTTGGTCATTTCTTGGAGGCTCGGCCGTTTCCGAAAAACTTTCCAATGCCCACCCGCACCTGCACCGTATTGATCCCGGGATTAGGATCTGAGAGTCCGGCATTGGAAATATGCATATACCTGAGCTCGATACTCCAGTTGCGGGACGCTCCCAGAAAATGCGCGCCCAGTGCAGCGGAAGAGGTAAAATTGACTCGGTCAGTCCCGGTTGGGACATCGTGACTAGTAAACAAAGTTCCACCGCTGAGTTCGAGATACGGCACCACTCGTCCTCGCGTGGCAAAGTTCCATTTCAGGTTTAGCGGATTGAAACCGGCTCCGTAGGCGGTGTTGGCAGGCTGAAACACCAGAAACGCCGGCACCGCATCCAGCGCGTATTCGAATCTGCCTTCCAGGAAGCCAGGGCCATGCGGCCGGGTAAGAATCCATCCGTAACGCAACCCGGCGTTCCACACCCCGGTATGCGACGTCCCTCCGGGGACAGAGTGTCCACCGCCCGTCCAGATCTGGATTTCGTGGCCACCGTCTTCCACCCGGGATTGCGCCCAGCCCAGTGAAGCGCACGCCAGCAGCAGTATCCCAAAGAATTGCC
Source organism: Terriglobia bacterium (assembly GCA_963809295.1). Classification (GTDB taxonomy): domain Bacteria; phylum Acidobacteriota; class Terriglobia; order Terriglobales; family Acidobacteriaceae; genus JAIQFF01. The sequence goes on along the minus strand of CAWEJA010000005.1, from coordinate 184,852 downwards.
TCATGAAGGTCGGCCCTGGACAACAAAGCGGTAAGACTGGTCACGATACAGCAAACCTAATGGCGTGACAAATAGGGTTCCTCTTTTTCACTAGCTGTGTGGTCGCGTGCGACTCGCCCGCGATTCCACAAACTCAGAGCCCCAACCCGCCATCTACCGCCAGTATCTGCCCGGTGATGAACTTTGGCGCAGCCGCAAAAAACAGTACCGCCGCCGCGATCTCCCCACCTTGACCGTTACGACGCATCGGTGTCTGCCGCGCCATCTTCTTCATGAACCCAGCCGCCGCCTTCTCTCTCAGGTCGATCATCCCCGGCGCCACGCAGTTCACCGCGATCTCGGGCGCCAGAGCCTTGGCCATCACCTTGGTCAGCATGTGCACCGCCGCCTTGGAAGAACAGTAGTGAGCGTGATTTGCCCAGGGACGCAGTCCCCCCAGCGATCCCATATTGATGATTCTCCCCTCACGCTCCCGCAGATGCTTCAAAGCTTCACGTGAAACCAGGAACGGCCCGCGTGTGTTCGAAGCAAAGATGGCGTCCCACTGTTTGAGGCTCAACTGGTCGAAGTCGGCGGTTTCGTAATTGGCGGCGTTGTTCACCAGAATATCCACTCCACCCAGTTCCCTGACAGTTTCCTTGATTGCAGCTCTCACGCTCTTTTCGTCGGTGATGTCGCAACGCAAAGCCACTGCTCGCCCGCCGAAACTCCCGACATCTATTACGGTATGCTGCGCCTCGCGCGCTGAATTCCGGAAGGTAATGGCCACATCCGCCCCCGCCTCCCCCAGAGCCAGCGCGATAGCCCGCCCTAATCGCCGCGCCCCTCCGGTAATCAGGGCGACTTTGCCGGAGAGAAGTTTGCCACCATTGCTAGCCATGCAGGGATTGTAAATCGAGCCGCAGCGGGTGACAGCAATTAGCACCTGGCGACTGGTATTTCGTGACTTGGGGAAGATTTGGTGTCGGATTGAGCCAATTGCCAATGGCCAAGCGCTAATTGCTGGTTTCTAAGTGCTTTTCCACCACAAATAAACCTGCTAAACTCCGCCCATGGAGGCGTTACGCCAAGTCGTGGTTTACTCCCGCAAAGGGTGCCATCTTTGCGAAATCGTCAAGGAAACCCTGTCCAAGCTGCAGCGGCGGGGCGGCTTCGCCTGGCGCGAAATTGACGTGGAGAGCGACGACGAACTGCGCCGCCAGTTTACGGACGAAGTCCCGGTCGTCTTCATCGACGGCCACAAAGCCTTCAAATATCACATGGACGAGCGCGAATTCCTGCGGAAATTAGTCAGTTAGTGGCCATTCAATAGCCCTGTCATCCCAACCGCAGCGCAGCAAGCGAAGTGGAGGGACCTGCTGTTCCCGCCGTCTGAAACCAGTACGTCGTGGCCCGGTAACGGTGGGGCTCTTGTTGGACCGACATCACTCCCCGGTCAGAAACTTGAATTGCGCAGCGGACAGCGGAACCACGCTCAATCTTCCCTGCCGCACCAGAGGAGACTCGGCAAAAAGCCGGTCGGCCTTAACCTGCGCCAATGTCACCGGCTTCACCGCGCTTCCCACTTTAATCTTCACCTGCGGTTTTTTGGGATCCGAGGCATCCACCGAAGTTACAGTCGCAGTCCCTACCGCCCTCTTGTCATCGCCAGTGTGGTAGATCACCAACCGGTCGCCCGCCTTCATCTCGCGCAGATGCTTCACTGCCACCGGATTCGTCACGCCATCCCACACAGTGCTCTTGTCGCGCTGCAAGTCGACGAATGAGTAGACGGTAGGCTCGGTTTTTAGCAGATAGTCCATAAAATCGGCTTCCCTTCGTTCACTGGGGCTTGTTCTTCGGATCAGGCTCCGCAGGCTTTTCATCCTTCGTCTCGCCCGGATGTTCTTCGTAGATCGAATACTGTCCCGCGGGCCGTTTCATCTTGACGGTAATCTCAAGCGTGGGCTTGTCGATATCGTAGTCGGCACCAAACGTTTGAAACCCGGGAGCCAGCACCTGCACCCGCAACTTGCCGTAGGGCGCTCCGTCAAAGCTGGCCTTGCCCTCGGGGTCGGTCTTGATTTGCAGCCCGCCCTTCGACTGCTTCCCATTCTTCTGCACCGGATGCATCACCACGCTGGCATTGCGAATCGGCTTGCCGTTGTAGTCCCGGATAACCTGAAAGTTCAGCAATGCGGTGTCGTCCTGGGCAAAGACCACCCCCGACGCCATAAGAAGAGTGATCACGCTCCCGAGTATAATTTTTCTCATCACCCGACCTCGACTGAAAGAATCAATGTAGCCGCCACCATCCCACCCGCGCAACCAGAAACCCTCTCCCTAGATGGCTAGAACAAAATAAGCTGTTACAAATAAACAACTTACGAGATCAAGCAAATCTTCTGTTTGACAACCCACCGCCACCTTATCTACAATTGGCACTCGTCAGCACTGAGTGCTAACAATCCTTAAAAACTGATCGTTACCAGCAATAAACCAGATTCAACGAAAGGAGTCTGCACGTATGGCTAAGTTCACCCCGCTACACGACCGTATTCTAGTCCGCCGTATCGAAGAGGGCGAAACCACCCGTGGTGGCATCATCATCCCCGACAGCGCCAAAGAAAAGCCTCAGGAGGGAGAAGTCATCTCCGTAGGCAAAGGCAAGAGCAACGACGAAGGCAAGGTATTCCCCCTGGCGGTAAAAGAGGGCGACCGCATCCTGTTTGGCAAGTATTCCGGCACCGAGATCAAGCTCGATGGTGAAGATTTCATCATCATGCGAGAAGAAGAAGTCCTGGGCATCCTTAGCGGAGCCGCCAAGAAAGAACTCGCCGGATCGCGCCGTTAACTGTCTTATTTGTCATCCTGAGCGAGCGTCGTTTTTGCGCGAGCGAAGGATCTGAGTGAGCGACCGCGCGTTCCGTGAGCGAAGCGAACGGAACAAACAAGCGCGACGCGAACATCCAAATTCCGCAGGCCAAACAAGCCTGCCAACCAAGCGATAGGAGATTCAAGTTATGGCAAAGCAGATCGTACATGGCGAGGAGTCGCGACAGGCGATTCTCCGCGGCGTCAACCTTCTGGCTGACGCGGTAAAAGTCACTCTCGGCCCCAAGGGCCGCAACGTGGTCATCGAAAAGAAATTCGGGTCGCCCACCATCACCAAGGACGGCGTCACCGTCGCCAAGGAAATCGAACTCAAGGACTCGCTCGAGAACATGGGCGCGCAAATGGTTCGTGAAGTCGCCAGCAAGACCTCGGATGTTGCCGGCGACGGCACCACCACCGCCACCGTTCTGGCCCAGGCCATCTACCGCGAAGGCGTAAAGACGGTAGCAGCCGGCGCCAATCCGATGGCCATGAAGCGCGGAATCGAGAAGGCAATCACCGCCATCTGCGGCAGCATCGACAAGGAAGGCAACCGCGTGAAGGGCGAACTGGACAAATTCTCCAAGCCCGTCACCGGCGACATGATCGCGCAAGTCGGCACGATCAGCGCCAACAACGACGAAACTATTGGGAACATCATTGCTCAGGCTATGAAGAAGGTCGGCAAGGATGGCGTTATTACCGTCGAGGAAGCCAAGACCCTCGAGACCCAGTTGGACGTGGTTGAAGGCATGCAGTTCGACCGCGGCTACCTCTCTCCTTACTTCGTTACCGATCCTGAGCGGATGGAAGTTTCGCTCGAGAACGCGTACATCCTGATCAACGAAAAGAAAATCAGCTCGATGAAAGACCTGCTGCCACTGCTGGAGCAGATCGCGAAGAGCGGGAAGCCGCTGCTCATCGTTGCTGAAGACGTTGAGGGCGAAGCGCTCGCTACCCTCGTCGTCAACAAGCTGCGTGGAACGCTGCAAGTCGCGGCCGTCAAGGCTCCCGGCTTCGGCGATCGCCGCAAAGCCATGCTGCAGGACATTGCCACCCTCACCGGCGGCAAGGCCATCACCGAAGACCTCGGCATCAAGCTGGAGAACGTCCAGATGTCCGACCTCGGCCAAGCCAAGAAGATCACCGTGGACAAGGACAACACCACGCTGGTCGAAGGCAAGGGCAAGCACTCCGAGATCGAAGGCCGGGTAAAGGAAATTCGCAGCCAGATCGAAAAAACCACCAGCGACTACGACCGCGAGAAGTTGCAGGAGCGGTTGGCGAAGCTGGTTGGTGGCGTGGCAGTGATCAAAGTCGGCGCTGCGACCGAGACTGAAATGAAAGAAAAGAAGGCTCGTGTCGAAGACGCCATGCACGCAACCCGTGCAGCCGTGGAAGAAGGCATTGTCCCCGGCGGCGGCGTGGCCCTGGCCCGTTGCGTCGCAGCTCTGGACAAGCTGAAGCTCGAGGGTGATGAGCAGATCGGGGTCAACGTCGTGAGGCGCTCCCTGGTCGAGCCGTTGCGTCAGATCGCCGAGAACGCCGGCGAAGAAGGCGCAATCGTCCTGGGCAAGGTCAACGACTCCAAAGACAACAACTACGGCTACAACGCCCTGACCGGCGAGTACGAAGACCTTGTCAAGGCAGGCGTGCTCGATCCGACTAAAGTAGTGCGCACCGCACTGCAGAACGCCGGCTCGATCGCGTCCCTGATGCTGACCACCGAGGCCCTGGTAGCGGAGATCCCGGAAGAGAAAAAGGGAGCTCCAGCCGGCGGCGGCCACGGCGGCGGCGGTATGGAAGGGATGTACTAAGAACAGTCGTCGGTCGTCAGTCTTCAGTCGTCGGCTAAAAGCGGCGTCTGGCGTCGGACCTCAGACCTCAGCAAAAGCCCTGCTCTCGAGCGGGGCTTTTGCTTTTTGTGTCGGCATGGACTGTGTGGCGGCACCGGCTGGTGGGGACGGGCGCCCTCGCCGTCCAGGCCGAGCGAAGCTCGGCGGGATTTTGGTGTGCTTGGGTCTTCGAGGCTGAAGGGTTATCCCGCTACTTTCTTGGCATCGACTGGAATATCGCGAAGACTGCGCCTTGGGGGTCAGCGAGCACCGCAAAGCGGCCTACACCTTCCATGGTCATTGGCTCGAGGTGAAAGCTGGCGGCGGTCTGCTTTGCCTTGGCGGCGATAGCGTCACAGTTCGAGACTTGAATGTACGGAAGCCAATGCGCCGGGACTGGGGGACGATGTTTAGTTGGCGGAACGCCTCCGATATACTGCTCGCCATTCTTGATGTGCAGGTAGCCTGAGGGATCGTGCTCCGATTTCTCCAGCTTCCACCCAAACAGGTCTGAATAGAATTTCCCTGCCTGCGCCGGATCGGGCGTGCTCAGGTCGGCCCAGCAGAGCGTGCCGTCCACTCCTGTAACCGCGTTGGGTTGTTGCTTGGCCTGCCACAGGCAGAACGTGGCTCCGGTGGGATCCTGCACCACCGCCATTCTGCCGGCATCGAAGACGTCAAACGGCGGGGCGCACACCTTGCCGCCGAGTTGGGAGACGCGATTCGCTGCCGCATCCGCATTTTCGACCGCGATGTAAATGCTCCAGTGTGGCGGCACGCCCTGCGACTGCTGGTCTTTGCGCAGCGTGTAGGCGGCAGTGCCGGCGCCGCGGTCTCCGAGCTGGAACATGGTATAGACCTCGCCCGGCCCCATGGGCATGTCGGCGGAAGCCCATCCGAAAAGATTGGTATAGAACTTCTTGGCGGCGTTCTGGTCGGTGGTGGCCAGTTCAAGCCAGCAGAAAGAGCCGACGGCGTATTTGTCGATGTTGGTCATGAGCGAAGTATACAGCGCAGGCCCGGGCGTCGGACTTCAGACAATCACGGCGGCTGCTCTGTGCAGGTTGGTTTCAGGTTCGGAGCCAGCAGCCACCAGGCTTCGCGGAAGCTTTCGAAGCGCGATCCCTTCTTACTGCCGTGGGGATAGAACCAGAGATTCTTGCAAGGCGAGAAGGACTCGACCGGGAGCACGTACCAGAGATTGAGCGGCACGATGTAGGCGACGATGCAATCGATGTCGGCTGCGGTGAGGGCGACCATTTTGCGCTTCGCGTAGATGTAAGTATGGACGGCGTAGCCGCGATGGCTCTCATAGGCGGTGGAGCGGACCTGAACGCGCCAGAAGCGCCCGCCGGCGTCGAGGATGTAGTCGTAGCGCTCGCTGTCTCCCCAGGGCTTGGCCACGGCGAAACCCAGGCTGACGGCCTTCTGCATGAATGCCAGTTCGGCGATCTCTCCGCGGCGCTTGGGTGGGAGAGCATGTCGCTGATTGGTGGCGGGACGTCGCGGAAGCGGGCGAGCCTTAGGCTTCTCCACTATTTAACCTGATTTCGACTGGCCTGATTTGTCTCGATCCTTTGCTCCTGAATACAAAAGGCGCAGCTTTGGGCTGCGCCTTTTTCTTAATCTTCTACTTTAAGGATAGCAGGTTGAGTAGGGGGAATGGGACATGGATGTACTAACTATTGGTGGCTGTCGGGTCATGGGGTTAGGGGGAATTGGGTGGGGTTGGGGGCTTGACAGGAATGGGGGTGGATTCTCAAGTATCTTGTTAGGCTGGCTTTAATCTTCGTCACAATCGCCGCTCGCCAAGAATTGCGCGCCCAGCTAGGTTCCGTCTCGCAGATCGTTAGCGCCCCAGCGCGGGCCGCCACCCCTCTACTAACACCTACTTACTTATCGACGGAAAACATGACGTAGAATGTCCTAGTTGTTTCCAAAAAAGGAAACTCGGTCGCTGGGAGGCGGTCTGGATGACGAAAGCGGTCAGTCGGTACCTCTCTGTTGCCTGTTCGATTCTTGTTCTCTCTGGCCTCAGTAACGGACAGGGGGCGCAGGTTGCCATCAGCACAGACGAGGTGATAAGAGCGGGCGAGCAACTCGAATTTACAGTGACTCTGGACAAAGCTCCAAACTTCGATGGTGGTAGTCTCTCGGTCGGGTTTAGTGCACGCGAAGGCCAAGGTTCGGTAGCTGGCGGAAGCCCGACGCAGCCCGACCAGACGGTCTATCACCTTAAGGTCAGAATACCACTAGCTGCCCCTGGCGGTGTTTGGGCGTTAACCAGCCTGCAGTTCTGGAATTCCACTGCTTGGGTGAATCTCCCGCACAAGGACATATCATTTCGTGTGATCTCGAATCCAGGCATCGTGTATCCGACTAGTGCCGAGGTCCAAGTCAATCCCTCGCAGGCTCAACTTCTGCGGAGGGAAGTATTACGCCTTCAGGCCCAGCTTCAGATGTTGAGAGCGAGTGTAGTAGGGGCGGAAGAACCACTCACAAGGCAAACCCTCGCGATACTTCGCACTAAGGTCGAGGCAGAACTCGATTATCTTACTTCCACAGAGGCTAGGTTCCACGAACTTGGAGATAAGTCTCAATCAGGGCCTGCCGAAGTATTCTTCGATGATCTCCGCATTGGCTATTCTGAAACTCTGTCGGATTTATCGCCCAAAAAACGAGGCGAGACCGGACCAGCAATCATGCTAGCGCGTCAGAAGAGGGAACCTCTCACAAGGTACCCGCTGACAGCCCAAGCCGTTTTCCGTGTGTTCGAACTAAACGAGCTGGCGTACACAATTGTCGCAGATACGCAGAGGTTGATATTCGATTTGGAGGTAAACAGTAACCCCGAAGGCGCGGACATCTCGTATCGAAGGCGAGGTGACCCTTATAAGCAACATCCAAATCCGACGAACTCGACAATAAAATCCCTTCCGTACGCCGAGTGGATCATTCGCTTTCAAAAGCAGGGCTACCACGACCAAGAAGTTGATTTCAACCCGTTCGTTGAACCCAATCGTGTGATCACCGCCAATCTTCGGAAGTAGGAAGTGACATTGCACCCGTTGCCTCCAGTTACGCTTCTCAGTTACTACAAGAAGTTCGCAAGCGTCTCGGGTGCTCTCGCTGTAGCGACCGGCGTGGGGCCTCTGCTCTCCGCTTTGCTGCCTGGTGCTGTACCAGCGTACTTGTTTCCTACGCTTGGCGAGATCACAATGCCAGCTCGCTTCGGAGTGGTTGTGTTAGCCGCAACGATTACATATTTCTCCTTCTATGCGGCGCAGCATCCGCCTAGGGTTTTAGCGAGGTTCTTGTTGTTGGCTGCTGTTGCGTTTCTGGCACTGTGCTGCTACCTCGTTTCTCTGCAGCATTTCGTGCGGAAAATCGATATACCGTCTGACGGTTCTTCCGTCTTTGTGAGTGTTGGTTACGAGAGGACAAACTTCGCAACCCAAACGTTTCACGATGAGAGTGACTGGGATATGTTGAGGGCGCGAGGTACTAGCGACGAGGATGTCTCCCGGTTGTGGACGGAACGTTCGCTGGACGTCGCCCGAATCTGTCTCTTTGCCTCTTACTGCGGATTCATCCTTCCGTTGGTGCTTATCTTCAGCCTTGGTGTGCGATATCAGATGTAGGGACGGGTGGGCGGGTGGCCCGGCCTCTCGAGTCTGGGAGGAACAATGCGCGCTAGTTTGAGATCGCCAGCGGAATGAGTGGCACCGCTATGTGCCGTCAACTATCCGGCGAAGAACCAGCGCAGCACTTGCCTTCCGGGTTCATCAACGACAATGTGGCTGGCTATCCAAATAGCCGATATCCAGGCGAGCAGAGCGACGCCATAGATGAGAGTAGTGGCGGCGCTGTGGTTGATAATTCCCCACGCCTCCTTTCGCCCACGGAACACACAGGTATCTACTCCTAGTTCGTCTTCGATCTTCCTCCCACGGCTTATCAGATCATTATGAAGCTTGGAGTTTCGTAGGTCATAGATGAGCAGGCCGATAGTCGCAATAAACCCCAGGACCGCAAAAAGCAAACGAAGTTGCGGAGAGAGATACTTCGGAGTGTCCTGGGCACCGAACACGGTGGCCAACGAAACCAAGGAAACGGTTGGAACCAGAGCCAAGAGCTTGAAGCGGACGTCGACCAGCATCCTCCATGTTGTGCATGTTTGGTCGTACAGTTTCAGCAGAAGGTCCTGGCGGTTTACAGGGGTGGCATCCTCCCGGATGGTCGGGAGCTTGGTAAGTCTATAGTCTCTACCTTCACGGTCGGGCATGGCTTCCTCCTTGGGTATATGGTGTTCTCCGAGGCCGAGGGGAAGACTTGGGCTTGAGGGGAAGGCGAACGATACCTTGAGGGCTGTGGTTACGTCAAGTCTACTGCCGAGCTTTGCTCGGCTGGACAGGCGAGGGCGGTTGTCTCTATGTGGTTCGAGTGGGGAATGTCCATACATCACAGACTTAAGCCAGCGGACACGCTAGATTGTCCTCGTGCCATGGGGACTAGCGCGTTTTCACCAGAGCGGGCAGAGTCATTTCGTCACTTTCTGCTGCTACCGTCGCCGTCGGCTGTTTACCACGGACGCAAGCCGGCGAATCTTCGAGTCAGCTTTGGAGCGGGTGCGGCGTAGTTACGGGCTTCAGGTTTACGGGTACGTGGTCATGCCGGAGCAAGTTCACCTCCTGCTCAGCGAACCGCAACTCGGAACTGCCCCACTCAAGCCAAAACCGGGCTTGAATGGGCCACCCGTCGGAAAAGACAGCAGGTCTCGGGATGACACGGAGTTATTTTGGCGCTTGCACTGCCGAGCTTTGCTCGGCTGGGCGGACGAGGCGTCCGCCCCTACGTGGTTTGTGGTGGTCCCTGCACGAGCGGGACGCTCGCGCCTACACTTTCCTTCCCACCTTTTCTAGGAGTGCGGACGGGGGGGCAGCCGGTAATGCAGGGGTCCTTCGACTCCGTAGGTCTATTCGCAAGCGAATAGACCTACTCCGCTCAGGATGACAACTGTTGAGGCTGTAGCCAGCCCCGGTCACATCCCTCCCGGCTACTGGAGGACCAGTTTCAGGATGTTGCCGTTGTAGTCGACCAGATACAGCTCTCCTGCGGCGTCGCGGCCGAAGGATGTTAGCGTCAGACCGGTGGCGAGCAGGTCGGCGCGCGTCCAGGTATTGGCGGGCGCTTCAGTCAGGCTCCATATCTTTCCGGTGAGGTCGGCGAAGACGTACTTGTTCGCCAGGCTGGGGATGGCGGTGCCTTTGTAGATGTAACCGCCAATCACCGCGATGCCGTCCGTATGCGGGTATTCGAAAATCGGCAGAATCTTGTTGGTCATGTCGCACGTGGCAGTACCGGGCGGGAAGCAGTGCATGCCTTCCATGACGTTCCAGCCAAAGTTGCCGCCCTTCTGCAGGATGTCGATTTCTTCCCAGCTGTCCTGACCAACGTCGGCGACGAACAGGCGATTGGTGACGGGCTCAAAGGAAAAGCGCCAGGGATTGCGCAGGCCGTAGGCATAGATTTCGGGCAGACCGCCGCTCACTGCGAAAGGATTGTCGGCTGGAATTGCGTATTGCTTTCCGCCGGTAAAGGGAGGATCGACGCCAATGCGGAGCATCTTTCCCAGAAACGTGGACAGGTTCTGCCCGTTGCCTTGAGGATCACCAGCGCTGCCGCCGTCTCCGAGTCCGATGTAGAGGAAACCGTCAGGGCCGAAGACCAGCTGGCCGCCCTTGTGGTTGGGGAAGGGCTGGTTCACCACCAGCAGAACGCGCTCGCTGTTGGGATCGGCCGTGTTGGGGTCCGAGGCCATGGTCTGGAACTCGGAGATGATGGTCTCCCGGCCACCATCGTCCATCGTGTAGTTCACGTAGAACTTGTGGTTGGTGGCGTAGTTGGGATGGAAGGCCAGGCCCAGCAGGCCCTGCTCCTGTCCGTCGAAGTTGGTTGTGCTCTGGATGTCCAGAAAATTTGCTGACTGCAGAGCGCCGTTTTCGAGGATGCGAATGGTCCCCCGCTGTTCAACGATGAAGAAGCGATTGTCGTTGGGCGGTCTTTCCATGCCCACCGGATTGCTGAGCCCGCTTACCACGTTGGTCAGAGCAAGTGTGCCAGCCGGCGTTGTGTAGGTATAGCCATTGGTCAAGGTACCGTTCTTGGCATCCGTGTTGGTGACGACGACGCTGACCGCGCCGGCGGCGTGGGCCGGAGTGGCCGCTGTGATCGTAGTGGCGTTCACCACAGCTACGCTCGTCGCGGATGTCCCGCCCAAGGTCACCGTGGCTCCTGACAAGAACCCGGTGCCTGCGATGGTCACCGCAGTCCCGCCGGTGGTTACTCCAGAATTGGGCGTGATCGAAGTCACCGTGGGCGCCGGGTTAGGCGATGTAGGCGCCGTGTAGGTGTAGCCGTTGGTCAAGGTGCCGCTCTTGGTATCCGTGTTGGTGACGACGACGCTGACCGCGCCTGCAGCGTGGGCCGGAGCGATCACCGAGATCGTGGTGCTGTTTACCAACACCACAGCCGCTGCGGACGTCCCGCCCAGCTTCACGGTGGCGCCTGACAAGAAACCTGTGCCGGTTATGCTCACTGTGTTGCCGCCGTTGGTGGTTCCGGAGTTTGGCGTGATCGAAGTCACTGTCGGCGCTGGATTCACCGGTGGAGGCGGGGGCGCTACATAGGTATAGGCGCTGGTCATCGTGCCGCTTTGGGCGTCGGTGTTAGTAGCTACCACGCTGACAGCTCCCGCAGCGTGGGCGGGAGTGGTCGCTGTGATCGATGTGCTGTTCACCAGGGTCACGCCTGTGGCAGCGGTCCCGCCAAAGCTCACCGTGGCGCCGGTCAGGAAGCCTGCGCCCGTGATGGTCACGGTGGTTCCGCCGATGGTTGTTCCAGAGTTGGGTGTAATCAGAGTCACGCTCGGCGCTGGGTTAGACGTCGGGTTAGGTGAATTGGACGTGTTCGGGGTGGTCGTGCCGCCGCCACAGCCGGGTAACAGCAGCGCCAGAAGCAACAGGGAGCAAACAGGCAACAAATATCCGCGTGACATTAGAGAAAGGTAACGGCAGCGAGATGGCCTCGCCAGTCTCGAATGGACAAGGAAGAGCGGCAATTGTCCCAGTCACTTGTTACTGGACCAAATTGGAAATGCGGCGCACTTTCGTCACTTGCATCGGGTTACCGGTGAAAGTCGGTTTTTCAGACAGCAATGCAGGGCCGGAATGCCTAACCCCCACCAGAGCTGTGTGCAAGGTTTTGCCGCGTAGTTATCATTCGCAACTGGGGATTGTCCGGCAACTCCACGACGAATCAATCAGTTCCATCACTTCCGCTTTGGCAACTGAACTGCGCCAATCTCCTTCGCACGTCGATCCGATTGACCGGATGCGGAGGAGTGGCAAACATGACGACTCAAGTTCAGCTAAGCACGAATCCGGTTCGTCTTCAAGAAACAGTTTTGGGTGCCAACTGCGAGGTCGCCAGCGAGTGTGAGGCGATTGCGCCTGGAATGCCGTTCGGCTCCGCCACTTCTGCGCTTGGGACTATGACTCTGACTCAGCGCATTTTGCAGTTGCTTGAATCGCGGGGATATCTCTTGCTTCTGTTTGCTGGCCTGATCGGAAGCTTGAGTCTGCCTGCTCACTCACAACAGTTTACTGAGGTACCGAACACACCTTCATTCAACAAGAAGCTCTTCATCGCTGAACTATCGACCTACACGACGATGAACCTGCTGGACGGAATCACGACCGCCCAGAGTGTCCACGAGGGATATGTGGAAGGTAACTTTCCCGGAGGGAGTTCGTACTTGCTGGGGCGAAGGCCGTCAGTCGCTCGATATGCCGTTACGATGGGACTACTGGAAGCCGGTGTCTCGTTCACCGCATATCGCCTGCAACACAGCAAAACGAAGTGGCTCCGACTCGCCGGTCACGGGCTGATGATACAAGGTGCTTACGGTCATACCGACGGCTTGATCCGTAATATCCGCTTGCTAGAATCCCACTAAGTTTATTCAATAGACGTCTGTCGCATCTTCACGTCAACGGGTAGAGTGTGCTGTCTTGTAGAGCCTCGCAACCAGCATCGGCCTACCCAGGGTGGCCCACGTTTGCGGGGTTTGCAAGCGTGGGATCCCTCCCGAAGCGATCAACTTGTTCCCACCGAGGAAACAGCACATTAACCCCCTTCGTGCGGTTGCTCTCTGCACGCTTCTTTCAGTTCTGGCGCCACCAGCCACCAGGCTTCGCGGAATCTTTCGAAGCGGGCGGGTGGCCCACTCAAGCCCGGTTTTGGCTTGAGTGGGGATGTTCAGACGTCACAGACTTGGGCCAACGAACAAACTAGATTGTCCTTATGCCATGGGGACTAGCGCGTTTTCACCACAGCGGTCAAAGTCATTTCGTCACATTCTGCTGTTACCATCGCCGTCGACTGTTTACCACGGATGCAAGCCGACGAATCTTCGAGTCATCCTTGGAGCGGGTGCGGCGTAGTTACAGACTCTACGTTTACGGCTATGTAGTCATGCCGGAGCATATTCATCTGCTGCTCAGCGAACCGCAAGAGGATACCTCCAGGGGTCGAACTGCCCCACTCAAGCCAAAAGACGGCTTGAGTGGGCCACTCCTCAGCGAACCACAACGGGATACGTTGGCCGATGCGCTGAAATCGTTGAAGCAAGGAGTGTCGCGGCGTTTGATTGGCGACACGGATCATTTCTGGCAAAAGCGGTACTACGATTTCAACATTCGCAACTACCCTCAGTTTGTGGAGAAGCTTCGCTATGTTCATCGAAATCCGGTGAAGGCTGGGTTGTGCGAGCGTCCGGAGGACTGGGAGTGGAGCAGTTTTCGCCACTACGCAACCGGCGACGACGGACAGGTCATTCTCGAGGGCGTGCCGGTTTCGTTGGGGACGGAGACCCAGGGGACGGATACACGGGTGGCGGAGTCCGGTGACTACCGCTTCTTCGCCGGCTGGCGCAGCGATCCCTTTTTCTTCGACGTAAATGGCGCTTTGAATAACCTGCAATTTACCGGTGACGATTTCTTCGCCGATGCGGACGTGTGCAGCATCGTGCTGGAAGTGCCCAACTCTGCCCTCGGTACCAAAAAGCTGGGCGTATGGGCTCGCACGCTGGACGGCGCAAGCGGGAAATGGGTTCAGGCGGATCGCGGTGCGCGGCCGAATCAAACTCCCTTTCTTGCAGGCGAGCAGAACGCCGCCTATCTCGCTGCGGAGCCGGTGGACGATGCTCGTTTCGTCCCCGTCTTCGCGCACGCGCTGGAGCACACCGGTGGATATGCGCCGGCGGAGGCAACGCGGGTGGCCGGGACCCTGCTGCCGGACATTCTCCACTATGATCCGACGCGGCCGGCGGCCTTCCCGAACAATGGCCGGGCGCTCGCCGACGACGTCGTAGATTTCTTCCTTCCTCTGCTCACGAATGGAAAGGTGACGCAAGATAAGGTAGGTCCCCACAAAGACCTGCTCGCCGAATTCCCTTACGTAGGCCCGCCGCACAAGGCCCGGGCGGCAGAGCTGGTTGCCGCCTAGGCGTGGGCTACTTCGCTTCCGGGCGGGTGCCCCCGGACTAGCATCTGAATCTCTACTTTCTAGGGTGGCCCGTCCAAGCTTCGCTTGGGCGGGTTTTCTGTGGGCTGGCGCACGTGCACCACCGGAACGATCCCGGCTTGTTCCCTCTTCCGTACCGTCCAATGCGACTGTCAGCTATGCGTCAACTTCCCCGCCCCAGGGGAGCTTGGACGGTGCACCCTCGTGAGTAAGGGGATGGGGATATCCCGTGCCATCCCAATTCGGGACGTTTTGGAGGGTATCCATTTGATCACGCGGTGCAAGAAGGAAAACGGATGTACACTTGGTCGCCACTTTTGAGGTCAAGAAGGAGCTTTCCGATGAGTAAGTTTCTGGCCATAGTTCTCTGCCTTGCGGTACCGCTGACGGTCTTCGCTGGTGATAACGGTTACAAAGTCACATACGACGGAGGGTCGATACCCGATGCTAAAGCAGGGAGCGGAATGAAATTGTTCATTGAACCGAACCAAGTTCGGCTCGTAGGAGACAAGGGCCAAGTCGTGACAATCCCGGCTTCGGCCATTACGGAAATCAGCTACGGCCAAGATGTCCATAGGAGAGTCGGAGCAGCGATTGGGCTGGCGGTGGTTTCGCTCGGGATCGGCGCACTGATGGCTCTTACTAAGTCAAAAAAACATTATGTCGGTTTAACCTGGACTGATGGTGACAAGAAGGGCGGCTTTGCCATGCAGTGCGATAAGAACGAATATCGCGGAGTCCTGGCGGGGCTTGAAGGAGTCACGGGAAAGAAGGCCGTAGACTCAGATGCGATGACAGTTAAGAATTAGAGCCAGAGATCTCGCAAAATCCCCGCCCAGCCGGAGCTTGGACGGGGCACCCTCACTTCTACAGCGGGCTGAGTTCGTCTTCGCCTTCTTTTACTTCTTTCTTGTCGGGGGCGAAGCGGGATTCCAGAAATCTTCGGGCCAAGTGTTGGCCGCCGATGCCGAAGGCGATGGCCAAGCCGAGCATGACCGCTCCCATCACGATGGCGAAGGAGAGGAGCATGGTGGAGTCGGCCAAGCCGAGTTCCTCGAAGACCGCGGACGCGGTGAACACGGTGATCAGGACCCGCGCTGCGGAACTGAGCAGGCGTGGGGAAGGCATGTCCGTGTTAACCGCCCATAGGAGCGCGGCGCGGGAGAAGAAACTGGCGGCGAGCAATCCGAAGAACAGGAAGAACAGGGCGACGATCAAGCGCGGCAGGAAAATGAAAAAGCGGGTTACGTATTCCTGCATGCCCAGGATACCTAGTGCGCTAGTGCCGAGGAGGACAAAACCCAGCCAGGTAACCCAGAAAGCGAAGCGGCTGACCAGTTCGGTGGAGGACGGCAGAGCGGCCTTGTTGAGCAGTTGAGCTGCGCCGGCGCCTTCGGAAAGTTTGTCGAACTTTACCAGACGGAGAATGCTGCGCAGCACCCACTTCACCAGGTAGGCGATGATCCAGCCTACGAGCACGACGATCAGCATCACCATGAGGCGAGGCAGGAAGCGCGCGAATTCGCGGATCAGCTCCTGCGTGGCCTGAGTCAATTCGTTCACAATCATTTCCCGCATCGTGACCTCACTTCCTTCCGTTCCAGAGTTCGACCAGGGACGGCTTAAGACGTTCGCACGTCAGGCAAAAGCTTTCTACGTTCTGTTCCACTTCCTCGCCAGTAGATTCGCGGTTTTCGACCAGAAATGTGAACGCTCTTCCCCGATAGAGAGGGGCGAGGGCCTGGACGATGTGGTCGCGGCTGATGACCGATTTGTGATACGAAGCGGCGAATTCGTAGACGGTACGGGCCCAGAGTTCGTCGCCGTAGGAAAACTCATCTTCCTCGAGAGTGGCGATTCTTTGCAACTCGGAAATTGTTGGGGGAGAAAGAATCTGCTTGAGGACCGGCTCCAGTTCGGCCACACCGGAGTGGAACATTCCCAGCAGCCGCCGGCGGTTGATGCGGAGCGGTTCGAGAGTGACTTCCTGGCCGGGGGCCAGAGTGGGAATGGTTTGCGAATCAGCGTGAGTGCTCCAGAGCTGGAAGTTCGGCTCAAGCGACCAGAACAGGGCACCGACGGTCTGGCGCATGGCCGCAACCAGGTCGGCAGAACGGGCGTCTACATGGGGTTTCGTGCCCAGGAACGTTTGGGCCAGCTTGTAACCTCCGGTGATGGCGGAGATGGTGAGAGAGATTTCGGTGCCGGTGCGGCCGGCTTCGTGGGTCCAGATTTCCTGTCCCAGAAAATGGGTGCCAAGCTGACCGCTGAAGGCGAATTCTGAGGCGTAGGGTTCCTTGACTCGTTTGCCGTAGAAGGCGCGCGTCATGGGATAGACAAGATTGCGGATCAGCAGGCCATCGAATTTGTGGCGGCGGTAGAGGGGAGTCACGAAATCGTAAGTTCCCTGGTAGACGGGGCGCAGCAGGCGCTCGATCCAGTCGGGTTCTATGGTGGTGGAATCGGGTGAGACTACAGCACATGCGGAAGCGCGCAGCAGGTCGGCGGAGGCCAGGATGGTGCGCAGCGCCGAACCGGTGGACGGCTCTCCAGGATATTCCGCGCTGATACTGTGCAAAGTACGCAACGCCTGAATGTCCGTGGAGACCTGGGCATCATTGATGGAGGCGCCGCGGACGAGGTCAGGAGTCTGATCGCGCGAGCCGCCGTCGGCATTGACGATTACGGCGCGCTCGCGGGGGAAATACTTCAGCAGTCCGGCACGGATGGCTTGCACGACTGGGCCGATGGTCGAGGCGTTGTTGTAGGTAGGCACACCGATGAGGATGTCTGCCTCGCCGACATTGATCAGCTGGCGAAGAAACTCATCGGTAAGAATGCTTTCCTCGGACAAATCTTGCCTCGCTAGTTTGCTGTCCTCAGATTTCAGTTCCCAGATCGCAGTTCTTAGTTCTCGGACTCAGATTCTGCGCAAGCGGAACCAGTAGAACTGATAAGGACCCAAGGTTAACAGGTAGGGTAAATCTCCTACCCGGGGAAAAATGTTTCGGCCGAACATTTCGATCAGAATATTGCCTTTGAAACGGCGCAGATCGAGTTCCACCGCCTGCGCGGTGCTGGAGACGTTGTTTACTACCAGGATGGACTCTTTTTCCAATTGCCGCACGTAAGCCAGGATGCGGTGGTTTTCGGGGTAAAGAAAATCGATGGATCCGCGGCCGAATACCGGAGTGGACTTACGCACTTTGATGATGCGCTTCATCCAGGAGAGCAACGAGTGGTCGAAACGTTTCTGCGACTGGACGTTGACTGCCTGGTAGCCGTAAACCGGATTGAGCATCAGCGGAGAATAAAGGCTTTCCGGATCAGCCGTGGAGAAGCCGCCGTTCCAGCCGCCCTCCCACTGCATGGGAGTGCGCACGCCGTTGCGATCGCCGAGGTAAATGTTGTCGCCCATGCCGATCTCGTCGCCGTAGTAAATGATGGGGGTGCCGGGGAGCGACATGAGCATTCCGTTCATGAGCTCGATGCGGCGGCGGTCATTGTCGAGCAACGGCGCAAGGCGACGACGAATACCGACGTTGATGCGCATGTGCTTGTCGCGGGCGTACTGGTCATACATATAGTCCCGTTCCATGTCGGTAACCATTTCGAGGGTGAGCTCGTCGTGGTTGCGCAGGAACAGGCACCATTGACAGGGCGGGGGAATCTGTGGCGTCTGCTTGAGGATTTCAGTGATGGGCTTGCGGTCTTCCAGCTTGAGGCCCATGAACATTCGGGGCATCAGCGGGAAATGGAAGGCCATGTTGAATTCATCGCCTTCGCCGAAGTAAGCGCGCAGATCGGCGGGCCACTGGTTGGCTTCGGCGAGCAGCATCTTGCCAGGGAAATATTTATCTAGCTTGCCGCGCAGTTCTTTGAGAACGGCGTGAGTCTCGGGCAGGTTTTCGCAGGAAGTGCCTTCGCGCTCGACCAGATACGGAACCGCGTCCAGGCGGAAGCCGTCTACGCCCAGCTCAAGCCAGAATTGCATTACCTTCCACATTTCTTCGCGGACGGCGGGGTTGTCGTAGTTGAGATCAGGCTGGTGGCTGAAAAAACGGTGCCAGTAGTAGGCCTTGGAAACCGGATCCCAGGCCCAGTTAGACAGCTCGGTATCTACAAAAATGATGCGCACACCCTGATACTTCGTGTCGGTGTCGCTCCAGACGTACCAGTCACGCCGTGGGTTGTCGCGCGAGCTACGTGACTCCTGAAACCAGGGGTGCTGGTCCGAGGTGTGGTTCAGCACCATTTCAACAATCACGCGAATGTTGCGCTCGTGCGCGGCCTTGAGAAAGAGCTTGAAGTCGTCGAGATTACCGTAGTTGGGATGAACGGAATAGTAGTCGGCGATATCATAGCCGTCGTCGCGCAGGGGCGAAGGGAAGAACGGCATCAGCCAGAGGGCGTTTACGCCAAGTTCCTGCAGGTAGTCGAGCTTCTGGGCCAGGCCGCGAAAATCACCGATGCCATCGCCGTTGGTGTCGAAAAACGTGCGGACGTGGACCTGGTAGATGACAGCATCCTTGTACCAGAGCGCGTCCTGAGGCAATGCCAAGGTTCTCCTCTTCCGTTTGCCGACCTTCAGTCAAACCGGTTTTCAGACAAAATAATCGACGCCGTCTTCCGTCCGAACGCGTCGCCGGATGCAAAAAACGTGAGCCGGCAAGCGTAGTGGACTGAGTTCGACCCAATTCCGTGGACCCCGCCAGACATAGCGCGCGTCGGTGAGCAAGTCGTGCATCTGGTATGGCTGGCGTGGGTCGAGGTGGAACACGTCCAGCGGCAGATCGACCCATGCGGACTGCGTGCGAGTGGGATCCAGATTGACGACCGCGACGATGATGTTCAGAAGATCGTCCGTCATTTTGCTATAGACGATGATCTGGTCGTTGTCTGCGGGATGAAAACGCAGGCTCCAATCGCTGTGCAAGGCCAAGTTCTCGCGGCGTATACGGTTTACCTGCGCGATCAGTTTCGCCAGGCTGTTGGGACTCTCCAAATCCCAGCTGCGAATCTGATATTTTTCAGAATCGAGGTACTCTTCGCTGCCCGGCGCCACTGATCGATTTTCACAAAGTTCGAAGGCTGGGCCATAGATTCCGTAGTTGGCACCCAGGGTAGCGGCCAGCAGCAGGCGGATCATGAAGGCGGGCCGTCCGCCGTGCTGAAGAAAGTCGGTAAGGATGTCTGGCGTATTGGGCCACAGGTTGGGGCGAAAGTATTCTCGCACCTCAGTTTGCGTAAGTTCCTTAAAGTATTCGGTGATTTCCTGTTTGGCATTGCGCCAGGCGAAATACGTGTATGACTCCGTGAATCCCAGCTTGGCTAACCCATACATTAGTTTCGGGCGAGTGAAGGCTTCCGCGAGAAACAATACATCGGGATAGCGGGCTTTGATGTCGGTGATCAGCCACTCCCAGAAGTCAAAGGGTTTGGTGTGCGGATTGTCAACGCGGAAGATGCGGACGCCTTGCTCGATCCAATACAGGACAACACTTCTCAGTTCTTCCCAGAGCGCCTGGCTCTGATCAGTTTCGAAGTCGAGTGGAAAGATATCCTGGTATTTTTTGGGTGGATTCTCGGCGTATTGCACGGAGCCGTCGGGCCGCAGACGGAACCATTCCTTGTGTTCTTTCACGTAAGGATGGTCGGGCGCATTCTGGTATGCCAGGTCAAGAGCCACCTCGAGTTCCAGCTGCTTTGCTCGCGCCAGCAAGCCCTTGAAATCTTCAAGCGTGCCCAATTTCGGATCGATGGCTTTGTGTCCGCCTTCGCTCGACCCGATCGCCCACGGACTGCCTACATCTTCCGGTGCGGCCTTTTCGGCGTTGTTTTTTCCCTTGCGATTGACGCGGCCGATGGGGTGTATAGGAGGAAGGTAGACAACGTCGAATCCCATGGCGGCGACATAATTCAGGCGATTGGCGCAGTCCTGCAAGGTTCCTGGTTCGCCGGGCTGCATAGAGCAGGAGCGAGGGAACATTTCGTACCAGGCACTGAAGCGAGCTTTTTCACGATCAACGACGATCGCCAGTTCCCTGCTGTAGGTGGTGGCCCGCCGGCGATCGGCGATCTGGATCATCAAAGCTTGCAGCTCTGGGTTCAACGCCATTTTAACGGCGCCCGGCATGTCCCTGACGGCCAATCTTTTTATCTCTTCGGCGCGGGTGGCCAGGAAACCTCTATCTTTTCGACTGGCCCGCTGGGCGGTTGCCTCGATCAGTTGGACCCCAATCAGAATATCGACGGAAAGATCCTGCCTCGCCTCGAGCTTCTTTACGATGTCGCGGCTCCAAGTCAGAAAACAGTCGGTCCAGGCTTGCAGGGTGTAGAGATGACGGCCCTCCTCGTCGACGCGAAACTCTGCCTGCCAGCGATCGTTCTCGATCGGCTCCATGCGGACTTCTGCCCAGTCAAGCCGTGATGAGGGACGATGGCGCAGGACGGCGTACACAACGTCGTGACCGTCCGCAAAAATGTCGGCTGTGACTTCGACACGCTCGCCGATGGTGCGCTTGATAGGGAAACGGCCGCAATCGACCTCTGGCCGCACGTTCTCGATGACGATTTTTCTGGCGAACGTCGGTTTGATAGCGCCGTTGTCCGTGCCCGTCATTTTTCCGCCAGTTGTTTCTCGGGCAGCCATGGCTGGTGCCGACCTCCCAGAATTTAGTGTTCGCGCCATTTCGTAAGAGAATGCCGCAGGGCCAGAAGTGTGCTGTGCCAATAACGCACCGAGGATGCGTCAACGGTGCAAAGTATTGAATAATCAGCCTGTTTTAGAAATTTATCACATGGAATGGCGGCTGTATGGCGTGGGGAGACTTTCGTTCTGGGGGATGAATCAGATGACGCAATGGGGGCGCGGGAGACTTGCCGCATGGGGAAACCTGCCCCCGCGAGTTTCAGGCGCTGACCTAAAGCAGGTCCCTCCGCTTCGCTGCCCTTCGGTCGGGATGACAGGTCTTCTTGGGGGAACTACTGACTCAAGTAAATGGCCACTTCAAATGGATCTAGTACCTGGAAGTCCGGGCCGATGACTAACTTGTCGACGGGACTGAGTGCAGGAGGTCCACCGTACACTGGGTCTCCTGTCCGGAATGCCAGTTTCCAGCCTTGACACTCGCCTGGAACCGGGACGCGCTGCGGGTTCGCAGAAACATTACAGACGATCAGAGCGGCGTTGCCCGACGGGTCCGTTCTTTTCATCACGAAACCCTTCGACTGCTCGTCAAATAGGATTTCAGTGAGATCTTTGCGGCAATTGCCGAGGCTGGGGTGCTGTTTGCGAAGAGATATCAGATCACGGTGAAGTCGCAGAACCCCTGCGTGCGGAGAAATAGCGGGTTTGGACCAATCCAGTCTGCTGATCTCAAAGGTGCTCTCCGCTTGCGGGTCTGCGAAATCGCTTTCGCAATAGTGCGCCCCGAGTTCCCTCTTGCGTCCCTCACGCACTGCTGTGGCGAGACCAGAATCCTCGAAGCTGGTGAAGAAGAGGAATGGCGCGGTTTCTCCGTATTCGTCGCCCATGAATAACAGCGGCAGAAACGGCGAACACAGAGTGAGAGCTGCCGCCAGCTTCTGTTGTTCCTGAGAAACCAGAGCTGAGAGTCGCTTCCCCCGGCTGGTGTTGGCGACCTGATCGTGGTTCTGGATGAAACCTAGGAACTGTTCTCCTGGACGATTCTTCGACGAGCTGCCGTAGTGGCGGCGGCGATAGCGCGAGTATTTCCCGTCAAGAACAAATCCTTCGCGGATGGATTTTGCCAGATCGGCGAGAGAGCCGAAGTCCATCAGGAAGCCTTCGCGCTCGTCGGTGAGTAGCGCGTAGAGCGCGTGATGAAAGTCGTCGTGCCATTGCGCGTCGATGGCGTAGCCTCCGGCAGCGCGGGGGTTGATGATGCGGACGTCTTCGAGATCGCTCTCGGCGATGATCCAGGCTCGGCGCTTAAAATGGCGAGCCTGATTCTGGAAAGCCTCCGACAATTCGTCGAGGAGGTGACGAGCGCCGAAATCGTAGATGCCGTGGATGGCATCAAGGCGGAGTGCGTCAACGTGATATTCAGTCAGCCAGTAGAGAGCGTTGTCGATGACCCAGCGGCGGACGCCGTCGCTCTCGGGGCCGTCGAAATTGATGGCTTTGCCCCAGGGGGTGTGATGGGCGTCGGTGAAGCAGGGAGCAAACTCGGGGAGGTAGTTCCCTTCCGGGCCGAGATGGTTATAAACCACGTCCATCACGACTGCGAGACCGTACTGGTGGCAGGCGTTCACAAGCCTCTTCAGGCCCGTTGGACCACCGTAGGAAGATTGCGGAGGGTAAAGGCTGGCGCCATCGTATCCCCAGTTTCGATTTCCGGGAAACTCCGCGACCGGCATGATTTCAATTGCGGTAATGCCGAGGTCGCGGAGATACGGAAGGCGGGGTATGACGCCCTCGAATGTGCCCTCGGGTGTGAATGTTCCGGTGTGGAGTTCGTAAATGATGAAATCTTTGAGTGGGACGCCTGTCCAGTCCTGATCTGACCAGAGGAATGAGTTTGGATCAACGATGCGCGAGGGCCCGTGCACGCCGAGCGGCTGCCAACGCGACACGGGGTCGGGACGTTGTCGTTCACTATCGAGTTGACCATCCAGGACGTAGAAATAATCGATCCCTTCGCTGACGGCGGGGACGGTGGCCACAAACTCAGAACCAAATTCTGAATTCGGCGGGTGAGTCATGGTCATGGGGACGGTCCGAGGGCGATCACCGAGAATGCGGACTGCGAGACTTGTAAGTTTCGGCGCCCAGACGCGGAACTCTATGTTGCCGCCGTTGAGGACAGAGGCTCCGAACCGAAGATGCCAGGGGCGAGGACTCAGGTTATCCGGCATGAATATTTTCTTATTCTAGCTTCAACATTGAACAGTCGGGAGTCAGCAGCCTTCGTCGCAAAAAACTCGAAGCGCGGCTGGCTACGGACAAAGCAGGTCCCTCCACTCTGCTCGCTTGCGCTCCGCTCCGGTCGGGATGACAGAGTTTTGCAATCGATTTCTGATTCAGGACACCAAGAGCGCGATAGGAAGATGAGCGAACGCATCCGGTACCGGCAGAACGAGGTTGCCGTTGCGCCGCGTGGGTGTCACAGTCCGTCCGGTGAAGATATCGCGATACGGGCCGACGGGGAGTTGTTTTCGCAAGACTACTTCTGCATTTCCCCAGGTTTCGAGTCCGACCGGGAGACGGGCTTGGGCTTCGAGTTGAGCGAAGAATCGTCCGGCCATCACCACGACGGTGGTTTCGCGGAAGGAACGGGCGAACGCCACCAAATGCTTATGTCTATCGCCGGTGGAGCGCAGGGGCAGATAGCTTCCCTTGGCAAAGACCGCGCGATTTTCACGGCGGAAGCGCAGCGCGGCGCGGGTGACGTAAAGTTTGAGGCTGCCGTCTGTGGGCTCGGCAACGAGCCGCTCAACCAGACTGGCCGGATTCTCCGACTCCGCCGCCCGGAGCCGCGCGAGCAGAGTCTGCAGCTGATGATAGTTCACCGAACGGCGATTATCGGGATCGGCAAGACTGAAATTCCATACTTCCGTTCCCTGAAAGAAATCTGGCAAACCGGGCGAAGCGATCTTGAGCAGAGTCTGAGAAAGTGAGTTGAAGATACCGGCGGTCGCGATCCTGGCCTGAAACGGAGTGAAGTCGTCCAGGAATGGCTTGCTGACGGAGCGGTCCAGCAGGGTGTCCAGGAAGCTGTGAAAGGCAGATTCATACTCGGCATTCGGGTTGATCCAACTGGTGTTGACTTTTGCCTCCCGTAGCGCCTTTTCCATGTAGGTGTGGATTCGGCTTGCGAACTCGCGGTGCTCTTCGCTGTTCATGGGTGTCAGAGGCCACGCTCCGACCAGGGTCTGATACAGGAAATATTCCTCGTTTGCGCTGGGGACGGCTTCGCCCCCCACGAGGATCTTCTTGTCCTGATTGAGGCGCTGCCAGGCGCGGATGGCTCGATGCCATTCCGACGGAATTTCTGAGAGCACATTGATTCGCGCGCGGACGTCCTCGCTTCGTTTGGTGTCGTGGGTAGAACTGGCTAGCATCGCGTTGCGCCACGACGTCCGGCGGGACAGATTCTTCGCGTGGAAGTGCGCCAGCGTGACTCCGAACGTTTCGGGAGAACCCCCAACCTCGTTCAGCGAGAGCAGCGGGCAGTACCGATAGAACGCGGTATCTTCCAAACCTTTCGCCATCACCGGCCCGGTGAGCTGCTGGAAGCGCATGACGAAAAGGCGGCGCTCGGCACGGTGGGCATCGCCGATACTGTCAGGGTCTTTGAGCAGGAGCAGGTCCTGGATGAAATCGAAGACAGATGCGCTGGTCGCGGGGTTGCGGCGCTTGGCGGCCTTGATGGCGCTACGGATGTTGCGGTCGTCCTGCTCGTCGGGGTGCCCGGTATCCGCCTGAATGTAGGTGCGGTACACGGGAAAGCATGCGATGACTTCACGAAGGGCGTCACGCAGACTCTCCAGCGTGAAGTCCCGCGAGCGGCGGTGCTGCTCGGAGATGCGGTCGAGGCGACGAGACAGTACGTTGAGTTCGCTGGACATGGACACCTGCATGACCAGACGTTTGCTCTCATAGATGAGGTCAGCGTAGCCCTGTGACCATCCGGTGAACTGGCGATACAGGCGCTGAAAAACGGTCTTACGGGAACCGTCGACAAAAACGCCGTTGAGCAGGTTCAGGAAGCCGTAGCCAGTGGTTCCTTCGATTGCCCAGGTGGGCCGCAGCTCTTCACTCTTGACCAGGATCTTTTCCGCAGCGACGTAGAGATGGCGACGAACGCCATTGGCGGAGCGG
This sequence comes from Terriglobia bacterium, assembly GCA_963809295.1. GTDB lineage: Bacteria > Acidobacteriota > Terriglobia > Terriglobales > Acidobacteriaceae > JAIQFF01. Next base: position 159,733 of record CAWEJA010000005.1, on the reverse strand, counting down.
TTGGTCACACCTCCCGGAAGCGGGGCTTGGGCTTGAAGATCCTGAAAATATTTAAGCGGGTCGAACAAGCCGTCGGGGTGGTCCACGCGTATACCTGAAACCAGGCCTTTTTGGATCAGGTCAAACGGGATGTGGTGGACGGTGGCGAAAACGTCGGGGTTTTCCACGCGGATAGCAGCCAAGTCGTTAATGTCGAAAAAACGGCGGTAGTTGATTTCGTCGGAAGCGACTCGCCAAAAGCTCAGACGATAGGCCTGATCATCGAGGAGCCGTTCAAGATTGTCAAAACTGTGGGGATCGCCTTTGCTGCCGTTGATGGCGGCTAGCACCTGGTGCAGAGCAGTTCTAACGACGTCGCTGCCATCGATCAGGGCTGCGATGCGACGCTTGATGATTTCCCTTTCCCGCTGACGTTCCCTTACTTTGGCCAGATCTGTATCTTCTCGCGGAGGTAGGTGAGAAAGAGCCGTGAGTATGCTCTCCAGTTCAAGCAAATGATCATCGCTGGTTGCGAGTTGGTCCTTTACTTTGGAGAGGATTTTTTCCAGGAACAGTGCCCACGACCGGGGTGCCAGGGGATAGACCGTGCCTTGAGCATCTAGGGAAAAGGCTCCTCCTTCATACACGGCACGAATCAGCTGGCTCTCCAGGACGAGGCCAAACTGATCGGGGAGAAAGGGCAACAGGACTTTATTGGCGAGCTCGGCCTTGGGCGGGTTCCAATCAATATCGAAATAGCTCGAGTAGTCGGAGCTTGGCCCGTTTTCCAGCACGTCCCACCACCAGAGATTCGAGGGATGGGTAATGCACATGTGGTTGGGCACGACGTCGACGACCAACCCCATACCGTGCTGCTTCAGGCGTTCGGCAAAGGTGGTGAATTCTTCCCCGGAGCCGATTTCAGGATTGAAGCGGGTGTGGTCGGTTACGTCGTATCCATGCATGCTGCCAGGGTGGGCCATGAGGAAAGGGGAGGTGTAGCAGTCGCTGATTCCCAGATCGTGGAAATATTCTACGAGGGAAGCAGCCTGGCGAAAGGTGAAGGCCAAATTCAGCTGGAGACGGTAGGTAGCACAAGGGACATAAGCCGGTTCTCCAGGAGTTCTGTTCTTCAATTGCTTGCCTCGGTCGCGTTCAGATGCCTGGATCGCTGCTATGAGCTGCATCCCAGCTGGCTGCGGAGCTTCGCTCAGGCGGACAGCCGAGGGCGGCTGCCCCCATGTGGTTCGTGAGAGCCGTCATTTTTTCCTCAACCGCCAGTTTGCGCGACTGGTGACGCTTGCTGGTAACCTATCTTAACTTACCGACATCTTTTTATCGGGCCCAGGGAGACTTGATGGAACGTTATATCTGCATTCATGCGCACTTCTACCAACCACCACGGGAAAATGCCTGGCTGGAAGCGGTGGAACTACAGGACTCGGCGTATCCGTATCACGACTGGAACGAGCGGGTGACCGCGGAATGTTATGCGCCCAATAGCGCTTCGCGAATTCTGGATGGCGATGGACGCATTCTGCAGATTGTCAACAACTACTCCAAGATCAGTTTCAACTTTGGCCCGACGCTGCTTTCCTGGATGGAGCAAAAAAGTCCGGCTGTATATCAGGCGATTCTGACAGCCGACCGGGAGAGTCAACGGCTTTTCTCGGGGCACGGTTCGGCAGTGGCGCAGGCGTACAACCACATGATCCTGCCGCTGGCCAGCCGGCAGGACAAATACACGCAAATCCTTTGGGGCATTCGGGACTTTGAGACCCGGTTTGGGCGGCATCCGGAAGGAATGTGGCTGCCAGAGACCGGGGTGGACTTGCAGACCCTGGAAGTTCTGGCGGAGCTGGGGATCAAGTTTACGATTCTTTCTCCGTATCAGGCCGGCCGGGTGCGGCCACTTGGGGCGCGGGCATGGCGCAAGGTGGACGGCGGCAGAATCGATCCTTCCATGGCCTATGCGGTGCGGGTCACGTCAGGGCAGACCATGAATGTGTTTTTTTATGACGGGCCCATTTCTCGTGCCATTGCTTTTGAGGATGTACTGGCGGATGGAAAGCGGCTCTCAGAACGCCTTTTGGGAGCATTTTCAGATGCACGCACCTGGCCGCAGCTGGTTCACATTGCGACTGACGGCGAGACTTATGGGCATCACCGGGCTTACGGCGATATGGCGCTGGCGTTTGCTTTGAACTACATCGAGTCCAGCCAACTGGCACGGCTTACCAACTACGCGGAATATCTGGAGAAACATCCTCCAACCCAGGAAGCCAAGGTTATCGGGAACAGTTCGTGGAGCTGCGCGCATGGCGTGGACCGCTGGAGGAGCGATTGCGGCTGTAACTCCGGTGGCCACTCAGGCTGGAACCAGCAGTGGAGGGCGCCGCTGCGGCAAGCTTTCGACTGGCTGCGTGACACGGTCGCTTCGCGTTATGAGGCTGAGGCGAGGAGACTTTTCGAGCTTCCCTGGGTGGCGCGGGATGCTTACATCGATGTGGTTCTCAATCGTTCACGGGAAAATGTGGTCCGGTTCATGACGGAGCAAGCGAAGCGAACGCTGTCCGAGGCGGAAATCGTCACCGGGTTAAAGCTCCTTGAGCTGCAGCGCTATCTGATGCTGATGTACACCAGCTGCGGATGGTTCTTTGATGACCTCTCGGGGATCGAGACGGTGCAGGTGATTCAGTATGCGGGCCGCGCGCTGCAACTAGCCGGGCAGTTGTTCTCTGAAGATCTGGCAACACCCTTCCTCGAATTGCTGGCGCAGGCCCGGAGCAACCTGCCGGAACAAGGCGATGGCCGATCCATTTACGAGCATCATGTCCAGCCCGCGATGGTGGATCTGGAAAAAGTCGGGGCTCACTACGCGGTCAGTTCCCTTTTTGAGGAATACGGGCAAAACACCCGGATCTATTGCTACGACATCGGGAGGATGGAATACCAAGCGTCGCGCCAGGGAAAACTGCGGGTGGTTTTGGGGCAGGCCAGCGTCACTTCAGAAATTACCTGGGAGTCGGACCGGATTACTTTCGGTGTCTTGCATCTGGCGGACCACAGCGTAATCGGAGGAGTGCGGCGATTCCGGGAGGGAGAGGATTATCACGCCCTCGACCAGGGAGTTGAGAAAGCGGTTGCGAGCGGCGACCTGGCGGAATTGGTGCGACTGACGGAGAAGAACTTTGGTTCCGGCATGTACACGCTGCGATTGCTGTTTCGGGATGAACAGAGAAAGATACTCAACATCATCCTGGAGGAAGCGACCAACGAAGCCCGTGTTCTATACCGGAATTTTCACGACGAACATGCTCACCTGATTCGCTTCGTGACCGACCTGGGCGTGCCCTTACCGCGGCGCTTCCGGCTGGCGGTGGACTTCACCTTGAACTCTGATCTGCTGGATGCATTTTCCGCGGAGGTTGTGGACTTGGACAAGTCCAGAACAATCATCGAGGAGATCCGGCTCACGGGGGTGAAACCCGATGCGATCACGCTGGAATTTTCCCTGCGCCGAACAATCGAACGGTTGTTCGCAAGATTTGTTGCCAATCCCATGGAACCTGAACTGCTCCAGCGCTTGCTGGAGACGATTGACCTTGTCCTTAATTTGCCTTTCCAGGTGCGGCTCTGGGAGGCTCAGAACACTTATTACGGCATGATGCGAGACTATGCCGGTCAGGTTCGGGAGCGCGCGGAAGGTGGTGACGCTGAGGCACAGGCCTGGCTGGAAAGATTTGCGAAGTTGGGAGAGAAACTGAAAGTGAAATTCCAGGTTACGTCGGCGGCTGGGGTGGCGTGATGGCCGTCGATTCCGGTAGCAGAGGCCGTCTTTGATGTCTCTCTATCATGATGCCCCAGCATCAAGCCGCGCGCGATGGACATCCTTGATGTCGCCCATGGTGATGAGCACGGTCTGCCGCCCGACGACGGTTTCGTTAGGTGGATTGATCACCAACTCCGAAACATTCTGGACGTTTGGACGTTTCAAACCGAGAACGACCAGGTTGTAACGGCCTTTGAGATTGAGGTCGTGCAAAGGTCGCCCAGCCCATGCGGAGGATTCGTTTATCTCGATTTCTTCGAAGCGCAGGATCCTGCCCTGCTCTTTCAGCATGTGATCAAGGAAACCGACGACATGCGGCCGGATAAGTTCGCTGGCCATGCGAAGGCCGCCGATTTCGCTGGGAGAGACGGTGGAACTCGCTCCCGCGCGGGACATGCGGTCGGCGAATTTGCGCTCCGCGGAGCGCGCGATGATACGCATTTGGGGAAACCGCTGGCGTACGATCACGGTCACGACCAGGTTGTCCTTGTCCAGTGGCAGCGTGATCAGGACACCGCTGGCGCGACTTAGGCCGGCTTTTTCCAGAACCTCTTCTTCGGTAGCATCGCCGACTACGTAGAGCATGTCCTGTAAAACGGCAGGGTGTAGCTCCTTCATTTTTTTCAAGTTCTCTTCCGAGATATCGACGACGACGTGGGGCGTGCCGGTCTTGCGAAGCTCAGCCACTGCGTAACGGCCTGTGTCGCCCAGGCCGCAGACGATGTGGTGACCGGTTAGCTCGTTGATATGTCGCTGCATGCGGCGCCTCCAGAAAGGTTGTGTGACCTCGACTTCCACCAGGAAGGCGGCCACGACGGAAAAAACATAGACGGTGATTGCGACCCCGAACAGGACAATTCCGATATTGAACACGCGCAGGGCGGGATTGTGGCTGGTATCGATGATCTCGCCATATCCCACACCGGCGACGGTGATCACGGCCATATAGAGGGCCTGGAGGAAGGTAACAGAGGAACCACCGAGCAGTCGGTATCCGGTGACGCTAAGAATGATGAGGATCAGCAGGAAACCGAGAGCAACGAGCAGGCGTTTGCGCAGGGCCATGTTATCGCCGCCATTCGTCGATCGGATTTGCGAACAGGCCGCTCCAGCCGCTCTGTCGGTTGGCTCTCAGACCCATTCCGTTGTCGTCGCGGTAGGCAGCACTCTTTGCCACACCTTTCGCCAAAACCCCAAGGAGACTTGTACCCTTTCGTACCATAGCGATACTTTCCACGCAAGATAAGTAGGGCTAATGACTTCGGTATGCTAACGGTACCGACACAGGAAACCAAATTGTGCCCAAGAATTGTTAAACTCGGCGGTCGAAGGGATTGTGAACATGTCGCAGGCGGCGGTGGCGGTCGAAGGGGTACGGGTAGGGCGCTGTGGCGACCCTTGCGTGATGGTTATCTTTGGGGCGGCCGGCGATCTGACCCGCCGCAAGCTGATTCCTTCGCTCTATAACCTGGCGAAATACAACCTGCTGTCGCGAGAGTTTGCGGTGATCGGGATCGCGCGGAACCCGATGTCCACCGATGAGTTTCGCGCCAAGCTGGTGCAGGATCTCAAGGAATTTGTGGATGGCCCGATCGATTCCGACCTGCAGGAGTGGTTCGAGCGCCACGTCTTTTACATCACGGGCGAATTTGGTGACGCCACCACCTACCAACAGTTGAAGGATCTTTTACAAAAAGTGGACAAAGACCACGCGACGCATGGCAATTATTTTTACTACCTGGCGACGGCACCGGATTTCTTCGGTTCAATTGTGGAGCAACTGGCCTCTGCCGGTCTAATGTCGGAAGAAAATCATCAGTGGCGCAGAGTGATTGTCGAGAAGCCGTTTGGGCGAGACCTGGACTCCGCCAAAGCTTTGAACCAGCAACTGCTCAAAGTCGTCAGCGAAAAGCAGATTTACCGCATTGATCATTATCTAGGAAAGGAGACAGTCCAGAATATTCTGGCATTTCGTTTCGCCAACGGGATTTTTGAGCCGATCTGGAATCGGCGCTACATCGATCACGTACAGATTTCCGTGGGCGAGACCGTAGGCGTGGAACAGAGGGGCGGATACTACGACACAGCCGGCGCCTTACGGGATATGGTGCCGAATCACATCATGCAACTCATCAGCCTGACTGCCATGGAGCCGCCGATTTCATTTCAGGCGGATGCGGTCCGGGACGAGCAAGCCAAGATATTGCACGCGATTCAACCCCTTAGTTCCGAAGATGTGCTGACCCGGACGGTGCGCGGGCAATACGGCGAGGGAGAGATGGCAGGCCAGCGTGTGCCGGCTTACCGGTCCGAGCCGGGGGTTCCGCCCGATTCACGCACTGAAACTTTTGTCGCGGTGAAGTTACAAGTGGATAACTGGCGCTGGGCGGGGGTTCCGTTTTACTTGCGCACCGGGAAACGCATGGCTTCGCGGAGCACATATATTGTGATCCAGTTCCGGCGAGCGCCGTTTGTTCTCTTCCGCGATACGGAGGTGGACAAACTCATGCCTAACCAACTGGTGCTGCACATCCAGCCTGAAGAAGGCATAGCGCTGCGTTTTGCGGCCAAGACACCGGGGCCGGTGATGCGGCTAGGCACAGTGGACATGGATTTTGAATACGCCGACTACTTTGGCAAGCAGCCGAGCACAGGTTACGAGCGCCTGCTGCATGACTGCATGGTGGGAGACGCTACCCTATTTCAGCGGGCAGATATGGTGGAAGCGGGATGGAGCGTGGTCAGTCCGATGCTGGATTTGTGGAAGGCGCTGCCGCCACGAAATTTCCCAAATTATGCGTCAGGCACGTGGGGACCGAAGGAGTCGGACGATTTGCTCGAGCGCGACGGGCGGCATTGGCGGAACTTCGAGAAATGAGTAGCTTGGCGACATCTGCGGTCGATGCTCTTAACCACAAAGTACGCTAAGACGACCGCAAAGAACGCAAAGAAGATCCATGATTTTAAACGCCTGGTGACCGAGACGGGGAATATTTTGGCCAGAGTCTGATTGAGGCGAACGTTTATAATCGGCTGTTGAGGAGCACTTTTGGGCCATCCTACCAAAGAGCGCTTGATCGTGACGCCTTACAAGCGGCACGAGGCGGGCAGCCAGCCGAGTTCGCTGCACGAGGCATATCGGTCTTCGGTACGGCGGGCGCCCTCCAAGCCGTTGATCTTTCTGCCACACACGTTGTCGGAGGTGACAGGGCCGGTCTATGGGCACGGGAAGATTGGCGAAACCGACAATGATCTCACTCGCCAGCATGCGGGCGAGCCGCTGGGCGAGCGCATTATCGTGACGGGGCGCGTGCTGGACAGCAACGGACATCCGGTTCCGCACGCGCTGATTGAGCTATGGCAGGCGAACTCGGCGGGGCGCTACGTTCATGCTGTCGACCAGCATCCTGCGCCGCTCGATCCGAACTTCACCGGAACCGGACGTACCCTCACCGACGACAATGGCGTTTACCGCTTTGTGACCATCAAGCCAGGTCCCTATCCGTGGCTCAATCACTATAATGCCTGGCGTCCCGCGCACATCCATTTCTCGATTTTCGGCAGGGCGTTTCTTTCACGCCTGGTCACCCAGATGTATTTTCCTGGCGACCCGCTGTTCGCCTTCGATCCGATCTACCAATCGATTCCGGACGAAAAGGCGCGGCAGCGCATGATCTCCCGCTTCGATCTGGAGACGACGCAGCCACAGTGGGCGACCGGGTATAAGTTCGATATCGTTTTGCGCGGACCCGAAGCCACACCCTTCGAGACCTGATATGCACCTGGTGCCAACACCCTCGCAAACAGTCGGTCCCTTCTTTCATTTTTGTCTCACGAATGACAAGAGCTGCGTCCGCTTCATTGCCGGTCCGCTGGTGAAAGGCGAGCGTGTCCTGCTCACGGTTCGGGTGCTGGATGGCAACGGCGAACCGGTCCCCGACGCCATGATCGAAATATGGCAGGCGAACTCCGAGGGCAAATATAACCATCCAGATGACGTGCAACAGAAGACAGTCGATGCAGGCTTTGTCGGGTTCGGGCGCATGGGAACTGCAGAGAATGGGACCTGCGAGTTCGAGACCGTCAAACCGGGCCGGGTGCCGGGCGCCGGCAAGGTTGCGCAGGCGCCGCATTTGAATGTTGCCGTATTCGGACGCGGCATGCTCAAGCAACTCTATACGCGGATCTACTTCGCGGGCGATGCGGCAAACCAGGAAGACCCGGTTCTCTCGCTGGTGCCAGTGGACCGCAGGGACACCCTGATGGCGCATGCCGATGCCGCTCACCCCGGTGGCTGGCACTTCGATCTAAAGTTGCAGGGCGAGGGTGAGACTGTGTTCTTCGACGTCTGATGCTGCGTCGACTTTCCCAAATTCAAGGGTTGAGTGTTAGTCTCGGCAATGTCCGGCGCGGGGAGAGGTGCGCATGGCAGGGCAACTGATCGAGAGCCTGGCAACCACTGACGCGTTTGCCGAATTGTTTTCGGACGCGTCCGTGCTCCAGGCCATGCTGGATTTCGAATCCGGTCTGACTCGGGCGCAGGCGCGAGTTGGTATCGTGCCCCGGGCCGCCGCCGACGCGATCACCGCTGCCGCGAAGCCTGAGGGGTTCGATCCGGTTCAACTGGCAAGGGATGGGTTACGCGCTGGCGCGTTGCCGATTCCGCTGGTGAAGGCACTGACCGAGCGGGTGCGCGTCAGCAATTCCGCTGCCGCAGGCTTTGTGCACTGGGGCGCGACCAGCCAGGATGTCGCCGATACGGCGCTCGTCCTTCTACTCAAGCGGGCGCAACCAATTTTGGATTCCGATCTTGCCCGTCTGGAAAACGCATTGCGGCGGCTGGCCGAAACCCACGCCAACACCGTGATGCTTGGCCGAACCTTGCTACAGGCCGCGCCACCAACAACCTTCGGACTCAAAGCAGCGGGCTGGTTTGGTGCGGTTCGCCGCGGTCGGGCGCGCCTCACAACCCGATTTGGCGAAGCCTTGCTGGTGCAATTTGGCGGTGCTACCGGGACACTATCGTCCCTTGGCCAGGACGGAATCGCCGTAGGACGAGAGTTGGCCAAGGAACTCGGACTGGGCTTTCCTGAGGCTCCCTGGCATACCCAGAGGGACCGCCTGGCCGCGCTGGTGTGTGCCTGCGGAGTTCTTACCGGGTCGCTGGGCAAAATGGCTCGCGATATCAGCTTATTGATGCAAAACGAAGTGGGCGAGGCGGCTGAGCCAAGCGGAACAGGGCGAGGCGGTTCTTCTACTATGCCGCACAAGCGCAATCCCAGCGGATGTGTGGTCGCTCTCGCGGCCGCGAATCGGGTTCCGGGTCTGGTGGCCAATTTTCTTTCCGGGATGATCCAGGAGCACGAGCGCGCGGCAGGAAACTGGCAAGCGGAGTGGCCAACCGTCGCGGCTCTGATGCAGGCAACGGGCGTGGCTGCCGCATCCATGGCAGAAGTAGCGGAAGGGCTCTCTGTGGACGTAGCCCGAATGCGCAGCAATATCGAGGCTATGCGAGGTGTCATCTTTGCCGAGCGTGCCATGATGTTGCTGGGAGAAAAGCTTGGCCGGGACGTCGCCCACAAACTGCTCGATGAGGCGACGCGGCGGAGTGTCATTCAGGGCCGGCGTCTCTACGAAGTGCTGGGTGAAATGCCGGAGGTGAGCCGCCACCTCGACCATGAGACTTTGAAAACGCTTGAAGCTCCCGAAGAATATCTGGGCAGCGCGGACGCATTCCGCAAGCGCTTGCTTTCCGGTGCACCTGCTGACGACGAAAAGGAGTAGCCATCGTGCCGTTCGCAACCGTTGACAATATCCGCTTGTTCTATCGTCTTGAGGGTAAGGCAGACCGTCCCGTCCTGGTGCTGTCGCACTCGATTGGCACGGACAACGGCATGTGGGCGCCGCAAGTGGAAGACCTGCTGCCCTATTTTCAGGTGTTGAGATACGACACTCGTGGACACGGTGCATCGGATGCGCCCAAAGGCGAATACTCGGTTGAGCGGCTTGGCCGCGACGTGTTGGGACTGGCCGACGCACTTAGCATTTCCAAGTTCGCGTTTTGTGGTCTTTCGATGGGCGGGGCGATCGGCCAATGGCTGGCTTTGAACGCACCGGATCGGCTTGGCGGTCTGGTGCTGGCCAATACTTCCCCACAATTCAGGCCACGCACAAACTGGGAAAGCCGCATGCAAACGGTGTCGGAAAAAGGCATGGCAGGCATTGCCGAAGTAGTGATGCCGCGTATGTTTTCTTCCGAAACGCTTGCCCGAGGCGACGTGTATGCGAATGCAGTTAAGTCGGTGTTGCTGGGGACTAATCCCGTTGGATACTCAGGTTGCTGTGCCGCCCTGCGGGATTTCGATTGCACACAGTCGGTGGGAAAAATTCGCATTCCGACCCTGGTGATTACGGGTGACCGTGACGTGTCGACTCCGTGGGAAGGCCACGGTCAATTACTGGCTCACAATATTCCTGGCGCCCGTGCACTGCGTCTGGCGGCTTCTCATCTTTCGAATCTAGAGCGTCCGCGATCATTCACCGCGGCGCTGCTGGACTTCCTCTTACCCAAAGGGGAGCCTCTTCTCGATCCGCTAGAAGAAGGATTCGCCGTGCGGCGCGCGGTTCTCGGCGATGCTCATGTGGATCGGTCTGTTGTTTCGGCGACCGACTTCACGCGCGACTTCCAGAATCTGATCACGCGCTATGCCTGGGGGACGATCTGGACGCGGCCGGGCTTGAATCGGCGGACTCGACGACTGCTCACGCTGGCTATTGCCGCCTCGCTTGGACGCTGGGAGGAGTTTGGGCTGCACGTGCGCACCGGTCTGATGCATGAACTCGAGCTGTGCGATCTGAAAGAAACCCTTCTCCAGACGGCGGTCTACGCGGGTGTTCCGGCAGCCAACACCGGGTTCCACATTGCCAGCGAAGAGATTGAGAAGTTGAAGAACCGGCTAGTGTCCGATATGGAATGACAAATCCGCCAAAGGAATTGAGAGCTCACCGCAAGGAATCTCACGTGTATCGAAGCGATGTGGTTGGAAGTCTATTGCGTCCGGTTTACCTCAAAGACGCTCGCCAACGGCACCAGGCGGGTGAGCTATCCGATGTGGACTTCAAGCAGGTGGAGGACCGCGCCGTGGACGAGGCGGTCGCGTTGCAAGTTCGGTCGGGCCTGGAGGTGATTACCGATGGCGAAATGCGGAGATACGCCTTCTACGGCCATCTGATCGACGCAGTGGAAGGCTTTGACCGGCTGGGTGGGTGGGCGATCCCGTTTCGCGACGAGCTAGGAGAAACACTGGTGCTGTGCCGGCCCGTGGTGGTCTCCCGCCTTCGGCGAAAGCGTCCCTTGTGCGCGGAAGAGTTCACATACTTGCGGGCTCGCACCGATCGTCTAGCGAAGACCACGCCGAAGACTACGCTGATCAGCGCGCAACAGGCCGCGGCCTACTACGACAGCGACAAATCGAAGAGTGCCTATCCCAAAATAGAAAATTATCTGGCTGACCTGGTGGATATTCTCCGCGATGAAGTGCAGGAATTAATCCGGCTGGGCTGCACTTACATTCAAATTGATTCCCCACAATACACTGCCCTGCTCGACCCCCAACTGCGCGAAGGATATCGCCAGCGCGGTAACGATCCTGACCGGCTACTGGACCTTTCCATCGAGATGGACAATGCGGTGATCGGTGAACATCCCGGCATCGTATTCGGGTTGCACTTGTGCCGGGGAAACAACCAGAGCAAGTTCTATGCCGAGGGCGACTATGGCCCCATCACCAAGGTTTTCCGCAATACTCGGTTTCAACGTTTCCTGCTGGAGTACGACGACGAACGTTCTGGCGGTTTTGAACCGCTACGACAGGTTCCGGACGATAGAACTGTTGTGCTCGGTCTGGTCAGTTCTAAAAAATCCGTGCTTGAGAGCAAGGACGAACTGAAACACCGTATTTCGTCTGCTGCTGCGTTCGTTGCGCTGGAGAGGCTGGCTCTGAGCCCGCAATGCGGGTTCGCGTCGACGATGGAAGGAAATCTGGTAAGTTCCGCCGATCAAGAGGCCAAACTGCGTCTGGTGGCAGAGACTGCGAGAGAGGTGTGGGCAGCCTAGGCCGCGGCCCACCTTTCCCAAGGTCCCGGCTCCCCGGAAAATCGCGAGGAAAACCAACCGTTTGTCCCCAATTTACGCTGGCACACTATAATGTGCGTTCTTTATGGCGCATGACCTCATTACCGACTGCCACATTCATATCCAGCCCATGGAGATGCTCAAGCCTGGGGCATTCGAGCTCATAAGAAGCAAGGCGACCGATTTCGATCGGGTCATGGAGTTCTGCCGTTCTCCCGAGGCCTTTCTCAAGTATCTCGATGCTTCTGGTATTGACCGAGCTGTGCTGATCAACTATGTCGCGCCGGAAGTGATCGGACTCAGTTCGGAGGTGAATCAATGGGTGGCTAACTATGCCCACACTGATCCCCGGAGGCTCCTCTCGTGCGGGGGCCTTCATCCGCGACATTCGCCGAACGTAATGGCGGATGTGGAACAGATTCTGCGGCTGAAGATCCGCATGATAAAGATCCATCCACCTCACCAGTTGCTGTTTCCCAACGATTACCTGCATGGAGTGAAGGAACTGGAGATTATTTACCGGGCTGCGGAAGCCAACGGGCTGCCGGTCATGTTTCACACCGGAACGTCGATTTTCCCACATGCGCGTAATCGTTACGGGGATCCGATTTATCTCGATGATGTAGCAGTGGATTTCCCCAAACTGAAGATCCTGATGGCGCACGGCGGGCGACCGCTGTGGATGGAGACCGCATTTTTCCTCTTGCGCCGGCATCCCAACGTGTTTCTGGATATCAGCGGCATACCGCCGAAAACACTGCTGAAATATTTCCCGCGACTGGAAGAGATCGCCGACAAGACGTTGTTCGGTACTGACTGGCCGAGTCCCGGGGTTCGGGAACTCAAGAGCAACCTGGACGATTTTTTGGCACTGCCTTTGAGCGAGGAAAGCCGGCAGAAGATCCTGTCTCGGACCGCGTTGGGGATTTGGCCAGCCTAGCTTCTGCCGTCTCCGAGTTGAGGCGTTCAGTTGCCAGTTCTAAGTTCTCGGTTCTCCGTGCCGGACTCAATCCTGCGCTCTAGTGAGGCTCGGTCACTTCGTGCTGGACTGGTGGTTCTGGCGACACATTGTGGCGGACGTCGGCTCCGCGGACCCAGAAGATTACGTCCTCCGCGATATTTGTAGCGTGGTCGGCTACACGCTCCAGGTTGCGGGCAACCAGCAGGGCATCCAGCGCCTGGCGCGTGATGTCCGGATGCTCGTTCATGGTTTTTACCAGGACGATGAACGCTTCATCCTTCATGCGATCCACCACGTTATCCATTTCAAGGACGGCCTGGGCCAGTTCGGCCTTGCCTTCGATGAAAGACTCCAGGGCGCGGCGCACCATGGCCGAAACAGCGGCTGCCATGCGCGGGATGTCGACCGGGAGGTCAGCCTTGGGCAGATCGACCATATCCATCACGCGCTCGGCGATGTTGACCGCCTGGTCGCCCACGCGCTCCAGATCGGCATTGATCTTGGTGACGGCCAGGATGAATCGCAAATCTACGGCCATGGGTTGCTGCATGGCCAGGAGGTCGAAGGCCATCTCGTCGATTTGACGTTCGGTAATGTTAATTTGGGTTTCGCCTTCGAGCACCATGCGGCAGCGGGTCAAATCACGCTCGATATAAGCCTGGCAAGCGCGATCTACCGCCTGCTCGGCCAGCCCGCCCATGCGGAGCAAACGTGCCCGAAGTTCATCCATTTCTTGCAGAAAACGGGTGCGCGCCATTATCCAAACCTGCCTGTAATGTAGTCTTCCGTCCGTTTATCGGACGGGGTGGTGAATATCTTCTCGGTCTTATCGAACTCGATCAGCTTGCCCAGCAGAAAGAAGCCGGTAAACTCGGCAACACGCGATGCCTGCTGCATGTTGTGGGTCACGATTACGATGGTAAAGCGTTCCTTGAGCTGAAAAATGAGTTCTTCGATCTTGCCCGTGGAAATAGGATCGAGGGCGGAGCAAGGTTCGTCCATTAAAAGGACTTGCGGCTCGACGGCGATGGCCCGGGCTATGCAGAGGCGCTGCTGCTGGCCTCCGGAGAGACTGGCGCCCGACTTCTTGCGCATGGTGTCCTTGACTTCGTCCCAGAGAGCGGAGAGCGTGAGCGAGCGCTCCACGATTTCATCGAGGCGTTTGCGGTCGTGGAAACCATTTAGGGTCAATCCCGCTGCCACGTTGTCGTAAATGGACATGGTCGGAAATGGATTTGCCTTCTGGAAGACCATGCCGATGCGGCGGCGAATCTGCACCGCTGAGGTTCCGTTGTAGACGTCCATTTCGCCGATGCGCACTCTGCCCGTGGCGCGGGCTTCCGGGACCGTCTCGTGCATGCGGTTCAGGCAGCGAACGAAGGTGGACTTCCCGCAGCCGGACGGACCGATTACAGCGGTCGCGTGATTGGCCGCAACCGTCATGTTGATGTCCTGCAGAGCCTGGGTCTTGCCGAACCAGGCGTTCAGCTTGTCGACCTGTATACCCACACCCATAATTTCAGTTCGCTCCCTTAAGCATACCCCGGCCGGCCACCAGACGCACGGCGCCGACCGAAGCGACAATGAGCACAATCAGGATCAAGGCCCCCGCCCAAGCCTGGCGGTGCCACTCATCGAACGGCGAAATCGCGTAGGTGAAGATCTGCAGGGACAATGCCGCGGTGGGCTGGTTCACTTTCCAGTTCCAGTACTGATTGCCGAAAGCGGTAAACAGTAACGGCGCAGTCTCTCCGGCGACCCGAGCGAAGGCCAGCATCACCCCGGTGATCACTCCCGAAGTAGCGGTGCGAAGAGTGATCGAAAGGGTAGTGCGCCAGCGTGAAACCCCCAGTCCATAGGCTGCTTCACGCACTGCCTGCGGCACCAACAGCAGCATCTCCTCGGTAGTGCGGGTGATCGTAGGAACCATCATGATGGCAAGAGCAACTCCCCCCGCCAACGCCGAGAAATGCCCCTGACTCAGCACGACCAGGCCGTAAGCCACGATTCCAACGATGATGGAAGGCACGCCGTTGAGGACGTCCGCAGTGAAGCGGACTAGGTTTCCAAAGCGGGTACCGCGGCCGTATTCCGAGAGATAAATTCCGGCGCCGATTCCCAGCGGAACACCGAACGCACTGGCGATCAACAGAATGTAAACCGATCCCCCGATGGCGTTGGCCATGCCCCCGCCGGCTTCTCCAGGAGGCTTCGGAATCTGGGTCAGGAAATCCCAGTTGATCGAGCCAATCCCCTTGTAGATCAGATAACCGAAAACAGCTCCCAGCGGCAGCAACACCAGGAATACGGCCCCGGCAGCCGCAAGCGTGACCAGGGAATTCAGGCCGCGCCGCCATATACTGATGGGAGCATCGGCAAAATCGGCAGGAAGCATCACAGTTTCAGGCATGGCTCCTCGCTGGGGTACCACGAGTTACCGTCCACACCAGGAACTGGGCGAGGATGTTGACAATGATGGTCACGATAAACAGAGCCAGGCCCACTTCCACGAGGGCGCTGAGATATACGTCGCCTGTGGCCTCGCTGAACTCGTTGGCGATCACGCTGGCCATGGTGTAGCCGGGAGCGAAGAGTGACTTCGCTATCTCGGGGCGGTTGCCGATCACCATGGTGACCGCCATGGTTTCTCCAAGCGCGCGGCCTAAGCCAAGAATCACGCCGCCCGCGATGCCGGCACGAGCGTTGCGAAGCACGCCGGTGCGGATCATTTCCCAGCGGGTGGCACCCAGCGCGAGAACTGCTTCCCTCTGTTGTTGCGGAACTGCGGTCATGACTTCACGAGTGATGGAAGAAATGATTGGAACCACCATGATCGCCAAGATGATTCCAGCCGCCAACATGCCGATGCCATAAGGCGGGCCGTCAAACAAGGTAGTCCAACCAAAGTAGCGGGCGAGGAAAGGCTGTACGTATTGGCGCAGAAGTGGCACCAGGACGAAAATCGCCCACAAACCATAAATCACGCTGGGAATCGCCGCCAGCAACTCCGTGGTGAAAGCCAGGGCTCCGCGTAGCCAGCGTGGCGACATTTCTGTGATATACACCGCTACCCCAACCGCAAGAGGTACGGCGATCAGCAGAGCCAGCGCGGAAGAGACCAGGGTACCGTAAACGAACGGCAGGGCGCCGAATTGATCGTTCACTGGGTCCCATTCGCTGCGGAAAAAGAACTTCAGACCGAAGGCATGCCAGGAGAGGTTGGACTTGGTGACTAGCTCGTAGACAATTAAGCCGACCAAACCGAGGACAGATAGGGCGCAGGCCAACATGGCGAAGAAGAACGCACGGTCAGCCACACGGCTGTCGCCAGCCTTAATCAAGGTATCGGCTTGGGCCTTCGACTGAGCTGCAACTGCTTGTTCCGGAAGGGGTTGCGGTCCTGTCAGTCGAGGCGCTCCTAGGGCTCGATTTGCCATGCAAGGGCAAGCTAGCAGAATCGTGTTACAGCAGTGTTAAAATACCCGCTGATCGCTGCCAAGCTTTAGAAACTCTGTGGGGCCCCGGACGTTGTTTCCCGCGGTTTGCATTTCCCTAAGACCAGTGCCTGGATCAGACTCGTTTTTGTTCCCTGTGGTTTTGATTGTATGCCGCTAGATCGGGAAAGTACTCGTCTCGCTTTACGCAAGCTCAGCCGCCAATTGGCCAAGCTTCCGAGCAAGCCTGCCCCGGAAAATATACACCGCTTCCGCACGTCCGCTCGCAGAGTGGAAGTGCTGGTAGGGGACCTGGCCCAGAAGCGGAGTCGTAATGACAAGAAGTTGCTGAAAATGCTGGGTCGCTTGCGAAAAAAGGCAGGGCGGGTTCGTGATCTGGATGTGGAGGTCGCAGCGTTGCGAAGCCTGAAGATTCCCCAAGAGCCGGTGCGCAAATCACAACTGACGAGAACCCTGGCCGAAGAACGGGGAAAGCAGGAAAAGAAACTGGTAAAGACGCTGGACAAGAAAACCGTCAGCGAGGTGCGCAAACGGCTGAAGAGGGCCGCCGGTAGCCTGGAGATTCCAAAAGAGATCAATCCCCTGGCTGTCGCGCTGCAAAAAGTGAGCGAGCTGGCGCTCGACCAAAGCGCTGTGACCGAGGAAACCTTGCACCGCTTCAGGATCGCAGGCAAGCGGGCGCGCTATATCGCGGAAATGGCGGGCAAAGATCCCGAGGCCGTCCATCTGGTGGAGCAACTTAACCACATGCAGGACGCGATTGGGGACTGGCACGACTGGGCGCAACTGGCGCAAAGAGCTGAAAAGCTTTTCGGCGGTGTTCGGGATTCGGCACTGGTCGCTGCTCTGCGCAACGTGGCTCGCGCGAAGTTCCGCCAGGCGGTGAATGTTCTTACCGAAACACGTCCTAAGCTTGCAGGCAAAAAGACGGCTGCGGTTACGACGCTGGGCCGTCGACCCTCGCGGCAGAGTTCCACCTCGGACGCTGCAGTGGCATAGATTCAGTCTGTATTATTCTCCTGGCAGTTTCCGAAACGCGACAAATCACGAAGGACACGAAGTTGCACGAAAGTTTGAACCCTTTCTCCTGCACCGCTTGTCTCCCTACAATATATCGTGAGACGATATAATGTGTGACGGCACAGATGAACGCAAGTCGAGCCGAGAGACGCCTCCTACAGGCTCTGGCGGAATTTCGATACCAACTGCGGAGCTTCCTGCAATTCAGTGAGCGAGCGGCACGTCGAGTGAACCTCCATCCCCAGCAACATCAGCTCCTGCTTCAGGTGGCAGGGGCGTCAGAGGGTGCGGTGGCCGGCATTGGTTATGCGGCGGGGCGCCTTGGCCTCCGCCACAACAGCACGGTTGAGTTGGTAAACCGCTCCGTTGTACAGGGCCTGCTCGTGCGCACTCCCGATCCCCAGGACCGCCGCCGGGTATCCCTTGAAATCACCATGAAAGGCAGAAGAGTTCTGAAAGGGCTGTCTCAGAGTCATGCGCGAGAATTGCGTGAACTTGGGCCCCCTCTGGTCCGTTCACTTCAACGCATCGCGAGAGTGGACAGCGCACAGACCCGGCAGCGCCCTCGATGAGATCTCAAACTTCCATTCTGCGGGACTTTACGGTCGATCGCCGCGTCTGGCTGCTCTCGGCGGCGGCACTGGTGGTTGGAACCGGCGCGGCCGGGCTTGCGGTGGCATTGCTGCGCTGTATCGCCTTGGCAACCAACCTGTTTTATTACCACCGATTCAGCTCTCAGGCAGTGTCCCCGGCTGGAAGTCCGCTTGGTTTCTGGATGCCTTTCGTACCTGTGTTGGGCGGCCTGATCGTTGGCTTCATGGCTCGGTACGGATCGGACAAGATCCGGGGGCATGGTATTCCTGAGGCTATCGAATCCATTCTCTTGGGAGGGGCGCGTGTGGAGCCGCGCATCGCTGTCCTGAAGCCTCTCTCTGCCGCGATCGCAATCGGATCGGGCGGCCCCTTTGGCGCCGAGGGTCCCATCATCATGACAGGCGGGGCTTTTGGATCGCTGATCGCGCAATGGATGAAGCTGACTGACGCGGAACGCACCACGCTTTTGGTGGCGGGAGCGGCTGCGGGCATGTCGGCAACCTTCGCCGCGCCCCTAGCCGCAACTCTGCTGGCAGTGGAACTTCTCTTGTTTGAGTTGCGGCCACGGAGCCTGGTCCCTGTCGCCCTGGCAAGCGTAATCGCAGCGGTGCTGCGCGTCTACTGGTTGGGACCCGGGCCGCTGTTCGCAACTTCCGCCGGGTCCGCGGTACAGAACGGTTCCACGATGTTCATAGCGGTGGGAATCGGGTTGCTGATCGGGCTGGCGTCCGCGGCTCTGAGCCGCACCATGTATGGTTTTGAAGATTTATTCGGGCATCTTCCGGTGCACTGGATGTGGTGGCCCGCGATCGGCGGAGTCGGCATTGGTATCGGTGGCATTTTCTTCCCCCGTGGACTCGGGGTGGGCTATGACAACATCGCTCAGCTCCTGCAAGGAAACGCTCCCATGGCGTTGCTGGTGGGGCTGATCGTTGCCAAGTCTGTGATGTGGGCGTTCTCGCTCGGCTCGGGAACGTCCGGTGGCGTGCTCGCCCCTTTGCTCATGATTGGTGGAGCGTTGGGTGAAGTGATAGCGGTTCTGGCCCATGCATCCGTCCCGGCTCAATCGCTTTGGGCATTGGTGGGGATGGGCGCGATGCTATCCGGTGCGCTCGGCGTTCCGCTCACTGCAATCGTCTTCAGCCTGGAACTGACGGACTGCCTTCCCGCACTGCTCCCCTTGATGCTGGCTTGTATTGCAGCTCATGCGGTCACCTCCCTAGTCATGCCGCGCTCGATTCTCACGGAAAAGCTAAGCCGCCGAGGTTATCACCTGACCCGCGAGTATGGGGTGGATCCACTGGAGATGGTAAGCGTGATGGAAGTAATGTCGGAGCTCCGCGAACCAGGTGTGAACGGAGATGGCCAGGGATCCGAGGCGGCGTTGCCGGAGATTTATGCCTTCGCAGATGAGACCTGCCGAGACGTCGCCGAGACCATGGCGACCACGGGCGTGAGCGCCATGCCTGTGGTTGATCGATCCACCAAAGCGATTTGCGGTCAAGTGACACTGCAAGACCTTCTGGCAGGCCGGCGGCGATCCGTTCAACGAGAGCAGGATCGCGTGAGGGTCTTCGGAGTGCCGCGTTGACCCGCGAAACATTACGGGTATGCCCACGACAATCCGGTCTTCTGTTCTATAGAATTTTCGGAGAGTGAGTATGGAGGGGTAGCCGTGAAGTTTGCGAAGGTTGTATTTTGGATTGCGGCCATTTGGGGCGTGCTGGTCATCACCCCGCTCTATTTCATGTTTGATCTGATCGGCCGGAACGATCCGCCGCCGATCACGCATCCAGGATTCTTCTACGGGTTCGCAGGAGCGGCGCTGGCCTGGCAGATCGTATTCATCTTCATCGCAAGGGACCCTTCGCGCCATCGGCCGCTGATGATCCCTTCGGTGATTGAAAAATTCAGCTACGCTGCCGCTGTATTCGTATTGGTCGGGCAAGGACGCATGCATTCATCTGACATGGTCTTCGGCGTCGTCGACCTTCTGCTCGGTATCTTGTTTGTGATTGCTTACGTCAGGACGCCAGCGCGCATCGCTTAGGCTGGTTACGGAAAGGGCTTCATTTCCCGGATGGGCTCCGCAGTGCTGAAAACAGGGCTTCCTTCCAGCGCTTCGGGTCAATCGTCCAGCAGACTTTGACTTTGCGTCCCCGGCGCAGGACTTCGGCCCACACAGTTTGATTGCGCTCATCGGCAGCGACATTGAGGCGGTCTACGACCGTCATTCCTCGCGTCAACTCACTCCTGGTTTCCACATCTACGTGATGCTCGCTCCACTCGGTACCGACTGTCGGATCGAGCGCGATGGTCATCGCAACCGGATCGGGCAGCGAGATGCCATCTTCTCCTGTCTGCTCCTTGTAAGCCTCGCGGGCGCGGCTATTGCACTCGATGGCAAAGTGAGCAACTGGATTACTGAATCCCCGAATGCGGGCGATATCCGCTTCGCTGAGAACCGATTCTCCGCGGGAGGTTTGCCAGCCTACCAGTTCGACGGGAAGGCCGCTGGCCATGACAGTTCGGGCAGCCTCCGGATCTACCCAGGCGTTGTATTCGGCAGCGGGGGTCACGTTGCCCTCGCAGCATGGCGCACCTCCCATAACTACGCAGCGGCCAACCTGAGAGGCAATTGACGGCCTGCGCATTAGCGCGAGGGCAAGATTGGTTAGCGGCCCCAGCGTGACGATCACGAGTCCGGGGTTCGCTTCGATGGCTTCGATCATGGCGTCGACGGCGTGCGACTTTCCGGGGGATTGGCGGGGCGGGGGATATCCATGATCTCCGAGTCCATCGCTCCCGTGAAACCAGGTCGCGCTCTGATGAGCGCGATTTAACGGCTTTTCCGCGCCAACATAGACCGGGGCATTGGCCCCGCACAGCTCCACTGTATAGAGGGCGTTGCGCGCGGCTTGCTGAACTTCGACATTTCCCGCGACGGTAGTGATCGCAACTACGCGGACATCGGGGGCGCGGAGCGCCATAATCAGCGCAACAGCGTCATCGGAAGCGACGTCGGTGTCGATCAGGAAGGCGCGCGGCATCCGCGTAGGATAGCAAATCAGGTCCAGAAGTTGGTCCTGTCTCTTTGGGTGGCGATCCGAATCGCCAAGAACACGCATCAATTTACATGCTCCACGCGGTACACTGTTTGCCTCCCATGCCGACTCTAGCCGCAGTCGATATTGGATCGAACTCGGTTCGTTTGAAAATCTCGCGTCTTACCGGGCGCAGCCTGCGCGAGATTCATGAAGATCGCCAAGTCACTCGCCTGGGCGACGGCGCCTTCCGCACGGGATTGCTCACTCCGGAGGCGATTGCAGATACGGTCAAAGTGCTCCGCCGCTTTCATAGGGCGGTTCAGGAGGAAGGCGCGGATTCCGTGCGTGTGGTCGCCACCAGCGCTTTGCGCGATGCGCGCAACTCGCGGGCTTTCCTGGAGTGGGTGCGCTCCACCACGGGATGGAAGGTCGAAATCATCTCTGGGCTGGAAGAGGCTCGCCTGATCCACCTCGGACTGGTCTCAAGCCTGCGAGTCAGTGCGGCCCCGGTTCTGATGGTCGATCTCGGTGGTGGAAGTTGTGAGCTGACGATTTCCACCCAGGGCCACATTCGCGATACGGTGAGTTTGCCTCTGGGCGCGGTGCGCCTCACCAACGAATTCCTGCAGCACGATCCTCCACGCAAGGCGGAACTGCGCCGGCTGCGGGGCTTTGTGGAACGCGAGATTGGGCGGATTGCCGACCGCATCGCACGGTCCCGCCCCACAACGGTGATTGCAACTTCGGGCACGGCAGCGTCTCTGGCGGCGGTGTGTCATAGCCTCTACAAGACCAAAGGCCCACGCGCAACCGCAGTCTCGCGAGCGCAGATGCGACGCATCGCCAAGATGCTATCGCGCAGCCCCCTGGAGCAACGGGTGAAACAGCCGGGGGTTGGGCCGCGGCGGGCAGAGATCGTGATCGCCGGCGCTGTGGTGTATGCCGAGCTTCTGGAACGGTGCCACCTGGCGGGGTTTCGGTATTCTCCGCTCGGATTGCGCGACGGCCTGCTGGCCCAAATGGCGGCGGAATACGACCGCAGCACGCGCTCGGGAAAGCACATCCAATCGGAACGGTGGGACTCGATCCGAACCGCCGTGGCACATTATCGCGTGGACATGGACCACGCTTTGCAAGTTCGCGAAGCTGCCGTGCACCTGTTCAAGACTTTGAAATCAGTACACCGGCTACCGCCGGAATATGCAGAATGGCTGTCGGCGGCAGCCATGTTGTACGAAGTCGGCGACTATGTGAATCGCAACGGACGCCATCGGCACGCCTATTACATCGTGGCTCATTCCGAAATACTTGGATACACGCCCGAGCAACGGCGGATTATCGCCGCCACGGCGCGATATCTAGGTAAGTCACGTCCGGTGCCGGGTGACGCAGCAATGAAGGTCCTGCCACCAGCCGACCGGGAATTCGTCCGCAAGGCTTCACTCTTGCTGCGGCTGGCGCGCGCGCTGAATCTCGGGCGCAGCGGCGCGGTGCGCGGAACGCGGGTACGGGTCGCGGACGGCGGCGTGAACCTGTTGCTGCTGGCCAAACCGCGGGCCAGCGTTGACCTGGAGCTGTGGGCAGTTGAAAAGGAAAGAAGTTATTTTCTGGAAGTCTTCGGGCGGGAGCTTTCGGCGGCTGCCGCGTAAAGCGTACGCAAAATCTTGGGAGTGAGGCACCATACCAGGGACCCCGCGTTGCGGCTCATTTCCACGCGGGCGATCGCTCCCTTTTTCAGGTCTACTGCGGCTTCGCAGCCGGTTTCGCTGACGGAGCGGCCCAGGAATTCGCTTAGCGTCGGATTGTGACCAACGACCATGATGGATTCATGCCGGGCATACTTGTCCAGCATCTTGCGAAAATCCGCGAAGGAAGCTGTAGGGCGCAGCCCGTCTTCGAGTTGCAACTTGCCCTCGTGGCCCATCTCGTTGCCAACCAATGAGGCGGTCTGAGCGGCGCGCTTCAACGGGCTAGAGAGAATGACCTCCACCTGCACATCCAGTGCGGACAAAGCCCGACCCACATAGCCACACTGCTCGACCCCGGTTTCGTCAAGTGCGCGTTTTTCGTCTTTCTTGGGATTGCTGAGAGGCTCACCGGCACTGGCATGACGCAGGAAGTAGATGATCATTTCAATTTACCGTCTAGTTTACCGTCCCTTGCCGAGCACGACTCGCCGAGCTTTCCGGGTGGTGGGCATAGGCATGGCTTCCAAGGCCTGCTTGCCCTCTGCCAGTCCAAGTAGAAAATCCTGCGAGCTGAAGGCCTGCGCACCCGCCGGGGGTTTACGTTTGCCCTCCGCCTGCCAGCTACGGACGTAAGTGCCGTCCTTCGTGAGAATGCGGGATTTCAAATTGTCTGCCAGGTAGGCGTCCAGAATCTCGTGGCGCACGCGCTCACGGTTGAGCGCGTCTTTCAGTGGGAACATTACCTCTACGCGTTCGTAGAGATTGCGTGGCATCCAGTCGGCGCTGCTGAGATACACCTCTTCCTGGCCTCCGTTGGCGAAATGGAAGATGCGGCTGTGCTCGAGGAAGCGGCCCACAATGCTGCGTACGCGAATGCGATCGCTGACGCCGCGCACGCCCGGCCGCAGGGCGCACATTCCGCGAACCATCAGATCGACGTTCACTCCCGCCTGCGAGGCACGATACAGGGCCATGATGATGTTCTTGTCAAGCAGCGCGTTCATCTTGGCGATGATGTGGGCCGGGCGGCCGTGCCGCGCGTGTTCAGTCTCGCGAGCGATCAGGCTGAGGCAACCTTCCGCCAGGTCGAGTGGTGAAACCAGCAGCGGTTCGTACTTGGGATGCTCGGCGTAAGCAGTCAGGAAGTTGAACACGTCATGCACCGCACTGGTGATCTCCGGGTCGGCGGTGAGCAGGCTCAGGTCGGTGTAGATACGGGCCGTACTGGCATTGTAGTTTCCGGTTCCCAGGTGGGCATAGCGGCGAGTCACCCCATCATGGTCGCGGCGGACCAATAGCGACAGCTTGCAGTGAGTCTTCAGGCCGACCACGCCGTGGAACACCTGCACCCCGGCATCTTCCAGATCGCGGGCCCAGCGAATGTTGGTGTCTTCGTCGAAGCGGGCCTTCAGCTCTACGACTGCGGTTACTTCTTTTTTCTCTGCAGCCGCAATCAGCGCAGGGACGATTAGCGAATGCTCGTTGGTGCGATAGAGCGTCTGCTTGATGGAGAGTACCCGCGAATCCTGGGCGGCGGACTCGATGAACGAGACGACGGCATCGTAGGAGTCGAAGGGGTGGTGCAGCAGGATATCGTGGCGGCGGAGTTCCTCGAACAAATCCTGCGACTTGGCGGTTAGCCGAAGCTCGCGCGGGATAAAGGCCTTGAACTTAAGCTCAGGATGCGCCGTCTGCTCATAAATGTTGAACAGGCGCGACAAGTTCACCGGACCATTGACGGAAAAAACCTGCCAGGGCTCCAGTTCGAAATTGGTGCGCAGGCGTTCGATGATTTCCGGATCAGCGTCGGACTCAATCTCAAGCCGTACTGCATCGCCCTTGCGGCGGTTGTGCAACTCGGTCCGCACCGATTCCAGCAGATTGCGGGATTCTTCTTCCGCCAGGTAAAGATTGCTGTTGCGGGTGACCCGGAACGCAGCCGAAGACACGATGTCGTAGCCGTGATACATCCGCGAGGCGTGGAACGCCACCAGATCAGCCAGGAAAATGAAGTCGTCCGTTCCTTCCGAGGGCAGCCGCACCAACCGAGGCAAGGCTCGCGGCACCGTGACCACCCCGGTGTAAGTGAGTGCGGAGCGGCGGCGGCGGCGAAGCAGGAAGCCCACCGACAAGGCCTTATTGATCACTCGCGGAAAAGGATGGGCTGGGTCCACCGTCACCGGGGTGAGCAAGAGATCGAGTTCCCGCTCACAGTACTCTTCGATAAAAGCCCGGGCGCGAGAATCCAACTCGTGCAGGCCAAGAACCCGGATTCCATGGGTGGACAGTGCTGGACGCAGGTCTTCGTTCCAGCACTGGTACTGGTCATCCACGAACTTGTGGGTCTCGCGGGAAACAACGTCGCGCTCCTCGACCAGGGTGAGGCCATCCGGCCCGGCTTCCGTGTATCCATCTTCAATCTGCTGCACCAGGCCGGCTACGCGAACCTCGAAAAACTCATCCAGGTTGCTGGCCGAGATGGAAAGAAATTTCAACCTTTCCAGGAGGGGATTTTTCTCGTCCTGAGCTTCTTCGAGAACACGGCGATTGAAGGCGAGCCAGGAGGCTTCTCGATTGATGTAATAGGCCGGGTTATCGAGCGCGAGGCGTGACATAGGCAAAGTGCCCAGTGATTAGTTGTCAGCGGTCAGTGATCGGTCGCGAGTGGCTCCTCGCCTTTCAGGCACTGATCAATTATTTCTGGACGGCCATGTCTCCGTTTGCCGGTAGGCGCTTCACGACAGTCACCTGCAATTCAGGCCCTCCTGGCGACTTGACCCACGCGTGGTGCTTGTCCGTAAGCTTCATCTGCACTTCAGCGCCTGGCTTCCAATCGTCGGGCAGACTGTCGGCAGCGTGCCGTGGCGTGTATTCGGCGAGGTAGAGCCAGTTGGTCTGTTGCAGGGATAGTTCGTAGTACGGATCGTCCTGCGTCACGGGAGTGTTCACCAGATAGTAGAGAATCCGTTCGTGGGCTTTTTTCTCAACACCGACGATCCGGCCAGGCCCATATTGCTTTTCCGCTGCCTGCAGACTGGACAGTGAAACCAGTACCACCAGCAACGCCGCGATTGCCCAGAAATGCTTCATCCAAGAGTAAGTATAGAACATGCGGGGAAGGACGGAGCACCGGAGCCTCGCATCAAATCCTGACCAACAGAGCGTAATGCAAAAGGGACGGACGCTTCCGGCCGTCCCTCACATCTGTATCGCTCTTCTCGACTCAGGTTCTTCTCAGAGCCGCTGCTACTGCACTTGCTTGATAGCGCCCTTCACCTTTTCCGCTACGTTCCCAGGCAGTGGCGCGTAGGTCAATTCCGCCGTCATTTTCTGGCCATCATCAACCATCCAGGTCAGGAAATCGGCCAGGATTTTGCCCTTGCCAGCCTCTTTGGACTTTTCTGGTATCAACAGCCAGGTGAAACTGGAGATGGGATAGGCTTCCTTGCCCGGCGCATTGGTGATGGATACGCGGAAATCCGCAGGCATGCTCTTGGCGGAAGCCGCGGCTGCCGTCACGCTGTCCAGAGAAGCTTTCACGAAGGCTCCGGACGCGTTCTTGACGCTTCCATAGTCGATCTTATTCTGCACGGCGTAGATGAGCTCGATGTAGCCGATCCCGCCTTGCATCTGGCGGATCATGCCCGCCACACCCTCGTTACCTTTGCCGCCCAAGCCGATGGGCCACTTCACCGAAGTTCCCTTGCCAGGACCGTTTTGCCAATCCGAACTTATTTTGGACAGGTAGTCAGTAAAGATATAGGTGGTGCCGCTGCCATCCGAACGATGGATCACGATAATGTTCTGGTTGGGCAGGCTGACGCCAGGGTTTGCCTTGGCAATAGCAGGATCGTTCCATGTAGTGATTTTGCCCAGAAAGATACCAGCCAACGCCTCTGGCGTGAACTTCAGTTCTCCGGTAACGCCGGGAACGTTGTATGCCGGGACTACGGCGCCAAGCACGGTGGGAATGTGCAGGATCTTGGTCTTGGCCTGAGAGAGTTGCTCGTCGGTCATGGGACCGTCGCTCGCCCCAAAATCAACCGTTTGCGCCAGCACCTGACGGATGCCGCCGCCGCTTCCGATGGATTGGTAGTTGAACTGGATATCTGGATGGGCCTTGTGATATTCGCTAAACCACTTTTGATACATCGGATTGGGGAAAGTAGCTCCAGCTCCGTTCAAAGTTGTCTGCCCTAAAGCAGGTAGGGCGAGAGCGAGACACAATAGCACGATGCGGCGGATCACTCGATGTTCCTCCTTAATATTGATGCCGCAGTTGTACGCCGCAATTGTTACAGGAGTGTTACAACCGGGTGAATTTCACATGAACCGGCTGATTCCACCGCGATCCGATTGGGTCAAAACGAAGCCAACATCTACATCAAACGCCTCAGGCGAGGGCGCCCGCGCCACACGGCTGCATTTAATGGATAGCATCCAGGCGGGCGATTTCACGCGCGAACAGCGGGTTCTTGGGGAACTCATCACGCAGTGCAGCCAATACGCTCCGGGCTCGGGGAGTATCTTTGTCTCGCACGTATGCGATGGCCAGCAGGATTCGTGCAAAGGGTCCCAGATATTGGCCATGGTCGGCGGTCAACTGCAACTCGGCGATTCCTTCCTTCTTGTCTCCTGAAACACCGCCCAGGCGCATGATCCATCGCACCGGCGCCGCCATGCTGCCGATGATGTACTTGCTGAAGCCAGTGGCAACGTGCGCATCGTAACAATCCGGATCTACCGCCAACAATTTGGCGGCCCAATCATTCGCCTCACGCGTGTAACGCAGCGAGGGGAGATTGCGCTTCTCAATCATCGCGGCATAGTCGGCCTGCAGGCCTGATGACAGGGTCATGGCAAACAAGGCGTCCCGATCCTGAGGACTTGTCGCGAGGCGAGCGTTGGCGTTGGCTTGTGCTTTGGCCAGCGCCGCGTTGAAACCGTCGCGCAGAGCAGGGTCCGGAACGACCTTTTCACGATTCATAAAACTCTTGTCGTCCGTGTAAAACTGAGATTCCAGAACACCCAAGCGATGGAATTCCTTGAATAACAACCCTGCTGCCTCGGCTGTTGGTCCGATTGGGTCTTGCGGATGCTCCTGCTGCCAGGAAAGAAAAACCTGATGAGCCTGGTCGAAATCCAGGTTGTAAAGCAGACGAAAACCCTGATCCAATGAAGTCCGGATGGCTGGGACATCCGCCGCGCTGGCCGAGGTCAGCAACGCAGCTAGAAAGACCGCGCCGGACAAAACCATCCGCGTCATTCCCATCCGCGTCATTCGCCGCTGGAGCACGTTGAATCTCATGTCCTTGAGACCGCTGTATTGTGCCCCTCTTCGGGCCGCTGTGCAACTTACTAAAAGCTTAGATGCGGCGGGTTAACAGCGTGCCGACGACTTGCAAAAAGATTGTAAAATCGCCTTTCCGGTGCGGGGCGGACATTCTTGTCCGACGCTTTTGAAATTGACTCTGGTTTGGGCATTGTCCCTCTTTGACAACAGAGGGCTCGAAACGTGGTTTAGTGACCTAACGTTCAAGTCAAAAGCCGCGGACAAAAGTGTCCGATCCACAGATTCCCGTTTGACGCGCTCACTTAGGCTTTGTTAACTTCTAGGGTTTCCAGTCCCCTGAGTGCCTGCCCGATTCGCGGCTACGAAACAGAAACGAGAGACTGATGGCTATCAAGTTCCGGGGAGTCGATTTCCTCGAATTCGATTCCCTGCTCACGGACGAAGAGCGTCTGGTCCGCGACACTGCCCGCAAGTTCATTGAAGACAACCTGATTCCGATCATCGAGGAGTGCAACCGCTCCGCGCGCTTCCCCACAGAACTGGTGAAACCCATGGCCGACCTGGGCTTTTATGGCGCCAGCCTCCAGGGCTACGGCTGCGCCGGCATGTCGAACGTGGAGTACGGCCTAGTTATGCAGGAGTTGGAACGCGGTGACAGCGGGATTCGCTCCTTCGTCAGCGTTCACTCATCGTTGGCTATGTATCCGATTTTCGCCTTTGGCAGCGAAGAGCAGAAGCAGACTTGGCTTCCGGTAATGCAAAAGGGTGAAAAGATCGGCTGCTTCGGGTTGACCGAGCCGGATTTCGGTTCCAACCCTGGCGGTATGCGCACTCGTGCCAAAAGGTCGGGCAAGGAATACGTTCTCAACGGCGAGAAGATGTGGATTACTTCGGGCTCCATCTCAGACGTGGCTATCATTTGGGCCAAAGCGGAGGACGAAGACAACAGAATTCGCGGCTTTCTGGTGGAAACCGACCGGCCGGGCTTTCGGGCTGAAGACATTCATGGCAAATGGTCGCTGCGGGCATCCGTCACTTCGAGCCTTTCCCTGCAAGATGTGCGCATACCGGAA
This sequence comes from Terriglobia bacterium, assembly GCA_963809295.1. GTDB lineage: Bacteria > Acidobacteriota > Terriglobia > Terriglobales > Acidobacteriaceae > JAIQFF01. Next base: position 130,657 of record CAWEJA010000005.1, on the reverse strand, counting down.
TCGAATCTGCTGCCAAAGACCGGGGGCTTGAAGTCTCCGCTGATGTGCTTGAGCCAGGCGCGCTACGGCATCGCCTGGGGCGGAGTGGGTGCGGCCATGGCTTGCTACGATTGCGCCCTGCAGTATGCACTATTCCGCAAGCAGTTTCGCGACCAGCCCATCGCTTCTCATCAGTTGGTGCAGGAAAAACTGGCATGGATGATTTCCGAAATCACCAAGGCGCAGTTGCTGGTCTTGCAGGTCGGCCGTCTTAAAGACAAGGACAAAGTAGCCCCGCAGCACATTTCCATGGCCAAGCGAAACAATGTCTGGATGGCGCTGGAGTGTGCCCGCATGGCGCGTGACATTCTGGGGGCCAACGGCGTGGCCGACGAATATCCGATCTTCCGCCACATGGCGAATCTGGAATCAGTGAAGACGTACGAAGGCACGCATGATATTCACACCCTGATCATTGGTCAGAGCGTGACCGGGATCGACGCGTTCTGAGGACGGCAACCCGGCTTTGAACTGCACCAAATTCGGGCGTTGACAGGATAATTCCAAGAGATGCAGAATCACTCGGTCCGCGTGTTCTGGATGGAATTGGGCGCTCTTTCGGGAGCAGCCCGTAACAGCTTCCCAAGGCTCAAGGCGTCCTTTGGGACACCCCTGCGAGGCCGGGATAGAAGCTTGTGCGTTGGCGCGAAAGTGCCGCAGCACGAAAATCCATTGGGAACACGCGGCTTTATTTTCAGGGAGCCCGCCCGGATTCGACGCCGATTCCTAACCCAACGCACCTCTCGCAACCGCCCTTGACAAGATCGCTAGCTCTTCGCAAGTGGCGCCCCGCGAGGTACACGCCCGTTACTTTCACTCCCAAGTCAGTTGGAGTTATAGTCACAACCGGTTCATACGGAGGCACTTATGGCAACGAGCACCAAATCGGAGGCCAAAGCTCGAACTTTTGGCCGGAACATTGAAAGCGATCTGGCGTCCAGATTTCTTCGGGTGGTTGAGACTGCGGCAATTGCTTCCGCACACACCATGGGCCAGGGAGAACGCAAGCTGTCGGACCAGGTGGCGACCGAGGCTATGCGCAAGACCATGGACTCTATCCCCATGCGGGGCACCATCGTGATTGGCGAGGGCGAGCGCGATGAGGCGCCCATGCTCTACATCGGAGAGAAAGTGGGCGCCGAGTTTCCTGACGGAACTGAAGTTCCGGAAGTAGATATCGCCGTCGACCCCCTGGAAGGCACGAATCTGTGCGCCACGGGCGCGCCGGGCGCCATCACGGTGTTGGCCGCTTCCGAAAGCGGTGGGTTGCTCAACGCGCCCGACTGTTATATGGAAAAGATCGTGGTCGGTCCTTCCTGTAAGGGCGCGGTGGACCTCGACGCGCCAGTGGTCGACAACCTCAAGAATATTGCCAAACGCATGCACCGCGACGTTGAGGATCTGGTGATCATCGTTCTCGACCGGCCCCGGCACGAGAAGCTGATTGCTGACATTCGCAAGGCCGGAGCAAGGATCAGGCTGATCGGTGATGGCGACTTGTCGGCCGGCATTGCGGCTGCGGTTATCGGAACGGGAGTGCATGCCGTCATGGGCTCGGGCGGAGCCCCTGAGGGCGTGATTACCGCCGCCGCTATTCGCTGCCTCAACGGCTACATGCTGGGACGCCTGGTAATCGACAAGCCTGAACTGGAAGAGCGCATTGCACGCATGGGAATCAAGGACAAGAGCAAAATCTATGAGGCCGAGGACCTGGCGCCAGGCAAGCAACTCATCTTCGCCGCTACCGGCGTGACCGACGGGTCTTTAATGAAGGGCGTCCGATTCTTCGGCGAAGGCACGCGGACTTCATCGGTCATCTTGACGCTGCGCACCGGCAAGGTGCGATTCATCGACAGCATCCATCTGGAGAAGGGACCGGATGTAAAGGTGAGGTTTGTGTAGAAACGGTCGTTGGTCGATCGTCGTTGGCCGCCAGCGCTTTTTTTTGGTCAAATAAACGGATTTTCGATCCGCAGTTCTCCGATGTTCTGCCCGTGCCGCAGGTCTTCGCTGTATAGGATGCTGCACTCGCCCTGTAAGGCAGCGGCCACAATTAGACAGTCATACCAAGACAGCTGGTATTCCCTCGCTATGCGTAAAGCTTCGACGTAGAGAACAGAAGAAGAGTGAATTGCCAGTAGAGGACGGAACACAGTGATCAAGTATTGCTCGGCCTCCGCCGTGCTCATGGGTTGCGCAAAACGGCGAAAGGCGACATTGAAGAACTCTTGCACCACCTGATAACTGACAATTCCCTTGCCGGTCTCCGCAGCGTGTCGAATGAGCTGTAAGGCCCGCTTTGCCTTCGCTGGTACGTTGGCGTCGAAGCTGTAGGCAAAGATGTTGGTATCAAGGAAGAATCTACCGTTCATTCATCTCATCCCGGGTGTAGGGGCCAGCCGACCGCACATGGCGCAGACGACGCATTAGCGCATCCACTGCCGCACCCCCTCCGGCTTGCGCCGCGTACTGTTCCAACCATTCGCGGAAGGCGGCGTTTAGTGTCTTGTGTTGCGCCCGGGCGACTAGGCGTGCCTGTTCGATCAGGCTTTCGTCCGCGCTCAGAGTGATGTTTTTCATACTAAGCCAGTGTACACTATTTTAGTGCACGAATCAATCTAGGATATTAATCTAGATTACTAGTGGAGTGCATATGCGGACCGTGGGACTCTTTGAGGCCAAGCAGGAACTCTCCGAGCTTGTCGAGCGCGCTGGGGGAGTGCGAACGCATCGGGATCACCCGCAGGGGCAAATTGGCAGCCCTCATTGTGCCTGCACATCCCGAAGCCAGCCTCGAAGACATTTTCCAAGATATTGACCGGATTCGAAAGCGTGCCGAGCAGCACAAGGGAGTTAGCGCGAAGGACTTGATCGAAAAGGGTCGGAATTGAGCCGCTTTGTTCTTGATGCCTCGGTGGCCTAAGACTGAAATCCTTAAAACACGAGGTCCTTGTCCCTTTGAAGGCTTACGCTGGCGTTGGCGGCCACTCTTGAGAAACGCCCGAGAAGAGGTTCACGGTTTTCTCCGCCCGCCTGACGCCATCGTGGACCGCGATCTTGTGGGGCTTGCCTGGCTCATAGCCCTCCCACAGCGAGACGCCGGCGTAAGCCCCATCCTTGCGCAGGACGTAGTAAGTCATGTCCATGAAGCGCAGACGGTCCATGTCACCGTTGTAGTTGCGTAAGATTCTCTTCAATGCGTCCATGCCGGCGTCGAGCGGCGACATTCCGTGGCGCATATTCTCAATAATCGTGTGCGCCCCTGCCACTTTGATGTTTTCCTCCCCACTGCCGGTGGCGCCTGCTGAGCCCACATCCTGGTCGGTGTAGCAACCGGCTCCGATGATGGGGGAATCGCCGCAGCGCCCGGGAAGCTTCCATGCCAGACCACTGGTCGTGGTTGTACCTGAGATTTCTCCTTTTTCGTTCAGCGCCGAACAGTGGATGGTGCCGGTGGGCGGGAACAGAACGTTGCGGATCGCAAACATGCGCTGCTCGGGCGCAATCCCGATATCAGCAGCTACTTCCTTCATACGCTCGATCCGTTGCTGGAAATCTTCGCTGTGTGGTGACACTGGTATCCGTTTTTTCCAGTCCGGATCGGCCAAACCCGGCCCCCACCAGTCGGAATGGGTTTCCTTCCAGAGCAGCCAAATTTTGCGAGAACGTTCGGTGAGCAGGTTCTCCCGGGGGAAACCCTGGGCAACGGCAAAACGCTCCGCGCCCTCTCCTACCAGCATGACGTGCCCGGTGTGCCGCATTACCGCCTGGGCCACCAGTGATACGTTCTTGATGTTTCGCACACCCCCGACCGACCCAGCACGACGGGTGGGACCGTGCATACAGCAGGAGTCGAGTTCCACCACGCCTTCTTCGTTAGGCAAGCCGCCCAGGCCGACGCTAGTCTCGTTGGGATCGTCTTCCGGGCCCTTTACCACCTTCAATGCCGCGTCCAGCGTATCGCCGCCGTTCTTTAGAAATGTGAAGGCATCCTCGAGATAGTCGAAGCCGTTGAACGCAGAAACAATGATTGGCCTCTTGCCCGGTCCTGCTGGCGTTTCTGGACCGGAGTCCGGTTTGTTCCGCTCTTGTGCCTCAAGTCCGAGCGACGCAGCGCCAATGGCTACGCTTGAGAGAAAGTCTCGGCGCGAGAAAGCCATTCTGGTTCTCCACGATTAATGAGGGATGAAGGCTTATGAAACCGAAAAGGATAACACGCCGCGCCGGAGTGCGACGCAGGGGAACCAGTGCATCGTTCGGCAAGCGTTCCCGGTAGGAATCGTGGTGCTGGGAGATTTACGACGCCGCGGCCAATCCGCCCTTACTCTGATCGGCGCGGAAGCGGAGCAGGGCAGCGATATTGCCGACATGGTCCAGTGTGGGCTCGTCCTTGACGAAGAACAGGTCGATACCGCGGCGGATGGCGGCAGGAACAATGGCCTCGCACACATCTTCCAACTCCCGCGTACCACGGCCGCACAGCGGACAATAGCGCACCATGTGCGCGTCGAGATGACCGCAACTCCCACATTCGACCGCGTGCGCAGAGTAATTTTCCGCGATCAGCAAGGTCTGCACTTCCCCCATTTCGAGGGACCGCAACACGCGCCTCAGGCCGGTGACACCATTTCCGTTGCTCTTGGCCTGGCTGATTACGTCGTTAACCAGATCACGCCGGTGCTGATCGAGCGATTGTCTCAGGATATTGCCAGCTTCCTCGCGCACCTGCTGCTCGGTGATGGTACCTAAATCCGCGGCAATTCGTCCTAACAATCGTTGCTTCACGTAGGGATGGAGATGGGGCTCGAAGTCGTGCCAATTGATGTCCTGGCATCCGATGATGAGATTGTCGAAGGCCCCTTTTTCCTGCCCCTGCCGCAGATACTCGGCCACGTTTTTGTAGTGGTGCAAAATTTCATCGTTCACGCTGCGCTCGGCATGACCAGCGTCATATCCCGCGAAACCGTCTCCCCGGCCGCGCCGTGGCAGAGCATGGAACAGGGCTTCGCGTTCTTTGAGTTCGTCGAGGTGCAGATCAAAAATGCGGGCCCGGTGGCGGTCCACAAAAGCCAGCCATAGGCGTGGCTGGGCGCGCAAAACCAGAACCAGCGGCTTGAGGTGAAAACGGCGATTGACGAAAAGCTGAGTATCGGCCAACTGCGGCGGCAGCTCGAATTCGCGCCAGACATTACGACTGCTGCAAGCAAAGACAACCTTGGCGTGCGTCTGATTTCCATGCCATTCCGCAGCCAACTCGAGAATGCGTTGCAGGTCAGCCCGGGCGCTGCCGTTGCGGCCATTCTTCTCTGCCTCGCGCAGAGCCTGACGAATCAGGTCCTTGGCCAGAATGGCGTCCTCGCGGTGTGACTTGTTCCTGGGCCGTGACGGCTGAAAGTAGAAACTGACAGCGCAATCCGTGCCATGTCCCTGGAATTGGGCCAGCTCAAGCATGTCTTCGCGAGTGATCATCCTCTTCCCTCCTGAATGTGACCGGGATCAGTCGGTGCCCGTGTTCTGGAGGCCCCTGTTTTTGAAACGGCCGGCAATGGGTGGCGAACGCCGCAAGTGCTCACGGGCTGCGACAATGGAGGCGCTGATGGCTTCCGGCTTGCGATCAGTAATTGCGGCAATTTCCGCCACCGAGAATCCTTCGATGGTGTGCAGAATGAACACTTCGCGGTCTCGCGGCCTGGCCGCGGCCAGAGCGGATTCCATCAGCCGATCCATCTCGTCTGAGGAGGCGATGTCTTCAGGCGTAGCTGTGCGGCGATCGGCGATTGTGCTTTCCCTGGTGAGAGTCTCATCGGGCTGATGAAACTGGAGTTCGGGCTCGTCACTGGCGCGAACGTTAGGGACACGAGCCGAGTCTTCCAGGTGCACCGATAGAACGTGATCGGAACTGCGAGCCTGGAGGTCGCCGATGGCATGGATTGCCAGGCGGTAGAGCCACGGCTCGAGCGCCAGTTTTTCCGGCTTCTCTCCGCCATCCCCCAGGGCCGAGGCAATCACTTCGTCAATCACTTCTTCTTTAGTCACGGAGTCGGGCACCATCTGCTCGGCCGCCTCTCGAAAATAAAGCTCGCGTTCGACAAAGCGCTCCAGACGGGAGAGATTCGCATTCACGTAGGAGCGAATATCTTCGGCGGAAATAGTAGATGGCTGCACCGCCGCGAGGGTTTGCTCGAAGGGCACCTGTGCTGTGGGTCGGGAGTTACCCGAACGGCGGCGCGTCCACTTGTGCGAGCTGCGCAGCAGATCCTTGTGGCGCGTGATCTGTTGCCGCAAGTCGTCAAAAGCGTTCTTGAGCGCTGCCACGGGCGCTTGTGCTGATCGCTGCACCGCCATTTGGCCCGACGGCAGGCGCAGATTTAGCGACACTGTGGTGCCCTCGCGTGGCGAATTCTGCTCTACCACGCCCTTCAGATGCACCAGTTCAGGCCGAAACACCTGCAGCCGTTTGCGTAGCTTTTCAACCAGGTGATGGATTTCTTTTTCGAGATCAGGAGTTTTCCGCAGCTTATAGCTGATATGGACATTCATGCCAAGCCTCAGAGCACGGGTAGCGGGTCCCGTGAAGCTTTATCGTCCTTACAGCTTCATTCTATACCTCCTGGCAACGAAGGAATGGCTGTAAATTTGGATTGCATTATCAAAGAAAGCAGTTTTTTTGATCTGGGAGTAGAGACGTAGGTTGCTACGTCTTGCGTGCAGAGTGGGAGACGTAGCATTTGATCGTCTAAGTTCGCGGCGGGAGACGTAGCAAGCTACGCCTCTACAAGAAAAGGTGGGGCTACACTGCCACTGTGACAGACGTCTCCGTCCGCGTAACTGGCCGATACAACGTGTCGCGTTCCACCGGCTCCCTGCCGGCTTCGCGAATCAGGCGAACCAGATCCTTGCGTTGCATGCCCTGTGGCGTTGTGGCTCCGGCGTCGTGGTAGATCTTTTCTTCGATGACAGTGCCGTCGATGTCATCGGCGCCGAAACGCAACGCGATCTGCGCGATCTTGGGACTCATCATCTGCCAGTAGGCTTTGATGTGGGGAAAATTGTCCAGCACCAGGCGTCCGACGGCTATTTGCTTGATGTCGAGCATGCCGCTGGTCTTGGGCAAATGCTGCAACGGCGTGTTGTCGGGATGGAATGCCAGTGGAATAAAAGTCTGGAAGCCGTGGGTTTCATCCTGCAACGCGCGCAGTTTCAGCAGGTGGTCGACCCGGTCTTCGTCATTCTCGACGTGGCCGTAGAGCATGGTGGCATTCGACTTCAGACCAATCTGATGAGCCAGCTTGGCGGTATCGAGCCACTGGTCGCCGTCGATCTTGTGGTCGCAGATAATGTGGCGCACGCGGTCAGCAAAAATCTCAGCGCCTCCGCCGGGCAATGAATCAACGCCCGCCGCCTTCAGTTGCTCCAGAGTCTCTCGAATCGAAAGCTTCGCTCGCTTGGAGAGATACGCCACCTCGACCATGGTGAAAGCCTTCAAATGCACTTGCGGAAAGCGCTGCTTGAGGCCGGAGATGAGGTCGAGGAAATACTGGAACGGCAGGTCGGGATGCAGTCCACCGACGATGTGAAATTCCGTGACTGCCTCGGTGTAGCCGGAAGCGGCAGTCTCAAAAGCTTCTTCCAGCGCCATGGTGTAGGCGCCGGGTGAGTCTTTCTTGCGGCCAAAGGCGCAAAGGCGGCAGGCAGCCACGCAAACGTTGGTCGGATTCAGGTGGCGGTTGACGTTGAAGTACGTCTTGTCTCCGTGCATTCGTTCGCGGACGTGGTTGGCCAGCCAGCCAACGGCGAGAATGTCGCCGGTGCGGTAGAGAGCGAGGGCATCTTGTTCGTCAAGCCGCTCGGCAGCCAAGACCCTGGCGTGGATAGGGTGGAGCCTCGGGTCGTCGGTCTGGAATGGATGCGGCGCAAACATCACTATTGATGATACCGCAGGCAAGCGGCGGACGTCACAGCAATGCAGGAGATGGCGGTAACGATCTCATTTCCGCAGCAGCAGGTCTCCGGCGATGAAAACAAAGAAGACCACCGAGATCACGCCATTCATGGTGAAGAACGCCGCGTTCAGCTTTGACAGATTGGTGGCTGAAACCAGGGAATGTTCATAAGCAAGAAGTAACATCACCACAACTACGCCAATCACCGCCAGTTTACCCAGCCCAAAGACCACGACCAGGCCCACCAGCAGGATCAACATAAATGCATGGAAGAGACGAGCGATCCAGAGCGCACGGCCGATGCCGAAGTAGCGGGGGATGGAATGCAAGCCGGCTTGCTGGTCGAATTCGTAGTCCTGACAGGCATAGAGTACGTCGAAACCACCCACCCAAAATGTTACTGCCGCGGTGAGCAGCAGAATGCGGGGATCGAAAGAGCCGCGCACGGCGATCCAGGCCGCGGAGGGAGCAATGCCCAGCGCCAGTCCCAAAACAAGGTGCGACCAACGAGTGAAGCGTTTGGTGTAGGAGTACGCCAATACCACCGCCAGCGCGACCGGCGAGAGCACGAGCGCCAAGCGGTTCAGGCGAGAGGCAGCGAAAACAAACACTCCACAGGAAACGATCACGAAAGTGGCGACGAACGCTGGCGCGAGCGTGCCTGCGGGCAAAGCGCGCGTCTGGGTGCGAGGGTTGGCGGCGTCAATGGAGGCGTCGGCCAGCCGGTTGAAGGCCATGGCAGCGGAGCGGGCGGTGACCATGGCAACGATGATCCAGAGCAGTTGCTGTCCGGCGGGCAGGCCGTTCGCCGCCAGCATGGCTCCACAGAGGGCAAAAGGGAGCGCAAAAATGGAGTGCTCCCACTTGATCATCTCCAGAGTGACGCGCAGATTACGGAGAAGAGGCACGAGAGAATTGTAAAGCAAGGGGTAGCGATGATGCCCAGCCTAGTTAGGCCGCACTGCTGATCAGGGGTACGAAGCGGCATCCTTCAAGCAAAGTAATCAGCGGCTTCCCCTCCCGCTTGCGGACCAACTGTAGCTCCTGCGCTTCGTGCGGACCCACCGGGATAATCATGCGGCCACCCTCGCGCAACTGGTCAAACAGCGGCACAGGGATTTGCTTTGCGGCGGCGGAGACCACGATGGCGTCGAATGGGGCGTACTCGGGCAAACCCTGGCCCCCGTCGCCCACACGCAAAGTCACGTTGGTGAAGCCGAGGCGGGAGAGCGTCTCCTGCGCCTCGTAGGCCAGCTGCGAATGACGTTCGACGGAATAGACGTGAGCGCAAATTTCCGCCAATATGGCCGTCTGATATCCGGAACCGGTTCCGATCTCCAATACCTTGGAGGAGGGCTCCAGGTGCAAAATCTCCAGCATCAGCGCGACGATATACGGTTGCGAGACGGTCTGACCCGCATTGATGGGAAGAGGATGATCTTCGTAGGCCTGATCGCGGTAGTGCGGCTCCACAAACTCGTGGCGCGGGACAAGTTCCATGGCAGCAAGCAGGCGCGCATCCCGGATGCCACGTGCTCGCAGCTGGGTCTCCACCATCTTCTGGCGCTCGAGCGTAAAACGATCGGGATGGGATTCGGTAATCAATAGCCAGCAGTCAAATGCCAATTCGAATCTTACCAGTTAGCTGGGCTTGCTCGCGACTGGCGCGGGCCAACCCACGCGACTGCCAGCTGCACCGGCACCAAGCCCCCAGAATCTACTTCTTTCGCTGGCGGACTCTGACGTCAAAGCTGACCACGCCATTCTGGTCACGTACGGCCACGATCGAGACGTTGCGGGTCAGGTTGTATTCCACCTGGATGATCTGCTGCGAGGCTTGTGCCACGTTGGTCGTGTAGGTGAGGGTCAGGTTGTTCTGGACCTGCTGCTCAATGGTCACTGCGGGGCCCGTCTGGGTGGGCGAGGTTTCCGTGGTCAAGCCTTGCGGATCGACTTTGATACGGCTGACGCCGAAGAGTTTCTGTACCCGGTTGCTCACTGTGGCGTTGAGCGCGGCACTAAGGATTGCACTGGAGGTCTCTGAGTTGAAGGCCGACTGCGACTGGTTGTTCAATTGCGCCGATTCTTCCGAGGTCTGGCCAAACGCCAGCAGCCCGATAATGTCAGAAGTGGGCAGAGGCGGCTCGGAACGGTAGGTCACGTTAGGCCGGTCGATCTGTCCATTGAGATTGAGGGTGACGTCGTAATCACGAATTCGGGTGGTGGCCTGCAAATCAAGAACGGGCGTGGTGGTCACCGGGTTGATGAAAGTGACGTCGCCTCGCTCCAGGCTGTACTTGGTGCCATTAAAGTACACTTCGCCTTCGATGATGTCGGCGCGGCCCAGGATCACGGGCTTCCCCGCCGTGCCTCGGAGATGCAAATCGGCGTCGCCGGAAAGTCGTACGCTGGAAGTCTGCATCTGCAACTCCGGAGTGGTGACAATGTGAACGTCGAGACGAATCCGATTCAGCAGACGGTTGGTGGGCGGCAGCGCGGAAGCCTGGGAGCGATCCAGATAGGCCCCGAAGTCAAAGCCGGGCGTCATCGCCAGTTTCATTACTGTGATGTCGCCGGTAAGGGTGGAGCCGGAAGAGCCGCCCACAAAATGCAAATTAGTATTGGCAGTGGAACTGATACCGGGCGGGTAACGCAGGCGGACATCCTGCCCCTGCACGGTAAGGTCGAAGCTAAATTTTCCTCCGCGGTCGGTAGCATAACCACCGAAGGTAACCAGGCCGCCACCAGTGTGCGCGGTCAGACTCTCAATCTGCAGCCGATCCTGATTAAAGATCAGCGAGCCATTGATGTCGCTCAGGGCACTTGGGCAGATCGATATAGGCGATAGCGCCATGATCGATACGGACACGGCCTTGCGTAACGGGCTTGGCGAACGCCCCCGAGAGCGATAGATCAACCGTGACCACGCCGGAAGAGGTGAAGTCCGGATTGAAGCTCTCGATCAGTTTCAGGTTTACCCGGCCTTGAGCCCGCACATCGAGGTCACGTTCTCCGGTCAACTGGACGGTGCCCGTGGCCGAAACGTCGGTGTCGTCGCCCACCAGGTGGAACTGGTCGATCTTGAGGATCTGGTTGGCAATAGAGAAACGAACCGGGCCGTCGTTGTGGAGTTTTACTTCTTCTATTCCCGCATCCACACCGTCGAGACGAGCCGTGACCTGCAGTTCGTGGGGCCGGCGCAAAGGTCCGACCAGGTGCACTTCGCCATCCGCGTGCGAATGTCCGGTGACGCCGCCTTTTAGATAGACCCGCAGGAGCGAATCGACATCGAGTTGGCGAAAGCGGAAATACACATCGGCAAGCCAATCGCCCCGCGCCTGAACGTTGCCGTCAACCTTGAGCTCCGCCTGCTCAAATTGGGATTGACCAGTGATTTGCACTTCGGCGCCATGGGAAATCGCGTTGATAGTAAAGTCGCCTGCGCGCTCCTGGTCAAAAGCAAGGTCGCGAACATGAATCGCCGCGTTGATCCCGGGTGATTGCAGAGTGCCGGAACCGGAAGCTGAGAAATCAGCGAAGCCGTTGACGTCGACGTGGCCATTTTGCAGTTGGGCAATTCGAGCGAGGTCAAACTTTGTACCCGTCAGATTGAAGCGGAAAGCCTGGTTCGTGGGATTGTAAGCAGCATCGCCCGCAACCGTTGCCTCGTAATGTTTCAGTTCGATATTCTTTAAACCGACTTCTCCGCCGCTGAAATCCAGAGCAGCAGCGAAGCGCTCGACTGGTTCACCGTAGACCGTTCCGTTGCGCAGCAAAATATGCCCCTGCCCAACGGGGGCCGCTCGCGTGCCCGCCACCTGCAGCTGAACATCCACGCTCCCTGTAACCGGATATGCGTAACCTGCCAGGGCCAGAATCCCGGCCAAGTCGGCGTTCTGGGTGTCAAGGTGAGCCTGGAAGGCGCTGGCATCGGTAAACTGCCGCTGGAAAAGATGTACGTGGAAATCAAACTTGAGCGAATCGGGGTTGCGGTTCAGCGTGCCATTGTGCACCGCGAAAACTGAGGGTGATAGTTGAATGTCTGCCCGCAGCGCGTCCCACCTGACCATTCTTTCGGCCGTTTGTGAGGTAGCGGGAATCAGGGTTTCGAAATCTTGCGACTGCAAATTGCCCGCAATTGTGATCTCGGAGATTTTCCCTGTGGCGGTGCCGTTGAAGGACGCGTGACCTTTTAGAGTGATGGGGACAGGCCCCCCATATCCTGCCGCGCCAAACACCGGCTGCCATTCGCTCAGGTCTGTGGTAGTGACGGAAACCTTGAGCGCGGCGCTGGAGGAAAATGTTCCCGAAGCGCGAACCTGCGTGGCCCGGGTAGATGCGTTCAGCTGGTCAAGTTGCAGTTCGTCAGGGCCAGCCCGGTAGGTTCCCTGAAGGTGAGCTGTGATGGGCAACTGCGCGCGAGACGGTTTTGCAGGTGGTATCACATCGGCCACGAATTGAGCTTCCGCGCGCGGGGCGAGCCTTTCCAGCGGGCATCCAGGTTGCCGCTCACCAGTCCGGCAAGTCTAACCTTGTGAAATGGCCGTGACGGAGTCGACAAGGCCGCCGCAATTTCAGCGGCCGACAGGTCCTTAAGGCGCAGCCGCACCGCGCCCACCTGCCTGTCGGATTCTTTTGTCTTGGCGGCCAGACTTGCAGTTTGTGGATTGAGCCATTGGGTCACCTCAGCATCGCCGGCAACGCTGCCGCCGAACACACGCCCCTGGATCTGGGACAGCACAAGCCGCTTCGGATTGAGGGAATATTGCGCGCTGAGGTTGGCGTTGTGGACTCCCACGGGAGCATCGCGCCAATCCAGATTTGACAACAGAAACTTTCCAATCGACGAGAAATCCTGAGTGGACCAGAAGCCGTGCCCCGTCAACCGGACTTCGCCGCGCCGCACCTCACCGCGCACAACCTCCGGGCGTCGGACAATGGCTGCCGCTTCGGCAAGGTCAACGGTCGCGTCGTAGTCGCCTTCTACTTTCGTCCGGCTAAAATCCGATTGGCTGAAACCCTGCACTTGCCCTTTGGCTTGAAGGTGGGAGCGGCCGGAGGTTGCTTTCAGAGATCGCAACTCGATCCGGTTCCGGCTCAGGCTGAAGTGGGCTTCAGCAGTCCAGGCAAAAGGACGGTAGTTCTGCAACGCCGTGTCGGCCTTGCCCAGCAAGATATTGCCGTCATAGGTTCGGCGGAAGAGGGCATAGCTCATGTCCGCGGAGACATTGCTGGCGGCGAAATCGAGGGGGATTTTCTGGTCTCCCCAAATGACCTCTCCGTGGCGGACTTCAAAACGATTAATGGAGAGCGCGAAAAGCTGCTCGACTGGTTTCACCTTTGAAACCTGTTTCAGTTTTGGTTCGGGCTGGTTGGTACTGCCATCGGGATAAAGGATGATGTGGACAACGGGATGATCGAGAATCAAGTAGGCCAGTCCCACCTCAGGCCGTAAGATCGACCAGATCTTCATCTGGGCCATCAGACTGTTTACATGGGCATAGGGCACTTCCCCGGGCTGCTCACGACCGTGAATGGTCAGATCGCGTACTTCCATCTGCAGGTGAAACGGGACTGTGTGCAGGCTGCCCAGTTCCACCCGCCCGCCGGTCATCTGTTCCAACATGCTAACCAGACGCCGGCGGACGAGCTCGCGAAAAGAATCTGTTGTCGTGTACCAGCCCAGGCCCACCAGGAACAACAGGCCAGCAAGCATGAACCACAGCAGGAATTTCCAGATCTTGCGCCGTGCCGGCTTCGTGCCGGTTTCACTCATTGTCCCCGGCCCCCGGGTCCCGCCGTCAATGCCTCCGAGCGGATTTGACTACCTGCGCGAAGGCTTTGCAGCCAGGTGGTAAGCAGTTGAGTGATCTTCTTCTGGGTAAGAAGTTCTTTGATTTTCCCAGAGACCTCCGCCAGGGGGACGCTCTGCCCACCGGATTGGTGAAGTTGAGGGAGAAGCTCCTGCTGGTAATAACTCTCGATGCTTTTGTTATCGATGTTGACTGCTGGACGCAGGCGGGAGTCCACCAGGCTCATGAGGTCCATCTGGGCGGCTACGCGATTCTTGACCTCTTCCTCACCGAGACCGTAGCTCTGGAGCAGGGCCTGCCAACCCGCTTCACTTTCGCCGTTGGGATACTGCTTGCGAATTTCAGCGATACGCTGCGCCACTTCCTCCGGAGATGTGTGCTGGGAATCCGGAGCCCGCAGCTGTTCACGCAACAACTCCTGGTCAATCAGGTGATCGAGGGCTGACTTGCTGTCATCCGCGGTCAGGTGATCCAGGGGGCGGCCATTGCTAAACGCTTCGTAGCGAAGCGCATCTTCCCAGTCGCTTTGCAGAATGATATGGCCGTTGACGGTCGCCATGATGCGGTCAATTACTTCCGCTGTGCTGGTCAAGAAAGCCAGCGCGACAAGCGCCAAGGTGCAGACGAAGATGGAGAGCCTGTTGCGCATCAGAAAGTCTGTCCAATGCTGAAGGAAACGTTGAAATGACTAGCGTGCTGGGGAACAAACTTGTCCGCTGGACAGGTCTGCCCCTGCGTCACCACGTCATCGCAACGCGGGAATGCGGGCGGATTCAGATTGTATCCGAAATCGAAGCGCACCGGGCCCACCGGGGTCTTGTATCGCACACCGATCCCGATGGCGTGAGAAATATAGTTGTAGTCACACTTCGCAGCGGTGCCAGGGTGCATACATAGATCGGGGGTTTTCTGTTGCCATTGCAATAGGTTGTGAAAAAGATCGTGTCCATTAGTAAAAATGTTACCGGCGTCGTGGAAGATAGCGAAACTCATGTTGTCCTGAAAAAAGGGCAGGGTCGGGGGCGGAGTGCGTAGTTCAATATTGTTGACGAACAACGCGGCTCCGCCCAGGGGAAAGCCAGTCGCGGGATCACGTGGTCCGGCCTGGTTCAATCCGAATCCGCGATGGGAGTTCCCTCCCCCGGCAAAGAAGCGCTCGGCCAGTGGAAGACATCCTCGCTGCCCGGGTGCAGGTGCCTCGCATTCTTCCCCTGGCTGGGGCATGAAAGTTCTTCCAAATGGAGTTTCAACTCCAATGCGCGTGGAGCGAGCCAGAACAAATTTCCTCTCCCGG
Source organism: Terriglobia bacterium (assembly GCA_963809295.1). Classification (GTDB taxonomy): domain Bacteria; phylum Acidobacteriota; class Terriglobia; order Terriglobales; family Acidobacteriaceae; genus JAIQFF01. Next base: position 115,568 of record CAWEJA010000005.1, on the reverse strand, counting down.
TTCTTGCCGAATGAATGATATGTGGAATTCTGAATAAGCAGGCGACCGAAATCAGTTTCCGAGGCAAAGTAGCGGTAGGCTACACCTCCATCTACCGTGGTGTAGTTCCCCTTGGTGCTCTCCAGGTCATTGTCACGCTTGTTGCGAATGTAGCTGAAGTTGGGAATGCCTACGCGTGTCGGCTGAGACAGCAGGGGGATCTGGTCGTTGCTGATCGTCTTAGATATGTCGTTCGCCTTAACCCGCCGGTAGGTCAGGCGGTACGTCATAATGCTGGCCTTGCTGATCGTCTGTTCGGCCGCCGCCGATCCCTCCAGACGCTGCGAGGTGAAGGTGGTGACGCCAACCGTGTTGTCATAGAAGGTCGTAAATGTGAGGCGCCAGTTGGGGTTGTTGAACAGACGCGGGGCGTCGTAACTGATCAGACCGCGCTGCTGCAGTCGTCCTACGTTAGCCTTGAACACGATGGTGTGATTGAGGCCACGGAAATTGAGCCGGGTGACTCCGAACGACACCCGTGGGCTGACGCCCGTCTCTCCCAGAGGCTTACTCCCGTTGACGGTGGGCTGTCCCGTCTGGAACTCCAGTCCCAAGCCGTAGTTGAAGGTGTAACGCTTGGCTTCCTGCACATTTACCAGGACATTTTTCTTCGACTCGCTGCTTCCCGGATTCTGGACCGCCGTATCCACCTGGCTGAAGATGCCAAGGTCATAGAGCCGTTTTTGGGTGTTCAGCATATCGATCTGGCTTAGGGGATCGCCCGGCTTGATCTGGATTTCGTGCTGCACAACGGAGTCACGGGTGTGATTCAATCCGGCAACAAACACCTGGTCCACAATTACCTGGTCGCCCTGGTGGATGGTGTAAGTGACGTCGCGGCGGTTCGGATCACCCGGAGACGGATTGGCTGAAGCTTCGAAAGTAGCCTCGGGAAATCCATTATTGAAGTAGTAGTTCAGGACGATTTCACGATCCTCGTTGATCTTCGAATAAGCAAACCCCTGTCCCGGCGATATGTTGAGATCGGGAAACGGATTGTTCAGCGCGGTTTCGTTGCCGACAATCTGCAGCGTTCCCACCATAGTCTGCGGTCCTTCGTCGATCTGCAGCGTGACGGCAAGTTCTTTTTTGTTGCCGCGATAGTTGTCTTCCACCTTGGGTGTGACTTTCACACCCAGGAAGCCATTGGCGTGATACGGGTTGGCCACGATATTGCGGACATCCCCGGAGAGCAAGGCCTGGCTGTACCGGCCGTAGGACAGGAATCGTCCAGCTGGCTGTAATTGCATGCGGGATCGGATCTGTTCCTGGCTGAAGCTCTTGTTCCCGGTGATCTCGAGCTTCGCGAGTTTGTGGCGTTCGCCTGCGTCGATGGTATAGATGACCCGCAGTTCATCGGAAGAAACCGTAGTCTTCTGCTGGCTGACCCTGGCATCGAAGTAACCACGGCCCTGCATGTAGTTGAGCAGATTTCGCCGCCCTTCGTTGAGCAGGTCGTCGTCGAGCGCGTTTTCTTCAAATACCGGAACGTTCTTCTTGAGCTGCGAGTGGCTGATCTTGAAGCCCTCGGTGACGATACCAACTTTCGGCCCGGGCTGGATTTCGAAGGCGTAGTCCACGGTGTTGGTTTCTGGACGATAGGTTCGGCTGGAGATCGCTACCTGAGACAAAAGGCGGTCTTGCTTCTGGTATTTTTTCCTGAGGCGGTCAAGTGCGCGACTGACACGCTGTACGGTGACGTAGTCCCCCGGGTGCATCCTGGCGATGTCCTGAACCTGCCCCTGCGAAAATCCGGCTGGACCAGACACGGTTACACGTCCGATTTTCGCATGAGGCCCAGGCGTGATTCGGAACGTGATATCCATTTGCTGGGTCTCGGGATGCGCCTGCTCTTCGTCCGTCGAGATGGACTGGTGATAACCGTTCTGCTCCATCAACTGCTTGATTCCAGCCAGGGCGCGCTCAAGTTTTTCCCGGGTCAATAACTCCCCTAACTGCAATTTCGATGCATTGACCACTTGATTGGCTGCCGGCGGGTTGGTCGCTCCGTCGACAAAAATTTCACCAATGAAGAAGTTGGATCGGGTGCGGAAAGTCAGCACCACCTGTTGGTCCGACGTGTGTTCGGCCTCGACTTGAATGTCGGCAAAGCGCCCCGTGGAGTGCAGGGCCTGAATGCTTTGCCGCACATTCTCGCGTTGCAACGGGACCCCTGCTTTCTGGGGAATCAGATCGAGCAGATGCCCGGCGCTCGCGGACGGCAGATCAGGAAAATTGATTGCCTGGACGGTAAGCCCCTCGTAAGGGTTTATTCCACCAGCCGCAGGCGCAGGTAGAGGCCGCTGGGGCGGTGGCGCGGCCGGTTGCGCAGATGAAACTGCGGGAGATTCCTGCGCCACGGAGGCTTGTGCCCCTGCACGCGGACAGAGAGCGGCCACGAGAGCCAATCCGGCCAGGGTTGTCCGAAGCGCTCCCTCTAAGTGCAAACCGGCTCCTCGCGCGTGCAGCTCATGCTGGTTCGATGAACAAGTTTCAGGCAGTGTTGCATTTGGCCCGGGAAACCGGGGCGGCACCTATAATAATGGCTTGGACCCCTGGAACTGGTGATCTGTTTGGAACTGGAAGAAAGATATTCGCGGCAGGTGCTTTTCCCCGGAATCGGCCGGGAGGGGCAAAGCAGACTGGGCAGCGCCCATGTGGCCCTGGTGGGATGCGGCGCGACCGGCTCCGCGCTCGCTTCCCTGCTCTCCCGTGCCGGCGTGGGCACCATCCGGATCATTGACCGCGATTACGTTGAACCCAGCAATCTGCAGCGACAGTCACTGTTCGACGAATCCGACGCGGCACAATCCCTGCCCAAGGCGATCGCCGCGGCTCGAAAGATTTCAGCATTCAACTCTCAAATTGTAATTGAACCGTACGTGGCAGACCTGGTTCCCGCTAACGTTGAGTCCCTGCTGGACGGGATGCATATGATTCTTGACGGAACCGACAATTTCGAGACTCGCTATTTGCTGAATGATTTTGCGCTAAAGGCTTCCCTCCCCTGGATCTACACGGCAGCGGTCAGCAGCTACGGAGTGACATTGAACGTATTGCCTGGAAAGACGGCTTGTCTGGCTTGTCTGTTTCCCGATCCTCCCCGCGGAGCCTTCGAGACCTGCGAGACAGCCGGGATTCTGAACTCAGCGGTAAACCTGGCAGCTTCAATCGCCGCCACAGAAGCCATCAAGCTGCTGGTGGGCGCGGACGAGCAGGTGCGGCGCACCCTGCTTTCGTTCGATGTTTGGAGCAACGAACGCGCCGAGGTAAGAGCGGAGAATCCGCGACCAGACTGCCGGGCTTGTGGGGAGCGCGACTTCGTCCATCTCGACGGCACCGGCAGAGCCCATATCACGCTCTGCGGGCGCAACTCGGTGCAGATTCACGAGCGTCACAGGCCGATCGATTTCTTGGAAGTGAGTCTCCGGCTGAAACCGCATGGCCAGGTGCGACACAACGATTTCGTCCTGAAGTTCTGGCCTGAGCCCTATGAGATGACGTTGTTTCCCGACGGGCGGGCGATCATCAAAGGCACCACCGACATGGCGGTGGCGAGAAGCTTGTATGCCCGCTACGTGGGTAGTTAGGGCCTCCTGGAAATTCTATCCTTGCACGCGGCTTGTCTTGCCGCTCCAGAAACTCTCGCGCAGCTGGCGCTTCAGCATTTTTCCTGTTCCCGTTTTCGGCAGCGGGCCCTCCACAAACTTGACCAGGCGGGGCATCTTGAACTTGGCGATTCGTGACTTCAAGAATGACATTAATTGTTCTTCATTAAGCTGCTGATTTTGCCTAAGAACAACGATTGCTACCGGGATCTCTCCCCACCGCTGATCGGGGGCCGAAACCACAGCACACTCCAGTACGGCGGGATGAGCAAAGATGGCCTTCTCCACTTCGATCGACGAAATATTCTCGCCGCCGCTGATGATGATGTCTTTCTTGCGGTCGACAATGTAGATGTAATTCTCATCATCCCAGACCGCCATGTCTCCGGTATGCAGCCAGCCGTCTGTGATGGCCGCCTTGGTGGCCTCCGGTTCGTTGTAGTAGCCGTCCATCACGTTGTCGCCGCGGGCCACCACTTCGCCTACGGCTTCGCGGTCGCGCGGTACGTCTTGCATTAGGGAATCGACTACACGAACCTCGGTTCCGACCAGCGGCCAGCCCGCGGCTGCAAGGTGGTGGAGCCGGTCGGCTTCATCAGCACAGGTTACAGTGCCCTTGGTCTGAGCGGTGGTGATCACAGGACAGGTTTCGGTAAGGCCGTATCCGGAACACACCTCACAATGGAAGGCGTGCTCGAGGCGGGCGATCAGTTCGGGCGATGAGGCAGCCCCGCCCATGGTAATCACTTTCATGCTCGAGGTGTCGAACTTACCTAAGTCCGGACAATTGAGGAGTGCATTGCCCATGGTGGGAACCAGGGTCATCCCGGTTGCCTTTTCTTCCTGAATGAGTCGTAGCACATGGGCTGGCTCAAAGCGCCGGACCATCACATGCTTGGCGCCGCTCATGGTTATGCTCTGCGGACGTCCCCATCCATTGGCATGAAACAAAGGGATGGTGTGCAGCTCGACGTTGGTGTCTTCACAAGCAAAGGTCCCCAGCAAGCCCAGAGCGTGCACATAGAGGGTGCGGTGCGACAGCATCACTCCCTTGGGAGTGCCCGTGCTGCCGCTGGTATAGAAGATCTCGGCGATTTCATTTTCGTCGAAGGAGAAAATGTCAGGACGGGTGATCCGATCCCGAGCGACCAGGTCTTCCAGAAAGATATCCGCCTCGGGGACGGGCCGGTCGATCGCAACGTAGCGTTTGATGGTAGGGCAGGTCGTTCGCAAGTCCGGTACAAAAGAGGCAAATTCATTCTCGAACACCAGCATGCTGGCGCCCGCGTGATTGATGATGGTGGTGAGTTCAGCCGGCTGCAGCCGTACATTCAGAGGCATCGCGATGGCTCGCACCAGGGGCGGCCCGTAATAACCCTCCAGCAGCTGATTATTATTGAAGCTAAGATAGGCGACGCGGTCGCCGGGACGGATGCCTTCGGAAAGAAGGCCCGCGGCGAGACGTTCGCAACGCTCTCCGAACTCGGCGTAAGTGTAGGAGGCGGAGCCAGAAACCACGCCGATCTTCTTGCCGTACAGATCCACGGCGCGGTACAGACATCGAATGGGTGTGAGAGGCACGTTCATTTTTGCCTTGGACTCCGTTGGTTCGAAAATTTGTGCTGAACCCCGCTGCGCATGATACACGACCCACTGAAGAGGTTCTCAGATAGTCTTGGCTAGTGATCGGAGGCCCGAGTGATCGAAAACAAAACTTCCAGCCTTTCCGGCAAGACGCTATTCATCTCCGGCGCCAGCCGCGGCATTGGCCTCGCTATCGCACTACGCGCGGCTCGCGATGGTGCCAACATCGTCGTCGCCGCCAAAACGGACACACCCCATCCCAAGCTGCCCGGCACCATCCACACCGCTGCCGCAGAAATCGAGGCGGCGGGAGGGAGGGCCTTACCGCTGCTAGTCGACATCCGTTTCGAGGACCAGGTTTATCGTGCTGTGGAGCAAGCTGCCAGCCATTTCGGCGGCATCGACATCCTGGTGAATAATGCCAGTGCGATCAGCCTCACCGGCACGATGAAGACGCCGATGAAGCGCTACGACCTCATGATGGGAGTGAACGCACGGGGAACTTTTCTGTGTTCGCAGGCCTGCCTGCCTTATCTGGAGCGCGCAGCGAACCCACATATTCTGATGCTCTCGCCTCCTCTCGACATGCAAGCCAAATGGTTCGCTCCGCATCTGGCCTACACTATGGCGAAGTACGGGATGAGCATGTGCGTGCTGGGCATGGCAGAAGAATTTCGCCCGGCTGGCATTGCCGTAAACGCGCTATGGCCTCGCACCATAATCGCAACCGCGGCACTGCAAGTCATTCCCGGCGCAGAACCTGAACGGGGCCGGACCCCTGAAATCGTGGCTGACGCCGCGTGGCACATTCTGACTCGCGATAGCCGCAGGACCACTGGCAACTTCTTTATCGACGACGAGGTTCTGGCCGCTGCAGGAATCACTGATTTGACCGGATACGCGGTGGCCAAGGGCAAGGCGCTCAAGTTGGATCTCTTTGTGGACGAGGCTCTTTCATAGAACCCTCACACGAGGGTGCCATTCTCCCGTATGAGGTTCGCCGAAGTTACGCGCATCAGATCGTAGTCTTTCTGATATTCGGAAATGAAGCCGACGAGTTCTGCAGCCAGAATCGGGATTGTCGAAAGAGACCGACGGCACACCTTCTCCTCCCCGGTGTTCACAATTCTCACTAGCCGCTGCGGTTCGCAGTGTCGTCTCACGGCATCATTCTTGGCAGCCTGTCGCGGTTGCCAGCCCCGCACGGGCGGGACGCCCGCGCCCCACATTTACTCCAGCAGATCAGGTTGCTCGCGGACGATGCGCGCCCAGAGCGGCTGGAACTGGAACCAGCCGGCCATGTGTGATCCGACTTGTTGTCTCGTCAGGGCTGCATCTGCAGCGTCAATCCTCACCGGCGTTCCGACGGCCTCGGCCATCAGTTGAGCCTGGCAGCTTCGTTCCATGGTGATGAACCACCAGGCGGCCTCGTCGACCGTTTGGCCAACCGTCAGCAGGCCATGATTGCGCAGGATCACCGCCTTCCGGTCGCCTAAGGTCTTGGCAATTCGCTCGCCTTCGGAAGTCTCGTAAACTACGCCGGTAAAGTCCGCGAACAAAGAGTGATCTTCATAAAACGCGCAGACATCCTGAGTAATGGGATCGAGCAACCGGCCTAGCGACGCCCATGTCTTTCCATACAACGAGTGCGCATGAGCGGCAGCAACGACGTCGGGACGCGCGGCATGGACCTGGGAGTGAATCGCGAAAGCCGCTCCGTTGACCGGATACTTCCCTTCCACCACCTGGCCGCGGTCATTCACCAGAATCAGGTCGGAGGCACGAATCTGGCCGAAGTGCATGCCGAACGGGTTAACCCAAAAATGATCGAGGTGTTCCGGGTCACGCGCCGTGATGTGACCAGCGACTCCTTCATCGAATCCGAATCGCGAGAACAGCCGAAAGGCACCCGCCAGCCGCTGCTTGCGATGCTGGCGCTCCTCCGCCAAAGTGGCAAAAGTGGGAGGTGAAGGCATGTTGAGAAAGTTTTGCGTGGCTACAGCCATGGACGCCTCCGTGCCAATCAGATCAATCGCATAATCAAGGCACAACTATAGCGCCGTGGTGCGAGGTCCGCAATGAATGTGGTCCGAACAGAAGACGCGGCGTTCCAGCCGCGAAGCGGCGAAAGAATGCAGCCCACGGCGCAAGCCGTGGGTACGCGGTTGAAAGAGTCGAGCTCCGAAGGGCGAACGAGCCGTTCACGCAGTGACTCTGCAGAGCATTCTTCGAAAGCGTCCTAGGGATAGTAGCGGACAACCCACTCCGCCACACAGCAAGGTTTCCCCTGGCTCTGATCCTCCACGACCACCGAGAAAACGGCTTCACGAGCCTTACCGACCTCCGCCAGCGATTGCAGCGTGAAGCGTCCACGAATCTTTGTGTCCGCACGAACCGGCGCGGGAAAACGAACACGATTCAACCCATAGTTCACGGCCATGCGAACGCCATTTTGAATCTGCAGCGCCTGCTGTGCCAGATGGCTAAGCAGGGAAAGTGTCAGGAAACCATGAGCGATGATGGTGGAGTACGGCGATTCCCGCTGTGCCCGATCGCGGTCTAGGTGAATCCACTGGCGATCTTCGGTGGCCTCGGCAAACTGCCGGATGCGATCCTGGGTCACCGCCAGCCAATCGGTGACGGCGATCTCGCGGCCGACAAACTCTCTCAGGGCGTCCAGATTTTCGACTTTTAGCGGCGGCATCGTGAACGCCTCTTTCGTCTTGTGCAGATACGGCTACTCGGCGGGCGCACTTGCTCCGCGCGCGTCCAGAAACATATAAGTTACGATGGCAGTGCCGATTAGATTGTGTTTCGTATCTGTCAGATCGACACTCCCAATGCCCAGGGTTGAACCCAGACGACGAAGGTGAGAGCGGGCAAAAATGTGGCCTTCGCTGGCGGGGCGGAAGTAGTTGATTTTCATTTCAACCGTGGTGATCTTGCGTTTACCTCCGAAGTGGCGGTTAATGGCCATCCCCACGGCCACATCGGCCATGGCGGCCGCGACTCCCCCATGAGCCACACCAGCGCTGTTGGTTAACTCGGGACGCAAGGCACATTCGATGGTGACACCATCGCGATGAACGCGGGTGAGCTTCACCCCCAGCAGCGTGTTGAACGGAATCTTTGGCAGGAAATCGCGAATCTGTCGAGCTGTCAGTTTTGTACGTTTCATTAGGTAACGCGTTCGAACAGACCCGCTGCGCCCTGGCCGCCGCCCACGCACATGGTCACGACGCCGTAGCGGGACTGCCGGCGTTCCATCTCGTTGGCCAGCGTGCCGACCATACGAGATCCGGTCATGCCGAAGGGATGGCCGATGGAGATCGATCCGCCATTCACGTTGAGCTTTTCCATCGGAATCCCCAGCCGGTCGCGGCAGTAGATTACCTGCACTGCGAAAGCTTCGTTAAGCTCCCACAAATCGATGTCTTCCATCTTCAGACCCTGGCGCTTGAGCAGCTTGGGCACGGCGAATACTGGTCCGATGCCCATTTCATCCGGTTCGCAACCAGCCACCTGAAACCCGCGGAAAATCAGCTTGTAGGGGATGCCGAGCTCATTGGCTCGCTGGCGTGACATGAGCAGCGTGGCGGACGCTCCGTCAGAAAGCTGCGAGGAATTTCCGGCCGTTACGGTGCCTTGTCCACTGTCGGGGTCGAAGTGAGGCTTCAGAGCGAGCAGCCCTTCCAGCGTGGTATCGGGGCGGTTACATTCGTCGCGATCGCAACAAACTTCCTCTCGGCCGACTATTCCGCCGGTCTTCTTATCCAGCACCGCTTTGGTGACTTTCATGGGAGCTATTTCGCCCCTGAAGAAGCCTTCCAGTTGAGCACGGGCGGTGCGTTGCTGGCTGATCAGCGAATATTCATCCTGGGCCTGGCGTCCGATCTTGTAACGTTTGGCAACGACCTCGGCCGTTTCACCCATGGCCATGTAAACGCCAGGATATGTCTGCTTGACCGCCGGGCTGGGATCGTTATCGCGAACGATCAGGCTGACGCTCTCCACGCCGCCGCCGATCGCGGCATCTGCGCCTTCGCTCACGATCTGATGGGCCATCATCGCGATCGCCTGCAGGCCCGAGGAACAAAACCGGTTTACCGTGATCGCCGCCACCGAAGGGGGTAACCCCGCCAGCAGCGCCGAAACGCGCGCGATGTTGTGGCCTTGCACTCCATGTGGCTGGCCGCAGCCGAGAACCACGTCTTCGATCGCTGTGGGGTCAAGCTGCGGGGTCTTCCGTAAGACATCCCTGATGCAATGAGCGGCCAGTTCTTCTGGCCGGGTCATATTGAAGGAACCACGAAACGATTTCGCAAGCCCGGTTCGCGAACTGGCAAGCACTACTGCTTCTCTCATGTCTCTCCGAGCGCAAGATCTAGTCGTTGGCCAATGGTCGTTGGTCGTTGGCCAAAATCAATATCGGCCGCTAATAACGACAAGGCCTATGCAGCGCCTCTCGGCCGTCTTAGTGTGATGGTCTGAGGCGCTACGTGGCTGCAACTTTTTGTCTGTCAAACTCGGCAAACGTTTTGCCTTCGGTGGCCAATTGCTTTAGCAGCGAGGCTGGCTCCCACAGTTCGCCATGTACATTTTGAAATTCACTGATGCGCTCGTAAACTTTCTTTAATCCGACAGTATCGGCATACCACATCGGTCCCCCGCGATAAGCGGGAAATCCGTAGCCGTTGAGATAGATGATGTCGATATCACCCGCGCGTAAGGCATAGCCTTCTTCCAGGATGCGCGCCCCCTCGTTGACCAGTGCGTAGATGCAGCGATCGACAATTTCCTCGGCCTGGATTTGCCGCTGCGAAATGCCGGCCTCCGCGGACCACTTTTTCGTCCATGTGGCTACGTCCGGATCCGGAATCGCCAGCCGATTCTCATCGTACTTGTACCAGCCCGCGCCGGTCTTCTGGCCAAAGCGGCCCATTTCGCAGAGGCGGTCTCCCGCGAACGGCTGACGAGTGCCCGGCTTTTCCAGGTGACGATATTCCTTCCGGATGCGCCACCCTACGTCGAGTCCCGCCAGGTCGAGGGTGGCGAGCGGGCCCATGGCCATGCCGAAATCGTAGAGCGCCTTATCCACGGCCTCTACACTCGCGCCTTCTTCCACCAGAAAAGTCGCCTCCCGCACATAAGGATGGAACATGCGATTGCCAACAAAACTGCGGCAGTTGCCCACCAGGACGCCAACCTTGCCCAGCTTTTTCGAGAGCTGCATGCAGGTTGCGATCACTTCTCTGCTGGTGGCCTTGCCGCGCACGATTTCGAGCAGCCGCATTACGTTGGCCGGACTGAAAAAATGCGTGCCGATCACGGACGAAGCCCGCGATGTCGCCGACGCGATCTCGTCGACATTGAGGGTGGAGGTGTTGCTGGCCAGGATGGCGTCCGGTTTGCACACGCGGTCAAGCTCGCCGAAGACTTCCTTCTTCAGCGCCATACCTTCGAAAACCGCCTCGATCACCATCTCCGCTTTGCCGAAATCATCGTAGCTCAGGGTTGGTTGAATCAGTTTTAGCCGCTCGTCTACAAACTGCTGGGTAAAGCGGCCGCGCTTCACCGAGGTGGCATAATTCTTCTGGATGTTGGCAAGCCCACGGTCGAGAGCTGCCTGGTCGGCTTCCTTTAGCAATACGGGAATGCCGGCGTTAGCGAATACCATGGCAATGCCGCCGCCCATCGTTCCCGCCCCAACCACCGCGGCAGAATTGATCGGGATGACAGGAGTCTCTTTGGGAACATCTGGAACCTTGGCGACTTCGCGTTCGCTGAAAAACACGTGGATGAGGGCTTTCGATTGATCCGAATAGAGGCAATCGAGAAATAGCTTCGCTTCAGCCTGACAGCCTTCCTCGAAAGGCAGGCGGGTAGCGGCTTCGATGGCCTCGATGGCCGCGAGCGGGGCGATCAGATTGCGTTGCTTCTTGCGCACTGCCTCGCGGGCGGCAGCAAAGATCGTTGCATTTTCCTCCGCCGTGCCCAGTTTCTGATTGCGGTCCCGAGTTTTCGGAACTGGCTTTGCCGCGATCTCCTGCGTGAAGGATATGGCACCTTTCAAGAAGTCGCCATCGATCAATTGATCTACTATTCCAACACTTAACGCCTCCTGCGCCTTGATCGGGTTCCCACCAGTACACATTTCAACTGCTTTTGCGACGCCCGCGAGCCGAGGGAGGCGCTGTGTGCCAGCCGCCCCTGGAATCAGGCCAAGCTTCACCTCTGGCTGGCCAACCTGGGCACTGGGCGCCGCCACCCGGTAGTGCCCTGACATAGCCAACTCCAGGCCCCCACCAAACGCAGTGCCGTGAATCGCCATCACTACCGGCTTGGAGCAGTTTTCGATCTTCAATAGGAGCGGAAGCAGTCCCGGGCCAGGGCCCCCCTTGGACTGGGTCATCTTCACGAATTCTTTGATGTCGGCCCCGGCAACAAAAGTCCGCCCGCCACCGATGACCACAGCCGCAATCACGCTGTCATCTTTCTCAACTTGATCAATGGCTGCGAAGATTCCCTCTGGCACACCAGGACTCAAAGCGTTCACCGGTGGGTTGTTGATGGTTATGACCGCGACATTGTCATTTTTTGTAAATTGCACGAGGTCGTTCATTTCGATCGCTTCTCTCCGGGAAGGCCCTGTCACGCGTTGGCGGATGAAAAACCGTGGCCTGTCTGGCAGACCGCATAGGTCTGCACGCAACCATGGATCATATGACCAGGGTTGAAAAGGCGTCAATGAGCGCGTGAGCGCGGCGGTAGTGTCCTAAATTAATACACTGTCCGCGCATGTCACCAAGTCGACGAAGCAAAAGTATGTTGTCGATGTTGCACTTTCGCTTCGGTACGCTCTCGGCCGGGATGTTGGCGCTCGACATGGCAGCATATCCGGCGAGCCGTCATATCGAGCACCCTGGGGTCCACTACCAGGGCGAGTGGCTCTCCAGCTTTGTTTGGATTCGTGAGCACACACCGAAGGATGCAGTATTCGCTCTCGATCCGGAATATCTTTCAAAATCAGGAGTGGATCTTCACGTCTTCCGTGCCGTCGCCGAACGCAGCATGCTGGCCGGTGAGGAAAAGGACAGTGGCGCCACTTCGGTATTTCCCGAACTCGCCGAACCCTGGAAGCAACAGAGCGACGCGCAATCCGATTGGGCGCACGTTTCCGAGGATCGATTGCAGAACCTTCGAGCACAATACGGCGTGACTTGGGTGCTCTTGGAGAATTTCGCTCCGGTAGGAGGCCTGGTCTGCCCATACAGGAACGGCCAGTTGCGGGTTTGCCGAATTGTGGACGAGCACCGTCAGTTGCTTGGCCAAGCTTCGGGCCGGCCGCATTCGTAGACTTCATCCTTCGATCCTGATCCTTCGATCTCCGGTTACAATAGGCGATCTGGCAATTTTTTCTTCTAGTAATCGAAGGATCGCTCATGTCACCTTCCCGCCCAGTTGCGCCGAAAGCTGTTTCTGAAGAGATCCCTCCCGTTCCGCTGACTATTGAGGGGTACAGCGTATTGCATCAGATGATGCGCGTTCGCTGGTCCGCCTGGCGGCAACTGCCTTCGGCTCAAAAAACTGCGATTGTCGACGAAGCCGCCGCCGTTCTGGCCAGGTTGGAAACAAATGCCGGAGGACACTCAGCGCTGTTTTCTTTGCTGGGGCACAAGGGCGACCTGATGTTGATCCATTTTCGAAGGTCGTTTGATGAACTGAATCAGGCAGAACTGCAACTGGCGCAACTGGCGTTGAACGATTATCTGGAACCAACCACGTCGTACCTGTCAGTCATCGAGCTGGGCCTGTATGAATCCACCATCAAGGCCTATCAGGACCTGAAAGATCGCGGAATCGCAACCCATTCGGACGAATGGAAACGTGAGATCACCGATGTGTTGGCGAGGCAGAAGGAAGCGATGCATCCGCGGCTGTTTCCAGAGCTGCCCAAACACCGGTACGTTTCTTTTTATCCGATGGATCGCCGCCGGGGCGAGGCCAAGAACTGGTACACGTTGCCCATTGAAGAACGAGCGCGTCAGATGAACGAGCATGGACTGGTGGGTAGGCGCTATGCCGGTGAAGTCAGGCAGATCATTACAGGGTCGATTGGCTTCGACGACTGGGAGTGGGGTGTCGATCTGTTCGCGGACGATCCGCTGGTGTTTAAGAAGTTAATCTATGAAATGCGATTTGACGAAGTAAGCGCCGTCTACGCGCTGTTCACGCATTTCTACGTGGGTATACGGTGCCCAGCTGCCAGGTTGGGTAAGCTGATGGGAGGAGAATTGCCGGCGGGCTAGGAAAGAGCTTTTAACCGCAAACGGCGCGAAGGAAACCGCAAAGAACGCAGAGACATGCCTTCGTAACCAACACATTTTCTTTTCAACCTTTGCAGTCTTCTTGGCGAACTTTGCGGTAATCTTTTGACGTTCTTTTGAAGCATCCGGGAGCAAACATGGCAACCCTTGGTCTTATCGAATACAGAGACGCAAGCCCGGAAGTGCGGGCGGTTTATGACGACATCATGGCTACCCGCAAGACCGACTGGATTAATAACTTCTGGAAAGCTATCGCCCACGACCCCCCGACATTGAAGCGCACCTGGGAAGACATCAAGCAGATCATGGGGCCGGGATCGCTCGACCCGCTAACCAAGGAGCTGATTTATTTGGCGGTGAGCGTCAGCAACCAGTGCGGCTATTGCATTGCTTCGCATACCGCAGGGGCAAGGAACAAGGGCATGACCGATTGGATGTTCAAGGAATTGATGGCGGTAGTAGGCATGGCTAACGAGACCAACAGGCTGGTCGCGGGCTACCAGGTTGAGATCGACGAGCAGTTCAAAGTTTAGTAGACCCAGTCTAGGAGAGCCGCATGGCGCATGAATTCACCACCTCCTACTTACGGGACTCGCTCTCTCTATTCCGTTACTACAAGAAGCTGACCGAGCGCGCCATGGAGCAGGTTGCCGACGAACAACTTTTCGCCGTTCTGGACGGCGAGATGAATTCCATCGCCATCATTGTCAAACATCTCGCGGGCAATATGCGATCGCGGTGGATAGACTTCCTGAATAGCGACGGCGAGAAAGGCGACCGCAAGCGTGACACCGAGTTTGAGAACCCGCCGTCAACAAGGGCCTCGTTGATGCAACTGTGGGAGGATGGGTGGAATTGCGTCTTCGCCGCTCTTGAGCCGTTATCGAATGCGGACGTTGACCGCACGGTCGAGATCCGTGGGGAGCCGCACTCTGTAATGCAAGCGATCAATCGCCAGATCGCGCACTACGCCTATCATTGTGGGCAAATCGTATTCCTGGCCAAGCATCTGCAAGCCGCCCAATGGACGTCGCTCACGGTGCCGCGCGGCAAGTCGGAAGAGTTCAATCAGAGAGTCGCAACCAAGGAAATCAGCCAGCGTTAGCGGGCGCCTGACTCGGGCGTCGGACCTCGTACCTCAGAGGTCGAGCTCCGTTCACCAAGAAACTGCACTAGCCTTCAATGCGCCTTCTTCCTGGCTTCGGGGAATTTGTGCTCATGCAATTTCATGTTCGCGTTGCGGCCCCGGAAGGTGACTCCTTCCGCCTCCAGGCGGAATCGTTGTTCAAAAGCGTAATCTCCACGAAGCTTGATGGCGCCTCCGGCGCCCAGAACGCGTTGCCAGGGCAGTCCGACCGCATCGCGTAACGCCGCCACCACCTGGCGCGCTGCCCCGGAAAATCCAGCAGCCTTTGCGACGGCACCATAAGTTGAGACCTTGCCGCGAGGGATGCTGCGGATTGCCATCACGATTTTTTCCCGCATTCTGTCGTTCAACGAAAATCTCCGCGACATTTTACAAAGCGATCCATCCCACCCGGATCAGCCACAGCGAGCCCGCCGAAATCAGCAGCCACAGAATTACCCCCTGCAGTAGCGGTCGATGTCCAACTTTTTTCAGCGTGGCAAGAGAAATCCCGGTGCCGATCAGATACAGGGTTGCCGTCAGACCGATCTTTGCGATCCTTGACACCAGACTGTAAGTTGCAACCCCGCCCGGCACATAAGTATTGCAAACCGCGGCCAGGCAAAACAACGCGATGAACCATGGCCACTGGATCTTTGCCCGGGCGTGTTTGATCAGGGCAGTGGCAATCGACATGGGGACGATCCACAAGGCTCGAGCCAGCTTCACTGTGGTTCCCACCGCCAAGGCAACGGCACCGTATTTGGCTGCGGCGCCCACCACCGAACTGGTGTCATGAATCGCCAGTGCCGCCCAGAGCCCGAACTGCGTCTGGGTTAACTTCAAGGCGGCGCCGATGGGAGGAAAAATGAGCAGCGCAATCGAATTAAGCACGAAAATTGTGCCTAACGAGACCGCCATCTGCTCGTCGCTGGCCCCGGTGATGGGTCCGACCGCGGCGATGGCACTCCCGCCGCAGATCGCAGTGCCCGTGGAGATCAGGAACGCCGGAGTTCGTTTCATTCCCAGCAAGGCACCCAAGCCCATGCCGGCCACCATGGCAAAGCTGATGCCAAGCACGGTGTAGACAAAGCCGCTACGCCCCGCGCGGAGGACGTCGTGCAGGTTCATGCCGAAACCGAGTCCGACCACTGAGGCCTGCAGAAGGTAGCGCGAAAGCTTTTTCGCGCTCTGGTCAAAGGGATGAGGAAAGCCAAAACCAAAAACCAATCCCAGGGAGAGCGCTACTGGCGGCGAGACAAATCCACTGGCAGCGACCGCGAGGCCAAGCAGAAAAACGGCTTTCGAGATCATGCTGGCGGGAGCCGATCTGGCAGCACAATAAAAAACAAGGTTCCTCAACTCGCACTGCGAGCGCGGGTGCGGAGGCGGTCTAAATCACCGCTCCCCATTATGCGGGAAATTAAGCGGCTGCGCCCTTCCCGAACGAATCAAGCGCTTTTTGCTCGCTGTCATACACCTCGAACACGGTCAGCAACTTGGTTACCTGAAGCAGATCGCCTACGCGCTGCGTCAAGTTGGCCAGCTTCACCGCGCCACCAGCGTTTTGCGCCGTGGTGTAGAGCGCCACCAGCGTTCCCAACCCACCGCTATCGATGTAGCTAATGCCGCCCAGGTTCAGCACAATCTGGTTGCTTTCCTTGATCAATTGCTTCAGCGTGTCTCGAAGCAGGGCCGACTCTTCGCCGAATACAATGCGGCCATTGCAATCCACTATGGTCACGCCGTTCACGGTACGAGTATTCAGTCTCAATTGCATGGGGGTCTCCGAGGGCTGGCTGAGCCAACCCAGCCCAAAAGCCTATTCCTTGCGCGAATTCTTCGCAAGGGGACATTTGGCTGGCACTCGACTGGCATAGGGCAGGTCTGGGCCAGGATATGACGGTACCCAGGCGTCGAAATTAACGGCCAGCCGCGGCGTTGCACCCGGAAGCATCACGTATAATTAGACGTTCTCCTCGACATGAGCTATCAGGTTTTAGCCCGTAAGTACCGTCCCCAGAAATTCTCCGAGGTCATAGGGCAGGAACATGTTACCCAGACCCTGAAGAACGCCATTGAGCAGGGGCGGACGGCGCACGGATACATCTTTAGCGGACATCGTGGAATTGGCAAGACCACCGTGGCGCGCATTCTGGCCATGGCGCTCAACTGCCGGTCTTCGGACAAGCCTGTGACCGAACCCTGCGGTGTGTGCGAGTCCTGCACCGAAATCCGCGCGGGGAATTCCGTAGACGTGATCGAGATCGACGCCGCCACCAACCGCGGCATTGATGAAATCCGCGAATTACGCGAGGCCACGCGCTATCGCCCGGCACGTGATCGCTTCAAGATCTACATCCTCGACGAGGCCCACCAGATCACCGACGCGGCCTTCAATGCCCTGCTTAAGACTTTGGAAGAACCGCCCAGCCACGTCGTTTTCATGCTGGCGACCACTCAGCCTGAAGATATTCCGCAGACCATTCGGTCGCGCTGCCAGCATTTCAGCTTTCGCGCCGTGGGGTTTGAGCAGATTCTCGATCAACTCAAAGATCTCTCCACGCGGGAAAAGATCGAAGCCGATGAAGACGCGCTGGCTTTGCTGGCGGAAGCGGGCGACGGCTCCATGCGCGACGCACTTTCTATTCTGGACCAGGCCATCGCGTCATCTACGGAGCGACTGACAGCAGAACAGGTTAGAAATCTGGTAGGCACAGCGCCTTCCGGAGTGCTCGAGGACGTAATGCAGGGCGTGGCTCGGGGATCGAGCGAAGAGGTCTTGCGGCTGGTGGACCGACTAATCGGCGAAGGACACAGCCCCACCCACTTCGCCCGGCAGATGGTGCGATTTCTCCGCAATGCAGTCGTGGCCAAAGTGGCCGGCGGTGACTCTTCCCTGTTGCAGATTTCGAGCGATGAGCGGCAGCGCGTGGCCCGCGTGGCGGAGCTGTTCTCCGAAGAGGACTTGGCACGGCATTTACAAATCATGCTGCGCACCCATGCCGAACTCGGCTACCGGCAGGAACAACGTTTTCATCTGGAACTGGGCTTGTTGAAAATGGCCCACGCCCAACGTCTGCTGCCGATTGAGCAGCTGCTAAGCGAAGCCGGTGTCACCGTGGGCACGCCCCGCCCAGCGGGTAAGCCGTCGGTAGTGCCTGAGATTAAAAGATCTGAATCGCCGTCCCTTGCCCGTTCTACGAACGTTTCGCCCTTCGCTGCAGATTCGGCACGCAAGAGTGGATCGAAGCCGGAACTGTCAACCGCCAGTGGCCCTCAGCAAGGATCGCACGTAGTCGCGGGAGGAATAGCGAGTGTGGTGATGGGCTCGGCGGCACCAGCCGTTGTCGCTCAGTCGGCTACAGAGATATCTGTTCCGGCAACACCTACTCCAGAGACAGCCCCTCCAGAGAAATCACAGGCATTACAAAGCCCCGCGACCTTGCATTCCGGGGATGTTCGCGGCTCGGTGCTCGCCGCTCTTGCCGACTCCGGGCAGCGCATGTTGAGCGCCATGCTCGAATCCGGCGAGTGGCAGATCGAGGGTAGTGAACTCGTCATCAAGGTGGCCTCGTCTCCCACGGTGATCGAAATGTCGCTGGGCACGGACGCGAAGCGGCTGATCGTGGCCACCGCCAGCGGAGTGCTGGGACGGCCAATCCGGCTGAAGGTCGTTTCGGGCGGCATTGCGCAAACCGCGCCGCGAAATTCGGGATCAACCAACGGTGGCGGTCGAGGCCGAGCCGAGCAGGATCCAGTGGTCCACCGCATGAAAGAAAAATTCGGCGCTGAGATTCGTACGATTATCGACTACAAGCAGAAGCGCTGAGTCAGGGGTATACGAAATGGGCGGATTCAACCTGCAAGAGCTGGTGTCGCAGGCCAAGCGGCAGTACGAGACGCTGCAGAAGAAAATGGAGGAAACCGTGGTCGAGGGTTCCTCCGGCGGCGGCACCGTGACCGTCAAGATGGATGGCCGCAAGCAGGTATTGAGCATCCGGATTGATCCCGAAGCGGTGAAATCGGGAGATTTGGAGATGCTGCAGGATCTGATCACAGCAGCCATCAATGGCGCCGGTCATAAGGTCGATGAAGCCATGCAGTCCACCATGGGCGGGATGCTCGGAGGCATGGGCCTTCCGGGATTGTAGGCATTGAGTAGTTGGGGAATTTGTAATTGAGCAATCTAAAGACAATTCCCCGATTACACGATTCTCCAATTAAACAATTACTAAATTTCTCTATTACTCAATCTTCTTATGTCTAAATTCGCAGAGCCGATGGCGCGGCTGATCGATGAACTGAAGAAGCTGCCCGGCATCGGCAGCAAGACGGCGCAGCGGCTCGCCTTCCATATCCTGCGCTCAACCGACGACGACGCCGAAGCCCTGGCAACGGCGGTCCGTGACGTGAAGGCCAATCTCCGGCTGTGCTCCATCTGTAACAACATCACCGATGTCGACCCCTGTGTCTACTGCAGCAGCGCCACGCGCAACCTGCGACTGGTTTGTGTGGTGGAAGAGCCGACCAACATCGCCGCCATCGAAAAGACCAAGCACTTCAACGGCGTCTATCATGTGCTGCACGGATTGATTTCGCCATTGCACGGAGTGGGGCCAGACCAACTACGTATCTCCAACCTCATGCGACGGGTAGACGATGGGCAGGTGGATGAAGTGATCCTGGCAACCAATCCCACAGTCGAAGGCGAGGCCACCGCCACCTATCTTTCCGGGCAACTGCGGCGCTCGGGACTTAAAGTTACGCGCATTGCGATGGGAATTCCCGTAGGCAGCGATATTGAGTATGCCGACGAAATAACCATGCTCAAAGCCATGGAAGGGCGCCGCGAACTGTAACTCCGCGCTGTTTTGGTTCCGCTGCTAGGAAAATCTTTTCCACACCAAAAACACTGCTGCGCTCGGCGCCCAATTATCTTCTCGAATGGACAACCGCTAACACCTGTTTAATCACTTACTTATATAAGCATCACGGAACCGGCGCATGAGATTCAGGTTGGCATTAGGCTTGCACTAGCTAGTGCACATGTTCTTCCCGTCTCCGTCTCCGATGATTTCTAACTGGCACGAGGATCGCAGTGACATTTCCGGTCAAACTGACCAGAAGACTTTGTCGCCAGTTCGCGCCGCGTCGTGATGTGACCGCATCGCAACTCGACGCACTAGAAACCGGGCCAACCAGCCCGGTTTTCTTTTTGGGCGTCGGGCGTCGGCCCTCAGACCTCGGACTTCAGCCCTCGGCCCGCGCGGACTTTCGGCTTGCTCAGCCCTTCTAGGTAGAGAGTTTCGGCCATCCAATTGTCGAACTTTGCTCGACAGGACAGCCGAGGGCGGCTGCCCCTACGTGTTGCTGGCTGATTCCAGAAAATAGTTGCGCTCTTCCTGGGTCGGTTCCAGGCCTGCCGGGAAGGCGCCGCCGTTGTACTGCTGCATACGGTTTTTCCACTTGAGGAAGTCGGTAATAGTTTGAGGCTCGATACGGATTTCTACTCGGCGCAGGCTTGCTAGCAGCAAATTCATCTCGTACGCCATCCCTTCGGCAGTACGGAGGTCGCGGACCGATCGCCTAACCATCTCGACCTTGCGCTTGCGGACTTCGAGCAGCCCCCAGCCAGACGGCAATTCTTGCAGGTCCAGCAGCCGCGGTGGCGTGAGATAGAAGCGTTCACAGCCCAGTCCGAGGTCAGGCCTCTGACGGAACGGTTTGTCGTGGTCTGCCAGAAAATCGGCGCGGGAGATCTTGCACTCGACCAGAACGGACCGGCAGGCGCGTTTCCACCCTATGGCGTCGGGCATTTCCCCGCTGACGCAGGCCTGCTCGGAGAGGATCACTCCACAGCGATAGCTCCGCAACCAGGCAACGGCTTGCTCCACAAGTTGAGCGTGAGTCATGGTGTATCTGTACTCGGTGGCCAGGGAAGTTGGAAGTGACTGAGTAGCTTCTAACCTCTAAGCTGCTGGCTTCTGGCTCGGAATTTCTCTGCGCCCTTTGCGGCTAAAAGTTCCGATTCTCGCCGCTCTCATTGCCTTTACCATCACCGGACAACGGTAGACCGTCTCGAGCAGGTGGCGGGCGGCGGCGATGGCTTCCGCGGTGCGGTCGCGGGCAGAGTAACCTTGTGCGGTAATCAGCAGAAATCCGTTTTCCCTTTTCACTTCCAGGTGCCGGATGCGACCGTCGCGGGACGAGTCAAAGGCGTTTGCCAGGCGAAGAATTGCCGCCAAAAACGAAATGTCTTTCCGCTCGCTGGGGGACAGGCCCAGGAGGGCTTTCTGCCCGGCACCAGGAAAGGCACCGCGATGGTATCGGGCCACAATTCCGGCCTTGAGCAGATCTTTACGTGGCCATCCCAGCGGCGGCGCCAGCCGTTGAATCATCCGGTAAGAAACCTTGTGGTGACCTTTTTCATCATTCGATCGGCCGACGTCGTGCAAAAGCGCAGCTATTCCCAGGATGGCGCGATCCCGAGGGTCTCCTCCGGAAAGCTTTCCGTTTGCCAACCCGTCATAGAGCTGAAGGGCGAGCCGTGAAACATGAGTGGAATGCTTGAAGTCGGGATCCAGGAGCGAGGCCCAGAGTTTCAGTCGAAGCAGCGCTGCAGATGCGATCTCCTTTCGCTTTGGCAGCTCAGCTCGCCAGACTTGCCACAGCGAATCTTTGCCTGTCATCTTCTTTCGATAGGCCTCAATTCTTTGGGCGCGCCCTTCCTGGATTCTTTGCTGCCAACGTAAACGTGCTTCAGCATCTGGGAAGACGCTCGCCTGCGCGGCCAGGGACCAGAGGACATCGAGATCGTGAACCTCACCCAGCAAGTCTTGTATGTGCTTGAGATCGTCGCTCCATGCGGCGTGCTGGACGGGCAGGAAGTCTTCCACAATGTAGCGAAATCGCTTGATACCGATGCGCAGCCGGTGAAACCCCGCCGGGGAGGCCCTACGGACCGTCTGACGATGCAACCGGTGGGCTTCGGTCCAGCCCTCCAGAGCAAGATGCCGGAAGATGAGACTTCCCTGCCGCAATCTGGCCATTCGACGCGGTAACGACCGGCTCCAGCGCTCCCACTGCTTACGGTCGAATGCCTGGAGAGCCTGCAAAGCTTCCTGTTGGTGTAGGGTCTCGCGGCTAGTGATGAATTGCAGTAGGGCTCCAGTGACTGGATCGCCCGGGCTGTCGAAGTGATGGGCCCAGTCCTGCATCACATGCATGTCACGCAACTCTCCCAGCTTGCGGAAGAGGCGCTTGCCGGCCTTCTTCATCTCCTTCCAGGCGGGATCGGGATCAATGGCACGGACTCCATCGGCGATGGAGCAGCACCGGCGGAGGGCTACGCGCAGATCGTGTACCGGGTCGGGTGCAAAGGAGAGACGGGCCCGGTCGCACTCTTCGATAACACGTTGCATCCAGAAAGCCAGGCTGGACTTCTTCTTAGCCCGCTTTTTGGGCATGGGTGAGGCGGGCAAAAGCGTTATTACCTCCGTAATGTGCATCTTCTCATGCTTCGCATTACCCTTGGCGGGTAACGGGAATTTTCAGGAGTCACGTTATCATCTCGGCAGACACAAACAAAGGTAGCCGGATCGCGTCCGCCCGGGCGTTCGTCCACAGTTTGAACATCCTGGTGAAGTACGTTCGCCTCTATGGTCTCGATCACAAGCGGACCGAAGGACAGTTCGAAATCACCTGGAATGAGCTGCAAGAGGGCTTGCCGAAAGGGACCGAGGGATCTTTCCTGCTGGGCGTCTCGGAAAACAAGCTGCTTTTGGATGGCACGCCGCTTGAGACCGGGCAGGCCGAGCGCAGCTTTGCCCAACTGCTTACCACCGCTGGTCTGGCCAGCATTCATTTTTCGAATCATGTCACCAAGGAAGAGTTCGTCCAACTGGTGCGGGCTTTCGCGCTGGGTGGATCCAGAGCCCAGGACGTGGTCAGAGAAATCAAGAACACTTTTGGAGACAGCAAGAGCGCTTCGATTCGCATCAACGAAGTCAGGTTTGTGGCCGCCGATCCCTCCACCGGCGAGATCAGCATTGCGGCCCAGATCGCGGCCCAGACTCTTGGCCCGGAATTCAAGCAATGGCTCAACGATCCGCAGAAGCTGCTGCAACTAATTGCCGCCGCGGAAGGCGCGAAAAGCGGCGCTCCCGGTGACGCTCCAGGCAGTGTTCCGGTGGGCAGTGTTCCTAATGTCCGTGGCACGGCTGGCGAGGGCAATGCGGCAGGAGGCGGCACCTGGACAGGCGGGGTTGTGCCCCTGCAGGAAGACGAAGTCATCCAGACCATTCGCCTGCTGACCAGATTTGGAGAAGTTGGCGGCGATGCCAGCGCCGATACCTCGCAGTTGCAACAAGAACTCAGCACGGTTGACCCCAACACCAGGCTCAACCTGCAGCAGTTGCTGGGTAACCTTGCGGCTCAAGCCTCGACTGAACAGGCGGACAATACCCCGCTGCTGATGAAGGCGGCCGAGCACATGGCCATTCGCTTCGCCCTGGAGCGCTTCCAGAAGGGCGAAGTGAAGGTCAACGCGGTGCACCAGATGATGGAGCACATGAGCCGGCAGATGGACACGTTGCGCCAGATTCTGAAGATTCAGGAAGACAAGATGGGCAAGGCCGGGATTCTGGTGGAATCCCATGCCGACATCCTGGATCGCATGTTCTGGGCTGAAGTGCCCGAGGCCGGCAAGAAGAGTGTGCTGCTATCCCACGAAGCGCCCTGCGTGCCACCACGCAACGTACGTCAATTTATCGAAGTCTTGCTCGACCGTGGGGACAAGGAAACCTGCACCGCCATCCTGCAAAACTACTTGAACTGCCTGGATGCCAAAGAGAGTGACGCGCGCCGCAAGATCGCGACCGGGGTCAGCCAGCTGGCGGACCTATTCGCCGCCACTGGCGGAGACTTGATGACACTGTCGGTGCGGAAACTCGGAGAAGCGATCGGGCAGGAGTCCGACACCGAAATGCAAAGCCTCCTAGGCGCGGCTTTCGTACGTTTGAGCACCGAAGCCAGCGAGCATAAACAGTTTGGCGCCTTAAGCGAAATCTGTATCGCGATGGAAAGCATAGCCCGGCAACGGCCCGTGCTGGCGGCTGACCTGCGCCCTCGCATCGGCGTGGAAAACCGCCTTCCTGAGTTCATCGAAGAAGCCATGCAGTTGCCGCAACTGCCTGCCGACCTGCTTCAGGTTCTGCGCCGCACCTCGCAAGCCGCGGTGGAACACCTTTCCGACAGGTTCTTCCGCTGCATGCGACGCGAAGAGTGCGACCGGATCGTTGACATCGTAAAAGAACTGGGGACTCCGGCCCAGGAGCAGGTTCGCGAGATGTTGCGTACCGGGCAACCACGCCAGGCAGCATCGGTCGTGGGTTTGCTGAGCCGTCTTGATGTGCCTACCCTGCTGGAGCTCTTGCCCGGGCGACTGCCCGAGTGGAATCGCTTCTATCACGACGTGGTGGTTCGTCAGGTGGCATACGGAGCCGCCCACGATCGTGGCCGCACCTTGCTGGAATTGCTGGAAATTCTGGACCCGCTGGTCCTGCCCCAGGCGATCGACGAGATCGGCATGAGCGGTGATCGCACTGCGGTTCCTCCGCTGGTGATCATGGCCGAAACCGGCGAAGCCCAGGGACGCTCTCCGCTAATACAGTTGAAAGCGGTAGAGTCGCTGGGCCGGTTGCGCGAGAACGATGCGGTGCCAGTGCTGCGGAACCTTCTGGAAGCGAAAAAGATGTGGCGATTCACCAGCCACCGCGAGCTGCGCATCGCCGCCGCGCAAGCCCTGGTAAAGATCGATCCGCGCTATGGCAGCCAGATCATGGCCGAAAGCGGACTGGAGCCCGGAGAACTAGCCATTGCCCCGCTGGACTCCGCACCCGCCTGTCCGTGGGTAAGGCAGCGGCGCTATGAACGTATTGTGTTACGCAGAACACTATCTGCGACCATCAGTAGCTCCTGGGGAAAATCCAGCATTCTGATTCGTGAACTCAGCTTGGGCGGCGGCATGGGAACCAAGGAAGATAATCTACGCGTCGGCTCGGAAGCCAATATCGACATCAATGCCGGCGTCCGCCGGGTGCGCGGGCAAGTGCTGCTGCGGCGCGCCCGGGTGAACGAAGTCGGCTTCGAACTGGTCAATACCGACCTGGAGAGCCGCTTCCGCCTGCGCCGTATCCTGATGGACTCGCTGGACAGCTCAGCCGGGACCACTGAAGGCGAATGGGACGGACAGCGCAAGGGATAGGCGCCACAATCGAGATCGTGAAAAAAAGCCTCTGCGCGAGCAGAGGCTTTTTGCTTTGGACAGAAACGTTCTTACTTTACCTTGGCAAAGATAATGACCAGGGTGTAAAGCGCCAGCGACTCGATCAGGGCAAGGCCGAGAATGAGCGCGAACTGAATACCCGAGCGCGCCGCCGGATTGCGGCCCAGTGCCTCAGCCGCAGCCGCCGTGGCTCTGCCTTGCGCCAGCCCGCAAACCGCGGAAGCAATCGCCATAGAGAATCCTGCCGTGATGGCTACCCAGTTGACCGCGCTGGCAGGTTCGCCGCCCTGTGCGAATACCGGCACTGCGAGGAACAAAAAGGACAGCGCCATGAACAAATTGCTCAACAATCTACGCATTGTGTCTCTCCTCGTACTGAATTGCCGCCAGTGGGTGGTTGACGTCATCCTCGTATGGACAACGCCCTCACGCTGAGCGGGCCGTTCTAAAATTCCACTTTCAAGTTTCCAGTTTCTGGTTTCCAGTCGGTCATGACCGGAAACCAGAAACTCGAAACCGGAAACTCTAATTTAGTGTTCCTCCGCTACCGCGCCCGACAAGTACACCATGGTCAGTAGAACGAAGATATACGTCTGCAGCAGTGACACGCCGAGGTGAAGCCCGAGAAAAATAATCGGGACGCCAATCGGCACCAAAGAGAAAAATACCCACGTCACCATGTCGCCGGCAAACATGTTGGCGTAGAGACGCACCGTAAGCGAGAGCATGCGGGCGAGATGACTGATGATCTCAATCGGGACCATTATGATGGCCAGCCACCACATCGGTCCCATGAAATGCTTCAGGTAAGCGATTCCATGTTGCCTGAAGCCCTGACTCTGATAATAGACGAAGGCGCAGACGGCGCATCCCAGTGGCACCACGGGTACCGCTGTGGGCGACTCAAAACCTGGAATCAATCCGATCAAGTTGGAAATCAGGATGAAAAACGTCAAGGTCATCAAGAAAGGCGTATAGCGTTCACTGTGATGCCCGATGATTTCCTGACTCTGCCCCTCGACAAAGCCGTGGGCGCCCTCAAAAACGTGTTGCAATCCGCCGGGATTATCGACAGAAAGCCGCGTGCGCACCAGGACGAACATCAGGACCAGAAACAGAAATACCAGGAGTTGCATGGCCACGGCATTGGTAATGGGCGCTTGGGGGTATTCGGGCCTAATGTGGAGTGCCTGCAGCAGCCCAGTCACCGGGCCGGCGAAGAGGTGGTTCAGTATTTCGGTAAACCACAGTTGTTCAGGCATAACCCAAGCTTCTGACTACTAGCTTCGGCTAGTAGCTCACAGAATCAAAGCTCCCAATGGAAGTATCAGATACCGCGCGCCAGAGCGACCCAGCCCTCATAGGCGGCTTCGCACGCGATGGCCGCTACGGGCAGGAACAGGCCGGCAAAAAGCCCGTAAAGACTCGCGGGAGAAACAGTGAATATAACATACGCTCCGAGGGCCATCAAAACGTAGCGAAGCAGGAAGCGCAACACCATTCCACCGCTGGATCGCGATTGGCCCGGCTCAGTAGCGCGATCGGCAAGCGCCGCAACTACTCGCTTCAGCCAGTGAAAATTCAGGTAGGCAACGGCACAGCCGCAGACAAATCCCAGAGCTACGCGCCAACCGTAACGCCACCAACTGGCGACGCTAAAGGCGGCCGCTAGCACCAGCATCAAGCGCGAGATGCGCCTGAGCGCTCCAGAATAGAAAACCTCGCTCTTTGGATCTGGGAGGATGGGATCAGGAGGGAAGGGTTCGCCGGCAGTCATTTGGAGTCCGTGGACACCGCAGCCCGGATCAACTCGACGAATCCCGCGACAATGCCCAGTATCAGCCCGGCGAGGTAGAGCCAGGTCGTGTGCAGCCAGCGGTCCAAGGCTGCGCCAACCAACCATCCCGCGACAGTTGCCGCCGGGAAGACGAATGCCAACTGGCTATACTTCGCGAGCTGAACCCAGGCATTTCTCTTTTCAGATTTATCTTCCTCGGGTATATCGGGCTCGGGATTATTGTCCTGGGCTGACATGGCAACGAGGCCTTGTCGTGGAGACTTGGCTTGCTAAGTCTGGGTTCATGGGCGGAGACGTGGCATGGTACGTCTCTGCCAAGCTCCCTAGCGTATCAGACCGGCGACTGGCGTGGCCTGGACGATCCCCAAAGACCAATTCACCATCTGGATGAACTGCTCGGGGAAAATCCCGATGTAAACAGTGGCAAAAGCCGTAACCCCAAGCGCGACCCTCATCCCGGCGCTGATCGGGAGCGGAGTCTTGTCCAGGGCTTCGCGCATGAACATCTGATTGGCGACGCGCATGTAGTAGTAGAGACCGAACACGGCGTAGAGCACCGCCAGAGATGCCAGCACGTAGTGACCGCTCTCGATCAGGCTCAGGAAAATAAAATACTTTCCATAGAAGCCCGCCAGGGGCGGGATTCCCGCCAGCGAGAGCAGGAAAATAAGCATCAGCACAGATTCGGTAGGCGCACGGAAATAAAGGCCGGCAAGGTCGTCCAGTTCGTCGCCAATCACATTACGCTGGCGCAGTGAAGCAATCACTGCGAACGCCCCCAGATTCATGAACGTATACACCAGCAGATAGAGAAGAATGCCCTTCAAGCCGTCAAAAAACGCAGGCGCGGGATATGTCACCGAAGCCAAAGCCACCAGGCCTAACAACATGTAGCCGACATGAGCGATGGAAGAATACGCCAGCAGCCGCTTCACATTGGTCTGGGTGAGGGCGGCCAGGTTAGCCCCGGTCATGGTCGCGATGGAGACAAAGATCAGCAGCGGTACGTAAACCGTTCGAAGCGGATAAAGTCCCCACAGGAAGATGCGTAGCAGCATCGCCCAGGCCGCCGCCTTTACAGCGACCGACATGAATCCGGTGACCGTGGTGGGAGCACCTTCATAGGCATCCGGCAACCACTGGTGAAAGGGGATTGCGGCAATTTTGAATAACAGTCCGGTGGCCACGGTCAGAAGCGCAATCACCGCGATGGGGTCGATATGATCCTGATGAGCCGCCGCCAGGCGAACCAGGCCGCTTCTGATCCCCAGCAGGCTGGTACTTCCCGTCAGCCCATAAAACAGGGATAAGCCATACGCAAATATGCCGGAGGAGAATGCGCCCAGCAGCAAATATTTCAATGCGGCTTCATTCGAGCGGCGGTCGCGACGCAAGAACCCGACCAGCACATAAGTAGAGATCGCCATTAGCTCAAGGCCAATGAAGATCAACACCACGTCGAAGCCGGCGGCCATGCACATCATGCCCACCACGGAAAACAGTATCAGTGAGTAGAATTCGCCGTGGTTCTCGTGCTCGATCTCCATGTAGCGGACTGACATCAGAATAGAAATCGCTGCGCCCGCCAGGAACAGATACCAGAAGTAGATGGTGAAGTGATCCACCACCAGCGAGTTCAAAAACGCTGATTCTCCCGGAAGTCCGCTGTTCTTGAGTGCTATCTGAATCTTTACCACTCCGTACGCGGAAAATAGAATGCCAATCAACGCGGTCAGGGGATTCATCCACTTCCACTCGGCGGGCAACAACAGATCCCCCAACAGGATGCCCAACGCGAACAGTGTGAGCAACACAATGGGCAGCGACATCAGATAGTCAACTGCGCCGAAATTCTGTGACAAAGTACCGAACACTTATTTCGTCCCCTTCGGCTGGATCGCAGCCACCTGAACTACAGGGTTAGCAGGAGCAATATCACTGGCAGGCTGGTTCGAAGCATTGACTGCCTGCACGCCGGGATAATTTCTTCCCCGCACGGTGTAAACAATCTGGTTCACCGGTTGCTCCAGAATCTGAAAGAAAGGCTTGGGATAGAGGCCGATCCAGAACGCCACAATCAACAGCGGCGCGAAGGTAAGCAATTCCCGTGGCGTCAGGTCGTGCAGCTTTTCATTCTTCGGATTGGTGACCGTCCCAAAGAATACCCGCTGGTAAAGCCACAGCAGGTACGCCGCCGCCAGAATCACGCCCGGCACTGCCCACGCTGCCCACTTCCAGTTCTCCATAAAGGTGCCCTGCAGGATAGTGAATTCACCGACAAACCCGTTCAAAAGTGGAAGCCCCATTGAGGAGAGAAACATGATCATGGTGATGGTGGCGTACACCGGCATGACGTTGGAGATGCCGCCGTACTCGGAAATCTCACGGGTATGTCGTCGCTCGTAGAGAATACCGACGATCAAGAACAGCGCCCCGGTGGAGATGCCGTGATTGATCTGTTGCAGCACCGATCCGCTTAATCCCGCCGGATTCAGCGCGAAGATGCCCAGGGTGCAGAAGCCGAGGTGGCTGACCGACGAGTATGCCACCAGCTTCTTCATGTCCTTCTGCATCAGCGAAACCAGCGCGCCGTAGATGATGCCGACAATGGAAAGGAAAATCATCCAGCCCCGCACTTTAGGATGCATCACTACATCCGGGAAGAACGGCAGGGCGAAGCGGACGAAGCCGTATGTTCCCATCTTCAGCAGAACGCCGGCCAGAATCACGGAGCCAGCGGTCGGGGCTTCCACGTGGGCATCCGGCAGCCAGGTGTGGAACGGAAACATCGGCACCTTGATGGCAAAGGCCAGGAAAAACGCCAAGAACAAAAGGATGGCAAACGTCGAGCCATAGGCTGGATCGTGGAAGATGAGCGGCGCCGTCTTGTACAGCGCCTGAATGCTGAACGTGTACTGTCCGGTCTGATGAAAGTTGTAGAAATAGAGAAACAGCACAGAAAGCAGCATCAAGACCGAGCCGAACAATGTGTAGAGGAAGAACTTGATGGCGGCGTAGAGTTTCCGCGGTCCGCCCCAGATGCCGATCAGCAGGTACATGGGAACCAGCATGGCTTCCCAGAACACAAAGAAGAGGAAGAAGTCGAGCGCCATGAAGACGCCCAGCATGCCGGTCTGCAGCACCAGAAACCAGATGTAATATTCCTTCACTCGATTTTCGATGGCGTCCCACGAGGAGAGAATCGAAATCCAGCCCAGCAGCGTGGTCAGCATGATGAGCAGGAACGAAATACCGTCTATGCCGAGCACGTAGCCGGCGCCGATCGAGGGAATCCAGTTGTTGGGCGCGCCTTCCATGAACTTGAAGCCGGGCTCAAAGCGCTGCGCCCAGAACCACGGAACCAGCGGGATGGAAACCAGCAGGCCCGCCAGCGCGAAAATGTTTGCGATCCAGCGAATGGCGTCCTTCTGCTCTTTGGGAACGAAGATCAGCAGAACCGCGCCCACCAACGGCGTGAACAGAATGATCGAGAGAATGTGATTATGCATAAATGCAGTCGTCGGTCGTCAGTCTTCAGTCGTCAGCGAACAACTTGCTATCGCACTGCGTAATAGAAAACGAATCCCACCAGCCCCACCACCATCACCAGGGCATACCACTGCACCAGGCCCCACTGTAGCAAGCGCGTGGGATAAGAAATCATGCGCGATAGGATCGCTGGTCCGTTCACCAGGACCCCATCAATGGCCCACTTATCCCACCAACTGGATATCGTTCCGCTGAGGCGCGTCATCCAGCCGGCAGCATTAACCGTGCCGTCGATTACGTGCGAATCGAACCATGATGAGGCTTCGCCCAACCCCATCACGCCAAGGCGCGTGTCTCCCACCTTGCGGCGGCCGGTGAAGGCATAGTCGTAGGCTTCGTCAACGTA
Source organism: Terriglobia bacterium (assembly GCA_963809295.1). Classification (GTDB taxonomy): domain Bacteria; phylum Acidobacteriota; class Terriglobia; order Terriglobales; family Acidobacteriaceae; genus JAIQFF01. Next base: position 84,903 of record CAWEJA010000005.1, on the reverse strand, counting down.
ATACTTGTTTAGCAAGAGGGAGTAAACCGGTGCAGATTTCACCGCAATGGGCTCTGCATACCCCTTGTCAGCAGAGCGATAGGCTGTCCATGCCATTCCGAGGCCGACCACAGCCGCACCAACCGAAAGGAACATGAATCCGTATTCCAGGGGGCTGGTGTGTTCCTCTTCCTTCTTTCCGGCCGCGAGTTGGGTTGTTTCGCCTTCGGCCTGGAACACTTGAGCTTCTCGCGCAAATACCGGCTCCAGGAATTTTTCGAAGCGATTCGAACCGCCCAGACTGTGCGGCCATCCCAGCCATCCGGCGCTGACGGCGCAGATGGCGAGAATGATCAAAGGCACGGTCATTGATTTGGGAGATTCGTGGATATGGTGCTCCACTTCATGGCTCATCCGCGGCTTACCATGGAAGGTCAGGAACATCAGGCGGAACATGTAGAAAGCAGTCATCAGGGCCGTGCCATAGCCGATAAGCCACAACAATCGGTAGGCGCCACCCTCGACGCCCAGGTTTGCCACAGAATTTCGTCTTTGGAAAAAAATCCGGCGAAAGGCGGGATCCCGGCGATGGCGAAAGTGCCAATGAACATGGTCCAGTGAGTTATCGGGATGCGCCGGTGCAGGTCGCCCATGTTACGCATATCCTGCTCGCCGCTCATGGCGTGGATCACCGATCCCGAGCCAAGGAATAGCAGGGCTTTGAAGAAGGCGTGAGTAAATACGTGGAACACGCCCGCAGTAAACGCGCCCACGCCCAGAGCCAGAAACATGTAGCCCAGCTGGGATACCGTGGAATACGCCAGCACCCGCTTGATGTCGTTCTGCACCAGCCCGATCGAGGCTGCGAAAATCGCTGTCAGCGCGCCGATGATCGCCACCGTCTTCATCGAAGTAGGCGCCAGCACGAACAACGCATTCGACCGCGCCACCATATACACGCCCGCCGTAACCATGGTCGCGGCGTGGATCAGGGCGGAGACTGGCGTTGGGCCTTCCATGGCGTCCGGGAGCCAGACGTAGAGCGGGATCTGGGCGGATTTGCCGCAGGCCCCGACGAACAGCAGCAAAGTAGCGGCGGTGATTACCGGATCGCCGATGGCGAAATGTCCGCTGCGGGCCAAATGCGTGACCTCGGTGAGGCGCATGGAACCGAAGTACCAGGCGATGGTGAACATCCCCAACAGGAAGCCGGCATCGCCGATACGGTTCACGATGAATGCTTTGTTGGCGGCCGTGCTAGCCGATTTGCGATGGAAATAGAACCCGATCAGCAGGTACGAACACAAGCCCACGCCTTCCCATCCCACGAACATCAGTGCGTAGTTGTTCCCCAGAATCAGCGTCAGCATGGAGAACATGAAGAGGTTGAGGTATCCGAAGAAGCGGTAATAACCTCCCTCATGCGCCATGTAACCGGTGGAGTAGATGTGGATCAGCATCCCCACGCCGGTTACGAACAGCAGCCAGATGCTGGAGAGAGGATCAAGCAGAAAGCCAGCGTCGGCCTGGAACGGAGCCGGAGTGCCGTCGCGCTTGACGTAGTTCATGTGGCCGGTATCGGTGCCCAGCCAGGTGTAAACAATTTTCTCGTAAGGCTTGCCGGGATTGTCGTGAGCGTAGTTGGTGTATTGCCACACCGCGACGCAGGAGAAGAGAAACGCCACGACCACCGCACCGACGCAGACCGCATTGACCGTCGCCTTCTGCAGTTTGCGGCCGAAAAAGAACATGATGGCCGCGCCGAGGGCGGGAAAGAGCGGAACGAGCCAGATGTATTCGAGAAACATAGTGTTTCTGTCGTCGGTCTTCAGTCGTCGGTCTTCAGCGTTTCAGCATCCAGCAATCAGCCTTCAGCCAGCATGTGTCTGTTTTCGCGCCCTGCAAAGGCTCTGGGGAACTGAATGCTGAGTGCTGTTCTTCTACCATTTCAGTAAGTCTATTTCGTCCACGTTCACCGTCTCCTTGTTTCGGAAGAAAGCGATCAGGATTCCCAGGCCAACTGCCGCTTCTGCTGCTGCGTCGGTGATCACAAATATCGCGAAGACCTGTCCATGCAGACCCCATATCCCGGAAAATGCAACCAGGTTCAGGTTCACCGCGTTCAGGATCAACTCGATGGACATGAGCACAATGACCACGTTGCGGCGAGTCAATACCCCGATCACGCCCAGAACGAAGAGGGCGGCGGCGACTACGAGATAGTGCAGCGTAGTGATTGGAGCCATTGTTGAGTGCTTAACTCTTAGCTCTTGGCCTTTAGCCTCTCCGCTAGACCCGCGCGACCGGGTTTGGCTAAAGGCTAAAAGCTAAGGGCTAACAGCTGTTTTCAAATCCTCTTCTTCGCCATCACTACCGCCCCGATCACCGCTACCAGCAATAACAACGAGGCGATTTCAAAGGCGAACATGTAATTGCCATATAGCAGGACGGCAACCTGCTGGGTGTTGGACTGCTCCGGCATCTGAATTGCCCGATCCGGAAACAGCCCCCTGCCCTTGATGTACACGAATACGAAAAGCGCGCCGAGAGCGACGGCGGCGGCCAGTCCGACCAGCCATTGCTTGTTGAACTGCTCTTCCTTCTGAGCTTTCTCAATATTCACCAGCATGATCACGAACAGGAACAGCACCATGATCCCGCCTGCGTAAAGAATGATCTGCACGCCGGCGACAAATGGCGCGTACAGCATCAGGTAAAGCGCTGCCTGCCCGAGCAGGGACACGATGAGTGCGAGCGCAGAGTGTACTGGGTTCTTGCGCGTGATTACCAGCACGCCGCTGAGTACGGTCAGCGCCGACAGGAAATAGAAGAAAAATGTTGTGGCTACTGGAGCCATATCAGAACCACATCCCCGCAATCGCCGTCAGGATCAGCACGCCAATCCCCAGAGGCAGCAGAATCTTCCATCCCACTTTCATGAGCTGATCGAAGCGGTAGCGCGGGAAAGTGCCGCGATACCAAATGTACATGTACATCGAAGTTGCTACCTTGGCGCTGAACCAGAAAATATCCTGGACCCTGTCTCGCACCGGAGGGATGAACAATGCCCCTCCGATTAAGGCCAGCACTGCTCCGAATCCTCCCAGCCCGATAGTCTGCACCTTGAAGTACGGATGTTTCGGCATACGGGCTGTGCTGTAAAAAGTGACGGCTGCGAGAAACAAGAAGGTTAGCCCGGGAGCCAGCGAGAACACCAGGTCCCACGTTTCTCCACTCAACGCGTTGGGAAACGGCCGCATCCACCCGCCCAGCCACAGGGTAACCGCGATCGACGAGACCGCAATCATTGCCGAGTATTCAGCCAGGAAGAAGAGCGACCAGCGAAAGCCGCTGTATTCGGTGTGAAAGCCGGCAGTCAACTCGGATTCAGCTTCCGGCAAATCGAACGGAGCGCGATTGGTCTCCGCTACCATGGCAACGGCAAAAATGAAGAACGCGATCAGCCCCAGTGGGAAGAACTTGAACACAAACCAGACATGCTGGGCCTGCTGGGCCTGCACGATTCCGATCATGCTCAGGGTGCCGATACCTTCCTTGTTAAGGCTGGTCATCAGGACCGCTGAAACGACGGCCAGGCCCATCGCGATCTCGTAGGAAACCATTTGCGCGCTGGAACGCAGAGCTCCCATCAGCGGATAGTGCGAGTTCGACGCCCAGCCCGCCATCACGACTCCCAAAACGCTCAACGACGAAACGCCCAGCATGAACAACACGCCGATATTCATGTCCGTGACGGCATGCGTCGGTCCGAATGGCACAACAATAAAGACGGTGAATGAGGTGATCACGACAATGAGCGGCGCCACCCAGAACACAAACGGATCGGCTTCCGCCGGCATGATGTCTTCCTTGATCAGCAACTTGAGGGCATCAGCGATGGGCTGCAGCAGACCATGGGGGCCGACTCTCATGGGGCCCAGGCGAACCTGCATGTGAGCGAGAATCTTACGCTCCAGCCAGTTCATGGCGATCACGGCGACGGAAAGACCCAGAAAAATCAGAACGATATAAACAAAAGCCCAGAACATGTTCCCCGCCGAACCCGGCGTGGTGTCGCTCTTGAGATACGAGGTGATGTAATCGAGCATCAGCGATCCACCTCGCCCAGCACGATGTCCAGAGTGCCGATGACGGCGATCACGTCAGCCACCAGCGCCCCGCGCACCATCATGTCCAGCGCCTGCAGGTTTACAAACGACGGCGGCCGCACACGTACCCTGTAAGGCTGAGTGGACCCGTCGCTCACGATGAAATATCCCAGCTCGCCTTTGGGTGCTTCAATCGAATGATAGATCTCACCGACTGGTGGCTTCATGACTTTCGCAACCTTGGCCATGATGGGACCGTCGGGGATTTTGCCGATTGCCTGCTCAATAATTCGCAGCGATTGCCGCATCTCCTGCATGCGGACAATATACCGGTCGTAGGTGTCGCCGTTTTGGCCGACGGGAATTTCGAAATCAAAGTCGGCATAAGCCGCATAGGGCTGGGCTTTGCGGAGATCCCATTTCACGCCACTAGCCCGCAGCACCGGTCCAGTTACTCCCAGGGCGATACATTCTCTGGCGGAGATCTTTCCAACATCTTTGGTGCGCTCTACCCAGATGCGGTTGGTAGTGAGTAGTTCCTCATATTCGTCGATCTTAGGAGCGACAAAATCGAGGAACTTCTTCACCTCGCGCTCAAACCCTTCGTAAGTTTCGTAAACGCATCCGCCGATACGAAAGGCGTGTGTAGTCAGGCGGGCCCCGCAGTATTTCTCGAAAATCTTGAGAATTTCTTCGCGGTCGCGAAAGGTGTAGAACAGCGGCGTGATAGCTCCGATATCGAGTGCGTGCGTACCCAGCCACAGCATGTGACTGGCCAGCCGGTTCAGTTCCGTGAGGATCACACGAATGTAGCGGGCGCGGGGCGGGGCTTCGACGTTGAGAAGTTTTTCCACCGCTTCGCAGTAGCCCAAGCCGTTCGATACCGCAGCCACATAGTCCATGCGATCCACGTAGGGATTGAACATGGTGTAGGTACGGTGTTCCGCGATCTTCTCCACCCCGCGATGGAGATAACCGATTACGCACTCAGTACCCAGAACCTTTTCGCCGTCCAGCTTGAGAATCACTCGCAGCACGCCGTGAGTGGCCGGATGCTGCGGTCCCATGTTGATGATGAGTTCATTGGAATCGAGAAAGGTTTTCTCGTGCTGTTCCAGCTCCAGGTGGGAAGTCCGGTCCGTCATTGCCCGCTCTCGATCCCCAGGTTGATCTGCACCCACTCCTGATCCTGCTGAATGATGCCGTAGTCCTTGCGCAGGGGGTGACCCTTCCAGCCGTCGGGCAGCAGAATGCGCTTCAGGTCAGGGTGTCCTTCGAAGCGGATGCCGAACATGTCGTACACCTCGCGCTCGAGCCAATTGGCAGCTGGCCAGATGGGGACGGCAGTTGGTACAGCTTCGCCATCGGCATACGAGGCTTTGACTCGAATGCGGTCGTTGAGCGGGAATGAATAGAGAATCCAGACTACTTCAAATTGCCTTTGGCGGTCCGGGTAATGCACCGCGGTAATGTCCACGCAATAGTCGAACTGCTCCTGATCGCGAAGAACCTGCAGCATCTCCGGGATGAGCGACGAATCGGCCACGATGTATTTCTGGCCAAGGTAGGTAACGGCCTCGTGAATGCCGGAGCCATGTTGGCCCTTGAGCCTGGAAATCATGGGGGAATCCCAGGGGACAGGCGCAGGCCCCGTGGGTTTCGGGGGCGCGGAGTGTTCGGCGGCTTTTGGAGGTGGGGCCGGCTTTTCCGGGGACGACTGAATGGCTCCGGGAACGGCTTGTCCGCCTTCGGTACCGGGCTCACCGCTTCGCGGCGGTGTAGGGGATTTTGTGTCCTCAGGCATAGCTACGGAAGGTACGAACCTCCGGCGCCGCGGGCGTCTACGAAGAACGATAACTTTTAACAGCTTGCAAACTAAGTGTCAATCGCGGAGGTGAGTGAACGCTGCGAAGAATTCCCCCTAAATCATGTTGGCCCGGACTTCTCGTCCAGGCGGGCGAGCAAAGCTTGCCGGGGTCTGCGTTCGTGACTACCCAAAGGTGCCGCGTTTCACCCGCCGGGCAGATGAGGACACCCTCGACTTCGCTCAGGACAGGTCTGCCCCTACGTTGTCAGATCCACTCCAGCGCGCCTTTTCCCCAGATCCATACGAAGCCCACGATCAGGATGAGCAGGAAAATCAGCATCTCGATCAGTCCAAACAGACCCAGTGCCTTGAACTGAACCGCCCAGGGAAACAGGAAGATAGTCTCCACGTCGAAGACCACGAACAGGATGGCCACGATGTAATAGCGAACTGTGTAGCGTCCGCGGGAGCTGTCGACGGGATCGATGCCACATTCGTAGGGCATCAGTTTCGTTTTGCTGGGATTGTCCGGCCGCACCAACTTGGCCGCGAGCAGGGTCACCGGAATCATAACGCCTACAAACGCAATAAAGATAAATATGGGAACGTAATTTTGCGGCATCGAACCCCTCGGGCCAATTCCTGGTGACGCTCGAACGACCAATAGTACCGCCGACTCATTTTACCTTCAAGGCGTGCCCGCGCGCACGGTCGCCCGCAGGGACGGGACTTGCGGCGACGGAGGCAAGAACGCCGTCGCCGCATTCGGACTGGCCCCGCAATTATTTGTAGACTACGGTTGAGCTGGCGAGATTATCGCGGTGCGCTGCCATGTCGACCATTGAGTCGAGCGCCTGGCCGTTGAGGGGGTTCGCTCTACCTGCATCCCGCAGCGCCGCATTCAATTTGTCCAGACCCTCCGCGTTTGGCGAGATAATATCGACCCAAAACGCTCCGGGAGCTTCCGTGTGGATCGCTTCGGTGTCGATCTCATACTCGACAATCGAGCCGTCAGCCAACAACTTCTCCAGCATCGGCACGATAATGTGCTTGCTGATCGTCTCAATCGCGTGCTCCGGCACATCCGGCTTCAGTTTGTAATATGCCACACGTGAATAGGCATTCTTATACGAACCTGGCCGCCAATTGTAATAGCGGCTGACGAAGATGCCGTCCGAATGCTTGGTGGCGCTGGTTAGTACGGGCGAGGTTGGCGTACCGGCCTTGTAGAACCTGTCCAGCACGTTCAGCATCGCGGCCATGGACATCGCTGACCACCAGTCGTCGTGAGTTGCTCCGTCCGGCGTATGTACCAGATTCAAGTCATTGCCGTAAGCTACAATGCTTCCATCGGCCAGTGCCTTGTCGAGGATTTTCTGATCGACGGCGTTGTTCTTTTCCATCTCTGCCCATTGCGCGCGGGGAATATTCCAGAACCCGACGTAACTGTACATTGGCGGTTTTTCTTTCGGTTCGTCTTGCGCACAAGCCGGTGCGGCCGAGGCGGCCACAATCGCGAGTGCGCACACGCCTGCAAAAATCCCACAGAGTTTCCTGTTCATTCTTTGTTCCTCCCCAAAAAGTCACCGGTCCCCTTGCGAGAATACCGGTGCTGAACCAACACTTTTTCCCTGGTAGGTTGCGCCCGGAACGCTACTCTCAAAGGCAGGAACTGTCAATAAAGAAGGGGGCTTGTTTTGATGCTTGGCTGACGAACGCCTTCTGCAAGAAGGTTGAGAATCACGCCTACCACGTGGCTCTTCATTACTTGCATTATGATTTTGCGAAGATTCACAAGACACTATGTGTCACCCCGCGATGCAAGCACGGGTTTCCGATCATATCCGGGAGATTGAAGAGATTGCGGCCTTGATAGATTGAAATGAGGGAAGGGGCGTCGTAGTGGCTCTGAAAGCTGGAGTGATCTGCAAAAATTGCGGAGAGAGAGTAGAGGTCGAGGATGAGTATATCCCAGGCATACGAGGCCCAGAATTAGCCGCCAGCTTGTATTCGCCAATCGGAGGACGAAGCGTGGATTTTGTGAATAGGGCTTGGCATACAACCTTGATCTGTGGAAATCCTGATTGTCGGCAAACACATAAGTACACAGTTGGCGATCTCCTGCTCTACGAAGACCCTGGATGACACCGTTGGAGGCCGACTTAGACTGGTCAATCGGACTCGCTATCCCATGCCAAGGGCTGTGGGGTGTGTGGGCTGATAGAGGCCAATTTCTCCGCTGCTGGGTAACTGGATCGTCGTCTTGATTCCCCAGTCTTCCTCTTCGATAGCCGAGCAGGTCACACCTTTGGCTTCGAGGGATTTAATGAGCGCGGGCAGGTTGTCGCACATGAGGTAAAGAACCGAGCCCAGCCGCCGGCGCCCGCCGTGGAGTTGATGTCTTTCTCCCTCGGAAGGGTGAATGCCCACTTCCGCAGGAGGCAAGGCAAAAATAAGCCAGCCCCCGCCGGCATCCACGGCGGGAAATTCGAGAACGTCACGAAAGAAGGCGCGATCCGCTTCGGGGTTATTGCTATAGAGGAGGACGTGAGCGCCCGTGACGCCGGAAATCATGGGCGCAAGTCTAGCAAGGGACAGAATTCCCAGCAAAGAATGTTTTTGACACGAATGGCGCGCGTCGGCTATCTTCTTAGGAATGAGTTTTTCTAGCCATCTCCACCATCACCATCATGTGCATAACATGTCGGCGGGGGTGTCTTGAGATAGGCTAGACCACTCACAGAGATTCAGCCCGCTGACGCGATTCGCGACAGCGGGCTTTTTGTTTCTGGAAATAAGTTCGGAGAATCCATGAACGATCAACTTGATACGGACAATGTCCAGATCGATTTCGACAAGATGCAAGGCTTGCTGCCCGCCATCGTGCAGGACGCAGCCAGCGGTGAGGTTCTGATGTTGGGCTTCATGAATCGGGAAGCCTATGAGCAGACGCTGCGCGCCGGCTACGTCACTTTCTTCAGCCGCACCCGCAACCAGCTTTGGACCAAGGGCGAAACCTCAGGCAACCGGTTGGAAGTGATCTCCGCTACGACCGACTGCGATCGCGACACGGTGCTGTTGCAAGTGCGTGTGCTGGGAGAAGGCGTGGTTTGCCATCAAGGGACACGCTCCTGCTTCACCCAGTGTTTGCCCGTCCGCACCGGTGCGGCCCAGGCGGAAAGGTCGCTGTCATGAAGCTGCGCATAGGCATCCCGAAAGGCAGTCTGCAGGAGGCCACCCTGCAACTGTTCGCGCGCGCCGGACTCAACGTCTATACAAACGGACGATCGTATTCCGCGAGCACGGCAGACCCTGACGTCGAGTGCATGCTGATTCGAGCGCAGGAGATGGCACGGTACGTCGAACACGGCGTGCTGGACGCTGGCCTGACTGGGCTCGACTGGGTCATGGAAAGTGGACTGGACGTTGTGACCGTCGCCGATCTCGTCTATGCCAAGCAAAGCCGCGGCAAGGTGCGCTGGGTTCTGGCTGTCCCCGAAGCGTCTGGCTACCAGCGGGCGGAGGATCTGGCGGAGTGCATCGTCGCCACTGAACTGGTGAACGTGACGCGGAATTATTTCACCAAGAAGGGCGTCACCGTTCGCGTGGAGTTCTCCTGGGGAGCGACCGAGGTGAAGCCTCCAATGCTGGCGGACGCCATCGTCGAAGTCACCGAGACTGGAAGTTCGCTGCGAGCCAACCACCTGCGCATCATCGATACCCTTCTCGAATCGAATACCCAGATCATCGCCAACCGGGCTGCCTGGAAAGAAGACGACAAGCGGCGCAAGATCGAAAATCTCGCGGTGATGCTGCGTGGTGCGATGGAAGCTCAGGGCCGGGTCGGGCTGATGTTGAACGTCCGCAAGCAGGACCTGGTCAAAGTGCTCGGCGTGCTACCGGCCTTGCAGAAGCCCACCATTGCCACGCTCAGTGACGAAGCCTGGGTGGCGGTGAACACGATCATTGAAGAATCAGCTGCCTGGGAGATTATTCCCCGGCTCAAGGCTGCCAATGCCGAGGGCATCGTGGAATATCCGCTGAACAAGGTGGTGATGTAATGCGGACTCTCGAAGGCCCTGCTGCCGCGCGCTACGTCAGGAAGCTTGAGCAGCGCGGGCAGAAGCTGGATGCACTTGAGCCGCAGGTACGCCGCATCGTGCAGGACGTGAAGCGCAATGGCGATCGTGCGCTACGCCGGTACGCGGAACGCTGGGATGGATTGTCTTCAGGGGACTCATTGCGGGTTGGAGAGAGTGAAATGCAATCCGCGTTGAAGAATTCTCCGCGAGAACTGCGGACCGCGCTGGAAGACGCCGCGGCCAATATTCGCAGCTTCTGCCAATGGCAAAAACCGTCGGAGTGGTGGCGAACGAAGCAGGGTCGGAGGCTCGGGCAGTTAGTCCGTCCGCTTGGTTCTACCGGATGCTACGTTCCCGGCGGCCGCTATCCCCTGCCCTCAACCCTGCTAATGACGGTGATTCCGGCGCAAGTCGCCGGTGTGAAAGAAATCCGCGTGGTTTCTCCCCACTCGGCACAGACGACACTGGCTGCTGCCGCGCTGTTGGGCGTCCGAGAGTTCTACCGCGTCGGCGGCGCCCAGGCGATCGCAGCGTTGGCCTACGGTACAAAAACGATTGCGCGAGTGGACAAGATTGTCGGGCCCGGGAATCTTTTCGTAACCACCGCGAAGAAAATTGTCGCCTTCGATTGCGCTATCGACTTTCTGGCGGGCCCTACCGAGGGACTGATCCTTTGCGACGACGGCGAGCCGACGTTCATTGCCTCCGATCTGGTGGCGCAAGCCGAGCACGATCCGGAGGCGTTGGTGCTGCTGGTCACGCAGTCGCGAAAATTGGCGCGCGCGGTCTCGCGATCTGTCACCTCCATGGCTGGAGGAAACTCAATCGCGCAGCGGGCGTTGCGAAAGCACGGAGCCATATTGCTAGCCGATTCGCGAGAACAGGCGATCGAGTGGACAAATCTCATCGCCCCGGAACACCTAACCACTACGCGCAAGAATCTGCCAGACATTGTTAGCGCAGGCTCCATTTTTCTGGGGGATTACTCGGCGCAGGCCGCCGGAGACTACGGTTCCGGGCCCAATCATGTGCTTCCGACCGCAGGCGCTGCCCGCTTCCGGGGCGGACTCAGCGTCAGCGACTTCGTCAAGGCCATTACCGTGCAGGAACTCTCGCGCGCGGGATTGCGGAAGATTGCGCCAGCTATCGTCGCGTTGGCCGAGGCTGAAGGTCTTCGGGCTCATGCTCAGTCGATATGGGTAAGGTGTGGCCATGCTTGAGGCTCGTCAGGCAGTACGCCAGTTGAAGCAGTACAAGCCCCCCCTGGGGAATCGCTCCGGACTGCGTCTGGATTTCAACGAGAATACCGGTGGGTGTTCGCCCCGAGTGATGGAGCGCCTGCGGCAACTTCAGCCAGAGCAGCTCGCTTGCTATCCGGAGCGCGCGCCGGTCGAAAGAGAAGTAGCGTCATTTCTTGGGCTGCAGCCGGAACAGATCTTGTTGACTAACGGCGTGGACGAAGCCATCCACTTGGTCTGTGAGTCCTACCTGGAGCCCGAGGACGTCGCTATCATCGTGGTTCCGACTTTCGCGATGTACGAAATCTGCGCGGCCGCTACCGGGGCGCAGGTCATTTCAATTCCCGCCGATGAAGATTTCCGTTTTCCCACATCCAAGCTGATGGCGTACACGACAAGCCCCAAGACACGCCTGATTGCCATTGCGAATCCGAACAATCCGACCGGGGCCGCAGCGTCGGCCGAAGACTTACTTTTGATTGCGCGCAGCGCGCCCCAGGCCGCGGTTCTTGTGGACGAAGCCTACTTCGAATTCTACGGCGAGTCGCTTCTGGAATACGTCGGCCAGGTGCCAAACCTGTTTATTGCACGAACATTTTCCAAGGCATACGGAATGGCCGGCTTCCGGGTAGGAATGCTGGCAGGTGCGGCCGCGCAGGTGCAAAACCTTCGTCGGGCCTGTTCTCCCTACAACGTGAACGGAGTGGCCCTGGCATGCCTCCCCTCCGCCCTGGCCGACCAGGAATACGTGCGCCAATATGTGGCGGAAGTGCAGGCGAGTCGCTGGCAATTGCAGGAAGAATTCAGCATCCTTGGTATTTCCTTCTGGCCGAGCCAGGCAAACTTTGTGCTGGCGCGCATCGGACCACTTCATGCCGATTTTGTCCGCAGCATGAAGGCACGCGGCATTCTGGTTCGCGATCGCTCGTCGGATTGGGGCTGCGATGGCTGCGTGCGCATTACCGCAGGCTGGCAAGCTCACACCGATCGCCTTCTGGCCGCGTTACACGAAACTTTGAAAGAGATTGGCTGGGCTGGGCGCGAGAGCAAGAGCAACAGGAAGAGGACGCCGGCATGAGACGAGCGCGCATCGACCGAAAAACGAATGAAACAAGGATCCGCGCGGTTCTCCATATTGACGGACGCGGTAAATACAAGGTTTCCACCGGCATCCGCTTCTTCGATCACATGCTGGAGCTGTTCGCGCGGCACGGAGGCTTCGATCTTGAACTACGTGCCCAGGGCGACCTTGATGTGGACCAGCACCACACCGTGGAAGACGTAGGCATCGTTCTGGGTGAAGCTTTCCATGAGGCGCTGGGATCGAAGCGAGGGATCTTGCGCGCAGGATATTTCGTCATGCCTATGGATGAGACCCTCGGGCTGGCCGCAGTCGATTTTGGCGGGCGCGCTGCGGCCGTGGTCGACACCAAGGTGCGGCAACGTCTGGTAGGCGATCTGCAAGCCGAACTCGTCCATGACTTCTTCGACGGCTTTGCCCGCGGAGCGCACGCCAATGTCCATGCACGCGTGCTCTATGGACGCTCCAACCATCACAAGATTGAAGCTCTGTTCAAAGCATTTGCGCGGGCACTGCGCGCTGCCTGCTGGCGTGACCGGCGTATGGCCCGCTTGCTGCCTAGCACCAAGGGGCTTCTATGATCGCGATCGTCGACTATCAGGCAGGAAATCTAGCGTCGGTGCGAAAAGCATTTGACCATCTGGGACACGAGTCGGCAATTACCGCCGACCCGGAATTGATCGCCAAGGCCGACAAGATTGTGTTGCCGGGCGTGGGGAATTTCGAGGCCACAACGGCGCTGGCCGGGCCTTTGCAGCAAGCCGTCGCAACCGCGATCGATCGGGAAATTCCCTTGCTTGGCATTTGCCTGGGCATGCAGTGGATGTTTGAGTCGAGCCAGGAAGCTCCCCAGTTGCGCGGCCTGGGCCTTTTCACGGGCCAGTGCGAGAAATTTCCCACTGAAGTGAAATCCCCCCACGTGGGATGGAACCAATTGCAACTTCGCGGCGCCTCGCGCCTGCTACGCGGGCTTCCAGAGGACTCATTCGTGTATTTCACGCACTCCTATCGGGCTCCATTGGTCGAAGCCACGGTTGCGGGGTGTGCCTACGGTGGGACTTTTTCTGCGGCCGTGGAGCGCGGGCAGCTCTTCGGAGTGCAATTCCATCCCGAAAAATCGGGGACGGCAGGGCTCCAGCTTCTACGGAATTTTTGTGAACTTTAGGATTTGACTGAATGCTGACCAAGCGCATCATCGCCTGCCTGGACGTAGACGCTGGACGCGTCGTGAAAGGCGTGCAATTTTCCAGTCTGCGCGACGCTGGCGATCCCGCCGAGCTGGCCTTGACCCACGGCCTCGACGGAGCCGATGAAGTGGTTCTGCTGGACATTTCCGCCACTTATGAGCAGCGCTCTACCTTGCTCGATGTCGTTCGCCGCACCGCTCGTCAGCTGTTCATTCCGTTCACCGTGGGTGGTGGTATCCGGTCTCTGGACGATGCCGCCGCGGTGTTCGACGCCGGGGCGGACAAAGTCACTGTCAACTCCGCCGCCCTGGCCGATCCCACTTTGATTACCCGGATTGCCCATCGCTACGGCTCCCAGGCCGTCATTGTCGCGATTGATGCTCTCCGTGTCAGCAACGGCAATGGCATGTCTTTTGGGGTGAAGGCCACCGGGGGACGGCACGCCACCGGACGCGACGCTGTGGAATGGGCTACGGAGGCTGAAAAACACGGAGCGGGCGAAATAATGCTCACCTCGATTGACCGCGACGGAACCCGTGGCGGCTTCGATTGTGACCTCACTTCAGCGGTCGTCAACGCGGTCAATATCCCCGTGATTGCATCGGGAGGCGCTGGAGCAGTGGAGCATTTCGTTGAAGTGTTTCGTAAAGGTCAAGCCGATGCTGCCTTGGCGGCGTCTATCTTTCATCTAGGGATAACTCCAATCGGCGATCTCAAACGAGATTTACTCGCCGCAGGGATTCCCATGAGGTGGCCTTGCTGATTCCTTCAATTGATCTCATGGGTGGCAAGATTGTCCAGTTGGTACAGGGCGAAAAGAAGGCCCTGGAGTTCGACGATTTCGAACCGTGGGTAGAGCGTTTTACCAAGTATCCACTGGTTCAACTGATTGATCTGGATGCAGCCATAGGACCAGGCAACAATCGCGATCTGGTGCGCTCTCTGGTGCGGCGGCTTCCCTGCCAGGTTGGCGGCGGGATTCGCACAGTGGAAATCGCGCAGGAGATTTTGGCAGGTGGGGCCAAGCGCGTCGTCATAGGGTCTTCCCTAATAAGAGACGGCGCCATCAACACTTCATTTGCGGAAGAGCTGGCAAGTCAGGTTGGCGCTGAAAAACTCGTCTTTGCCGTGGATTCCAAGGGCGGGAAAGTCGCGATCCGGGGATGGCGGCAGGTTACGGAGATCTCTGCCGTCCAGATGATCCGTGCTCTCGAACCCTGGTGCAGCGCCTTTCTCTACACCAACATCGATACCGAAGGACTGCTGCTGGGTATGCCTTTAGACGTGGTTTCAGAACTGCGCAGTGCTACGAACAAGCAGCTGATTGTAGCCGGCGGCATCAGGACGGAGGACGAAGTCGAACAGCTTCATATGATGGGCGCCGACGCCGTGGTAGGAATGGCCATCTATCTCGACCTGCTGAAAATCTGACTCTTTGCGGCTAGCCGCCTCCTCAGCTTGTTTATAATCGCTGTTCACCCTAGCGATTGGTCATCACTACTACAAAGGAACACTTTGGCACTCGACGAGAACATCTACAAGCTACGGCTGGAAAAGCTAAAACAGATTGAGGCTCTCGGTCAGCAGATCTATCCAACGAAATACGACTTCACTCATACGATCCCTCCAATTCTTGCGAACTATCGGGAGACCACCACCGAGCAACTTGAGAGTCCCCGCGTCAACGTACGCGTTGCCGGACGCATCATGGCCATCCGTCTCATGGGGAAAGCCGGATTCGGGCACCTTCAACAGGGCGGAGAGCAACTACAGATTTACGTGAAGAAAGACGCGGTAGGAGAAAAGGGGTTCGAACTCTACAAACTACTCGATCTCGGCGACCACATCGGTGTAAGCGGCTACCTATTTCGCACCCGCACCGGTGAACTCTCAATCCATGTTGAAGAGATCACTTTTCTCTCGAAAGATTTGCTGCCCCTGCCAGAAAAGTGGCACGGCCTGACGGATGTCGAATTACGCTACCGGCAACGTTACGTAGACCTGGTGATGAACCCGGAGGTTCGCGAAGTTTTCCTCAAGCGCAGCAGGCTGGTGCAGTCCTTGCGACGATTCATGGACGCACAGGGCTTCGTCGAAGTTGAAACGCCCATGATGCAGCCCATTGCGGGCGGAGCCGTGGCGCGCCCGTTTGTCACCCATCACAACACGCTTGATATGGATCTGTTTCTGCGCATCGCGCCGGAACTATACCTGAAGCGGCTGACTGTGGGCGGGTTCGACCGGGTGTACGAACTGAACCGCAATTTTCGCAATGAGGGGCTGGGCTGGCGCTGGAATCCCGAGTTCACCATGCTCGAGTTTTACCAGGCCTACACCAACTATCGCGGGGTGATGGATCTGACGCAACAACTGATCGAGCAGGCGGCGAAGGACGTGACCGGTGGAACAAAAACCAAATGGGGTGAAGACGAAATCGACTGGGCCAGCGCGAACTGGCGTCGCCTGACCATGCGCGAAGCCATCATTCAATCCTGGCCGGAGGCAGCTGGCGCGAAACCGCAAATGTCGGACTTCGGATCATCTGAGGGCGTCGGGAACCTGGTAAAGCGATTCAACGCCGCGCATGCCCATGTAGCCTACGATCCGAAAGAGCCGGCCGGGAAGACCATCGCCGCAATCTTCGACGCAGCAGCGGAAGAGCACTTGGTGCAACCGACGATCATTTACGAATTCCCTACCGCAGTGTCTCCACTGTCCAAGCAAAAGCCGGACGAGCCCGATTGGACCGAGCGCTGGGAAATTTTTGCCGGAAAGATGGAAATCGCTAACGGTTTCAGCGAGCTTAACGATCCTGAAGACCAGCGCCGCCGCTTCGAAGGGCAATTGCAGCAACGCGAGCGTGGCGATGAAGAAGCCCATCAGATGGATGAGGACTACATCCGTGCGTTGTCCTATGGCATGCCGCCAGCGGGAGGAGTTGGTGTGGGCGTAGACCGGCTAGCCATGCTGCTGACCGATTCGCATACCATCCGCGACGTCATTCTGTTTCCGTTGCTCAGGCCAGAAAAAGCTCTACCCACAGAGGACACAGAGAACATCGAGGGGAACGAATAGCCGCTTGCGGCCTTCCGGCCGCAACTACCGACAAGACAATTGTCTTCGCTGTGATCCTCTATGGTAAAAGTTTTCCCGCCCGGCGGCATCAATCTAAAATCAAATCACTATGCGTTTTGACTTCGACTCCGAAACTCGCCGACGGCTCGGCTATCGTCTGATTGACCAGATCGACGCCTTTTACTCTTCCCTGCCGGATCGCGCCGTGCAGCTTCCACTTGAGCAACGAAGCTACGGTCCGATTCACAATCCGCTTCCCGAGACTGGCGAAGATGCTACCAAGGTGTTGGACAAACTATGCCGCGAGATGGTGGACGAGGGATTCCATGTGCCCAGCGCGAATTATTTCGGCCTGATGAACCCCACCCCCACCTACATGGGCGTGCTAGCTGAAGCCCTGGTGGCAGGACTCAATCCGCAGCTCGCCACGCTGGCCCGTTCCCAACTGGCGTCGAAGATTGAACTGGAAACCGTCCGCTGGATTGGCGGGCGTGTAGGGTGGCCCGGAGACTTCAATGGAACATTCACCAGCGGTGGCAACGAAGCCAATTTCAGCGGTCTCGCTTTGGCCCTGGTGTCGACGTTTCCTGACTCGGTGGAAGAAGGCGTGGCTTCGATCGGCGCGCAACCCGTGCTGTACGCGTCGGCAGAGTCCCATCATTCTCTGGACAAGTCGGCAGGGCTGCTCGGGATTGGGCGCAAGGCGTTGCGGCGCATCGCGGTGAACGAAGCCGCGCAACTCGATCCGCAGAAACTGGATCAGGCGGTAAGGGAAGATCGTGCATCGGGACGAAAACCGTTCTGCGTTGTGGCAACCGCCGGGACCACGAACTCCGGGACCGTGGACGATCTGGTCGCCATATCAGAAATCTGCAAGCGCCACCAACTCTGGTTGCACGTGGACGGAGCTTACGGTGCATCGGCGATCTTCTCCGACCAGCATCGCCACCTGGTTCGGGGCATCGAGTTGGCCGATTCGCTCACCATCGATCCGCACAAGTGGCTGGCCATGCCATTTGCAGCAGGCGTAGTCCTCACCAGTCATCCGGAGATTCTGGAGCGCGCCTTCTCAGTCGCTGCACCCTACATGCCGAAGGCCGCGGGAGCTCACTTGCCGGACAATTCCCGCATCAGCACGCAATGGACGCGGCGCATGAACTCTCTCAAGCTGTGGCTGACCCTTCGGGTGCACGGCCGCAAGGCTTACGAAGAACTGATCGATCGCCAGCTTAAACTAGCCAGGGACTTTGTCAGCTGGGTCGAAGGGTCAAATGATTTCGAGTTGGCGGTGCTGCAAACTCTTCCCATCGTGACTTTCCGGCTTAAGGCAGCGGGACTCGGTCCCCAACAGCTTGCTGCCGCCCATGGCAGTATCGTGGACGAAGTCACACGCGACGGTCGCCGCTGGATTTCAGAAACCATTGTCAAAAGCCAGAGCGTACTGCGCATGATGGTGATCAGCTATTTGACCGAGGAGCGGCATTTGCAGGGATTGGAAAATGCTTTAACAAATGCTGCTAATAAGCTGATTCCGCAGGTGCACACAAAGGCTTAAACTGCGAAGGACACCAGGATCACGAAGGAAGACCAAGCAGCCATGCCGGTGTCACGGCTGGGGAATCAGACAATGCACTAGGATTGGTGCACGCTCCGGCCTAAGCTTGTCCACAGTTCGGGTCAATCACAGGCAGCGCTATCGTAGCGTCCCCTCTGCCTCCTGGACGCTGGGTCGATAGCGCTTTGCCTTTTCTGCGACCAATTCCCTGATTCATCTTTATTAACCCGTCTTGAAACTACTTTTCTTGGTCGCAGTACGTTCGGCCCATTTCCACGCAGTCGCGACAATCTCTTCCAGTGAACGTTTTGCCTTCCAGTTCAGCAGTTTTTCCGCACGTCTGGGATCGGCCACCAATTCCGGCGGATCACCCGGTCGGGCCGGAGCCATACGGCTGGGCACTTCGCGTCCTGTGACTGCCTTGATAGTGGAAAGAACTTCACGGACGGAATGACCGCGGCCGGTCCCCAGATTGAGAGCCACGGAATTGCCGCCGTTGAGATACTCCAATCCCTGCACGTGCGCCTCCGCCAGATCGTTCACGTGGATGTAATCGCGCACACAGGTTCCGTCGGGAGTGGGGTACTTGTCTCCGAAGATGTCGAGCGCTGGACGCTCGCCGCGGATGGCTTCGAACGCGGAGGGGATGAGGTGAGTCTCAGGCTTGTGTATCTCACCGATCATACCGCCCTCATCCGCGCCAGCGGCGTTGAAATAACGAAGGCTCACATAGCTCAGACCGTAGGCCGGTCCGTAAGACTCCAGTGCCTGTTCGAAAATCAACTTGGTAACGCCGTAGGGATTTACCGGGGAACGTGGCAGGTCTTCGGTGATCGGCACCTTCGCCGGAACACCGTATACAGCACAGCTGGAGGAAAACACGAACTTGCGCACGTTCGCGTCGAGCACTGCGTGCAGCAAGGTGAGCCCGTCCAGCACGTTGTTCTGGAAATATTTTCTGGGATTTACCACCGATTCACCCACATACGCGTGGGCGGCGAAGTGCATCACCGCATCAACTCGTTCGAGGACCTGGGCCAGTTTCGTCCGGTCTGAGATATCTCCTACGATCAGCTCGAAGCCCTGGGCGAGTTCTGCGTGACCGGCCACCAGGTTGTCGTAAATGATGACTTCATAGCCGCGACGTTTAAGCGCGTGCGCCGCATGGCTGCCAATGTATCCTGCTCCTCCCACTACGAGAACGGCCAATCGCACCTCTCTAAAACCAGAGTGTTTTCACATCGATTTTAAGGACGAAATGATTCCGAATACTGGCAGTTTAGCAGACGGAGTGAAGTGCACGGATGATGCGGTCGAGAGGCTGGCGGGGAAGGAAACAGGTCTGCCTATTTTTTCTTTCCAGGCCCGGCTCTCTCGGCTGGTTCCGCGGCCTTGTCAGGCGGAAAGTAGATGCTCAAGTAATCGATGAACGCGTTGCGATCAGCCAGGTCCACCACCGCTCCCCACTTGATCATCTTATCGACTTCCTTACTCCAGGCTTTGCTGCTCAGGCGCTGTTGCCGGATGATGTGCGCATCGTGGCATTCAGTGCATGCGGTGCGTACTTTCTCTTGCGCTGGCCCGGCAGGCAGCTCGGGGGACTGGGCTTGCGTTAACGAGGAACCATTCAGCAAGATGACTAGAATCACCCACGTTAATTGCTTAAACCTGCTACGCAACCACATGAATCTTCACCTGGTCGATGGCATTGTAGAGATATCCGCTCGGATTCCAAGCGGCGGTTTGCGGCTGGGTACGTTCCTGATCATCGGTGGCGCGCGACATGATCGTAAATTCGCCCGCTCTCGGAACCCGCCAAACGAAGTTCCACAACCGCCAGGCGTAGCGGGCACGCTCACTGCCAAGATTAGCCGGATGCCAGGTGGCTCCCAAGTCAGTGGAGACGTCCACGCGGACTATCCCTGCTTCACCGGCCCAGGCAGCTCCTTGAATTCGTAAGGAGCGGGCTTTCACAGAGGAAGCTTCCTCTGGCTCGGCAATAACGGATTTCACCCCGAGGGAAGTGATGGGATGGGTGTCGTCCGGATTCACCTCGCCCCCAGGGGAAATCAACTGATTGGGAATACGGTATCCCGGCTTCATGAAATTGCCTTCAAATTCCTGATTGAGAACCTTGATTTCAGTCAACCACTTACAGGATGCGGCTCCGATCCACCCCGGCACCAGAGCGCGCGCGGGAAATCCGTGATGGCGAGCCAACGGCGCTCCGTTCATGTGAGTAGCGATCAGCGTATCCGCGTCCATCGCTTTCTCAATCGGGATGCTGCGAATGAACGGCGGCACTTTGCCAGGAACCTCGTCAAGACCGCGAAACATTACATGCTTGCCCGGCGTTTTCACTCCCGCACGATGTAGGAGATTACGAAGGCGCGGGCCAGTGAAGCGGGCTGTACCAACGGCGCCACGCTGCCATTGCACTCCCGGAACACGCGGTTGCTGAAACCCGCGCCCGTTTCCAGCGCATTCCAGAGTGTTGACAATGGTATGTGGCTCTATTTTTTCCAGGTCGGCCAAGCTGACGCTGAGGGGTTCTTCCACTTCCCCGCCGACACTTAGCTTCCACTCGCCGACATCGAGAGTGCTGGGCTCGTGCATGTGATTGCGGACGAAGAAATGCGATACGGGAGTGATCCAGGAATTGAAAAATTCCGGGGGCATTTCCAGATCGAGAAAGCGAGCGGAGCGTACGATCATGCCGGCCTTGCCCGGAACTTCCATACCCGCGGCTTCGGCAGTCCACGCAAAGTGGGGGAGCGTTGCCCCAGCCGCCACAGCGGCGGAGACCGTCGTGAGAAAACCTCGCCGCGAAATCATATTTGTTCTTTGCTACAAATGATTCCGGCCATGTTTTGGAGAGAGCAACAGAACCGCCGGCCAGCAGAAAACGCCAACCGACGGTTTGATTGTAGAACATCCGACTGATGCCACTCTAGAACGAGTAAATCAAGTCGAACTGCATACGCTTAAGGTAAGGCTCCTGTTGGCCTGCAGTGGTTCCCGTCGCCAGAACGGCATGTTGCAGAGCGCTGTTCAGACTGCGACCGTACCAGAAGGTATAGCTGGCCACCGTGTTTGCTCTCACTTTCCACAGCGCATACCATCGGTTTTGCAGGATGTTCGTAGGCGCGCGCTGGTCGCTTTCCGCGAACGAAGCCAGAGCAGCGTCCTGCTCTTCACGCAGCCATGCATAGCCGACCTGGATGTCGTTCTTGTTTTTGGTTTGGCCCAGGCTGATGTCGGCCAGGTAAGTGTGCGACTGCTTGCCCAGGCTGGTGAAAACGTTGCCACTCGGGCTCAGCGGATGATCTTTCGCGTCCAGGTTGTTTTCGTATTCCAGCAGCAGGTTGAGCGGCAGACGATCCCAGCCGGTCCTGACCTGATTATTCAGGATGAAGTCAGCGTATAGAAACTGGGAGTAGAAGTGAGGCTTGCCGCTGGGGTCGTTGTAGGTACTGTTAGTCATGCCATTGGCTGCGAACGCGCAAGGGGGCACGGTAGGCAGTCCTGAGCCCTTACTGCAACCCGGACCCTCTCCGGGAACCGGCAGACCGCCGGTGGTCGTCGTTGCCTGCACCGCGAAGGCACTGGCCTGGAGGATCGAGTCCGGATTGTTCCACTTGATGGCCATAAATGAGGGCGTTGTCGTAAGTCGGCCAAGTTGCAGCCTGCCCGAAACTTGTCCGCCGAGCGCGTAGGAATCGGTGCCCGCAGTAGCTTCATTAAACAGCAACTGCATGAACTGGACAGTGAAATTCTTGATTCCGGGGGTCTGCAGATCCCAGGAAACTTTTTCATTGAAGCCTTCGGGATTGATGTCCGGGTCTCCGGTGACCTGGGTGCGGTTCCAGGCGTAGGCAAACTTCCCGCCGGTTAACGAGAGCCACTTATGCGCGAGCGGATTGTAGGTGATGTAGCCTCGATCCAGACCAATCGTCTTGCGGTCGAAGAAATTGGTGAAGCTCTCGTTAGTGGTGGTGGGATCGCCCAGCGAACCGGTCGCCAAGGCAAAGCCGCCGACGAAATCCTCGTTCAGCTTGCCGTCCACGCCAAACCGGACGCGGATACGGCCGCGGTTCCGGTCAGAAACGCCGTCCTGAAAGAAGCTCTCGCCGCGCACCCGAACGTCACCGACAAAGCGGAACCTGCCGAGGACATCTTGCAGAGCACTGAGTTTCTTGTCTTCCTCTTTGGACTTGCTCTCCACCACCGAGAGCGCGGCTTTCGCCTCAGTCGCGTTGGCCGAAGCCTGGTCGGCCGCATGCTGGGTATCCGAGGCGGACTGTTGGGCCTGCGCAGCGGTGGTTTGTGCCTGCTCGGCACTGCCCTGCACTTTTTGTGCAGTCGTGTTGGCCTGTTGCGTCGCATCCAGCAATTGCTGCAGCTGGGCCTTTAACTGATCAAACTGCTGGCGTTGTTCTTCCACTTGCTTCTGCTGGGCGGCCAGAGCATCACGAAGCTCCTGGACCTCTTTGGCGCTGACGCGCGCCGGATTGGATTTCTTTACAGCCGCCTTGGGTGGTGCGCTCGTCTGCGCTGCTGTCAGGCTCACTAGAAGCACGAATGCACTAAACCATGAGAACAGTTTCATTTCCTGTTTTCCTTTTTTTGGAGTTTCTTCCTTTTTGCGACCGCTTGTGGCTACAATTCCGGCGAAAGCACCGGCAAACTTAAAAACTGCTGTTGCAATTTATGGAGTGTGGCGCGGGCGAGCTAGTTGGAGAGACAACAACAGCCTTGGGAAGGCACTGGCAGAGATCGAGAGCTGAGATTGGTCGCGTTATTCATTCTTGCCCCTGTGCACGTTTCCGTGGACAACCATGGGTAGAATGCTGGCTTTTTCAGTCTTCTTTTTTCCGGAACGCTTTCCCGCTTTGCCGAACTGCGGTTTGACGATGTCGGCCAGAGTAGTGTGTTCCAGAATCTTGGCGGCTGCGTTCCGCACCTCGAGAAATACCTGATAAAGGGCGCGATGCTCGAGGTCGCGATCGATCAGGCTGCGCAGCTGCTCGGCATCGCCGAAAGGCGCCAGTGGCCCGTCAATCAGACGAATGATCTCGCTGAGATGAATTTCGGAGGGCGGCCTGCGCAGCTGGTATCCTCCCTTGGCCCCGCGCACGCTCTCCACGATGCGGGCGTTCTTCAATTCGAGCAGAATCAGTTCCAGGAATTTTTCGGGTAGAACTTCTTCATAGGCGATGTCGCGAATGCGAATGGCTCCCTGGTTGTAGTGGCGGGCCAGCATCATCATGGCCTGCAGCGCATACAGCCCCTTCTGGGAGATTTTCATGGCTGCAACATAATGCCATAAAAGTCGATAGCTTTACTAGGGTTTATTTAGATGGGACCCATTTGCAAATCCGGTTCCGGCGAAACTGGACATGACAAATGGTTTGGGGAACACCGTCTTAGGTTAGCCGCAGGACTTGCACTGTAATGTTATCCGGCCCGCCGCGTTTTTTGGCCGTCTCCACCAGCGCTTGAGAGATCTCGTCGACACTCTTCCCGGTAGCGATCTCCAAAATCTCATGGTCGCTCAGCAGGCCCCACATACCGTCGGTACAGAGCAGCAGCACATCACCGGACTGGAGCGAAAACGGTACCACCGGAGAATCGGGATTAACGCCGTTGCCTGCCCCGAGAGCTGCAGTCAGGATATGCCTTTGGGGATGCGATTCAGCCTCCTCGGCGCGGATGATGCCGTTGTCGACCAGCCGGGTCACGTACGAGTGATCGTGGGTGAGACGTGAAATGGAGGAATCGCGGACCAGATACAACCGGCTGTCTCCGACATGCGCGAAATAGAGGCTGTGGTCGAGCAAAGCAACCGCTGTGCATGTGGTTCCCATCCCATGCAGATCGGGATACTTAGCGGCATAGTCCTGGATGCGGCTGTGCGCGGTGCTGAAGCCGGCAAGCAGCCAGGAGCGCGGATCGCCGGCGACCGCATTGGCGTACACCTCTTCGATGACCTCAGCCGCGATGCGGCTGGCTTCCTGGCCGCCTTCATACCCGCCCATGCCATCGGCCACGATCGCCAGCCGGCCCTTCAGCGGGAATTGCTGATCGTCCGCCGGCTCCCAATACGAATAGCGGTCTTCATTGTTTGCGCGCTGGCAGCCAACATCGCTGAGGCCCGCCAGCTCAATTCCGGGCCGAACTCTCATTCCACCCCTTTGCAAATACAGCGCCCAAGCGGAATTGTGGATTATACGGGAAAAGACATCCCGTGAGGGCGAAGTTGGGCCGCCGTTTGTTTTCCGGAAGGCAAACTAGTTGCCGAGATCCGCCAAACCGCCCCCAAACAGGGTCGGATCAGCATGAACAGCCGGATCCCTGCCCGATTATGACTATGAACTTGCCGTGCCCTACAATGTCGTTCAGATATAGTTTGTTGCAATCTAGCAGGCGAAGGTATATGGCAACTGCAGCGCCGGTAAATCGACAGGAAGAACAAGAGCAGATCGGCAGGGCCGCCGGGCCGTGCGTGCTGGTGCTTTTCGGGGCTTCGGGAGATCTGACCAAACGCAAGCTGGTTCCGGCGCTTTTCAATCTGGTTAAGGCGAAACTGCTTCCCAGGAATTTTGCGGTCGTGGGCGTTTCATTCGACGATTTGAGCCCGGAAAAGTTTCGCGACCAGGTAACCGGGTTCCTGCAAACCGAGGACCGCGGCACCGACGCCTGGGAGTGGTTTACCCAGCGTCTCTATTATCAGCGCGGTGATTTTGGCGATCCTGCCACTTACTCAACTTTGGCAGCCCGGCTGACCGAAGTGAACCAGCAGCATGGTACCGAAGCCAATTATCTGTTTTACCTCGCCACCGCGCCCAAATACTTCGCGCAGATTGTTCAGCAACTCGGCAAGGCGGGCCTCTCGAACCAGGCCAACTCGCAGTGGCGGCGGGTAGTCATCGAAAAGCCTTTTGGGCACGATCTTGACTCCGCCAAGGCGTTAAATCGCGACGTCAAGGCGGTGCTGGCAGAAAACCAGATTTATCGCATCGATCATTACCTGGGCAAAGAGACGGTGCAGAACATCATGGTCTTCCGTTTCGATAATGCCATCTTCGAGCCCATCTGGAACCGGCGCTATATCGACCACGTTCAGATCACAAATGCCGAGACAGTGGGGGTTGAACAACGCGGCGGATATTTCGACAACGCCGGCACGCTGCGCGACATGGTGCCCAACCACATCATGCAGTTGCTCAGCTTGACCGCCATGGAGCCACCAGTGTCGTTTCAAGCGGACGCTGTGCGCAACGAACAAGCGAAGATTTTGCGGGCAGTTCAGCCACTGGATTCGGAAGACGTGCTGCATTCCAGCGTACGCGGCCAGTACGGCGAAGGCGTTGTCGGAGGAGAAAGGGTAGCTGCTTACCGCTCAGAACCTGGAGTCTCTCCCGAATCCAGGACCGAAACTTTTCTGGCCTTAAAACTGAATATCGACAATTGGCGATGGGCAGGGGTTCCGTTTTATGTTCGCACCGGCAAGCGGCTGGCGTTACGTCACACCGAGATCACGATCCAGTTCAAGCGCACACCGTTCGAGATTTTCCGCAACTCTCCGGTTCACAAGCACAGCAACCAACTAGTCATACAGATACAGCCAGTGGAAGCTATCTCCTTGAGCTTTGGCGCCAAGATTCCCGGCCCGGTGTTGCGAGTCGGATCGGTGGACATGAGTTTTGAATACTCCAAATATTTCGGTGCGGACGCCTACACCGGCTACGAAGTTCTGCTTTACGAATGCATGATCGGAGACGCAACTCTTTTCCAGCGCGCGGACATGGTGGAAGCCGGCTGGAGCATCGTGGACCCGGTTCTGGATGTGTGGCAGGCCTTGCCCCCGCGCAGATTTCCCAACTATCCGTCAGGCACCTGGGGACCGTCGGAATCTGACGAATTGCTGGCCCGCGACGGCCGGCAATGGAGGAAAATCGACCCATGATTCTCGCAGGTGATATCGGCGGAACTCGCACCCGACTAGCCGCTTTCGAAACCGAAGGCAGCAAACTGAAATGCGTGATCGAAAAGACCTACCCGAGCCAGGACTATGCCGGCCTGGCGGAAATCGTGGCTGATTTCGTCAAGACGGAAGGCATTCCGGTGCACAGCGCGTGCTTTGGCGTGGCCGGGCCGGTACGTGGCGGGCGCAGCAAGATTTCAAATCTTCCCTGGACCATCGATTCGCGCGAACTGGCTCAGCAACTAAGGCTAGACGCGGTGGGACTGATCAACGACCTCGAAGCCTACGCCTACGGGGTGGACGCGCTCGAATCCAAGGATCTGGTCACGCTGAGCGAAGGATCGGAACATGCGGAAGGAAATCGCGCCGTGATCTCCGCCAGAACCGGGCTTGGAGTTGCAGGTCTTTATTGGGATGGATTCAGGCATCACCCCTTCGCCTGTGAAGGCGGGCACATGGATTTCGCGCCCCGAAACGACCTGGAAGTTGAATTGTTCCGCTACGTGTTGAAAAAGTATGGTCACGTAAGCAGCGAGCGAATTCTTTCAGGTCCGGGAATAAAGACCATCTATGACTTTCTGCGTGACACCACCAGGGCTGAGGAACCCGGGTGGCTGAAAGAGCAGATGGACAAAACACATGACGCTCCCGCGCTGATTTCAAAGACGGCGCAAGACAACAAAACTCCCATCTGCGACCAAACCATGTCGATTTTTGTCAGCATATATGGCGCGAAGACGGGAGATTACGCGCTGAACTTCATGTCGACCGGCGGCATTTTTGTCTGTGGCATTATCGCGGCCAGAAACCTTTCCAAGATGAAGGAACCTGCCTTTATGGAGTCGTTCCTAAACAAGGGGCGCATGCGGGGTTTGCTCCAAGACATGCCGGTCAAGATCGTGCTAAACGACGATTGCGGGCTCATCGGAGCCGCGCGCTATACGCTGGTTCAGAAGGCGTTCGGCAAGACGAATCGGCTTGCGAGCTGAGACGGCACTCGAACCCGCAGAGACGTAGCTTGCTACGTCTTGTTTGCCGTGCCGGGGACGTAACAAGGCGAGAGGTAGCAAGCTACGTCTCCACGGGCTGGCCTAACTAGGATCCAGCAATAACTGAGAAATGCCTTCCAGCGGAATTCTGACCCAAGACGGACGGTTGTTGAGTTCATACCCCAATTCGTAAACAGCCTTATCCAGAAGGCACAAGTCCAGCAATAGCGACAGCTCTTCCCTGCTCCGCGGAATGAATTGCGCATTCCGCGAGACCTCGAGATACGCCTTCAGGAAAGCGGCGGACACCCACCGTTGCCAGTAGTAAGCCCAGGGCCTCAAAGTCTGCACTCTCTCGTCCAACCTCCGATCAATCGTTTGTTGAAGCAGCGGCGCATACGCGGCGTAGTGAAACGAGCGCAACATGCCAGCAACGTCTTGCAGGGGTGAGCGCTTCTTGCGCCGTTCTTCCAGAGAGCGCGCGGGTTCGCCTTCGAAATCAATGATGACGAAGTCATTGCCGGTGAATAGAACCTGGCCGAGATGGTAGTCGCCGTGGATGCGGGTGAGCATGGCCGACAGTCGCTGCCTGGCGAGGCATTGGAAGCGCCGGCGGGCATTGCCTTCAAGATTGAGAACTTCGTCGGTTTCCCGACGGATGGACTCGGGCATTTCGTCTTTGAGCCGACGGAGCAGGCCAAAGTTCGCGGTCATCAGATCGGTGGCCGAGATCACCATCGACTGCTGCCCTGCTTCGGTCAAGCGCTGCGGTGTGAAAGCAGGATCTTCTCCCGCTGACGCTAAAGCTGTGTGTAGCTCCGCCGTCCGCCTGCCCAGCAGCGCCGCTGCTTCCAGGTAAGGCCCAATGCGTCGCACAGCCTCTTCTGAAATGGCGCGGTCGGCCAACGTAAGAATTGGATCTCGTGGAACATCGCTAGCAGCCAGAGTGCGTGCTTGCGCCTTCTCGTAATACTCGCTTACGGCTCTTAACGTGAACTGCCAGGCATCCCCTTGGTTGGCGACGTACCCCTGGAGCACGCCCAGCGAGCTTCGGTTCCCCTTGCCACTCAGGTATTCGAGATGACCTGCTACGGGAGGAACATTTGGGAAGGAAGACTGCTCAGTCAGGAACAGACCGATCTCCAAATCCGGGTTAATCCCCTCTTCCACGCGGCGGAATAGTTTGAGCACCAGACGCTGGCCATAAACCACTGAACTGTTACTCTGCTCCGTCTTCATCAGGGAGGGCACGAGCGGGCCTTGTGCCGGCTGCCAGAGGGCCGCCAGCGCGTTCGTGGAAATTGCCCGCACTTCTCCTCTGGCTCCGCGAAAGACAGTGCCTTGGGCTATCGCGTCGAGGAGACAGATGAGAAACTGCTCATTCGACAGGGCATCAACCAGAACGATCTCTTCCAGAAGGCTCTCATGTCTAAACCTCAGAACAGAAGCCGGATCGGGGATTCCCTGAGTTCCATCGCCCCGCACGCGGACCAGAGGAATGTCGTAAGTATCGTTGGCCCCGCCGTCATAACTGACCTGAACAAGAACCAGATACCCGCGGAAGGGATCCCGATGAATTGTTACGACGTCCGCAATTTCGATCGCGCGGATTCTGCGCGCCTTGCCGCCAAACCACCGGCGATGCTTGAGGAATTCCGGTAGGAGTTGCGGAAGACAGTTCTGCAGGGCAGCGACAAAGGACTCTTCCGCAATTGAGCTATCTGCCATTGGCAATTTCCGTTCACCGGCCGCCCGTTTGCTGGCATGTCGTCCAAATCGCCGCAGGCGAGAACCGCCCTAAGTCTGCCCAAGGCGCTGCGAAAATTCACACCGGGCTTTACTGCACTCGCAGAATTAATTGCGTTCCACCGTCGAGGCGCACGTTGTCCGTCTTAGAGCTTATTACGGAAGTCGGGCCCGAAGAATCCAGGGAGAGCCCTTTTATTCCGACTACGCCTTTGCTGGTCGGGCCGAGCGGACTGACGGTTGAACTGGTCGCATTGGCTGGATCCGATGGCAAGCCAGCTCCGCCATCGGGCGGATATCCGCGTGGATTTGGGAATTGGGTTCCGGCCGAAGGCGTGCCAGTGATTGATCCTCGCTGGCTCTGGGAAGCCGAGGGTATGCCGGTCGCATTGGCGCCCGTTGGGTCCTCCGCCGGAAAAGCAGGTGCAGTTTGCAGCGGCCGTGCGACAGCCTGCACAGCGGCTTGCAGTGGCAGTTCGCGGCCATCTCTCATCAGCGCCCGGTCAAATGTGATTCCCACCATCGCCCCTGGAGACTGCTTGCTGTGGGCTTTGGCTTCGGTTACATGGCCAATGATTCTTGTGTTTCTGGGGACTACGATCTGGCCATGTGACAACAAATCCATCACGGTTCGGGCTTCAAACTTGTCGTTTGCCTTAAGCTTCTTGGCATCGAGCGATTTCGACAACTCAACGGAAAGAATGGTTCCCGGCGCCAGTTCGTTGGCGGCCGGAGCTTGGACGGTGGAGCTGGGCACGGCAGCGGGCTGAGGCGGGACTTGCGCGCAAAGAATTGCCGTAAAGAGAACTATTGCGAGCACTGAGAAAATATCGCGGTTCATGTTCACTCCTGAATCGTCCTCCCCGGGTTACTGATGGTTAGGATGCAGTTCGTTAAAACCACGTTCCTTCCCTATATTTTCGGTAGTCATCGCCAAACCTCGCCTCCAGCACCTAGGCTTCCTGATGGGCGCGAATGACCTGTACCGGAATCACCGCCGCTAGCAGAAGGAACGCGTAGCGATACTGCAGAGCAATCAGGATGCCCAAGAGCATCAGCCCGCTAAACAAGTAGATCGGATTTCTGATCTTGGAGTACACACCGTAGGTCACGAGTGCGCGCGCCTGCGGGGTAAAAGAAAACGACCTCCCCAATTGCCAACGTGCGGTAAAGACTAACACCGCTGCCGGAATGGCGATGGCAAGCCCTATCCAGCGTGCGCTGGACCACTCTCCACGCCGCAGGACAACGGCAGAAATCGCGAGCGCCACCATGCAGAACTGGAAGACCAGAAACGGAGTGATTTTTTCGTTACCCAGCATGGCGCTATTCTACAAATCCCTGGCG
The DNA here is from genome assembly GCA_963809295.1 of Terriglobia bacterium. GTDB lineage: Bacteria > Acidobacteriota > Terriglobia > Terriglobales > Acidobacteriaceae > JAIQFF01. Next base: position 54,721 of record CAWEJA010000005.1, on the reverse strand, counting down.
CACGCTGTGGATGAAATCGGTGTAGGCCGGAGTCAATCCCGCGCTCCGCATGTCCGCCGCGATCTGCCCGCGATGATAAGCCGAATGTGTCACTACATGCATCAGGATGTCATCCTTGCGGCTGCTCCAGGGTTCACCCTTGCTGTTGCGATAGCTGACCGATTTTGCCAGATCAGCTTCACTGCTCGCCTCCAGGTAGTGTTTCCACAGTTGTGACTGATCGCCTGCCAGATTCCCACACTCTTCCATCGAAAACTCCGGCCAAACCGGAAGGGTCTGGTCTTTTTGCTCCAGCCGTTCCAGCCAAAGTCGCTCCGACGCTAGAATGTGAGCAATGAATTTCAAAGGACGGGCCGGAGGATGTGCCGTCGCGCGGAGGCCTGCCAGTACTTCCTGATTCGCCCAAGCGTCGTAAGCAAAGAGACGGGTGAAATGGTCCACTGCATTCATATCTTCAATATTCAACCACAGCTGCGGGTCGTATGGTGGACGAACACGATGGGCACCCCTCCACAAGACTAATGCCCTTGCGGCTGGCAGAAGGACGCCGCGATCTCGAAGACACAAACGGCAATCAAAAAGCCCCACCCAAGGGCGGGGCCTGGCTTGCAATCGTCGGACTTCAGAGGTGCTGACGACTGACGACCGATGACTGACGACTTTTATTTCTTGTCCGCTTCCATCTGATCCTTGGCTTCGTGCGCCGCTGCCCTGCGCCCGGCCATCTCGACGGCTGCCATGAATGGCGCCGCAGCAGCAGGCGGAGTGACATTACCGGTCAGCACTTTGCGGAAGGGTACATCCTTGCCGTAGATAGCGGTGGTCGAATCTGAATCCTGCTCCACCACGGCCCCCTCCAGCGTCAACCCGGCAAACGCGCCTTTGGAGCGCGAGTAAGTCAGCAGTTCAGAGTCCAGCTTCCAATCAGTGCCGGCAGAAGCGTGCCGCCCCACCGGACCGGCCGCAGCAGAACCTTCCCCGCTGAGCTGAAACTTGCTGGACAGCAGGTGTTGCAAGCCCTTGTCGTTCATCACCAGCATGACCAGGTCAACGCCCTCAGCCCCGATCTGAAGTCCCCAGCTCCCGCCGCCGACCGAAATGAAAGCCGGCGCGCTCCATCCAGTCGATGTACGACAACTAGCAACGCCACGGCCATGTTTTCCACCAACAATAAATCCGGCCTTGATCAAATGCGGTACGACCACGATGCACTTCGCATCGTCCAGTACTTCTTCCGGTATGCCTTTGTCGGGTGCGCCCATGATTTCTTTAAGAACATTTCCGGAATTCTGCAGGCGCTCCACAGAATCCTCCTTGGCTGTGGCAAAGGCCATGGTGCCGAGCAACATAACGAAACTGAGCAAGACTGCGATTAGAGATTTTTTCAACTTTCCCTCCTGGAACTTAGATTTTGATTCCCGGCACGATGTCTTAGAGTGCCGGCCTGCGTCCGGTGATCAGGTTGATCACGAGCACTACGACGGCGATTACCAACAGAATGTGGATGTACCCGCCCAACGTGTATGAACTCACCAATCCGAGCAACCACATGACCAGTAAAATCACAAAAATTGTCCAAAGCATGTAAGTCACCTCGTGAGTGGAGTTGACTACCTAACCACCGCCACTCTGATCCAGTTTGTGACCAAAGAGTTGTGTTCGCGCCGCACCGGCACGCGAATTACTTGCCTCCGACCTCACGCCGCTGAGGGAAAGACTGTAGAAGTGCGCAGGGGATCACTTTATGAATTCAGTTCTGCTCGGTTCGCAATGAAAATTCGGATGAGAAAAGCGTTGGGACTTGAATTCGTCGAGGCGTGGGGGTAGCGTTGTCTGAACCGGATTGTTTCGACCCGTGCGATATCCAAAACCAGCACCGGTTCGTCCAAATGAATATGCTATTCGTAGCAATCCCAGATTGCGAATGTTGAGCAGCCGCGAGGAGGCCTCATGAGGCGCAGAGAATTCATCATCGGAGCAACCTGTGGAGTAGGCGCAGCCTGGATAGGGTCGCGGGGATGGACCGCGTCTGCGAGAGCGCTTCCGGCATTGCCGCGCAAGTTCACCGCGGCCGATACCGTGACGCTGGGGAAGACCGGCATCACTACCAGCCGCCTGGCGATGGGGACGGGCACGGTGGGCAGCGGACATCACTCGCATCAAACCGCGCTGGGCGTGAAGGGTCTTTCTGACCTGCTGCTTAATGGCCATGACAACGGCCTGCGCTTCTTTGACGCCGCTGACGCCTATGGGAGCCATCCTCATGTGGCGGAAGCGCTCAAGCATGTACCCCGCGACAAGGTCACGGTACTGACGAAGACCTGGGCGCGCGATCCGAAAGAGGCCCGCGCCGACCTCGACCGCTTCCGCAAGGAGCTGGGCACCGACTATCTCGACATCTGCCTGATGCACTGCCTAACCGAAGGCGACTGGACCGAGCGCTACAAAGGAGTGATGGAGGTTTTCTCTGAAGCGAAAGAGAAAGGAATTATCCGCGCGCATGGCTGTTCCTGCCACAGCATCGAGGCGCTTCGCGCAGCGGCCAGGTCTCCCTGGGTGGAAGTCGACCTGGTGCGCATCAATCCCATCGGTTCGCACATGGATGCTGATCCCGACACGGTCGTGAGCGTGCTCCGCGAAATGAAAGCTGCTGGAAAAGGAATTGTGGGCATGAAGATTCTCGGCCAGGGTGATCTGCGCGGGCGGCAAGACGAAGCTTTGAAATATGCGCTGTCGCTTGGCGTGCTGGACGCCTTTACCATCGGGGCCGAAAGCAAGACGGAGCAGGAAGACCTCATTCGCAGGATCGCCGCGGCAGCGTAGAACATCGGCGACGGATTTCACGGGCTGAAACGAAAAGAAACAAGCCTCGACCTTGTCCGTTTGAACGGCCGCAACTCCGTGGCAGTCTTGCAAGGTTTGACTTGCCTTGGTGCCCGCCCTAAGATAGCTGCCCTGTGATCGGCGAGACTATCTCGCATTACCGCATCATCGATAAGCTCGGCGGTGGCGGTATGGGTATCGTCTACAAGGCTGAGGACACCAACCTTGGCCGCTCCGTCGCCCTCAAGTTCCTTCCCGATGATGTCGCGAACGATTCCCAGGCCTTGGAACGGTTTCGCCGCGAAGCCCGCGCTGCGTCAGCCCTGAACCATCCCAACATCTGCACCATCCATGACTTCGGCGAGCATGACGGCCGTGCCTTCATCGTGATGGAGTATCTGGACGGCGTGACTCTGAAACACATGATCAGCGGCCGGGCGCTGGACAACGACACCCTGCTTTCTCTCGCGATAGAAATTGCCGATGCTCTGGATGCCGCCCACGGCGAGGGCATCGTCCATCGCGACATCAAACCGGCGAACATTTTTGTAACCAAGCGCGGGCACGCCAAGATCCTCGACTTCGGGTTGGCGAAAGTGACGGCCGCCAAGAGCTCGGCGAGTCAGATGGCGGCGCAAAACACCAACTCCCGGACTGCAGGCGACAACCTGACCAGTCCGGGGTCAGCGATTGGAACCGTGGCCTACATGTCACCCGAGCAGGCGCGCGCGAAGGAATTGGATCCTCGCACGGATTTGTTCTCTTTCGGCTCGGTCCTTTACGAAATGGGGACCGGCCAACCACCATTCCGCGGCGACAGTACTGCGGCTATCTTCGATGCCATCCTGAACCGCGCTCCCATCACGCCGGTGCGATTGAATCCTGATCTGCCGGCGGAATTTGAACGCATCGTCAGCAAGGCGCTGGAAAAAGATCGCGACCTGCGTTATCAACACGCCTCTGATGTTCGCGCCGACCTGAAACGCCTGAAGCGGGAGACGGAAACGGGCCGGCCAGGAGTCGCCAGTTCGGGCGCGATGCCGGTGGCGCAGGCGACGAGTTCTCAGCCGACGGCGCAGCAGACTGTCCCGGCATCGGGTTCGGGCCCCGCCGTGGCTCCCTCATCATCCTCGGCCGCGGTAAAGGGTGCTGAAGTCCCTGTTGCGGGCGGAACCAGGCTTTGGAAGATCCTTGTTCCCACCCTCGTGCTGGTCGTCGCTGCTCTGATTGCTGGGGGTTTCTACTTCCGTCCGCGCCAAGCCGCGCCATTGACCGAAAGAGATTTCATTGTTCTGGCAGATTTCGAAAATAGAACCGGAGAGACGGTCTTTGACGGTGCCCTCAAACAGGCCCTGGCGGTGCAGTTGGGACAGAGTCCTTTTCTTAACCTGATCTCGGATCGCAAAGTCGAGGAGACTCTGCGCCTCATGGGTCGCCCGGCCAGTGAAAAAATAACGCGTGACGTCGCCCACGAACTCTGTATTCGGACTGGAAGCAAAGCGTTTCTTGCGGGCTCGATCTCTAAGCTGGGCGACCATTACCTGGTAGGCGTCGACGCGATCGGTTGCAATAGCGGCGACACCCTGGCGAATGAGCAAGAGGAAGCTGCCACCAAAGATGAGGTACTCAAAGCGCTGGGGAAATCTTCCTCAAACCTGCGAACCAAGCTTGGCGAATCACTGGCCACAGTTCAAAAGTTCGATGTACCTGTGGAAGCCACGACCTCGTCCCTGGAAGCACTGAAAGCTTTCAGCATGGGGGTCACGACCTTCCGAACTAAAGGAAATTCAGAATCGATTGCCTTCTACAAGCGCGCCATCGAACTCGACCCCAATTTTGCCGTCGCCTATGCCAGCCTGGGCGTTACTTATGCCAATCTCCAACAGGCGAGCCTGTCGGCAGAGAACATCAAGAAAGCCTATGAGTTGCGCGCACATGTCAGCGAGCACGAAAAATATCGGATCGAAGCGTTGTACTACAGTTACGTGACCGGGGAACTTGAGCAAGCGACCCAAGTGTACGAGCTTTGGGCCAAAAGCTACCCCCAGGACCCTATCCCTCCCGGAAATCTTGGATACATCTACAACGAACTGGGACAGTATGAGAAGGGTCTTGCGGCAACCCAGGACAGCCAACGTCTGGAAGCAGATGTGATCGGCTACTTCAACCTGATGGGAAGCTTCCTTTCTCTAAACCGCCCTAACGATGCTCAAAAGGCCCTCAACGACGCACGCGCCGTCAATTACGAGGGTGAAGTACTGCATTGGGGCATTTACCTGTTGGCGTTTTACCAGGGTGACACAGCTGAAATGGAGCGACAGGTTGCTTGGGCGGCAGGCAAGCCCGGCAGCGAAGACCTCCTCCTCGCTTCCCAGGCTGACACCGAAGCCTATTTCGGTAGATTAGTTAAGGCTCGCGACTTTTCCCGGCGAGCGGTGGATGCGGCGGTCCGGGCCAATTCCAAAGAAACGGGTGCGTTCAGGCAGATCAGCGCAGCCCTCCGCGAAGCAGAGTTCGGTAATCTGGCCGAGGCGAGGCAAGGCGTGGCCAAGGCCTTAGCCCTTTCCCCAGGACGGGATGTGAAGCTCTTCTCTGCTTTGACCCTGGCTCGCACGGGAGACTCAGCGCGAGCGCGAGCCCTTGCCGACGAACTGGAAAAAGCACAACCATCGGACACCATGCTCAAGGTGTTTTGGTTGCCCACAATCCGTGCGGCGGTTGAGCTCAATGCTCACAATCCCGCGCAGGCAATCATTGATCTCGAGGCCACTGCTCCGTATGAACTCGGCCAGCCGCCGCAATTGCAATTGGGGACACTCTACCCCGTCTACATCCGGGGCCAAGCCCAGCTCGACGCTCATAACGGACAAGCCGCCGCCATAGAGTTTCAGAAAATTCTCGACCACCGCGGTGTCGTACTGAACTATCCGCTCGGCGCGCTCGCCCATCTAGGCCTTGGCCGTGCCTATGTTCTCTCCGGCGACACAGCCAAGAGCCGCACGGCCTATCAAGATTTCTTCTCTCTCTGGAAAGACGCCGACCCCGACATCCCCATTCTGAAAGAAGCCAAAGCCGAGTACGAGAAGTTGAAATAGTTCTCCGCATCAGCATTGGTGGTTAGGTTGGTTGGCTAGACTTTCTTCAACGGCACGCGCAGGTCATGCCCGGTCATTTCCTTCGGCTGCGGGATGCCCAGCATGCTCAGTACGGTAGGCGAGACATCGCGCAGCGAGCCACCGGCCTTCAGCGTAAACTGCTTGCTATCTCCTGCGATCACGATAAATGGCACTGGATTGGTGGTGTGGGCGGTATGCGGACCGCCGGTCGCAGGATCGATCATCATTTCCGCGTTGCCGTGATCGGCGGTGATCAGCAACGCTCCTCCCTTGGCGCGAACGGCAGATTCGATGCGCGCCAGGCAGGCATCCACGGTTTCCACGGCTTTAATCGTAGGCTCGAGCTTGCCCGAGTGACCGACCATATCGGCATTGGCGAAGTTGACGATGACCACGTCAAAGGTTCCGTCTTCCACCGCTTTGACCACCGCGTCCGCGATGCCGGCTGCGCTCATCTCAGGCTTCAGGTCGTAGGTAGCGACTTTCGGGGACGGCACCAGCAACCGGTCTTCGCCAGGAAACGGCTGCTCAATTCCACCATTGAAGAAATAAGTCACGTGAGCATACTTCTCGGTTTCTGCGACACGCAAATTGCGCAGGCTCGCCTGCCCCATCACGTTGGCAAGAATGTTGTCCATCGACTCCGGCGAAACCACTACTGGTAGCGTGAATTTCTTGTCGTACTGGGTCATGCAGACGTAGTGGAGGTTCTTTGGCACGCGATTGCGCGGGATGGCAACGTCGAGATCTGCAGCCCCCGGCAAATCGCTTCCGCCCTGTGGATTCAGGCCACTGTTGCGTGCCAGGGCACGAGTGATCTGACGAACGCGATCGGCGCGGAAGTTGAAACAGATACATGAGTCCTCATCACGGATGCTGGTCAATGGTTCGCCGCGATTGTCCACGCAGACAAAGGGCACGACAAATTCGTCGGTCACGCCCTTGTTGTAGGAATCCTTCACACCCTGCGCTGGATCTACAAATTTGCCGCCTTCGCCATCGCCGAAGACCATCGCATTGAACGCTTTGGCAATGCGCTCCCACCGGCGGTCGCGATCCATGGCGTAGTAGCGCCCGTTCACGGACGCGATCTTTCCGGTGTTGTACTCCCGCATCTTCTGCTGAAGTTGTTCCAGATAGCCGGCGCCGTTGGTGGGCAGCGTGTCGCGGCCATCCATGAAGGCGTGCACGAACACCCGGTCAACACCGTTTTGCTTGGCCATCTTCAGCAATGCGTAGAGGTGGGTTTGGTAGGAGTGCACGCCACCATCCGAGACCAAGCCAAAAAGATGCAAGCGGCGACCGCCCGCGCGCGCGTTCTTCATGGCGTCTAGCAGCGTTGGATCGGAGAAGAACTCTCCGTTCTGAATCATCAGCTCGATGCGGGTGCTGTCCATATGTACGACGCGGCCGGCGCCGATGTTGAGGTGGCCGACTTCGCTGTTGCCCATCTGACCGTCAGGCAGACCAACAGAATGGCCGCTGGTCTGAATCAGCGTGTTGGGATACTCCCGCAGCAACCGGTCGTAGGTGGGCTTGCGGGCAAGAGCGATGGCGTTGGCCTTGGTTTCGGCGCGGTAGCCCCAGCCGTCAAGGATAACGAGGACAAGAGGTTTGGGACGAGTCATTGATCTCCTGCAACCAACCGATCTCCTGGTATTTTTTCTGCCCTTCGGAAATTAACGGAGGTACAGAGGAACAAGAAAAGCGGGAACAATAGAATTTATAGGACGGCGAACAGGTTTTCAAACGCGCAGCGTCATAATATATAGTCGTTTGTGGCTATGCTGACTGCGGCTGCTCTCAGATCAAGCGGATATGAGCTCGGGCCGAGATGCGAGCCGGCAAAGAAGACGATGGAGAATTCATGACGATTAACAAACTCTTGCTGACCGAATTCAATGAAGAGATGAAAAAGACTCGCACCACCCTGGAGCGCGTTCCGGTGGATAAGAAGGATTTCAGTCCTCATCCCAAATCAATGCCCCTCGGCAAACTCGCACCTCACGTGGCCCAGCTCGCCGGCTTTGGACTCACAGTTTTGACCACGCCGGAACTCGACTTCGCCAAAGGCAGCTATAAGCCTATCCCTCTCGAGTCGACGGAACAGCTACTGAGCGTCTTTGACGAGGGTGTAGACAAGGTTCGCACCGCCCTCCAGAACACAACCGACGACGCGTGGGAGCAGAGCTGGAAGCTGAGTTTTCAAGGCAAGCCCATCTTCAACGGAACACGCTTTCTCGCCTACCGGCAGATGTTCCTGAATCACATAGTGCATCATCGCGCCCAGCTCGGCGTGTACCTGCGTCTGAACGAGAAGGCCGTGCCCGCAACCTACGGGCCGTCGGCGGATGATACGATGGGGTTTTGATCAGCGCGATCCTCATAGGTAGGCTATGGTTCCTGGTGTCAACCGTGGTAATTGAGTGCTTTTATTCCCAGGAACCTCGCTGCCGGTCCCAACTCTTCTTCGATCCTTAGCAACTGGTTGTACTTTGCGATGCGGTCAGTCCGCGAAGCCGAACCGGTTTTGATCTGGCCTGCTCCGGTTGCTACGGCAAGATCGGCGATGAAGGTGTCTTCGGTCTCACCCGAGCGGTGCGAGATGATTGACGTATAGCCGTTGCGACGGGCCAGGTCGATGGCGTCCAGAGTTTCGCTCACCGTCCCAATCTGGTTGACCTTGATCAGGATCGAGTTGGCCACCTTCTTATCGATTCCTTCTTGCAGGAAGGTGACATTGGTCACGAACAAGTCGTCGCCCACGAGCTGAATCTTGCCGCCGAGTTCTTTGGTGAGATTCTGCCAGCCATCCCAATCACTTTCTGACAAGCCATCCTCCAGCGAAACAATGGGATAATCTTTGGCCCACTTCGCCCAGAAGCGAACCATATCATCGGAGCTCTTGGCTGATTTGTCGGATTTCTTGAAGACGTACTTGCCGTCCTGATAGAACTCGCTGGCCGCGGGGTCAAGGGCAATGGCGATTTCTTCGCCCGGCTTGTAGCCTGCCTGCTGAATCGCTTCCAGCACGACTTCGATGGCTTCCACGTTTGATTTCACCGAGGGCGCGAATCCGCCTTCGTCGCCAACGGCCGTGTTGTAGCCGCGTTTTTTGAGGACGCCTTTCAAGCGTGTGGAATACTTCGACGCCCCAGCGCAGCGCGTCGGAAAAAGACTTCGCGCCCACCGGCATGACCATGAATTCCTGAAAGTCCACGTTGTTGTCGGCATGAGCCCCGCCGTTGAGGATGTTCATCATGGGCGTCGGTAAAGTGTTTGCGCCCGCGCCGCCGAGATAACGGTAAAGCGGCAGGCCAAACGCCGCCGCTGAAGCGCGGGCCGCAGCCATGGAAACCGCCAGGATGGCGTTCGCGCCAAGGCGGCCCTTGTTTTCGGTGCCATCGAGATCGGCCATTCTCTGATCGAGAACCCGCTGATCGGCTGCGTCCATCTTGGTCAGCGCCTTGGCGATCTCACCGTTCACATTCTCGACCGCCTTTAGCACACCTTTGCCCACATAGCGCTTCTTATCGCCATCGCGCAGTTCCACCGCTTCGTGCTCGCCTGTGGATGCGCCGCTCGGAACTGCGGCACGTCCCCCGACTCCGCCCGCCAGCGTGACTTCAGCTTCAACCGTGGGATTTCCACGAGAGTCAAGAACCTCGCGCGCATGAATTTCCTGAATTTGAGTTATGACGTCCATCACTCCTCTTTCGTTTGTCTGATTAGGCAGTCAAATTATAGCGGATGCATGATGGGAACCCGATCCCTTCCCGTTCTGCTTGGCGTCCTTTGCAAAGAAACGCTCAGGCAAGTTTTGGCACAGCCCGTGCCTCGCATGGTTCCCCGAGCTTTTCCACAGGCTGTCAGAACCGACTTGTGGCCTAAAGTCAGGAGAGGATGTTGAATCGCACGGAAACTCTGACCGTTGGGTCACGAGCGCCGGAGTTTTTGTTGCCGGCCGCGAATCAGGACGGGATTCTCTCGCTTTCCGGCTTCCTGTCTCGTGGCACTCTGATTGTGGAGTTTTTGCGTGGCACCTGGTGACCGAACTGCGTGCAACGCATGGCTCAGTTAGAGCTGATGAAGAGTGAAATCGAGAACTTAGGATCGCAACTGGCGTATATCGCGGCGGAGAAGGCTACGGGTGTGTGGAAGCCGGCAAAGTTTCTGGCATCGCGTCCTGTTTCATTTCCTTTCCTGCTGGATGAGGACCGGGCAGTGACCAAGGCCTACGGGCTGTATCACCGGATTGGAATGGATGCACTCAATATCGCGCACCCGGCAACCTTGGTAATTGAGCGCGACCGGAAGGTGGAGTACATCTATCGCGGCGACAGCCAGACCGATCGGGCCCCGTTCGAACAGGTGCTGGAGGCAGCGAGGAAGGTATCAGCTACGGCATGAACAGTATCAGGATTGACAGTTTCACGAAGAATCACGTCATCGATAGCACGTCGCATCGAGGACAAGCCCGAAGTTTTACGGAAAATTCAGGAGGCGCAATGAGAAAACTAGGTGGACTGCTTTGCTTGTTACTACTCGCGGCCGCGGCTGGGGCACAAACCAATATGGCACTCCCTGCGGGCACAGCGTTCCGAGTCAAATTAGAAAAGACTCTCTCCACTTTCTCCAGCAAGGAAGGCGATCCCTTCTCCGGACGGGTTACACAGGATGTAGTCCTCGATGGAAAGACCGTGATTCCCGTCGGAGCCACGGTGCAGGGACGGGTTACAAAAGTCAATGAACCACGCCGCATCGCGGGCAAACCAACCATTGGAATTTTTCCCGAAGCAGTCGTCCTGCCCAACGGGGAACGTTACATGCTCAACGCAGCGCTAGTCGACACCAGCCTGCGCAACGGCACCGACGTCAACACCGAAGGCCAGTTCAAAGGCGATGGCATTGATGGAAAGGACGCCGTCGAAATCGGCATGGGCACCGGCGGCGGCATGCTGGTAGGAGGACTGGCGGGCGGAGGTAAGGGCCTGCTGATCGGTGGAACAGTCGGCGCAACGCTTACCGTGGCGCATTGGCTGGGAAAGAAACGTTCCGCGGTACTGCCGTCGGGCACCGAGTTGATGATGGAGTTGAGCCGTCCGCTGGAGATGACGGCCGAAACCGGAGGGCAGTAGAAAGGCGGGCGTCGGACCTCGGACCACGGATTTCAGTCGGCGTCCGACACTCGAAGTCTGAGGTCTGAAGTCCGAGGTCCGACGCCCGGTCCCCTACCAGTGCGTGATCACATCGTCCTGCCTTAGCAGTGGCAGTTCCATCCATCCTTCTTCCGGAAGTGAGTCTGTAGGAAGTCCGCCCTGCCAGAGACTAAAACGTAGTCGCAGCTTGGTTGTCACCGCGTTGCTCTCATTCATCGAGGCAACGGAGGTCGAGGCAACCGGGGTGGCCAACAACCACGCCAGTGGCAGCTTGAATTCAAAGTTGCGTGCCACTGCGACCGCTACCTGCTCGGTCGACCTTTCCATCAGGGCCATAGGCGGATTCTCGTCGGGAATCCCCAATTTCCAGGTTCGAATCTTGCCCGATTCCACTTTGACGTCGAGACGCAAGGCGCGTCGCGGCCGCGGCTCTTCGATGGCCCAGGACTCTACGTTGACCACGAGTTCGAAGTCCGCGGTCGGAACCGTGTTCTCGGCAAAATCCAGACGGCCGTAGAGAAAGGCGTCATCAATTCCGGCGTGAACTGCGTCGAGAAGAACTTGTTTGCCGTGCATGGCGCCCGCGCGGCGGTCGGCAGTGTACACCGCAGCCCCCATCCACTCAAAGTAGCGCACCATATCGCCAGTGATCCGGGGATGGATATAGGCAGTCTGCGGAACCACCGACGGCCGCATCGCGTGGCCGAGAATGGGTTGCGCCAGATAGTCCGGCGCGCGGACCCCGAGCGCCTGATAAACATTGGAAAGATGCTTGCGGTAGAGTTCGTCGAATTCCCGGTCGTTGGCGGAATGGTGTTCTGGACCGTACCACCAGTTCCAGTCGCTGCCTTCGGCGATAAGGATTTCTTCGAACGCCAGGCGGCGTTGCTCCTCGCTGGCTGCGGGGGCTGCCTGAGCATAGAAATTGCGGGCGTTATAGAGATAGTCCCAGGCGCGATTGTCTTCCGGAGCCCCGATCCACACGTTGAAATTGGCGTGAATCCAGGAACCAGGAACCAACGATGTAAATTTGCTGACATTCCGGTGTCGGGCAATGGCCTCGGAGACGCTCACCGCCTCAACCCCAGGCTCGCGCTGCAGCAAATCGTAGAAGCGGCGCAGGAACTCGCGCCCGGACTGGGGATAATATTCCCAGGCGTTCTCGCCATCGAGAATGATGGGAACCACCGCATCATGCCCCGCATCGAGAACCGGCTGCGCGGATTGCCTGACGTTACGCATGAGGTGACTGGCAGCCTCCTGGGGAGGCATGCCCGAATACACAAAACCGATCAAATCCGAGATGGTGTGATCGCGGAATATCAGGTTCATTGCGGTCTGGTTGTTTTCAAAACGATGGACTGTATAGAGCCGGGCAGCCAGTTCAGCGGGAAGATGTCCATTGCCGTCGCGGGCAAAGGAAATACCGACGCTCCGGCCTAGTACTTCTTCGTCCGTTGCCATCCACTTCACTCCCAAGCTCTGCGCCAGGGTGAAGACTTCCTCCGAAACGCTGCCCTCCGACGGCCAGACGCCCTGGGGACGAATGCCGAAAACTTGCTGGTGCAGATCGAGTCCGCGCAGCAGTTGTTCCCGAGCATCCTCGGGATGGCGGAATTGGTTCTGGGGCAGGGGCAGACCTGGGGTGGAAACCGCACCCATGTTGGTATCGCAGACCAGAGGCAGGATGGGATGATAAAAGGCGGAGGTCGAAATCTCGATTCGCCCGCGCTGCGCGGCTTCGGCGTGGGCAGGCAAAACCTTGGCCAACAGTTGCCGCTCGCGCGCGATCACCAAGCTTTGATCTTCCAGAGAATAGCCCCGCCCTTTTCGAATCAGCTCGGCGATGTCCCTGTCACCCAGAAAGAATTCATCGAACCAGGCGATTTGCGAAAGCACTTGCAGGTCGGTGAAATCCTGCGGCTGGAAAGATTTCTCGACCTGTTCGGGTGAACCACCAGAGCTGCGAAACTGTTCCCAGAGTTCACGGTATCGCGGATACCGCCCAATCATGTTCACGGGGTTAGCCTGGAAAAGATACTGCAGCGCGAAATGACGCTCGGCGAGGGTTAGATCCTTCGCTGGCTTGGCAGCGACATCCAGAAAGGGATCTCGCGCCGCTCCAGTCACATAGTCCTGGATTTGCGCAATCAGTGATGGAACCAGGTTGAAGGTCTGATGGACGTTGGGAAACTCGTCCAGCAGTTTGACCATTCCGTAATAGTCCTTCAGCGCATGCAGACGCACCCACGGCAGCCGGTACTCGCCGGAGACTAGGTCCTTGTAGTACGGCTGGTGTTGATGCCAGAGCACAACCACGCGCAGAACGGGCATTAGGGTGAGCTTCCTGAGTCCAACTCAAGGAATTCAGCAGTCTAGCATGTGCGGATGGCCGGGAAAGGGGGCAAAACGACACCAAGTATCGTGGCCTAAGTTACGCGCCCGCAATCGATTCCGGCATAGGTGTCCTTGACAAACTTGCGCCAAAAGGTCAAATTCTCTGCGCTCAAGTATAAGGAGCGCATGGAAACTGCAATTGGAGTATTCCCGTCACGTGATGGCGCCGAAGGTGCGGTCAAAGATTTGCTAGCCCATGGCGTGCCGGAACAGGCTGTGGTTTTTCTGACACCTGCTGAAAGTGAAACCAGCGCCGGGCGCAGCGCAGCTACGCCTGCCGGAGGCGTTGCCGCCACGCTGATGTCAGTGCCTGGAATTGGCCAGGTTTTCGCGCTGGGCTTGGGCGCTGCTGCGCTTCTCGGACTGGGTGCCGGCCCGGTCGCTGCCTTCGCAGAACCGATTTCACACACTCCAAGGCCTCAACCCACCCCCGATCAACAATGCCCCGATGACGTGGCTTTCTTTCGTGAGGTCTTGCAGCAGGGGCGCTCCCTGGTTGTCGTCCGCACCGATTCTTCTGACATCGCAAGAACCGCTAGCCGCAGGCTGGATTGCCTGGGCCTCGGATTGCGGCCGCTCTCACCGGCAAAGATGCAGGCCGCGACCCGGCAGATCGGCAACGTAGTGGTTATCGACATCAGCGGGAAAATTACCTACGGCGACGGCAATCTCAGGCTGCGCGAGATTGTGCACGATTTGCTCGGCAAGGATAACAAGAGGATTCTGCTGAACCTGGGTGAGGTTCACTACGTCGACAGCTCAGGCATGGGTGAGTTGGTCAGGATCTATACCACCATTCGCAACCAAGGTGGAGAAGTGAGGCTGGTGAACCCCAGTCACAGAGTCCAGGGCCTGCTGCAAATGACCCGGTTGAACGCGGTTTTCCAGATTGAGCACACCGAGGCAGCCGGCGTTGCTTCGTTCAGCGGCGGCACGCCCGGCGTCGCTTAACCAGGCCACGAAACCCAGCATCAAATACGCGCCAGCAAGCGAAGTCCGGTACACTAGGGCCAGCGTTGCCTGACTGATGAGCAAAGAAACTACGACGACCCTGCCGCCTCCTGTTCCCGCTCAAGCCAGCCTGCTGAGCGATCAGGATCTCCATCTATTTAACGAAGGCACCCATTACCGGATTTACAACAAACTGGGCGCGCACCTCACCACGGTCGCCGGACAGGCGGGAACGTCTTTTGCGGTTTGGGCGCCAAATGCGAGCGCGGTTTCTGTCGTCGGCAGCTTCAATCGCTGGGATCCAAAGTCCCATCTGTTGCAGGCGCGTGGAAGTTCCGGCATTTGGGAAGGATTCGTGCCCGGAGCCGGCAAAGGCGCTCTCTACAAGTTCCACATCGTTTCCCATAATCAGGGACACGTCGGCGATAAGACCGATCCCTTTGGAATCCTTCACGAGGAACCTCCACGCACGGCGTCGGTGGTGTGGGACCTCGAATACCAATGGAATGACCGGCAGTGGATGGAAACCCGCGCGAAGAGGGACTCTCTGCAGGCGCCGATTTCCGTCTACGAAGTGCATCTGGGTTCCTGGATGCGAGTTCCGGAGGAAAACAACCGGCCGCTCACCTACCGTGAAACCGCACTGCGCCTGGCTGATTATGTTAAGAAAATGAATTTCACGCACGTGGAACTGCTCCCCATTATGGAACATCCGTTCTACGGTTCGTGGGGGTATCAGACCACGGGATATTTTGCACCCACCTCGCGGTACGGGACGCCACAAGACTTCATGTACCTGGTGGACTATCTTCACCAGCAAGGCATTGGGGTGATTCTGGACTGGGTGCCCTCTCACTTCCCTACTGACGCGCACGGGCTGGCCTACTTCGACGGTACGCACCTGTATGAGCACGCCGACACGCGCAAGGGTTTTCATCCCGATTGGAAGACGTTGATCTTCAACTACGGCCGTAACGAAGTGCGCACCTTCCTTATGGCTAGCGGGCTGTTCTGGCTGGACAAGTATCACATTGATGGGTTGAGGGTGGACGCCGTCGCCTCCATGCTCTACCTCGACTACTCGCGAAAGGCCGGCGAGTGGATTCCAAATAAATACGGTGGGCGCGAAAATCTGGAAGCCATCGACTTCCTGCGCCAGTTCAACACCGAGGCTTACAAAGAGCATCCGGGAATCCAGACCATCGCGGAAGAGTCTACGGCGTGGCCGATGGTCTCGCGGCCGACCTACGTGGGTGGCTTAGGTTTCGGCATGAAGTGGGACATGGGCTGGATGCATGACACGCTGGCTTACTTCTCCCAGGATCCCATTCACCGCCGCTATCATCACAATCAGTTGACCTTTCGCATGTTGTACGGCTTCACGGAGAATTTCGTTCTGCCGCTTTCCCACGACGAAGTGGTTCACGGCAAGGGTTCGCTGATCGGCAAGATGCCCGGAGACGAATGGCAGAAGTTCGCTAATCTGCGTCTGCTATTCGGATACATGTACGCCCAACCCGGTAAGAAAATGCTGTTCATGGGCTGCGAATTCGGCCAGGTACGGGAGTGGGCGCACGACACCAGCTTGGAGTGGCATGTGTTGCAGTATCCAGTGCACCGCGGCGTACAGAGCTGGGTCGAGCAATTGAACCGGGTGTATCGCGAGCAGGCCGCACTGCACCAACTCGACAGCGATCCTGCCGGATTTGAATGGATCGACTGCAATGACACCGCCGCCAGCGTTATCTCGCTCCTGCGCAAAGGCAGATCGCCGGCGGATGAAATTGTGATTGTGTGTAATTTCACCCCGGTGCCCCGCGAGGGATACCGCGTAGGCGTGCCGTCCGGCGGATTCTGGCGGGAGCTTCTAAACAGCGACGCTCAGGAATACGGGGGAAGCGGCATGGGGAATCTGGGAGGCGTCCACGCCGAACCCCATTCCGTGCACGGACGGCCCTATTCGATAAGCCTGACGCTACCACCGCTCTCGGCCCTGTTCCTCAAACCCGAATAAGAATCGGACGCAAGCCCAAAGCGAAAACCCATCGTAGAGACGTAGCTTGTACTACGTCTGCGGCCACAAACCAAGAGGTAGCAAGCTACGTCTCTACAAGATCGTCCGAGGGTTGGCCAACCCCAGGTGCCTTGGAAAGAAATGGCGCCCGTCGCTCCCGTCTTCGGGCCGCATCCACCCGTGCTATTCTCCCTCTAGTTAGAGACCCAACATCACGCAATGCGCATTCTGACACGCTACGTTCTGAGTGAAGTGATCTCACATGCCGCCATTGGCATCGCGGTGTTCACGTTTGTGCTCTTTACCCGCGATCTGGGCCATATTCTCGATCTGGTCGTCCGCAACAGCGCGCCTTTGCCCAGCGTGTTGGAAATCTTTGTGTTCACCCTCCCGGTTGCTTTCACCTACACCATTCCCATGGGAGTGCTGGTAGGAATTCTGATCGGCTTGAGCCGTCTTGCGGCCGACAGCGAAATCACCGCCATGCGGGCCAGTGGTATCGGAGCGTGGACTTTTCTGCGTGTAGTTTCGATTTTTGCGGTGGCGGCCTGGGCGCTCGCTCTGTTCAATGCCGTGTACCTGGCACCAGCCTCCCAAGCCGCGCTGGGCCGGCTTGAGGATCGGCTGAAAACTTCGCAGGCATCTTTTGAGTTGCAGCCCCGGGTTTTCTACGAAGGCTTCCCTAAACTCGTGCTTTACGTTCAGGATGTAAAAACAGCACGCGGCGCTGCCATCTGGAAGGGTGTTTTCATCGCCGATATCAGTACGCCGGCATCACCGCGCATTACTCTGGCCCGCCAAGGCATCCTGGTAAGTGAAGGAGCGGAGATGCTCCACCTTCACTTGGCCGACGGCGCCACGCACGAAACCGACCCCACATCGCCAGACCACTATCAGATCTCGACTTTCGATCAGACGGATATCCCCATTCCGGTCCCGCAGGCCGACAGCAAGGATCAGGAACCTGTGCCGGTATCGGAGCTCCCCACCTGGGAACTGCTGGCTCAAGCAGGCAAAGTAAAAAAGTTTGTCGCTCCCTGGTACTTCATCGAGTTTCATCGCCGTTTTGCGTTGCCCACCTCGTGCCTGGTGCTGGCTCTGGTGGGAATTCCCCTGGGGCTATCGTCAAAAAAGGGAGGAAAATCGGCAGGGTTTGTTCTCACCATTTTGCTGGTGTTCGCCTACTACTCTGTGACCCTGATCGGAGTCTCACTGGCCCGCCAGGGAAAAGTGCCGCCGTCGCTGGGCGCATGGCTGGCCAATATCGTCTTCTTCCTATCCGGCGCGTTTCTGTTGTGGAGAGTGGAACGCCGGCCTTTTGAAATCGCTTCGTTTCGCGCTCGCTGGAATCCACTGAAGACCAAGCTGGTCGAATGGGGGAAACAGGTGATCCGTTTCAACCGGCCGGAAGACGCCTTCCAGCGGGCGTTCAAGCGCCGCCGAGTCTTCAGCGCCACTTTCCCCATGATTCTGGACGATCTCGTGATGCGGGATTTTTTTCTCTACCTTACCCTCATCCTGGCGTCGTTCCTCATGTTGTTACAGGTGTTCACACTGTTTGAGCTGCTGGGAGACATTCTGCGCAACCGGATTTCGCCGCTGGTGGTCGGGGAATATCTGGTGAACGTCGCGCCCTTTTTCCTGTACAACGTCCTGCACTTGAGCATTCTGCTGGCAGTGCTGATCACTCTCGGATTGATGCAACGGTCCAACGAAATTACCGCCATCAAGGCCACCGGCATGAGTATCTATCGCGTGATTGTGCCCATTCTGGTGGTCTCTACCGTGCTGGCTGGCGGACTGTTCTTCTTCGACCAGTTTTATCTTCCCCACGCCAACAAGCGCCAGGATGCGTTGCGCAACCTGATCAAGGGCAAGCCTGCCCAGACCTATCTGAACCCCGACCGCAGATGGATTTTTGGCCAGCACTCAACGATCTACAACTACCAGCTATTCGATTCCGACCGCAATCAGTTCGGCAATCTCTCGGTATTTCAATTTGACCCCACGACCTTTCAGTTGACCAGCCGGGTCTACGCCGACCAGGCGCACTGGGAAGACCGGCTGCAACGATGGGTTTGCACCCAGGGCTGGGAGCGAAGTGTGCACGGTTCCGCCATTGGCGACTACCGCACATTCGACGTGGCCACGTTTGCCGCCGTTAGCGAGCCGCCCGGGTACTTCAAGAAAGAAGTGCGGCAGTCTTCCGAAATGAACTATGAGGAACTGCGTCGCTATATCCGCGACCTGCAGCAGAGCGGCTTCGACGTAGTGCGGCTCAAAGTACAGCTCCAGGAAAAATTAGCCTTTCCGCTGAACAGCTTCATCATGGCCGTGCTGGCGATTCCGTTCGCCCTGGCCGCCGGTAAACGCGGAGCTATTGCGGGGGTCGCGACGGCCGTTGGTATCGGGCTGCTTTACATCTTGGTCTCACGCCTGTCTGAGTCCATGGGAAATGTGAGCCAGTTGCCGCCAGTGCTGGCGGCCTGGGCTCCAGATGTTATTTTCGGTTTGGCCGGCGGATACTTGATCCTAAAGGTTCCGACGTAGAGCGGGAACAGACAGTCTGCCTAGAATCGTCACGTCCGTTGTGGCTAAAGGCTATATCAAGAGGGTGACAAGACCCGTGACCACGAGCGCAACTGCCCAGACCAAGTCGAAGTTGAACCACGCTTTCCGGAGAAGGGCGAGGCCGAATTTTCGATAGACTACCCAGGCGATCAGCCCTGTGACAGCAAGATAGGCAACGGTGTGGGCACCCGTGGCCAAAATCCCAGCTAGCGGGCTAGCGGACGAAGGCATGTGATTGTGGCCCACCACTAGGCCCTGTGCTTCGACCGTGCTGCTGCCCAGCAGCACCGGCACCACCATCAAACCGGCGCCGTGGGCAGATGCCATCAGAAACGACCAGACGGTTAAGTCGCGGAAGCCTACTTGCATACGGACCCACCGCGGATGCTGATGTCGCACCAGACAGTAGATTCCGAGGCCGATCAGGACTGCGGCGACGGTGTACCGGACGGCCATCAGCGGCAGCGTCATGCCGAGAAACGCGGCAGTCAGCACCACGCTGCCGATGGCCAGCGCGTGGCCGAGCGCAATGGGGACGAGCGATCTTGCGACGGCACTTCCCTTCCGCTCCTGCATCCCCAACGCCACCGCGAACAGCCAACCCATCCCAGGGTTGAGTCCGTGGTAGGCGCCGAGGAGCAGCATCAGCCACAACGCTGTCGATGTCAGACCCGCATGCATCATTTCGCGTCCGAGTAGCAATAGGAGTCCGACGAAGCGTCGCCCCCTTCCAGGCGAAGCTGGTGGGCGCGCAACCCGTCGAACTCGACAAAGAACTTTTCGTCCAGCTTCATCCCGCCCTTCGGGTTGGCATCGATCTTCACCATCCAACTGTTTATGCCGTCGGGATAGAACTGTTCGTCCCACGGGGAATAAAGCGAGTTGGTGAAGTAGACGCGCTTGCCGTCGCGGCTGATCTCGACCATCTGCGGACCGCCGTTGAGCGCTTGCTTGGGCTTCTCCGGATGAGCTGCCCGGCGCACGATGCCACCCAAATGGATCGAGCCGGTCTTTTTGGGATTCGCGGGATCAGAGACGTCGTACTGGATGAACTCACCCGTCCCCCAGCATGAAACATAGAGGAAGCGGTCGTCGAGCGAGAGGTTGATGTCGGATACCAACGGCGGCACTGCTTTGAAACCCTTCAGCAGCGGCGGCAGTTTGTCCGGATCAGCCGGCTCGGCGGGAATTTCAATCACCTTGCGGACTGCCCACTTGCCATTCTTGCCGCCGTCCTCGCGATACCACATCCAGACGGAGGCCGAAAGGTCTTTCAGGGAGACAACCACGCCGACGAATCCGAAGGTCTTCTTGGGATCGTGAGAGGGACGCAGCTCGAGTACCATCTGTTGCTCCGCACCCAGGTCAATTTCCTGGAGGTGGCGGCGCTTGTCCAGGTCCCAGACGTGAAGCTTGTGGCCGTACTTGCCGCCGAGCAGCAACTCCGGGTTGAGGCCATCCTTCACCATATTCGGGGTGCCCCATTCGGAGGTGATCATGGTGTCGTGGCCGAGGTGCCACCAGAAGTCGTAGGCCAGACTCTGAGGGCCGCGGTCCTTCTCCCAGGGCCCCTTCAGCTCAAACGTGTTGGCATCCATCAGGAAGATGCCGCCAGGGCCATCGCCGCTGGCCGAACCAAGCGCGCTGCCATAGATTCCGTCGGGGCCACAGTGGATGGTGTGTGGCGAGGTGTAGCCTGTCTTTTTAACAAATTCTTCAGGCTCGATCACTTTCACGATCTTGGGATGATTGGGGTCCGGTTTCGTATCCAGGATGTGAATTCGGGAGGAGCCGATTCCCGGCACCACCAGATAACGGCGCTCCATATGCGGGTGCGGATTCTGCGGGCAAAGGCACGCGCTGCATGCGTTCCAGCCGAAGTGATGCAACTCATTGTCGTTGTTGGGAAAGTCCACCTGGCCGACGAGCTGACCATAGGTGGGGGAACTCGGGTCGACGTTGATGACGCCGATGGCGTCCCGCTTCCCGTTCTTGCCGACGTTGAGCAAAGCGACGTAGGCGATGTGTTCGGGAGCAGCCTGCATGGCCATCCCCGGCGAGGGGTAAAAGGTTGGATCCGGCATCAGGGACATATCGAATTCTCCTTTGATAGAAAGTCAGTGCAAAAAAATGTTTCACACAGCGTGACGCAGTCGCAAGGGCGACAGCAAAAAGAGCCGTCACGGAAGGATTGCAGAGAAAGCTGTGGGAAACGCCGGGGGACAACAACGCCAGCCAAGATCCGCATTAAGGCAAGCAGCCACAGGGTAGCGTCTCTTGGAATTCCAATAGCATAACTCGTTTGACTATCGCTCCGCTACCTGTCCGTGCAACTGGCGGTCCGTGCACAATACCGGCGCCGAGGAGGTCCGCTGCTAAAGGATAAACAGGGTGCAATCGCGGTGTCGAGTATCCATGTGTTCATTCGCCTTGGTCCGGCGCCTTGGTCCGGCTTCTAAGGTAGAAGATTGGTACGTACGATCAGGCGGGAGGCGTCATCTTTTGTCTATGATTCGTTCAAGATGAGGAACCGGACGCATGAATAAAGCAGATGGTCAGGGCACGGCAGACCGCCTCTCTGCAATTGTCACGAACTCCTTGGACACGCAGGCGAAAACGCAAGATCTGGCGCGCCAAGCGTATCAAAGCCGCACGCAGTTCCACAGGTTGTTCCGAGCCGTGGTCGAAGAAACTCCGGCAGCCATGCGACGACGGCTATTGTTGGAAAGAGCAGCATATCAATTGGCGCACATCGGAATGTCGGTCACGGACGTCGCCCTGGATGCCAACTACGGTTCGTTGGAGGCGTTCACTCGCGCTTTCCGAAAAGCCTTTCGGATTTCTCCCAGCCTCTACCGCCGCATGCGTGATCCGCACTTTCACTTGCCGGCGTCCAACAAAATTCACTTTTTTGCCCCTGGTTCATCAACAAAAGGAGGAAGCGACATGGATTTATTCGATCGTTTTGCAGGCAACGACTCCTGGCACACACAGCGTTTGTTGGAATACGCGGGAACTTTGACGGAGGAACAATTGGATTGGCCGCTGCCCACGGTCATCGAGCTGCTGCCCTGGCGGGAGTCGAATAAAACTCTAAGGCAGCTCTTAGAAAACATTATCTTCACTAAGGAAGTTTGGACCGCCGCGCTGTCCGGAGTCGATATGGATATGAACGGTCGTCCCAAATCACAGCGTTCCCCGCAAGCGCTACTGCAAAGGCTCGAAAAGACGGATGCTGAACTGCATCGTATTCTCCGTGACATCCGAAACCGCTCCGCATGGAATGATACGTTCGTCGACGCTCTGTGCGAGCCGGCTGAGACCTTCACGTTCGGCGGCGTCTTCGCCCATATCATGACATTCAACGCGCATCGCCGATTGATGGCCTTGGACGCTCTACGCCAACTCGGCGTCCAAACCGAAGGCTTCGGCGATCCCATGGAGTATGAGGAAAGTGTGGCACCCTGGAACCAGCGGGTAGCTCTCAAAACGCCATGACGATGAGAACGGAATTGCTGCGATTCAACGGCGCTGTCGAGCGGGATCCCGCCATCGATGCGTGGATGAAAGAGCATGCAGGTGAATTGGGAGCCATCGCGCATCAGTGGTTTGAGGTGATGCGAAAATGCGGGGACGAAGTCCGGGAGCTTTTGCATGACGGCTGCCCGGTTGCATGTTTGGGAGATGCGCCCTTCGGCTACGTCAATGTATTCACTTCGCACGTAAACGTGGGGTTCTTTCACGGCGCAGCGCTGCCGGATCCGGCCCGCTTGTTGCAAGGCACCGGCAAGTTCATGCGCCATGTGAAGTTGAGACCTGGAACGGCCACAAATGCCGCAGCACTAAGCGGGCTC
This sequence comes from Terriglobia bacterium, assembly GCA_963809295.1. Classification (GTDB taxonomy): domain Bacteria; phylum Acidobacteriota; class Terriglobia; order Terriglobales; family Acidobacteriaceae; genus JAIQFF01. Next base: position 31,836 of record CAWEJA010000005.1, on the reverse strand, counting down.
ATCGATGCAGCGTACGCGGATATAAAGGCGCGCGTCGAACACGGCTAGCTCAGAGAAACGTACCTTGGGAGGGCGTCGCGGATGTGAGCCGCAAGATTAGTAACGATATGTCGCATACTGTTTGCTGATCGTGGGCGGATAACGGACAACGTGATTCGAGCCAAGCGGAGTCTATTTCGCTGCTACCGCCGAGGGCTGGCCGCCGGTGATTACGGGCGAGCCAACCAGTCCGAGCACGCCAGCAGTCGAATCAAAGCTATACGCTGTCATGGTGGACGATCCGAGATTGGCCACATACAAATAGTCGGTAGTGCCCTGCGTGGTCGAAATGACTGTGGTTCCTGTACGCAGCGTCGCGCCGGCGGGAGTGCCCCCAGTTGAGATCGAAGCCTGGGTGTTGGGAGTCAGTTCGCCGGTTCCGGTGGCAAGCTTATATTCGGAAACTTGGTTGGACTGTCGGTCCACTACAAACAGGAATTTTCCCGAGGGCGCGGTCACGATCGAAGATGGCCCCAGGCCGGCTGAAAAAGGAGAACCTGAAACCGGGGTGAGGGCGCCGTCCGGGCTGGTAGGAACGCCGCAACTCGTCACTACCTGATTGCAGATGGCAAACGCCGACACGTTGCTCGAGCCGGAGTTGGAAACGTAGAGAAATCCGCCGTCGGGAGTGATAGCCATACCCGAGGGCGCCGTCCCAACCGTAGCCGTCGCACCTGGAGTAAGCCGGGTAAGGCCCCCCGACGCGTCCACTGAAAAACCGGTCACAGTGCCGTCGAACTGGTTGGCTACATACAAAAATTTTGCGTCGGGTGTGACGGCCACCGCCGCTGGACCCGGACCACTCGAAGCGGAAAGCGCGGCCACGCGAAATGGCGAGCCAGCCACTTCAGTAAGACTGCCACTTTGAATTGAGAACACCGAAATGGTGCCAGAGGCGGGATCGATTTGCAGCCCCTGGTTGGCAACGAAAAGAACGTGGGCCGCCGAGTCGATGGCGATGCTCAACGGTGTCATTCCCGTCGGCAGGGTTGAACTGCCCGCAGTCAGGGTGCCATCGGACTTCACGGTGTAAGTTGAAATGTTGTTGGTGGCACTATTGGCGATAAACAGCGCATCCCCCGATGGCGACAGAAGCATGGCCGAGGGTGTCGTGCCGGTAGCCACTCCGGCGCCATTGGTCGTGAGCAATCCGGTCGATAGGTCGATGGTGTAAGCCGAAACCAGGGAATCTCCCTGGGTGCTGACGTAGAGAGCCCCCGTGCCAGAAGAAGAATTTGATGAACTGCTCGTTTTGCACCCGCTCAAACCAAACAGCAAAACCGGAATCAGCAAGCCTGGCAGGAAACGAAACCTCATCCCCATTCTTTCTCCCTGTCCTCTCTCCATCTCCCGAGCCGCAAATCCATCTCACGTCGGCAGATCGAGATCCAAAAGTACCTTCATTTGTGTATCAGGAATATCCGGGAAGAGCAAACAGCGCTGGGTGGTTGGAACCACTGTGGAACCAGAAAGTTGCCTGCGGTCTGCTCACTTTGAACGGCTGGTACTCGTCTCTACCGGGTCGGTATGCGAGCGGCCGTCCTCCGCCGCATTGAGCTGTGATTTTGGTTCGGCAATCACGATCGGACTCTGGCTGTCGGCAGCGGCAAGCGGCAGACGAATCTCAACCTGCAACCCCCCTTGTGGCCGATTAGAGGCTTTCACGCTTCCGCCGTGGAGGCGCACAGCTCGCTCGGTGATGGCCAGACCCAACCCAGCCCCGCCAGTCTGGCGGCCACGCGCATCGTCGATGCGATAGAACGGCCGGAAGAGCTTGTCGAGCGCCTCCTCAGGAACACCGGGGCCCGAATCGACAATGCGAATCACAGCCTCCGCACCGCCGCTGCCTTGGCTTCTCTCCAGCGAAATCTCCGCACTGGTCCCTTCCTGCGTATAACGCGCGGCATTGCGCACCACGTTTTCAATTGCGCTGGACAGCAAGCTGGCCACGCCCACGACCTGGCAATCGTCCTTGATCACGCACTTCACGCCGCAGTTGCGGACCTGGGCTTCGAAATCCGCGTCAGCCGCGATTCCATCGATCATTTCTCCCAGGAAAACGAGAGACTTCCGCCGCGAGTCGCTGCCGCTATCCAGGCGGGCAATGGTGAGCAATCCTCCGATTAGCTCGTTGAGGCGATCAGCCTCGAGATCGATGCGGTCGAGTGCACCATGGGCTTCCGCGCCGGAACGCTGGCGGGCCAGGGCCGCAGCCACGTTGAGGCGAGCTAGCGGCGACCGGAGTTCGTGGGAGATGTCGTTCAGCAAGCGGGATTGCGCGTTCACCGACTCTTCCAGCCGCTCGGCCATGGCATCGAAATCGCGCACCAGTTGCGCCATTTCGTCACGCCGCCGGGCGGTAAGGCCACCAGCTCTCGCTGTGAGGTCGCCTGCGGCCAAGCGCCGCGTAGCTGCTCGAAGCCGAACCACAGGCGAGGTCAAATATCGCGCCAGCAGATAGCACACCAGTCCGGACGAGACAATCCCAATCAAGATGCTCAGCCCGGGAACGCCGCCCGGCCCGAACGGCCCAGTGGGAGGCAAAAAGGCTACCAGCATGTAGCGGTGCCCACTGCTCGCGACCAGCACTTGCCGCCGGAACGGACTTGGCATCAGGCGTTGCCAGAAGTCCCGCGCCGGTGGTGTTACGCCTTTGGCAAGGGACTCGGCCCATCGCGGCAGATCGCGTCCAGAGATGTCCTGCCCTTGCTCACCCAATAGGTACGCCCGGACGTGCAGCGACTCACGCACTTCGTCGAGGTAGCGCCGGACCTCAGCCTCACCGCCCTGTTCGTAGGTTTGGACCGCCTTGGTCAACACATTGGTCTGCTGCGCGTCCCAATTGGCGGATTCGCCGCGTTCGCGCATGGCCACGGTGATCAATATGGCCAGAACCAGGAACAGCGCCTGCGCCACCCAGTAGGACAGAAAGATCTTGAGGAACAGGCTTCTCATGACACGCCGCTCCGGGTTTTTTCTTTGTCCAGAACAGTCCTGTCTTGACTGGTTTTTTCGGGCACGGGTTCCTGGGGCCGGGTAAAGATGTAGCCCACGCCACGAACCGTCTTGATGTGATCCACCCCAGAATCGGAATCTCCCAGCTTTTTTCTGATCTTGCTGACGTGCATGTCAATGCTGCGGTCAAAGGGCGAAAACTTCCGGCTGAGCACGATGTCCACAAGGCGTTCGCGTGGCACCACCCGCCCGGCTTCCCGCAACAGCACATGCAGCAGGTTGAACTCGACTGAGGTTAACTCCACCGGTTTGCCTTTTTGCAGGACAGTTCGAGTGCCCGGATCGAGTTCGACCTCGCCCACGCGTAACAGTTCGGTGGGTTGTCCGCTGCTGCCGGCTCTTTCTGAGGTGCGTGTCCGCCGTAGAATGGCGCGGATACGCGCCACCAGTTCGCGAGGATTGAAAGGTTTGGGAAGGTAGTCGTCGGCGCCTATTTCCAGGCCCACGATGCGGTCCACGTCTTCCCCACGCGCTGTGAGCAACAGGACCGGAATTTTCGACTTGTCTCGCAGACGCCGCAGAACTTCAAATCCATTCAATCCGGGCAGCATTACATCGAGCACCACCAGCAGGTGATCTCCGCTCAACGCCTGCTCCAGCCCACGATTACCGTCGGGCGCGGACTCCACCTGAAAGCCTTCTGGCTCCAGGTACTCGCCGACCAGGCTGCACAACTCGACATCGTCGTCGATAACTAATATCCGATCCACAGGCTTCATTGTACTTCTATAACAGCGTGCCTTGTCCTGCGGTAAAGAATTGTCAAGAGAGGAGTTACCACTTTACAAAACTTTACTCCACTTGACCGTCTTTTTACCGCCGCCACACACCAAAAGTGGTTCTAATGGGTTAATAACAGATGCGGGTTTCCGGCGAGTGAAGGCGCCGGGGGAGGATGTATGAAATCAAGCTATTTCAAAGTTCTGGCGGTTGCGCTCTTGCTGGCAGTGATGGCGGCAATCGGAGTATCGCAAACCGTAAAGCACGCCCACATGCGCGACGATGCCATGTTTGGCGACGGAATGTTCGGCGGCGGACACATTATGGGTTTCCTTTCCCACAAGCTGGACCTCACGGATGCGCAGCAGGCCCAGGTGAAAGAAATCATGGCCAAGGAAAAACCCACGTTTCATCCGTTAATGCTGCAAATGGCACAGAACCACCAGCAGATGCGGCAACTGGTTATGGCCAGCGGTTTCGACGAGGCAAAGGTTCGCGAACTCGCCTCGCAACAGACCCAAACTATGACTGAACTCACGGTGCAGAGAGCGCGCGTGGAGTCGGAGCTGTACCAGGTTTTGACTGCAGATCAGAAGACGAAGCTGACCACCATCATCAATCAGCATGAGCAACGGTTCATGAATCACATGCAGGGGCAGGCACAGACGCAGAGTCAATAAAACCGTCGTTGGCCGTTTGTCCTTTGTCGATAACCCAAAGGAGACTTATCCGTGGCAACAATAGCCGCTCATCAAGACCTGATCCGAGTGATCGCCGAGGAGATGGCGTGCGGAGTTGAGGCCGCCGTGGATTGCTGGATGACGCAGATCGATTCAGCGCTCACGGACACCCGGCTCACCACCCTAGGCAGGCTGAATGCCGTCCACGAAATCGTAGAGAACTACAAGCTTCTGACCGGTAAGGTTCAATTCGACTGACACCGAGTTAGTCGTCCTTCGCGAAGGCGAAGACGAGAGACCGAGGCATTTGTCATGAATGCAATGTATGTTTACCTCATCGCTTCGAGCGGGTTCTTTCTGCTCGGCTGGGTGGTTCTGCTGCTGGTAGCCTACGCCCTGGCTTTCCAGGGCGATTCGGTCTAGCTGGCCGCTCTCTCGAGCCAACCCTCGGGGAAGCACCAATCCTGAAGCTTGTGCTGGTAGAATCACATCTATTGGAAGCACATGCTGCCCAAAAGCCTGCGACCCCTGTTTCCTTACCTGAAGAAGTACCGCAACAGCTTCATGGTTGGCCTGGTCTGTGTCTTCTGCAATAACGGCGTCTGGATTTTATTTCCCCTGGTGCTCAGGCGTGCGATAGATGACCTGCAGAAACACGGCGTGGATCAGCAGAAGCTCCTGACCTATGCCCTGCTCCTGCTGGCCGTGGCTGCGATCAAGGGCATCTTTCAGTTCCTGACCCGCTGGATCATGATCGGCATTTCGCGCGAGATTGAGTTTGATCTGCGCAACGACCTCTTCCGCCACTTGGAAAGCCTGTCGTACTCGTACTATCAGCGCACTCGCACCGGCGACATCATGGCGCGGGCCACTAACGACCTAAACGCCGTCCGCATGCTGTTAGGACCGGCGATCATGTATTCGGCGAACACAATCGTGTTTACCGCCGGGGCGCTGGTTTTCATGCTTTCCATCAGTCCCAAGTTGACGCTTTATGCGTTTTTGCCACTGCCGGCGGTGAGCATCGTGGTGCAGTATTTCGGCAAACTGATCCACGAGCGCTTTGAAAAAATCCAGGCGATGTTTTCAGAAATCTCAGCCCGCGCCCAGGAAAACTTCTCTGGTGCTCGCGTCATCCGGGCGTACGTGCAAGAAGAACCGGAAATCGCGGCTTTCGAGACTTCCAATCGCGAATACATTAACCGCAGCCTCAAGTTGGTCCGGTTGATGGGTATGTTGTGGCCGACGCTCGAAACCATGCTGGGACTCGCCATCGTTCTAGTGCTTTGGCTCGGCGGAAGAGAAGTTCTGAGCGGGCGCATCACGCCAGGCGGTTTCGTTGCCTTTAACACCTACATGGTGCAGCTGACCTGGCCGGTGATCGCTCTGGGTTGGGTAATCAACATTTTCCAGCGGGGAACAGCGTCCATGGGACGCATCAACGAGATTCTGGTGGAGAAGCCTGAAATCGAGGATGGTTCCGAAGTAAAGGCGGCAGGAGGCTCCTCGCAACTAACAGGCGAGATCGAGTTCCGTGGACTGAATTTTGCCTATAACGGTGTGCCCGTTCTGCACGACATCAATCTGCGCGTCCCGGCGGGCAGCAGCCTGGCTATCGTCGGCCCTACCGGTTCCGGAAAGACCACGCTGGTAAGTCTAATCCCGCGTATTTACGATGCTGCGCCGGGAAGCGTGTGGATCGACGGCAAGCCGGTCCGGGAATATCCCATCGAGTCGCTCCGCCGCCAGATCGGGTTTGTGCCGCAGGAAACTTTTCTGTTCAGCGAAACCGTGCGGGAGAACATCGCGTTCGGCAAGGAAGATGCGACTGATGAAGAAGTACGTTCGGCGGCAGAGGCGGCGAACATAGCCACTGACATCGAGGAATTCCCGGAACAATATCAGACCACAGTGGGCGAGCGCGGGATTACGCTTTCGGGAGGCCAGAAGCAGCGTACGGCCATTGCCCGCGCCATCATTCGCAACCCCCGCATCCTGATTCTCGACGACGCACTCTCCAGCGTGGACACCCACACCGAGGACAAGATTCTCAACCATCTTCGCGAAATCATGCAGGACCGCACCACCATCTTCATCTCGCATCGCGTCTCCACCGTGCGCAATGCCGACAGGATCGCGGTTCTGCACGCAGGCCGGGTTGTGGAACTGGGCACGCACGATGAACTGCTGGCGCGGAACGGGTACTACAGCGACCTCTATAACAAGCAACTGCTGGAAGAAGAACTGGCGGAAGTGTAGAACCAGTCGTCGGTCGTCAGTCTTCAGTGGTCAGCGAGTCATCACAAACATGCCTTTGCTGAAGACCGACGACCGACGACTGGTTCATCCTATGAAGCGAGTGGTCACGGCCGAACTGCTCGACACTGACTCCGGCACAGCCGCCGAAATCGCCGCCTCGCTTGGCGATCTGCGAAGGATCAATCGCTGGTTCGGGGGCGTCACCACTACCGAAGAGATGGTCCGGCGCGTAGCGCGGGAAATCAATGTATCGTCCTTTTCTTTTCTTGAGGTCGCGGCGGGATCAGGATACGTCCCGGAAACCGCTCGTGAGCGATTGCAAAATCAAGGATTGAAACTGCAAGTAACACTGCTCGACCGCGCTCTGTCACATCTGAACGGCAGCAATCGAGTCGTAGCCGGGGATGCACTTGCGCTTCCCTTTCGCGACGCCGCGTTCGACCTGGTGAGCAGCACCCTGTTCGCTCATCATCTGAGTCCCGAGCAATTGATGCAATTTGTCAACGAAGCCCTGCGGGTTTGCCGGGTTGCAGTGCTGATCAACGACCTGATTCGGCAGCCGCTGCATCTGTCGCTGGTGTATGCCGGCCTGCCTCTCTATCGCAGTCGCCTCACCAGACACGACGCTCCGGCTTCGGTTCGCCAGGCATACACGCCTGAAGAGATGCAATCATTACTGGAGCAAACCAGCGCGTCGCGCACAGAGATTCATCGCCACTACCTGTACCGCATGGGAGTGATAGCGTGGAAATAGAGGGTTAGAGCGGCGCCGGGCCTCAGACCTCGGACCTCGGGCATCACGAGTTCATTGCGCAGTCTGACGTCCGCATTACGACAGCTGAGTGCTGAATGCTTCACTACGATCTCATCATCATCGGCGGCGGCCCAGCGGGCACATCCGCTGCTATCTCCGCTGCTCGCACCGAGGCGCGCGTGCTTCTGCTCGAACGTGGCCGATTTCCTCGCCATAAAGTTTGCGGTGAATTTGTATCGGCTGAATCCCTCGGCTTGCTTACGAAGCTTCTTGATGGGGATCACGCCGCCCTTTTACGGGACGCAGTGCGCATTTCTAAAGCGCGCGTCTTCCTCGACGGCCGCAGTCTTAAGACCATCGTGGACCCTCCAGCCGCCAGCATCGCCCGCCTTGATCTCGACGACGCTCTCTGGCACTCAGCAGAAAGTGCGGGCGTGGACGCCCGCCAGCAAGTCACGGTGCAGAGCGTCGCCGGCACAGGTCCTTTCCGAGTCGTGACTACTGCTGGCGAGTTTGAAGCGAAGAGCCTGGTGAATGCTTCGGGGCGATGGTCCAATTTGAATCTCCCTTCGCTGGAAGGATCGCGCGTAGGATCGCAAAACGAAAAGTGGCTGGGGATCAAAGCTCACTTCGCCGAGGCCTTCACCTCGCCCTCGGTGGACCTGTATTTTTTCGATGGCGGATATTGCGGAGTCCAACCGGTTCATGTCAGCGGCGAAAACCCAAGCGCGGGAAGGGTGAATGCCTCCGCCATGGTGCGCGCCGACGTAGCTAGCACTCTAACGGAAGTCTTCGCGAAGCATCCTGCTTTACACGAGCGCAGCCGCGGCTGGTCCTCGCTCAGTGATCCTGTAAGCACTTCTCCACTGATCTTTCGCAATCCGCAACCGGAGCGTCACGTGGTCCTGATGGCGGGAGACGCCGCGGGTTTCGTAGATCCATTCGTCGGCGATGGAATCTCACTCGCCCTGCGCAGCGGTGCGCTGGCCGCAAGTTGCCTTACGCCGTTCTTTGCTGGAAAGACTTCCCTGCCCGATGCCGTCTCGCAATATCGCGCACTCTACCAGCAATCGCTACTCCCCGTGTTCCGCGCGTCTTCGAAGATCCGGCAAATGCTGAAATTGCCCCGCAAGGTGCGCAAGCCACTGCTGATGCTGCTCGAGAATGCCCCCGCAATCACACGGTATGCGGTCAGGAAGACGAGGTAAAGCCGTTCGGCCGGAACTGAAGGGTTCCGAGTTACAGCCCGCTAGCGAACCACCAGCACTTCGCGGACATTATCCCGGGCGAGGAAGAACTTGATGGAAGCAAAGTCGCGGAAAAGGTTCTCTATGTTTCGATTGTTGAACACTCTCTGCAGGCGGAACTTGTTTGCGCCGGAGGCGCGCGCGGCGCCTTTTTTCGCGTCTCCACGCGGATCAATCAGCTGCATCTCCAGCGTGTCGGTGCCGACGATGTGATAGCGGTAGCAAGGTGCGTCCGGTCCGGCTTCCTGGGTATGAAAGAACGCCAGCAGGCTGCCGCCTGGTTTGAGCAATGACCACAGCCTTCCGACCACCGGCTTCACCAGGCTCTCATCGAGGTAGTCGGGCAAGTTCCAGCACAGCACGATATCGAACTGCGCCGCCGGAAAAACCAGGTTTTCCTCCAGGAATCGCTTGCTGTCCAAGACCGTCTTCCCGGTCTCGTCCTTGGTGACCAGCGATGGGTCGGTGGAAGAGACCAGCAGGTCGTCGCTGTAGATCTTATGTCCGCGCTCAGTGCAGTAGCGAATGTTGGCCGGAGAGGTCGAGCCCAGATCGAGCACGCACAGGGTTTCTTCCGAATCCAGTTCTTTGACCAGTTGGCCCAGGCTACTGGAGCGGCGCGTGAGCCGATTCGATGCCTGGGCTGACCCGGGCTTCTGCTCGGCACTGTCGGATGAACTGCGAAAGAGTTTCATCAAGCTTTGTGTCACTGACGCCCTTGGCGGCTGCTGGGCGCCCGGTTCATTCACTTTCGGGTCTCACGCCAACCTTCAACTCTGGTTTTCAACTGTTAATGACGAGGTCGGCGGACCTGGGGGCTGGACTACTTAATTTCGGTCTTCACCGCGACCGAGGAACCCGCACCTGCGGAAGCCGAGCTGGCAGCGGCGGATGCGCTGGCGCTCGAAGCCGGTTTCACTGCATCCGTTTTGGCGCCCTCTCTCTGGATATCAACCTTACCCTTGAAGTACGCGCCCTCCTCGATTGCGACCCGCTGCGTTGCAATGTCACCTGTAACGACAGCTGACTTGGTCAGCTCCGCCCGCTCACTGGTACGGATATTGCCGTCCAGCTTGCCTTGAACAATCACGCCCTTGGCGTTCACATTGGCGCGCACCTGCCCGTGGGGGCCAATGATCAACCGGTTGCCGGACAACTCGATGCTGCCCTCCACCTGGCCGTCCACGTAAAGATCCTCGCTGCCCGAAAGTTCTCCCTTGATGATGACGGACTTCCCAATATGAGCAAAATCCGCAGTCTTCGGCGTCTCCATAGATTTCGGCCTCCTCGGCCCTGTTTACCACGTCAGACGTGCACGGAAATCCCTAGTCACCTGTTACCGGTCAGGCCCAAAACAGTCAATGTAAAGGAAACCCCGTGACCCTTCGCGAATGCCATCCTGCTTCATCGAACTATATCTTACGGCGACCACCGGGGCAACCGAGGAAACCCGCGGCGCACCTTGAGACTGGTGGCTTTCGCGGTTCCGGGAGGGACCTGTTTTCCGCTCCGCCGGGGGACTATTTTAGACAACATCTGGATCCCGTTTTTCGTCTAATCTTGTTAAGGCAGACCTACCCTAATGCCGCTAAATCGCCTTACTATCGCTTCGCGGATCCTGTTCACTACAATTGCGCTCACGGCTGGAACGTGGAGTGTGGCGGAAGGGCCCCCGGAGCTCCGACCCAACGACCTGGTCAGGAGTGCGGTTGCGAACGAAGTCAAATCCACCAACCAGTCGGCGAAATGCATGTTCCGTCAGCGCAAGGAAACCGCAAACGGTTCACAGACCAAACTCATGGTGGAAACCCGTGACGCCATGGTGGGCTTGGTGGTGGCCTACAATGACCGTCCCCTGAACCCTGATGAGCGGCAGGGCGAATATGGCAGAATTCAGCGCTTCATCGACGATCCTGCAGAGTTGGATCGCAAGCGCAGGAAAGAGCAAGAGGACTCCGAGCGGGTCAAGAACATCCTGAAGGCTTTGCCAGAAGCCTTCCTCTACGAATACGACGGGACTGACACCGGCAAACCGGGTATGGGAAAGCCGGGCGAGCCACTGGTGCGGCTCAAGTTTCACCCCAACCCGAAGTATGATCCGCCGACCCGGGTCGAGCAAGTGCTTACGGGAATGCAAGGCGTTCTTCTGATCGACGCGCAAAAGCAGCACATCGCCAGAATCGATGGCACCCTCTTCCAGGATGTGGCTTTTGGATGGGGCATCCTCGGCCACTTGGATCGCGGCGGCCATTTTCTGGTTGACCAAACCGACGTGGGAGACGACAACTGGTCCATCAGCCGCATGGAACTGGCTTTCACCGGCAAGATTCTCTTATTCAAGAGCCTCAATATCAAGTCGACCGAGATCTACAGCGATTTTCATCCCGTGCCTGCGGATTTGACTTTTGCTCAAGGAGCGGAACTGCTGAGGAAACATCTAGCCACCGTGGCGGCAAATCAACAGCAGACGGGAAGTAGCAAGTGAGCTGGTAGTGGCTTACCCAACCAGGGCCTATAATTAACGGAGTGAACAGGCGCTTTGCCGGAGGTGGTCATGTCGGTTCGCGTTCCGGTTATCTCCCTTCTTGTTCTCCTCTTCTTCTCTATTTCGATCTCTCCAGTCCACGCAAAAAACAAGAAGAAGCAACAACTGCCTGACGTTGTACTGAACGCCCAAAGGGTGCTTGTCGTAATTCGTCCCGACGCGGCAGAGCCTTTAACCAATCCGCGGGCTAATAGCACCGCTCGGGATGAGGTAGAGAGAGCGATCTCGAAATGGCACAGGTTCGATCTGGTGATGGAATCAACGACCGCCGATCTGGTGATCGCGGTTAGCAAGGGACACACTGGCGGCCCGACAGTCAGCAACATGCCAAATGATCGTCCAGTTGTCTTCCAATCAGGCGGTGTACCGGGTGCGGGCGTTCGTATCGGTGGTCAGGCAGGTCGCCCTCCCGATCTCACAGAACCCGGCATTGGACCTCAAGACAGAGGGCCGCAGCTTGGCAGCCAGATTGGTCCGTCAGAAGATATGTTTGAAGTTTATCTGGGCGGCATCGACCATCCCCTGGATGCGCCGCCGATCTGGCGATATAGCGCCAAGAACGCACTGAATGGACCGCAGGTTGCTGCGGTCGAGCAGTTCCGTAAGGCGATTGAAGAGTCTGAGAAACAGCGCCAGCAGAAGCCATAAGACCTCTTCAAGCAGTGGAGGTTGTACTCGGACTAGGCCGTGATTGTCTCGGTACGCACCGCAAGCTTCTCGATCAGATCCTCGCGAATCCGGTATCCTCGCCCCGGCTGGTCGCTGACTGCAATTGTTCCCTGCGAGCTGACTTCCACTTCGGGTTCGATGATGTCTTCCTTCCAGTATCGTTTGGAAGCGGAGACGTCGCCCGGCAGGCGGAAATTCTCCAGAGTGGAAAGCGCGACGTTGTGGGCTCGGCCTACGCCCGATTCGAGCATCCCCCCGCACCAGACCGGAACGTTGTTGTCCTGGCAGACGTCGTGTACCTTCCTGGCTTCGCTGAATCCGCCCACGCGCCCGACCTTGATGTTCACAATGCGGCAGGCGCCGGTTTCAACGGCTGCCGCTGCGTCGCGCGCGTGGCGGATGGACTCGTCCAGACAAAGCGCAGTACGCAGCTCCTTCTGCAGCCGGGCATGATAGTAGATATCGTCGTTCCACAGTGGCTGCTCGATCATTAACAACTTGAAGCGGTCGAACTTGCGCAGGTGCTCGACTTCATCGAGCGTGTAGGCGGAATTGGCGTCACAGCTCAGTACAATCTCCGGCCAGCGCGAGCGAATCCGCTCCAGCACATTCAGGTCCCAGCCCGGCTTTACTTTCACTTTGATGCGGCGGTAGCCGGCGGCCAGTTCGAGCTCGATCTTGTCCAGCAACTGTTCGACCGAATCCTGGATACCGATCGAGACACCACACTGAATCTCGCGCGTGGTGCCGCCGAGCAGCTTCCATAGCGGCTTCTGCTTCTGTATCGCCTCCGCGTCCCACAGCGCGTTCTCGATGGCAGCCTTGGCCATGCGGTGACCTCGCACCCTGGCCATGAGACCTGCACTTTCGTGAGCCGCGGTCACCGTGCGTCCCAAGACGGCGGGCGACAGGTGATCCTTGATGGTGGACCATGCCGGGTCGATCCATTCCGAGCTATAAAACGGATCTTCGCCGGCGACACATTCTCCCCACCCTATTACCCCGTCGCACTGGACGGCGAGTAGCAGGATGCGGCGGCTATAGAGACGGCCAAAGCTCGTTTCGAAGAAATGAACGAGCGGCATTTGGATTTCGCGCAGGGTGATGCTTTCAATTTTCATGTGAATTCAAAATGAGTACATCCAGTTTTCTTCCCACCGGCCCAGCAGGAATTTACCGTTTCCCTGCCGATCCCGTTCGTAGCGCAGCACTGCCAAACCCTGGGAAAATGCCTCTAGAAAGTCGCAGCGGTTTTGATCCTGCACTTCCTGGGCCCGATGCCGCGTCGCGGGCACAGCTTTCCACTCGTAGATCTCTGCCGGGACTGAGATTACCTTCAGTACCTCAAACCCAGGCTTGGATGCCAAATCACGTGGGGACAGCCGCCCCCGGCTGTCCGGTCGCCTGGAGGGCGACAAGCTGTCAACATCAAGCCGAGCTTCGCTCGACCGGACAGCCGGGGGCGGCTGTCCCCACGTGGTTCCTGCTTGCTGCTCCGACTGAAGCAAGCTCTCGACCCGTTTCGACTTCAACCACCATTCCGCAACCAGACGGTCTGAGGGCAAACCGCCTTGAAGGGGTGAAGAGGTAGTTCCGTACTGGTTAACGTTGTAACGGCGGGCAATCGCGCCCAGTCGCTCGATGTTTAAATAAGCATTCTTGATTTCCAGCGGATCAAAGGTCCACTCGATCAATTCAAATCCGCGAGCTAGGGCATCTTCCCGCTGAAAGAGTTTGATCTGCCGTCCCAGCCCGGCATCTCGATATCCGTCGCGCACCGCCAGCATCTGAGAATGGAGGTAAGAGTGTCCTCCTCGCGCTCCCGGTACGGCCAGCGCGAAAGCTGCCAACTTCCCATTGTCAAAAGCTCCGATGACTTGCCCACCAATTTTCTCTGCCACCACAAACATGCGTAGCGGCATCAGCTCCGCGTCGGTGAACTTCCACACTTCCTTCTGCAAGGCTACACAAGCCGTCATCTCATCCAGGTCGTGGCACTTGCGGATCACCATGGTGCCTGGATTCATCCCACTTCACGCCCATTCTCGCGCCGGTTTGTTCCTTCGCTGTCGCGTTCTTGATCCCGCTCAAGGCGCTTTGCCTGTTGCCATAGCGACTCCAGTTCGGCCATGGAAGCCTGTTCTGGGCTGCGTCCGGAAGTGTGCAACTGTTCCTCCATCCACTGGAAGCGTCGTTTGAATTTTCGGTTGGTCTTCCTGAGCGCCGACTCGGGATCAAGTGAGAGATAGCGCGCGATGTTCACTAGTACGAAGAACAGGTCTCCTACCTCTTCTTCGAGATGTTGCCGGAGTGCTTCTGGCACTTGCTGTTTGCCCGCCCCAGCAATGCCCTGGGAATGCGGTCGCGGACCTGGCGCGGGAAATTCTTCGAGGCCCCGCTTCAATTCCTCGGTCTCCTCGTGCAGCTTTTCAAAAAGGCCGTCCATGTCAGGCCAGTCGAAACCGACATGAGCGGCGCGCGAACTGAGCTTGTAGGCTTCCATCAGCGCCGGCATCGCCGTGGAAACGCCCGCCAGCACGGATTCTGGTGAACCTGCGTCTTTCTCTGAATTGCGCGAGCCCACTTGCCTCTTCTTTTTTTCTTTCTCGAGCATCTTGAGACTTTGCCAGTTTCGCAACACCTCGGATGAAGTATCAGCCTTCACGTCGCCGAACACGTGCGGATGGCGGTCGATCAGCTTATTGGCCAACCGATCCAGTACCTCATCGATCGAAAACGTGCCCTGGTCCTTTGCCATCTGGGCATAGAACAGCACTTGCAGGAGCAGGTCACCGAGCTCGCCCGGAAGCTCCTCCCAATCCCGGTTGTCGATGGCTTCGAGGACTTCGTAAGTCTCTTCCAGCGTGTAGGGCTTGATGGAGTCGAAGGTTTGCTCGCGATCCCACGGGCACCCGCCTGGTCCGCGCAGCCGCGCCATGATGGAAACCGCGCGTTCGAAGCGTTCTCCGGTGGTTGGCATGAGCCCATCACTCTAAACGAGAGGCACAGGCGTGGGCAATAAAAGCTGCATTCCGTCGCTGGTTCCGGCATCCGATACCACTATTTTGCCGATGCTCCATATCGATAAAGCCGTGGCCAGGACTGGTAACTCCATTCTGTTGCAATCGCCTGCAGGATTGCCTGGATGACTCTGGCCACCAGCTCGAAAACGGGCCATAACTCTATTGCCTAGCCATAATCGCTCACCTTATACTTCGCCATGGGTTTGGCGGAAATTAGCCGCTTCGATCACCCGGTTGTGAGCAATTATCTCGTCGACGGCGCCTATGACGAGACGTTTGAAAGCCCGGGCAAACCCCGCCCGCACTACGCTCCGCTGCTGGAGATGTTCTCCTCCCTGCCGGCGGACGAAATCCGGCGCCGCAAGCATTCCGCCGACCTTTCCTTTCTGAATCAGGGCATTACGTTCACGGTGTACGGACGGGAGGAAGGGACCGAGCGCATTTTCCCCTACGACCTTCTGCCTCGCCTGATCACCAGCACGGAATGGAACCACATTGAACGCGGCCTAACGCAGAGGGTCACGGCGCTCAACCTGTTTCTGCGGGACATCTACAACGAAGGCCGAATCCTCGCCGATGGGGTCGTTCCCCGCGAAGTGGTCTACAGCTGTAAGCACTTCCGCAGGCAGATGCGCGGATTGCAGGTGCCCCGCAACGTTTACATTGCGGTAGTCGGTTCCGATCTGATCCGTCTACCCAGCGGCGAGTTTGTGGTGCTGGAAGACAATCTACGAGTGCCCAGCGGCGTCTCCTACATGCTTACCAATCGCCGGGTGATGAAGCGCATTTTCCCCAATCTGTTCCGCCTGCAGGGAGTGCGGCCGATCGAGCATTACACCCAGGCTTTGCTGCACACGCTTCGCTCGCTGGCGCCGGAGGGACGGCCCGAGCCCACCATCGTGCTGCTCAGTCCGGGCGTCTTCAATTCCGCATATTTCGAACACGCGTACCTCGCTCGCCAGATGGGCATCGAACTGGTGGAAGGCCGCGATCTGGTCACCCACGACAACATCGTCTACATGCGGACGACCACCGGGCTGAGGCGCGTCGACGTCATCTATCGCCGCGTGGATGATGACTTCATCGATCCGCTGGCCTTCCGCTCGGATTCAGTGCTGGGCGTGGCCGGATTGTTCAACGCATATCGCGCCGGCAATGTGACGCTATCCAACGCCTTCGGCACGGGCGTGGCCGATGACAAGGCGCTGTATGCCTACGTGCCCAAGATCATCAAGTACTACCTGGGCGAAGATCCGGTGCTGAATAATCTGGAAACATACCTGCTCACCGATCCCAAACAGCGCGAACATGTTCTACAAAACCTTGACAAGCTGGTAGTAAAAGCAGTGGGAGAGTCTGGCGGCTACGGCATGCTGATTGGGCCGCACAGTACCGTCGAGCAGCAGCAGGAATTTCGCGAACGCATCCTTGCGGACCCGCGCAACTACATTGCTCAACCCACCATTACGTTTTCACGTGCGCCTTGTTTTATCGACGACGTGCTGCAGCCCCGGCACGTGGATTTGCGTCCCTACGTCCTGTTCGGAGACAAAGTCACGATCGTGCCCGGCGGGCTTACACGCGTGGCGCTGCGCCGCGGATCGCTGGTAGTGAACTCTTCGCAGGGTGGCGGAAGTAAAGATACTTGGGTCCTGAACCAATAAGCCATGCTTTCTCGCGTCGCCGACAACCTGTACTGGATGAGCCGCTATCTGGAGCGCGCCGAACATGCCGCTCGCCTGCTGGATGTGAATCTGAACCTGATGCTGGATGAATCCGCTTCCAGCGCAGACCGGCGTTGGCGTCGCGTTTTGGCCGCACTGGGCAACCCGCCGAACCTGGCGTGGAGTGGTGATGCCTATCAGGTGGCGCGGATCCTTACTTTTGACCCCGGCAACCGCTCGTCCATTACTTCCTGCATTACGTCAGCCCGCGAGAATGCGCGTCAGGTACGCGAAGAAATCAGTACTGATCAGTGGCAGCGGCTCAACTATTTGTTTCACCAGGTCACGCGGCGCAAACCGAACGACACCGACGATGTGCTACCCTCCGATTTCCTGCTCTCGGTGATTGAAGGGGTGCACCTGTTTCAAGGAGTCACCGATTCGACCATGAGTCACGGCGAGGGCTGGCATTTCATCCGGGTGGGGCGTTACATCGAGCGAGCCTGCGCCACCGCCACCCTGCTGGGCCTGTATCACCGCGAGTTCTGGGGACCGTCCGATCAGACTCCCGAGGCTGCCGAGTATCTGGAATGGATTGGTCTGCTCCGCTCCTGCACTGCGTTTGAAGCCTTCTGCAAGGTTTACACGGCTGATTTCAGTCCCGACCGGATCATTGAGTTTCTATTGCTAAATCAGGAATTTCCTCACTCCCTCCGCTACTCCATCGACAGCTTGCACAACGCGCTGGAAGCAATTCACGGAGAAGGTGGAAAACGTCGGGCGGTCCAGTTGACCCGGCTGGCGGGCCGGTTGCAGGCATCGCTCAGTTTCGGACAGATTTCGGAGATTCTGTCCCAGGACGTAGGTTCATACCTGCAGGGCATTTTGCACCAGTGCCGGGAGATCCACGAAACGATCTATGAGCTTTACGTGAACTATTCCATCCATACCGCTCTGGCTGGGTAGAGAAAGAAAGGCAAAGGAAGAAGGTAAGAGGAAAGAATGTTTTATTCCATTAAGCATCTGACCAAATTTCACTACGCTGCTCCGGTCAGTGAGAGCGTGATGGAAGCCCGGATGCATCCGCGCAGCGAAGGCACCCAGCGCTGTCTCACATTTCATCTGGCGGTCAGCCCGCGCTGCCGGGTGTTCGCTTATCGTGATCACGTAGGCAACAACATCCATCACTTCGATATTCCGGGACAGCATTCCTACCTGGTGATCGTGGCTGAGTCCCTGCTTGATGTGCAGCCAGCGCCTGACTTCCCTTCCTCGTTGCCGGCGGATGCCTGGGCCGAGGCCGATGCGATGGTGCAGATGGGAGATTACTGGGAGATGCTGCTCCCCAGCGAATTTGCCGAGCCTACGCCACTTTTGGTGGATCTGGCGAAACAGCTGGAGGTTTGCCGGCGCGACGATCCTCTAAGCCTGCTACGGGAACTCAACCAGCGGCTCTACGAATATTTTGACTATGTGCCGAAAAGCACGAAAGTGGATTCGCCGATTGACCATGCGATCGAGAGCCGCCAGGGGGTATGCCAGGATTTTGCCCACATCATGATTGCCCTGGTGCGCAGCTTGCGGATCCCGTGCCGCTACGTCAGCGGATATCTCTACCGCCGGGCCCAGGACCACGATCGCTCGGTGGTAGACGCAACTCACGCCTGGGTAGAGGCATTTCTGCCGCCCTCGGGCTGGGTGGGTTTCGATCCCACCAACTGTTTGCTGGCAGGTGACCGCCACATTCGCACCGCCATCGGCCGCGATTATGCTGATGTGCCCCCGACCCGCGGAATCTTCCGCGGACATACTGCCAGTGACTTATCCGTGGCTGTGCGGGTCACCGCTTCGGCGGAAGCTCCGGAACTCGATCAGATTCTTCCGGTCCCGGAAGAATGGTCGGTACTGGTCGAAAAAGCACAGGAGCCGCCGCCACCCCCTGTCAAGAACATGGCCCAGGAACAGCAGCAACAATAGTTAAGGCGAAGGCTGAAGTCCGTTCCTCTGGGCACGAGCGGGACGCTCGCGCCTACGTCAAGCTTTTGCATCGTTCCGTTGTTTCAGACATCTGAATTACGGCGCCCGTCTGTACAATCGAGGGTGTTGACTGATCCCTGTTGACCAAGCGATGACTGCATTCGTCCAACTCTGTATGGAGAGGCTCTGTCGGGAGACCGGCCGGTGAAATCGCAGTGTGTGCCATTCCGCCAGATCCCGCACACCACGCCGCTTTTCAATGATTTCCTTTCCTGGTCGCCATCCATTCAGCCCTTTTATTCCCGCTCTCCTCATTTTGCCGAGTGGTTAAAAGACGAGGCATCTGCCGTGCGTTACGACTCCGCGCGACGGGAACGGGTCGTAGCCATTCTGGAAAGGCAAAACAAAGCATGGGGAGCGTCACCCAAGACTCTGGAAAACCTTGCCCGTCTTCGGAATGGTTCGTCGGCGATAGTCACTGGACAGCAGGTAGGACTTTTCGGCGGCCCGCTGTTTTCTCTTTTCAAGGCCCTGACTACGGTCAAGGTGTCCGATGAAGCAACCAGCGCGGGCTTCGACAGCGTGCCGGTCTTCTGGCTGGCTACCGTTGATCACGATCTGGCCGAGATCAGTCACGTTTCGGTTCTTGCAGCGGATGGGTCACTGCAGAAGCTGGTCGCCCCGACGCATGGCGCGCAAGATGCTCCTGTGGGGACAGTAACTTTCGGACCCGAAATTGAGCCGATAATCGAAGCTGCGGCCGCATCGTTAGGCGATTCTGAGGTTACGAGTTTTCTGAGGGAGTCGTATCGTCCAGGGGAGAACTTCGGCAGCGCTTTCGCTCGCTTGTTCTCGCGTCTGTTTGCCGATTGGGGCGTGGTGCTTCTGGATGCATCCGACCCCGAGTTGCAACAGATTGCTCAGCCGATTTATATGGCGGCAATTGAGCGCGCGCCCGAACTGGATGACACACTCCTGGCGCGCGGAAGAGAACTGGAAGCGGTCGGCTATCACCAGCAGGTGAAAGTTACGCCATCCTCCACCCTTCTGTTCATGTTGCGGAACGGAGCTCGCACTCCGGTACATCGCCGTTCTGGCGGTGGAACGACGGAGACTGAGTTTCTGGTTGGCGATGAAACAATCCCACGGGCTGACATGTTGCGGCGCATTTCAGCACAGCCTCATCTGTTCAGTGCCAATGTGCTGCTGCGGCCGGTGGTGCAGGACTACCTCCTGCCAACGCTCGCTTATGTGGGTGGCGCTGCGGAAGTCGCCTACTTCGGACAGGGAGCGGTGGTCTACAAGGCGCTGTTAGGTCGAGTAACCCCGATCCTTCCGAGGTTCTCCGCGAGTATCGTGGAAGCCAAACCTCAAGCTTTACTTGAGCGCTATGGTTTGACCGTTCCCGATATCTTCCGCGGCCCGGAAGCATTGCGGGAGAGCCTGGCGAAGCATGCGCTGCCCGCAGACTTGCAATCCGCTTTTGACCAGGCGGATGCGTCCCTAACGAAATCTCTGGTGGCGATTCAGCACTCTCTCGAACGTCTGGACAAGACTCTGGTGGAAGCTGCGGCCAACGCCGGGTCCAAGATGCAACACCAGCTGGAGCAACTGCGTTCGCGGGCGGCGCGTGCCGAGTTGCGGCAGAGCGAAGTCCTGGGCCGTCACGCTGACCTGCTCAACAATGCGCTTTATCCCAATAAGGTTTTGCAGGAGCGCGAGATCGGTGGTGTCTATTTCTCGGCGCGGCACGGCGCACACCTTCTACACGATCTCTACGAAACCATCCATACCGATTGCCTGGATCACCAGATCATTTCGCTGTGACCACGGGCGGGAAACTGGAAACCTGAAACTGTTTTACGGCTCCAGCGTCAATCGATCCGTCACTTCTTTCTCCACCGCTTCCCGCGTGTACACCAGAGGGAAGTACTTCCCTTCGCTCCACAGTGACAACAGATCCGAGTAGTGCGGACTGCCTGGCTGCCCGCTCTGGCCGGGGGTATTGACTGCGACCGAGTGATCCCAATCGCTGAGGTCGAGAATCTCGCGATAACTCGCGCCCGAAACCTGGTCGAAGGAATTGTCGGAATATCCAGTGGCGTTTACGGTGTACTCGTCGCCCGGCCGAGGCACGGGCCCAATATCCATGAGTGCGGCGGCACTGGATGTTTGATCGAGAGGATGCCGAAAGCGGACTCCGTGTATGCTTCCCCAGGACCACTTCCCCGGATCTGGTCCTTGGAGTTTTCCCATCTTGCTCCAAGCATCCTCCAGGCTCTTTCGGAGCATGACGTCGCGGGTAGTAACCATCGCGTCTTGTCCCCTTTTGTCCAGCCCGAAACGATTCATGCCCTCGAAATAACCCAATACTTGATCGGGAGACCAATCCTCGAGCATCGACCTCGCTGCCGGCGGCACGGCCAGGTTCATGGTTTCCCGGGTGACGATCTGGAGCCAGACTTCGTACAGAGCAGCGGCCGCCGAATCATGCGTAACTTCGCCGTTCCAGCGCAAGAGAAGTTCCGTTCCTGCACTGGATTTCTCGTGATCGACCGCTCGACGCAGCAGGTCAATCAATTGCAGTGCGGGAAGCGAGAGTACATCGGATTGCAGTCGCTCCAGGGCTTCTACATCCAGTTTGTCGCCTGACTTCGCCTGCTGCAATACCTGTGTGATGCGCCGGACGCGATAAGAGGGAGCCCAGGAGTAGCCCACGTTGTAAGGAAAGCCATCGGGAATCATTTTGTGATTCGCCGTCGCCACAAATCCGGCAGGCGGATTGAACTGATGCGGCAGCTCCGCCGTGGGCACGAATCCCCACCACTCGTAACCGCCGTTGCCTGGCACCGGCAGCAGTCCGGTCCAGTTTTTGCGCAACGGAGCGAGCCCTACCGAATGCTCGCCGATGTGACCGTCGCGGTCAGCGTAAACAATGTTTTCGGACGGAACTTTCCAGCGCGGCATGGCAGCTTCAAATTCCTGCCAATTCTGCGCCCGGTCCACCGCCAGCGAACCCAGATAGCCGGCCGTTCCCGGTTCCGCGCCCACCCAGCGCAAAGCCAGAGCGCGTTTTCCGTCCGCCCACAGCACAGGACCATGCCGGGTAAACTTCAAGTCCACTTGAACGTCGGGACTGCCGCGAATCCCGAAGGTTTCTCTCCGCACCCGCATTTGCTCCCAGCCCTGCGCAGTTTTGTATTGTGCGGAGTCGGAGGGATTCAGATCTTCCAGATAAAGGTCCTGCTGATCAAGCCCGAAAATAGTGAACCCCCAGGCAATGCTTTGATTGTGCCCAAGAGCAACCCCTGGTAGCCCGGGCTCGCCCGCGCCGATCACATCCCATCCGGGGGCGATCAGATGCACCATGTAACGCAGCGAAGGCTCGGCGATGACGCGGTGCGGATCGTTCGCTAGCAACGGCTTCCCGCTGCGGGTCAGCTTCCCGGAAACCGTCCAGTTATTGCTCTCTTGTGGGGCTTTCGAAAACTCGATGCGCGTATCGCTTCCCACCAGATTGCGCAACAGTGCGGGAGAGAGCCCCGCCAGGTCCGTGGCCGGCGCGGGATCCAACTTCACCGGCGGATCGAAATCAAACAGCAGCGACGCTGGATCTGCGCCGACTGCGCTGGCTGCCTGCGCGTGCGCCAGTTCGGCGAACGCATTGCCGGTCATTGAGAACGCCGCCATGCGGTTCAGGCAGTCGGTAGGCTTCCATGGCTCCGGCTGGAAACCCGCGATTTGAAACTCCAGCGGGAGTCCTTGCCCTCCTGATGCTGTACGGCTTGCTATGTACGCGTTAATTCCAGCGGTGAAGGATTCGAGAATCTCCCTGGTATCCGGCGAGTAGCTTTCATATTCCGATTTCATGTCGCCGCGATAACTCAGCAAGCGCGCGTTGATATCGCGCTGCAAAGCCGAGGGACCAAGGATCTCGGCTAACCGGCCTTGCCCCGACCGCTTCCACAACTCCATCTGGAACAGGCGATCCTGAGCCGCAACGAATCCCTGGGCGAAGAACAGATCATGCTGGTTGCGAGCGTAGATGTGAGCCACGCCCCAGCGGTCGCGCAGCACGCTGACGGGCTGTTGCAAGCCCTCCACCTTGAGCGTGCCGCGAACTATCGAAAGCGCGGCCTGTGCCCTGGTTTTAAGGCTGGATTGCTTGGTTGCGTCTCGCGGAATAGCGTCCGGGGCTGCCTGGGCACACGCGCACGGCTCGACAGCCAAAATCGACAGGCAGAGTAAGCCGAGGAATCTCTTCTTCATTGCGGCGACATTCTACCCCAGCTCGAAGATTGGAACGGCAGTCCCGAGCGAGCCTTTTTGTCCGCACCTTTGTCTCGCGAAGGTGAACCGGGCTGGAGGCCGCTGACTTCGCGCCCGGAAAAGGGTAATATCGTCTCTCTTGGAGAAGCCGTGAAGTTGTTTTTCTGCTGACGCTCAGACACCGCGCCCATGCCCTTATCTCTGACCGCGCTACTGACCTCTATCCCCGTCCCTGCGTCGTGGTTGGAATACGGCTTTCGCTTCCAGTTCCTGCTAGTCATTTTGATCGAAGATCTGGACAAGAAGGGCGACGTATACAGCATTCTGTGGGTCCTGGTTTTCGGTTTCGCCACCCTTAATATTCTGGGACTGGTAGCCAGGCGTTTTGAGCCTTCTTCCCGCAACCGGCTGAATTTCGGGGAAACCATCGCCATCCTGGTGGTCGTGGTCTCCATCGTGCTTCTGGGCTGGGAAATGCTCAACCTGTTCAAGATCTTCCCCATCAAGCTGCATCCTCATGACTAGGGTTTTGGGGTATGATTCGGTCATGGCGAAGAACGCTCCCCCGTTCGATGTCACCTGCCCTTGCTGTAACGCGGTCCTGAAGGTGGACGCTGAAATCAAGGGAGTTATCGCTCACACCGCCGCGGTAAAACCAAAGATGTTTGCCGATATCGAAGAGGCTGCCCGGGCGATGAAGGAGCAGGACAGCCGCCGCGATTCCATCTTCCGCCAGTCGGTGGAGGCGCAGAAGAATGCTTCTGACCTGTTGGAGAAAAAGTTCCAGGAGGCAGTCAAGAAGGCAAAGGAAAGCCCCGATACGGGCAAGCCGATCAGGGATTTCGATCTCGACTAGATTTCAACAAAATTCACAACCCCTTGAAATCGATTCCAGCTTAGAATGCGCAATGGCCAACCTTCCCCTGCTCCTCGGCCATCGTGGCGCACGTGCGTCCGCCGACATTCCGGAGAATACTCTCGCTTCCTTCGACCTTGCCCTTGTACATGGTTGCAGCGGCTTTGAGTTTGACGTCCGCCTTGCAGCGTGCGGAACCGCGGTAGTCTGCCACGACCCCAAGGTGGGTAAAATCGCGGTTTCACGCGCTCAGGCCAGCCAGTTGCCGCAACTTCCGCGACTAAGTCAGGTCCTGCAGCGCTATGGCCAGCGCGCCTTTCTCGATATCGAACTCAAAGTGGAAGATCTGGAACCGAAGGTGTTGGCGGCCTTGCACGAATACCCGCCGCGGCAGGGATATGTAGTTTCCTCGTTCCTCCCCGAAGTTGTCATGGAGATGGAAGCCCGCAACGCCTCAGTCTCGATCGGAATCATTTGTGAGAATCCGGCGCAACTCGCGCGTTGGCCTGAACTGCCGGTCGACTATGTAATTGCGCACCATTCCCTAGTGGATGAAAGGCTGGTGAAAAAGGTCCAGTGGGCCAGCCTCAAGATCTTTGTCTGGACAGTAAATGACCAGGAAGCCATGCGGCACTTCGCCCGCTGCGGAGTGGATGGGATCATTTCCGACGAGACTGAGCTGCTGGTACGCACCCTGGGCTGAACAGAAGATGAAGAGGTCGGTAGTTTCCGCCTGAATGCCGGGCTGAGAATCTCAGTCTGCCGCGGCTTCAAGCAGGGCGTTAACCTGCGTAGGCTTGCGTAGAAATGCGGATCGCTCGAGTTCGAATGCTTCCAGTTCCGCAGCCGCCTGCTTGTCCTTCCATCCCATGACCGCGCCGATGCGGGCTGCTGCTTCGCGGCTGCAGGTGGGCGACCAGCAACCACCCAAAGCCACCGGTACTCGCCGCAGCAAGACATCGCCCAGGGTGACCGCGCACTCTCCGGCGAAAGCGTCCACGGCCTCAGCCACGATGTGTTCCGTGTGCGAGCAAAGCGGGGCTCGAAGTTCCGCGCCGTGCTGGGCCAGACGGGATATCTCCAGCGCCCGTTTGCCGTGCCATTCGACGATGCCACGGGCCGCGGCTTCGCTGATCCCCCCGGCATCGCTGATCTCAACCACCCATCGGTCGAGCAGGAGGTCGGCACCGTTCGCGGAAGCGAGTGCCAGCGTTTCCGAGGACTTTCGCGATACCCCGACTTTTGCCGCGCATTGCCGCGCCAGCTCCGCCGCCGTCGTCAGCTTGCCGCCGATTACCGAAATCATATGCTCTGCGCCGTCCTGCTTATGGTCGTGCAGGTAGTGCCTGCGGGTCACCGACGAAGCCTTCTCCTTAGGCGCAAAGGGGAGGGGCCGAACCCCGGCAAAGGCGTATCGAATGTCGCTGGCGGTCAGCTTGATTCGCGGAAACAGGTGGAACAGGGAGCGCACCAGGTAGTCGATCTCGTCCTGCGCGGGCTGCACTCTCGAAGGATCGCCCTGGTCGGCCACCTCGGTGGTGCCCACCAGCATTTGTTCATTCCAGGGAATGACAAAGATCGGACGCTTGTCCACGGCTTCGGTGTAAACCGCCGCATCCGGGGCGCCCGCAAAGCGCGGAACCACGATATGCGAACCACGGATTCCGCCGACCATGGGATGCGGCGTACTGATTTGCGAGCGCTGGCACAACCGGTCCGCCCAGGGTCCGGTGGCGTTGATGATCCAGGTGCCTTCGACCCGCTCTTCCTTCCCGCTGATCTGATCCCGCAAGAGCACGCCGGCTACCCGACGATGGCGGACATCCACAGCCAGCACCTGGGTATGATTGCGCGCCACTGCACCCGCTTCCATGGCCTCGACCAGCCACTCCGCTACCAGACGCTCGGGAAATTCGCACTGCGCGTCTTCGTAGCTGAAGACCGACCAGCGCCGTCCCGAGTCGAGGAGGCGCTCAAGTTTGCGCTCATCTTCATGGCTGGAATCAACCCGAAGTCTGCCGCCGCCCAAGTGACGATACAGCCACAGGCCGGTGCGTACCATGAGAGCGTTGCGGCCGCTATCCTGATCGAGAGCCAGCAGAAAATGAACCGGGTGCACCAGATGCGGATGCTGTTGCAGCAGGCGGCGGCGTTCAACCAGAGACTCGTGTACCAGTCCGATCTCAGCGTGTTCCAGGTAGCGCAAGCCGCCGTGAATAATTCGCGTGGCGCGACTAGTGGTGCCGGCGGCAAAGTCGTGCTGTTCAAGCAACAGCGTTCGGCGTCCGGCACGGGCGCACTCGCGCGCGATGGCGACGCCATTGATCCCGCCGCCGATGACGATGACCTGGAAGTGTTCACCTTCCAGCGGTCGCCGGATTGTCGGAGCATAGTTCATGCCAAGAACAGGCCACCCTGATGCGGTCCGCGCCTCTAAGAGCACGCTTCGCGAATCAGAGAAAGACAACCAAGTCTGGTAAAGGATAACCCAGGAACCAACCAGACCGCCTGAGAGCTTGCAGTTATTGATTAGTTAATGGCCTGCAAGAATCTGATTATCACGAAGTTATGCATCGCGATTTTGGCAGAACTGGGCTTACAGGGGTCTTCGGGTGGCCAGGAATCTCGCGCCAGGAATCAAAGCCCTACTTCGCTTTCGAGAAGTCCTCCACGGCGAACAACTGGCCGTTGCGCTCCACGATGCCAATGCCCATCACATTCATGTCCGTATCCAGTATGTTGGCCCGGTGCGGCGGCGACTTCACAAACTCAGCGTGAATTAGCGACGTGTTGGGTCCCAGAGCAACATTCTCGGAAAGCCAGACGAAGTGCGCCCCCGCCTGCTTCACGCGGCTGGGAAGACTAGGCTCCCCCGGAAACTGATGGGAGAGCGCGTCCTTGTGAGCCATCTCATTCGCATGCTTACGGGCGGCGACAGCCAGGGCATCATTCCACTGCAGCGCTGGCAATCCGTGCGCCAATCGCTCTCGGTTAGCGGCGTCGAACAACTCCCGTTCCGGGCTGGCAGCCTTGTTCTGCGCCACTCCTGAGGCTGCGAACAAAACAAGACACATCACGGGCAAGAAGGCGATTCTGGACAGAGTCCTCATGGTCCACTCCTACGCCCCATTTAAGCCCATTTCTCACGGTTTTCCGCCTATCCAGAGGCCACCTGCCCCCCTTTGCGGGTGCAGCACCTTCGGTAACATATCCGCATCTAACTTAGGTAGATTGACTTCCATCACTGCTGAACTTAGATTGGAAGTGGCTCTTTGAGCGTTGCTCGGAGGGCTTTGTTGTTTGCTGTTTGCTCTTTACAAGGCCATTCCCACCAGTGGGGGCGTCACGGCTTCGACGGAGATGCTTTCGGCCAAGAGGCATGCCGGGGTGCACACACCCGTAATCGTGGGCAAAATGATAATTGCCAATCAAGAAATGGCATACGCAGCCTAATTAATTAGGCAGCCGTCTTCCGCAGCTTTGCCCTTGGGCTGCGAGCGGACGTCACACAGAGGGCTGGTCTTCCCGGCTACGTCTGGGCCGGGAGGGCGAGATCTTCAGGCTAGCGGCACCCGTTTCTTGTCCGTTCTGAGCGGGGGTCGCGAACGTCCTCGGGTAATGCCCAGGGCATGAACGCGAATAAGCATGTAGTCTCTTGACCTGTAACATTTTCGGACGCGGGTTCAACTCCCGCCGCCTCCACCAAATTAAACATTTATTATCAATAGTTTATAGTCTGACTTAACAAATTGTATGCATTTTGCATGCACGGTGTGCTATGTTCCTGTCTATAAGGAACCGTGCCGTGCCCATTCGGAACCTCGTCGTGACCGTCTACACCCGCCATTCAGCTCAGTGTCCCAAGAAAAACGATCAGTATTGGAAGCGCTGCAACTGTCCTAAATGGTTGTACATAAACAACAATGGGAAACGCTCCCAGAGAAGCGCGAAGACGCGCGCCTGGGACCGCGCCGAAGAAACACGTCGAGCCGTCGAACGAGACTTTGAAGACGCCGAGCAAAGGAAGCGCGCGGGCGCCGAGCCAAACAAAGAGTTGGCCACGTCGTTGGGGGATGCCGTCTCAAGGTTTCTTTCAGCCAAGGAGCAGGAAAATCTGAGCCCTTCAACCGTGGCCAAGCTCACCACGATCTTTGCCAAGCAGCTGCTCAGCTGGGCTACCGAGCATAACATCAAGACACTTGAACGCATCGGAGGCGAAGAACTGGAGGCTTTTCGAGCCACGTGGAAAGACGCCCCCCTTGCGCGAAAGAAAAAGCAGGAACGCGTCATCGGGTTCTTCTACTACTGCCTGCGAATGGGCTGGATTAAGAGCAATCCCGCGATCCTGCTTGGCCGGGTCAAGGTCACCGAAAAACCCACCGATTATTTTCCGAAAGACGAATTCAACAAGATCGTTGATGCAACCTACGTCTACAATCCGAGGGCTTGGAATAGCGAACCACGCAACCAGGCCACCCGAGTTCGCACGCTAGTCTGGTTGATGCGATGGAGTGGCCTCGCGATCAGCGACGCCGTCGGGTTAGAGCGATCTCGCCTCAACGAACATGACGAGTTACACTTGTATCGCGCAAAGACTGGGCAGCCCGTGTACGTTCCCCTTCCCCACGATGTAGCAGACGCTTTGCGAAACATTCCCCCTGGCCCAAAACCAAACCCACGGTACTTCTTCTGGACTGGCAACGGGTTGCTCAAATCGGCCGTGAGTGACTGGCAACGCAGCCTGCGACGAGTCTTCAAGCTCGCCAACATACGCCATGAAGACGGAACCGCAAAGAGATGCCACCCCCACATGTTTCGAGACACTTTCGCTGTCGAGAGTCTTCTTGCCGGTGTGCCGCTGGAGCAGGTATCCATCCTGCTCGGACACCAGAGTATAAAAATCACTGAAAAGCACTACGCACCCTGGGTCAAGGCCAGGCAGGAGCAGCTCACAACTAGTGTCCGCAAGAGTTGGCCAGATCCACCAAAGCCTGAACGTCGGGCACGAAAAACCTACAGCGGAACCAGTCTTATCGCTGCAAAAATTTCCCTGCGGGGTCCGCGGTGATCGGATGGGATCGGCCCGCACCCGTCAACAAGCAAACACCCGGACGCCGTCGTATTCTTCTTCGTCCCTGATTCTTCCGACACGAATGGTATCCGGCAGAAGAAGCAGCCCATCGCCTTCTGCGAACACAGCCACGATGAAGATCTTGCGGTAATGCTCTGCCGATCCGCCCCCCTGATCGAGTAGATCCAAATCTCGTGTTGGACGATAAGGCTCCGAGGTCCACAGCTGAAACAGAAGGGCGCCTTTGAGCACAAGAGCGTCGCGATGCTTGGAAACGCTTAGACGATAGAGCAGATGTTCCAAGGCGTACTTGGTCAGGAGAAGCCCAAAATCTTGTTTGCTGAGGTTGGCCAGGTTCAACAGTCGCTGTCGAACGGATGCGGGCAAGTCAATCGGCTTTGGTCAAACGATTGACTCCAGGTAGGGCTGCATCACTCTGGCGACCCGGCACACTTTGGCCCTTCCACAGGTCATCCATTGTGGCTTTGCGTTGCTGATAGCAATCACGCAGAGCCTCAAGGCCACGTCAAACCCAATCTTGTTCCTATATTTGAAGCAGTCGGCAACTGTTTTTCTTCTGGAAACGGGCATGCCCTAAACACGTAGAGTCCCAGTGCAGTGCTCAGCACGAAACTCATGGACTTTCGGCGTTCCACAATCTGCTTCATGGCCATGCTTCTCCCACTGCTATGCCGGCTCTTTTCTCAAGTCGACCACGGACTGCTGTCGTTGGCGCGTTGCTCTCTCCTCCCCCTGTGGGCCTGGTCGATCAACCGGAGAAGCTCCATCCGGCCTGCCTTTGGCTTCAGTAGTGCTCCCCGCATCTCAATTGCGCTGGTCCAGCCAGCGAGCGAACTCGTGGTCTTTCTTGAAAACCAGCTCAAGCGCCTGGCTGATGATGGAGTCGCGGCTATCGTCGATGAAGCGCCCGTAGCTGTTGACCATGGCCAGTTGATCCTCAAAAAGTTTCACAATGATCTGCTACTTAGCTCGTTTGACGCGTTGTGGTATGTAGGAAGGCATTGTTGATCTCTCCTTGTTACGTCGCTTCAGAATTCCGACTCGCATCACGCTTCACGATAAGGAGAACATAGCGATTTCACTTCACCCAAGGGCGGGAGCGATCCCCGTAGCGAGGGAACGAGCGAAGCGGGTTTGTGGCGGCTCAGCCGGCCACAAACCGGGGTCGCTCCCGCCCTTGGGTCCAGCCCGCAGGCTGTGATTTTCAGACTGCCGCTCCTTACGGAAATCGTTCGTAGAACGCACCTTATCGCCTGGCAACGAGCGAGTCGCCCCCGGAGTTTGTAGCGGACTAAAGCATCTACCAACAAAATCCGCTCATGTTCTGGCAGCTTCATGCCGGCACGCCCTTCGTGAGCTCACCGAAAAACGAGTAATCGTGGGGAAGCCGATAGGTGTCAAACAGCGCGAACGGTTCCTTGGCGGCCACATTAGACCCCCGCCACTCCACAGTCTCCTTGGACTTGCCATTGGCGAAATAGCGCTCCATAGTCGCGCCCTCGAAACTCCTCGAGCTCATCACGGAGTTGATCAAGTTTCCGCTTGTCGAAGGAACCGGTGTTCCGTTGTTCGAAGAGCTGCCGGGCACGAAGTGCTCCAGAAGTCGTTGCAGTTCGGTCTTCCCTCGCCCGACTTGAATCCCACACCACCAGGCACCCAACAGCCGACGAAAAATCCGGGCGGCTTGCCCAAACATTCGCTGGTCTGAAGCGACGTAGATCACTCGCGACAATGGAAGTTGGGCGATCAAGTCTCCGTATTGGAGTAGATACGTGTCGAAGCCCGAAGGCTTGGCGAGGCTACCGTCGACGTAGCAAAACGTGACCACAGGAAGCGGCACACTGCACGCCAGAGAGGAAGATCGGAAACTTGTCCACGAAATATCTCGTGGTCTTCGAACGCGTGTTTTGAGCGGTAGAGGCGAGCGGGAAACAGGCTCGGATCAAGTCCGGGCGTGGTTTGGAAGTAGTGAAGCTTTTCTGTTTCTGTCGCCAAGTACGGGCAGTCTGGATGGGCGATCACGTAGTC
The DNA here is from genome assembly GCA_963809295.1 of Terriglobia bacterium. GTDB lineage: Bacteria > Acidobacteriota > Terriglobia > Terriglobales > Acidobacteriaceae > JAIQFF01. Next base: position 999 of record CAWEJA010000005.1, on the reverse strand, counting down.
AAAGCCCACGAGCTTCAGCATCATTGGGTAGGGCTGTCGCCACCGTCGATTGCGATTGTCTTCTTCGCCGATAGCCTCGAAGAACGGCTTGCTCCCGACATCGTAGATGACGGTGCGCTTGGCTGATTCGTGGGCGCGGACGTGAATCGAAAGAAGTCCCCCGAGGCCGAGCTCACCTTTTGCTTTCAGGTGCGGACGACATTGCTAGGGACAGGGCAGTTTGAAATGAAACTTGCTTGTGTATTGGAAGGTTGGAGCTGGACCGTGTGGATGGGGAGAGAGAAGAATTAGCTTGACGTCTGAGAAAGGTTGGCGCAGACCTCTTGCTCGTTCTCCCAGACTATTCGAGCTTTTCAGGAATCCAAAATGGATCCCGCAATTCACGAAGGTGGGAAAAATGGCAATATTACCTGCTCTTTCATGTAGTCGAGCCGACGGCTACTGGCCACAGCCGCATTTCAATACTGGTGGCATGACAACTGACACCGGCTGGAAGACCACAATCGACCTCTTTTTTCTCGGAGAAGCAGTCGATATATTCGACCGCATCTCTTTAGAGCTGGTCTTGTAAGCCTCCTTGTTGCCTGAAACGCTTTGATTTCCGATTGAATCCGAAAGTTCGATTCATTCTTCGCAAGACTTCGCTCCCCCCAACCTCCACACTCGGAGATTGCAACTCGTGCCTTGGGAACACGGAGGAGATATGGAGCGAACCGAGAGGCACGGGCCACTGATGGGCGACAATCAGAACTCCCGAGCGACGACAGTTAGAATTCCCGACCGGAAGGAATGCTTGACGCCCGACCGGCCACGGAAGCCCACAGAGTTTTGCGCAGTTGCTCACCCTGAAGGAAGCGGCCCCTTTGCTCAGGATGCACTGGAAACTCTAGAAATTCTCGCTTGTCACGGAGAGATTCCAGCCATCAAGATCGGCAAAAAAATGGCGATTTCGCGGTGGTGGACTAGCTCAGTGGTTGTCCCGTGAATCAGGGGCTCAGC
>CAWEJA010000004.1:0-540184 GCA_963809295.1 Terriglobia bacterium | reverse complement strand
TTCGCTCGACCACGGCCTCACCCTCAACGTCGATCGAGATCCCGGCCGGCGGCGGCGGGATCCGTCCGGCCGCGGTCGTCGCGACCGCGCAGCAGGTCGGTCGGCATCAGCCGTGCGCCGAGCGCGCCCGCGTTGCGCACGCGAGAGCGTGAGCAGATCCTCGGTCATGTGCCCGAGCCGGTCGACCTCTTCGAGCGAGCTCGTCATCGCGAGCCGCACCGCTTCGGGATCGTCGGCGTCGTCGGCGGTGAGCTCGAGCTCGCCGCGGAGGATCGCGAGCGGGGTGCGCAGCTCGTGACTGGCGTCGTCGACGAACGCGCGCTCGCGCGCGAACGTCGGCCTCGATGCGTTCGAGCATCGCGTTGAGCGTGCGCCCGAGGCGCGCGAGCTCGTGGTCACCGATCGGTTCGGGAAGCCGGCGGCCCGGTTCCGACATCGAGATCGCGTCGGCTTCCTCGGCCATGCGTTCGACGGGTCGCAACGCCGCGCCCGTCACCATCCACACGACGACTCCGAGCGCGAGCACGAGCAGCGGCGCGCCGAGGAGCGAGCGAGACCACCACGCGCCGGTGCGCGAGCCGCTCGGTCTCGAGCGACGCGCCGACGATCACGACGACGTGCTCGCCCTGGAACGTCTCCGGTCGGGCCATCGAGCCGGCCGATGCGACGCGAGACCCGGGACGCTCGCGGTCGACGCGCAGCTCGTGCTGGATCGCGCGTTGCGAGCTCGGCGCGGCGTGAGCAGGCTGTCGTCGGCGTCGATGTTCGCCGACGACGAGAGCACCCGCCCGTCGGCGGTCGACGATCTGCGCGAACGCCTCTCTCCTGGCTGAGCTGCAGGCTGCCCTGCTCGAGCACGCCCTCGATGTCGTCGAGCCGCGCGCGCAGGCCGTCGTTCACCGCGCGGTCGAGCGTGTGGTCGAGGCTGAACGCGAGCAGCCCGCTCGTGGTCGACCACGATGATCGTCGCACCGACGCACGCCAACGCGACGAGCCGCACCCGCAGCGAGCGGAACGCCCGGCAGCGTCACGCCGTCGAGCCTATGAGCACCGGCGCACGATCACGCGGTCGCGCTCGCGGCTCAGGGCTCGAGCGCGCGGGCTCGGACCGACGCCTCGCCGCGCCGCGGTCGCGTCGCCGGCGCGCGGCGCAGCCGGTAGCCGACACCACGCACCGTCTCGATGCTCTCGACGCCGAACGGCCGGTCGACCTTGGCCCGGAGGTACCGCATGTAGACGTCGACGACGTTCGAGGTGCCGTCGTACGCGAAGTCCCAGACGTGATCGAGGATCTGACTCCGGCCGAGCACCTCGCCCTCGTGGCGCATCAGGAACTCGAGCAGCGCGAACTCCTTCGGCGAGAGCCGGATCTCGTTGCCGCCGCGGTGCACCTCGTGGCGCGCCGGGATCGAGCACGAGGTCGCCGACCTGCAGCGCGACCGGGCGCGCCGCCGGCTCGCGGCGGGTGATCGCGCGCAGCCGCGCGAAGAGCTCGCCCATCGCGAACGGCTTGGTGAGGTAGTCGTCGGCGCCGGCGTCGAGGCCGGCGACGCGGTCGTCGACCGCGTCGCGGGCCGTGAGCAGCAGCACCGGCGTCCAGTTGCCCGGCTGCGCGCAGCCGCCGGCACACCTCGAACCCGTCGGGGCCGGGGATCATCACGTCGAGCACGATCGCGTCGTAGGTCACCTCGCCGATCTGCAGGCCTTGAGGAAGCAGGAGCCGTTTTCCAAAGAATACCGCCTTCGCCGCAACGACGGGAACTACAGGTGGATGTTTGATATTGCATCACCCCGGATGAACGGGGATGGATCGTTCGCCGGCTTTATTGGCTCGGCTATCGATATAACCGACCAGAAGCTGGCGCAGGAAGCGCTTGAAAGTGTGAGTGGCCGGCTCATTGAAGCGCAAGAGAAGGAGCGCAGCCGAATCGCCAGAGACCTGCACGATGACGTTTGCCAGAGGCTTGCGCTGTTGTCCATGGAGCTTGAGCAAGCGAACCGCAACGGGGCTCCGCCAAGTACAAAAGTGTACCTGGAACAAATCCGGAAGCATTGTTCCGAAATTACCAGCGATATTCAATCACTGTCCCACCAACTGCATTCCTCAAGGCTCGAGTACCTGGGCATCGTTGCGGCGATCAGAGGCTTCTGCACAGAATTTGCGAAGCAGCATGACGTGACTATCGATTTCAGGGACAAGAACGTGCCGAACCATTTGCCCAAGGACATCTCACTGTGCCTGTTCCGAGTCGCCCAGGAGGCGCTGCAGAATGCTATGAAACATAGCGGGACGCGCCGTTTCTCGGTGGACGTGCGAGGTACAGGAGACGAGGTTAAGCTTGTAGTGAGTGATGCGGGTGCCGGCTTCGACGTGGAAGAGGCCAAGAGAAATCGCGGTTTGGGCCTTGTAAGTATGCAGGAAAGGATCCATCTGGTACATGGGCAGTTCAATGTCGAATCGAGCCCCGGCGGAGAAACCAAAGTCGTCGCCGTCGTACCGGTTGTTGCTGTAGAGGGAAAGTCTCAGGCAGATAGGGAAAGCAATCGGGCTGCGAGTGTGACGGGGGCTGCATGAAACGAACTCGCATCCTGTTGGCCGACGATCACACCATGATCTGCGCCGGGTTCCAGAAATTGCTGGAACCTCAATATGAAGTGGTTGGGTGCGTCGGAGATGGTCGCGCGTTGCTGAAGGTGGCTGCAGAACTGAAGCCAGACTTGGTCTTGGTTGATGTCGGTATGCCATTACTGAATGGACTGGACGCAGGGCGAGAGTTGAAAAAGTTGCTACCCAGCATAAAGCTGATTTTCCTCACCATGAATCCCGACCCCGCTATTGCAAGCGAAGCTCTGCGGATCGGTGCCTCGGGATATCTCCTGAAAAATTCACGGGCAGACGAACTTCTTCACGCCGTCCACAACGCATTGCGCGGGATGTCGTATGTGACGCCGCAAATTGACCAAGCGATGGAGCAGAATTTCATCCGCGATCCCAGTTCCCTCAGTCGCCCTAAGCACCTAAGTGACAGGCAGCGGGAGGTCTTACAGATGTTAGCCGAGGGCCGGTCAATGAAGGAGATCGCATCCATCCTTCAGATTGCGCATCGAACCGTGCGCTTCCACAAACATCAGATCATGCAAGAGTTAGGAATAACCACAACGTCCGAACTTGTGCGGTACGCGATGAAGCATGCCATGATTCCCCCGCCGTAGGGAGCCGAACATGATCGCGGCCGGCTTGCCGACTGCCTATTGTGACAGTAGACGGCCGACCAGTGCCGATTTAAGAATATCCGTCGCGTTCGGCAGCCGAAAAGCTGCGTTGGAGCGTATGGATAAGGTTCGAGTACTGCTCGCTGACGATCATGAAGCGATTGTGGCGCGGGTGCGCAGAGTCCTGAGCGCCGACTTTGACATCGTCGGCGCTGTGAACAATGGACGCGATGCCTTAGCGGAAACTCAGCGCCTCGATCCTGATGTTCTGGTAATTGACATATCAATGCCGGTTCTTGACGGCTTGCAAGCGGTATCCCATCTGCGCTCCACCAATTCCCGTACCAAAGTCGTGTTTCTGACGATCCACGAAGGCCAGGATTTCGTCGCTGCCGCATTGTCCGCCGGGGCTTCTGGATACGTCACCAAGGCATATCTGACGACCGATCTAGTACCCGCGATACGTGAGGCGCTGGCCGGGCGCACGTATGTCTCACAATCGATACAACTGTAATTAGGCCCTCGGAGCGGCCACGACCGGAATGGATATCCCCAATTAGTGGACCCGTTTGTTTAATCTTGCCAATTTGCATTGATTTTCTGCCCTTACCTGTCGCAAGTGACAGTTGCAATGGAAATTTTCTAATGGTGAAGTAGCAAACCAGCAAAGCCGGATGGGGCGAGGACTACTTTTGAGCATCACGAATTTTGTTCGTCATGCTGCCATTCCTCGCTTGTCCACTTCGCATTTTTCAAGACCGCCATTAGTAGAGCTAATCGCCAGCGGTCAAAGGAGAGGGAAATGAATCTAGGAGTCGAGATTCGAAAATCCGCATTGGTAGCCCTTGCCGTCTGGACTATGCTTGCGGGAGGTAGTGCGATCGCCAACGCTCAAACGGGCACCACAAGCAAGCCCAACATTCTATTCATCATGGGCGACGACATCGGCTGGATGCAGCCGAGCATCTACCATCGCGGCCTGATGGTCGGCAGAACGCCCAACATTGACCGCATCGGCAATGACGGCGCGCTCTTCACGGACTACTACGCCGAGCAGAGCTGCACCTCCGGGCGCAACGCCTTCTTCACCGGCATGCATCCGCTGCGCACGGGCATGATCCCGCCGCAACTTCCCGGCAGCCCGTCTTATCTGCGTCCCGGCACGCCGGCGCTGGCCGTGTTCCTGCATGATCTCGGCTACAACACCGGCGAGTTCGGCAAGAACCACCTGGGCGATCACGTTCAGGCTCTGCCCACGGCACACGGCTTCCAGGAATTCTGGGGCTATCTCTACCACCTCGATGCAATGCAGGGGGTAAGTTTCCCTGATCTCAATAAGACCCCGACGGTGCAGGGCATCGCGCCGCCGTGCATGAACACTCCCATACCCGGCATGACCGAGGTCCCCGGTGCAGTGGACCCCAGAAAAACGATCTGTCTGACACCACCACGTCCGGTAATGTGGTGCCACTCATCCGACGGGACGGAGAAGAACCAGACTTGCAAAGATGAAGGGCCGCTGACGCTGGAGCGTTCGAAGACCGTGGACGAGGAAATCTCATCCAAGGTCATCGATTTCCTCGACCGCAACGACCCCAAGAAGACCAACAAGCCCTTCTTTGTCTGGTACAACCCCGCGCGCATGCACATCACCACCGTGCTGTCGCCTAAGTACCAAGCTATGATTGGCGAGCCGGGCGGCATGGACTGGGGCGCCAACGAAGCCGGCATGAAGCAGATGGACGACAACATTGGCTACGTCCTCAAGAAGTTGGAAGACATGGGGCAGCTGGACAACACCATCATCGTCTTTACCACGGATAACGGCGCGGAAGTCATCACCTACCCAGATGGCGGCGTCACGCCCTTCAAAGGCGGGAAGCTGACCACTTGGGAAGGCGGCATGCGCGCTCCGTGCGTCATTCGCTGGCCCGGGCACATCAAGCCGAACACCGTCATCAACGGAATATTCGCCTCGCTGGACTGGGTGCCGACGTTTGTCGATATCGCCGGCGGTCCTAAGGGCGACGACCTCAACAAGCAGATACAGGCCGGAAAGTACCCCGGCATCGTCAAGACCATGCTCGACGGTGTCGATCAGCGCGCCTATCTCGAAGGCACGTTCCGACAAGTCGGCGCGCGACACCTTCTTCTACTATTCAAACTCGACACCTTCCGCAGTGCGTTACAAGAACTGGAAGATGTATTACACGATGACCCCCACCAGCCCGACCGGCGCAATGCAGGGGAAGATAACCTATGGCTGGACTATGGTGGACAACATCCGCCGCGATCCCTTCGAGATCGCCGGCGGGTTGGACGACCCAAAATCCGCCCTGGGGGTCGGCGGCGCGCTTGCCTCGCCCTCTACCGCATATCTGTACGACTGGAACATGCTACCCCTCGGCCAGTTGTTGTGGGAGAAAGAGCTCATGTCATATCAGAAGTTCCCGCCGCTGCAGGCTCCGGAGTCGTACAACCTGTCTCAAATCTTGGAACAGGTCAGGGCAGCCCGGGCAATTAGTCACGCCGGTGACTAGGCCTCAAGAACGGAGAGGCGAGGAGGGCGGAGTGTCCCTCCTCGCTTTCCATCGATTGTCAGGAGGCAAAAACACATGAGCAACCTTAGATTCCAAAGACAGAGCATCTCTGTGACGTTGAGCGCCTTGCTGGTTTTTACAGTGATCGGTTCTGAAACAGGCGCGATGGCGTATCAGAACCAAGACACACAACCAGCCACAAGCACCGGTTCGTCCTCGGACTATCCAGGGCAGGGGACGCCGGCGTCAGCTGAGGAATTGCAAAGCCTGGTGGCCCCTATCGCGCTCTATCCGGATGCGCTGGTTGCGCAAATCCTCAATGCGGCGACGTTCCCTGACCAGGTGGCCGTTGCCAACTATTGGGTGGAACAAAACAAGACGCTTACGGGGAGCGCTCTTATGAAGGCCGTGGATAAACAATCCTGGGACCCGAGCGTCAAAGCGCTGAGTCAGTTTCCTTCCGTGCTGGACAACCTGGCGAAGAACCTCTCCTGGACTTCACAGCTGGGCGAGGCTTATCACAACCAGAAGGCCGAGGTGATGTCTGCCATTCAGACGCTGCGCGCCAAGGCAAAAACAGCCGGCAATCTCAAGTCTGGTTCGCAGATCACCGTAGTGCAACAGTCACCTCAGACCATTGTCATCCAGCCGACAAATCCCCAGGTAGTTTACGTTCCGGAGTACAACCCGACTGTCATTTATGGAACAACCTACGTCATTCCCGGTTACAGCACCGGCGATCTTGTGGCTACGGGTCTGCTTTCATTCGGAGCTGGAATGGCAGTTGGGGCGATGATGAGCGGAGGCTGCTGCGGTTGGGGATACAGCAGCTGGAACTGCGACTGGCACGGTGGCGCGGTGTATTACCACGGCGGAGCCTACTACGGTAACAATGCGTGGCATGGCGGCTACAACAACTACGGGTATCACCCTTACAACAACGGTTACAACAGCTCCGGCTACCACGCCAATAACGTCAACAACAGCGGCTATAACCGCACCGGCCAGAATAATTACAGCCACAACACCAACGTAAGCGGAAATACCGTCAATGTGAATCGGCAGAGCGCCGCCGCCCATACTGACAGCACAGGTTCATGGGACCAGCACGCCAGCTCCGGCGGATGGGGCAGCTCCGACGACGCACGCGGTTGGGGCTCACACTCGGACAGTGGCGCTTCATCGGCATTCAGCGGCTGGGGCAGCCACTCAGGCTCCAGCTTCGGAGGCGGCGGGTGGGGTTCGCGATCTTCCAGCTCTCGAGGTTGGGCCAGCCGTGGCGGAGGTGGAGGTTGGGGTGGCGGTGGAGGCTTTAGGGGAGGAGGAGGAGGATTCCGGCGCTAGTTCGTGCGGCGCCCGGGATCAGCAACCATGACGAACCGCATATCTTGGAGGATTACGATGTTGCACTCAACCCAAAACCGCACTAGTTTCAAGTTCGGTCGCTTATCGCTGTTGGCAGCCGCAATCATGCTGTTAGCATTTGCGGCGTGCTCAAAGCAGGAGCAACCGGCTCCCGCCCAAACGTCTCCTCAGGCGTTTGCCTCATCTGAGAACGCGGGCAAGGCTTTGCTGCAGGCTGCCAAGTCGCAAAACCAGGACACGATGCTGGCCATATTCGGCTCGGGATCGAAAGACCTGATCTATTCCGGAGATCCCGTCGAAGACAAATCGTCCTTCGAGGGGTTTGCACAGGCCTACGAGATCATGCATCGCTGGCGCAATATCCCTGATGGCAGTCAACTGCTATTGGTAGGAACCGACAACCAGGCATTTCCTATACCAGTGAAGAAGAACCCAGCAGGTCAGTGGTACTTCGATACTGCGGCGGGGAAAGAGGAGATTCTCTCGCGACGGATCGGCCGTGACGAAAACGCCGCTATCGATGTCTGTGCTGCCCTGGCGTCTGCACAAGCGGAATATTTTTCGCAACGGCACGACGGCGTGAAGCAGTACGGGCAGAAATTCATCAGCGATCCAGGCGAGCAGAACGGCCTCTACTGGGAGTCAGCGGAGGGACAACCTCGCAGTCCGGTCGGACCTCTCGTGGCCTTCGCTACAGATGAGGGATACAACCTCAAGTCTGGCGCGCATCAGCCATTCCATGGGTACATCTTCCGAATTCTCGATAAGCAGGGAGCTGATGCCAAGGGGGGCGCGAAGAGTTACATCGTCAACGGCAAGATGACAGGCGGATTCGCGTACGTCGCATATCCCGCCAACTATAACGACACGGGCATCGCTACGTTCGTTATCAATCAGGACGGAACCGTGTACCAGAAAAATCTGGGCAAAGACACCGCTGATCAGGCGAAGACGATGACTGAATTCAATCCCGACAAGAGTTGGACAGCAGTCGAATAGCTTTTATGGAAATGGGTTTACCGGGTAACACGACGCTGTGCCAAACTGTGCAGGTTTGCCTGGCACTGGAGCAAGCAAGATTACAGTAAGCTTAGAAATGAAATATAAATTCACCCAGGAGGATTATTGGAGATGCTTCACTCAAAGCAGGTTCGCGGGTTGATGGCGGTGGTGTTCGTCTTAGCGATCGCGGTTGCGTGGCAGGTGACAGTGGCCGAAGACATTGTTCATGCGGTTTCCGGCATTGTGAAATCAGTCGACAAGACAACCAAGACCATGGTCGTCAAGGCCGGGGACGGCACAGAACACACGATCAAGTGGACGGAAAAGACCACTGTGAAGGGCGCTAAGGACGCCGGCAAAGGCGCCGAGGCTGGCACCATGGATACGTACGATGGCCTCAAAGAGGGCTCGAAGGTCACGGTCAAATACACTGAGAAGGGCGGTGAAAAGACTGCCATTGCGGTAAAAGATGCCAGTAAGGCCACGGCCAAAGCCGTTTCACAATGAATGCATTGAATGAGCGCGCGATCTGCTTAAGCATGTCGCGTGCTCATTTTTCGCAGGTAACCTACGATTGGTGAGGTCATGACGGCGCGCCGAGCAGAAAAAACGGAAATCCTTGGATAAATACGGTCACACGCACTGACGCTGCCCAATTTTGCGAAGTTTGCCTTGGCAATGGCGATCGTTGTTGGCGTTCCTCCGCTATCCAAGAGGCTACGGCTTTTGCTGTTGTTGGCTTGTGGTTCTGTGGAGTCTTGATTGGCTCCCACGTTCTCGGGGGTGTTCCCCGAGCAACCCCCGTCGCGGATTTCTTCGCCGGCCACAGCGAAAGCTGTAGCACAATGTCGTACAGACGAGGGCGCCGAGCATTGTGCCCGGCGCGCAACCTCTCTTTGGAAGCGATACGACGCCGACGGCGCGAACGACTGATTACGGGAGGATCAATTGTGCTTGAACAACTTCTCAGGTCGTAGAAACGCGTGCCTCGCTATCTTGTTCGGGATCCTGCTGAACGTCAGCGTCGCGACGGGTGCCGCGTCCCAGCCGCACTCAAAGAATACCGCTGCTGTCGCAGCCGGCAAGTCTGCTCCGAAGTCCACAGACTCCGGCTTGCCGTTGACCTTCGCGCGTCAAACCGGCGACTTGGATGCGATGGTCAAGCGTGGCAGCATTCGGGCGCTCGTGCTGTACAGCCATACCGGGTTTTTCTACGTGGAAGGGCGGCCTGAGGGTATTTATTACGAGGCGCTGCAATACTTCGAGCAATTCGTCAATAGGAAGTTGGCCGCCGGGCAACACGTGCAGGTCACGTTTATTCCGGTCCGGCCCGACCAGTTAGAAGCTGCCCTAACCGAGGGCGTTGGCGACCTGATCGCGTACGGATTGGTGGTGACTCCCGAGCGCGAGCAGAGAGTGGCTTTCTCGCTCCCGATTCAAACCGACGTGAAACAAATTGTCGTCACGCGAAAGGATTTCGGTACTCTTTCCTCGCTGGAGGCACTCGGCGGGAAGAAAGTATTTGTCAACCCACTGACCACGTACTACGAAAACCTGCAAAACGTAAACGACTCCTTGCGGAAGCAAGGCAAGCCGGAAATCCTGGTCGAAAAAGCTGACAAGAGCCTGCAGGATGAGGACCTGCTGGAGATGGTGAACGCGGGCATACTTCCCGCGACGGTTACGCTAACGGAGCGCGCTGACTTATGGGCCAGTGTGTTTGCTGGCATTACTCCGCAGCCAGAGCTTGTTGTCGGCACCGAGGGCGACCTAGCCTTCGCGATGCGGAAGAACAATCCTCAACTCAAGAAGTTGGTCGATGAGTTCGTCAAGACCCATGCTATGGGAACGTCATTCGGCAACACTCTATGGCGGCGCTATTTGCAAAGCGATCAGTGGGTTAAGAATCCAACCACTGGTGCCGAGCTCAAGAAGTTCGAAGAAACCGTTGATCTTTTCAAAAAGTACGCATCGCAATACGGCTTCGACTACCTCATGGTCGTGGCCCAGGGCTACCAGGAGTCGACGCTGAATCAAGCAGCCAGGGGTCCGGGTGGCGCAGTCGGGATCATGCAGGTCAGGCCGACTACAGCGGCGGCTCCGCCCATCAGCATCCCGGACCTTTATACGGCGGAGAACAACATTCACGCCGGCGTGAAGCTATTGAATGCAATTGCAACTGACTATTTCAGTGACCCGAAGATTGATCCGGTGAACCGCCTGCTGCTCACCTTCGCGGCGTACAATTGCGGTCCGAATCGCATCGCGGAGCTGCGAAAGAAAGCACCCTCACAAGGGCTGGATCCGAACAAGTGGTTCGGCAATGTCGAGCTTCTAGTAGCGCAGAGTGTGGGGCCAGTGACCGTACAGTATGTCAGTAACATCTACAAGTACTACGTAGCGTACAAGCTCGTCGTTGAGCAAGGACAGTCGCTGCAGTAAAAAGTGACACGACTCACACTTCTAGTTCCCACGCAACACCTCCCGGATCGCTAACCAGGGCACGTAATAGAAGGCACCCATGGCTGTACATCGCGTAACACCGCATCATCACTTATTCAAGAAACACCCCCAGAATTGCCCGCGTAGCTTTTTATGCGCGCGTTTCCATACTGAGCGGACAAGATCTGAAATGCAGTTGTGCGCATTGCGAGAGTACGCCGCCGCGCCTGGCAGATTGTCGCCAAGTACACCAACCATGGTGTTTCGGGCTCGAAGGGCTCCCGTCCCGAATTAGACCGGCTCATAGCCGATGCTCGCAGTCGGAAATGCGATGTCGTGCTCTCAGCCATTGTGCCGAGGAAATCCCGCGCTTCGAACAAAAACCCAATTAAGCACCTAAAGCAACTGGTAGACGGGGGGAGCATGTGTGGCTGATCGATGTTCTCCTTCATCTGCGCCCTTCCCTCCCCGGCCTCCGCAGGAAGTTACCTTCCCTTGTTCGGTCGGTTCACAGGTAGTACGGCGCAGTCCGACTTCTCCAGCGCGTGCGTGTCCGTCGTGCGGCTATGTGCCTTCACGGACCGGCCTTCGTCAATTACCGAAGGCGCGCTGGAGATCTCCCGGTTCTCGTGCATGTTGTTTCCTCAGCGTGCGTGGGCTCTAACGACTACGCAGGACCGGACAGCCACTCGCGTCTAACGCGGCTGCCGTGTTGCCTTCCTCCTACTCGTCAGGGAGTCGGCATCCTGATCTGGCGTTTTTCGAAGCTCAATCACCCCGCCCACCGATGCCTCCGGCCTACGCTTCGCAACACACCTCGCGATGTGTCACGCAAGACTAGAGGTCAGGATGGAGTCGCTTTCTCCTTTCCTGTGGGGCTCTTGCATCCCCTACAACATGCCGGTTTATCCCGGCGCACGCCGTATAACGCCCATTCCGCTGAAGTGGACGGCCAAACTCCCAGGAAGTCTGTATGTGGGAAGTTTCACCACATAGGTAACGAGAAACCTCCTGTCGCGTGTCGGGACATCGCCGCAGCAAAGCGGTAGCCTTTCGAATCAACCGACCGCACAGTATCCGCAATGAACTGCCATCCAAAGTGATCTTTTGCTTGCGCTGAAGAGCGTCGTCGCAAGCGGCTGAGTTCAACAGCGTGCGAACCGTATCGACGTACGAACACCACAATCGTCCCCGGTGATCGCTTCCGCCGGCATCTTCGGCTCGACTCCATTTGCCACAATGGCACTCCGACCAAGAAGTTTTGGTTGACCAAACCAAAAGCAGAAAAGGAGATGCCATGCAAAACGGAAGTATCATCCGGTCCACACGTTCGAACGGTCCCGATGTTTGGGACTTTAAGTGGCGAGAGGTAGGGCCCGATGGCAGGCGGAAACATCGCAGAATCGTGATCGGTCCAATTACCCAGTTCCCCGACAGGTCGTCGGCGCTCCTGGCGATTGCCGTACTACGCTGCGAAATCAACCCGAATGATCCGCGCCTGAGCCTTCGACCTGTCACCGTCTCAGAGTTGGTGAACCACTATCGCCAGCGCGAACTCTCAACGGACCACGTCTGGAAGACGCACTCGACCAAAGTGACCTACCAAGGCTACCTGAATAAATGGATCCTGCCTCGATGGGAAAGCTACACGCTTCCTGCAATCAAAGCGGGCGACGTCGAGCAGTGGCTAAGGTCTTTGCCGTTGGCACGAGCTAGCTGTGCCAAAATCAGAAACCTCATGAGCGTCCTCTTCAACCATGGAATTCGCCATCAAGTCTGCTCCGGCAATCCCATCCGCTTAGTGCGGCAGAGCGCCAAACGCAGGAAGATCCCCGTGGTGCTGAGTGTCAGTGAGGTGCAACAGTTGTTAGACGCTCTGGCCCTCAGAGAATGGATCCTGGTACTGCTGGATGTGGGCACGGGATTGAGAATGAGTGAACTGTTTGGCCTGAAGTGGAAGGACGTCGACTTCGAGGCCAATGAGATCAGCGTGGTTCGATCCATCGTGATGCAGGTGACCGGCCCCTGCAAAACGGAAGCGTCCCAGAAGCCCATCCCGCTCGACCCCTGTCTCGCGGAAGCACTGCGGGCATGGCGTCAACAGGTGAGATACAACAGGCCGGAGGACTGGATCTTTGCCAGCCCCAAAGCGAAAGGCCGACGACCCTATGTGGGACAACAGATCATGCGCAAAGTCATACGGCCTATTGCGACTCAAGTGGGGATCACCAAACCTATCGGGTGGCACACCTTTCGCCATACGTATTCGACCTTGCTGCGGGCCGCCAGAGTCGACATCAAGGTCATGCAGGAACTGCTTCGGCACGCCTCCAGCCGGGTCACCATGGATACATACACGCAGGCCGTTACGGCACAAAAACGCGAAGCTCAGAGTGGCGTGGTTCGCTTGTTTCGCGTTCGCGCAATGGCGTCCGCAACTGAGGGGTGAGGTTGTGCCTTTTTGTGCCCACGAAAAAGCCGTCAAACCTTGGGAAATGAGGTTCTGGAACGGCAGGATGGAGAGATTTGGCAGTCCTGCTGTTCCCTTTTGTGCCTACGACAAATCGGCTCTTTCGCTCTAAGTCTCTGAAAAGATTTGGCGTCCCCGACGGGATTTGAACCCGTGTTACCGCCGTGAAAGGGCGATGTCCTAGGCCGGGCTAGACGACGGGGACGCTTGCGTGGAGGGACTTTGCACTCTGAACAGCTTGATACTAGCAGCCGCTTAGAAGCAGTGTCAAAAACCAGTCGCTGCAGCGTTTCGCCGCCAATCGCCCATTGCGGGTAGACTGCGATAAGAGCCAACGCGCTCTGGGGTGAAATGGGCGAACTACTTGCGAGACAGTTGCGAAGATCCATTCGACTGCCAGCCATCGTGGCGGCAGCGCTGTACGGGCTCTGGGAACATCGCAAACTGCGGCGCGATGCGTCTCGCGCAGAATGCGCCGAATGGCTGCACCAGAGTTGCGCGCGCGGGCTGTCGGCCATCGACGTTCATCTATCGACCGCCGGAGCCTTGCCTTCCCACGGATTGATCGTCAGCAACCATCTCAGCTATCTCGATATTCTCGTCATGAGCGCCGCGTTGCCCTGTGTCTTCGTCTCGAAAGCAGAGGTCGAGCAATGGCCCATCTTCGGCCGCTATGCCCGCTGGGCGGGAAGCGTATTCGTGCGCCGCCACGACCGAGCCGATGCCGCGCGCGCCAATGCCAGTGTCGCCGAGAGCCTTCAAACCGGAGTTCCAGTTGTGCTTTTTCCCGAGGGCACCACGACCGACGGACAAAGCGTCCTGCGCTTTCACTCCACCATGTTGCAGCCGTCGATCGATGCAGGTGCGCAGGTGACGCCCTGCTCCATCGCTACGAACTGGACGATGGCGCCGTGGAGCGGGAAGTCTGCTGGTGGGGCGACATGGCGTTGCTTCCCCACTTTCTCAATCTGCTGGCTAAGAAGACCATTCGCGCAACCATCGCGTTCGGTGAGCCCCATACCGGCAGACCGGCGATCGCAAGCAACTCAGCCAGACTCTTGCATAGACGAGGTACTTCGCTTGCACGAGCAGCTTCGCTCAAGCACGAAAACCGGCTGGTCGATTCCGTGGCGGTTCCGCTGCTTTCAGAATGAGATAGGAACGCCGAGCGCTCACACCTTTGCGCTGTTCGGCGGCCTCGTCGCTCGTGAGCGGCAGCCTCGGCTCTTCTTCTTCGTCGCCGTCGTGCCAATCCGGCGATTGCAATTCGAAGGGGGTCTTGTCCAGTTGCTCGAGTTCCGGCAACGCTGCCAGTGCCAGCGAACTGTCCAGGTCGGGAAATTTTCGCGCCGCGGGAAACACGCGACTTTCCATCGACCGCAGCATGTCGTTATAGGCGGTCACGGTGCCACCAATCTTCTTGCCCATCTCTTGCATGTGCCCCGTCATGGTGCAAAGCCGCTTGTAGAGTTCTCTTCCGGCTGCGCTGATGTTGCGTGCGTTGTCCTCCAGATTCTTCTGGTTCCAACTGTAGGCGATTGTTTTCAGCATCGCAATCAGGGTGATAGGCGAAGCCAGAATGACTTTTCGGCATCGCCATATTCGAGTAATTTCGGGTCGGCCATGAGCGCCGCCCGAAAGAAGGCCTCGCCAGGAATAAAAAGCACGACGAACTCAGGGGTCGGCTTGAATTGCAGCCAGTAGGCCTTGCGCGGCAAGCGAATCGATATGTTGCCTCACCTGGCGCGCATGGTTCACCAGGCAATTGCGTTGCTCCTCATCCTCCTTGGCGTCCAGCGAGTTTAGATACCACGAGAGCGGTACCTTCGAGTCGATCACGACATGCTTGTGCCCGGCAAATTGACAATCACATCGGGGCGGTAGCGGCGTTCTTCGTCGCTGGCGGTGAGCTGCTCTTGAAAGTCGCAATATCGCAACATTCCCGACAGTTCCAGGACCTTGCGCAATTGCACTTCACCCCAGCGGCCTCGGGTCTGCGGATCGCGCAATGCCTTCACCAGATTGCCGGTTTCAGACTGAAGCGCCTTCTGGGTGTCGAGCAGAGATGCCACCTGGTTGCTTAACACGCCATAGGCCTCCGCCCGGCTCTTCTCCAGTTCCCGAATCTGCTCATCCACCTGCCTCAGCGAGTCGGCAATAGGCTTCACCATTGTCTCGACCGCCTTCTCGCGTTTCTCGAGCTCACCTTTGGCTTCCGACTGATACTTCTCCAGCGTGCTCTTGGCTAGATCGAGAAAATTCGAGTTGTTGTTTTCCAAAGCTGCTGCCGCCAGCGCCTTAAACTGCGTCTTCAACTCTTCGCTGGCTTCAGCGAGAAGGCGAAGCTTTTCATCAGCACTACGGCGTTCGCTCTCTAGAGTCGCGTTCAAAGCCGCCCTGGCTTCGGAAACTACCTTGATGTCGGCTGCCTGCTGCTCGAGTGTGTTCCTGGCGCTTGAAAGTTCTTGCTCTAGGCTGTTGGTCCGTTCGGCCAGAGCGGCAACCTTGGAGCGCGCCAGCAGCGCGGCAAACACTCCACCCAATAATGCACCTGCGATAACGGCCAGAATCACGGCAAGATTAGTCATAAACAGGGTCCCAAACATCGATGCCGTATTGTATGTTGGCGGCGACGGGAACGGAAATCGGGGTTATCTACTCGTGCAACTGGATTGACAGCGAGGGCAGGTCGGGATAAGTTTCTCCCCATCCAATAAGTCACTTCCGATGCTCGGAGGAGGAAGCCGTGGCAATCGCCATGCTACTGCTGCAAGGGTCCGATCTGATGCCAAAAGATTGGACCAGCATTATCCAAGCTGCGTCAAAGAGCCCTCTGGGAATCCTCGCGCTCATGATTCTATTCCTTGGTGTACTCGGATATGTCTTCTTCAAGGACGCCGACGCCAAGATCAAGGCCGTCATGTACCTTGCCATGCTGGGTGGCGTAATCGGCTATGGGGCGGCAATCTCGAAGGCCACATCGAACGTCGGCAGCGAGTCGTACCGCGTAAGGGTCATCGTGGTGGACAGCCATCAGACGCCGGTAAGCGACGCCAAAGTCTGGTCCTCGATCGGCGGCGAGCCTATGCAGGTCAACGGTGGCTGGCTATTCGTCATCCCCAAAGATACCAAGCCTCTAGACGGCAAGGTGACGTTCTATGCCTCAAAGGATGCAGCCTTTCTGAAGGGCCAGACGCCACTGCAGTTGGGCGATGACCACAATCCTACCGTGACGGTGCCGCTGGCAAATGACCGCGCGGCCAAGGTCATCGGCATTGTTGTAGACGACAAGCAGAACTCTATTGCCGACGCTACCGTGAGTGTGATCGGGTACGATTCCGAGGCCCAGATCACCAAGGCGTCGGGGAATTTTTCGCTGCCGGCACATGCGACTGACGGACAGCAAGTGCAATTGCATGCCGAAAAAGCTGGATACCACGCGGCCAATTCGTGGTGTCCCGCGGGCGATACGCCGTGCACCATTGTGTTGGAACGCAACTAACTTCGTCTGAAGAATGAAAGAGAAAGAGCCCCAATGTACGTCGACGGATTCGCCTCTCGCTGGCGGGCTGTCTTGCTGCTCATTGTTTTCTTGTTCGTGACCTGCACCATACTGGCCGAAGAAGGTGTCCTGGTGCTGGTCGTGATGGACCCCGAGCAACACCCTTTTGCCGGCGTCCGGATCGGGGCGGCCGGAGACGGGGGATCTCCACAGTTCACCGACCAGAACGGCAAAGCCAGGCTTAAGCTCGCACCCAACACCAAGCCGGCCGCATGGGTGACTCTGCAATTGCTGGGCGCGCCGAATGGCCTGGATTTGGCATTCATCTCTCCCTATGACGGGCGCATCCGGGTCCCGCCTTTTGATAATGAACAAGACAACTACGATCCGGTCGTGGTGGCGAAACACGGCGACAAGGCCGTGCTGGAGAGTGGCTCGGGCATGATTGCCCTGCATGCCACCGTCGATCATGCCGCCGCCGCGGCACCGAAAAAGCGGCCCGCGTCCCAGCCTCATCGCACCTCCCGAAATCGCCGGAACTACCTTCCGTCCGTCGAGTACGGAAGTCCGCGGCTGCTGACCGTTGCCCAGAACACGGTAACGCCGCCGGCAGCAGCGGCTGATGCCTCACCCAGCAGTGCAGAATTGCAAGAAGCCGCATTGGCCGCTGCCGCGCAGAGGTTTGGGTTGCCAGTTGCGGAGATCAAGGCGGCCATCGCGAGCTGGGGAGGCGACCCTCTGGTATGGAAGTTGATTCTTCTCACCGGCACCATCGACACCGGAGGTACCGATCCCTTTCCAGCAATTCGTGCAATGTCCAATGACATATATTTTGGGGTCGGGAGCTGGAGTCTGGGCGAATGCAGTCTGCAGCCGTTTCTGTTGAAATTCCAACATCGTGACGAAAAACGCTTTTCCGAAATTTTGGGACCCGAGGCGGAATGGCTGAGCAAAACCCTGAGCCAACCTTGCAAAGTGTCTTCCCATGCCATTCAAAAACGCATCCTCGACGACTCGGGACACTTGCAACCAGCCTGGAGAGATAAGTTTAGGAGGCTGGGATACGAGCACTCGTTCCAGCGGATGCAGGTGGACCAGATGATGTCTGAAATGACCGCGGCGCAAAACGCGGCAAATGCGCTCGGACTACAGTCTGTGCAGTCGCTGGCATTTTGCTACGACGTGGCTTCAGCACACGGAGCCAATACGGTCCTCCAGCAGAGGCGCAACCTGTGGAATGATAGCCAGGCCTTTCGCCAGCAGACGGGACGCGGGCCTGACGAGCAGGAAAAATTGCTGATGCTGGCAAACCGACTTATTCCACAGGACAAAGAAAGCGGCCGCAATCCCATGCCTGCGACTTCGTCCATCGAACGAGCCACCCTGCTTTCCCGGGGACAGGCTGTCATTCTTGGGACTCAGTACGACCTCGTTGACTTCGGCATCGGTATGCAAGACGTGCAAACCGGTCTTGACTTGCCGCTGCAAAACGATCCGACAACTCTGCAGCAGCTTCAGGATGGATGGATTCCTAGCCAGGGGCCGCCTCCAGCTCCCCCTGCTTCCGACGTAAAACTGCCTGCTGCTCCGCTTCCAGAGTCGGGGGGACAGTGTGATCCGGCCGAGGAGAAACAATTGGTGGCTCTGATCAATCAGGAACGTACCCAACTGAAGTTTCAGCTGGTGAAGGTGGATCCACGTCTGACCCAGGCCGCTCGTAAACACACCGAGCTGCTGGTGGCACATAAGGCTTTGTCCCATCAGTTCGAGGGAGAGCCCCAGCTGAATGTTCGCTTCAAGAATGAGAACTTGTCTTCCGACCAGGAAGGAGAGAACACAGCCCAAGACTACGATGTGCCCTCGGCTCATAAAGGGCTCATGGATGACCCTGGTCATCGGGCCATCCTCCTGAATCCCAATTACAACTCAATCGGGGTGTGTGTGATCAGAAGCGGCGGATACCTTTATGTGACAGAGGATTTTGCCCACCTGCCGAACTGAGTCAGAACGTCACTGATACGCAGCGCGAGGTGGTTAGTTACCGCTGTCCCCACTTCAACTTGGCCCGGAGTGCGTCGAAGAAGGTCCGCCGCATCCGCAACAGCTTCACGGTGTGACCAGCGCGCACACAAATCAGCCGGTCACCACGCTTTACCGGCAAGCCGACTTGCCCATCGATGCTGAGGAAAGCGTCCTCTTCATCCCCGGTCTCAACTCGCAACTCAATCTGTGCTTTGTCGGTTACGACCAAGGGGCGATGGGTGAGTGAATGGGGGCAAACCGGCGTCACCACGAACGAGGTGACGGATGGCATCAGGATGGGACCGCCTGCCGCCAGGGAATAAGCGGTGGAACCGGTGGGCGTGGCAATGATCACGCCATCGGCCTTGTAGTTGAAAACGAAAGCCCCATCAATGAGCAGATCGAAGTCGATCAGCCGGGAGATGGCGCTCTTGTTTACTACGGCGTCGTTTAGGGCGAAAAGATGGGCCAGGCACGCTCCCCCGCGAAACAGGCTGCAATCGAGGACCGAGCGCTCTTCTCCGGGGCAGAGGCCCGAGTCCACGGCCTCGAGCGTCAGGTACATCTCGCTCAGCGGAACCTCGGTCAGAAATCCCAGCGATCCCAGGTTGACCGCCAGGATGGGCACGCCCTCGTGGGCCACCGAACGCGCCGCGGAAAGCAGGGTCCCATCTCCCCCCAGCACGAGGGCAAAATTTGGATGTTTCGCGCCGATTTGCTCGCGTGGAACAATCTCTTCGCCGTCGGTGTACTGCGCGGTTTCCTGGTCAAGGTAGATTTGATAACCACGGCTGCGAAACCAACCCAGCAACTCCGGCAGAATGCCGGCCAGTTCGGTCTTGGACGGCTTCGAGATGATGGCGACAGACTTCATGCTTTGGTTCAACTGCGTCAGTGTAACGCGGCGAGCTATTTTGGCGGAAACGGAGGAAAACACGCGTACAGCAGGAACTCCCGGTTTCCTTCCGCGCCGAGAATCGGGGAGTCGATCACATCGATGTCGGTCCCACCCAGTTCTTCCACCGCGCCTCGGATCCTGGTCACCGCCGTCTGGTGGGCGCCGGGATCGCGCACAATGCCACCCTTGCCGACCTGGCCTCGGCCAACTTCAAATTGCGGCTTTACCAACACGACCAACTCGAATGCCTTGCTCAAAGCACTCACACGGGCACAGCGCACTACGGCCGGGAGAACGAGTGTAGCAGAGATGAAGGAAACGTCCATGGCGATAAGACCAATAGGCTGCGGCGTCTCCGTACCGCCCCAGATCTGTTCCGACGTGAGATATCGGGCATTGGTCTTTTCCAGCAAATGCACCCGGGGATCGCTGCGCAGCAGAAGGGCCATCTGCCCATAACCGGTATCTACCGCGATCACCCGGGACGCCCCGCTCTGCAGGAGGCAATCGGTGAAACCGCCGGTGGAAGCGCCGATGTCCATGCAACACTTGTCTCGCACGTCAATGTGCCAGTTCTCCAGCGCGCGCATCAGTTTCAGTCCGCCCCGGCTGACAAACGGCTGTTCGTCGCCGAGGATGCGGATAGTCGCGTCCTCTTCGACGTTCGCACCTGCCTTCTCCACCTTCTGCTCGTTGACCAGAACCCGGCCGGCAAGAATCAGCGCCTGGCCGCGCTCCCGCGAAGCTACCAGTCCGCGTTGGAAGAGCAGTTTGTCGAGCCGCGATTTCACCGCGCCAGACTAGCACGAGGACGGCCTCAGTTCGAACCGGTGGCCAACGCCAGATCATCGGCCGCGCGAAAGTCGCAATGCAGTGTCTTCGAGCATTTCATTCCGCACTTTGTTCGGTGCATTGTGGTGAAGATTTCGGAATTGATACAACTTACCGGTAGGTCGTCTGCGTTTTCCACAGCGTTATGCACATTGGTGTTGAAAACTTTTACGCTACATTGATCAAAGGTGAGGCGAGTGTTGTAGTTCTCACCACCCGCGGACAAATTCAGATGCGAACCGCATCAGTTGAGGGCGCATCCTCGCTCGACCCCGCCGAAAATCCTCTGAGCTACAATGGCGAATCCACGGGAAAGGTGTGCATGGCGACGAAGAGCAAAAAACGGTCAACGGCAAGTGGTGGGAAGGTGGTGGCAACGGAAACGCTGCCATCCACTCCAATACGGCCCGCTGGCAATGGGGCCTCCCAATCGAACCTCGACCTGCTGCGCAGGATGTACCGTGACCTATTAAGGTGCCGCATGCTGGGACAGCGAGCATGCGATGGCAACTCGCCTTACGAACTCGCCGCAGGCCACGAAGCTATTGTGATCGGCGCCTCTATCGACCTGAGGCCGGAAGATACGATTGTTGCTTCCCCTCGCAACTTCGCTGCTCGTGTCGCCATGGGAACGCCGTTAAAGTATTTATTGAAGAAGGACGGCGCAAGTAATTCCGAAGACAGCAGAGATTCGATCCTCTCATGCCGAGGCGCTCTACCGGGCGCGCCCGCGTTCGCGGGCTTTCGTCCCGATCCATTCAATCTTGCGACCGGTCTTGCGCTAACGCACAGGTTGGAAAGAAAGACCAACGTAGTGGTCGCTTTCTGGGGGGAAGATGCGGCTTCGCTCGAAGCCAGTCATGAAGCCCTGAAATTCGCCGGCATTAACAAACTGCCGATAATTTATGTAACCAGGAGCTCCGGGATGGACGATCCGGGACGCCGAAAGCACAGTGCGCTGGAAGAATTCAGCTTCTTTACAAAGGACTATGGATTTCCCAGCATCCTGGTGGACGGGAAAGATGTGGTCGCGGTGTGGCGCGCTGCGCAGGAGTCCATCCACCGCGCCCGCAACGGCAGCGGGCCGACGCTCATCGAGTGCCAGACCCAGCCGGCCAGTTTCGACGACCCGTTGGCGCACATGCAGCATTACATGACCAAGCGGGGCGCCTGGGATGATGGGTGGAAGCGGCAGCTCGTCGATCAGATGAACGCGGAGATCGAGGAGGCGATACGGCTTCCGCTTCCTTCTCCCCTTTCGACCGGCGAAAATGGCACCCATCCTGACCGTCAGCCTTCTACAGCTTCTCGTAAAACTCGCACGCCGAGCACGAAATGTACATGCCGCCCGGAATGTCCTTCTCGCGGTCTTTCACGCGCTTGACCACCCGGGTGGCCTTGCCGCATTTGGGGCAATCGGTGCTCTTGGTGGTGTCCATGACCTTCTTGCGGTCAGCGGTCTTTGCGATCTTCGCCATTGTTTTCTCCTGAAGTGTAACAGATTCTTCCCGCAGATGGCTGCGGTACTGGTGTCTACTGTTTGGCCGGAGTAAACGCAGATGCGAAGCGGATGGGCGCGTCAGCGCGAGATGCACATGTCTTCAGCCCACGCTCCAATACCACCAGGAGCGGCTTCGACTGCAGGCGGGCGCACATTAGCGCCACTCTCTACTCGCCGGGTACACTTTCATTCTACATGAGAGGGCCTCCCCGTAGGCGGTTTGACCCTGCTCTTCGCCGCCTGATACCTTCAACTGTTTGTCCCACCGCAAATCTTCCACAAGCGAGAGACCCATGGCCATCAAATTCAAAGGCGTCGACTTCATCGAGTTCGACTACACTGCTCACCGACGACGAGCGCCTCGTCCGCGACAACACCCGCCTGTTCATCGAAGAGAACCTCATCCCCATCATCGAGCAGTGCAACCGCGACGGACGCTTCCCCAAAGAGCTGATCAAGCCCATGGGCGAGCTCGGCTTCTACGGAGCCAGCCTCAAGGGCTACGGCTGCGCCGGCATGTCGGCCGTCGAGTACGGCCTGATGACCCAGGAACTGGAGCGCGGCGACAGCGGCGTGCGCTCCTTCGTCAGCGTGCAGTCCGGCCTGTGCATGTATCCCATCTACGCCTTCGGCAGCGAGGAGCAGAAGCAGAAATACCTGCCCAAGATGGCGCTGGGCGAAATCCTCGGCTGCTTCGGCCTGACCGAGCCCGACGCCGGCTCCAACCCCGGCGCCATGCGCACCCGCGCCAAGCAAAGACGGCGACAGCTACGTCCTCAACGGCGAGAAGATGTGGATCACCTCCGGCTCCATCGCCGACATCGCCATCATCTGGGCCAAGGTCGAGGACGAAGACGACCGCATCCGCGGCTTCATCGTCCCCACCGACACGCCCCGGCTTCAAGGCCGCCGACGTTCACGGCAAGTGGTCGCTGCGCGCCTCCGTCACCTCCAGTCTTTCGCTGCAAGATGTCCGCATCCCCGCCGACTGCCTGCTGCCCGACTCCGAGGGACTCGGCTCGCCGCTCAGCTGCCTCAACCAGGCGCGCTACGGCATCGGCTGGGGAGCCATCGGCGCGGCCATGGCCTGCTACGACTGCTCGCTGCAATACGCGCAGTTCCGCAAGCAGTTCCACGACATGCCCATCGCCGTCGCATCAGCTTGTGCAGGAGAAACTGGTCTGGATGATCAGCGAGATCACCAAGGCCCAACTACTCGCACTACAAGTGGGTCGATTGAAGGATGCGGGCAAGGTAAAGCCCTACCATATCTCGATGGTGAAGCGTAACAACGTCTGGATGGCGCTGGAGTGCGCCCGCATGGGACGCGACATCCTCGGCGCCAACGGCATCGCCGACGAGTATCCCATCTTCCGCCACATGGCCAACCTGGAGTCGGTGAAAACCTACGAAGGCACCCACGACATCCATACGCTGATCATCGGCGAGCACATCACCGGGATAGCCGCGTTCTGAGGGCGTCGGTGGCTGAAGGTGTTGGCTATGGATGAAGCAATTGAGAGTGCAGGATTCGAGCGTCGCTCGCCCAATCGGGCGTCCGGCAGGTGACGAAAGTCCTCGAACACTGCCAGCAAGAGGTGTATCCTTTTCGATTGTGCTAGATAGGCGGCTTCGACTGGGCTCGCCATCTGGCATCTACCAAGCCGCGGTATCCCGGAGGCCACATGGCGACCAAAGTTCAAACCGAAGAACCCGTGGGTGAACATTCTCCAACTGCAAACCTGGAAACCGACCTGGCGCTGGAATTCCTGCGCGTCGTCGAAGAAGCGGCCATCGCCTCCGGCAAGACCATGGGGCAGGGCGACCGCAAACATGCCGATCAGGTAGCTACCGAAGCCATGCGCGGAGTCATGGACTCGGTCCCGATGGATGGAACCATCGTCATCGGCGAGGGCGAACGCGACGAAGCGCCCATGCTGTACATCGGCGAGAAAGTCGGCAAGCAGGACGGCGGCAGCTATCCCGCGGTGGACATCGCGGTCGACCCGCTGGAAGGCACGAACCTGTGCGCCACGGGATCGCCCGGCGCCATTACCGTGCTGGCCGCCTCCGAGCATGGCGGCCTGCTGCACGCGCCCGACTGCTACATGGAGAAGATCGTTGTCGGGCCCTCCTGCAAGGGCGTGGTCGATCTTGAAGCCCCGGTGTCGCACAACCTGCACGTGATTGCCAAGGTGCTGGACCGGGAGGTGGAGGACCTGGTGATCATCATTCTCGACCGGCCCCGCCACGAGAAGTTGATCAACGAAATTCGCAAAGCCGGGGCGCGCATTCGGCTCATCTCCGACGGCGATCTCTCGCCCGGAGTGGCGGCGGCAATGCTGGGTCGGGTGTTCACGCGGTGATGGGGACTGGCGGTGCTCCCGAGGGAGTGATTACTGCGGCTGCCATTCGCTGCCTGAACGGCTACATGGTCGGCCGCCTGGTCGGTTACACGCCGGAACAGGGCGAGCGCATGAAGGACATGGGCATCTCCGATCCCAAACGCATTTACACGGCCGACGATCTGGCGCCCGGCAAGAACATCATCTTCGCGGCAACCGGCGTGACCGACGGGCCGCTGCTCAAGGGAGTGCGCTTCTTCGGCGACGGCGTGCGGACCTCGTCGCTGGTGATGAAGCTGAACAAGAGCAAGGTCAGGTTCATCGAGACCGTGCACGTGGACCGGCGTCCCGACGTGAAGGTACGTATTCCGGAGAGATAAGCAACGCACACGGATCACAAACAGGCCTTCCCCTGGACTGCTCCGTGTGTCATCCTGAAGGACCCCGGTGTCGCTAAATGGGACATTTCGAAGCATCCCGACCGGCGTGCAACTTATTATTTTCTGCTTGCTTCTGTATGAAGAGGAGTAAAATTGCCATAAAGGAATGTAGCTGCGGATTGGAATTATTCCATCCGGAGAGGCCTTTGCATGAATGTCCATTTCAGCTACAAGATTTCCAAAACTTCCGACCTCGAAAAACTAATCAACCAACAAGTGGAAAAGCTGGGCCGATACCTCCGGGTGTTCCGTCCCGATCTCGTGCATCTGAAGGGGCTTATCGAAGAAAGCTCGGCACGCGAGGGCGTCGTGGTGTCGCTCAACCTGCGACTGCCGTCGGGTCAGATGGCGGCGCAGGAGAAAAGCCCGACCGCCGACGGCCGCCATCAAGGCCGCCTTCGATTCGATTGCCGAGCAGGTCAAGAAGCACAAGGAGCTGCTGCGCACCATCACAAGGGGCGCCGTCAGGACCGGGCGCCCAGCCGGTACCGTGCCCTTCGAAGACACCATGGCGGCCGTCAAGCCCGAGCACATTTCCAGCGCCGACATTGCGAGCTACGTCAACGTCAATCTGCCGCGTCTGCAACGCTTCGTCCAACGCGAGATCGACTACCGCGAGAGCCAGGGCAACTTCAGCCTGGCCAAGTCGTGGTGGAAGATGTGGTGGGAGAGGCGATTGCCAATGCCCTCAGCGAGCAGCACGAAAGTCCGGAACCCATGAAGCTGGAGCCCTGGGTGCATCGCCTGGCGATGCGGCGATTGACCAGCTTGCGTTGGAGAACCGTGAGGACGGGCACGTCCCGCTGGAACGCTCGCACGGGAAGCAGAACGTGCATGCCAGCGATGAAGCCAATCTGCAATTCCATCAGCCCGACGAGCAGTTGTCGGAAGAAAATGTCATTCCCGACCCCACCGCCAACAATCCTGAAGAGCTGGCGGCGCGGGACGAACTGATGACCCTGGTCGAGACCACCCTGCGCGATGCCGGGCGCGACGCAGGCCGAGGCTTTCATCCTGTACACCCTCGAAGGCTTCACCGCTGGAAGAGATTGCCGATATCACCAACCGTGGCGTGGAGGAGGTGCGCGCGTCCATTGGCAAGGCCCGCGAACATTTGCAACGCGCCTTGCCTATTCAAGGACCCGCTCAAAGAGAAGCTCGTGGAGTATTCCAAGAGCGCCTGACAATCATGGGACTGCCCGGCAGTTCCCTGTTTTTATGATTCAAGAACTCATCCATGAGGAGAACCGGAATGATCACACGAGATGACATCCGAGAACTGGCTAATTTTCACTCGCCGGAAACTTGCGCGGTTACTTTTTACTACCAGCCCACGACGCCCCTGAATAAGTCGCACCGCGAAGAATCGATCCTGGTCAAGGACCTGGTTCGCAATGCCTTGCGCGAGGCGGAGAAGCACGGCAGAAATGGCTGTGCCCGCTCCGATCTGGATCGCATCCAAGGCATGGCCGAAGGCCTGCGCGGAAATGGCGGCAAAGCCAAGGCAATTTTTGCCTGCAGCAAACAGGGTCTCTGGCGCGAGTTTGACATTCCCGCGCAGTTACTCAAGACCAACCTTTTCGTAAACCAGCGTTTTCATCTGAAGCCGCTGGCCGCGGTGCTGGATGGAGTGCAACATGCCTGCGTGGTGCTGGTTGACCGCACCAAGGCCCGCGTCTTCGAACTGGTCAACGACAACATCGTGGAGAAGCAGGACTTCATCAACGAACTCACCCGGCGCGGCAAGAGCGACGGCTGGCACGGCTATGATGCCGGACATGCCGAGCGCAAGCAGATGAACGAAGCCTTGCAGCACTTCAAGACCGTGGCCGACTGCATCGAGCAATATTTCGAGCGCGGGGGTTGCGATCGGCTGCTGATTGGCTGCCACGACGACGTTTGGTCCGAAATCCATCGCGAACTGCACTCCAACTCCAAGCAGCGCCTGGTGGGACACTTCCGCATTGATCCGAAGGTCGCGACTCCCGACCAGGTCAAGCAGATGGCGACCGAGCAGCTGGCGCAGTACAACTCCCGGTTAAAGCAGGACCTGATCCACGAGGTGATCGGCGAAGCCCATCGCAATGGCCGTGGCGCAATTGGTCTGCGACGGGTTTTGCGTTCGCTGGAGATCGGCGAAGTGCAAACCCTGCTGCTGGGCTCGAACTTCCAGGCGCCGGGAGTGAAGTGCTACAACTGCGGTCACATGGACCTGCATGATGCGCCGGCGTGCGCGGTTTGCGGAAAAGAGAACACGCAACTGGAAGACATCGGTGATGCCATCGTAGGATATGCGATTCGGAATGGCATCGACATCGTGTACATCGCCGATGACGAGCAGTTCGACCAGATCGGGCGCATCGCTGCCCTGCTGCGCTTCCGTGCCGACCAGAACACCGCGGTGAAAGTGGCCAGCTAAGCCTATCGAGGCGAGCTTAACGCAAGGCACAGCTCCGCGCTGTGCCTTATTCATTGCGCCGCCACGTGGTTCGCCCGGTTGATTCGTCGCCATGCTATTCTGCTTCACCGTTGTGAATTTATCGGGAGAGCATTCATGAAAGTTACGCGCCGCGACTTCATCGCCACCACCGCCATCGGCTCCGCGTCACTCGCGCTCGATCTGCAGGGACAAAGCAAGCCAAATCACGCAGCTGCACGCTCCGGGCGCATTGCCAAAGAAGCCGGTCATCATCTGCGCCGCCAACGGCTACAACTATCTCGATCGCGGCTACGCGGTGCTGAGCAGCGGGGGCGACACGCTCGACGCGGTGATGCAGGTCATCACCGGGCCGGAAGACGATCCCAACGACGACAGCGTCGGGCTGGGCGGACTTCCCAACGAAGACTGCGTGGTGGAGCTCGACGCCTGCTGCATGCACGGGCCAACGCGTATGGCAGGCTCCGTCGCCGGGGTGCGCGACATCAAGAACGTTTCCCTGCTGGCGAAGACCGTCATGGAGCATACCGGTCACGTGATGCTGGTGGGCGAGGGCGCACAGAAGTTCGGGTTCGTGATGGGCTTTCCCAAGGAGAACCTGCTGACCGAGCGCTCGCGCAAGACCTGGCAACTGTGGCGCGAGACCATGTCGAACGACGATTGGTGGGGGCCGGGGCTGGCCAGTCCTAAATTCAAGTTTCCCGACACCGCCGGCAATGTTTCCGAATATTACGACGAGCGCATCAAGCGGATGGAAAAACTGGCGGAGAAGATCGGCATCGAGCCGGAGTTTCGCATGGCTGCCATCGAACGCGTCCTGAATCCGCCGTCGGGCACGATTCACTGCTCCGCCGTAAACGAGAAGGGCGAGATGTCAGGCGCCACCACCACCAGCGGACTGGCGTGGAAACTTGCCGGACGCGCGGGCGATTCGCCGATCATTGGGGCCGGCAGCTACACCGATCAGGATGTGGGCTCGGCGGGGGCGACCGGCAATGGCGAGGAGAACATCAAGGTCTGCGGCGCGCACACCATCGTCGAGAACATGCGGCGCGGCATGTCTCCGCAGGAAGCGGGCATGGATGCCCTGAAGCGCATCGTTCGCAACTATGAAGGCCATCCGGAAAAGCTGCAATATGTGGACATGAGCTATTACATCCTGCGCAAAGATGGGGCCTACGCGGGAGTCTGCATGTGGAGCGGCCCGCCCGAGCATCTGCGGCGCTTTGCGGTGCACGACGGCAACGGCAAGCGCTACGAGAACGCGGTCGCGCTGTACCAGGGACAGTCGCTGGGCTGGCCGCCGATGCCGGGCAGGAAGCATTTGGCGCCGGAGCAGAAGCGTTGACCTCTGTAACATCAGATGTTACGCTCTATCTCAGTGATTAAGTCCTTCCGGCACAAAGGCGTTGAGAGGTTCTTTCTCACTGGCTCGAAAGCGGGCATACAGCCAAAACATGTGTCCCGGCTGCGTATTCTTCTGACCACCCTGAATCTGTCATCTACGCCGCTGGATATGAACCGGGAAGGTTGGGAATGGCATCCGCTGAAAGGTAACCTGAGGGGACACTGGGCCGTCACGGTCGGCGGCAATTGGCGATTGACGTTCTCGTTCGGCGGGGAGGACGCCATTCTAGTTGATTACTGGGATTACCACTAGGACGAACATGATGATGCACAATCCAGCCAGTCCGGGAGAACTCCTCCGAGAGTTCATGGGAGATCGCAGCGTCACCGAACTGGCCAACCATATCGGTGTGGCGCGGGCTACAGTGTCGCGCATTCTCAACGGGCGAAATGCGGTGAGCGTGGACCTCAGCATCCGACTGGGGGAGGCGCTGGCGCTCTCCCCAGATTTCTTCGCCAAGGCGCAGCTCCAGTACGACCTTTGGCGCAGAGCACAAAGAAAGCGCCGCAGAATCAAGCCGCTGGTCGCGGCTCTCGTTTCCAGCTGAAGAGCTACTGAGACGGCCTACCTACACCGCGACGGTCACGGTCGTCTCGGTACGCGTCACGGGCCGGTACAGCGTATCGCGCTCGAAGGGAACGCGTCCGGCTTCGGTGATCAGGCGAATCAAATCCTGGCGGCGCAGCATCTGCGGCGTAGTCGCGCCGGCGTCGTGGTAGATCTTCTCCTCCACCACGGTGCCGTCGATGTCGTCGGCGCCGAAGCGCAGCGTAATCTGCGCCATCTTCGGCGTCACCATCTGCCAGTACGACTTGATGTGCGGGAAATTGTCGAGCACCAGGCGCGAGACCGCGATCTGTTTCAGGTCGAGCATGCCCGTGGTCTTGGGCAGATGCTGCAGCGGAGTGTTGTCGGGATGGAACGCCAGCGGGATGAACGTCTGGAAGCCATGCGTGTCGTCCTGCAGCGCGCGCAGCTTCAGCAGATGGTCAACGCGGTCCTCATCGTTCTCCACGTGGCCGTAGAGCATGGTCGCGTTCGACTTCAGCCCGACCTCATGCGCGGTGCGCGCCAGTTGAAGCCAGTCGTCGCCATCGATCTTGTGGTCGCAAATGATGTGCCGGATGCGGTCGGAGAAAATCTCGGCGCCGCCGCCGGGCATGGAGTCGAGCCCCGCCTCCTTGAATTTGACCAGCACCTCGCGCGGCGTCATCTTGCCAATCTTCGAGAAGAAGGCGATCTCGACCATGGTGAACGCCTTGAGGTGCACCTGCGGGAAATCGCTCCTTCAACCCCGCGATCAGATCAACGTAATACTGGAACGGCAGATCGGCGTGCAGGCCGCCGACGATGTGAAACTCAGTGATGGCTTCGGTGTAACCGGAAGCGGCAGTGTTCCAGACTTCTTCCAGCGCCATGGTGTAGGCGCCGGGAGCGTCCTTCTTGCGGCCGAAGGCGCACAGGCGGCAAGCGGCCACGCAGACATTGGTGTAGTTGATGTGCCGGTTGACGTTGAAGTAGGCGATGTCACCGTGCATCCGCTCGCGAACGTGGTTCGCCAGCCACCCAATGGCCAGAATGTCGCCCGTGCGGTAGAGGGCGAAGGCGTCGTCAGCCGACAGGCGCTCGTGCGCCATCACTTTGTCGTGAATTGGCAGCAGGCGAGGGTCGTCGGTCTGAAAGGGATGGATCTTCTTGGCTGCGTTGCGACACGGTGGACATCTTTGCAATCATATCGCAGGAACGGCGCGAAATCACGGATGGAGCTAGCTCCAGCCTCCGTGCCCGGTGGATTCAGACTCGCCCCTTCCAATAACCCGCTCGTCTGCGACCGTGGGCAACAGCCACTATCTGAATCGCCGAAGGCAGGTCGCGGTAAATGATCAGGAAAGGAAATCGCCGCAGCACAAACTTGCGAACGTTGCCTTCACTCACAGGCCAACGCTGAGGAGACTGCGTAATCATCTCAACGGCGCGGATCACTTCGTCTAAGAACCGCGCAGAAACACGCTCATCTCTTGCCAGATACCAGTCAAAGGCAAATTCAAGCTCGGTAAAGGCAGCTGGGTTGAAACTCCAACGACTTAACCACGGTGAGACAGTTTGGCCGTAAGCCGCCTGCGTACTTCAGTCCAAGGAACGGTTTCCGCTTTGCCTGAGTCCAGCTCCTGAATCCGCAAGGCAATCTCGTTTTGCCACGAGGCCTCCACGTCCTCGTCCACCGTCTCATCCAGAGTGTCAAGCAATGATCCCGCCAATTCCGCACGCTCATCCGCTGGAAGAGCCAGGGCCTTCTTGAGAAGCTCACTGACCTGTTCGCTCATGGCGTCATTCTACCTCACCTCCTCAACATAAGATCTGCCGCAATGAAGAACAGGAACGCCATCGAGACCAGGCCGTTCATGGTGAAGAAGGCGGCGTTCACACGGCTAAGGTCGTCGTGCTTCACCAGTGAGTGCTCATAGATCAGGAGCAGGGCGACAAATACCACGCCAGCCACCGCAATTCTCCCGAGCCCAAACGCCACTACCATCCACGCCAGCAGCAGAACGGTAATCAGGTGGAAGAGTCTGGCGATGTTTAGAGACGTGCGAATGCCAAAAGCTTTGGGGACCGAATAAACGTCGGCCGAGCAGTCGAAGTCGAAATCCTGGCAGCTATAGAGGATGTCGAAGCCGGCGCCCCAGAACACCACAGCGGCGGTCAAAATTAGGATGCGGGGATCGAGCGAGCCGCGCACCGCGATCCAGGCGGCGGCCGGGGCCGTGCCCATCGCCAGGCCAAGCACCACGTGCGACCAGCGCGTGAAGCGTTTGCTGAAGGAGTACAGCAAGATGATAGCGAGTGCAATTGGAGACAGGTAAAACGCCAGTGGATTCAGTTGGTAGGCAGCGAAGATCAGGATGGCCGACGTGACTACGACGAACCAGGTCACGAACGACTTGCTCAACTTGCCGGCCGGAAGCGCGCGGACGCGAGTGCGTGGGTTGGCTGCATCCATGCTCGCATCTGCTAGACGATTGAAGGCCATGGCTGCCGAGCGCCCCGCGACCAACGCGACAATGATCCAAATCGATGTATGCAGGCTGGGAACGCCGCGCGCCGCCAGCACGGCACCGGTCAGACCAAACGGAAGCGTGAGCACGGAGTGCTCCCACTTGATCATTTCCAGAGTAGTGCCAACGCTGCGAAACAGGGCCACGGCTCGATTTTAACTTGCGAACGGAATTTCAGCGCAGCTCAGGCTGGCTCATGCTCATGCCTTGCGGCAAAGGAGGGCGCGACCACTGGCGGTCCCAGGCGGGCACGGTGACGCGCTCGGCGACCAATGCGGGCTTGCGTGCCCAGCAGACCACGCGCGTGCCGAAGGGCAGGTTGATGTAGCGAATTAGGTGGCGCTCGCAATCGAGCAGCATGACCATGGCGGCATTGGCTAGCCATGAGGGCCCTTGATGCCCGCCGCCAGACGCCGCCGATTTTCGGAACAAGTCCTTGAGGGTGCGTCCCACGATGGAAGGCAAGAACCCGCTAGCCACCAGATAGGACACCCGCGAAATCTCAAAGCCGCAGTTGTTGAGTTTGCGCCGCAACTCGTTTGCGGTGTAACGCCGCTGATGCCCGCGCGCTTCGTCCTCCTCGCCCCAGAGGAACGGATAGGCGGGCGCGGTGAGGCACAGCAGGCCGCCATCTTTCAGCACGCGACGCATTTCGCGCAGGGCGATCCGGTCATCGGAAACTGACTGCAGGATGTCACCGGCAACGATGGCGTCGAACGAGTTCGACACAAAGCCCAAGTCCTCAGGACTGGCACAAACCAGGTTGCGTGAGCCTTCGATTTGGTGAAACGCCAGAGCCGACAGTGAACTGTGGGCGTTGATTACGCGAAGAGAATCAGCCTGGGCGAAATCCAGTTGCGCCGAACAGCCGAGGTCCAGCACGCGGGCATCGCGTCTGCCATGGACAGCTTGGGCGACGGCGTCGCGCAACAGCTTGCGCCGCGCGGTATGCCACCAGGACGAACTTTCCCGGCGGAGCGCCTCGAATTCCGGTTGAGTGTCCATCAAGCTGACCTGTCCGCTTCCCTTGTCCTACATTTTACGGGATTCCGAGCCTCTGTGGCCTTCAACTTTCCGAGCTGCTGGTACTCGAATCACCCAACAAAAATAAAGGGCGGCATCGCTGCCGCCCTCTATCCACTAGCCACTAACCACTAGCCACTGGTTCTTACGTTCCTTCGCTCCAGCTAGCCAGGTATTCTTCCTGCTCCGAAGTCAGCCGGTCGATCTTGATGCCCATCGACTCCAGCTTGAGTTTCGCGACCCGCTTGTCGAGCTCTTCCGGAACCGCGTACACCTTCTTCTCCAGTGAGGAGTGGTTCTTCACCAGGTACTCGACCGAGAGCGCCTGGTCGGCAAAGCTCATGTCCATCACCGACGCCGGGTGGCCTTCCGCCGCGGCGAGGTTGATCAGGCGGCCTTCGCCCAGCAGATTGATCTTGCGACCGTCTTTCAGCGAGAACTCCTCGACGAAAGCGCGCGTGGTGCGCTTCGACGACGACATCTTCTCCAGCGCGGGAATGTCGATCTCGACATTGAAGTGGCCGGAGTTGGAAATGATGGCTCCGTCCTTCATGGCGTCGAAATGTTCTTTGCGCAGAACACTCTTGTTGCCGGTGACGGTGCAGAAGACATCGCCGATCTTGGCGGCCTCGTCCATGCTCATCACGCGGTAACCGTCCATGACGGCTTCGATGGCCTTCGTGGGATCGATTTCGGTGACGATGACCTCAGCGCCCAATCCGCGTGCGCGACTGGCCAGTCCGCGTCCGCACCAGCCGTAGCCGGCGACCACGAACTTGGAACCGGCGAGCAAGAAGTTGGTTGAGCGGACGATGCCGTCGATGGTGGACTGTCCGGTGCCGTAACGGTTATCGAACAGATGCTTGGTGTCGGCATCGTTGACCGCGATGATGGGATAGCGCAGCACGCCCTGCTTCGCCATGGCGCGCAGACGAATGATGCCGGTGGTGGTCTCTTCCGTGCCGGCGATCACGCCGTCCAGCACATCGGTGCGCTTGGTGAGCGCAATCGTCACCAGGTCAGCGCCGTCATCCATGGTCACGTGCGGCTTGTGGTCCAGCGCCGACATGATATGCGAATAGTAGGTGTCGTTGTCCTCGCCTTTGATGGCATAAACCGGAACGTTGTAGTCGCGCACCAGGCAGGCGGCAACATCGTCCTGCGTGGACAGCGGGTTGGAGGCGCAGAGCACAACGTCGGCGCCGCCATCGCGCAGCGTGATCGCCAGGTTGGCGGTCTCGGCGGTGACGTGCAGGCACGCGGAAATCCGGATGCCCTTCAACGGCTGGTTCTTGATGAAGTCCTTGCGGATGATCTGCAAGACCTTCATGGACTGGTTGGCCCAGTCAATGCGCTTCTTGCCCATATCGGCAAGAGCGAGGTTGGCGACATCGCCGGCTACGCGAGTAGATGTAGTTGACATAAGCTCCTGTTGGAAGTTTCAAGTTTGGAGTTTCAAGTTTCGAGTAACGTCACCAGCTAGGTTCGTTCGGTGAGACGAAACGCATGGTGCGAAAACGTCATTTCTAATTTGTCATTACGAGCGCCCGGGTTTGGCGCGAGGAATCTGCTTTCGCATGACTTGCCCAAAAAGCAGATCCCTCGCTTCGCTCGTGATGACAATTCTTCCTTACTCAAAACTGGAAACTCGAAACTTGAGACTGAAAAGGGGCGGATTGCTCCGCCCCTGAAAGTTACTTTGCCGCCTGCGCGGTTTTCTGGGCTTTGGCATCGGTCAAGCCAGCCTGCTCGCGCAGGGCCGCGGCTTTGTCCGTCGCCTCCCAGGTGAAGTCGGGGTCCTGACGGCCGAAATGTCCGTAGGCCGCGGTCTTGCGGTAAATCGGACGACGCAAATTCAGCGACTCGATAATGCCCTTGGGAGTCAGCTTGAAGTTTGCGCGCACCAGATCAGCAATCTTGGCTTCGTCAATCTTGGCAGTGCCAAAGGTATCGACCAGGACGCTAACTGGTTCCGCCACGCCAATGGCGTAAGCAAGCTGCACTTCACAGCGATCGGCCAGTCCGGCGGCGACAATGTTCTTGGCGATGTGGCGCGCCATGTAGCAGGCCGAGCGATCGACCTTCGTCGGATCTTTGCCGCTGAATGCGCCGCCGCCGTGACGTCCCATGCCACCGTAGGTATCGACGATGATCTTGCGGCCGGTCAGTCCGGTGTCGCCCATCGGTCCGCCGATAACGAAGCGGCCCGTGGGATTGATGTGGTACTTGGTGTCTTCGTCGAGCATTTCGGCGGGCAGCGCGGCCTGAATCACGTGCTTCAGAATGTCAGCGCGCAACTCTTCCGTGCTGACCGTCTCCGAGTGCTGGCTGG
Source organism: Terriglobia bacterium (assembly GCA_963809295.1). Lineage (GTDB taxonomy): Bacteria > Acidobacteriota > Terriglobia > Terriglobales > Acidobacteriaceae > JAIQFF01. The sequence continues at coordinate 505,357 of CAWEJA010000004.1, read as the reverse complement.
AGATGACGACCGCATCAATCCGGACTGGCTTGTGGTTCTGGTCGTATTCGACTGTGACTTGAGATTTGCCGTCGGGCCGGAGGTAAGGAAGGGTGCCGTTCTTGCGGACTGCGGTAAGCTGCTGGCAAAGCTTGTGAGCCAAAGCAATTGCCGTCGGCATGTAGTCGGCGTTTTCGTTGGTGGCGTAGCCGAACATCATGCCCTGGTCGCCGGCGCCACCGGTGTCCACGCCCATGGCGATGTCACCCGACTGCTTGTTGATGCTGGAGATGACCGCGCAGGTGTTGGAATCGAAGCCGTAAAGGGCATTGTCATAGCCGATGGAGGCGACCACGCCGCGCACCAGCGACTGGAAATCCACGTAGGCTTTGGTGGTGATCTCGCCGGCGATGACAACCAGGCCGGTGGCCGTCAGGGTCTCGCAAGCCACGCGGCTGTGCGGGTCCTCCTTCAGGCAGGCATCAAGAATGGCGTCGGAAATTTGATCGGCGATTTTGTCCGGGTGCCCTTCGGTCACCGACTCGGACGTAAACAGATAGGTCTTTTTGGACAAAGCGAAACTCCTTCTCCTGCCCGCAATGGCGGGCCACTCAGAGTACTTCGACTGGGCAAACTAGTGCCGGGATCTCTGCGGTCTATCTTGAGGATAGCAACCAGCCGGGCTACTCCCAATATTTTAAAGCCGAAGGGCTGCTTTCGGCCAGCTAAAGGTACAAATTGGCATTGAATTCACGTCCATCAGGTCACTGCGGGTCGCAATGCAGTGCAAAGACTATCGATGACGTGTCGTACACCTTGATCGAAGCCTGGACGGCGATGAGCTGATCGAGGAAGTCCGGCAAGCAGCTTCAAATCGAGTGCGTTGGCGCCATCGGACTTGGCCTGCGCGGGATTGTCGTGTACCTCGACGAAGATGCCGTCCACGCCTGCCGCCACGGCCGCGCGCGCCAGCAGCGGGATGAACTCAGGCTGGCCTCCGCTCACCGCAACTGATTCGTCGCCATTGGCTGCAGCCGCCGAAGGAAGTTGCACCGAGTGGGTCGCGTCGAAAACCACCGGCGCGAACTTGCGCATAATCGCCAGCGAGCGCATATCCACTACGAGGTTGTTGTAGCCGAACGATGCACCGCGCTCAGTCAGAAAGACGCGCTCGCCACCAGCCTCGCGCACCTTCTCGACCGCGTGCCGCATGTCCCACGGCGAAACAAACTGTCCCTTCTTGATATTCACTGCGCGCCCGCTCTTCCCTGCTGCGACCAGCAGGTCAGTCTGCCGGCATAGAAATGCAGGAATCTGCAGCACGTCCACGGCTTCCGCCACTCGCGGCACGTCGGCAGCTTCATGAACATCGGTCAGCACCGGGACCTTCACCGTCTCGCCGACCTTGCGGAGAATGCGCAGACCTTCTTCCAGCCCTGGTCCGCGAAAGCTGCGAATCGAGGTGCGGTTCGCCTTGTCGTACGAAGCCTTGAAGATGTAGGGCAGCTTCTTCGCTCGCGCGATGGACGCGATGGCTTCAGCCATCTTGAGCGCGTGGGCTTCGCTCTCGATGACGCAGGGACCGGCGATGAGGAACAGTTGTCCTCCGCCGATGGTCACGTCGCCGACTTGGAACGAGCTCGCAGTTGGCATTTGGCAATTAGCAGTTAGTTGGCTTGCTTCGCGCTTATCTTTTCGCGCACTTTTTACTATGCGATCGATTTCTCGCGGCTATCTCTGAAACACGTTCTAACAAACTCCATCCCTGACCTCTAGTCCCTATCCCCTGCTCTCAGTGTTTCACCTTCTCCGGCCGATGAAACATCTCTACCTCGGCCTCCGCAAGCGTGTGCTGACGGCGCAGGCGGTTTTCATACGAGGCCTTCACAAACGCCGAAAACAGCGGATGCGGCTCCAGCGGCTTCGACTTGAACTCGGGATGGAACTGGCAGCCCAGGAAGAACGGATGATCGGCAATCTCGACGATCTCGACGTAGGTTCCGTCGGGCGTCGAGCCGCTGATGCGCAGTCCGCCGGCGGTCAGCGTGCTCTCGTACTCGCGGTTGAATTCGTAGCGGTGGCGATGGCGCTCGCTGATCTCGTTCTGGCCATACGCCTTGTGCGCCAGCGTGCCCGGCTCCAGCTTGCAGGTCCACGCGCCCAGACGCATGGTGCCGCCCAACTCTTCCACGCCGCGCAACTCGCGCAGCTTGTAAATGACGCGGTGCGGCGTCGCCGGATCGAACTCGCTGGAGTTGGCCTGCTCCAGTCCGCAGACATTGCGCGCAAATTCGATGCACGCCGTCTGCATGCCCAGACAGATCCCGAAGAACGGCACCTTGTTCTCGCGCGCGTGCTGAATGCCCTTCAACATGCCTTCGATGCCGCGCTTGCCAAAGCCGCCCGGCACCAGGATTCCATCCACGTGCTCAAGCTGCGCCTGCACGCTCTGATCTTTCTGCTCCAGCCCTTCGGCCTCGATCCAGTTCACGTTCAGCTTCAGGTTGTAGGCCAGCGCGCCGTGTACCAGCGCCTCTTTCAGCGACTTGTAGGAATCCTCATACTCGACATACTTGCCGACAATGCCGATCGTGACTTCGTCCTTCGGGTTGTAAACACGGTGAACCAATTCCTCCCAGCGGCTCAGGTCAGGCTCCTTCGCTTCGATGCGCAGATATCGCAACGCCAGCCGGTCCACTCTTCTCGTGCGCGAACACCAGCGGCACTTCGTAGATGGAGGCCACGTCCTTGGCCGTAATCACGGCCTCGTCTTCCACGTTGCAGAACAGCGCGATCTTCGACTTGATGTCTTTCGAGAGGAAGCGATCGGTGCGGCACAGCAGAATGTCGGGCTGAATTCCGACGCTGAGCAGTTCCTTCACCGAGTGCTGCGTGGGCTTGGTCTTCAACTCGCCGGCGGCGGCGATGTAAGGCACCAGCGTGACATGGACGAACAGCGTGTTCTCGCGGCCCAGTTCCTGGCGCATCTGGCGGATGGCTTCAATGAAGGGCAGCGATTCGATGTCGCCCACGGTGCCGCCGATTTCGATGATGGTGAGGTCGACATCCTGCGCCACCTTCTTCATCGCGCTCTTGATCTCGTTGGTGACGTGCGGAATGACCTGCACGGTCTTGCCGAGATAGTCGCCGCGGCGCTCTTTGGCGATGATGGTTTCGTAGATGCGGCCGGTGGTCCAGTTATTGTCGCGGGTCAGCTTGGCTGTGGGTGAAGCGCTCGTAGTGTCCGAGGTCGAGGTCGGTTTCAGCGCCGTCGTCGGTGACAAAGACTTCGCCGTGCTGGAACGGCGACATGGTGCCCGGATCGACGTTCAGGTAGGGATCGAACTTCTGCAGCGTGACTTTCAGGCCGCGGCTCTCCATCAGGCAGCCAATCGAAGCTGCAGCCAGTCCCTTGCCAAGCGAAGACACCACACCACCGGTCACAAAGATGTACTTTGCCGACATCGATTCCTCTGTTTTGGAGAATTGTGCACCCGGTGAGATCGCTTCATGTCTCCCCCGTTTTCAGGGGAGCCCCGTCCGCCAGCGTAATAGCGCGATCAGGGTGGAGCGCGTAGGGGTGCACGATCAATTATGGCTGGAATTGTTCCCGGTGGCAAGACGAAGTTATTGGGCGCAATACTGCTGCTGAGTGTTAGCGAAAAAAGGGCCGCTCATTCGAGCGGCCCTGAGTTTGAAACTGAAGGAGGAGGTCCTAACGCATTTCTGAGACTCGACAGCCTAACTCAATAGCTTGCGCTTGCGCTTCCACAGCCCAACCAGTCCAGTACCCAGCAGCAATAGCGTGCCGGGTTCAGGAGTACCCTGCAACTTGGGATCGATGTACAAAAACTCTTGTGGGTCTTTCAGATTCGGGTCGTATTGATCCACCGGAGTAAGGATGAAGACGTGATCGAATGGCACCCCAGGATATCCTAACGCAGCTTCGGCCTGAGCGGCTTCCAGCCAACCCAGAGCGCCAGGATCAAGCGGTACGGCATTGTCGAAGATGTGCCATACGGCATAGTTCATATCTTTAAACTCGTCGGGCGGTGTGACCAGTGTTTGCAGCAGGATCCATCCCGCTTCCCTGTAGTAAGCCAAACCCAAGGCGGCCTCTTCGTGGCCGAAACGGGTCAGGGTCAAATCCTTGCTTCCGAGGTTCGTAATATTTGCTTCCCAGGTTTGTCCAACTGCACCACCGTGTGTGTAGTCATCGCACATGGCTGGGATTGCGCCAATCCCATTGATAAAAATGGTGTAAGGATAGCCGTTCTGCCAATTGCCATTGACGCTTAACAGGCTCACGTCAACTGGATTCGAGGGGTCCTGGAAGGGGATTGGACTTGCATAGGCATACGCAGCGGCAAGCAACACTCCAAAAAGTACCGCGAACTTTTTCATAACGTCTGCGACCACCTCTCTGCAAGCCCGGAGCCCAGAGCCTTTGGTAACCGCAGTCGCGCTTTGCCAACTTAGCCAGAAACCGCTTATCGCTAGTCAGGCTGCATAGCGGAGGCTTCAACCCCGCCGCGCGAACGTGTACCCTCGGCCAGAAACTCTTAGTCTATTAATAACTTGCAATCTTAGTTCCGTAGGTTTCCGTTACAAATCACTACTTTTTGATGTGGTAGGTGCAAAACTTTGCAACAATGTTCTTACAGTTTTCCACTCGGAGGAAGCTTAGTGTGTCTATCGACGAACTCCGCTGGCACAGCCGTGGGGGACTAAATCACCAGAAAGGCGAGAACCGTTGCTCGTCGCCACCCGCGCTGCGAGGCATTATCAAGGCGAGCTGATCTCCCGAAAAACGGTTCAGGAGACCCTCATCATCTCCGGTGGTAAACCGACGTGAATCCGACCGCAGACTTGCTGGAGTTCGGGTCAACAGCGAAAGCGGTTCCCGCCAAAAACACAAGCAGACCTGCTGTTACGCGCACGATCGCGGCCATGCTCCTTTACATCGTTGTTCTCTTCCATAAATTTGATCAGTGCCGAACCGGACCGCAGGGGAATATGACCCAACCATCAATGTTGCAATACTACAAGCTGATCAAGTCCCGCTATTCGCCATCTCCCTGGCGTCGCGAAACACAGCCTCGAACATCGCAGCCGTCAGCTTTCCGGTTGCGGTGTTCTGGTTGGAAGGGTGATACGACGCCAGCAGAGTTATGCCATTGGGCAAGGCATACCGCGCGGCATGCGCGAAGATGTATTCCGCCTTGCTGCGCAAGATGCCGTTCCGCTTCAGGTAATTGAGATAAGCATCGAAGCCGATCTTGCCCAGCGCCACCACAACTTTGAGGTCCTTCAATATCTGGAGCTCGCGATCGAGGAAGGGCGCGCAGTTAGCGAGTTCCGAGGGCAGCGGCTTGTTATCGGGCGGTGCGCAGCGCACGGCCGCGGTGATGTAGCAATCCATCAGCTTCAATCCGTCATCGCGATGCTCGGCACTTGGCTGCGATGCGAAGCCAACTTTGTGCAGAATGGGATACATGAATTTCCCTGATGCATCCCCGGTAAAGGGTCGGCCGGTACGGTTGGAGCCGTGGGCGCCGGGAGCCAATCCCAACACCAGCACGCGGGCATGCGGGTCGCCGAACCCTGGTACCGGGCGGGCCCAATATTCGCACTCGCGATAGGCGCGGCGCCGGTCACGGCCGATCTGCTCCCGATAGGCCACAAGACGTGGACACCGTGTACAGGACACAACTTCCTGGTTGAGCGCAACGAGGGCGGAAGCGCATTCCTTCTCATTGTAGCGATGCAGATGGAAGGGCAGCAGTGGGAATCCTGCCAACCGTGTAGAGCTTCCAGTCTCTCGTGCAAGGCATCCTTCAGGTCACCAAACCGCTTCCAACTACAAGCTTCCGGTCGCATTCGAAAAGACATTCGCAACGTAGCGACATACAAAAGGAGACATTCACGAATGTTGATTATCCTGCTGGTTATCCTCTTACTGTTGTCAGTTGGGTCCTTCCCGTCCTGGCCGTACAGCCGCGGGTGGGGCTATTATCCGTCCGGCGGTCTCGGCCTGATCGTGCTGATTCTGGTCGTTCTATTACTGCTCGGCCGTATCTGAAGATTTTGCAAGTTCAATGAGACAGGCAGCTCGCGCGCCCGTTCACCGTGAAGGTCTGCATTGCGCTGACGATCGTGCGTCCTGGCATTCGCGCCACTTTGCGCAGGCTACTCGGTGCTGACGCACGAAGAGATCATCGATCTGCTGTGGAAACAGCAGATCCAGCCGCTGCTGCTGGCGCGCTTTCCTAATGCCACCCCGGATGACCTGGTTAAGGCCCATGCCTATGCGTACGGTGGCAGCGTGGTGCAGGACATTGGCTACTACCCGTTCGGCAATCACGTCTTCAGCGACCTCGACCCACTATGTCCGCACCGGCGACTTCGTGCAGGCACATGCTCAATGATGCGCAGGACCTGAATGAGTACGCTTTCGCCCTGGGTGCGCTCTCGCACTACATTTCCGACATCAACGGACACCCCTATATCAATCTGTCGGTGGGCATCGAATACCCCGAGCTGGCGCGGTTGTACGGGCCGGCCGTGCCCTACGATGTCGATCACAAGGCGCACTGCGCACCGAGTTCGGCTTTGATGTTCTACAGGTCGCCAAGGGCCGCTATGCGCCGGAGAATTATCACAACTTCATCGGGTTTGAGGTCTCTGCTCCTCTGCTGGAGCGGGCCTTTTTACGACACCTACGGACTGAAACTAACCGACGTGATGCCGAATGAACAGCTTGCCATCGGCACCTATCGCCGCAGCGTCAGCGAGATCATTCCGGAAATGACCAAGGTCGCTCTGCTGGTAAAGGGAGACGAGCTGAAACGCGAAATCCCGAACTTTAACCGGCAACACTTTCTCTATCACCTGTCGAAGGCCGACTACAACAAGTCGTGGGGATCGGGATACCAGAATCCGGGGCCGGGCGCGCATTTTCTCGCTGTCCTGTTCAAGGTTGCGCCAAAGGTAGGACCGCTTCGGGCCATTGACTTCAAGGAGCCCACCCCCAAAACCGAGGACCTCTATTTCAAGAGTGTGGATCAGACCATTGATCGCTTCGGCAAGGCCCTCAGCGAAGTCAAGAATCGTAGTCTGCAGACGCCCAATATCGATCTCGACACCGGTAAGCCAACCCAGCGCGGCGAATATCCCTTGGCTGACGTGACCTATCGCGAGCTGCTCGACGAGCTGGCCTACGACCATTTCAACCACATGGATGATGCCTTGCGGAATAACATCCTGGAGTTTTATGAGGGCTTTGGTTTGCCCAAGCCGGGTACGCGCATCGACAAGTGCGTCGTTCAGCGCTGGCAGAAAACCTGGATCGAGCTGACCCAGTTGCGAGCGTCCGAGTTGCTTGGTCCGCTGCCCCGGATACAGCCCCCGCCCTCGGCCCAAGTGTCAATGCTGCCGCCAGATTCAGACACTGACTCCTGTGTGGAATGACGGGGGCCCCGGCCAGTCATTTTCCAAAACAACATTTGGCAGCCGGCCGCAATCCAATTCTTCATGCTGCAATTTGTGTGCGACTACTGCGAAAACGTGAAACAGCCTGGGGAGACTTGGATCAACGGCCTGGCAGCGGAAAACGTTGGCACGCAAGCTGCGCGCCGCGAGGTCATGGTTGATCCCGCATGGCGCCACGAGCGTGCCATATTGCCGCTGGCCGTCCACTTTTGTTCAATTGACTGCAAGGACTTTTATCTGGCAGAGCTCTTTCAAAAGCCCGTGTCCCTGATCGAGTTGGAGAGCGTCACAGTGGAACCGGGTGCTGGCCGCCGCGTTATTCGGGCCAAGAGGAAGCCTGTTTCCAAAGCGGCCGCCAAGCGTACAACCGTCTCAAGGAAAACGCGTCGCCGTTAAGTTCTTGACGCCTGCATCTCGCCGGTACTGGCTGGCGAGGCCGGTCGCCAACCTGCTGGTCGTTTGACCCCCTTGCACGGCTCTCATACACTTAGGCTTAGGTGGCAATTAGCCGCAGAGCGCTGGTTGCTCCCATGCGGAGGTACTCGCACCGCGGGCACGGATCAGGTTCCGCGAACCACATCGCCCGTTGCATTCCCGGGCCGAACATGGCCACATTCACTGCTGAAGGCAATCTCCTTTGACGATCGAATCTAATACGAGCGAAAAAAACACGGCGGACGCCGTCGCTTCCGAACCGTCGAATCCCTGCAAGCGCGAACTCACCATCGAGATTCCCGCCGAGGTGGTCAAGGCTGAAACCGAGAGCGTCGTGAACCGCTATCAGAAGCTGGCGCGCATTCCCGGTTTCCGCAAAGGCAAAGTTCCCGCGTCCATCGTTCGCCAGCGTTTCGCCGAAGAGATCAAGAACGAAATCGTCGAGGCCCTGGTGCCTCGCTACTTCCGCGAGGAAACCCAGAAGCAGAACCTGTTGCCGGTTTCGCAGCCGCGCGTCACCGACCTTCACCTGCACGAGGGCGAGCCGCTGAAGTTCACCGCGTCCTTCGAGGTGCTGCCCGATTTCAAAATCGCCCCCTACGATGACGTCAAATCTCAAGGCTCGACACCAACGTGAGCGAAGAGGACGTGGAAAACGCGCTCAATAACCTGCGGGAGCAGCACGCCACCTACAGCGCCGTGGAGGAAGAACGTCCGCTGGCGGATGGCGACTTTGCCGTCGTCAGCTTTAAGGGCACGCCCAAGGAAAGCGAGCAGAACGCCGATTCCAAGCCCGTCGAAGTGGACGAGGTCATGGTGGAGATTGGCGGAGAGAATACCATTCCGGAGTTCACCGAGAACCTGCGCGGCGCCAAGTCGGGCGAGCAGCGCAGCTTCGAAGTGAAGTACGCCGACGACTTTTGCCGACAAGCGTCTGGCCGGCAAGACCATGACCTACGAAGTGGACGTGAAGGGCATCAAGACCCGCAGCGTTCCCGAACTGAACGACGAATTCGCCAAGGAGCTGGGCGCCGACTTCAATTCTCTGGATGAGCTTCGTAATCGGCTTCGCGAAAACATGAAGGCGGAGAAGCAACACGAGGCCGAGCATCAGGGCAAGGACAAGATCGTCGAGGAACTGGTGAAGCGCAACGATTTCCCGGTTCCCGAAGCGATGTTGGACCAGCAGATCGATCTGCGCCTGGAGCGCGGTTTGCGCGCTCTGGCCGCACAGGGCATGCGCACCGAAGACATGAAGCGCATGGACTTTGACCGCCTGCGCGCCGGTCAGCGCGAGGGCGCGCTGCGCGAGGTGAAGGCATCTCTGATCCTGGAGCAGATTGCTGACGAGGAAAAGATCGAAGTCAGTGACGAAGAGTTCGACCACGAACTGGAAGCGCTGGCGACACAGTCGAAGCAGACCCTCGAACAGGTCCGCGCTCGTTTGACGCAGGATGGCGGGCTGGATAGAATTCGGCATCGCATCCGCAACGAGAAGACCTTGGATTCTTTGTACCGCAGGTCCGCATAGGGCGGGCTGCATTCCACCCCCAACTTCGACCCTCCGGGAAGAAGTGTGGCCGGTAGCCTGAAGGGAGCCGCAAACAATGCTTGTGCCCATGGTGATTGAGCAGACCAGCAGGGGCGAGCGGGCGTACGACATTTATTCCCGCCTGTTGCGGGACAATATTGTTTTTCTCGGCACTCCTATCGATGACAATGTCGCAAACCTGATCATCGCCCAAATGCTGTTTCTGGAAGCCGAAGATCCGGAGAAGGACATTTCGCTGTACGTCAATTCGCCCGGCGGTTCGATCACGGCGGGCATGGCGATCTACGACACCATGCAGTTCATCCGTCCCGACGTGACCACCATCTGCATCGGTCAGGCGGCCAGCATGGCTGCGTTGCTGCTGGCGGCGGGTGCGCCGAAGAAGCGCTTTGCCCTGCCAACTTCGCGCATTCTGATTCACCAGCCGCTGATGTCGGGCCTTTCCGGTCAGGCCACCGACATCGACATTCACGCGCGCGAGATCCTGCGCATGCGCGAGATCACCAATCAGTTGCTGTCGAAGCACACCGGCCAGCGCCTGGAAAAGGTGGAGCGCGACGTGGAGCGCGACTTCATCATGAACGCGCAGCAGGCGAAGGAGTACGGCATCATCGACGACATCATTTTCAAGCACAAGTAAGGTGCAGAACTTAGCCCTTGCCGTAGTGCGAAGAATTTGCCCGGCACTGCTTCAAAAGTTGTATCGGATATGGCACCAACGGTGCCTTGCGGCGCGACGAATTGTGGTTGAATAGGGGCAGGTGCAGGAGCACTGAATGGGATCGACGAGAGGGCTGCCCATGGCCGATAGCGGTGGACTTCTCGCAGGAGTGGCACGGCTCCTGCCCGTTTCGCAACGGACGGGAAATGCAGCACGGAAACGCAGAGTTCCGGCTGGCAGCGTGTGAGGTAAAGGAGTTTTTCCGTGAGAACCAGAACTGGTTCCGACGAAGTACTTCGCTGTTCGTTTTGCCACAAGTCGCAAGACGCTGTTGCCAAGCTGATTTCGTCTCCCACCGACTATCCGCGCGCCTACATCTGCGATGAGTGCGTTGCCGTCTGCAACTCCATCCTGGAAGACGACCGCTCGGAAACGCAGCCCGCAGCCACGCCGAACCAGCTTCCCAAGCCGGTCGAGGTGAAGACCTTTCTCGACGAGTACGTCATCGGGCAGCAGCAGACCAAGAAGAAGCTCGCGGTTGCGGTTTACAACCACTACAAGCGCGTTTACATGAACCGCCAGCGCGGCGGCGAAGTCGAGCTGGCCAAGTCGAACATCATGCTGATTGGCCCGACCGGCACCGGCAAGACGCTGCTGGCGCAAACCCTGGCCAAGATGCTCGACGTTCCTTTCGCCATCGTGGACGCCACCACGCTGACCGAAGCCGGCTACGTCGGCGAGGACGTCGAGAACATCATCCTCAAGCTGCTGCAGGCCGCCGATGGCGATGTGGCGCGCGCGCAGACCGGCATCATCTACATCGACGAAATCGACAAGATCGGCCGCAAGGACGAGAACCCTTCCATCACCCGCGACGTTTCCGGCGAAGGCGTGCAGCAGGCGCTGCTGAAGATTCTGGAAGGCACGGTCGCCAACGTTCCTCCGCAGGGCGGACGCAAGCATCCGCACCAGGAATTCACTCCGGTCGACACCACCAACATACTGTTCATCTGCGGCGGAGCATTCGTCGGACTGGAGCGCACCATCGGCCGGCGCCTGGGCAAGCGTTCCATGGGCTTCCGCACCGACGAAGCCAAAGAAGCCGCATTCACCGAGAGCAACAAGCGCGATACCGAATTGCTGGCGCAAGTCGAACCTCAGGACCTCATCAAGTTCGGCCTGATCCCCGAGTTCGTTGGCCGCCTGCCGGTGGTCGGCGTGCTGAGCGACCTCGACGAAGACGCGCTGGTCGAAATCCTGACCAAGCCGAAGAACGCCATCGTCAAGCAGTATCAGCGGCTGTTCGAGTTCGAGAATGTCAAGCTGCGCTTCACCGACGAAGCCCTGCGCTGCATCTCCCGGAAGCCATGCTGCGCAAGGTCGGCGCTCGCGGACTGCGCATGATCCTGGAAGAACTGATGCTCGACCTGATGTACAACCTGCCCGGCCAGAAGCGAGTGAAGGACTTCGAGGTCACCGCGGAGATGGTGGAGAAGCGCAATGTGAACCTGCCCATCATGGAGAAGGCGGGCTAAGCAAGACTGCATAGCAGTCCGGCTGCCTATGGTAGCAGTTCGCGACTTTCCAAGTTCGCGCCGGCATGCATCCGCCCACCGAGACGGGCATCCAACTAGATAACCGTTCCTGCAATTCTTGGTCCCCGCACAACCGGGCTTCACCTTTAAGGCAGTGCCCGCGAAGCCACTGACGGCCGAAGATTTTGTTGCGCTTCTGTCCTCTTGTTTCGCATGTTATGCTTGACTGAAGTTGGCGGCAACGGGGCGACCGGTGCGCCATGTGGCGCCAAAAAGTTAGCTCCTCTTTTTCTCAGAGCGGTAGCAGCCCTCTGAACGACAAGGCGGTTTTTAGTGACCCAGCGCGAGAAATTCGAAACCAAGAAACTCCCCATGATGCCGATCCGCGATGTCGTCATCTTTCCGTACATGATGACGCCGTTCGTGGTTGGCCGGGAGTCGAGCGTGCGCGCACTGGAAGAGGCGCTGGCCGGCGACAAGAAGATCTTTCTCGCCACCCAGCACGACGCCAGCATCGACGAGCCCAAGCCCAACGAGATTTACCAGGTCGGCACCATCGTCAACATCGTGCAGAGCCTGAAGCTGCCCGACGGCAACATCAAGGTCCTGGTGGAAGGCCTGGAGCGCGGCAAGATTCTCCAGGTGGTCGATACCGATGGCTACTTCGAGGCCACGGTCCGCACCGCGAAGTATTCGGCCGAACCGACGCCGCAGATCGAAACCAGCATGCAGCGCGTGACCGGCCTGTTCGAGCAGTACGTCAAGCTCTGCCAGTCGCTGAACTACGAGACCATGATCGCCGCCGTCCGCAACGACGATCCGGCGAAGCTGACCGACACCATCGCCGCCAACCTGCAGCTCTCGATCGAAGAGAAGCAGGAACTGCTGGAAATCTTCGATCCCGCCGAGCGCCTGAACCGCATCGGCGACGTGCTCGACGTCGAGATCGAAAAGCTCAACATGGACCGCACCATCCAGTCGCGCGTGAAGCGCCAGATGGAGCGCGCCCAGAAAGAGTATTACCTCAACGAAAAGATCAAGGCCATCCAGAAGGAACTGGGCCGCGGCGAGAAGAGCGAGTTCGACGAGCTGAAGAAGAAGATCGACGCCGCCGGCATGCCGCGCGAAACCCACGAGAAGGCGATGCAGGAGCTGAAGAAGCTCGAAGCCATGCCGCCCATGTCGGCCGAGTCCACCGTGTCGCGCAACTACCTCGACTGGCTGCTGGCCGTGCCGTGGAAGAAGCGCTCCAAAGAAATCCGCAACATCGAAGTCGCCGAGAAAATGCTCAACGAAGATCACTACGGGCTGGAGAAGATCAAGGAGCGCATCCTTGAATTTCTCGCCGTCCGCCAGTTGGTCAAGAACCCCAAGGGCTCGATCCTCTGCTTCGTCGGACCTCCGGGCGTGGGCAAGACCTCGCTCGGCATGAGCATCGCCAAGGCCACGGGCCGCAAGTTCGTCCGCATGTCGCTGGGCGGCGTGCGCGACGAAGCCGAAGTGCGCGGCCATCGCCGCACCTACATCGGCGCGCTGCCCGGCCAGATCATCCAGATGATGAAGAAGGCCGGCACCAAGAACCCGGTCTTCATGCTGGACGAAGTGGACAAGATGTCGATGGACTTCCGCGGCGATCCCTCGGCGGCGCTGCTCGAAGTGCTCGATCCCGAACAGAACTTCATGTTCGTCGATCACTACCTCGACGTGGAGTACGACCTGTCGCAGGTGTTCTTCATCGCCACCGCGAACGTGCTGCACACCATTCCTCCGGCGCTGCAGGACCGCATGGAAGTGCTGCGGCTGCACGGCTACACCGAGCCGGAAAAAGTCGAGATCGCCAAGCAGTACCTGGTCCGCAAGCAGCGCCTGCAGACCGGACTGACCGAGCAGAACATCGTCTTCACCGACGAGGCGCTCACCACCATCATTCGCAACTACACGCGCGAAGCCGGCGTCCGCAACCTGGAGCGCGAGATCGGCAACATCTGCCGCAAGGTCGCGCGCAAGGTGGTGAAGGAAGGCGACAAGTACACGGTCGAGCTCACCGCGGACAAACGTCGCCGAATACCTCGGCGTGCTGAAGTTCCGCGACAGCGAGAGCACACGAGCGCAGCGAAGTCGGCCTGGTCACCGGACTGGCCTGGACCGAAGTTGGCGGCTCGATTCTCACCACCGAAGTCGCCACCGTGGACGGCAAGGGCAAGCTCACGCTCACCGGCAAGCTCGGCGACGTGATGCAGGAGTCGGCGCAGGCGGCCATGTCGTACGTGCGCTCACGCGCGCATCGCTTGGGACTGCCGCGCGACTTCTATCGCAATCTCGACATCCACGTGCACGTGCCCGAGGGCGCGATTCCCAAGGACGGTCCCTCGGCCGGCATCACCATGGCGACGGCGATCGCCAGCGCGCTCAGCCACATTCCGGTGCGGCGCGACATCGCCATGACCGGCGAAATCACGCTGCGCGGCAAGGTGCTGCCCATCGGCGGGCTGAAAGAGAAGCTGCTGGCCGCCCATCGCGCCGGCATCTTGGAAGTCCTGCTTCCGGCCGACAATGAGAAGGACCTGGCCGACGTGCCGGAGAACCTGCGCAACGTGATGAAGCTGCACTTCGTCAATACCATGGATGAAGTGCTGGCGTTTGCGCTGGAGCGTCCGCTGCCGGAAGTGCCGGACGAGGCCTCGCCAGGAATCGCGGCGCTGCCGCCCAACTCCGGAGCCGGCGCCGGCACACCAGTAAGCGCACGACTGACCACCACTTCGAAGCGAACAAGTCCGCCCAGTGCGGGACCTGTTCCTTTCTCGCTTCGCGCACTCTGCCGTTCAGGATGGCGGTACTGATTGCATGAAGGTGTTGACTCGCTTTGTGACCTCCGCCGCTGCCCCGCTGCAGTTCCCGCCTGCGGGCGCGCCAGAGATCGCCTTTCTGGGCCGCTCCAATGTTGGCAAGTCGAGCTTGATCAATTCGCTTGTCGGCAGCAAGATCGCCAAGACCAGCAACACTCCCGGTCGCACCCAGACCATCAACTTCTTCCAGGTGCGCCGCCCCGGCAAGCCAAGTCCCGACTTCGTGTTCGCCGACCTGCCCGGTTACGGTTACGCCCGCGCGCCTAAGGAAATTACCGCGCAGTGGGCGCAGTTCATCAATCCCTATCTGGAGGATCGCGAGTCGCTGGTGCTGTGCCTGTCGCTGGTTGACGTCACCATTCCTCCCCAGGCGCTTGATTTGCAGTTGATGGACTGGCTGCGTCACATGGATCGGCAATTCATCGTGGTAGCAACCAAGGCCGACCGCATTTCGAATAACCAACTGCGCGCCTCGCTGCCTAAACTCTGCGACCAACTGCAGGATCCTGCCCTCGCAGGTCATTCCGTTTTCCGCCAAGTCGCGTGTGGGATATGACGAACTTTGGGCGGCCATCAGAGGCTGCCGCTGGTGTGGAAGACCAGGGTGCTGGGCAGATGTTCGCAAGACTGGCTCCTAATTAGCCACTAACCGGCCTTAGGCCGGCCAGATCTCCAGCGCTGTCTTGCTCAGGATCTGTTCTTTCGCACTTTCGCTCAGCGCGAGTGCGCGAAACTCAGCCAGGTTCTTCTCGATCTCTGGAACACCGGGCCCCGGCCAGTCGGTGCCGAACAGCGTCTTGTGCGCGATCTCTTCCAGCCGCGGAAAGTATTTCAGGAGCGTTTTGGGTGGAATGCCGCTGATGTCCAGATAGACATTGCGGTGTCTCCGCACCAGGAAGAAGGCGGTGTCCATCCACAGCGGGCGCCCGCCGTGCGCCAACAGAATCTTCAGCCGGGGAAAATCGACGGCCACGTCGTCAACGTACATCGGATCGCCGTACTTGTTGCGCGCTCCGGGAAAGATCGACGTTCCGGTGTGCACCATGATCGGAATGCCGTTCGCCTCGGCCGCACGATAGATGATCTCCAGTTCTTTGACGCCGTTCACGTAATCGTTGGGATAGAGCAACTGGTGCGGCGGATGGATTTTGATGAGCTTGATGCCCAGCCGCACGATATGCTCCATGTCGGCCAGAACATTCTGCGTGTGGCGCGGGTGCACGCTGCCGCAGGGAATCAGCCGCTTCGGATCTTCCTTCACGTAGTTGGCGATGAACTCGTTGACCGCTGGCGTAAAGCCGATCACCTCGGGCGCAACGTAGTTGATGAGCACTGCCCGATCGATTCCGATTCTATCGAGATACTTGAGAAATGCCTTTGGCGAGGCGCAGTATTCCGCCACCTGATCGAAATCCTTGCGGGACTTCTTCATCAGCGCCAGGGCTTCGGGTTTGAACAACTCCATGGGCTGAATGTGAATGTGGCAGTCGGTGATTAGCATCGGTCAGTGGTCAGTGGTCGGTTGATGCAACAACCAATGCTCCCCAAATTTGTCATCCTGAGCGAGGAGCGCAGCGACGAGTCGAAGGACCTCTATATCACAAAAAAACTAGACACAGTCAGCTCGCCGCCGCCATCACCGCTCGCTTGGCAAACACCCGCACCATCTCGCGGCGATATTCCGGCGTCAGCGCTGAGGTGGTCAGCGGCTTGGCCGTACTGGCCGCCAAGTCGCCAATTCGCTCTGCGATCTCATCGGTCGGAACCAGCTCCAACCAGATGCGCATCCGCATCTTTCACCAGAAACGGCGCAGGATTGACAGCGGTGATAGCAACGCGCGCGTCTTCCACTCGGCCTGCGCGCATTTTGAGCGCGACCGCGACGCCAGCCAACGGATAATCAATGCTCCCGCGCACGCGGAGCTTCTGATAGCTGCCACGCCACCCCGCCGACGATTCCGGCAGGTACACGCGGGTGACGATCTCATTTGGCGCAAGATGCAGACGCGCAATGCCGTCGTTCACGTAGAACTCTGACAATGGGGTACGCCGTGCGCCATTCGGCCCGGTAATCTCGATTTCTGCTCCCAGGCACAGCAGCGCCGGCGGCGTGTCGCCCGAAAAGGCCGCCCAGCAGAACTTTCCGCCGGGTGCGACGTGGCAGAGATCGCCATCCTTCTTGAGGCAGAAGCCACAACTCTTGCGCCATAGCAGCGACTGGTTGTACCACAGGCAGCGGGTATCGAGGCAGAGATTGCCGCCAATCGTTCCCATGTTGCGCAACACCGGCGAAGCGACTGTCTTTACCGCTTCGTACAGGACCGGGAAATCTTTGCGAATCAGCGGCGAATGTTCGACCGCGCGCAAGGGTCGTCAGCGCACCGATCTCCAACGCCCTCGCCTGCGTGATGGCGAATTCCACGCAGTTCGCTGACGCCGCGCAAATCGAGAACATAGGGCGGCGTGAACAGTTTTTGCTTCATCGAAGGCAGCAGGTCAGTGCCGCCGGCAACCACTTTCACCTGGCCGTCATACTTCGCCATCAGCGCCATGGCTTCGTCGAGGGTCTTAGGACGCAACAGTTGAAAGCTGGGCAGGCTCACTCCGCACCGCCCACGGGCGACCCGGCATTCGTGCCCTGTCGCGCCGGATCGAGCGGATGCCGCATCGGGCCCTTGCCGCGGAACCACAGCGAGCCGCCGTGTTCGCGAAGCTTGTGGGGCGCGGTCGGGTCAACTGACTCGGTCATTTCGATTCGCTTCATTCCCTTCTTCGCGCGCAGGGCTGCCAGCACACGCTCCGGGGTGAACGGCGCCTCGCGCAGCCGAACTCCCACAGCGTCGTAGATCGCATTCGAGATTGCCGGAATCGTCGCCGCCAGCGAACCTTCGCCCGCTTCCTTCGCTCCGAATGGTCCTTCGGGATCGATACTCTCGACGATGATGCATTCAATCTCGGGCGACTCCGCCGACGACGGACTGCGGTATTCCAGCATCCCGGGATTCATCAGCAGCCCGTCTTTCCAGACCATCTCTTCCTCTAGCGCCTGGCCCAAGCCCCATCCAGACCGAGCCGATCACCTGGCCTTCGACGGCCACCGGATTCAGCGCGCGTCCGCAGTCGTGGGCCGCCCATATCTTGTGCACCGTCACTTCGCCCGGTATCCTCATCCACGCTGACCTCCGCAACCTGCGCCGAATACGAATACGCCGGAGACGGCCCCACGCCGCCGCCTTTGTGCTTGCCGCCGCGCGCCGCGACCGGAGGCGCGTAGGAACCAGTGCCGGTCAGCGCCCCGTGGAAGTCGATCGCCGCGACAATGGCCTCCTCGAAGCTCATATGGTCCTTAGGGCCCTCCTCCTTGCGCGTCTGCAAGACCGATCCGCGAAGGATCTGGCCGTCCACATGTCCGCGCGCCGCCTCCTGCTCCTGCAGGCTGTCTGACGCTGTGGGATCTATAGTCCGACAGTGTGGTACCTCCGTTCCACACGCGATCATTGCGCATGATTACGTCTTCGGGTGCGCAATTCATGCGCTTGGCAGCGGCACTTACGATGTTCTTCTTCACATCTTCGGCGGCGCGCAGGGCGGCATTTCCGGCCATAAAAGTCACGCGGCTGGAGTAGGAACCGAGATCAATCGGGGTCAGATCGGTATCGGCGGCGATAACTTTCACCCGCGAGATTTCGCAGCCCAGCACTTCCGCCACAACTTGCGCGGTCATGGTGTCGGAGCCTTGTCCGATCTCCGAAGCTCCCGTATAAACCACTACGCCACCGTCGCGGTCGATCTTGATGTTGACCGTCGAATGCGGCATGTCGGAGCGGATGATGCTGTTGGCTGCGCCGCTCACATAGTGGCTGCACGCAACTCCCAGGCCGCGGCCCTTGGGCAGTTTGCCTTTGCGCTCCTTCCAACCTGATCGAGTCACCACCTGATCGATGCACTCCGGCAGTCCGTAGCTCAGCACCCGAAGGCCGTTGACCGTCACCGTCGGCGGCTTCAGCAGATTCACCCGCCGCATCTCGGCCGGATCAAGATTGAGCTTGGCGGCGATCTCGTCCATCTGCGACTCGAAGGCGAACCGCACATTGACGGTGCCGTGGCCGCGCATGGCGCCGCACGCAGGCTTGTTGGTCAGCACGCGATAGCCGTCGTAGCGAATGTTCGGAATGTCGTACAGCGCGCCCAGCAGCGCACCGGAATAGAGAATGGTCACCACGCCGTACGAGCAGTAGGCGCCGCCATCCTGAATGACCTTGCAGGCCACCGCCGTCATGCGCCCATCGTTCTTCACTCCCGTCTTCAGATCGATGATGGTGCGCGGGCGTCCGCGATGCGCCCAGAAAACTTCCTCGCGCGTGTAGGTGATCTTCACCGGGGCTTTGGCCGCGCGCGCCGCGACCGCCGCGATGATCTCCAGCGGAATGATTTCGCTCTTGCCGCCAAAACCGCCGCCCACCAAGGGTTTGATCACGCGGATCTGCGACATCGGCATCTCCAGCACCAGCGAAAGCTTGTGCTGCAGGTAATACGGAACCTGCGTGGACGACCACACCGTAAGCCGTCCCAGCTTGCCGGTGTGCGGATCGAGTTCGAAGTTCGCCAGCGTGCTGTGCGGCTCCATCGCGGCGTGCGTCACTTCGTTAGCGATGTAGCGGCCCTCGGCGATGTAGTCGGCTTCGGCAAATCCCTTGTCCAGATCGCCGAAGACGTGGTGATAATCCTTCTCGATATTGTGCGGGACGGTTCTCGTGAATGAGATCGCTCTCCGCTTTCATCGAATCTTCGGGATCGAAGTAGGCGGGCAGCGGCTCGTATTCCACGTCGATCAGCTCGATCGCGTTTTCCGCAATCTCCTCGCTGATGGCCGCAACACAGGCTACGTGATCGCCAACGTACCGGACCTTCTCCACCGCCAGCGCGGTCTCATCGTGACCCACGGGAAGAATGCCGTATGGATTCGGGCGCGTCCGCACCGGTGACAACGGCGACGACTCCGTCCAGGGCCTTGCGCTCGCGAAGTGTCGATACGCTTGATGCGAGCGTGCGGATACGGCGAATGGAGAATCTTGCCGACCAGCATCCCGGGAAGGCTGAGATCGTCCGTGTACTTGCCCGCACCGGTGGTTTTGCCCGCGGCATCCACCATGGCGATCGATTTCCCGATTACAGAAAAGTCAGTCATAAGAAACTCAGCCTCTAGCAATTAGCACTCAGCATCTAGCCAAATCCACGCGACAAATTGATCTTTCTATTTCGCTCCGACCATTTCTTTCTGCGCCGCCTGTTCCGCCTCGATCACAGCTCGTACTGCCTCATACATCTGCGAATAGCCGGTGCAGCGGCAAAGATTACTGCTGAGTGCCTCGCGAATCTCATCCTCGCTGGGATCGGGATTGTTGGCCAGCAGCCACCTCACCGTCATCATGAATCCAGGCGTACAGAAGCCGCATTGCGCGCCGCCAAAATCGCCGTAGGCCTTCTGCAACGCAGCCAAACCGCCGTGATCGGCCAAGCCTTCAACGGTCGTGATCTCCTGGCCCTCACAACTGGCGGCCAGCATGGTGCACGAAAGCATGGGCACGCCATCCACATGCACG
Organism: Terriglobia bacterium; assembly: GCA_963809295.1. Taxonomy (GTDB): domain Bacteria; phylum Acidobacteriota; class Terriglobia; order Terriglobales; family Acidobacteriaceae; genus JAIQFF01. Next base: position 485,255 of record CAWEJA010000004.1, on the reverse strand, counting down.
GTGCAGGAGCCGCACGAGGAATCGTCACAGGCGCGCTTGGATCCGGTGAGCCCCAGGTCCTGGCGCAAGCACGTCGAGCAGAAGCTTGTTCGGCTCAATCGCCAGCTCGTGTGTGCGTCCGTTGATGCGTAGTTCAATGAGTTCTTTTTTCATAGTAGAAACCTGCATTTGGCAGTTAGCAATTAGCACTTGGTCGAATGCCGTTTTTCGAAGACGCTGTGTGCTAAATGCCAAATGCTAAGTGCCTGCTTTTAGTACACCGGCACTGTCGGATCAATCTGTCGCGCCCAGCGGTCGATCCCGCCACGCAACGATTGCGCTTTCTCGAAGCCTTGCTGCCGCAGCCATGCGGTTACGTTCATCGAGCGCACGCCATGATGGCAAATGACGACGATGTGCTTCTCGGGATCGAGTTCCTGCTTGAAATCGCGCCGGAATGTCTCCCATCGGAATCGATTTGCTGTTGGCAATCTTCGCGACCTCAAACTCCCAAGGCTCGCGCACGTCAAGCAGCACGACGTCTGCTCCCGCTTCTTGCTGCGCTTTCAGCTCTTCCGGTGCGATCTCGTAATCCAATACAGCGCTCATTTCCCCACCCACTTCGGCCGCCGCCGCTCCATAAATGCTGTGATGCCTTCCTGCGCGTCCGCGGTTTTCATCAGCTCGTCGAAATAAATCTGTTCGGCGCGCGCCAGACCTTTATCGAAGTGAATCGCGTCCCACGCATAGAATGCCTTCTTGGCCAGCGCTAATAGCCGCCGGACTCAATTGCGACACCCGCTGCACACATTCGGCAACCAGCGTTTCCGGATCGTCGGCCAGTCCATTCACCAATCCCGCCTCCAACGCTTCCTGGCCGTTTAGACGTTCGGCCGGTGAGCAACGAGCTCAGCCGCCAGCTTCTGTCCCACAATGGCAGACAAAGCCACACTGGCGACCGGCGGATAACATGCCAGCTTGATCTCGGGAAATCCCCAGACCGAATCCGGCGAAGCGTACACCACATCGCACATCATGGCCAGTTCTGCGCCGCCGCCCAGGCAGTGCCGCCGAACGCTGGCGATCGTCAGCTTACCGTTGTCAACCACTGAGCGAATCACGCCGTGAAATGCGGTAAGCATGTCACGCACTTTGTCGGGCGTGTGCGCAGCGATGTCCACACCGCCGGAGAAAGCACGCTCCGAACCCGCAAACACGATAATGCTGATTTCCGCTCGCGCCTCGATCTGCTCCAGCGCCGCGCGCAACTCATCCATCATCGCAATGTCGATGACGTTCAGCGGCGGATTGTTCAGCGCGACGCGCGCCACCGGAGGCTGCAGGTCGACCGTGATGCGGGTGAAGCTGGTTTTGGTGTCGGTAACTCATGTTATTTCCCGGTAAACTTCGCCGGCCGCTTTTCGAGGTATGCGGCCAGGCCTTCCCTGGCGTCATCGCTCTCAAACAGAAGCTGCTGGTTCTCGCGCTCCAGGGCAAGTCCGGCTTCCATCGGAATCTCCCAACCAGTCTGCACCGCGCGCTTGATACGTCCGACCGCCTTCGCCGCTTTGTTCGGAGGACAAAACTGGCGCGCGTACTCCAACACCTGATCCATAAAATTTTCGCTGTCGAAGATTTCGTTCACCAGTCCCAGTGATTTCGCATCTTCGAACGAAAAAGTCTTGCCGGTCACCATCAGTTCGATGGCTTTCGACTTCCCGACAATGCGCGCCAGGCGCTGGGTCCCGCCGGTCCCAGGCAGAACGCCGAGGTTGACCTCCGGCAAACCGATCTTGCCACCGTCCTTGCGCGCAATGCGCAGGTCCGCAGCCATGGCGACCTCCAGCCCGCCGCCAACGCAGTGCCCGTTAAGGGCTGCGATCACGAGCTTGGGAGTGTTCTCCAACCGTAACAGCATCTCGTTGGCGTGAAGGCAGAAGTAGTACTTGAACGTGGGGTCAACCTCGGTCAGCATCTGAATGTTCGCGCCGGCGCAGAAAAACTTTTCACCAGCTCCGCTCAACACGATGACGTAAACGCCGCTATCCATACGCGCCCGCAGAATGGCATCGTCAAGCTGGCGGTTCATCTCGTAGCTATAGGTGTTCGCAGGCGGGTCGTCCAACAGAAGGACGGCGACGCCAGACTCAACACGGTACTGTATGAGCTGTTTCACTTCGCTGGACGCAGGCTGGGTCTTGCTACCCATCGACAAAACTCCTGACACAGTATGGTGGCAACGCGCTCATGAACGAGATCGGCCCGTTGCCAAAGGGCGCGACGGTTTGCGCTTGGCGCCTTTTGCCTTGAATCGGCCATCGGTTTCCGGCTTACGACTGAGGTTCGGCGCCCGACGTGGCTTCCAGTCACCGGCTTTCTCCGCGCGCACTCCGCGCAGAAAAATATCGCTCATCTCGCCGTGCAATAGTTTCCGCATCGGGATCGACGCGGGGCCTGTACCATGTGTACAACCAGTTCATCATTCCGAAAAGCCCCAAGACCGCGGTCCGCGTGGAGATTCCGCCCGTCGCGCCGGTATGCCGCCCGACGAATTTCAGGTTTTCCGCCTTCACCAGTTCTTCCACCAGTCCGACGCAGATGCGGTAATACTCACGTTTAATCGCAGCCAACTCGGTGCCATAGCCATTCGTCAAAACGTCATCTTCATGCGCCAGCACCTTCATCGCTTTTTGTTTGGCGACGGAATAGCTGATGTGATTGAGGACGAAGATGCGGATGCGGGTCTCGGGGTCGTGACTCTCCTGCAGGCGCTCGCGCAATCGCTCGATGATGGTGTTGAAGGTGTGCTGCTGGATGAAATACAGCAGCTTCTCTTTGGATTCGAAATAGTAGTAAAGGCCGGCCAGCGAGATACCACTCAAGCGCGATAAGTCGCGCATGGAAGCGCCCTCATAGCCTTTGTCGGCGAATATCTCGGTGGCATAGTCGAGAATCTCGCTCAGGCGGCGATCGAACCGGGTATCGCCGGGAGAAGGACGTTCCAGGGCCCGGGTTGTAGAGGAAGAGGACATGGGCGGTCTCAATTGAAAAGCAGTGCGCCGGAAGTGCTCCGGTTTCGAACGTTCGTTCTAATTTTATTCTCCCGCCACGGATTCGGCAACCCAGCCATACCAAGCCACGCCGCCCCACCACCCCCTTTGGCCGTCGATGCGGTATTGTGGAAGGCGCCTCTACCGACCGATAACTCCGGCCATGCTGCCGCGCGTAAAACAGTTGCGTGTCTGTAGCAAGTCAAAATGTCCGCTTTTCATAGCAAGTGAAATGTCCGGTTTTGGTTTTTGACTTTCCTCATAAACCAGTAGCCGTCGTCGCGGTGGGAAAGTGGGAATCCCGCGCACTGGGCGGGATTTCCAAGCGCGGTGGAAAAGTCGTTTTTGGGACTTTTCCACGGCGCGTCTTTTCCACGGCGTTTTCGGCCGGCGCGTTTTGCGTTGCTGTGAGGGCCACACCTTGGGCGGTATAACGTCCCAGCCGATGCGGCCCGTGGGTGAGGCTGAGGGTTCCGTCCAGGTGCTGATGAACCATGACGTTGCAGCCGGCCAGCGTGCCTCGCCACTGCACCCGCTCAATCTGTAGCTGCAGATTCTGAAAGCTGACGGTGTTGTCCCGGTTCACCGTGCGTTCAAACTGCAGCGAGAAGATCAGGTCCAGATGCTTGCGGGGGCAAGCAAGAAACGCGTTGCCGCGTTGGGCCGGCGTCACCTGAAAGCGTCCATTAAACGCGGCAATATAGTGCTCCCGCAGAAAGCCATTGGCGGCTTCCAGCGTGGTGATGCCATGCAACCGCAGCTCCTGCGGCAGCCGTCCCTGCCAGGTCCCGAAGCTGCGCTCGCTGCGACCCCGCGCCTGCGGCGAGTAGGCCGGGATCATCTGCACTCCCAACTCGCGCAGGGCACGTCCCACTTGCGTCAGCCGATGGGGATCGACCTTGCCGCCCACCTTCGGCGTGAGCCAGAAATGGCTGCCGCGATCGCTGTACAAGGCGCAGAACAATCCCTTGCACTCGATCACTTCCCGCAACCCGGCCATCACCGTCGCCGTCGATTCTTCCTCCACCAGTTGGGCATAGTAGATCTCGCTGCTGGCATCATCCAGAATGACGATCAGGTCATACCAGCGCTCGTCCTGAAACCAGCGATGACGGCTGCCGTCAATGTGCAGCAGCATGCCCGGTAGCGGTCGCCGTTCCCGCCGCTGGCGATGCACTCCGCGTTTGCGCCCCCGCGCTACCAGCCCGGCCCCTTGCAGCACTTGTTTTACCCAGGTGTAGCTCAGATGAATCCCGTGCTCCTGGCACAGTTTCTCGTGAAAATGCTGCACGTTCAGATCGAAATAGTCATCACGATACAGTCCCAACACCTGCTCGACTAGCGCTAGAGGGACTCGCTTGGGGGAGGGCCGGCCACGCCGTCGATCCAACAATCCGTCATAGCCAAACGCTTCCAGTCGTTCGTGCCAGCGCCGCATCTGCCGGTCGCTGATACCGATAATCTCGGCGGCCTGCCACCAGGTGATCTTCTTTGCTGCCGCCCGCAATATCACTTCCTGCACTTTCATCGCCCGCTCCATCGCGGCCTTCGAGTAAGACTCCATGCTCCCCATGGTCTCCTACTCTCGCCGCCCGCAAAGCGGACAGATCACCTGCTATCTCAACCGGACATATCATGTGCTACCGACAGCGTAAAACAGTTGCGTTGACAAGCAACGCCCGAAAGGGCAAACTGCTCCATCTTGGAGAATTCTGTTCCTTTGAGCCTTGAAGGCGCACCGAACAGGGCGGAACGAGCCAATTGATGACCGCGCCACAACGCGTTTCATACAGGATGGAATCCACGCTGGAAACCGTGAACAAGGCCGAAGCCATGGCCGATCAGTTCTCGTCGCAAGCTGGTTTCGACGAGGACACGCGCGGCGGAATTTCGATGGCAGTTCGTGAGGCGATGATCAATGCCGTGTTGCATGGTAACGCCTACGATCCTGCCAAGAGCGTAAATTTAACGTTCGCGCAAGACGGTCGGGAGTTGACCATTACCATTACCGACCAGGGCAAAGGACTGGACCCGGCCGAGGTTCCTGACCCGCTTGCCCCGGAAAATCTTATGAAACAGTCCGGCCGTGGGATATTCTTAATGCGGGCATTCATGGACGAAGTCCGTTTCCGTAAAGTTGACCCCGGCACTGAAATTACTTTGATCAAGCGGCTCCAGAACAACGATCTGGATCCTCAGGAGGCTTCCACGTGAGCATGAAAGCAAGCACCCGGCAGGTAGATGGCGTCACGATTGTCGACTTGAGCGGGCGAATCACTCTGGGCGAAGGTAGTGTGGTATTGCGTGATACCGTCAAGGACCTGCTGAGCAAAGGACAGAAGAAGATTCTGCTCAACCTGGGCGATGTCAGCTACATCGACAGTTCGGGGATTGGCGAGCTGGTCAGCGCCTTCACCTCGGTTCGCAACCAGGGCGGCGAGTTGAAGCTGCTGCATCTGACCAAGAAGGTGCATGATCTGCTGCAGATCACTAAGCTCTACACCGTCTTTGACGTGAAGGACGATGAAGCCGCCGCCATCGCGGCATTCACCAAGTAGCCTGCCCGGCAGCTGAGCGTTGCAAAACCCTAACGCCCTTTCGCGTCCCGCGCGAGGGCGTTTGTTGTTAGCAATTAGCAGCTAGCAATTGGCAGTTAGCCAATCAGAAATTAGTCAATATCCCGTCACGATGATGCTGGCAAGGCCGCCGTCCGGCGCGGAGTCTCGCAGTGGCTGAGCGCGCGACAAATCTCGATAACTAGTTGCTAGTTGCTAATTGCTCGCTACTGATCTTAGGCGCAAAGCGCATCCCGTAAAACAGCACTGCCGCCGACAGGGCAACCGCGGCAATCATTGCCATCAGTCCGATCTGAAGGTTGCTCCTATCCGAGATGTACCCAATCAGGGTGGGTGAAAACGCGTCGCCTAGCAGGTGGATGATAAAGATGTTCACCGCGAGGGCAGTGGCTCGAATGCGCGCACTGACCGAGTTCACCAGGGCCGCATTAAGCGGAGCGGTGTTGAGTAGAAGGCAAAATTCGCCGAAGAAAATTGCCGGGTACATCGCCGGCCCGGTCAAATATATGGCTGCGATGATTGCCGGAATCGGAAAGCGTCATGCCGATGGCGGAGATGAGTTGATAGGCCGCAGGCGTGCGCCGCAGCAGTCGATCGCCCAGCCACCCGCCTAGAATGTGGCCACCGTTCCCGCAATTACAGTCATGCCGCCGAAAGAAAGGTTGGCGCGCTCCAGCGGCACGTGCCGGATGCGATAGAGGAATGTAGGCATCCACACTTGCAGGCCACCGATGGCGAAGGTCATCATGGCCGCTCCCAGGCTGATGGTCCAGAATGCCCGGTTGTGAAACAGCCCGCGCAGAGAACCGCGTTCGAAGCTGTCGGCCAAGTGATCGCTGGCGCCGCGTACGGGTTCGCGCAAGGCCAGAACAGCGAATGCCAGCAGCAATCCGGGCAGCGCCGACACCAGGAACGGGGCCCGCCAGCCGTAGCGGGTTCCCAGGTAGCCGCCGACGAGATAGCCCAGCGCACTGCCCACCGGCGTGGCGAGATAAAAAAGGCCCATCACCCTTCCGCGGACCGTCTCCGGAAAAAGATCAGAGAGGAACGCCGGCGAGATGGCAACGAATGTCGCCTCTCCGATACCGACGATCACGTGGCGGAGCAAGAGTTCGTCGTAGTTATGTGTGACCGCGCTCAGCAGCGTCGCCAGGCTCCAGACGAAGGCGCCTGCCGCCATGATCCGGCGGCGCGGAAAGCGATCGGCCAGGGGAACGATGAGCGGAGCGGCAATCATGTAGCAGACGAAGAAAGCGGAAGTCAGAAAACCGACCTGCTTGTCGCTAAGCGCGAATTCCTTCTGGATCAAGGGCTGCACTGCGAACAGCACGTTCCGGTCGATGTAGTTAAGAAAGTTCAGCGCCGTCAGCAGCAGTAGCGCGGCCCAGGCATTGGTCTTGGCAGACATGGGTGGGCGGAGGATAACACGACGAGCCGCGATTCTCTGTTCGCTTTTTGCTCCTCGCCCTTCGCAGTTGGTGGTTGGTGGCTAGCTTCAAGGTTCGCGCCGGGCGGGGCGACGTTCACACCGCGAATGACAGACGTTAACAACTATTGCGGCAAAAATCCTTCCCATGCTGCCGATACCGAGATACTCTCTCGTGGAGAAGAATCGGCAAGTGAAAGTGCGCGGAGGTTACTGACCGCGCCATCTCTCCGCCTGCGCCGCTGATGCGAGCCAGGGCGGCAGGGCACTTGTTCGCTCCTTCTCGGTCGTGCCCAATTTATCGTCGCGGAGAGTGTATGAAACGCTTGCTACCGTTCCTGATTTGTCTCATGTTGCAGGTTGGCCTGCTGGCCCAAGATTCGAAGCCGGCCACCGATGCAAGTGCCGTGGCCGATTCACAGCCAACGGCCAGTACTAAACCAGCGGCTACTTCGGACCGCATGTTTTTCCCCAAGGACTGGTACTGGGGATGGGCGCAATTCGACATCACTCCCCCGCACAACGAGACCGATCCCAACCTGTGTGCGGCCAATGCCGGGCAGTTCGGCGGCGTGAATTCACAGTGCAGCGCCTTTGGGCGCTACATGATCTCGGGCACGGTGGAGTTGCGTCCGTTCGGACGCACCATGCTGCGCCGGGTCAACTTCTTTTACGATCCCACGTTTCCTGTTCGGCAAGAACATTCCGCAAACTCTGTACACCTGGTCGTGGAGCGGCATTGGTATGGAGTACTCCTGGGGCGTCGGAATCGATCTGCCTAAGCGATTTGAGTTTCGCGTGACCGGCCATCCGCTGATGCAGCGGTTCGGAGCGCGCGATCAGACCCTGGGGCCGGCGTAGCTGGGTCCGAACGGTCCCTGGGGCCGCTACAACGCATTCGGAATACGCAAGTACTTCGGGACGCGGCGGGAAGGCACGTACTAAACGCCGGTGCTATTACCTCGTCGGTCTCGGGTAGCGCGCGATCACGACCGTGCCGATACCCCCGCGCGGACGAAACTCGCCTTTTACCTCAGCCCATTTCGGCTTGCTGGCACGCACCACGTCCTCCAGAACGCGGTTCACGATGTTTTCCTGGAAGATGCCCAGATTGCGGTAACCAATCAGGTATTCCTTCAGCGACTTCAGTTCGAGGCAGGACTTGTCGGGCATGTAGCGAATCCACAGCGTCCCGAAGTCGGGCAGGCCGGTCTTGGGGCAGACGGAGGTGAACTCGGGTATGTCGATCACGATCTCATAGCCGGGGAATTGGTTCGGCCACGTTTCAATCTGCGGAAATTTAGCGGAGAGGCCAGCCGCGGCGTGCTCCGAGGTATAGCGTGCGCTTTTTGCCATGGGTCTATTGTAGCGAGGCGCGTGATAGGGACACGACAAACCCCGGGGTCCTGCTGTGCCGGCTGCGTCTTCGCACAAGCTCGAACATCAGATAGAGAAGCGGCCGTATCAGCCTGGGTAGATTTGAGGAGACGATGCCCCGCGGCCCTCGCCGCAGAGCCACCGCGGTGGAAGTTGTGTTCTACGTTATACTTATAGACTCGAACAAGAATGGCAGCAGCAAACCGAAAACGGTCATGATCGAGTAAACGGAAGACGCACCTGGGGTATCGTTATCGGCCTGACTGTGGCGGTAGTGGTGCTCGCGGCTTTCGTCTCCTTGCGCCGTTCTCAAGTCCCGGTTCGGATCGGTCGTGCCGATCGCGAGACCATCACCGACAGCATCGCCACCAACGGCAAGATCGAAGCCCTGAATAACTTCGAGGCTTACGCCCCAATGGCCACCACGGTGAAGAAGATTTATGTGCAGCAGGGTTCGTGGGTAAAGCCCGGGCAACTCCTTCTGCAACTTGAAGATGCCAATGCGCGGTCGCAGGCAGCTCGCGCCCAGGCGCAATTGAAGGGCGCGGAAGCCGACATCAGCGCCGTGGAAAACGGTGGCACGAAGGACGAATTGCTGACCACGCGCAATGCGCTGGTAAAAGCCCAGGCTGATCGGGATGACTGCGCAACGCAACCTGCAAGCGATGCAGCGCTTGTTGCAGAGTGGCGCGGCGTCGCAGGCCGAAGTGGATACCGCGCAGAGCCGGTTTCAGATTGCCGAAGCCAACGTGCAATTGCTGCAACAGAAACTGAGCGGACGCTACTCACAACAGGAAGTTGGCCACGTCGAGTCCCAGCAGGCTGAAGCTCGCGCCTCGCTGGCCGCAGCACAGGAGCTGCTGAAAAATTCAAACATTGCTGCTCCGCGCGCAGGAATGGTCTATTCCCTGCCGGTGCGGCAAGGTGCATTTGTCAACGCTGGAGATCTGCTGGTGCAGGTAGCGGACCTGCACAAGGTACGAGTGCGCGCATTCGTCGACGAACCGGAGATCGGCAAACTGCGGAAGGGCCAGTTGGTTGAAGTCACCTGGGATGCCATTCCGGGGCGGGTCTGGCAAGGCACGCTGGAAACCCTGCCGACCACGGTCGTGCAGCGTGGGACCCGAATGGTCGGCGAAGTGACCTGCGTGGTGGAGAACAGCGATCTCAAGCTCCTGCCAAACACCAATATCAGTGTCGCAGTCGTCATCGCGCGCCAGCAGAATGCGCTGACCGTCCCGCGAGAAGCGGTACACCAGGACGCCAACGGTCAATTCGTATTCCAGGTGGTCAATGGAGAGTTGCAGCGACGCGACGTGAAAACCTCGAGTCGCCAACCTCACCCGGATCCAAGTCACCAGCGGCCTCCCCGACAACGCGGTGCTGGCGCTGGGCGCCCTCAACATGCAGTCCCTCCGCGAAGGGATGCCGGTGAAAATCGCTAATCCATGAAGCTCTTGTATTCAAAATTCTCAGTTCTGCTTCTGCTGCTGCTGGCGGTCACCACGATCGCCGCCGCCGATCCTGCCGCCGTGCAGTTACTGTCGCTGCGGCCGCATGAATGACGCGATCAGCGTGTTGTCGAACCGCGACGATGCGGAGTCGTTCAATCTGCTGTCCCGCGCCTACTACGCCATGGAGCGCTGGGACGATGCTGTGAGATGGGGAGAACGTGCGGTCGCTGAGCGGCCTCAGGATGCCAGTTATCATCTTTGGCTGGCACGAGCGTATGGCAGGAAGGCGGGAGATTCGAATCCGTCTGTCGCGGCGGGACTGGCGCGCAAGGCCAAGAATGAATTTGAGCGCGCAGTGCAGCTGGATCCGGCGAACGTAGAGGCCCGCAGCGATCTCTCCCAGTACTACACTCAAGCTCCGGCCATCATGGGTGGGGGACTGGACAAGGCCCGCGATCAGGCGGCGCAGGTCAGCAAATACGACGCTGCCGAGGCGCACTTTGATCCTGGCGCAGGTTGCCGCCAAGGAAAAACGGTACGATGAGGCTGAGAGCCAGTTCCGCGAGCGCCATCAAGGAGGCCCACAATCCTGCGACTTATTGGCTGCAACTGGCCGACTTTTACCGTCTTCGCGGGCGCTTCGACGACGTGCAGAAGACGGTGCTGACGGCCATGGCACAGCCCAGCCGGGTCGCCGAGAACTATTTTGACGCCGCCAATGAACTGTACCTTAGCGGCCGTGACTTTCCACAGGCGGCACAATACTTGCAGAAGTATCTCGATTCTGGCGGACTGGTGGAGGATGCACCGGCGTTTCGCGCCCACTACCTGCTAGGTCAGATCTACGAGAAGATGGGCCGTGGTTCGGATGCCACGTCAGAATATGAGGCGTCGCTTGCGCTGGCGTCCGGTTTCGACCGCGCGCGGAAAGCTCTTGATCGGCTACAGTAGTCCCGTCTTCAAATCGATTCAACAGGTAGAGCAAGGATGCCCCGAAAGCCCCGCTGTTTGAGAATGACTCGGGTTGGCTGTGCTGTGAGGATGGCCGCCCTCGTTTGCACGCTCGTCCTTTCTTCTGTTTCCTGCCTTGCCGCAGATGCTGCGCCGGCCGAACCGATGTCTTTCCGCAGAGCGGTTGACCTGGCGCTGCAGCACAGCGGAGTCATGGGCATCGCGACCGTCAACCAATGGCGAGCGCGCAAGGCCTATGAGGAGGTTCGGGCCAACTATATTCCGCAGCTCACCATTGGTTCCGGACTCGGTTACTCCTACGGATTTCCGCTCACCCTGGAAGGCTCGGCGCCGTCGGTGGTGAACTTCAACTCGGTCCAGTCGTTTTTCAACCCATCGCTTCGGCAGTTCCTCAAGGCTGCCAAGATCGACTGGAATGCGACTTCGCTGGACGTGCAAGACAAGCGCGACGCCGTCATTCTGGATACCGCGCTGACCTACGCGCAACTCGATCAGCTCACCGGCAAGATGAAGGCGCTGGGCGAAGCTCAAAGCGCGGCCGACAACGCGCAATTTGTGACCGAACAACGCCTGCAGCAGGGCGTGGACAGCAAGCTTGACCTCACCAAGAGTCAGTTGGTGGCGGCACGCATTCGATTGCGAATTGCCGAGGCGCAAGGACAGGCCGACGTACTGCGCGAGCATCTATCCAAGCTGGTGGGATTACCTGCCGAATCGATCGCCATCGAACCTGAATCGATACCGGAGCTGCCCGTGATTTCGCAAGATGACGATCTGTCGGCTCGCGCCGTCGAGAACAGTCTTGCCGTGAAGCAGGCGGAGCAGAAAGTAGCCGCCGCAGAGGCACGAGCCAACGGTGAACACAAGGCCCTGAAGTTGCCCACCGTCGATCTGGCGTCGCAGTATGCTTATCTTGCCAAATACAACAATTACGATTTGTACTATCGCAACTACACCGCCAACAATTTCAGCGGCGGCCTGAATATCACGATTCCCCATCTTCAATTCGGTGCAGAAGGCCAAGGCGGAAGAGGCTGATGCCGATTGCCTTAATGGCGAAAAAGCAAGTAGATCTCACCAAAAACCAGGTCAGCGAAGATGCCTTAAAGCTTCAGAGATCGCTGCGACAGCTGGCTGCAGCACGAGATGTGGCCAAATTGGAATGGGAAGTTGCTCAAGGCGACTTGGAAGCAGTGAAGGCCCGGATCGAGACCGGTGATGCCAACACCCGCGACCAGCAGAACGCCCGCCTCGACTGCCGAAGATAAGCACGCCGCCTACTTTGACGCTGAGATCGAACTCAGCCGGGCCGAACTGCAGCTGCTCCGGCTTACCGGTGAACTGGAGAACTGGGCCATTCCGCCCCGCTAACTCGACCGTTCGCTGCACGCCGTCCGAATGCATCTAACTGGAAGAAAGATAAGCGGTTCCGCGAGCGCGGGACAAATGATACGATAGCTGAGACTATGCCTTTGAAAACTCTGTTTTTGAACCCTCCTTCGTTTGAGAATTATGACGGCGGCGCCAGTTCGCGCTGGCCGGCCACACGCGAGATCGAGTCCTATTGGTACCCGGTCTGGCTGGCTTATCCGGCAGGCATGCTGGAAGGCTCTCGCCTGCTCGACGCTTCTCCGCACAAGGTGAACGCGCAAGAGACCATCGAAATTGGCAGGGACTACGAATTTCTGGTTCTGTTCACCAGCACCCCAGGCTTTCAGGGTGACATCAAGCTGGCAGCTGCCATGAAGGCGGCCAATCCCAAGCTGAAGATTGCCTTTGTAGGGCCGCACGTTACCACCCTGCCGGAGGCGTCGCTCAAGGAAGGACACGGCCCTCGATTTCATCGTGCGCCGCGAGTTCGACTACGCCGTAGTCGAGTATGCCAATGGTAAGCCGTTGAATGAGATCCTCGGCGTTTCGTATCGCGGACCGAATGGCGAGATACTGCACAACGCCGACCGTCCGGCAGTAGCCGATCTCGATGCCCTGCCTGACGTGGTGGACGTGTACAAGCGCGACATCGATCCTCGTCGCTACAACGTGCCGTTCCTGCTCTATCCGTTCGTCTCGCTGTACACCACGCGCGGCTGCCCGGCGCAGTGCACATTCTGTTTGTGGCCGCAGACCCTCAGTGGACACCCCTGGCGCAAGCGCTCGACCGATGCGGTTGCCGCCGAGATGGCGAAGGCCAAGCAATATTGGCCGTGGGTGAAGGAGTTTTTCTTCGACGACGATACCTTCAACATTCAGAAGGCGCGCACCATCGAACTTTGCACCAAGCTGAAGCCGTTGAAGCTGACCTGGTCCTGCACCTCACGCGTCACCACCGATTACGAGACGCTGAAGGCGATGAAAGAGGCGGGATGCCGTCTGTTGATTGTGGGCTATGAGTCAGGCGATCAGCAAATTCTGAAGAACATCAAGAAGGGCGCAACCGTGGAGCGGGCGCGGGACTTCACCCGGGACTGCAAGAAGCTTGGCCTCATAGTACACGGCGACTTCATCCTGGGTCTGCCTGGCGAAACCAAGGAAACCATTCGGCGCACCATCGATTTCGCCAAGGAACTGGATGTTGAAACCATCCAGGTATCGCTGGCGCATGCTTATCCGGGAACCGAGCTCTACGATTACGCCAAGGCAAACGGCTTCCTTAAGGCAGAAGGCTCCCAGATGGTGGACGCAATGGGCCACCAGGTCGCCATGATTGAGTATCCTGGGATTTCGCGCGACTACATCCTGGAAATGGTGCACCGGTTCTACGACGAGTACTACTTCCGCCCCAAGGCGATTTTCCGGATCGTGAAGAGGGCTGCGTTCAACTCGACTGACCGCAAGCGCCTGTACACCGAAGCGAAGTCGTTCCTCAAGCTGCGCGCGGCGCGCAATCGTTCCGTCAAAGAGACACGTAAGGAGCAGGGCGTCGGCTTAACACCTCCGTCTGCCGGGGGAGCATCCAATGCCGGCGTTAAATCGGAAACGGTGGAAACGGTCAACGTGTAGCAGGCTTCGGAACCACTCCATTTGGGCATCCCTCACCGGCCCCGGCGGTGAGGGGTTTGCTTTGGGGATTTTTCTCAATCCCCGAAAGGCCTGCTACATCCTCGCCAAAACACCAGACGTGACACCTCCAGTGGCCGAGCGTCTAAGCTGTCATGATAATGGCATCTGGATCGTGGACGCAGTTTCTCATGGCTTCCAGGCGTTTCACCCAGCGTACCGCGTTACTGCTTTTTGCCTCCCTGTTGCTGGCACAGGCTGCATGGACGCAAGCGTCTGCACCGCAAGCGGCGCAGCAGCAGCGGAAGACCAGCACCCCTTACACCGGTGACCTCTCCATCTTCGATTCTCCCGGCAGGGACGAAAAGCTACACATCGATCGCGTGATGGACATTCTCTCTATCGCACCGGGTAAAACGGTTGCCGACATTGGGGCTGGTTCGGGATGGTTCACGGTGCGCGCTGCCAAGAGGGTAACGGAGGCAGGGACCGTCTATGCGGTCGACATCAACCCGGAGGCGGTGCGTCACATTGCAGACCGGGCCCAGCAGGAACATCTGTCCAATGTGAAGACCGTGCTGAGCAAACCAGACGATCCACAGCTGCCCGCGAACTCCATTGACGCCGTGCTCTTGCTAAAAACCTACCACGAGGTCGCGAACCCGATTATCTTGTTACGCCACTTGCGAACTTCGCTAAGAACCAACGCACGCGTGGGCATCATTGATCGGGACGGAAACGGCGAAGATCATGGGGTGCAGAAAAAAGTGGTGCTGCGGGAAGCAGAGCAGGCCGGCTATCGTTTGCTGGAAGAGCATGATGATCTAGTGAAGGCGGACAAAATGGATTACTTCCTCGTGTTTGGGGCCAGGTAGGACCACTGACCCCGACCGCGTGGCCAAGAAATCGCATCATACTCTTACGTTCTGTGACCGACTTGGTCCGAGAATGCGAACTTATTAGTTCCCTACTAGACAGAAAAGGAGATATCTATTGACTACGAAAACGGACAAATGGATGAGAGCAATCAATATGGGTGCCGAGGCGATGACACTGGCAGTCCAACTGGTGGATTCAGCGCGCCAGCGTGCAAAAACCGCGAGCAAGGAAGCCGAGCGAATTGTTCATGACTTCCGCAACGATGCAGCGTGTCGCGCGGAGACGCTTGGCAGGAATGCCGCGGACCGTTTGCGCCCGAAACCCTCGAATGGAACGAGAGTTCTTCAATTTTTCGCAGGGGTGGGGGTAGGCGTCGCCGCAGGGGTGCTTTTTTCGCCGTCAGCGGGCAAAGAGACGAGAGAAAGACTCTTCGCCAAAGCTGGGCACCTCATGAACAAAGCATGACCATCTAAGCCATTGACTTATGTCGCTTTTCGACGAGGGATTTCCCGCGAAAGGACAACATCTGACCAGGCGCCAATCAGCCCAGGGCGGCGATTTGCGCGTCGAGGCCGGCAAGCGTTCGGCGCAGCAACTCCGAATAACGCTCGCTGTCACTCCTCTCCATCTGCTGAAGAACCAGCTTACGAGAAAGCTCGAGGTCAGCTTTCTTCATCTGGAGTTGCATTTCTTCAGCAGAGCAGGAGCGGGTTTCGCTAAGGGAGGGTTCAGAATCAGACTCTTCTATTTGAGCTTCCACAGATTTACTTTCCCAACCACGTGCCATACTTCGATTATAGCGCCGCGAGAATGAATCCGCGCCAGCAAAAATCGCGCGATTCTCGGTGCCGTCGCATCAACATGCGAGATCCCGAACCTCGCACCCTCCTCATCCGTACACATGAACTGTTTCAATACGGTCCTTCCTAAATCGGCACGCCTTATCTGATAGGCATTGGGAGATTTGTTGACGCCCCCTGTTGAAAGAGCGAAGATCATAGTAACCATTGGGTTGGTTACTCGCCAATGTCCAACACTATGCGCATTCTGGTCGTAGAAGACGACGCTTCGCTTGCTAGTTTTCTTCGCAAGGGCCTGGAGGCGGAACACTATGCGGTTGATGTGGCGCCCGACGGTGAACAGGCCCGGCAGATGGCGCTGGAAAGCGAGTACGATCTCCTCATCCTCGATCTGAATCTCCCCAAGCTCGACGGCATTGGCGTGCTCAGTGCGGTCCGGCCAAAGAAACCTTCGCTTCCGGTGCTGGTACTGACGGCGCGCAGCCGGGTGGAAGATCGGGTGCAATCGCTCGATACGGGCGCCGACGATTGCCTCATCAAACCGTTTTCCTTCACCGAGCTTTCGGCGCGAGTACGCGCCCTGCTGCGGCGCGGTCCGCGAACGGTCGAAACGGTGTTGCGACTTGCCGACTTGGAACTGAACCGCGTGGAACGCAAAGTGGAACGCGCAGGCAAGCCCATCGAGCTCACTTCGAAAGAATTTGCCTTGCTCGAATACCTCATGCGTAACACGGGCCGCCGTATCACCCGTGCCATGATCGTGGAGCACGTCTGGAACCTGTCATTCGATACCACCACCAACATCGTCGACGTGTACATCAACTATCTCCGCAAGAAGGTGGATGGTGAATACGCTCCCCATCTCATTCACACGGTGCGCGGTGTGGGATACGAAATGAGCTGCCACGTTGGGGCGCCGATGTGACAGAACTTGTCTCTCGCTGCGATTTCGCCTCGAACGTATTTCACGATCTCAGCCAGCCACTTACTGCTCTGCAATGCTCGCTGGAACTGGCATTGGTGCGCGATCAAACCCTCGAGGAGTTCCGCGATAGCGTGGAAGCCGCCATCGACGCCGCCGAACAGTTGCGCCAGCGCCTGTTGCTGCTGCGCGAACTGAGCGATGCGGAAGACCCCGGCGATGCTTCAACCCCACTCGCACTGGATCGGCTTTTGCTGCAACTGCGCGAGGACATGCTTCCCCTGTTCGAGTCCGCGGGTCTGACCCTGGAGCTGATCTGCGAACCAGTCGAGGTATTGGCTAACGAAGGCAAGTTGACGCGCGGCTTTTTCTATCTCCTGGAATTCCTGCTCCGCTGCCCTTCGCCCAGCCACGGTCTCAGCATGCGTGGAGGGCGCAGGGAGCAGCAGGTGGAGATCTGCATCGCAGGATGCGGGGCTCGCATTGGTGCTGGGATGGCGGATGATTGCTCCGAGCCGGATTGGAGCGGTGAGCTGGAGATTGCTCGCCGGACCTTTCGCGCCCTTGGCGGCGACTTGAGATGGAGCGTTTTGGCTGATCTTTCCGGCGTGTGGATTGTGCAACTGCCCTGCGTTAGTTGACCAGAGACAGCGGCCGCACGAGGCTGCTTTATGGAACAGCCCATCACAATAGCTCCTCCCTACCTTGTAGCAATTTCACATTTGGACCCCGCGTGAAGTGCGTTAGCAACTTCTAATCCCCTCCTAATCCATTTCTAAGGTTGGCGGCCTACAACGGTCTTGATGACGACCGCTGCGCAGTTCTGCGGAGAGATTTCATGTAGGCAGGCCTTCCGACATCTTTCCCAGGGAGTTGGCGGTGCAGTCGTCGCAATCATTCGATTTAGGAGGAGACATGACTGCCCCCCAGACTTACGAGCAGATGACTGAACCGGTTGGAGAGATGACAGACGAGCTCCTGCTGGAACAACTGCCGCAGGTAAAATACATCGCACGCCGCATCCACGAGCGGCTGCCGCAGCACGTTCCTTTCGACGATCTTGTCCACGCCGGCATCGTGGGGCTGATCGACGCAGTGCACAAGTTCAACCCCGAGAAGAAGGTACGTTTCGCTTCCTATGCGAAGTTTCGTATCCGCGGAGCCATCCTGGATAGTCTGCGCGACATGGACTGGAGTCCGCGCGATCTCCGCCGCAAAGCCCGCCGCCTGGAGACCACTACACAGAAGTTGCAGACTGAACTGGGGCGCTCGGCCACCGAGCCGGAACTGGCGCTGGCCATGGGCATGACCCTGGAAGAATTCCAGCATTTGCTGGACGAAATTCGCAGCCTCGAGATAGGCAGCCTGCAGGTCGTATCGCTGGAAGACGGACGGGAAACCGACCTGGGGGAGAACCTCCCGGGACCGGCCAATCAGGACCCTCTGTTTCTCTGCATGCAGGGAGAGCGCCGGCAGATGCTGGCGGATGCGATTGCCGAATTGCCGTCGCGCGAGCAACAAGTGCTTGCCCTGTATTACCAGGAAGAGCTCACCATGAAAGAAGTGGGAGCGGTGCTGGGAGTGGGAGAATCGCGCGTCTCGCAGATTCATTCCCTAGCAGTGGCACGGCTGCGGGTCAGCCTGGAAAATGCCCAGCAAACTCGTACGGCCGCTCTCACCGCGTCGGTCCGCACCGCCGCACCGCACGGGAGAATATGGAAAAGCTCGTGAGAGAGGAATCTGTGAAGAAGGCCCGAGTGGCGGGTGGCCAGGCAAAATTATTTTGCAGGAAGATTAAAGTTTTCTTATTTAGCGCCGATCACTCTATTGCAACCAAGGAGCACGAGGAACCGGGATGATATTTAACTTAAAGAAGCTGCTGAACCAGTGCCGGAAGCGGATCTCCGGCGGGCCGAACTACACCCCAACAAGCGCAACAACTGCGCCCATCGAGGATCCCGGTCGGCTAGCTCGAGATGGCGGCAGCAAGCCTGACGGTGTCCCCCTCGACACAGTCAGGACAAATCTGGACGAGGCGTCGCTTCATGGGCACCAATGGGACCTGTTTTTTAAGAGCCTGCTGAATCCACAAGCCATGCCCGGGTTGCGCCGCAGCACAGGCAACGGCAGTAATGGCCACGGCATGACCGCCGATGGTGAAGACATGACGCATCTGTTTGCCGGGAGCGCCGTAGTCGAAACCCTGAAAGCACAGCTGGACAAAGTTCCAGACGTCCGGCAGGAGCGTGTGGATTCGCTGAAATTGGCGATTGCGAAGCGGAGATATCAGATCTACCCGCAGCAGATCGCAGTTGCAATGATTGCCGATGGAGCGCTCAGTCTCGACTGAAGAGGCCACAGTGGAAACGAGCAGGCGCCAGGTTCAGGTGCCGGGTTATTTTCAAACCCTGGCCTCTATCCCCTCTGTTATCCTGCTCGCTACCTATGAATCCAATCGTACTCAGCATTCTGCTTGGCTTAACGGCTGCCGGAGCCAACGTATTCGGCGGTGCCGTCATTGTGCAGAAGAGCTGGGACCGCAGTTATCTTCGCTATTTTGTGGCGCTGGGCGCCGGCTTCATGTTGGCCACCGCTCTGGTTGAAATGGTCCCCGAGAGCCTGGCGCTCGCCGGGCGGAAGGGAGCGTTCCTGCTTCTGGGCGGCTATCTTCTGATGCACTTTTTTGAGCATACAATTACCCCGCATTTTCATTACGGCGAGGAAACACATGCAGAAGAGTACGTGCACTCGCACCGGCGCATGTCAGTGCTGTTTGGGCTGATCATTCACACTTTCTTCGACGGCATTGCCATTACTGCCGGCTTCCTGATTTCGCGGTGGTTGGGCTGGATCATTTTTCTGGCAATATTCCTCCACAAAATACCAGAAGGCTTTACCGTAACCTCGGTAATGCTGGCCAGCGGATTGAGCAAGACCCGGTCTTGGTTCGCCTCCGTGTTGCTGGCGCTGGCCACAATGGCCGGTGTGCTGACCATGGCCATCGGACGCCACGCCGTCAGTTACGGGCTGCCGGTGGCCGCCGGAGTGACCATCTACGTTGCGGCCTCCGATCTCATTCCCGAAGTGAACCGCGAACCGGGCGTGAAGATGGCCCTGGTCGTGTTCGTCGGTGTGGCCGCCATGTTTTTACTCGATCACCTGGTGCACTTGCATTAGGGACGTATCATCGCGCGGAACTGCGCTTAGGTTGGAAGGCGTAAAAATACCACTTCAAATACTGCGGTAACCATGCCCATACCTTGAACCGCGACTCACCTTGGGTTCGACCGCGCCAGGTGGTCGGTAACTCCACAATGCGATGGCCGGCCAGAAAAGCCTTCACGGTAATCTCCAGGCTCAGTTCAAAGCCGGCCTTGCTCTCGATCGTCATGTTCTTCAGGATCCTGCTGTCGTAGAGCTTGAAAGCGTTGGTGGCGTCGTGCGTCGGAATTCCTCGAAGCCAGTGCAGCGTGAGGCCGGCAACTCGCGACATTGCACCCTTCAGCGGAGGCGCATCCAGTAGCTGGCCGCCCGGCATGTAGCGGCTGGCCGCGACAATCTGATAGCCCTGACGATACAAGGCGACCATCTTGTCCACGTTTGTGAGGTCATCGGAAAGATCGGCCATGATCACCAGCACGGGGCCGCTTTCCACATGGTTGAAGCCGGTGCGGATGGCGCCAATTACTCCTCGTCCTACATTGTTCTTGACAGGAACCAGGCGAGTTTCTCCGGCGGAGATGATCTGCCCTAAAACAGGAACGGTGTTGTCTTCATCGAAGTCGTACACGACGAACGCCCGGAACGGCGAGCGGATTTGTGAAGCAACCGCGCTCCACAAGGCGGCAAAGTTGGCGCCTTCGTTGTAAACCGGAATCACCAGACTCAACTCAGCCGGGCCCTGCTCGGATACGACACCCACTAGATCTGACCCACTTCGATCTGTCCGGCGACCCAGGGAATGACTTCGTCCAATATCTCGCTCAAGCTCGTCGTGGCTTCAAATCCGAGCACTTGCCTGGCCTTGCGGGTATCAGGTGAGCGTTCCTGCACGTCATATTCGAACGGCGGATCCGAAACATAACGGAACGGCTTGCTGTCGCCATGGACCTTTTGCCAGATGATCTCGGCCAACTCAAGAACGGTAGTGCGCGCCGGAGTGGAAAGATTGAAATCCTGATTCAGCGCAGCCGGATGCTCCAGACAAATTCTTATTCCCTTGGCCAGGTCGCCTCCATACGTGTAGTGGCGAACCTGATTTCCAGATCCGAGAATGTGCAGGGGATCCTGGCCCTTGAGCACCTTCTGCGCCAGGTCGGGTACCACATGCGACATCGCCAGCTTCACATTGCCGCTATAAATGTCATGGTCGTGCAGCGCCCGCTTTTCTCCCACGCCGACGCAATTAAACGGACGCACGATGGTGTAGGGCAGCTTGTACTGTTCCCATGCCCCTTGAACAAAATACTCGGTCGCCAGCTTCTGAAATCCGTATGTCGAACGCGGCGGGGGACAGCGGTGCTCGGCGCCCTCGGGAGTGGGATACTCCGAAGTGCTCTCGAATACCATGCTCGACGACATCACGGTGATCTTCTGCAGCTTCTTGTGTTGATGAGCATAGATGGCGGCATCGAAGGAGGCGGCGGTGATGCGTTCATTCTCCGCCAGCAGGTCGTAGGCGAACTCGTGGAAGTAGCTGATGCCGCCGATCATCGCCGCGGAAGCAACAAAGTGATCGCAGTCCGACAGCAAATCCTTCAGCAAGGAAACATCCTTGCAATTTGCCTCGACGAACTGATAGTGCGGATGTTTGTCGTACGACTTCTCCACCCGCCCGTACTTGCTGAAGTTATCGACCCCAACAACGTCATAGCCGGCTTGGAGCAATTCCTCGACCAGGTAGCCGCAAATGAATCCAGCAGAGCCCGTGACCAGAACTTTCATGACCTGGCTCCTCCTGCCGCAACCGTTATCGGCGGCTCGATAGACGTCTTCGTGGCGCTCCGGCCAAAAGTTCCAGATATCAACCACAGTCTTGTCGGCAGGAATCTGTAAGATCACGGTAGGCCGCGTGTGGTGCTCCGATAACAAATATTTGGGCCCGGCTCAGAGCTTCCTCAAGCGGAACCAGTCGCGAATCGGGCACGTATGGGTCGGTGCATAGGACCGCTTTGGCCTCAACTTCCAGCAGCTTCTTCAGCTTGTAAGACAGGCTGTCGCGATTGTCGTCGGACTCTCCCTTGAAAGCCATTCCCAGAATTGCCACTGTCTTATCGGCAAGGCCGAGCTGACGCATTTGCGTCACAACAAAGTCTGGAAGGCCTTCGTTCACCAGCATGGCGGCATGTCCGAGGAAGAAATGATTTCCCGAGAATGCCGAAAGTTGCAGTGTGTCCTTGAGCAGACAGGGACCGGCCGCAAAGCCGGCACGCGCGAAACTCCGCATCCTCGGATATTCGCGCGTGACCGCATCATGAATGCGGTAGAAGTCGAGGCCATAGGTTTCGGCCAGCATGTAGAACTGGTTCGAGATGGCGAAGTTCAGGTACCGCCAGCTATTGGTGAACAGCTTGGCCAGCTCCGCTTCCAGCGGCGACAGCTCGATCACCGTGGATGCGATGGTGAGGAACAATTCTTTCGCCCTCTGCAGTGCCACCGGTTCGAAGGCCGCCACGATCTGCGGCAGCTTAACCAACTCCTCCATGGCGTTGCCTTCAGCAATGCGCTCGGGACAAAATGCCACATCAATATCGCGCCCAAGGGACTTAATTCTTTGATAGACCAGCTTGGTTACGCCCGGGCTGACGGTGCTGCGCAAAACCAGCAAAGTTCCGTCATTGATGTGCTGCAGCATGCCGTCCACGCTCTGGTACAACTCGTTGACCGTGGGGTTCAGATGTCGGTCAACCGGCGTGCCGACAACGGTTATCACCACGTCCGCCGATCGCAGACACTGCGAGTCTGTGGTGGCGGTAAGGGTTTTGCCCAAGACCTGGCGCAGAATGGGCTCAGCACCAGCTTCGCGAAAAGGCATCTGGCCAGAGTTGATTTTCTCGACCTTGGCCGCGTCGATGTCGAGGAGGGAGACCGACAATCCGCGGCTGGCCAATACAATTCCCAGGGGCAAGCCGACGTGTCCGCAGCCGCCCACAATGACGAGGTTCTGATGGTTTGACAAAGGGATATCCTTAAGTAGGGCGTTGAAACGCAATTTTACCGCATCCGTGAGTGGGAGTCGCCAAAGGCTTTGCTCCGACATCAAAATCATCAACCGGGATATACACCGGATGCCTGATTCGGCTATCAGCGTCTAAAATCATCAGTTGCTTTGGGTGACGGGGTTGCGTAGGATGACAGGTGAGGTTGGCCGGACACGGGAAGGTGCCAGACGGCGGCCTGAGCCTAAGGAAAAGCCAATATCACGGTGTCAATTCTCAGGATTTATACCTAGCTGGGTTCTCCTAGGGAGTGAACTCGGCTGGAACGAATGTGCAAAGATTTGCACTACTTGCATTCAAAGTTTTGCGGTTCCTAAAATTTGCGATAAGAACTGCTTGATTATCAGCTATTTATCGAATATGCTATGCTTCACTCTCGGCCAAATAATTGCACACACCCAGAGGGACTGCCAGAGAAATCAAACAGGGAGTGAGAACCGTTGGCGCTGGCCGGCACCAAACCGACAAGTACTGCTTTGACGCACGCGGCGGACGAACAAGTCTTGTTGGGCGACAGTAGCACTGCCAAATCTTCAACCTTGTGGCAAACGCTCAAGCCTTTCGGCTGGCAAGGGTTGCTGCTGGTCGCGGTATTGATTGTGCTCTACGCGCCCGTTCTGAAGATCTCTGGTTCGTCAGTGGTACAACGACGCCGACTACTCTCACGGATTTCTAGTGCCTTTACTGTCGCTTTACTTGATCTGGCAGAGGCGGGAAAAATTGAGTCAGATTGCTGCGACGCCCATCGCCGTGGGGAATGTTAGTTGTTTTGTTGTCTCGTCGGGCTCCTATTTCTGGGAAGCTTGGGCGCGGAACTTTTTCTGACACGGGTCTCGATGCTGGGGACCATCTGCGGGCTGATCGTCTATTTTTGCGGCGGCGCCCTGCTGCGCGCCATGGCTTTCCCCTTAGCGTTTTTGCTGTTTGCGATTCCGATACCGGTTCTGATCTACAACGAGATTGTTTTTCCGCTGCAGTTTGTGGCTTCCAAATTCGCAACTTCGACATTGGAGACGCTCAACCTGTTTCCCATCATGCGTGAAGGGCAACGTTCTGATCTTGCCCAACATGACGCTGGAAGTAGTGGAGGCATGCAGCGGTATTCGGTCGTTGATGTCGCTGCTGGCCTTGGCTGCCGGCTACGGGTATCTAGCCGAGCGCAGCACAGTGGTGCGCTGGCTGCTGTTCCTGGCCATGGTTCCCCTGGCCATTATCAGCAACGGAACTCGGGTCATGATAACTGCCTTGATGGCGAACTACATCGGTCGCTCGCGCGGCCGAAGGATTCATGCACGAGTTTTCGGGCTGGGTGATTTTTGTGGTGGCCACGGTGCTGTTTCTGGCGTTGCACAGTTTGACGATTGTGGTGCGCAAGAAAATGGGGTGGATGCCAAAAGATGAAAGCGCGCTTGCAAAGGCCAAGGTGAGTCAATGAAATCCGGCGTCCGCTATTGGCTCATGATTGCCGTGCTGGTGGGAGCGACAACCGGCATGGCATACCTGTCACACGGAGAAGCCACTCCGCCGGCCAAGCCGCTCGCCGAATTTCCCGCCCAGGTTGCGGGATACACTAAGGGCGCCGATTGGCCGCTTGACCAAGCAGACGCTGGATCTGCTTGGGCGTGACCGACTATCTCAACCGTGGCTATATCTCGAAGTCCCAGGGCCTAATCACTTTGTACATTGGGTATTTCCGCAGTCAGCGCACCGGTGCCACCATTCACTCGCCCAAGAACTGCCTGCCGGGAGCGGGATGGACGCCGATGACGGCGACGGTCTATCAACTCCCGCTCGACGACGGTCGTAAGGTGCCCGTTAACCTTTACGTCGTCCGCAAGGATTTGGACGAACAACTCGTGTTGTATTGGTACCAGGCGCATGGCCGCGTAGTGGCCAGCGAATACTGGGGTAAGTTTTATTTGGTGTATGACGCGATGCGCTTGAACCGCACTGACGCCGCTCTGGTTCGTATCACCACTCCGATCTACAACGGTGATGAGGAGCAGGCGCGTACGCGGGCGCTGGCGTTCGCAAAACAGATTACAACTGACGTCGATCAGATCATCCCTCGGTGACCCAGGAGAAGGTATGCGTAACCGCTACATCGTCTTTGTGGTAATAGCTGTACTGTCAATCGTTTTCGTTGGTTGCACTCGTAACCCGGAAACCGCCAAGCGCAAGTACGTCGAGAGCGGCATGAAGTACATGGAGCAGAAGAAGTACGATTCTGCCGTGATTCAATTCAAGAAAGCCCTGCAAGTTGATCCGCGATATGCCGAAGCCCATTACCAGCTGGGTAATGCCGAGCATGGACTTGCAGCACTATCCGGAGGGTTACCAAGAGCTCAGCCAGGCAATTGAGCTTGACCCCAACCACTTCAAGGCGCGCCTTGCGCTGGGAAACTTGTTGATGGCCGGCCAGCAGTCCGACAAGGCGGAAGAGCAGGCCCGCTACGTGATTGAGCACGACCCCAACAATGCGGACGGATATGTGCTGCTGGGCAACGCGCTGCTGGCCCAGAAGCAGCCACAGGACGCCATTGACGCTTTCACCAAGGCGATCGCCCTGAAACCGAATGACGCTGAGGCATACCTCAATCGCGGGGTGTTGTACGCCTACATGAAGCAGGACGCTTCCGCCGAACAGGACCTGCGCAAGGCCATCAGCGTTGATCCGCAGAAGCTGTCGGCCTACGACGACCTCGCCGGCTTCTACTATTACAAGAAGGACCCCAAGAAGGCGGAGGAAGTGTACCGGCTCGCGATCCAGAATAATCCGGACAGCCCGACTCCCTACCTGCGCCTGGCCGGCCTGATGTTGCATGAAGACCGCAAGGCAGACAGCGAACAGATCATTCAGCAGTTGCGCGATAAGCAGCCGAACTCGGCGGAAGTCGCTACCTCGATTGGCGACTACTATCTGGCTTTGAGAAATTCTGACGCCGCCATCAAGGAGTACCAGCGCGGTCTGAGCTATCGACCCCAAGAACCAGGAGCTGCAACTGCGCCTGGTGGAGACCTTGCTCAATACCGGCAAGATTGACGATGCCACCAAGATTGACGGATAGCATGCTGAAGGACAAACCGGGCGACGTCATGGCGCGCATTACCCACGCGCGGCTGCTGGCCATTAAGGGCAACAGCGCCGAGGCCATTACGACGCTGCGTGAAGTCGTCCACGATGCTCCCGACAATGCTCAGGCGCACTTCATCCTGGGACAGGTGCTGCGTCAGACCGGCGATCTGCCTGGAGCCAAGAGCGAGCTGCAGGAGGCGGCAAGCAGCAGGCCTCATTTAAGCGCCTGCCGGACAACCCGATGGTCCTCAAGGCCCTGGCCGAAACTTATCGTGACTCGCACGACTACGATACAGCCAGAGAATACGCGGCGCGTTTGCAAAAGCTGAATGAAAACAATCCCGACGCCCATTTCCTGAATGCAACCATCGATATCGGCGCTAAGGACTTATGCTGCCGCTCTCGATGAATTGAAGGAAGTGCAGAAGGCCGCGCCCAACGATCCGCTGGTCCACCTCAACATGGCATTCGCCTACGCCGGGCAGAAGAAGTATGCTGACGCGGAGCGCGAATTCCAATACACCATAAAGATGTACCCGACCTATGACTCGGCCTGGGCCGATTATGTCGCTTTGCTGTTTGGCACCAACCAGTCGGCCAAGGCGCTGGCGTTGGCCAACCAGTACGCCACCGCCAATCCCAACCGGGCTTCGGCGCACTTCATGAACGGTTCCGCCTTGGCGACGGCCAAAAAGTACGACGCAGCCATGGCCGAATTCCAGAAGGTCCTGCAAATTGACCCTAAATCAATGATGGCTTACGTCCGGATCGGCTCAGATTCATCACGTGGCCGGCCAAACCGACGCAGCTCTGGATTACTACCAGAAGGCGCTCGCACTGCAGCCCAACTCGACTATGGTGAATACCGCCATTGGGGATGTTTATATGACCAAAGGCGACCTGAAATCGGCTGGTAAGTACTTCCAGGCGGCGCTTGCGCAGAATTCTCATGACCCCGTTGCAGCTAATAATCTGGCATGGGTTTATGCCGTTCAGGGCGAAAACCTTGACATGGCATTGAGCCTGGCGACGCAGGCGAAACAATGCTAACCCTGATATGATCGCGGTCAATGACACCCTCGCTTGGATCCAGTACAAGAAGGGCAATTATCGCGTCTCAATCTCGCTTGCCGAGGACGCTGTAAGAAAAGATCCTGAGAAGGCTGACTATCGCTACCACTCTGGGAATGGCGCTCAGCGGAGCTGGAGAAAGAGATCGTGCCAAGACCGAGTTGCAGAAAGCCCTGCAATTGAACCTTAAGGGCCCGGACGCGCAAGACGCACAGAAAACCCTGGCGTCTCTGCACTAAACCGCTTCCCCAGATTGTCTCTTGCGCCGGAGGATCAGGCGGCCATTCTTTGCGAATGGTCGGTAATCCTCCGGCGCGGTTCTTTTGTGTGTGGATAGCCCAAGCTCCGGGATTAAAACTGAGAGCGCGTTTGACCTCCCTGGCTTCCCTTTTGCTCGCTCCTTCGCTCGCCCGACCCAAGCATCAACCTCCCTTCCGACCCGGCAGTCGCCCTCCGTTCCTGGAAGTTGAATCGGGCTCACTCGTCTGTTAATCTAACTAACTGGTTAATTAATAAATGCCGTCGAAACCCCAAATACGACACGACGAGGAACTCGCCGCCAACCCGAGGCCAGTCGTGGAGCAATCCTGCAGGCGGCACTCGTCGAATTCGCCCAGGAAGGTATCGCCGGAGCGCGCATGGACGCCATCGCCGCGGCCGCCGGGGTCAACAAGGCGCTGCTCTATTACTACTTTCGCGACAAAGAAGCGCTGTACGGTGCGGTGCTCGATGATTTTTTCGTTCGCCTGCTGGGCCGCGTCACCCAGGCTTTCGATGGGGCGGGTCCGGCTGGCGAGCGCCTGCTCACTTATGCGCGCGCACATTTTGATTGCATCGCCGAATCCTTTCACTACGCAAGGCTCTTCCAGGGAGAGCTGATGAGCGCCGGCCGGGGAAAGCCGTCACACCTGACGCGCGTTGTGGAGCGATACATCCGGCCGATCTCCGTGCGATTGATTGCGGTGTTGCAGGAGGGAATGGCGAGTGGAGAATTTCGCCACGTGGATGCCATGCAATTCGCGCCCTCGATTGCCGGGATGATTGTTCACTACTTTGTTGTGGCGCCGGTGGCGCGAAAGCTCTTCGCCAGAGACCCCTTTTCGCCGGAGGCGCTTCAGCAACGACGCGCGGCCGTTCTCGATTTCATCGCGGCGGCGTTGTTTGCGGACCAATCCGCCGGAGTGAAGCTGGCGGCGGAAGTGGCAAGCCGCGACGAAGTGCAGCCCAGGGTCGGCTTCCAGCGCTGCGAAGGCATCCGCACGCCGCTTCAGGGTGCAAGGAAAACGCAAATGAAGCCGAATAAATTTTTCATCTTTCTATTCGTTCTGCTGGCGATCGCGACCGGGTACTACTTTTACTCCACCGACCGCACCACCGACACCGTGCTCATCGGAATCGTGGATGCCAATCAGGTGATCGTGAGTTCCAAGATCATGGGGCGGGTCGAGAAGCTGTATGTGGATGAAGGCTCGAAGGTCAAGGCCGGAGACCTGATCGCCGAGATCGACTCCGCCGAACTTGAGGCCCAGAAGAACGCGGCGGAAGCCATGATCCGCTCCTACGATTCGCAGGTTTCTTCCCTGCGTGCCACCGAGGCGCAGACGCTGGGCGAAACCAACAGCGGCGTGGTGAATGCGCAGGCACGGCTGGCTGCGGCGAAAGCCACGCTGGTGCAGGCGGAAGCTGACCTGGCCCGGATTCAGAGCGACTCCGCAACGCATGATTGCGCTGGCCCAGGCGGGAGTCGAATCCGAACAGGACCGGGTACGGGCCGACCAGCAACTGAAAGCGCAACAGGCCGCGGTGATGAGTGCGCAGAAAAATGTCGATGCGGCACAGGCTGACCTGAACACCGCCATCGCGCGGACTCATCAGCAGGGCGCGGCGGCCAGCAACGTGGCCGCCAACCAGGCCCAGGTGGCCAATGCGCGCGCCCAACTGGCCGAGGCCGAAACCCGGCTCGGCTACACGAAAATCTACGCCCCGGTGACGGGAACGGTTTCCGTGCGGGCCACGCGGCAGGGCGAAGTTGTGAATCCGGGCACGCCGATCGTAACCATCATCGATTTCGGCGACACCTGGGTGCGTGCCGAAGCTCCGGAGACGGAAGCCACGCTTCGTGTCGGCGGGCGACAAGCTCAAGGTGCGTTTGCCGGCGGGCAAGCCGATCGAAGGCACGGTGATCTTCAAGGCGGTGGAGAGCGACTACGCAACCCAGCGCGACGTCAGCCGTCGCAAGCGCGACATCAAGACCATTGGCCTCAAGCTGAAGGTCGACAATCCCGACGGCGCGCTCGTCCCCGGGATGACCGCCGAGGTTCTGCTTCCGCAACATCTGACGAAAGGCGCGCGATGAGCTGGTTCAGTCCAAAATCGAAGCCCGCAGCGGCCGTGCGACGCGCCGCCCAACGGCGATGCCATTGTGGTGGACCACGTCACCAAGAAGTATGGCGACTTCACCGCAGTGGACGACGTTTCGTTCAACGTGCACCAGGGCGAAATCTTCGGACTGCTGGGGCCGAATGGCGCCGGCAAGTCCACGCTCATTCGCATGATGACCACGCTGCTGCCGCTAACCAGCGGGCGGGCGCTCATCAACGGATTCGATGTCGCCAAAGATCCAGACTCAGCGCGCCACTGCATGGGCGTAATCCCGCAGGCGCTGACCAGCGACATCGACCTTACCGTGGAAGAAAATCTCAGCATTTACGCCAAGCTGTACGGTGTTCCTGCCGGCAGACCGTAAGCGCAACATCGACGACCTGCTGCAAACGGTCGACTTGACGAAGTGGCGCAATGCGCAGACCAAGACGCTTTCCGGCGGCATGCGCCGACGACTGGAGATCGCCCGGGGACTGGTACACAGCCCGAAAATATTTTTCCTGGATGAGCCGACTACGGGACTCGATCCGGTATCGCGCGTGGCCGTATGGGAGATGCTGACCGAGATCAAGAACCGGCGCGCACTGACCATTCTCATCACTACCCACTACATGGACGAAGCTGACAGGCTTTGCGATCGCCTGGCGATCGTGGACCACGGCAAGCTGGTGGCGCTGGATTCACCCATGGCGCTGAAAGCAAGCGTGCCGGGAACCAACGTCATTGAAGCACAGTTCCTGAATGCGTCCGCCGGACTGGCACGACGGAATTAGGCAAGCTTGAAGATGTTACCTCGGTGCAGGCGGTGGGTGCTGACATGTATCGCATTCTCAGCAGCAATGGTTCCAAGACAACCACAGAGCTGGTGGAACTTGCGGTGCGCTCCAAAGTGGAAGTCAAATCTCTCTCGGTCCAGAACACGACCCTGGACGATGTATTCGTGCACTACACCGGCCGGCAACTGCGCGATGAGCAGGTCAAGGCCTACAACTTCGTGATGCCGGATCGCCCGGGGATGCGGCCATGAACAGAATGTGGGCAATTGTCGAGCGCGAGCTGCGCAAGTTCTTCCGCTCTCCGGCGCTGATGCTGGTGGCCATGGTCTTTCCGCTGGTGCAGCTCATCGTGCTGGGCAATGCATTCGGCGGGAAGATCAAAGAGGCGCGGCTCGGAGTCGTCGATCAGGACCGCGGTACTCAGGCGGTCAAAGTCCGCGAGGCGCTGGCGGCAGTGCAAGTCCAATGCGCGGACGTTTGTTCCCGTGCCTTACGACAGCGACAAGCAGGCCATGGAAGACGTGCGCACCGGAAAGCTGGACGGCGCCATCATCATTCCGCCGGAATACTCGCGCCGTGTCTATGAGGAAAACCATCCGCGGATTGCGCTGGTGGTGGACAACACCGACAACTTCATGAGCTCGACGCTGGAACAGCAATTCAGCCGACCTGACCAAGGCGCTGAATAATCCCGACGTCGAGCCATCGCGCATCGTGCAACAGATTACGCTCGACACGGTCGAGCTGTATCCCTACATCGAGTACATGAAATATCTGCTGCCCGGATCGATCGCGCTGGCCATGTTCGTCTCGGTCATGATTGGCGGCGGCATGTTGTACATCGACGATAAGGCGCGCGGGGTGCACGAAGGTTATCTGGTGACGCCGATCACGAAGTTCGAGCTGGTGGCCGGACTGAATATCGCCGGAGCGATAAAGGCGATCATGGCCGGGCATTGTGATTACCGTGCTGGGATCGCTGCTGGCCGGACTGGGCACCGCTCTTCACGCCGCAAAACATGCTCTACGTTTTCCTGATGGTGGTGGCGACCTCGCTGGCGTTTAACACCATGATGTTCCTGCTGATGGTGCGAGTGGAGGACCCGCTGGTGCCGCGCGCCATGTTCGGAATTCTGAACACGCTGCTATTTTTCCCCAGCGGCGCGATCTATCCCATTAAGGCGTTTCCGGCGTGGCTTCGCGGAATCGCCTATGTCGATCCCTTCACCTACTCGGTGCACGGCTTCAAGGCAATCCTGCTGAAGGATGCGGGCTTTGCGGCCATTCGCACTGACCTGCTCTATCTGACGGTTGCGGCTGCCATCATGATCACGATTGCCACCGCGCTGTTCAAGCGGACGCTCGTAGCGGCCGTGCCGCATCGTGCCCGCCTAGAAACATTTCAGATCACGGCAAACTCTCGCTCGCCGACGGCATCTTCTATTGTGAGTGAAATTGTCACTGTCAGCATTCGATCGGCAAGTTCACAATAAAATTTTCATCTAGGAGGACGGCATGAAGAGTTTCCTGATTGGCTTGGGGCTGGGAGCTTGGCCTCGGTATTCTATTTGCTCCCATGAGTGGGGAAGAAACCCGCAATAATCTGAGCGACCGCGCTAACGATCTAGCCAGTTCAGCGCGCGAGACCTACGAGCAGAACAAGCGACCGCGTGCAGCGCGGCGTGCAGTCTATTCGCGGCACCGCTGAGCGCGCTATGGGCAAGGTCCGTTCCGCAACCGACGATGTTACCTATCCCACTGGCACCGAGAGCCATTCGCCCAGCGGCGTTTAAATTTGTTTTCAGGAATCTTTCACCAGGGCAGACGAGCCTCTCGTCTGCCTTTTTACTTGCGGCACGACCCTGCTTTTGCGCTGGTAATCCACGGATGACCACCTTTCGGTTATTCTGTAGTTTCCTAATTAACTTCTGTGGAGAGGAACTTATCATGCAAGTCTTGGAGAACTGGCATCCCCAGGGCGTCACCGTCTATATGGACGACAAGCGCTTCGTCAAGTGTGTGCTGACCGATTGCAAACTGATTTATGGCGGTGGGGACGTGACTTGGGAGAACACACAATTCGTAAATTGCCAGCTCACCTTCGATGGCGCTGCGCAGCGTACCGTCGCTTACCTGCAGAACTTCGGCTTAATGAAGCCGCCAGTGACCAACGCCACGCCTTCCGCACAACCTAATTCGGGAGTGAACTAGCTCTCTGCCATTCGCCAAGTTTACGGCGTGATCTCCCAGACGACGCCGCAACCAGTGGTCTCGCAGTAGGAGCGCTCCCCGCCACCGGATGCGGTCCCGAAAAGATTGCCGTTGGCATCGATGAAGACACTGCCAACCGGCCAGCGACCGTCGCTGCTCGCCGGAGTAAAGTCATGCAGGTCGGTGTAGAGCCAGGTGCCGTCGCCCCGTGGGGACAGCTTGAACACCGAGCCGTACCCAAAAGCGCCATCCTCGTAAGTAGTGCCGTACAGATTTCCCGCCGCGTCCATTGTCAGGCTGTCGTAAGGGCCGCCGTATGCCCCAGTAAGGCTGTACAGGGTGGCAAAGCTCCAGCTTCCATGAAGGTTGGTTAGCTGGTACACAGTTCCACCGCCGGTTCCTGCACCCGCGGCGACGGTAGCGCCGTAGAGATTGCCCGCGGTGTCGAAGACGAGTCCACCGACCGGACCTAAACCGTCGGCAGCGCCTTGGAAACTGTAAAGAGTGGACTCGGTCCAACCGGATGCGGACGGGGCCAAGCGATAGATCATGCCATACCCATAAAGACCGTAGTTACTCGCAGCACCGTACAAATTGCCGGCACCGTCGAAGATCACCCCTGACTGAGGGTAGGCGCCAGTTTCCAGCGCGAAGCTGTAAAGAGTGCTTTCCGTCCAGGCGCCGTGCGACAGCATGAATACGGCCCCGACGCCGTTGTCGCCCCCTTGGAGGGTCGTGCCGTAGACGTTACCGGCCTGGTCGAAGTTAAGATCTCCCCAGGTCGGATTGGCGCCATCGTGACCGCCAGAGAATCTGTAGAGCACTGTCTCTGTCCCGCTACAAAAAGCTTTCTCGCACATCCGGGCCTGTGGCGTCACACGGTACACTATGCCGCAAGTGGCCCCGGGGCACCCCGGAATTCCGCCTGAATACGTCGTACCGTACAGGCCCCCGCTTGGTCCAAAAACCACGCGAGACAACGGACCGTTTCCATCATTTCCTCCCTGAAAAGTATAGAAAGGAGTCAAGATCCAACCGGACGGTTTGTGGGTCAGCTTGAAGACGACGCCGCAGCCGTGTCGTATCCGGCATTCATCGCTTCCCATATAGCCGCCGGACGATGTTGTGCCGTAGAAATTCCCAGCGGCATCCATCGTCAGGCCAGCCTGGGGAATTGCGCCGTCGCCTCCGCCGGTGAAGGTGTGAATCACGGTGAAGGTTTGCGCCCGCGCCGATAGGGTCAGCGCCAACATGAGAACAATGCTCAACACGATTCCGCAGAGCGCAAGAGTCTTGGCGTGCATGACATCCTTTCTGGTGAAGCTTACCTGAGTGGTCTCGCTGGATGAACTTTGGCAAATTTTACACCCAGTCTCCGTTTGTCGAGAATTGCAGGCTTGCTTTACTTTGGCGAGGCTGTACGTCAGAATAATGACCAGCAAATCGGGCCCTAGCGAGGAAATTCCGTGAAGTTTCGAGGATGGCTACTGATGTTGTTGTTTGTGCACGTTCTGCTGCACCCCCTGGTGCATGTGATCGGCACATCAGGAGCGGCAAGTGACCTCGCACGCGTATCCGCCAGCTCGACTCAATCAAATAGCAGTCTGGCTACAGGCGATCAATGCGAGCTTTGCCGCGTTGGACATAACACGATCGTCACCCCTCAACTGCCGCAAGCCGATCTACTGAATCCACGATGGATTCGAGTCGCGCTTCAGGCAGTAAACTACGCGTCGCTTCAAGCCGACCATAGAATCCCCTCCCGGGCGCCTCCCAGCCTCTAATCCAAACTCGCAATTCAGAAAACTTGTGATGGCGCGTCCTCGGACGCGCCATGCATGCATTTTTCCATTGCTCCTGGCGTGCTGCCCGCACGTTGTTGCGCGGGCTAAGCACGATTGCGGGAGCCAGCGAAATTGGAGGAGAGATGACTTCGAAACAGGAAACAAACGGGAAGGCTTGTCCCGTGCAAGTTAATCAGTGCAGTCTGTGGTAGCGATGTTCTGTTTGGCGATTTGCGTCATCGGCGCAAGCGCGCAGACCACGGGAAACTCATCGCTGAGCGGCGTCGTTTCCGATCCGTCCGGCGCGGTCGTGCCGGGAGCGACCGTAGAGATTCATAACCCAGTCAGCCAATTCAACCGGTCAACCACCACCGACAACGCGGGGCGATTCAGCTTCCCGAACATTCCCTTCAATCCTTACCACCTCAGGGTCACATGTGGCCGGGTTCGCTGCTTATTCGCAGGACGTTGATGTTCGTTCCGCCGTGCCGCTCAGCCTCAAGATCACTCTGCAGATAGCCGGCTCTGCCGAAAGCGTCACGGTCCAGGGTGAGGCCGGCGATCTTCTGGAAAACGATTCCACGTTTCACACCGACGTGGATCGCAGTCTGTTCGACAAGCTTCCGCTGGAAAGTTCTTCCTCGGAGCTGAGTTCGCTGGTCACTCTGGCCTCGCCGGGAGTCGCTGCCGATTCCAACGGCCTGTTTCACGGAATGGGCGATCATGCGTCGAACTCATTCTCTCTGGATGGCCAGCCGATCACCGATCAGCAGAGCAAGGTATTTTCCAACCAGATTCCGCTGGACGCCGTGCAGTCGATGACGGTGATCTCGGGTGCTCCTCCGGCTGAATTCGGCGACAAAACCAGCCTGGTCATCGACGTGACCACGCGTTCGGGCCTGGGTTCGACGACGCCGCACGGGGACCTCACCGCCAGTTACGGTACCTTTGGCAGCTCGAACGTGGATCTCAACTTCTCCTACGGCGGCAAGAAGTGGGGGAACTTCATCGCAGTCAATGGTCTCAACACTGGCCGTTTCCTCGATCCGCCGGAGTTCGCAGTCTTCCACGCGCACGGCAACGAAGAGAACGTGTTCGACCGCTTCGACTACCAGTTTTCGCAGGCGGACACCCTGCACTTCAATTTCGGCTTCACGCGCTCCTGGTTCCAGAACCCGAACTCGTATGACAACTTGAACCTTGGAGTCTTGGGTCCGGACGGGCTTCCTGTGGGACCGACCGACCAGCGCTCGAAGATCCTCACCTACAACATCGCGCCCACTTGGTCACACACTATAAGTTCAAATGCCGTCTTGAACGTTACGGGCTATGTGCGGCGCGACCAGTACAACTATTATCCGAGTGCCAACCCGTTCGCTGACTTCGGTCCTATCCAGTCGGAAACCGTGGCACAGAACCGGACGCTTACCAATGCCGGCGCACTCGCAAACATTACCTACACCAAAGGCATTCACAACGTGAAAGCCGGGATCATGTATGAGCAGACCTTCCTCAACGAAAACGACAATTTCGGGATCGTGAATCCGACGCTCAATTCACCTTGCGTGGATGCGAATGGCAACCCCGTCTCCGGCTTCACCGATCCGTCGCAGTGCGCTGCCGCCGGGCTTCAGCCCAATGCCGGTTACACGCCGATATTGAGCTGCTACGACCTGACGCGCCCGAATCCGGCACAATCGTCAGGGTGCCAGAGTCCACATAGCACCTTGTTTTCGTTCGTCGGCCATACCGACGTGAAAGAGCTGGCAATGTACGTTCAGGACAACATCACCCTGCACAACTGGAGCTTCAATCTGGGCATTCGCGGCGACTTGTACAACGGTCTTACCGTTGCCAGCCAAGCGGAGCCGCGTCTGGGAGTTGCCTACAATCGTCCAGAAGACGAACACGATTCTCCGCGCTTCCTATGCGCGCACGCTGGAGACCCCGTTCAATGAGAACCTGGTGCTGTCCAGCACGGGGTGCAATTCGCCGGTCATCGCCGCGATTGTGCCGTGCGTGCCAGCGCCGCTGACTCCTGGGTTTCGCAATGAGTTTCACGCTGGTCTGCAGCAGGCATTTGGGCGATTTCTGGTGATCGACGGCGAATACATCTGGAAATACACTCACACCGGCTACGATTTCAGCATCTTCGGCAACACACCGATCTTCTTCCCGATCGGGTGGCACAACTCAAAGATTCCGGGATGGGCGCTGCGCGCCAGCGTGCCGGTGTACCACGGCTTCAGCGCGCTGGTGGTGATGTCGAGCGTGGCCGCGCGCTTCTTCCCGCCGCAAACCAGCGGGCTGGGCGTAACCGTGGGCCAGAGCGGAACTCCCTTCCGCATTGACCACGACGAAGTCTTCAACCAGACTACGCACTTGCAATACCAGACACCGTGGAAGCGCGGGCCGTGGGTCGGTTTCAACTGGCGCTATGACAGCGGACTGGTGGCGGGCGCGGTGCCTTGCTACGGTGTGTCGGCCTACAACGACTGCCCGACATCTACCACGCTCAACGGCCAACCCGCCGTCGATCTGAGCGGATTGACCGCCGATCAGGAGTTCCAGGCCGGACTGTTTTGCGGGAATGTGAAGTCGCAGTCCGTTTACGCCGCTGCCGTCGCCCTGCCTGGCATCACAGTTTGGATCGAACCTTGTGCAGGTGCCTGCGCCGGGGACGCAGAATGACGATCACCACCCGGCGCGCATCGCGTCACGTAGCCTGTTTGATCTGTCTGTTGGCGACGATAACCTCTTCAAGGGTGACAAGTACAAGTGGAGTCTGCAGTTGACGGCGATCAACTTGACCAACAAGTACGCGCTGTACAACTTCCTGTCGACCTTCAGCGGCACGCACTACGTGACGCCGCGGGCACTGACAGCGCAGATTGGGTTCCATTTTTAGTGCAATTAGGACTGGCGGACGCTGGGGGGCGTTCGGGTTAGTCGCAGTGGTGGGTATCTGAGTTCGACTAGGTGCTGCTGTGCTCCAGAATGCCCTTCTCCAGTTTCTCCTGGCATGCGATGCAATGCCGCGTCCAAGGGACGGCTTCCAACCGCTTGGGGTTGATCTCTTCGCTGCAAGAGATGCATTGGCCAAAACTGCCTTCGCGGATGCGGTCGAGGGCACCATCCACCATTTGCAGGAGCTGGCGTTCGTTGTTGCTCTGATGGAACAGAAATTCCTTGTTGTAAGAGTTTGCCGCTCGGTCAGCGATGTCCTGAGCCGACTCGACATCGGCCTCGCGCCCGTCCTGAGCGGTGCGAGTCATGGTTTGTCGCAATTCCCGCTGACGCTCTTCCAGTCGCTTCTTGAAAACTTCCAGCCTTTTCTTCTCCATAGGTTCGTAACCTGCCGATTCCTCGCGCCCACGTTTCACGTGTGGCCAAAAAATTAGGTGCGCGAAATCGGAATGATATGCGTGGGAGAAACCCACGTCAACTGCCCCTAGCCCTTGCGCACGGTTGCAGGAATTCCAAGTTGCCAAGGTTGGATGCATGCAGGCCACGACACGATTGGCCATTCCTTCAACATAAAAAAGCGGCCCGTAGGCCGCTCTTCAAAAGAGGCGAAGGAGGAAGCTTCAGGGAAGGTACCGCAAGAAGCTGTCTCGCATAACGAGACCAGCAGAGAGATGTCGAGGGAGACAGTAGAGGATCGAAATCAAGGTTCTGGGCCTCTTTGGTTGACCTTAACCCAGCACTTTCAGCGCCACGCCATAGCACCTACCCTAAGCACCTATTTGGAAAAGCCAGAAGTTATTGATAACAGGGATGATATATCTTTTCTGCCGAAGCCAGAAACTACCTTTGAGGGAAGTTCCCCATTATTCCAGTATGGTACCCCGGTGCCAAGTCTAGGCAGTACGATTCTTATTCTGCGTTGCCTTGTCCTCTTCAATGATCTTCAGCTTATTCAGCAAAGCCTTGTAACTGACCTTCAGAATTTTGGCCGCTTGGCGGCGGTTCCAGCGCGTCTGGGTGAGCACTCGTTCGATGGCTTCCCGCTCGGCCGACATGGCAGCCCGGCGCCCTATCTCCAAAAGGGATGGCCCTTCCGCCTCCACAATATTGGTTCTCACGGCATCAATCGGGATGGCAGAAGAAGAAGCCGAACTTGCCTCCGGCTGGTCTCCATTGGGCTTGGTATCTCTCATGCCCCAAAGGCCGGAGGTAGACCTCATGATCGGCTTGTGGGTCGCCAGTTCACGAATGATCTGCGGCTCGTTGCCTACAATGACGTAGCGCTTGACCAGGTTCTCCAGTTCACGGATGTTGCCGGGCCAGTTGTACTCCAGCATGCGGCCAAACGCCGCGTCGCTGAAAGGAGCGGGCTGCTTACGATAGAACTCGCTGTACTTCCGCAGGAAGTATTCCAGAAACACCAGGATCTCCTCCCGGCGTTCGCGCAAAGGAGGGATGTGAATGGTAACAACATTGAGCCGGTAGAAAAGGTCTTCGCGGAAGAGCCCATCTTCTACAGCGCGCTCCAGTGGTTTGTTGGTGGCAGCCAGAACGCGGACATCGACTGAAATATCTCGCTTGCCGCCTAGTCGTGAAAATTCCCCGCCTTGCAGCACGTGCAGCAGTTTGGCCTGCAGCGCCGGGTGCATCTCGCTGACTTCATCCAGAAAGATGGTGCCGGTGTTGGCCAAATCGAACTTGCCAAGCTTCTGGCGATTGGCGCCCGTGAAGGCCCCCTGCTCATAGCCAAACAGCTCGCTTTCCAACAGTTCGTGCGGGATAGCGGCGCAGTTCACTTTGACAAACGCTTTCTCGCAGCGGCCCGACTGCGCGTAGATCATGCGCGCAACCACTTCTTTGCCTGTGCCGCTCTCGCCGCGGATGAGCACTGTAGCGGTGGTGTCTGCCACCTGCTCGATGGTGTGCTTCACCTCCTCCATCCGCGGGCTGGTTCCGAACAGTCCCGCGAAATCGCTGTTTCCGCGCACCTGGTCTCGGAGCTGCGGAACCTCGATCGACAGCCGCTGCTTCTCCACGATCCTGTTGACGCGAAGATCCAGTTCTTTTGGCTCGAACGGCTTGCCCAAATAGTCATCAGCACCGAGTTTGGAGGCTTTGAAGATGAATTCCGGATCGTGTTGTGACGACAGCATCACAACTCCGGTCTGCGGCTTGATTTGCTTGATCCGTTCCAGTGTGTCGAGTGCGCTCATACCGGCGGTTGACAGGTCCAGCAGAACCAGGACCGGGTCGTAGACCCGAAACATCCGGATCGCCTCATCGCCAGACGCCGCACTGCTGACATCGAAGCCGCGGCGTACCAGGTAGGAACTCAAGAACCTGCCCATGTTGACGTCATCGGCAACAATCAGCGCCCGAATCTTCTTGTCTGGGACCATGGAGCTCCAACCAGGGAAATAGGCTCCTCGGGACTCACCCAGAGAAACCGGCGTTCCACTATGAGAATCGCAATACCACTTCCGGGTTGCTTGTGTCACCGTTGGTGTCACAAAAATGCAACATCCGGGCCTTCCAGTAAGCGAGGTGTTAACTCTTCGACTACGTGAGATTGTGTAGTCGATTGTACCTCTGGATCAGCCAAGCCGATACCGCACGCAGGAATTTTCTGGACACAATGGCTCGCGTCGTGAACAGGCGACGTCCAAAACAATGGCGGCCGAATGGCCGCCTTGTGGTATCGCTGCGAGTTATGGACTGCCCTACGCCATCAGTTTCCGCCAGAGACCGTGCGCAGTTTCCCTGGCATGAAGTGATAGGGCGGCCAGGGTCCCGTGATGGTAATGTGGCAATCCTTGAAATGCCTGGTCGCGGCGCTGTAGCGGTTCTGATATTTGGCGACCGAGGTGGAATCGATAAGGTGGGCGAAATCGATCAGCATCCCGCCGGAGTCAGTACGCTTGCAGATCACGTCTTCTTCGAGCGGTGAGAACAGCTTGTGCACCTGCATGGAGAGTGCGCGGGCCTTGGTCTGCCGTTCCCGGTCGCGGCTAGCGTGCTCCCGCAATTTGCGCAGGTACTCGCCACCTACTCCATTGGGAAGCTCGGCAATCGCTTCCTGCAGCGTCCCATCCTTGAGGAGAAGCTTGAAATGCATCTCAGCTTTGCCGCGCAGACGGTCGACCGTCTCCAGAAATGTCTTGCGATTCGCCCTGACCGCCCGGCGCAAGGCCTCGTCGGAGTCAAAGATGGTGCCAAAGCGAAATGGCAGGACGGTCATGGTACGGAAGCACTCACTAACGACGTGAGCATGGTCCAGGATGGCTTGTTGGGTGAGGGGTTTGGCAGCGGAATGCTCGCTCACGATGACGGCGAACTCTCCGCTGGGACAGGCGAACACCGAAGCGTCGTTCACGCCTCGCAGATTTTCAATCGCCACCGGACGGCGGGCCCGAATGCTGCTTTGCAGGCCCTGCTGCTCGGTAATACAGTACGCGTACCACGCCATCTCAGTCTCTCCTGGGAGTGCTCGCACACAGTTCATCTTGCGCTGTGCATGAGGGAATTCTGACTTGCGAACGTGGGACTAAAAGGGTCTGACTGCTTGAAATCGAAGATAGAGATGGGAACTATCTCCAACCCTTCTATCCTAAGCCTTTTACCCCAGAAACCGCAACCTGGATTCTGCCTGCGAATGCATTTTTCTGCCATTAAACCCTGAAAAAGCCCGATTCGCGCCCCCCAAGGACATGCCTCTGGGTGGGCTGCTCACCTCAAGCTCACTTGGTTGGATGGAATTCGGTGATTCTTGCAGGAATGTGGTGCCGGGCAGCCCAGCTACTTGCGAGAGCTCTTGCCTGCTTTGCGGGCTGTACTCTTCGCTGTACTCTTCGCCGCAGGTTTCGCCTCTTCGGCCTCTTCCTGGGCGGTGCGCCGTTCCAGCGCCTTGGTCACGACATAAGCCATTTCAGCGATGGGAGCGGGCTTGCCGGTCCAAATCTCAAATTGGCGGGCGCCCTGCTGGACGAACATCTCCAAGCCCGGGTATGACCTGCAGGTTCTTGGCTCGCGCCATCTTGATGAGCTTGGTCTCGGCCGGCGTGTACACCAGGTCGAAAACATACTTGGTGTTCAGCTCTTTCTCCTCCAGCGGAGACTGCTTGCCGTTACTCATCCCCACCGGAGTGGCATTGATAATCACGTCGAACGAATTCTTGGCGACATCGGCGCGTTTCAAGTATTTCGCCTTCGCCTGCCGCGCCAGCGTCTGCGCTTTTTCCGGAGTGCGGTTGGTGATGAAGACTTCGGCACCCTTGGCTTTCAATCCGAAAGCCGCCGCCCGCGCCACTCCACCTGCGCCGATTACCAGGATACGGGCGCCAGCCAGATGAAGGCGCTGCTCCAGCGGAGCTACGATGCCGCCGACATCGGTATTGAAGCCATACAGTTTGCCGTCGAGACTGCGAACCACGGTATTGCAGGCGCCAATCTGACGCGTCAGCGGGTCGGAATTCTCCAGCGCGTCCACAATCGCCTGCTTGTATG
The DNA here is from genome assembly GCA_963809295.1 of Terriglobia bacterium. GTDB lineage: Bacteria > Acidobacteriota > Terriglobia > Terriglobales > Acidobacteriaceae > JAIQFF01. The sequence goes on along the minus strand of CAWEJA010000004.1, from coordinate 443,835 downwards.
GCATGGTGATGCTGAGACCGCGAATTGGTATATCGCGCACGCAAGCCAGCAGGTCTTTCAAGCTCTTGGCATGCAGCGACAGGTACACGGCGTTCACAGATTCGCGGCGAAGAGCCGCATTCATCATGATGGGCGAGAGCGAATGCTCAACCGGATCGCCTGCCACGCCGTAAACCTGGGTCGCAGCATCCACATTGTCGATGCGGTAGATGTCCCTCAGTTCATTGAAGGGTACCTGTCCGGGAGCGGTCTCTTCGCCGCTCTTCGCCGCACCGAAGGTGAAAATACTGCCGGCCCGGACTCCCAGAACCCGGCTGATGATTCCCTGTTCCCCCATGCACAAGCCCACCATCTCGTGCTTGGCAGAATTGGCCTCGAGGAACCTCATCATCACAACATTGTCGTAGAGATTGGTTGCCGTCGAGACCACCTTGTAGAAATCGGCGGGATACTTGCTCATCTCGGCGAACTGCTCTTCCAGCTTCTTGGTGGCGCGAAAGTCGTGGTAGGAAATGATAACGCCGACCCGGTCGGTGAGACCGCGCAACTGGTCCGCTTTCAAGCCTTGGCGCTCTGTAACTCGATGTCCACCAATGGGAAACCGGCGTCGGCCGCCTTCAGCAAGACGGCCAATTCGGCGGCAATCGAACCTTTGAACTTGCCTCCATTGACTGCCCGCCGACAGGTGGCGATGGCTGTCGCCTCGGGGTGCATCTCCAGGAAATTCTTCAGCTTGGGGAGGGCTGCCGCGGGCTGAGGAAGGTAGTCTAACCTTAACTCAAGAAAGGGGTTATCGCGTACCACCGATTCGGCCCGCTCGATCATGGTGGCAGCATCGGCGCCCACCACTGGCACACAAACCCGGGGCAGCCGGAAACGATGGATCCGAGAGGCGTAACTAGTTGTAGAAGAGCGCATGTAGCTGCCCGATGTTACAGATGCACAAGAATAGTTGCAACTGTCTTCTTGCAGAATGTTGCAAAAACAGCCAGAAAGGTCTATCTGGCGGGCACGAATCAGGCGTGGTACTACGGACGGCTCAGGGTTAAGCGCCGTTCAGGCTTCAGCGTTTTTCAAAAGTCTGATTGATCATATGAAAACCGCGATTTAAGCAGCAGGAATTGTCCCATGTCGACACGGTGAAGAGTCATATTCAAATGACGGCCATTAAGGTTCCCGTCCAGCACAAGCTGGTTGGGCTGGGGATCTTCATACGTGAAGCTCGCTTTCCATCGCAGGTCGGAAGGGGCGGTCAGCGTAAAGGTCTTTCTAGCGGGATCAAATTGCAAAGCAAGTAGCTTTATGTCGCTATCCATGCGTTGCAAGAAAAAGTGTTCAGGATCATCGAAGATCACACGTTGCCAGCGGTCTGTGTTCGTCAACAGTGGAGGCTGTGGCACGCCGTCAGATGCGAACTCCTCCACGGACCAGATTCCACGGATAGGAGGTGGCAAGTAAGTCACATTTTTGGCTGCAATCACCCGCGCCGAATTCAAGCAAACCACCAGGGCGGCCGCGCCAATACCATACTGGAGGAACACGGTCCATCGATTGAGTTGGGGGTCTTTCAGCTAGAGAAACTGGGGAAAGCGGTTCCGTTCTGCGATTGAGAACGAAGAAATCTAAGAGGCGTCGCACCTCGGGCAAAAGCAGGAACAAGCTCATCAGCACCAGATGCGTTGAGTAGATCTTTCTCGGCACGTCATAACAAAAGTTAAGCATCCACACATTGCTCATAACCCCCAAGGTTACCAAGGCGCCGAGCGTGGTGAAGCGAGGCACGATCAGAAGCACTCCACCCAGCATTTCGGCAATGCCGGCAAATAAGCTGTACGCCCGGGACATGCCCATGAAGGTCCACAGCAGACCCACAGGTGAGGAATTACCGTAGTAGTCCACGAATCGATACAGCGGGGGTTCGGGAAACTGCATGCGAAATAGCTTGTTGGCGCCGTAGCTGATCATCGCTACCGCAAGCGTCAAGCGGACAAACACCCTAAGCCATTCATAGAGTTGATCGTAATCCGTCTTTTTTCTGTCAATCCACGACCAGATGGCCGTAGCAACCATCGCCACCACAAACAGGCATAGCAGGAGAATATAGTCGTATAGTTGGTCACCACTGCCGTTGGCGGTCTCCAGCATGTCGCCGCGCAGGTGAAGCAGATTTTCTCCCACCCACGGCACGATGGCGTGCCACATCCGCCGATAGGCATCATTGTGGGGCATATCGGCACCCAGAGATCCCACCGCTCCGGGAAATATGTAGAGAAGAAAGTAAGAAAACAGGAATCGGAACGCGACGCGCGTGGAAGGCCGCCAACTCTTGCCTTCGTCAGTCGCGCGCGGCTCTGTTTCCAGCTGCATTTGTGGTTTCAATGGCTGCTTTAATGACACAGTGATTGTTTCGTGAAACGGAAAATCGGACAATCTCAGGGCAGAGCCCGAATCTGACGCATTCTCTCTCGAACCGAGGTTTGACGCAACTGGTCTTTTCGCAGCACAAAACTCAAACCACTCTCGCGGTCTCTTGCGGCGCGACGCGTTCGCCGGTAAGGCCTGAGACGCCAGAACTTGGCAACGCCTGGCCAGAACAACCGGGTTCGCAAATGCAAAAAGCCGGAGCACTTGGCTCCGGCTTCCGATTAAGACCTGGGGGAAGGGTCGATTGATTAGCGGGTCAGCTTGCGGCGCAGTACGCCAGCCAAGCCGAGTATGCCAGAACCGAACAGCATGATGCTGCTGGGCTCAGGAACCGTCCCGGTGGTGCTGGTGCCGCCGGTCAGAGTGAACGCTTCCGAAGGAATCGAGCCGATGGTGTTCTCATAGGCCGTGGATTGTCCGCTGTTCTCATCCCAGTAAATCGGGTTGCTAACCGAGCAGCCAGACGTGGAGCAAGCATTGCTCAGGGTTACGAAACCATTGGCATTCGTGAAATCGGAGTTGCTGACAGCGAAGCTAGCCGAATACAGGAAATAACCGAACTGGTTCGTCGAGATGAATTGGTTGGTGACACCGCCCGAGGTATGGGGGCCGCTACCCGAGAACGAGGTTGCGCCGAACTGCATAATCCACGGTGGTCAGAAGATCGGTGCTCGAGGCATCCCAATAAACGATATTCATCCCGGTGACAGTGGTTCCACCTGTCAGCGAATAGGAGTCGCTAACGGCGAAACCAAAGTTGATGGTCCAAGCATCGTTGGTGCCGTTATATGCACCGTTGTCGTAGAGAGTAGACTGCCATAGCCGGAGCAACAGCCAGCACCAGGCAAGCGATTGTGAGCAGTGACAGCGAAGCGATACGCGTTTTCAAGGATCGAACCCTCCTTTAAGGTTCAAATCAGAAATGTACCCACTGGGTAGCCCCATAGCGAGAGAGGCTACCGGTAGAAGAGCAATTCGCCTGCCAACGTAAAGCCTGTAGATCCGTTACTTGCGCACCGCCAGTGTGCAGGTCTTTGCGACATTGTTCTAGGGAATTTCCCTGCAAAGGGGCACACCCTGTTTCCCATCTAGCCCGCTTTCTTTCAACAGTTTGGCCACGTTTTGCACTCCGAGTTTGTGTCTAAACTTGTGACCAAAGACCTTGTTTGGCGCCGAATTGGATCACGTTCGCTCACTCCAGCCCCGCCCAAGGCATGGTTGCGCTAAGATGGCTGACCAGTCGCCCGACTTGGACATCAACCGTTGCCATTGCAATTGGTAGACTCACTGCGTCACCGGCCCGCGGCTAAAGGTTACAGATGATGCAAGGAAAGAAGCTTAACGCACTCGCAGTATTGGATCTACGGACCGCTGCTGATCGTAATCCTGTTCTTTGCCCTCATCCGGTTCCACTTGCGGCGGTGCCCCCTGGAGCGGAACGAAGCAGAATACGCCTACGCTGGACAGTTGATGCTGCAGTTGATAGGGCGCGCCACAGCTGGGTGCAATTCTCCTAGTTGAGCAATGCGGTGCTTTACACCGGCAGGGAGTGCTCAATCGGGTTTGCTCCGGTGGCACACAAATCGACTTGCAAGCATATTGCTTTCGGCATATTGCTTTATTGATCCGATGGGCGTTTGGAGTGCGCCTGCACGTGCTTGGCGGATTCGCTCTTGGCCGCATCTGAGGACTCATCAGCGTTTGGCGAATCCCCAAGATCCGATAGACAGCGGCCATATTCGTCAACGCTGGGACCGCAGAGCCGCGTAACGGGCACGGTGTCGTTTGCGTCAGGTGCAGCACTTGCTTGTAGCGCTCGATCGCCTGCGGCAAGTGCTCTTTGTCTTGCTCATAGTACGACCCATGTACAGCATTGTCCAAGGATTGGAGGGGGCGATTGATTCGCGCCGCACGGAGGTGCGATAGTGCCTGATCGGTCTGTTCTTCGTTCGGAGCAGCGTCACGCCGAGATTGTTTTCCGCTTCCAGTTACCGCGAGTGACTGGCGAGGCGTGGGACCAAAGGTCACGTCGCCTATTCCAATAGCCGATCTGACGGTGAGTGACGACGGCGAGCGCCAGTAAGACCGCCACGCTGAGGCACTGCCAGCCACGCGAGAGAAAGATGCTGCTGGTCGGGCCATCTCCGCACACGCCCCAGCAGATCATGATGAAGAGGCCGACAAAGGGAAGATAGGCGTAGCGATTGGCCATTGCCGGTCGCCGATTGAACAGACGCGCTCATCGGCACCAGAGTTCCCACGAACCAAAACCATCCAACCAGCAGATAGCGGCGACGACGCGGCTTGACTACAAGCGCCGTAACATCATCAAGAAGAGAAGCGAACGAGTACCTGCCAAGTCCGTTGATGAACCCGCCGAGTAGGATACAAAATCGAAAGCCGCGAAGGCCAAAAGCCTTGCCTAGGTATTGAGGATAAGACATGACCGCGTTTCCCAGGCGAATGGCGAAAGGGAAACACCGGCGTTTAAAGGGTTACTGCAAGCGTAATCAGCCCTTTGCGCTCGCACAGTAAAATCGCGCTGGCGGCCGAAAGGGCGAACAGTGGCAGCTTTTCGCAGTATCAGCCAGGAAAACGTTTTCGCCCGAGCCACGGCATACTCCTGCCGTCCCCAAATAGACGTTCCTAGCTCGCGGCGACATCCGCTGTAAAGGCCAATAGTCCCACAGCAACAGAAGGCATGGAAAAGTAATCACCTGAGGTTTGGCCATAAGCCCCAGCGCGAACAGCAATGCGACCACCACGTAACGATCGGCGCGCGGCTTTTGCGCATACCAGCCGTATGCTCCCAGCGCCAGCAGAAAAGAACAACATGCTGAGCAGGTTCTTGCGCTCGGCAATCCAGGCCACGGACTCAACGTTGATTGGGTGCAGAGCAAACAATGCCGCCACCATGAAACTTCGGCCGGTATAACCCGTCGCCGACTCCAACATCCAGAACACCAGCACCGACATTGAGGACTGCAACAGTACATTCATCTCGTGGTGGCGCGCCGCGATTGAGTATAAAAAGAGCTTGCAATCCAGGCCATGAGAAAGCCAAGTCAGCGGATGCCACTCGGCGCAACGAGGTCGTGAACGCCCACTTGACCGCATCCCAATCCAGGCCGTATTTCACGTGGAGGTTGCTGGTTACATAAATCTCGTCATCATAATTTGAGAACGAGTAATGGCGGACTGGGTAATACAGTGCTCCGGTGGCGAGTACGAGGAGAAGACTTAGGATGGAATTCGCGGTTTCCGCAAAGTGGCAGGGATCTTAACGGAATGGATTCGAATCTCTTGATCGGAACTCAAACCCAGTAGCCTCACTCGCGAATCTCGCTCCGGATTTGGCGATCATATCAGACCCTACTTGACATGCAGGTACGTCTGGTTTCTAGACTTTATGCGCGAGTAGTGGGCAGAACGCCGGTGCAAGGCCACGCCTAACTCGCCTGGTAAGCAGCAGGTTGCTTTACCCTACGTAAACAGTGCACAATCAATTCGCTTCGACCGGACGCAGATAATTATCCTAGCCTTCGAGCTTAGAAATTGGGGACGGCGGTTGGACAGCAATCTTCACCAAACGGGAAATGGAGAATGAGTAATGAGCCTGGCGAACCAGAAGGAACATCGGATTTGGGTTTTCGGGAACAGTCGACGAGCGGCGACCGTCGGACTGGGGCTAGCAATCATGTTTGTGCTGACGATCGGTGCGACCGAAGCGGTGCAGGCCCAGACTTTTCAGGTAATTCACAACTTTACCGGGGGTGTCGATGGCGCGGAGCCAACCTTCGGCCTTACCATTGACGCGGCGGGAAACCTGTACGGAACCACCTTTGAGGGCGACGCCGGTACCGGTACCGCCTACAAACTGGCGCTTAAGTCCACGGGCTGGGCCTTGACCCCGCTTTACGTATTTAACATCACCAGTAACGGCGTAGTTCCCTACTCCACACTCGTTATCGGCCGCGATGGCAAGCTTTACGGCACCACCGGCTTTGGAGGAGTAAGTGGACCGTGCGTGGCCTACGGGCACACCGGTTGCGGTACTGTCTTCACTCTGCAAAATCCAGGCAATCTCTGCCACACCTCGTATTGCCCCTGGATCGAGACCCCGCTTTATAAGTTCAGCGGAGGCCGTGATGGGTCGAACCCCTACGGCGGCGCGCTGGTCTTCGACGCGGCAGGCAATCTCTACGGCACGACTTATGGGGGCGGCAGCGGAAGTTGTTCGAGCGGCTGCGGCCTTGTCTACAAACTTACCCGCGCTGGAAGCGGCTGGACACAGAGCGTTATCTACACCTTCGCGGGAGGGGCGGACGGGGCGTCACCGTGGGCGGGTGTGACGTTCGACCAGGCCGGCAACCTCTACGGTACGACCTCGGCTGGCGGCGCATTCGGCGACGGCACGGTTTATGAATTAAGTCCCTCTGGCGGCGGTTGGACTAAGCGGATCCTTCATAGTTTTCAGCTCAGTCAGACCGACGGTTCTGCCCCTTTTGCCGGCCTGATTTTTGACCCATCTGGCAATCTTTACGGTGCAACCCAATACGGAGGTTCGGGTGCCGGCGGCACGGTGTACGAACTGAGTCCTTCGGGCGGTGGTTGGACTTTCACTACGCTGTATAGCTTTGACGGCTCTGGCGGGGGTCGGGCCAAGGGTCCTGTTGCCAACTTGACCATGGACAATGCAGGAAACCTCTACGGTTCGACGGCGGGCGACGGCGCGTATCGTTTCGGTTCCGCGTTTAAGCTGACGCACGGAAGCGGTGGCTGGACATACACCACGCTACACGACTTCACCGGTGGCCTCGACGGGGGATCTCTGCGCAGCAACTTGGTCCTCGACAGCGCCGGCAATCTCTACAGCACCGCGTCTGCCGGCGGCACAGGAAATCCGCAAAGCTGTGTCGGAAGTTGCGGCGTCATCTGGCAAATCGCACCCCACTAGGTCCCTGGTATGAGTGCACTCCTGCGGGGACCGCGTCAAACCCGATTGCGGTCCCCTCACTGCGCCAGGAGTTTCTCGGCCACACGTTGGGCTTGGGCGAAGTTTGCCGACAGGACTTTAGCTTGCTGCGTGGCCGTAGCCGCTTCGTCCTTACGGCCACTCTGCTCCAGGGCGCCGGCCAGCAACAGATAACCGACATCCGTCGCCTTGACCTTCACAGCTTCCGAGTATGCCTGGGTGGCTCCCGCCAGGTCGCCGGATTTCTGTTTCGCCAATCCCAGGTCGATCCATGTTTCCATCTTGTGAGGGTCGAGCGTGACCGCCGCCTGCAGGCTCTCGCGCGCTTGCGCCATGTCCCCGAGTTCGAGATAGGCGTGTCCCATATTGCCGAAGGCAAGAGCATTCGTGGCTGTGTTCTGGCTCACGCTTACGGCTTTCCGGTACTGGTCGATGGCCTCCTGCAACTTCCCCTGCTTCTGGTCATAGGTCGCGATATACATGTGCGGGAGAGTTCGACCAGGATCGATTTCCATCGCCCGATAGAAGTGGTCCAGCGCGTCTGCTTGCTCACCCTTTGCCAGCAGCGCTTCTCCCAGGTCTTCCTCCGCTTCGTAATTGCGGCTGGTAACCTGCAAAGTGTGGGACCACAGCCTCACATTGTCGCCCCAGTAGTCGATCTGGCGGTGAGCCAGCAGGGCCAGCACCAATAAGACGCCGGCGCTAAGCGTGACCAGCAAAGTAGCGCCGTGACTGGGTCTGATTAACCCGGCTTTTGGCCGGTTTCAGCCGTGCCAGCACGGCCTTCTTGTGGGTGGCTTTAGCCCTCGGCGGTTCTCCGCCAGTCGAGTGCTACTGGCCACTGACACAGTCGGCCACCCCCCAGCACATCATGATGAACAGCCCAAGGAAGGGCACATAGGCGTAGCGGTCAGCCATGGCTTGTCTGCCGACTTGCACCAGTCCGATCATGGGTATCAACGTCCCCAGAAACCAGAGCCAACCGACCGGAAGATACCGGCGACGCCGGGCGGCGATAACCAGCGCAGTAACCACCATCAGGAAAAGCAACGCCGAGAGCACTTCCCATTTTGCCAGCGAACTCCCGGGATGGGGATACATAGGCGCCAGGTGCGTCGGCCAAACCGCTTTACCAACGTAGCGCGCGTAGCAGACAATCGCGTTTGCCAGCCTCGCGGAAAGCGACAATTCCGGATTGATTCCTCCCCGCCGTTGCGCCATCACGGTGATCACAGCGCTGATTGCCGATAGCGCGACTAGAGGAAGCTTCTCCAATAGCAGACTGGAGAAGCGTCTGGGCGGAACGGCCGCTCCCGTTCCGATTGCCGCCGGCTGGCCCTCAACCAGCATTCGCCGCAACGGCCAGTAATCCCAAAGCAGCAGAATGAAGGGCAAGGTGATGACTTGCGGCTTCGCCATGAGTCCCAAGGCAAAGAGGACTGCGATCACAGCGTAGCGCCCGGGTCGGGGTTCGCGCGCGTACCATCGGTAAGCTCCCAGCGCGAGCAGAAAAAACAACATGCTCAGCAGGTTTTTGCGCTCGGCCACCCACACTACCGATTCCACATTGATGGGGTGCAGCGCAAACAACGCGGCCACCATGAAGCTGCGGCCTGTAAACCCGGTTGCCTGCAGCTAATACCCAGAACAGCAGCAACGCGTTAAGCACATGCAGCAGTACGTTGGTGCCGTGGTGGCCAGCCGGATCGAGCTGAAACAGTTGGCAATCCAAAGCGTGCGAGAGCCAGGTCACCGGATGCCAATTGGCCTGATCGTAGGTGGTGAAAGCCCACGCTACCGTGTCCCAAGCGAGACCTGCTTGAACGTGGAGGTTGTTCGTGACATAGCCATCGTCGTCGTAATTGACGAACGGATGTTGAATCGCCGGATAGTAAAGAACGACGGTTGCGACCACGAGGACAAGACCCAGAACAAGGACTTGCTTTTGCGGTCGAGCGAGCCGTTTCGTTCCGGGGTAGGAGGAAGTCCGCTTCTCAGATTTGCGAAGATGCCTGGATTTCACGCCAGTCGAAGTCACTCGTCCCCCGTTTTCGACGAGTATATTCGATGGCGACCTTCTTTTTGCGATCGAAAGTCGCCTGGCTGAGTGCTGACTGCTAGTTGTTCGCCTACCCTTTGCTTCCGTGGCTCCGTGCATCTTGGCGCGCTCAATCAACATCTGCACCTGGTCCTTCTGCGGATAGTCAGGATTGGTCTGCAAGAGTTTTTCCCATGCGACGATTGCGCCTTTGGGATCTTTCTTACCCTGCCATCTGACGATCCCGAGGTTGAATAGCGTAGGCGCATTATTGGGCCGGATGGTCAGCACTTTTTCGAAGCTTGCGATCGCTTTGTCGGCGTTACCGGTGTACCAGTAGGCGGTGCCAAGGTCGGTGCGCACGTCGGCATTGTCAGGTTGTAGGGCGATAGCTTTTTCGTAGTACTCAATCGCTTGCGGATAGGCCTGGCCATCGTAGTACAGATTTCCCAGCTTTACGATGGTGTCAAAGTCCTTCGGATTGGTCTTCAGTTGGGCCAGTAGCGGCTCAGCTGCCTTCGCCAACGTCTCCGGCGATGCCGCCTGCTGCTGTTGCGCGCTTCCGATACCGGGCAACTGTGCAGAGCCCACCGGTGCATTCCCCATTCCGGCGGGAGCCGAAGTAGTTTGCGCGCTTTCGCGCGGGAGGGGCAACCGGCGCCGATCCCCGGGCAAAGTAGCCTACCGCAATTCCAATGGCCAGCGTGATCACTGCCAGTGTGTAAGCTTGCACGTTGCTGAAGGCCAGGTTGGTTTTGACGTTGTCGTTTTGTACGTCTTGAGACATTTGCTGTGGACTCCTTGTGACAGTTGGCAATTAGCACTTAGCACTTGGCACTTGGTTGAACCGTTCGGTGTCCAATGCTAAAGGGCATTCACTGATGTCGTTTCTCACTTAGTGGCGGTTGTTGCTAAATGCTAGTTGCTAGTGGCTAATGCTAATTCCTCGTTCTTGGTGCCGGCGGCAACCGTTGACGGTTGTTCAAGGTGAAACAGGCGGCCTACCGCTGCGGTCAGGACATCCTGTTCGTTCCTTTCTGGAAGTTCCTTCAATTCACGGGCCAGGGAACCGGCAATTCGTTGCGTTATATGAATTGTAAGCGTTGTGAGTGCCTGGTCCTGGTCTTCCGTGAACGGTCCATATTCCTGGCGAAGGATTTCCAATTCCTGCCGGCAAAGTTCATCGAGACGTTGACGCAGGGCGACGATGGTCGGGACCACTCGTTCCGCCATCAGTTTGCGACGAAAGCCCTGCACCTCCGCCTGCACAATCTTCTCCGCGGCTTCAGCGGCGGCTTGTCGTCCCACCGCATTGCGCTTCACCACGTGCTCCAGGTCGTCCATATCGAAAAGATGAATGCCCTCGACTGCTCGCACGCCGGGATCGATGTCGCGTGGGACCGCAATGTCAATCATGACCATCGGCAGCGTGGCGCCGTTGCCGGGCAATCTCCTCGGCTTCCTGACGGCTGAGAATGAAGTGCGGGCAAGCCGTCGAGCTCACCACAATGTCGGCCGTCTTCAGATGCTGCAATCGATCGTCGAAGGAAACCGGCGTCGCGCCCATCTTCTGCGCCAACTCTTCGGCGTGGGCCAGCGTGCGGTTCATCACCTTCACGTGGTTGGCGCCCGCTTTCATCAGGTAGTGGGCGGCGAGTTCGCTCATCTTGCCGGCGCCAATCAACAACACTTCGCGTCCGGCAAGTTCTCCCAGGACGCTCCTTGAAAGTTCCACTGTAGCGTAGGGCACCGAAACTGCCGATGAGCCAATCGCAGTTTCCGTCCGGGTTCGCTTGGAGACAGTCATCGCCTTCTGCATGACGGCGTCGAGGAATCGTCCGGTGGTGCCTGCCTCCTGCGCCAGCGCCCAGGCTTGCTTCACCTGTCCCGTGATTTCTGGTTCGCCCAGCACCATGGAATCCAGGCCCGAAGTCACGCGGAAGATATGGGTCAGCGCCACGTCATCCATCAGCCGATAGAAGTGAGACCATTCGCATAGCTTGATCTGGTATTCCTGGGTCAGGAACCGTAGGACCGAATTGGCCGCGGTTGGGACATCGCTGGCCCACAGGATGAACTCGGTCCGGTTGCAGGTGGTCACGACGATCACCTCTTCGACGCCTTCCGAGCGTACCAATTGATGGAGCGCGTCATAACGGCGGCCTTCGCTGATCCAGAAGCGCTCGCGCACAGCGACCGGGGAGGTTCGGAAGTTCAGGCCAATTACTGCCAACGTCGGTTCCATAGGGGCCCTCTTTCGGAAAGCGGATTCCCTTTGGTAAAGGCACAATCAATGCCAAATGAAAGAAAGCAGCTGGCAGTTGTTAAGTCATTAGTACACATAGCGTTAGACTTTGTATGACCATCTGTGGCAGTCGGGTGGGACAGCGCTTTTGTGGCATATCACCCGCTTGAAGCGTTTTTTCCCTCCTGTTGCTACGGAAATGGTATGGCGAAATTCTGGTCGGCGGAGTACATTACTGTCGCCGTCAGTTAGCGGTGCTTTTGTACTTATCCTGCTCCCCGTGAGGGTGGCTCTTGTGAGGAAATGACAAATATGACGATCAAGTTACTGCAACGGATCGCGCTGTTCAGCTTCGTGATTGCGCTGGCGCTGCCACCGGTAGCCGTGGCGCAGGGTGCGGCGGACCTTTACAAATCAAAGTGCCAGGCATGTCACGGACCTGGCGGCATGCCCAGCGAAGGCATGGCCAAATCCATGGGTATGAAGCCCCTAGGCGGCGCTGACGTGCAGGGCATGTCCGACGCCGATCTGACCGGTGCGATCTCCAATGGTAAGGGAAAAATGAAGGCCTTCAAAGGGACTTTGACCGACGCGCAGATCAAAGACCTGGTTTCCTACATTCGGACGCTGAAAAAATAGTTCCACGCTTCCTAATGACGCTGTGGTCGGCGGCTCTCGTGAGGGCCGCCGATTTTTTCTGGAGCCGCTTCCCTGCTTACCCGGTGAATTCCTTGATCAACTCCGCCGCATCCGGATATTGCGCGATCAATTGCTCACGATTGCCATGCTCATAATCGGCGTAATCGAAGCCGGGCGACATCGTCGTCCCCATAAGCGCGAACTTGCCGCCAGGGACGAGTTTGCATCCCTGCCAGATACCGCCACGAACTACGACTTGCGGCTGCTGTCCATCCGCCAGATCGGTTCCCAGCGTGATTGTCTGCGAGCTTTTGTCGGGCAGCAACAGCAGCATGATCGCAGGATCGCCAAGATAGAAGTGGAAGATCTCCGAGCCGGGCAGCCGATGCAGCGGCGAGAACGTCTCCGGCGTGATTAGGTAATAGATTGCCGTGCCTATGGAGCGTGCACCCCGAATGCCGTCAGGCAGGTCCGCCGCCGAGACGTGCCAGCGGGAGCGATAGGTTTCACGAAAGAAGCCGCCCTCAATTGCATGCCGTTGCAGTTGCAGTAGTTGTTTGACCTCATCCGCAGTCATTGTCTAACCACTGTGCCTTATGTGCATGACATCGCCGTCTTTCACGATGTATTCCTTGCCTTCCAGTCGTAGCGTGCCGCGGGCGCGCCCTTCGGCCTCGGAACCTGCATCGAGCAGTTGGTCCCAGTGGATGGTCTCGGCGCGGATGAAGTGATGTTCCAGGTCAGTGTGGATTGCGCCGGCGGCATGCACCGCTTTCGATCCGCGTTCCACGGTCCACGCGCGGCACTCATCTTCGCCGACGGTGAAGAAGGAAATCAGCCCCAGCAACTCGTAGGTCTTGCGGATGAGCCGCACCAGTCCGCTCTCTTTCAGCCCGTAGCTGGAGAGAAACTCGGCGGCATCCTCATCGCTCATCTCGGCGAGTTCGGCTTCGACCTTGGCGCACACCGCGAGCGCGCCCGTGTTGGGACGCGCGGCCACTTCCGTCACTCCGTATTTGGCGACCGCTTCTTCCAGGTCCGTTCCCAGCGTCGGACTCTCGCCAATGTTGAGCACATACAGAATCGGCTTCTCGCTCAGAAACATGAAGCCGCGCACCCGCTTTTTGTCCTCGGGCGTCATCTCCATCTCGCGCAGCGGCCGCTCGGTTTCCAGATGCGCCTTGGCGCGTTTCAGCAGGTCGTACTCGCGCTCCAGTTCCGCCGTCTTCATCTTCTTCAGATCTTTCTCGACGCGCTCCAGCCGCTTTTCCACCTGTCCCAGATCGTTGACGATCAGGTCGAAGTCGATGTTCTTGATGTCGCGCAGCGGATCGATGGGGCCAACATGCGCAATGGAGTCATCTTCGAAGGCGCGCACCACGTGGGCGAGCGCGTCCACGTTGCGCAGATTCGCGGCGAAGGCAGTTTCATTCAGCGCCTCCTGACTCAGCGCCGCCACGTCGGCAAACTCGACGCTGGCATGCACCAGCTTCTTGGGGTTATACAGCGCGGCCAGCCGGTCGAGGCGGTCGTCGGGCACCTTGGTCACTCCCAGATGCGCCTCGCGAGGATTTCCCGCGCGCTGTGCTACCTGCTGCTTGGTCAACATCACGAACAACGACGTCTTGCCCACTTGTGGCAGGCCTATGATTCCGGTTTTCATGATTGCGCTTTTCGCCTTTCGCTATTCGCTCTTCGCTAATGGCTGCGGTGAGGCTCTTAGCTCCTAATCATTAGCTTTTAGCAACCGTAAGGAACTTGAAACTCGACAACTTGAAACTGATTTATGTCATTCTCCGGCGCGGTCAGAAACAGCAACGCCAGCCCGAGCACCAGCACCGATCCCTCGATGCGCGTCGACCACACGTGCAGGCGATTGAATTCCACGCGGCGGGCGTCATCCTGCGGCACGTCGTCGATGACGCCCATCTGCTGGCGCAGGACCAGCATGCGCGACGCGATGCCGAACATGCCAACCAACGTCAGAATGATCATCGCGTAGATCAACAGGTTGCGGGCCGCAAAAGGGTCGGCAACGCCATTCACGATCCGCGAATCGATCATGGAGGTCACGGCAAAAATCACGCCGCACGCAATCGCCATCCAGTGCATGATGCCCAAGCTGCGATTGACCACATTGCCCGCCAGTTGCCGGGTGGGCAAGACCGCAAAGACCGTCGGCGCCAGCACAAACGCAAAGAAGATCAGCCCGCCAATCCAGATCACCAGCGACAACAGCATCAGGTAACGAAGGAACGACATCAGCACCTCGGAGTAAAGGCCATTGTAAATGGGTGCTGCTGAAAGGCCCCGAGTGATGGGCACCAGCCTCGCTGAGAACAGGGCCCCGAGTCTGCCGCCAGTAGGCATCCCCGGTTTTGTACCGTCCATCCGAATAGAAGCAGCCATTTCGATTTCTAAGAATCTACGAGGTGAGAAAACATGAAGCGGAGACTAATTCTTTTGGCAAGCACAATGCTGTTGTGCGGCTGCTGGGCATTCGCCCAGTCAAGTGCCCCCTCGAGTACGGGGCACAGCCAGCGGAACGGCACACTCTAACAGCCCCAGCTCACAGAGCACGATGAGCCCGCAGCAGTCGCCGAGCAAGACGCCGGACGCTACAAATCCCCCCGCCGCAACCAACCCTAACTCGTCAACCATGCCAACTGAACCTGGCGCGACTCCCGATGTGACACCGAGCACAGCGCCTAATACCCCGAGTGCGGCGCCCAATGTTCCAAGTGCCGCGCCCAACACGCCGGAGGCACCCCCGAACGCGCCGTCCACCACGCCAAGCACCGTTCCGAACTCGACCAACCCGTCGTCCAACAATCCATCGAATAATCCTCCCGATGCCGGGACAAGCCCAAACAACGCCACCACCCCACCGCCGCCACCCAAATCGTAACGTCGCGCCGTGTGGAGACAGTAGAAGGGAGCCAGTCGGCTCCCTTTGCAATTTGCGAGTGCGATTAGCGGGGTGCGGTTGCCGTTTGCAACTTTGCCTTTGCCCGCTCCTGGCGCGCTCGCAGCCATTCCATCCAGCGATCGAGACCTTCGCCGGTGGTGCTGGAAACGTCAATGATTTCCATCTGGGGATGGACGCGCCGGGCGTTTTCGCGCGCCACGTCGGCGTTGAAGGGAACGTAGGGCAGCAGATCGATCTTGGTCAGCAGCATCAGCTCCGACTTGAAAAAGATGGAAGGATACTTCAGCGGCTTGTCTTCGCCTTCGGTCGTGCTCAGCAGCACGATCTTTGCGTCTTCTCCAAGATCGTAGCTGGAAGGACAAACCAGGTTGCCGACGTTCTCCACGATCAGCAGGTCGAGGTCTTCCAGCTTCCAGTCCTCGAGATGTTTTCCAATCATCTTGGCATCGAGATGGCAGGTCCCGCCGGTGGTAATCTGCTTGACCGGAAAGCCGAACTTGGCCAGCCGCTTGGCGTCATTCTCGGTTTGCAGATCGCCGGTGAGCACGGCAACCCGCGAGCCCTTGTCCATGCGCTGCAGCGTCCGCTCCAGCAGAGCGGTCTTTCCGGAGCCGGGCGCGCTGATCAGGTTGACGCACAGCACCCCGAGTTGCCGGTAGCGTTCGCGCAACTGTTCGGCCAGGATCTGGTTTTCGTTCAGGACTTTCTTTTCGACTTCGATGCGGTTCATTCATCCACTTCCATATAGGCGATGTCGAGTTCTTCTCCGCTGATGCAATCGGTAAGGAATTCGCCGCACTGCGGGCACTGCGGATCGAATTCGGTCATGCGAAACTCGTGCGCGCACTTCGAGCAGCGCTGCACCCGTGGAATGTATTCCAACTCCAGCACCACCGGCTCCCATTCCGTGTCTTTCACCAGCACCTCGAAGCCGAACTGCAGCGCATCGCGGTCAACGCCACGACAGTTCCCCGATTTTAACGCCCACCTTGGTGATGCGGCCGTCGGGATGCCGCAGGGCTTCGGCCTGAACGCATTCGAGAATCGAGGCTGCGATGCCTAAGTTCATGCATACAGAGATCTGGCCAGTCGTCAAATGTCCGCAAACGGACATGCCGTGGGCAGAGAACCAACCGGCCATCATATCTCTTTCATGCTTTCACCCGGAACCTTGCTCATTTTTTCGGAAACATCTTGCCGCTGAATTTCGTCTATCACTCCGTAGGTGCAGCTCGTCTCGAATTGTCTTGGGTTCAATGCAGAGTAGGTAGCTCACCATGCTGAAACAGTGGGGCCGCATCTGGGCCATCGGCTTCGTGCTGTGGACGGTGCTGGCTTTCCTGAGTGCCGCCGGGGCGCATGTTTACACCGCGTCCATGGGCAGCCCGGAGAGCTGGGCGCAGTTGCTCGCCTGGAACGTCACCATCTCGTTCGTCTGGTCGTTGCTGACGCCGCTGGTGTACGCGCTTGGCCCGGCGCTTTACCTTCGACCGCAGCAGTTGGAAGCTGGCGCTTCCGCTCCATCTTGCCGCCAGCGTGGTACTTACGCTGGCTGGGGCGGCGCTGATCGTGTCCTTGATCCCGCTGGTGACCTGGACTCCGGAAACTCACGTGCCCTTTCTCGCGCACACTTTTTCCCGCGCCCTCATGGATTTCCAGCGCTACTGGTACGTCCTGCTGATCACCCAGGCGATCGGGTACTACGGCAAGTATCGGGAGCGCGAATTGCAATCGTCGCAGTTGGAAGCGCAACTGGCGTACGCGCAGCTCGAGGTGCTGAAGATCCAGCTCGAGCCGCACTTCCTGTTCAATACCCTGAACTCCATTGCCGCGCTGGCCCGAAACGATGGTCCCGCCGCCGAACACATGACGCTGCAACTGGCGGACCTGCTGCGCCTGTCGCTGGACGCGGTCGGTGTCCACGAAGTGCCGCTCAGCCGCGAGCTGACCTTCCTGCAGAAGTACGTTGACATCCAGCAGACACGCTTCCGGGACCGCCTGCAGGTGGAAATGGATATCCAGCCGCACACCCGGTCGGCGCTGGTCCCGAACCTGATTCTGCAGCCGCTGGTGGAGAATGCCATTCGCCACGGCATCGGCCCGCGCCGCGCCCCGGGATGGATTCGCATCTCGACTCGCCAGGTCTTCGATGAGCTGTGGATGGAGATCAGTGACAACGGCCAGGGACTGACCCGCCATCGGGGCGGCGTTCCACCGGAAGGCGTGGGACTGCGCAACACGCGCGCCCGCCTGCAGCAACTGTACAACCACGATCACAGGATGACCCTGGAGGACCAGCCCGGCGGAGGCTGCGTCGTCAAGATCCACATACCGTTCCGCGAAAGTTCCGAGGAGGTCGTGACCACCGATGTCCATTCGAGTGTTGCTTAGTGACGATGAATCGCTGGCGCGCGAGCGCTTGCGCAGAATGCTGGAAGATGAGCCCGACCTGCAGATCGTGGCCGAGTGTGGCGACGGCAAGTCGGCCATCGCGCTGATCAAGCAGGAGAAGCCTGACCTTGTCTTCCTCGATGTTCAGATGCCGGAGGTGGACGGCTTCGGCGTGATCGCGGCGCTGCAAGGAGAGCACGTGCCGCTCACCATCTTCGTCACCGCTTACGACCGCTATGCGATGAAGGCCTTCGAGGTGCACGCGCTCGACTACCTGCTGAAGCCGGTGGGAAAGGACCGCCTGTCGGAGGCGCTTGGGCCATGCTCGCAAGCAGTTGTCTGCATCCTTCGGAGGCGACATTTCAGCGCAAGCTGCTCGATCTTTTGGCCGATCTGGAATCGCGGCAGCAAACTCCGCAGCGCATTGTGATCAAGGCGGACGGAGAGATTGTCTGCCTGAAACCCAACGAGATTGACTGGGCCGAATCGGCCGGCAATTACGTCTGCCTGCACGTGGGGGGC
The DNA here is from genome assembly GCA_963809295.1 of Terriglobia bacterium. Classification (GTDB taxonomy): domain Bacteria; phylum Acidobacteriota; class Terriglobia; order Terriglobales; family Acidobacteriaceae; genus JAIQFF01. Next base: position 425,672 of record CAWEJA010000004.1, on the reverse strand, counting down.
AACACCCACATTCTGCGGGAAACCATCACCTCGCTGGAATCACGACTGGGACACCGGCAATTCCTGCGCGTGCATCGCTCCACGCTGGTGAATGTGGACCGCATCAAGACCTTGCGGCCGTCGCTGTATGGTGATTATTCCATTCTGCTGCGCGACGGCACCAAGCTGACGCTGAGCCGCGGCTTTCGCGAGAATGTGTTGAAGCGGCTGGGGACGGCGTAGCAAGCGCGCGCTTCGCTATTCGCTATTCGCTGTTCGCAAGAGCATAAGAAGCGGGATAACCCATCCTTCGCCTCTTTGAAGGGGCGCACCTTCAGGTGCGCCGTTGACATTTGCTTTTGTCATCACGAACGGACTTCAGTCGGTGAGGGACCTGCTCTTCTGTCTTTTTCGCAGCCTGTGAAACGTCTATGCAAGCAACCGTTTACCGCCCGCTTGCGGCTTCTGCGCTTGTTGTCCTGTGGTATTGGTCCGCTTCGCCTGCTGCATCGCAGGCCGCTGGCCTTCCGCCTCTTCCAACTCCTGGGCGATGGAGTCCACCAGGCTGGCCTCACTCATCAGCACCTGACCAACGATGACCGCACCGTCGTCGGCGTCTTTCCATTTGTGTTCTTCCATGGCCTCGCGCACCGCCGGAATCGTCTTGGCTCCATAACCGGTGTAGGCGCCGGGAGCATAGATCTGGTGCTTGAACCAGGGACGCTCCTTGAGGCCCTGGCTGACGGTGAAGGTCCTCTCGGTCAGCAGGAGCTTGGTGTTGATTGCCTGCAGCGCGGAGACTGCCACGCGGCGCCATCGTTGTCGTTCAATTTTGCGACCGCCTGGCGATAGCGCTGCGCCGCGCGCGCATAGGCTTCCACCCCATTGTCCAGCGGCGCGAAGTTCAAGTACGGCGGCACCGGCTCTTTCGGCAGGAGGAACATACTGCTTCTCCGGATCGGCGGTCGCGGTGAAGACTCCTTCCTCAATCTCCCGGTTGCGCTCGCGCGCCTGGTCCTGTTGTTGCTTCAACTCCTTCTTCAGTTCCGCAACGTAGCGCTTGATGGTGTCGGCCGATCCCGTGGGATCGAACGGCAGCAGGTCAGCATCGGCAAAGCGCATGACCGTGCTTCCGGCCATCTGCGCCAACGCGCGCTCGTAAACGAACTTCGGATCGCCAAAATGCGTGTACCAGTAGAAGTCGTCGTAAATGGAGTGATAAACGCCGCCGCCGCTCTCGCCGCCGAATCCCATGTTCAGCGCGGCCACGCCCGTGATAGTCGAGGAACGCCGTGTAGTCGGAACCATCACCCAGCGCTCCCATACGCAGGTCGGCGCGATCGCGCAACTCCTCTCGGTCCTCCGAGCTGGCGGCGCGTCCTACGCGTCGCAGATAGGCGCGCTTCCACACGGAAATGTTCTTCTCCGGGTCCTGAATCTCGCGCTCCACCTGGTTGACCGCGCGCTCCAGCGTGTGCGAGCCCGAGACGTTCAGGTAACCGCGCGCGCTGGAATCGGTGTTGAGATACATCACCGCGTGCTGGCGCAGTTCATCCTGGTGCTGCTCGACCCACTCGGTGGAACCCAGCAGGCCGGGCTCTTCGCCGTCCCACGCGCAGTAGATAATGGTCCGCTTCGGGCGCCAGCCCTGCTTCATCAACTCGCCCAGCGCTCGCGCCTCCTCCAGTTCGACCACCATGCCAGAAATCGGATCGTCGGCGCCATTCACCCAGGCGTCGTGATGATTGCCACGGATCACCCACTGATCGGGAGTTTCGCTGCCGGGAATCTTGGCGATCACGTCGTAGATGGTCTTCAGGTCCCAGTTCGACTTCACCACCAGGTGGACCTTCGCCGGACCGGGACCGATCCTGTAGGTGATGGGGCAGCGCTCCGCGCCAAGTCTCGGGCGCGGTCGGCCCGGCAATGGCCGCCAGCAAGGGCTGCGCGTCGCCGTACGAAATCGGCAGCACCGGAATCGTAGTGATGGTCTTGGCTTCCTTCAGACTCAGGCGCTTCGCGTCCTTGGTGGCTCCCACTCCCGGGGTCAGCGGATCGCCGGGATACTCGGTGTCCATTACGCTGCCGCGCTGCACGCCATCCTCCGGACGGTACGGCCCGGCCGGATAATTCTGGCCTTCAAAGTAGCCGTCATCTCGCGGATCGGAGTAGATGATGCAGCCGACGGCGCCATGCTCGGCCGCGACTTTGGGCTTGATCCCGCGCCAGCCGCCGCCGTAGCGCGCGATCACGATTGCGCCCTTCACCGAAACGCCCAGCCGCTCCAGCTGCTCGTAATCGTCACGCATGCCGTAGTTCACGTACACCAGCGGCGCCGTTAACGTCTCCATCGGCGGAGTACGCGTTGTAGGTCGGCAGTTGCTCGGAAGTCTGTTGCGAGGTCGGATCGATGCTGAGCGGCGGCTCTTGTAGTTTGGCCACAAAGTGCGTGGGAGACAGCAACTCGACGTGACGTTCCTTCGGCGTGGGAAACAGCACATCGAAGCGTCTCGATGTGAGCGTCGAAGCCATACTGCTTAAACTTCGCCAGCATCCACTCGGCGTTTTCCTTGTCGTACGGCGAACCGACGTTGTGCGGCCGAGCGCTCAGGTGCTGCATCGAATCCCGCATCGTCTCAGGATTGGGAAGGTTGCGGAATTTCGACTCCCAATCGCGCTCCGCAACGGCATGCGCGGGCGAGTAGCCATCCATGGTCTCGTCGGGATTGTTGGCTGCATTCCCCAACTGAAGCAACGAAAACAGCAAAACGGCCACACCGGTACGGCTCATCAATTGTTTACCTCCGCCCGCCTATGCGGGTGATGCCAAAATGTCTTTACAGGGTTGTAGTCTGTCTCACTAGAGTTCATGGAGTGTCTTGGTCCGGGCAGCGGGAACCGCCGGGCATTTCGAACCTGGCGCGGCTGGGCCTCGACAGGCCGGCGAAATTCAGTATATCCCGCCCACATCGAGCGCGGCGTACGAAGAAACACCGCTGTGAAACCTTAGTTGATAGTCGAGGGTTGAAAGTCGACAGCTGGTTTCTCGCTGCTTACCAGAGCCAGAACCATAGCCAGTGCAGCAACCCCCATCAGCAGAAACACGCAGGCAGGCCATCCGCCCGCGACCCACGCCCAGCCCGTGACAGTGGCCCCCAATCCACCGCCGATGTAGTAAAACGTGACGTACAATCCTGCTGCCGAAGAGCGCGCTCTGTCGGCGGCGATCCCCGTTTGCACCGTCCCCACAGCCTGAAAGATAAAGACACCCGACGACGCCAGCGCCAGTCCCGTGACAATGACCGGTAGTGAGTGCAACAGGGTCAGCAGCAATCCCGCTGTCGTGAAGCAGACGGCAATGATCGATGTCAGCCGGAGGCCGTAGCGATCGAGGCAGCGTCCCGCCAGGGGTGTCACAAAGAATCCCAGCAGGTAAACAAAGAAAATGCTGCCCAACTGTTCCGAGTTCAGCCGATAGGGCGGAGCGGCGAGATAAAAATTAGCGTACGTGAATGTGCCGACCAGGCAGAAGAGCGCCGAAGATCCCATGCCGAAAACTACCAGCAGACGTGGATTCCGGAGGTGTTGCCAGCCCCCGGCGAGGGAATGCGCGATACTGGCGGCGCGGGCAAAGTGCTTCGCGCGCGGCAGCGAGCGTTGTACAACGATTGCCCCCGCTAAATTCACCAGCCCGATCGCGAGGAACGCCTCTCGCCATGCAAAATTCTGGGCGACGACACCCGATATATAGCGCCCCAGGAATCCGCCCAGCACCGTGCCTGAAACGTACGCGGACATCGCCTTGCCCACGTGCCGTCGCGGGAACTCCTCATTGATATAGGCCATGATGACGACAATCACGCCGGGCGCGAACACTCCCTGCATGAATCGCCAAAAGACGAGTTGATGCAAGGTGCGCGAGGTGGCCGCCAGCAGCGTGGGCACGGTCAGCGCATACAGCGAAGGCACGATCACCTTTTTGCGGCCAATGGATTCGGCCAGCAGGCCGATGAAGGGTGCGGTCAGCGCCATCGCCAGGATGGTGGCACTCACCGTCAGCGATACCGCAATTTCCGAGGCGTGGAAGACTTGCTGCAAGTACGGAAGCAGCGGCTGCGTGTCATACACATTCAGGAACGTGCACATACCCGCCAGCATGCACGCCACAATGGCCACCCGGGGTGGTGACTGCTCTGAACCGGAAACTGAATTGGGTGAGGTGACATCCATCATAAGAGGTCGTCAATGGACGTCATCGCAGCAGGAAGCGGATAGTCCAACTTAGGATTATAGGGGGGACCAACAACTTGCCGACTGTGACGCTTACAGCACCACGAGCGTGATGCCGCGATTGCCCTTGCCCAGGTCGCTGTCGCTTTTCAATTCAGGCATGGCCTTTAGCAGCGCCCAGCTGCGTTCATCACTCGTGCGCCAGTTTTCGCCGTAGATGCAATCGCGGATTTCTTTCGCCTGCGCCATTTGCCGCAAGGTTGATTGCAATGCAATGCGCAGATCGCCGCCAACGCCGCTGGAACCGTAGCCATGCACCAGCTTGAGCACCCGCACGCCGCTCTGTTGAGCCACGCGCAGTTCCGAACTCAGGCGCGAGCGCGCCTGCGGCACGCTCGGCATTCCGGCCTCGAGGTTCACGGTCTTGAGGGCGGACGACAATCGGCACCTCTCACCGAATCAGTTCCCTTCTCGACTAAAGTCGGCTCGGGAGGACAAAACATTAAGATCCCTTGACGCTGGTTTAAAGGCCAGCACTACCCGAACTTGACGCCATCTGAGCAACAGCTGGAAGAACACGATATCATCTCTAACTCGGTGACCGTAGATGAAAGATATCGCTTCATGGGCGCTGGAAACAGCTAAGATACGGGGCGCTTCCCATGCGGAGACGCGCATCGTTGACGAACGCAGCCGTTCGCTCGCCACCAAGAACGGCAGAATCGCCAGCGCCGCCGACTCCGAATCCATGGGCATCGGCATTCGCGTCATCGCCAATGGAGGATTTGGATTTGCCGCCACCGACGACCTCACGCGGGAAGGCGTTCAAGGCTGTGCGGCCAAGGCGGTCGAGATTGCCAAAGCTTCCTCGACTGTAAAGTCGCAAGAGCTGTATCTGGTGCCAGAGCTGGCGGCCCAGGCTGAGTGGGTCTCGCCCTGCAAAATTGATCCGTTTAGCATCGCCATCGAAAAACATCTTGACCTGCTATTCGCCATCGACGCCGCCTTGCTGGCGGTGAAAGGCGTAACTCTCGCCGAGACCAGCATGAACTTCCGACGCTATGAGCAGTGGTTCTACTCGTCGGCGGGTTCCGAAATACATCAGACCATCATCACTTCCGGCGCAGGCTACGCAGCCTATTCGTTCCAAGGCAACGAGATCCAGAAGCGCTCCTATCCCAACTCGTACGGCGGGCAGTTTCAAGGCAGAGGCTATGAATTGATCGAGGAGTTGGGGCTGTTGGAACATGCCACCGAAACCGCCGAGCAGGCAGTCGCGTTGCATTCGGCCGCGCAATGTCCCGAAGGAAAGTTCGATGTCATTCTCGATTCCTCGCAGCTCGCGCTGCAAATCCACGAGTCCATCGGTCATCCCATTGAGCTCGATCGCGTGCTTGGCATGGAGGCCAATTTCGCGGGCACATCATTTCTCACACTCGACAAACTGCGCACTCTGCAATACGGCAGCGAAATCGTGAACGCCGTGGCCGATGCCACCGAGGCACACGGGCCTGGCCTCGGCACATTTGCCTACGACGACGAGGGCGTAGCGGCGCAGTGCACACCGATCATAACCAACGGCCGGTTCACCGGATATCTCACCTCTCGCGATACTGCAGCCGCCATTGGCGCGAAACGCAGCGGGGGATGCTTGCGCGCCGAAAACTGGAACCGGCTTCCCATCGTTCGCATGACCAATGTAAGTATCCTGCCGGGCGAGTCGCCGCTGACACTGGAGCAACTCATCGCATCCACCGATCACGGCATTCTCATGGAGACCAACCGCTCCTGGTCCATCGACGACAAACGCTACAACTTCCAGTTCGGTTGCGAGCTCGGATGGGAGATCGTCGGCGGCAAGCGTGGACGGATGCTGAAGAATCCTTCCTACTCGGGCATTACGACTGAGTTCTGGAACTCGATGGACGCCATATGCTCGCGCGATGAATGGACCTTGTGGGGCACGCCGAACTGCGGCAAGGGACAGCCGCAACAGGTGATGGGAACCGGGCATGGTGCGGCGCCAGCACGGTTTCGCGACATCATGGTCGGCACCGCGTATAAGGGGAACGAATAGCGATGCTTGATCGCGATCAGGCACACGATATCTTCGACAAACTGCGCCGGCTGTCCCAGGCTGACGAGATCGAGTTGCTCATCGCCGGCGGCCATAGCGCGCTGACGCGCTTCGCCAACAACACCATCCATCAGAATGTCGCGGAAGAGGAGTATCACATTTCGGTGCGCTCTTCCTTCGGAAACCGTACCGCCCGCGCCAGCACCAACAAGCACGACAATGAGAGCCTGCGTCGCGTGGTGCAGTCATCCGAAGCGTTGGCCCAGGTGCAGCATCCCGACCCCGATTTGTTGCCGATGCCAGCGCCAGAAGAAGTTGCGGCTGCTGATTGCGGTGAGGCCACGATCAACCGCTATTTCGAAGACACGGCACGACTCACTCCTCAAGACCGCGCCCATGGCGTTGCCGCCATGGTGAACGTCGCCAAGAAGCACAATCTAGCCGCTGCCGGAATCTTCTCGTCGGCGGAGATTGTCGAAGGCATCTTCAACTCAAAGGGTGTGAACGCCTGGTACGAACAGACTCTAGCCGAAGTTTCGGTCAGTATGCTCGACCGCTCCTCATCAGGATGGCAGAAGGCGAACTCACCCGACGTGGCGCGACTCGATCCCGTGCGCATGGCAGAAGTCGCTGCCAGAAAAGCCATCGATTCGAGAGATCCTCTGGATTTGCCTCCCGGGAAATACACGGTCATTCTTGAACCCGCCGCGGTGCTCGACATTGTGGGGTTCATGTTCTGGGATTTTGGCGGCTCGGCACTCCTCGAGCAGAGATCGTTTCTGAACGATCGCATCGGGACCCAACTCTTCGGGCAGAACATTACGGTCTGGGACGATGTCTATCACCCGTTGCAGGCAGGAGTTCCCTTCGACGGCGAAGGGATGAGGCGGCAACGGCTGAAGCTGATCGAGGGTGGTGTGGTCCGTACAGCTACTTACTCGCGCTCCAGTGCAATGCGCATGCAAGCGTCGGAGATGGCCGGCAAGGTTGGCGCGGTCCGGCCCACCGGCCACGGTTTTCCTCTGCCCAGCGAGATCAGCGAAGCCCCTCTCAATATCGTGTTTGCCGGCCCGCCGGAAGCCGAATCGCAGAACCTGGAGCAGATGATCGCCTCCACCGACCGGGGCATACTTGTTACCCGGCTGTGGTACATCCGCGAAGTTGATCCCTACGAGAAAATCTTGACTGGCATGACACGCGACGGCACCTTCCTGGTGGAGAATGGCAGCGTGGCTCGCGGGGTCCGAAACTTTCGTTTCAATGAGAGCCTCTTGCACATGTTGCAAAACGTGGAGGTAATGGGCGTCCCGACCCGCTCCTGTGGCGAGGAGTCGTTCGATATGGTTGTGCCCCCCATGAAAGTGCGCGAGTTCAATTTTACCGAGACCACAAAGTTCTAGAGCAAACTCGGCAGAATCGTACGCTAATCATCGTATAAATACCTTTAATACATTAACTTGCAAGGAGATTTCATTTGCGGGTTGCCGGCAGACACCATCGATAGTTCTTGCATCCAATGGTACTTTAGTAACAAGCCTTCCTCCGTTACTCGATGTATTCTGACGGTAACCAGTCATGAATATCGGCCGCGAGTCAGAACTTCGGAATTCGATTCGGTTCCCGCTCCACCTGCAGGTAACCTTAAAGACGCCTACGGCGGAATACCGGGCGAAGACGATCGATATTTCAGCTGGGGGCATCCTGTTTCACGCCGATTCCGAGATCGCTGTGGGCTCGGAAGTTGAGTTCACCATTGAAATGCCGCGTGACGTTTTGGGAACGAAGGATCCGGTGTTTGTGAGATGCCAGGGCCGCGTCGTGCGATTTGCAGAAGAACCTTCAGGACGAAACGTGGCGGTGGTCATCGATGAATACCACTTCGAACGTACCTAAATCAGCGGCCCAAGGCGGCACCGTGGCCTCTCGCGTCAGCAATGGCGGTGGGGACGTCTCACATCCGTCTTCGTCCTCGCAATATTCTTCGGAGGCGGAGTCCGTGACCCGAATCATCCTCGCCGACTCGGAAGCAATCTTTCGGATGGGGATGGCCAGAATTTTCTCGGGAGAAAGCGATTTGGAAGTGGTCGCGCAGACGGACTCCCTGCCGCAGACCCTTGCTGTAGTTGCGGAAACGCCGGCCGACGTGATTCTGTTCGAGGCCGGGTTGTCTCCCACGCCGGCGGAAGCGGTCAGCGAAGTGGCTCGAAGGGCCGCTCTTCCTACAGCAAAATTGATCCTGGTTACGCAGCCGGCAGGCGAGCAGGAAACGGTGGACTATCTGCGTCGCGGAGTGCGCGGCATTCTCACTCGCACCGTTTCACCCGAACTGCTGGTGCGCTGTGTGCGCAAGGTCGCGGCCGGCGAAACCTGGCTCGACAAGCAGGGCGTCAACTGGGTAATTCAAGCCTATCGCTCGCAAGCTCTCCAGGGCAACGCTCCCAAACAGCAGTTGCGCCTCAGCGAGAAGGAAATGCTGATCATCAGCGGGGTCACGCAAGGGCTGAAGAACAAAGACATCGCCCGCGAGGTCGGCACGACGGAGCAGGTAGTAAAGAACTACTTGCGCAAGATTTACGACAAGCTACAGGTCACCGATCGTCTGGAGTTAGCGCTGTACAGCATGCATCATCGGTTGTTGGACGGCTACATTCCGCGCCCCGCACGCGAGCAGCGCCAGCGGGTTGCGGGCCCAGCGGAAGCGGCAGACATTGCTCAGACCGCATCCGTCTCACCTTCTCAAGGCAGTCGCGCACGGTCTCCTCAACCTAAGCCGCAACGGCACGATCTCAATTCGAACGATAGATGACCGTAAAGGGCACGAAACGTCGATGCTGTTTCGCGCAACGTAGGATGCGAGGACCGCGTTGTGGCCATGACAGCATTCCGGCAGCTTACTTCCCCGAGCCCGTTCCGGATGTTGCTTATGGCGATATTGTTGCCGGCAGACTACAATGGTGCGTTCCGGCGAGCCGCATTTTGATCCATGTGTGAGTGCGCCGAATTATGTCCACTTATGAAGTTCAGCGAGGCGATATGAAGGGTGATCCTAAAGTTATTGCTTTCTTAAACCAGGTGTTAAAGGCGGAGTTGACGGCCATCAATCAGTACTTCCTGCACGCCGAGATGTGCGAGAACTGGGGCTATAAGCGGCTGGCCAAACTGGCGAAGAAGGAATCCATCGAAGAAATGGTGCATGCCGAGAAGTGCATGGAGCGAATTCTGTATCTCGACGGGACCCCCAACATGTCCGACTACTTCAAAATCAATATTGGCGCCACGGTAGAGGCGCAGTTGAAGAACGATCTGCAACTCGAATACGACGCCGTCAAGCGCCTGAATGACGGAATCAAGCTCTGTACCGCCGCCAATGACGCCGGCTCGCGCGAGCTCGCAGAAAAAATCCTCAGCGACGAAGAACACCACATCGATTGGCTCGAGGGCCAGTTGCATGCCATCAGCGAGATGGGAATAGCCAACTACCTGGCGCAGCAACTGAAAGAAGGAGAGTGAGCGAGTAGGTCCTGCCCCTGGGATTTTGTGCGCCTTGCCATACGTTACAATGAGACGACGCTATGGTTCTGGCGTTACCGCAAGACGCTTTTCCCCAACGGAGAGATGGCCGAGTGGCTGAAGGCGCACGCTTGGAAAGCGTGTGTACTCGAAAGGGTACCCAGGGTTCGAATCCCTGTCTCTCCGCCATTAATTTGTAAACTGATGTAAATAATACAATTAACTGCAATGTGAATTGCTTGTTAGCCCTCATGTTAGCCTTTTTTGCTATAATTGGGCGGAATTTCTTCCCTTTTCCATGCCCAAAACGCAAAAGGCAGTCCGACTGCTTGACTGGCATTAGCGAGGGGCTTTAGCGGAGCAGCCGGAGTGAAGCCCAGTCCGTCTGATCGTTCGAACTCCCTGAGCAGCCACAGGAAAGGCGCTGGTCCGGCGCTGAGCCTGCCGGTAAATGGGCTATCGAGCGAGAAGATGAGATAAAAAGACAGCCCCAGTACAAAAGAAAACCCCAGCAGCAACACCGCCCAGACCGCCCAGGCATGAGTCACGAACATTCCATGGAAGGCGAACAGAACAAACGCGCCCGCAATCAGCAAGCCCCACAGAGCGCCAGCGGTGTTTCCTTCTGCGCTGCGCAAGCGGCTGCGACGTGCGTCGAGCCAGATTCCCATCAGGTCCAACGCTTGTCCATACAACTCCGCCTCGCGGGCATCCTCGGGCCTGATCGCCAGAATCGCCGCAACCAATGCTGAAGAAGTGTCCAGATTAATCTCCTCGGTGGGCGCATTGTCACGGGAAGCGCGCGCCAGTAAATCCCAGCGCTCAATCACGCCCTGCACGTAGGCCTTCGCGGACTCGCGAATTCTCCTGGTCTTTTCTGCAGAAAAGCTGCAGACCACAAACGTGAGGTCGGTTAGCGCATTTGCTTCGCTCTTGACTGCGTTGTCGGCGTCACTGAAGCTCTGCCACACGCCCGAAACCACAAAGGCAATCAGCACTGCATTAGGTGGTGCCCAGAGTCCCATAGACCGAGGTCGTCAGATTATTGTCCAGTGCCAGTTGCTGCTCGCTGAAGATCATGCGGGTGAGAAACGAAACAACCAAGCCCGCGGCCATCGTCGACGCGACGATCACGACGGGCTGCATCTTCGCCGGGAGCGACAGGACGTAGGACCGCATGTTTCCTCACTAAGTAGCGAATAACTCTTCGTTGTGCTGCAATGTTCCACTCTAGCGAACACAGAGCAGGTGACGCAATCGTAGCGCACAATCCCTCGGCGCGCTCAGGGCAACGCTCTTTCGGCTTGAGAATTCCCTTCTCACAATCAGAACATGTCGTGGGCCCTGGTGCTCCCGGCCGATTTAGAGTGTATGACGAGCAACCGGGAATGTCTGCTCCATCTCGTCCAAAAATAATGCTGCTGCACCACTATGGGCGGTCAAACAAGATGCCTGAGCAAAGCCAAGACTTCGGCCGAGTTGTCCCGAAGGACTGCTTACCCCGTTACTTTCCGGTTTGTTCTGATAGCCTCTTTATTATGCGACTCCCCCTGAGCCTCTTATGCCTTTTTACTTTTGCCGGCTTGATGTTTGCGCAGAATTCGAAGCCGGTAGTCGATCGTGTTGCCGCACAGAATGCGCTTTTCGAAGAACAGTACGAGTCTGACCTCAAGAATTTCCCGGAGCGCGCCACCGCGTTCGGCGACTATCGCTACAACGACCAGCTCGCCGACTACTCGCTGGAGGCGATCACACAGCGTAACAAGACCAACCAGGAATTCTTGGTGCGCCTTAAGGCCGTCGACACCACGGGGTTCAGCGACCAGGACCAACTGTCGCACGACCTGATGATGCGGGTCTTACAGCAGCGCATTACCGACTACAGCCTCAAAGAATACGAGATGCCGATCAACCAGCAGAACGGCATCCATACGAGCCTGGCGGACATGCCGAACTCCATGCCGTTCACGACGGTGAAGCAGTACGAGGATTACGTCTCGCGACTGCACCAGATTCCGCGAGTGCTGGGCCAGACGGAGGACGTGCTGCGCGCCGGCATGAAGGACAAACTCATGCCGGTTCGGTTCCTGCTGGAGAAGATTCCGGTGCAGTGCCAGGGCATCATTGATGCCAATCCGTTCTTGCTGCCAACCAAGAAGTATCCGGCGAACATTTCCCTTGAAGAGCAGAAGCGCCTGACGCAGCAGATCACCGAGGTGGTCAACCACGACGTTATTCCTGCGTACAAGCACTTTGCCGACTTCGTGAAGACGGAGTACGCTCCGCAGGGCAGGACCACGCTGGCGATCACGTCGTTGCCGGATGGCCAGAAGCGCTACGAAAACGATATTTACGCGCGCACGACGACGCACCTCAGTGCGGATGAGATACACCAGATCGGGCTGCGCGAGATCAACCGCATCGAGGCCGAGATGACGGCAATCGCCAAGAAAGAGGGCTTCGCCGACCTGGCTTCGTTCCGGGCTTCGCTGAAGACAAATCCCAAGTACATTCCGACTTCTGCGGAGCAGATCCTCGAGGACTTCCGCAAGTACATCGCGCAGATGGAGCCGAAGCTTCCACAACTGTTTACGCTGCTGCCCAAGTCGCCCGTCACAGTGGAAGCCATTCCGCCTTTTCAGGCGGCGGCCGCAACCCATTACGTCACCGGCACCCCTGACGGCAAACGGCCTGGCCGCGTCGTAGTCGCCACGTCTAACTTTGCCGAGCGCTCACTGATCGACGATGAGGCGGTGGCGTATCACGAAGGAGTGCCTGGGCACCACATGCAGAACTCCGTGAACCAGCAGCTCACGGGGCTGCCGAAGTTTCGGTTGCATGGATTGGGCTTCAACGCCTATGGCGAGGGCTGGGCTTTGTATGCCGAGCAGCTGGGCAAGGAGGTTGGTTTCTACCAGGACCCGGTCTCGGATTACGGCCGCCTGTCGTCGGAGTTGTTCCGTGCAGTGCGTCTGGTCGTGGACACAGGAATTCACTCAAAAGGTTGGATCCGGGAACAGGTTGTGGAGTTCATGCGCAAGTCTGGCGCTGTCGACGAGCCGACGATTCAGTCGGAAACGGACCGTTACATTGCCTGGCCGGCGCAGGCCCTGAGTTACAAGCTGGGGCAGCTCAAGATCAGCGAACTGAGGCAGCGCGCACAGAAAGAACTAGGCGCGAGCTTCGACATCCGAAAGTTTCATGACGAAATTCTCGACGGAGGATCATTACCGCTGGATATGCTGGAGGCTCGTACCGATAAGTGGATCGCCCAGCAGAAGGCCAAATGAGCTAGCGGGATGGCTAGTTGATGCGATTCTTATATCTAGACCAAAGTAGCGGTCGATATGAGGACAAGTCGTATCCAATCTTGAGGGAGATGCTCGGGCCGGCCTCTCACGTCGCTCCCCTGCGATGGACAATCGAGAAATAATGCCGCCAGACGGACCTGCAACGATGCGGGTCATAAGTCGGCTTGTGGGAAGTTTCACCAGATCGGTAACGAGAAACGCCCATGTGTGTACGGATATGACGCGGAGTCAGTCCTGTCGCGGCTAAATCACTTGGACGTATAGTCGGCGTTGCGTCTTTGTGGCCGCGACCTGGCGGTCTCTTCAAGAGCACGAATAGGGCGTTTTTCGTCAAGTTGACCCCGAACAGCCCAACTTACGGTTGGCCCGTGATTCACTCATAATCAGGGATCTGTGCTGAATTCCAGAGTTCGTGTCCCCCTGTCAACAGCTATGCTGGCGGGTTCTACTTACTTGATTACCCACGTAAGAACGCTGGCGTCCACGAGCGCCTTTTCCTGAATGTCATTCATCGCGTCCATAAGATTCTTTAGGCGCTGCTTGCTAAGCATCTCACTTGAATCGTCGACAAATCCGGAAGTGGCGGCACAGAGCATGTCGATAGCGGTACAGCGCGGAAACACCATTGCCATTGCTTGAATCTCCCGAAAGAGACGGACGACTTCGTTGGCACGATCTGGATAATTCCCACCGTGGATGTTGATGGTTCCGTTTTTTTGAACAATGGAATCCGCTTGGAGTTTCTCCATCGCGTCGTAAGCATAATTAGTGGAGAAATACAGGTCGAACCATTTTTGTTGTGCCCATTCGTCATGGGCGCGTTCAGCGATACTCTCAGCGTCCTCCCTCGCTCCCTTGGCTATGGCAGCTGAGACAAGCGAGGCGATGAAAGAAGCCATGGCCACAACTAACTAAGCAATCGAGACGTAGTCTGAGGCCGGCGTCGCTTGGGCCATTCGGGCTTCCTCACTTTGGTTTTGCGCCATTATAGACAACCGGAAGGCCGCGCTGAAGACGAATCGCGGGGCGGAAGGATCGAGTTTACTTCTTGTCGCGGGCCGTGTAGTCGGCAATCGGGAACCCAATCCACATGAGCGAGAAGTCGGCAAACCGACAACTGAGAGCAGACGGCACGCCGTGCGTCACACACAACGCGAACGGGCGTGAACTTTACCTGAATGGCCCCGGTGCCGTCGTGCCGATGTGTCAGTAGACGTGGCGCTCCGCCATTTACAATGTTCTCCCGGAGGTCGTTTGCATGCGCAAAGCCATCCGGCTCTTTCTTGTCATCCCCACATTTGTTCTCGTGCTGATTCTTTCGAGTGCTCTCATGAATGCTCAAGCTGCTACCGCCGATCCGCAAACCACAGCCCAATCAGCCCCGCCGACCGTTGCCGAGGCGGAGCAATTCATCCAGGACGCCGAAGTCCGGCTCAACGATCTCACGGTGAAGGCCAGCCGCGCCTCGTGGGTGCAGTCGAACTTCATCACCGACGACACCGAGCAGATGGCCGCCGACGCCAACGAAGCGCTGATCGGCGCCACCACCGAACTGGCCAAGCAGGCCACGCGTTACGACAACCTGAAGCTGCCCGACGAGCTGGCGCGCAAGATGCTGCTGCTGAAGCTCTCGGCCGCCGTGCCGGCGCCCGCCCCAACGATCCCAAGGAACTGGCCGAGATGGCCCGCATCGGAACCTCGCTCGAGGCCGACTACGGCAAGGGCAAGTACTGCCCGAAGACGGGCAAGCACGCGGCGAGTGTCTCGACATCACCGCCATCGAGCAGCATCATGGCCAACAGCACCGATCCCGACGAGCTGAAAGACCTGTGGGTCGGCTGGCAGACCATCTCGCCGCCGATGCGCGACCGCTACGCGCGCTGGGTCGAGCTGGGCAACAAGGGCGCGCGCGAGATGGGCTTCAACGACCTCGGCGCGATGTGGCGCGCCGGCTACGACATGACGCCCGAGCAGTTCAGCGCAGAGGTCGAGCGCCTGTGGCAGCAGGTGAAGCCGCTCTACGATTCGCTGCACGCCTACGTGCGCACCAAGCTGGTGGAGAAGTACGGCCCGACCGCGGTGGACGCCAACGGCATGATCCGCGCCGACCTGCTGGGCAATCCCTGGGCGCAGGAGTGGGGCAACATCTTTCCGCTGGTCGCGCCGCCGCAGCAGAAGCAGCCGTACGACGTCACCGACCTGCTGAAGGCGAAGAACGTCGATCGCCATCGGCATGGTGAAGTACGGCGAAGGCTTCTTCACCTCGCTGGGCTTTGCGCCGCTGCCCAAGACCTTCTGGGAGCGCTCGCTGTTCGTGAAGCCGCGCGATCGCGACGTGGTCTGCCACGCCAGCGCATGGGACATCGACAACTTCGACGACCTGCGCCTGAAGATGTGCATCCAGGTGCGCGGCGAAGACTTCGTCACCGTGCACCACGAACTGGGACACAACTTCTATCAGCGCGCCTACGAGAATCAGCCGTTCCTGTTCAAGAACGGAGCCAATGACGGCTTCCACGAAGCCATCGGCGACACCATCGCGCTGGCCATCACGCCGGAGTACCTGAACAAAGTTGGGCTGCTGGCGACGATTCCGCAGACCGACGACACTGGCTACCTGCTGCGCAGGCGCTCGACAAGGTTGCCTTCCTGCCGTTCGGGCTGCTGATCGACCAGTGGCGCTGGAAGGTCTTCAGCGGCGAAATCAAGCCCGCCGACTACAACAAGGCCTGGTGGGAGATGCGCGAGAAGTACCAGGGCATCTTCGCCGCCGGTGGCGCGCAGCGAGGCCGACTTCGATCCCGGCGCGAAGTATCACGTGCCCGCGAACGTGCCGTACACGCGCTACTTCCTGGCGCGGATTCTGCAGTTCCAGTTCTATCGCGCCATGTGCCGCGAGGCCGGATTCACCGGGCCGCTCTATCGCTGCTCGTTCTACGGCAACAAGGCCGCTGGCGCGAAGCTGAACGCCATGCTCGAAATGGGACAGAGCAAGCCCTGGCCCGACGCGCTGTACGCCCTCACCGGCGAGCGCCAGATGGATGCCGGCGCCATGCTGGAGTACTTCGCGCCGCTGAAGCAGTGGCTCGACGAGCAGAACAAGGGCAAGCAGGTGGGGTGGAAGAGCGGCAACTGACAGCGAGCGACGGGTAGTAATGCGATTCGCTTCCTGTGTACAGAGTCCGCCATTTGCGGTTGATCCAGTCCCGGCAAAGCAGAGAAGGTAGCACACCCCTTCAGGGGCGGGTAGGCGTTGGGCACGTAACAGGATGATGCTGGAGTCCCTCGGACGGGAAGGGTGCCGATGAACATCGGGAACTGCTCGCCTATCGCGCGCGGCCCAGCCCAATATCCTGTTCCAAGTCGATCTTTATCGACGCGATCTCTCTGGCTTGAACGAGAGGGAGGTTCACAAGTACTTGCGGAAGAATCGAACCCGGTGCACCAAGGCCGGTGACCTTGTGCTCCTAGCTGAGTTGATCCACCACTACCTCGGGGAGAATGGAGGAGTTCGGATGGCCCACCGCGACTTAACCAGCCCAAGTTCCGTCCTTCAGATCCGCCAGGGAGTGTTGGAAATGTTCGGTGATCGGCGCTACTGTCGCCATTGAGTGTAAGTCTCCTTCGCTAGCTTAGGGTTCGACCGCCATTGCGAACGCATGACTGGCAGTCCGGAATTGTCGGTTCGTCCGTCGGTTTGGTACCGAGAAATGCCTTTATGTATACGCATGACATGAAGTCCGCCTGTCGGCGGTCAGCCCACTTGGACGAGAAGTCGGCGTTCCGTCCTTGTGGCCGCGACCTGGTGGAGTTCTTCAACAGCACGGGTTGGGCGTTACCCATCAACTTGAGCCGCACAGCCCAACTTCCAGTTGGCAAGTCTCGCGTGAACCGCTAATCGCCAACATTGACGTCGTACGCGAAGGCCCGGTCGCTCACCGCTCTCCCGCACCTGGCGAATGCGGAACAAATTGACTGGTGTTCAGGATCGCCCTATGATCATCCATTCCATAGCATCTCCAGCTAAATGATCGAGAAAACGATCTCGCACTACCGCATTGTCGGCAAAATCGGCGGCGGTGGCATGGGCGTGGTCTACAAAGCTGAAGACGCTCGTCTTGGCCGGTTCGTAGCGCTCAAGTTCCTTCCTCAGGATGTTGCACGCAACCCGCAGGCCATGGAGCGCTTTCGTCGTGAAGCGCGCGCCGCATCGGCGCTCAATCATCCGAACATCTGCACGATTTACGACATCGGAGAGCAGGATGGCGATGTGTTCATCGTCATGGAATTTCTCGACGGCGTGACCTTGCAGCATCACATCGCGGGAAGGCCGATGGAATCTGAGACGCTGCTCGCCATCGCCATCGACATCGCAGACGCGTTGGATGCGGCGCACAGCGAAGGTATCGTTCATCGTGACATCAAGCCCGGCAATATCTTTGTAACTCGCCGCCGCCATGCCAAGATTCTCGATTTCGGATTGGCCAAGGTCGCCGGCAAAGCCAGGCTGGGCAGCACGGACGCAATCGAAACCATTGCCCACGAATCAGATTCGGAGCACCTGACGAGCCCGGGCGCGATGATGGGTACAGTCGCTTACATGTCCCCGGAACAGGTACGAGCCCGCGACTTGGATGCGCGCACGGATCTGTTCTCGTTCGGAGCGGTGCTCTATGAAATGGCCACGGGCAAGATGCCGTTCGAGGGCTCCAGTTCAGGCGAGATTTGCGGCGCAATCCTGCACCAGGAACCGCTGCTGCCCTCTCAGGTGGTTCCGGACCTTGCTCCAGCCCTTGAGGCGGTCATTCGTAAGGCGCTGGAGAAGGACCGCAATCTGCGCTACCAGCATGCGTCGGAGATGCGCAGCGACCTGCAACGGTTGAAGCGCGATGCAGACAGCGGGAAGTTCCAGGCGGTAGTAACGGCCTCTGCGGTTTCTCTTGATACGCCACCCTCAGCTGGAAGTAGCGCGTCCCCTTCGGGGATGGGTACGGCAGCACGACTTGCGCCTTCTTCCGCACCTGTACTTCCTTGCCCTCCGCAGCCGAAGAGTCGCCGAAATGTCCTTGCTGCCGCTTTGGTCGTTCTGCTCGCGGCAGTAGTGGGCGGATTCCTGTATTTACGACACCGGCAAAATGTCCCGGTCAAAGCGGGCGCGATTGTGGTCGCTGATTTCGCCAATACTACTGGCGAAAGCGTGTTTGACGGAACGTTGAAGCAGGCGCTGAGCATCAAGCTGGAGCAGTCTCCCTACTTGCAACTGCTCGCTGACGCAAACGTTCGCTCTACGCTGAAGATGATGGGCTTGCCCCCAGATACCCGGCTGAGCAGCAACGTCGCGAAGGAGATTTGTCAACGCAGCAATAGCCGGGCGGTGCTCGACAGCTCGATCGATCTGTTAGGAACACATTACGTCATCGGATTGCGCGCTCTCGACTGCCAGACGGGTGCGCCCCTGGCGAGCGCTCAGGCGCAAGCCGAGACACGCGATTCGGTGCTGCAGCGGCTAGGTGAGGCTGCTGACCAAGTGCGTGAAAAATTGGGCGAGTCGTTGGCTTCGGTGCAGCGCACCAGTAAGCCGCTGGACGCGGCGACAACGTCTTCTTTGGAAGCCTTGAAAGCGTACACGCAAGGACGCGCCGTTCAGTGGCAGAAGGGAGACGACGCTTCGATTCCGTTCCACCAGCGTGCCATTGAACTGGATCCCAACTTCGCTCGCGCCTATGCCGCCTTGGGCATGGCTCAATACAACCTCGCCCAGTACGACGCCTCGGCAAGAAGCTTCACTAAGGCTTTTGAGTTGCGCGACCGGGTGAGCGAACGGGAAAGGTTCTACATCGAGGCAGGATACTACAGCTTCGTGACCGGCGATCTGTTGAAGGCGGACCAGACCTACTCTGAATGGACAACCGCTTATCCCGACGATTACACGCCGTACGCCAATCTCTCGCTGAACCTTGCTCTATTAGGAGAATACGAGAAGGTCATAGAGGCGACGCGGCAGTCACTCCGGTTGCGTCCTGATTCTGGTGCCGCGCTTGGGAACTTGATGGCGGCATATGTAAGCTTGGATCGATTGGATGAAGCCAAAGCAGTATACGAGCAAGCCATAGCCAAGCACGTGGACGGTGTATACGCTCACTTGCAGCGCTACTACATCGGTTTCTTGCAGCATGACGATGCCGCCATGCGCCAGCAACTGGACTGGGGAAAAACCAAGCCCTCCGACCAGTGGCAATTCTCGGTGGCTGCATCAAGTACGGCCGCGCTCCATGGAGAACTGGCGCAGACACGCGCCTTCGATCGTGTGGCCCAACCGCAGGCCAGGGCTGCGGGCAACCTGGAACAGATCGCTCTCATGTCCGCGGTGTCTGCCGGGCAGGAGGCGGAGTTAGGAAACCTGGCTGCCGCCCGCCAGCAAGCAGCATCCCTGCCGCAGGCCGGAAGCAGCCGCGATTCGATGATCACGGCAGCGTTGGCGCTGGCATCCGTGGCAGAAGTAGCCCAGACGCAAAAGCTCGCCGATGAATTGAACCGGAAATTTCCATCGGACACGATTATCCAAGACTATTGGCTGCCGACGATCCACGCGATGATCGCGTTGGACCTGAAGGACCCGCAACAGGCGCTCGTGGCGCTTGGCTCAGAGGTGCCCTTCGAACTGGGAGACCAAGGTTATTGGCCGCTGCTTCCAATTTATGTGCGAGGCAAAGCATATCTGCAAAACAAACAAGCTCAGCAGGCCGCCATTGAGTTCAGCAAGCTGCTGAAGCACCGCGGCATTGTCAAGAATTCCGTACTCGGCGCGCTGGCACAGCTTCAGCTGGCGCGAGCGCAAGCGCTCGCGGGAGACTCCGCTGCCGCCCGCATGTCCTACCAAGACTTTTTTAGTCTGTGGAAGAATGCCGATCCGGAGATACCGATTTACATGCAGGCAAAGGCGGAATACGCCAAGCTGCGCTGATCGTTGCCGGGACTAGGTTAGATTGCCCTTCGGTTTCCCTCTCATTTCGCCAGCCTCTGTGCGGTAGGGGGGCGGCTCGGATCAAATCCACTTGTCCGTATAGTCGGCAAACCGACAACTGAGACCGGACGGGACGCCGTACAAGAAAGGGTAGGGCGTTATACGGCCAAGTGGCGGTGCCAATGCGGGTGCCGGATGCTGGCCGACTCCCGAGGAACATATTCCATCCGGTTCAGATAGGGTGCGGGTTGGCCTGTTTGCAACAGCCATCGTTCCACAACAACAGCCAAGGTTATGCAAGCGGCTTGACCCAGAGGTAATCGGGATCTCCAAGTACTTTGCGCCGTAGGCTGGAACTCACACGGTCGCGCCAAAGAAATGACTTTGCCTGGTCTCTGTACACCGAGCCGTGACCCCGGTCACTGACGGCTGGCTCAATACGAGGGAAAATATCATCTGATAGCTCTTCAGCTTGGCAGAGATCATCAACGGCCGGCTGCATCCCCACCATCACTCCACAGCACTTGTCCCTAGATCATCACGGCCGAGTAAGCGCTCCTGCCAGGCGCCACGCGTCGCAAGAAGCGGATTGAGATTGGGAGACAATCATGCAAAACCCTCATCGTGCTCGATATGGATCGATCCTTATCCTCATCTTCGCACTGCTAACGCCGCCTGCCTTCGCACAGCAGGTGATTGCGACTGTACCGGTAGGTTTACTGCCCGAGGTTTCAGCGGTGAATCCAGTGACCAATAAGATCTACGTGACAAATTATTGCGGTAACGATCCCCACTGTTACAGCAAGGGGACAGTGACCGTCATCGACGGGGCGAGCAACAACACCGTCTCCATCAATGTGGGGTTCGCTCCCTACGCGGTGGCAGTGAACTCCGTGACGAATAAGATTTACGTCGCCAACGAGTGCGGCGGCATTGCTTGCCAAACCCACAACGGGACGGTGACGGTAATTGACGGCGCGACCCTTGCTACCACGACTGTTGCCGTAGGGAGTTCTCCCTACGCGGTGGCAGTGAACTCCGTGACGAATAAGATTTACGTCGTCAACGGCTGCGGCAACGACGTCTCTTGCGGGACCCTTAGCGGGACGGTGACGGTAATTGACGGCGCGACCCTTGCCACCACGACGGTTGCCGTAGGAGCTAGTCCTAGCATCGCGGTGGTTAACCCAGTGACCAACAAGATTTACGTCACAAATTACTGCGGCAACGATCCCACCTCCGCCTGCGGTCGGCCGCCCTTCAGTCCTGGGACGGTGACCGTCATCGACGGGGTGACCGACAACACCGTCTCCGTCAATGTGGGGTTCGCTCCCCACGCCGCGGATGTCAACACGGTGACCAACCAGATCTACGTAGCCAACCGATGCGGCAACGATCCGTACTGTGTAAGCGCAGCCACCATGACGGTGATCGACGGCGCAAGCCTTGCCACTACCGATGTCACCATCGCCGGATCTCAACCATATGCCATCGCGGTCAATTCGGAAACGAACAAGATTTACGTTCCCAGCGAATGCTACGGCGATCCCTCCTGCCTCAACGGAACGGTCACGGTGATCGACGGCGTGAGCCTTGGCGCTGTCAGCGTTCCTGCCGGGGCCAGCCCCGACAGCATAGCAGTGAACTCGGTAACCAACCAGATTTACGTCGCCAACCGTGGGAAATCGCCGTGGACGGTGACCGTGATCGATGGCGCAACCCTTGTCACTACCACCGCTGGCGTCGGCCCTAGCCCCTTCGGCTTGGCGGTCAACTCCGTGACCAACAGGATTTACGTCCCTAACTACCTAGGCGCCACGGTCTCGGTGATTGATGGAACTCGTCCCGCGGCCCTGCAATTTGTCCCCCTGCCTCAGCCCTGTCGTGCGTGTCGATACCCGGCCCGAGCACGGTGGCGGCGGTCCCATTCAAGGGGGTACTCACCAGAACTTCGCCATTTCCGGCACGGGTACCTGTGGGATTCTCACCTCCGCAGCTGCCTATTCCATGAACGTCTCGGTGGTTCCGAACGGATACTCTGGGCTACCTGACGGTCTGGCCGGCGGGACAGTTGCGGCCTTTGGCTTCGACGTTGAACTCGCTGGATGGCCGCATCAAGGCCAACGCCGCGATCATTCCGGCGGGCACCAACGGACAGATCAGCGTGTACGCCACCAACACCACCAATGTGATCGTCGATGTCAACGGCTACTTCGCGCCAGTGTCTAGTTCCACGCTGGCGTTCTATCCGCTGCCGCCGTGTCGGGTCGCCGACACGCGCAACAGCAGCTATCCCCCGGGCCTGGGACCGCCGTACTTGACGGGCGGCCAGGAACGGGCTTTCCCCATCCTGAATGCCACCACGACCTGCAACATTCCCGCGAGCGGCGTCGCCGCATACTCGCTGAACTTCTCGGTCGTGCCCCACGGCCCGCTGTTTTACCTGACGGTGTGGCCCACGGGTGAGAGCCGGCCCACAGTTTCCACCTTGAACGACATCCCGGGTCAGATCATCGCCAATGCCGCAATCGTGGTTGCAGGTGGCGGTGGTTACGTCTCGGTTTACCCGACCAACGACACCGACTTAGTCATTGACATCAATGGCTACTTCGCGGCAGCGGGAACCGGCGGACTTTCGCTGTACGGGGTACAGCCTTGTCGGGTCATCGACACCCGCAAGCTAGGCCCCGGTTACCCCTTCACCGGAATCTTGTTCCCGCCGGTGGATGTGGTGGACGCGGGGTGTGCAGCCTCCAGCGCCGCACAGGCATATGTCTTCAACGCGAGCGTCGTGCCATACGGTGCGCTGGGCTATCTGACGTTGTGGCCGGACGGCGCCCCCCAGCCTTTGGTCTCGACGCTGAATGCACTGGACGGATCGATCTCGTCGAACATGGCAATCGTGCCCAGCACGAACGGCTCGGTCGATGCTTATGCGTCGGGAATCACGCAGTTGATCTTGGACATATCCAGTTACTTCGCACCGTAAGGTGGCGAACCGAGTTCAGTCGGCTAATTCGCCGCGACATGGCGCGGTCGCGGTGGTTCGATGCGGTACACCTGTTCCGCAGTGGGCGCCTGATGAGCGGCAGGCCCCCTCGCCGGCTGGATTACTGGCGAGAAATCCCCAAGTCGTAGGTAATCCTAAGCACGGCCGTTTCTGTATGTGTCCCGGCGATCCCAAGTGACGCGAGCCAGAAGTCTGGTTGTGGGAATTTTCACCGGAACGCCCCAAGGTGCAGCAATCCACATGAGCGAGAAGTCGGCTTCCCGTCCTTGTGACCAGGACCTCCAAGACGATGGGTTGGGCGTTTTACGTCAAGCTGGCGTGCCTTGCCGTCACCGGATGCTGGCCGACTTCGCGGGAGTGATCTCCCACATGCCGGTTTCTGGGGGTAAGCGATTTGAGCGTAAGATTCCGGCTGTGCTGATCTGATCGAAGCTGGGAGCTTGGGAAGAAATTGTTTTCGTGAAATTCGTCCGACCAGCATGACACTGACGATGCTTCGCACCGGTTGCTTTAGTGCAGACTACGCTTCCTTCATCGGCAGCTTCCGCGCGGGATCTGTGATTGCATCGATCTTAACGGCATAGCTTGAACGCGCAGTGATGTCCGCATCGGTGATCAGGTGAACGTCGAGCAGGCCTTCCGTCCGATAGCCGGTTCGCAGGAAGTTGATTTCGCTGAGGCAACGGCTCCAGCCTTCCAGCCAGAGCAGCAATTCTCTCTTCTGGTCTTCGGTGCCCTGGAAATGCAGCAGCAAATCGATGTCGCTATGCCGGACCTGCGGTTGCGTTCTTCGTGCTGCCGATCAGGTAGAACGCCTTGACACCGAACAACTGCGGATCGACTTGCGCCGCGATCCTCTGCGCCATCCGAAACCGCCAGCGCCAGTGTTCCTCGCCGGTACGATCAACAACCTCGATGTCCGATTCAGCCTGTCCCTCGCGTTGTCGTGGGGGAGACAAGGTAAGCCACCGCCTGGTCCGAGTTCCGCGTTCATCAGCACTCGCAAGATCAGGCCGTCGCTCTCCTTCGGCACATCGATCACGCGGAGCGTGTCGGACAGGTGAGCAAATTCGGGAAGCAGTTCCTCGAGCACGCTGGGTGAACGGCGCAGAAACTCCTCCTTAAACGCTGTCTGCGGGTCGTCCGGATAAAGCGGCAGATAACGAATCGAAGCTTCCACCAGGTCCTGAAAAAAATGGGTGCCGAAGGAGAGGTCGGGCAGGTAGTTTCCTCGCTGCCGGGCGACTTCGATCAGCATGGCAGTGTTGTTGATGTCGGAGTACGTGACCGGAACGCCGAGCTTGATGTCCCCGCGGCTTCCCCAGCGTCCCGGACCGATCAAGATAAACTGCCGCTTGGGCAGCAACTTGTTCAGTCGTCCGACCGCGCGTCCGACATCGCGCATGTCGGCCTGGTCGGAAAGCTGGCTGTAGCCCTCCAGGTCCACATAAACGATGTGCGTGATCTCCGGCACCTTTCCATTCGAGACGAAGCGGTTTGCCGAAAAGATCACCTTGTCCGCCGGCAGATTCTGCGGGATCGCAACCGGGACCGCGTCGCCGCTGTAGCTCTGTGGCCGGCACTGCAGGAGATAGAAGTCCTCGCCATCGTAGGCGAACTCGATGTCCACCGGCGTGCCCAGCTTGGCTTGCAGCAGCGTCAGCAGCTCGCGGATTCGCGCCACGAACGGCGTCTTGCGGATCAGGCCTTCGAAGCTGAAAACCACGTCGCGCGTGCTGAAGTCCGGGATCGGTCCGACGAGCTGCTCGATGCGATCATGCTCGATGATCGACACAAAATGGCGAATCTGCGGATAGTTGGCGCCGCAATAACGAAGCAGTTCCACGGAATCCACGGTCTCGAAAGCATTGGTCTCCAGGTTGATCACGTCGACGCGCTTAGGCGAGTACTTGAGCACCTCTTCCACCGTCACGTTGACGCGGAGGTTGGGTTGTCCTGGAGCGATCAGCACCGGATAGTCGTCGTTGACGCGGTCAACCGCGCGCGTTCCCAGTCCGGGCACCAGGCGGACTAATCCGTCACCGCGACTGATTCGGGCAGACCAACGGAACTCGTTGTTGCTGAACGCCACGCCGGAGCACGCCGGCAGAAAGTACTTGCCGACCTTCTGGCCCACGACTTCCTGGATCATGATGCCCATCTCTTCATGAACATCCAGAAGACCGCGCTCCGCCCGGTACTCGGTGGGATCGGGTCCGAAGATCGAGGCGTACACTTCGGCGACAGCGTCCATCAGCGCGGTCGAGCCGCTCTTCTCTTGCTTCCCTGGTTGCCGAGAAAGAGGCTCTTGTACTTGCCGGAAAACGCCGATCCGGCGCGGTCTTCGAGAAGACTCGAGCTGCGAACGATCAAAGGACGCTCACCCAACTCATCCAGAGCCAGCGAAAGTCCCTTGGCTAGCTCCGAGGGAAACGATGAACTCTTGAAGAGCGCAACCAGGTGCGGGTATTCCTGCCGCACCTGGTCGATCTCCATGTACTTCCAGTTGAGTACATCCTCCAGCTCGTTGTGGTGGACGAAGTTGAGAATCCAGTCCGAGGTGATGTACCAGGTGCGGGGCACCTTCACCTGACGTAGCCTGCGTACTCGCCTCCGGGACCTTCTCGATGATCTTCTTGGCCAGAAACAGTCCGGCGCTCTTGCCTCCGAGCTTTCCATGACAGCCGGGTGGGAAGATGATCCTTCCCAGCAGATCGTAAAAGTCTTTGACCTCGATGAAGTTCTTGGCGATGTTGATGAACTCCAGGTTCTCGGAGAAGAACCGCCGGATGAGCGATACGCGCAGACCTTTTTGCGTCGAAAGCGAAAGCTCGCTCTCTTCGATCGCGGCGTGCTGGTAGCGCTCGATCGCTTCGATGACTTCTCCCAGAGAGGTGGCCAGATTCTCCAGGGCGCGCACCAGGAAGCTGCATTTCTCTTCCTTGATCCATGTGGTAACACAGCTCAGGATCTCGGTTTCGCTCAGGTGCTGGCTGGCGATGCGAAACGCCTCGGCGGTTACGTCGACCGATTTGGCGGCAACGTTCCGGCGCAGAGGCCGATTTTCGTCCTCTGTGCCGGCAATGTCCGCACGTAACCGGGACAATGCCGCGAAGCAGCAGTTCCTTGGCCTCCTGAACTCCGCACCAGCTCAGGTGATTGATCAGCTTGCGCGAAATTCGCCGCAGCAGGACTGGGTCGGTATCGCGCAGAAATTCGAGTACAACCTGCCACTCCCCTTTATCGCTCGCCAGAGCCGCCGGCGGCCGCCGACAGCCCCTCAAATGCAGTTTTCAATCGCCGTTGCATGACATGGTTGGCAATGCGGTCGGCGATGGTTTCGATCAGCTTCCGCTCCTCTTTGAGAAAGGGGCCCTCGTCCGACTTGGGCATCTGCGCCCGGTACGAGACTTCCACGCTGCCGACGATCTCGCCCTGCACGACGATGTTGGCGCTCTGTACCAACGGGGTGGGCAGGAAATCCGGCGGCTGAATTACCTGATCTTCGAAAATGATTCGCGCCTGGCAGTCGTGCGGGTACTGCCAGCCCGGCGGTAGTACGTCGATCATCCCGCGGAAGATCTCCTCCAGCGAAAGATCGGGCCGATTCAGAAGCTCATCCACCTTGTAGAGACAATTCAATTCCTTGGCGCGCTCCTGCAACTCGCGAAGGATTACGCCGACTTGGGTTTCGTCTTTGATCATTTTTCTTTTCCGCTGCCTGGCGTTCGGACTCGGCCGACAGAACAACGCCGCGCCCGGAGCGACCATCGACACGAACCGTCAGCGTAGCCTGCGGGCGCACGTGGCGAACAAATTCGGTTTCCTGCACGATCGGCTGGCGGTTCAGCCAGTCCCAATCAATGGCAAAGCGTCCATCGTGCCGCACCATGAAGTAACTGGTGCGAAAGCTCGATAGATTATGGAAGAAATGCGAACCCTGGCTGAGCTCGACGTTCATCTCCGGCAGTGTAGCCTCAACGATCGCTCGCGCTCCCGAGATCTGGCTCCAGACCACCGGAATACCCAGCGAGGGATGGGAGCTGCCCCAGCGGCCAAAACCGATCAGCAGGAATGGCCGGTGCTGTTCCGAGAGCTGCCGATTGATCACCTCCAATTGCTGCGCGATCGCAGGAGTTTGCATGGGCGAGAAGTTTTCCGGCCGAACGAAGACGATGTCATGAATATCGTCAATGACGCCGTTGCCCATCACCATGTCGGACGCGACGATCGCATGCGGATCGGAGAGGTCCTCGACGCTCACGTCCACGATCTGTTCGGACACGACCATGGGACGGACCTGAAGAAATCCCAGCCGCGCCCGCGGTTGCTTCATCCCGACTCTCCTGAATGGTCACTGCAAATTCAATCTCGACGTTGGCGCCCAGTCGTTTCTCCGCCGCCTTGAGCAGCGTCTTGATCACTCGGTTGATCGGAAACTGCTCCCACACCAGGAGCGGAGCGAAGTCGAGGATGCGGGGCCCATTTGTGCCCAAGCCGGGAACAACGCGATCGCGCGACGGGTCAAAGGTCGAAGCCAGAAAACGCAGCACATCATCAGCCTCGGCCTCCTTCAGACCCGCCGTCACCAGGTACTCGGTCTCGCTGACGGGATCGTACGCGGGCGGCTTGCCCATGTTGACCGCCCAGAAGTCCGTCTGCGTGCCGCGCAGCATTTCCGACACCGAACCGAACGGTGGCGGCTTTTTCGGGTAGGCGGGCGAGAATGTCCAGGACATTCCGCCGTCAACAATCGTCTTGCCCAGACCGAGCGCCAGGCTCGCCACACCTTCCTCCGGACGAGCCGGCCCGGTCGGATAGAAGTTGTAGGAGCGCGCCACGCCAGAGATGTCAGGATAAAAGCGATCGCCATGCCGCTCTCCCGACAACTTCCTGGAGAATGACGGCCATCTTCTCTTCGCTGGGATCGTGACCCGTGGTCTTGATGTAGTCGCGTGCTTCCCGGAAATACGTGGAAGCGTAAACAAACTTGATGGCCTCAGTCAGTCGCCGGAAACGGGTGTCTTGATCAAACTGATTGTTCGGGATCATCTTCGTCCCGTAAACCCCGGCGAATGGCCGATTGAGCGCATCCTCCAGCAGGCTGGACGAACGGATGGCCAACGGAGTCTTGACTTGCGCGATCAGCGCGCGCAGATCGCCAAGTAGCTCAACCGGAAGATCGGCCTGTTGAAAGGCATGTCCGATGCGGTCATCTGGCAACTCTTCGACGGGCAATTCTCCCAGACGGTTGCGCGCGATGAACTCGTCAAAGCAGTCCGTCGCGATGACGGCCATGGTGGGGACATTGACGTCAATATCCGGGAAGGCGGAAGCATCGATCGTTTCTTCCAGCAGGTTTTTGGCGAAGGACCAATCCGCTGGCCTTCCCGCCCAAGGCGCCCGTTCCGATCCGTGTGAAGCGAAAGGTGCCGTCCCAGAAATGCCGGTCGAACGCGGGAAGGTCCGCAACCACAGTCTTAAGATCGGTCATTGCTGCCTCCCGCCGCCATCATAGCCGACGCGGCTGCGCTGCGTCATGGAGATGGCTCGGCCCGGCGACCGAAGCGCTACACCCAGCCGCGGTCGTGGCAAGCCTTGGCCACGCGGCCAATGGCAATCGCGTAGGCTGCATCTCGCATCGACAGCTTCTCGCGGCGCGCCAAGTTCTGAAACCGCGAAGTACGCCGAGGTCATCTTGAGGTCGAGTTTTCCCAGGACCTCGTCCTTCTCCCAGAAGTAGTTCATGTTGCTCTGCACCTGCTCGAAATAGCTGCAGGTCACGCCGCCCGCATTGGCCAGAAAATCGGGGATCAGCAGGATGCCGCGTTCCTTGATCTGCACATCGGCTTCCGGTGTCGTCGGACCGTTGGCGCCTTCCAGCGATGATCCGCACCCGCCGGCTGATCTTTGCCGACATTGTCGCCAGTAATCTGGTTCTCCATTGCCGCCGGAATCAGGATCTCGACATCCTGCTCAAGCCACGCCTCGCCGGGCAGCAGTTCGTATCCCAGGGCCTTTGCCTTCTGCTTGTTGATTCCACCGAAACGGTCGGTGATCGACAGAAGTTGGTTGAGATCGATTCCGTCAAGCTTGCGATAAGTGTAAGAGCATTGGTCTTCTTGGTCCCAACACGAGACGGCAATCACCTTGCCTCCCAGCCGCTGGTAAAGTTCGATGGCGTACTGGGCCACGTTGCCGAAACCCTGAACGCTGGCCGTGGTGTCTCTCCGGGCGAATACCCAATTCCTTAAGAGCTTCCCGCAGAGTGAAGACGACGCCGTAGCCTGTCGCCTCGGTCCGGCCGAGCGATCCGCCCATGCCGACGGGCTTGCCAGTGATGAATCCGGGATAACGTCCGCCATGGATCTGTTCGAACTCGTCGAGTATCCACAGCATGTGCTGCGCGTTGGTCATGACATCGGGCGCCGGCACATCGGTAAGCGGTCCCGACGTTCCTTGCCACCTGACGCACCCAACCGCGGCAGATCTGCTCCTGCTCACGCAAACTGAGGTTGTGGGGATCGCAAATGACACCGCCCTTGGCTCCGCCCAACGGAATATCCACCACCGCGCACTTCCAAGTCATCCACATCGACAGCGCACGGACCGTGTCAATGGTCTCTTGCGGATGGAATCGAATACCGCCCTTGCCCGGGCCACGCGCATCGTTGTGCTGCACGCGGAAACCGCGGAAAATCTTCACCGAGCCGTCGTCCATTCGCACCGGGATGGCAAAATGGAACTCCCGCAAGGGATAGCGCAGAAGGTCGCGCGTGGCCGGATCCAGGCCGAGATATTCGGCTACCTTGTCGAATTGCGCTTGTGCGATCTGAAACGAATTGAATGCCTTGGTAGACTTCTTCGGCGGTTGTCCGGGAGCCGATTGGCGTACTTCCTGTGCGATCTCGATCGGTTCACTCACTGCGCTCTCCGGCATGATTTTCTCCTTAAATTCTTGATAGATAGTCCAACCCTCTATGTTCCATTAATCTGGTCCCATTGAACAGTGACTGGCCTCACAGGGTAGAGTGACCGCTGGACGCCGTTCCTATTAAAACAGCCTGCGGGAAACCTTCGGGAAACCTTTAGGAGCCTGCTTCCTCTCGAATCACGGCCAATCCGGAAGAGTCGTGAAAGCTGGAATGGGATTGCAAAGTTGCGTGCAATAGAAAAGCTGCCAAGTTCTCCAGAAGTCTGGATAAGCGACTTAGGAAGCGCGGGAAGGCTATGTACTTTGAATGGCGGAGCAGTGCGGATTTAAGAGGTGTGATTATATTTTATCTGTAGCCAATCACAGAATCCATACGCTTCGGGGAAGTCACTTGGACGTGTTGTCGCCAAACCGCGGACTGAGAGCAGACGACACGCTGTAGCTCACAAGAAAGGGTTGGGCGTTATACGGCCAAGTGGCGGTGCCAATGCGGGTGCCGGATGCTGGCCGACTCCCGAGGAACATATTCCATCCGGTTCAGATAGGGTGCGAGTTGGCCTGTTCTCGACATCTATCCGCAGGCCGATAACTTCGGGATCGCTGATCCGGGCAGAACCTCAGTTCAGATCTCGTAATGCCAAAGCGAGAGCTTCCACTGACGGCCCTGGCGGGCCGGTAAGGCAATTGCGGTCGCGAGATGGGGATGGTACCAAGCCGATTTTGCAAGAGTGTGAGTGCTTCTGCAGAACTGATTTCCTGGTACCGATACCGTCGCCCTCGAAGGTGAAGGGTTCGCGGCGGTTTCTCGATGTCGGTCGGTGCTACTGAAAGCAATCCCTCATTGTGCCAGATCGAATCCCGTTCGTAGGTGATGATTAGGGCGCAAGCCACCTTCGTCCCACCTTGTGCTATCTGTCCAAGAGATTCCGTTGTGATGAGAAGAGGCACTTAGCAGTCCTCGCAGCCAAACGTTTGAGATTTTTCACCACAAGACAGGTTCTCACCCGTGCCCCGTTTGCCATCCGCCTTTAAAGTCGGGCGCCTTCTCTGTGTCTTTAGTGCTCGTTGCTGATGGTGGCTGTCGTCCCATCGAATTTCGTGATGTTGATGGTGAACGGCTCGTTGTAGCTTTTGGCGCGGTCCTGCAGCACACTGATTCCCACCGCCTCGCCCAGCAGCAGCGACCAGAAGCTAGAGCTGCGGAAGTGGATGCCGCAGTGAATGCCGTGACCCTGGGTGATGTTCCAGGCGAGCTTGGACGATTCTCCGTTGATGGTCAAGCTGTCACGGTCGCTACCCGTGTACGGTACGAGCGAAAGCCCATCCTCGCTCGGCATGAGTACGTCGGAACCCGCGTGCTGGAGCAGCGGCAGGATCGTCCGGGTGCCATCGAAGAAGAACTTAACCGCGGCTATGCAGGCACCGCCGACGGTTCCGTGTCCGGTGGGATGGCAGGGATGGGTTGGCGAACCCTCCGGGAATGCCTGTGGCAACAGGTAGCTGCCGTATTGCGAGTGGATGATGGGCAGTACGGCCGAGTTGAGCACGTCTTGGTGCAGCGCCACGGCCGCCTGCGGCATCGGATTCTGGTTGGTAAGGCGGGCCTGCACCAGGGCACCGTACTCTTCCGGGCGCAGGCGCAGATTCACGATCCACTTATGAAACCAGGCAGCCTTCAGTGCCCGAGTGGCCATTTCCGCGATGGTACCGGCGGCGTCGGGGCCGCCCAGCGTGCCGAATCCCTTCTCGGTGCGCGAGCCAATATACGGATTGCCAGGGTTGGGGGGTGTACCAATACCCGCCAGGATCATGAAGGCCGTGAAGTACGCCTGATACAGCACATCCACATGGGTGTAAGCACCCAGGTCGCGACCCATGCGCAGGAAGCGATAGGTCGGGTCAAACGAGAGGTGGAAATCCGGCGCGCCGCCATTCTGGATGTGCTGGTACTCGGTGGGATCGGTCATGAAGTCCGCTCCACTCTGGCCCACAGAGTTGAACCTCTGCAACTGCTGCGTCATCGGTTGCGAACCATACAGGCAAGGCTGGATCAAGAACTGCGATAGGTAAGGCCCCTGGACCGGACCGTCCCCGGCAACAACCTGTCCGCGGAACAGGTTTGCAGGGGTAACGGGATAGGGAACTGGCTGTTCTGGCCACTGACGTATGACAAGTTGTTCAGGTCGGCACACGCCTTGACCGCCAGAGAACTCGTCGGATAGTCGGAGAAATTCACGTCGCGCAGCAGGGCAGCCCAGTAATGCTCGACCTCTTCGGCGGCGGTTTGGGCGCTGGCGACGCTGGGCGCGGGCGGGATGGCAAATGCGTGGGAGTCTCGTCCCTCCAGATCAAACGCCAAGGATCCCTGCGGGCCGTTCAGTTGAGCCACTGGCCCTCCACCGCCCGGGCTCCCAACCAGGATATTTTCGAAGTCGGCGAACCGGCCGGTCTGCAATGCGTTCAGGAGGCTCTGATAGGACGAACTGTTTGGAATGCCGAGAGCGTCGTGCTCGAGGGCCTTGCTATGGAGAGCGCTGTAGTCTCTGAACCTCTGCAGATCACCATTGTCCGGCATTCCGAGGAGTGGGCCTCGGTCCTGGCCGGCGGTGTTCTTGCGATAGTTGAAGCTGGCCGATCCGCGCCCCGCCGGTCCATAGGGTACAACCGAGGCCTCGGCTTCCCCGCGCTTTCCCTCGAACAAGGGTTCCAGCGGTATGCCCGCGGCCAAAGCCACTGCCGCCGCGCTGCCGAGCCCGACTTTGCCCACGAATGAGCGGCGGCTGCTATCGGTCGGTCCCTTGTTGACGCTATCCTTGCGACACTTCTCTTCCTCGCCCGGAACGGGGCTGGTCCGTTCGCAATGCTCATGCGGATCCTTCATAAGGCTCTCCTCTCGGTGATTGATAAGACCAAGCAGCCGAAGGGAGAACCCGACGAGGCGCCCGCACGCTTCTCAACGCGACCCGCCTGAAGTGAACTCCGAAGAGCCTGCGAATCGATACTTCAACAACATCTAAGCTGGGATTTCCGTTTTGACTGGGACAGCGGCGCGGCCATTCAACACCACAGAAATAGATCCTGATGTCAAGGAACTCTTGAGCATGCACTGCTCCTGGTGGGTTTTGGATTGTGGCGAGGCACGGGCGTTTAGTTTTGACGAGCCACAACCTCTGACGGGTCGAGAAGAAGGTCTTTTCTATCATGTCGCCGACCTGTCGTGTGCCGGGAGCAAAATGTCCCACCCTGTTCGCCTTTGCGACAGGGTGGGTATCATCCGGCTCGATTGTTACTGGTTACTGATGGTCGCCGTTGTCCCATCGAACTTGGTGATGTGGATGGTGAACGGCTCGGCGTAACTGTGGGCGCGGTCCTTTAGGATGCTGAGGGCCACCTGCTCGCCTAGCAAGATCGAGTAGTAGCTGGAGCTGCGGAAGTGGATACCGGCGTGAATACCGTGACCGGTGGTGATGTTCCACGCCAGCTTCGAAAGCTCGCCGTTGATGGTGAGGCTGTCGCGGTCGGAGCCGGTGTAAGGTGTGAGCCCCAGACCGTCCGAGGTGGGTACCATGACGTCGGATCCGGCAGCCAACAGCAGCGGACGGATCGGCTGGGCGCAGTCGAAGAAGAACTTCATCGCAGTGATACAAGCGCCTCCGACGGTTCCGTGTCCGGTGGGATAGCATGGATGCGAGGGCGCGCCCTCCGGAAAAACCTGCGGCAACAAGTAGCCGTGGTAGGCGGAGTGAATGATGGGCAGCACGGCGGAATTGAGCAGGTCCGAATGCAGTGCCCGTGCGGCCTGCGGCATGGGGTTTTGATTGGTGAGGCGCGCATGCAGCAGGGCGCCGATTTCTTCGGGGCGCTGCCGCAGGTTCACAACCCACTTGTGGAACCACGATGCTTTTAATGCCCGCGTTGCCATCTCCGGGACTGTTCCTTTGGCATCGATGGGGCCGCCTTCGGCGGTACCAAAGGTGCCGAAGCCATGCTGGGTCAGCGAGCCGATGTAAGGATTACCGGGATTGACCGGCGTGCTAATCTCCGCGAGCACCAGGCAGGCTACAAAGTATGCCTGGTGGAGGGCATCCACATGCCCGAAAGCGGCGATATCGCGGCCCATGCGCATGTGGCGATATACCGGATCGTACTGCAGGCTGAAGGACGGCGGGAAGCCGCTCTGGACACTCAAGTACTCGACCGGATCGGTGAGGTAGTCGGCGCCGCCCTCACTGACCGACAAGAACCGCTGCATTTGCTGGCTCATCGGCTGCACGCCCATCATCGTCGGCTGCATCAAGAACTGTGAGAGGAACGGTCCCTGCACGCTTCCATCGCCGGGAACAGTCTGGCCGCGAAACAGGTTTGCCGGCGTGACCGGATGGGGGAAAATGCTGTTCTGGCTCTGAACATAGGACAGATTGTTCAGGTCGGCACAGGCCTGGGCCGCCAGCGAACTGGTGGGATAGTCGGTGAAGTTCACATCGCGCATCAGCGCGGCCCAATAATGCTCGACTTGCTCAGCCGCGGTTTGCGCACTGGACACGGCCGGCGCGGGCGGGATCACGGTCGCGAAAGCATCCAAGCCCTCCAAGTCAAAGGCCAACGCGCCCATCGGACCATTCAGGGTCCCGGTGAAACCGGGACCTCCGGGATTTCCGACGATGATGTTTTGGAAGTCGGAGAAATGGCCCGTCTGCAGTGCATATTGCAGGCTGAGCCAGGATGCACGATTCACGATTCCGAGCGCATCATGCTTCAGGCACTTGCTCCAACTACCGCTGAAATCGGTGAATCTCTGTGAATCGCCATTGTCGGGCAGCACGACCGGGGCACCGATGTTAGAAATCGCGGTGTTCTTGCGGTAGTTTAAGCTGGCCTGCATGCGACCCGAAGGACCGTATGGGACGACCGACGCCTCGGCCTCTCCGTGCTTCCCCTCAAAGAACGGCTCTAATGGAATGCCGACGGCCAGAGCGGCTGCGGTGGCGCCGCCGACTCTGCCCAGAAAAGATCGCCGGCTGGTGCCAGCCGGACCGATTGCGTCCTGCCGCTGGGGCTTTTCGTTGTCGTTACAAGTCGCCTCGCCCTGGACCGGCGTGGCATCTTCCCAACCCTGTGAGTCTTTCATGAAGTGGCTTCCTTTCGCGGTTAACCGGTGAGGCAGTGATGATGACCGGAAGAACTCGACAAGGAGCTGAGAGATCGCGTGCGTCCTACGCATTCGCTTCCCACCTTGAGAGCCCCCCGACCAGGCTGCAAAGACTGGTTACACCGGCTCAATGAGCGATATCATCCATGGAGCCGGTGAGACCAGCACTAAGTGAGAACAACTCTTGCGTGCTTACGTGTCGACGGGATTCCACTCGCAGCATCTCGAAGTCCGCCCGCCAGAGCACATCACTTCTCGGCACTCGGCCCATTAGCGCCAACGTAGGCCAAGTATCCACCGTCCACTATTACGGCGTGATCTCCCAGATGACACCGACTCCCATTCCGCCACCGGAGGCCGTGCCATAAAGATTCCCTGCCGCGTCGATGGTGACGTTACTGTAGGGATAAGCCCCGTCACTGCCGCTGAAGTCGTGCAGGGAACTGTACGTCCAACTGCCGCCGGATGGCGTCAGCTTGAAAATGTTACCGAGGTTATTCGCCCCACCGCAGAACGTGGTGCCGTAGAGATTACCCGCAGTGTCCATGGAGAGAGCGGCAAACGGCCCACACGAGGTATTTCCGGTAAAGCTGTAAACCAGGCTATAGTTCCAACCACCGCCAGAAGGCGTCAGCTTGAACACCGTCCCACCGCCACCTGTGCCGCCCTTATTGGTGGAGCCGTAGAGATTGCCCGAATGGTCGATGATGAGCCCGCCCGTAGGATAAGCTCCATCGCTGCCACCTTGGAAACTGTAGATGACTTGTTCTGTCCAGCCACCCCCTGAGGGCGATAGTTTAAACACCGAGCCGTCTCCGAATTGTCCGCCTGCCGTCGTTGTGCCATAGAGGTTGCCGGCGGTGTCGAAGATAACCCCGGCAAACGGAGCTGCTCCGTCGGGGACTCCGTTGAAGGCGTAAATAGGCTGCTCCGTCCAGCTGCTGCCCGAATGCGTCATTTCGTAAACAACACCATTGCCGTTACCCCCGGCGGCGGTAGTGCCGTACAAGTTACCGGCCCGGTCGAAGATGAGGTTGCCAAAGGTTGGGTCGGATCCATCAGCGCCGCCAGTGAAGGGGTATATCGGGGTCCCCGTCCAAGGGCAGAACGTGGCGTGGCAAGAAACGCTGACTGGGCGTCTGACTCTATAAACATAGCCGTGGTAATAGCCGGCTATATTGTTCGGGCTGGTGCCGTACAGGGCGTAATCAGGGCCAAAGACGACTCCACTTTGCAGAGTACCGTCGAAAACCGCGAGAATGCTAAGCAGCCAGCTTGACGTCCCGTGGTGCAACTGAAAGACGCCGCCCCAATTTACCCCCTCATGGCCAGCATATGTCGTTCCGTAGAGGTTTCCTGCCGCGTCCACCGTCAAGCCGGCATATGGTCTGGCCCCGTCGGTAAAACCGTGAAAGGAGTAAATTACCTGGTAGCTTTGCGCGTGGGCTACGCCGGTTGTGACGACAGTAAGCACCAACGCAATTGCCAGCGCAGCAATTATCGTTCCCACGCTGAGCCTCGGTGCCGAGCTCTGAAATTGGCCTAGGTTTCCCATTAACATCCCTCCCAATTGAATGTTTGAATCCGGCTTTGTTATCTAGCTATCCCGAGAGGGAAGCAATATACACCCAAATGCCTTCACTTGGTCCTTTTTTTTTTGGCCTTCATCCCTACGGGCTCGGACCAGGTGTGCTGTGGCCAGGGCGGCATCACGTCCCACATCGAATTCATTCCGATCCAGAAGATCAACGAGACCTTTGAGCCGCTGCTGCGCAGCTGAAGCGGTGGCCACCCTGGAGCGTGCGTTGCCGCCCATCGAATATGGGCAGATCGTTTTTGTAGCGAATATGTCTTGTCTCTATCCGACGTATATTCGCGGACAGGCATACCTGGCGGCTGGGCAGGGCAAGGAGGGGGCCGCTGAGTTTCAGAAGATTCTCTACCACAGCGGGGTCGTCTGGAACTGCTGGACGGGGACTTTGGCGCGCCTCGGCGTAGCGCGAGCGAACGCTCTGCAGGCGAAGAACTCTCAGGGTGCTGATGCTGCCCGCGTCCGCGCACTCGCCGCTTACAAAGACTTCCTCACCCTCTGGAAAGACGCCGACTCCGAGATTCCCGTCTACGAGCAAGCCAAGGCCGAATACGCGAAGCTGCAGTAGCCGGGCTTTGTCGCTTTTCGAGCGCTTTGAACGATAATTCCCGGCAGTCGGCTTATGGGAAGTCTGCGCCGGGCAATACAGAACTTGGCTGCGTTTTCGGGATTCGTACCGGTAAACGCCCCAGGGTCTACGAATGCTATTGGGCGCATTTCGCGGCGGAAATCCACTTGAGCGAATAGTCGGCTATGCGCGGAAGTGCCAGCTGGTGTCAACTCCCGAGATACCAGCTTCGAGGAGATCGGACTGCCCGTGGCATCTAGAAACGCGACATTTCCCCCAAGCGGACTTCGGGGGAAGTGGACATGGGAGGAATGCGCTGCTGACGCAATGCGGCGTTTTCCGCCGGCAGTGGCTGGCGAGTGATGCCTCCCGGCCCGTTGTAGCTGGCACGGTTCATCGTGGTGTTGTTGATGTTGCGGTTATACACGTTAACGTTGGTGATGTTCACGTTGTTGACGGAGCGGTTATAGTTGAAACGATTTCCGCTCCAATACCCGCCCTGATAGCCGATGCCGCCGTAGCCGAATCCGTAGTTAATGCCGCCGTAGTAGCCGACATATTGGCCCCAGAAGCCGTAGTTGAATTGATACAGGCCGGCGGAGAATCCCCAATATCCAGGCGTCCACAGGAAGCCCACTTGAGGTGGCATCGCCCATACGCCGGGCACCCAGAAGTAGCCCTGCGGAGCGTAGCTCCAATATCCGGGCGTCCACAGATAACCGTTGCCGGGGATTGGAGGCTGCGAATATTCCGGTAGTGGTGGCGGGGGCTGTTGTGCCTGAAGCACCGGCTGGCCGTAGCTGGCATCCTGGTAGCCGGCGTTGGCGTCGTCATAGGAATTGTTCTGGTTCTGTGAACCCTGCTGTACCGCTGGAGCTAATGGAGTCTGCTGCACCGGCGCTGGCTGCTGATCGTTTGGCTGCGGTGCCCGGTTGGTTGGTTGTTGCTGATAATTCGTGCTGGTCGCCTGGGTCCCGTCTGTGGGGGCCAGGTTGTCTGTAGCTGCTGCATCCTGCGACTGATCGGTCTGCGCTGGTTGATTCTGGGCGCTCGTGTCCGGGGTGTTGTTCTTACTGCACGCTGCAACCCATAAACGTCAGTGCGATCGATACGGCTGCCAAAAGGATAAGAGAAAATAGCTTGTTCGACATATGCCCTCCTGGCGGAGATGCCGAAAGAACAACTCCACCTGATAGCTTTCTCATCCCGGTTCCCTTCGGGTCTGAGCAATAGCGACCACTAGCAGCAAACATGCCTTCCGAGGCTTATCAGTTCCATTTTGGAACGGCGACCGATAACCTGTGGTTGAGAAGGACCGACACGACAACAAGATTCCTTTAGCCTCGTAGTCGGCTACATCCGAAGACTGTGCCCTACGGGCAATCCTTAATTAGTATTAGTAGGGTGTCATTTGACGCTAACAAAACTTCGAACGACTTGACTGGTTGTCGTTGAAGAGAAGAGGAGTTTCGAAAGGCCGATCAATGATGTCGGTGTGGCCGCAACCAGGGCATTGGCCAGAAACCATCTTGTGGGAGTGTTGAATCAGGGTTCCGTCCCGATGGTCGGCAAACAAAAATTGGAAAGCGCTCTTGGCGAGACGGAGCCGTGGACCCAAGCGAACCCCAGGGAATTAAGGATCTCGCCACGACTGCAAGAGGATTTCTGTACTCAGTTTGCTTGTTAGCTTTTGTTAGCTTTTTTTGGCGTTTCAAGCCGGAATAGCCGGACAGGACGGGAATGTCGTACATCGACCTGAAGGAAGTAAGCAGTTTAATTGCAATAGATTATGGTTAAGTCACCGGGTTGTCTACAACTTGACCAACTTGCACATAGACGAATCCCTATCTCTCCGCCATTTTCCCAATTTGGGCTGCACATAATCTCGCGTTCAAATAGATTGAAAGTTTGCTAACTCCTTGCCCTGCAGACCCGGGCAGCCAAATCGACAACACCGATACGTGGTGGTTTATTGCGACACCTCTAGGCAGTTGTTTTCTTCACCTTTATGCGACACACTGCACTTCTTAAACGCGTGAAATATAGGCGCAGTTTTCGAGAGTAGCTCGACTAGAGAATGCTCTTCTCGAGCGGTGCTGCTGACACGACTGTCGCGAAGAAAGGAAGGCTATAGAATGCCTAGTCGAAACGTGGAAGAGGCTAACGTGGTTCGAGAGCAACAGTCTCGGCGTGGATCAGACAATCCACACCCGTTCCAGCCAACTGCTGGTTTTCGTACTTGTTGCATCTGCGGTCTTCCTAGGACCCACAAAGTCCACGATGCAAGCCACTAGTCAGTAGATCCATTTTTGTGTTTTCACTGCAGAAGATCCCTGCCGCTCCGCCGTACTCCTCTTTCCACGACTTTGCCCAGCGGCGGTGGAGTCGCTGACCCTGTTGCAACGGTGACAGAAGAAGTACCTCCGGGCCTTTCCGTACGCAAATTTGTCACCCGCAGGCCACGCGGCATCACCTCGGTACATCGCACCAGTCGATATGCTTCCGCTCATGCTCACCCGTATCCGGAGTTGACGGAGGGATGAATGTCCACGGATTATGCCATTATCACGATCTGAAGGGGATGTTCGATGCTCAGAATTGCAGCACGACTGCTGATATGGCTCGTCGGCTTTGGACTCATGCCTACGTTTGTTCATGCTCAGAAATCCGCGGATGCCGAAGGGCATCCGTGGTGGCAGCACGCCGTTTTTTACGAGATTTATCCGCGCAGCTTCGCCGACAGCAACTGGCGACGGCTATGGGCGATTTGAACGGCATCGCCTCAAAGCTGGACTACCTCCACGCGTTGGGCGTAGATGCAATCTGGATTACGCCGTGCTTCCCTTCTCCGCAAGTGGACTTCGGATATGACGTCTCCAACTACGAAGACATCGACAAGACGTATGGCACGCTCGCCGATTTCGATCGTTTGGAAAAGTTGGGGCAACAGCACGGCGTCAAGATCATCCTTGATTTCGTGGTGAACCACACCTCCGACCAGCACCCGTGGTTCATCGATTCGCGCTCATCGCGCACCTCACCTAAGCGCGACTGGTACATCTGGCGCGATGGCAAGGGGCCGCAACAGCCTCCGAACAACTGGGTCTCGCTTTTTGGCGGACTCGCATGGCAATGGGACGGCAAGACCGGTCAGTATTACTACCATTTCTTTTATCCGCAACAACCTGACTTGAATTGGCGGAATCCAGCAGTGGCCAATGCCATGTACGGTACTTCTGAGTGGTGGTACAAGCGCGGAGTAGCCGGCTTTCGTCTGGACGCTGTCGACACACTCTTTGAAGATCCCGAATTGAAGGACAACCCGCTGCGCTCGGGAAAAAATGCTTATGGCGACCCGAATATGGAGAACAAGTACAACGACAATCTACCTGAGGTCCATGACGTGCTAAAGGCGCTGCGCAAGGTCGCCGACCCTTACGGGGCGGTCCTGATTGGCGAAACCTGGACCGACAATGTCGCGCAGTTAAAGCGGTACTACGGCGCGAAACATGACGAACTTCAGATGCCGATGGACCTGATGATGACCAAGCTCAAGTTTTCCGCGCCGGTGTTCCGCCAGCACATTGCAGCAGTCGATGCCTCGGGCGAGTGGCCGACCTACGTCATCGGCAATCATGACATCGTCCGTTCCTGGAACCGTTACGGCGATGGCCAGCACAACGACCAGATCGCGAAGGACATGGCCGCGATGTATCTCACCTTGCGCGGCACGCCCATCATGTATTACGGCGAAGAGATTGGAATGCAGAACAATAATCCTAAGCGCAGGCAAGACGTGAAGGACCCCATAGGCCGGACAGGGTGGCCCAATGAGATCGGGCGCGACGGCGAGCGCACTCCTATGCAATGGGATGAGACTGCTAACGCCGGCTTCACGACGGGAACTCCGTGGCTTCCGGTTCCTGCCACCTACATGACGCACAACGTTGCCGACGAAATGAAGGACCCGAACTCGATTCTGAACTGGTACAAAGGGCTGCTGGCGTTGCGGCATCACGATAAGGCGCTGCTTGACGGCGACTACGTCGCAGTGAACCGGGACGATCCCAACGTGTTGTCGTACCTTCGGCGCTCGCAGGACGATGCGGCCCTGGTCGTGATCAATATGTCAGCGAGTCCGCAGAAAGTGAGTTTTGATCTGACGAAGGAGGGCTTTAGTTCGGGCACAGTGAAGACACTGCTGACCACTCAGCCGTCGTTGCACAGCACTTCTTCCGTCAAGCAGCTTGTATTGGAGCCGTTTGCAGTCTATATCGGTGAGCTGCACAAATAGAGAGCTGCAATTCGCGCGCCGGGACTCGCCGCTCAGCGCGCTAAGGCCGCACCGGTAGCCGCAAGTCTTGCCGAGTATGTGAGGCATCGCCAGGGGAAGCCGGCGGGACCGGCAGGCGCAGTTCCAACTCGAGGCCGTGCGGTACTACGTTTTTCGCGGAGACGCTGCCGCCATGTGCGAGTGCGGCATTACGCACGATTGCAAGCCCAAGTCCCATCCCGCCTGTAGTGGTTCCGCGCGAATCGTCCACCCGATAAAAGGGCTTGAATAACAGCGGAAGGGCGCTTTCGGGAACTCCAGGACCATTGTCGCGGACGGTAACAAGCGCGGTGCCATCCTCCTGGCTCAATCGGACCCCGACCTTGCCGCCCTGACCCGAATAAAAGATGGCATTGCGAACGATATTTTCAACCGCGCTGCGCAACAGTCCGGCATCGCCATTTACCTCGACGTCATTCCCGCCCTCGAAGGCTATGGTCACATCGGTGGCAGCGGCCTCAAAGTTGGCGTCATGGAGCACGTCGTCCACGATGTCGTTCAGCGACACTGGTTCGAATCGAGGCTTGTGCTGTCCACTTTCCAGCCGCGCCACGGTAAGAATTTGCTCCAGCATGGAATCCAGTTGGATGGTGTCCTGCTCGATCCGATCGAGCATCTCCGTGCGTTCGTCCTTGTCGGCATCGCGTGCCAGGGTCAATGCCAGTCGTATGCGCGCAATGGGTGACCGTAGTTCATGCGATACGCCACTTAACAGGTTCCGTTCGCTCTGGATCAGGGTGCGCAACTCGCCCGCCATGGAATCGAAATCGCGAACCAAGTCAGCAATTTCGTCGCGACGATTGCCCAGGTTATCTCCCGCCCGGATGTCGAGGTTCCCACGTGCCAGTTCGTGGGTCGCATCGCGCAAGCGTTCGATGGGCTTACTCAAATAGTGTGCGATCAGGAAACAGATGATGGCCGACAAAACGGTACCGAGTTTCAAGGTCCACAGGATGTCCCCAGGAACACGTTCCGACAGTTTGGGAGGAACAAGCTCGGCAATGAGAACGTAGCGTCCCTTGGCCGTCGTGACCGGGGCTGCCAAGACGTTGGCTTCAAAGGAATGATGAAGGCCTTCCGATTTCTCTGCGGCCGCGGCATCGCGAAGAACACGTTCCGGAATCGCACGTCCGGAAAGTTCGCTGCCGCCCGCATCGACCAGCCAGAACTTCGAACGATTCTGCAGCGACAGACTCGTCGAGTAGCTGTGCCAGTCCCGCCTGGCCTTGTAGCTCGTACACTTTTGCCGCATAGTCGGCCAGCACCGGCATTTCACGGCGTTCCGGCTGGATCCACCATGGATGCTCGGAAGAGATGCGGTAATGAATGCGCAGATACAGCGCCCCCAGCAAGACGGCTTGCGCAAGCCAGAACGGCAGGAAAATTTTCCAGAACAGGCGCCGGTTCATATCCTGCTCTTCTCCGGCGCTTTGGAAGCCAGGAAATAGCCGGTTCCGCGAATCGGCCGGATCAACTCATCGGTGCCCGGGCACGCCCCCAGCTTCTTGCGCAACCGGCTGACGTGAACATCGACGCTGCGATCGAATATATTCAACGGCCGCCCCAGAGCCACCTCGGCAATTTGCTCGCGGGTGACAACGCTGCCGGCATTGCGCAGCAGCAATTCCAGAACGTTGAACTCCACAGAAGTGAGATCGACCGCCGTGTTCGAACAGGTGACCGTACGGGTTCCGACCGACATGCTGATGTCGCCCACCGTGAGGACCTCGTCGTGATCGGTGCGAGATGGCGAGGCTGGCACGGGCTCGCGCGTCCTGCGAAATATGGCGCGAATCCTGGCCACCAGTTCGCGCGGATCGAAAGGCTTGGCCAGATAGTCATCGGCGCCGATTTCAAGGCCAAGAATCCGGTCCACAGCTTCTCCCCGCGCAGTCAACAGGAGCACCGGAACCGACGACTGCAAGCGCAATGACTTGAGCAACTCAAATCCCGTCCCGCCGGGCAGCATCACGTCGAGGATGATCAACTCATGGTCGTTGGATAAAGCGGCGCTCAAGCCCGAGGCTTGATCGTAGGCTGCGTCCACGCGAAAGCCTTCGCCTTCCAGGAAGCGTTTCAGCAGATTCACCAGCCCGTGGTCGTCATCGATGATGAGTAGACGGTTCACCGGATTCATTCTGCCCCTCCCCGCGCGCCCGTGCGGTGAAGAATTGTTTCGGGATGGATTGCTGTCCTTCACAAATCTTAACTTTCCTTCACCCTGTCTTAACGGCTGCCCTTACCCCCATCCGGTCTAATAATATGAGCTAATAGTACTGCAACGCATGGGCCGAGTTGCATGTGTGCGGCGAGGGCGAGGGTGATTGCATCTTTATAGGGGCGGAGTCGCCTATTCAGGAGGAGTTAGTGAAGACACGAGCATTCTGGGGACTGGGCCTGACATTGGCGATTTGCCTGGCGCTTGCGGGTTGCAGTTCACAGCAGGCGAAGGGCGCGAAAGCTAATACTCCGCCGCCGGCGATTCCTGTCGGAGTTGCTACCGTCCAGCAGGGCGATTTTAATGTCTATCTCAACGGACTAGGTTCGGTTCAGGCATTCAACACGGTTTCGCTGAAGACCCGCATCG
The DNA here is from genome assembly GCA_963809295.1 of Terriglobia bacterium. Classification (GTDB taxonomy): domain Bacteria; phylum Acidobacteriota; class Terriglobia; order Terriglobales; family Acidobacteriaceae; genus JAIQFF01. The sequence continues at coordinate 381,429 of CAWEJA010000004.1, read as the reverse complement.
ATGGACAGATCATGCAGGTTAACTTTCGCGAGGGCCAGGACGTGAAGAAGGGCGAGACCCTGATCGTCATTGACCCGCGCCCCTATGAAGTGGCCCTGGCCCAAGCACAGGCCAACCTGCAGAAAGACGAAGCCCAGTTGACCAACGCCAAATCGCAATATGAGCGCAACAAGGTCCTCTACGAACAAGGGGTCATTGCGAAGCAGGACCTGGACACCATGCAAGCGTCGTTCGGGACCTACGAAGGCACCATCGCTTCCGACAAGGCCGCCATTCAGAATGCGCAGCTGAACCTGACCTACTGCTATATCAAGTCTCCTATTGACGGGCGTATCGGACTTCGCCAGGTCGACCCGGGAAATTACGTCACCGCCTCGGGCGGAACAGCAATGCTGGTTATCACGCAGCTTCATCCCATCGCCGTGGTATTCACAATTCCCGAAGATCAGTTGCTGCAAGTCCGCGATCACATGCGCGGGGGTGCCTTACAAGTGGACGCCTATAGCAGCGACGACAAGACCAAGCTGTCCACCGGAAAACTGCTGACTATCGACAACCAGATTGACGCGACCACCGGTACCGTTAAGTTGAAAGCGGTCTTCGACAATCCCGACAACAATCTGTGGCCCAGTCAATTCGTCAATGCTCATCTGCTGCTGGAGGTCCGCAAAAACGCTATCACAGTGCCCGCCGCTGCCTTGCAGCGCGGTCCCGACGGCACCTTCGCCTACGCGGTGGACGCCAATAATGTAGTGCAGATGAGGCCGCTGCAGGTCGCTCTCACCCAAGGGAGCACGGCTGTGATTACCACGGGCCTGCAAGCCGGCGACAAAGTTGTCACCGATGGGCAAGAGAAGCTGCAAGTGGGAAGCCGCGTGGCTCCGCAAGCACCCGCCCGTCAGAACCAGAACAGCGGCAATATCGGATCGCAGACATGAGCATCTCGCGGCCATTTATTCTTCGGCCCATCGCTACCTCGCTGTTGATGACGGGGCTGTTGTTAGTGGGCGTCGTCGCCTACCGGCAACTGCCCATCTCCGCACTTCCGCAGGTGGACTATCCGACGATACAGGTGGTGACTTTTTATCCTGGCGCCAGTCCCGATGTGACCGCGTCTTCGATCACCGCGCCGCTGGAGCGCCAGTTCGGCGAACTTCCCGGTCTCAGCCAGATGACTTCAAGCAGTTCGTTCGGAGCGTCGGTTGTTACCTTGCAATTCACCCTGGAAGAAAATATTGATGTCGCCGAGCAGGAGGTGCAGGCGGCGATCAATTCTGCGCAGACTTACCTTCCTGCCGATCTGCCGACTCCGCCGATTTACAGCAAAGTAAATCCAGCCGATGCGCCCATCCTGACCCTGGCGATGACGTTCTGACAGCATGCCGCTTCCGCAGGTCGAAGATCTGGCGGACACGACCTTCGCGCAAAAGATCTCCCAGTTGCCCGGAGTGGGTCTGGTAAGCATCAGCGGTGGGCAAAAGCCCGCGGTCCGCATCATGGCGAACCCGACGGCACTGGCCTCGTACGGTATGAGCCTGGAGCAACTGCGCACGGTCATCGCCCAGGTAAATGTCGATCAGGCGAAGGGACAGCTGCAAGACAATCGGCAGGCCTTCACCATCGGCGCGAACGACCAGTTGCTGAGTCCGCAGGGTTACGCCGACACCATCGTCGCCTACAAGAACGGCAATCCGGTGCGGATGTCAGATGTCGCTTCGGTAGTCACGGGCCCGGAGAATGTAAACCAGGCGGCATGGATGAATAACACGCCGGCGGTCATCCTGAACATTCAGAGGCAGCCTGGCGCCAACATCATCAAGGTTGTGGACAGCATCAAGCTGCGGCTGAAGCAGTTGCAATCGAACTTGCCCGCCTCGGTGAAGGTCACAGTCTTGACGGATCGCACCAACACCATCCGCGCCAGCGTCAAGGATGTTCAGTACGAAATGATGCTCACCATCGTGCTGGTGGTGTTGGTCATCTTCATTTTCTTGCGTACGTTGGCTGCGACCGTTATCCCCAGCGTCGCCTTGCCGCTGTCACTGGTGGGCACTTTCGGGGTGATGTACCTGCTCGGCTATTCCCTCGACAACCTCTCGTTGATGGCCTTGACCATCTCCACCGGCTTCGTGGTTGACGACGCCATTGTGATGATCGAGAACATCGAGCGCTACATTGAGGAAGGCCATACTCCCCTGGAAGCAGCGCTGCAAGGCTCCGCACAGATCGGCTTCACCATCGTTTCGTTGACGGTCTCGCTGATCGCCGTGCTCATTCCCCTGCTCTTCATGGGCGACATCGTGGGGCGGCTGTTCCGCGAGTTTGCGGTAACGCTGAGCGTGACCATTCTCTTCTCCGCAATCATTTCCCTGACCCTGACTCCGATGATGTGCTCGCTGCTGCTGCGCCATAAGGACGAGGCGAAGCACGGACGCTTCTACCAATGGTCAGAGCGTGCGTTCAGCAACACCATCGCGTTCTATGGCCGCACCGTGAAGTTTGTCTTGAAGCATCAAACCGTAACTTTGCTGGTCACCATCGGGACCCTGGTGGCTACGATTTTTATGTACATCATGGTGCCCAAGGGCTTCTTCCCGGTGCAGGACACGGGTGTGATCATGGGCATTACCGATGCGCCGGAGAGCATTTCCTTTGCCGCCATGTCGGAACGGCAGCGCGAATTGGCAACCGCGATCCTGAAGGACAAAGACGTTGAGAGCCTCTCCTCGTTTATCGGAGTGGATGGCACCAACACGACGCCCAACAGCGGCCGCATGCAGATCAATCTCAAGGCGAAGGATCAACGCACGGATGACATTACCGCCATTATGCAACGGTTGCAGCAAGAGGTGGCGGGAGTGGAAGGCATTACCCTGTACATGCAGCCGGTGCAGGACCTGACCGTGGAAGACCGCGTGAGCCGCACGCAATATCAGTTCAGCCTGGAAGACGCCGATCCTAACGAGCTGGCATTGTGGACGACGAAGTTGATGGCGAAGCTGAAGACACTGCCGGAGCTACGCGACATCGCTACCGACCAGCAAAACCTGGCCGCGCAAGCCAATCTGGTGATTGATCGCGCCACCGCATCGCGATTGGGTGTGACTACCAGCGCGATTGACAACACGCTGTATGACGCCTTCGGCCAGCGCCTGGTGTCGATCATGTTCACCCAGTTGAACCAGTACCACGTGGTGCTCGAAGTCGATCCCAGCTTCCGTGCCGATCCCGATTCGCTGAAGAATATCTATGTGCCCGCCGGTGGCGGACAAAGCCCCGCAACCCAGGGTGGGAACGCTCCCGTGGCGAACAGCCCCAGCACCGGCGTCTTGGGTGCTACCGCGCAGCAGGTGCCGTTGAGCGCGATTGCGCACTTTGAGACCACTACCGGACCTTTGACCATCAATCACCAGGGTCAGTTCCCGGCGGTGACGATTTCTTTCAATCTTGGCAACGGCGCCTCGCTGGGTGAGGCGGTAAAGGCGATTGACGGGGCTGCCGCCGAAATTGGATTGCCGCCAAGTATCCAAGTGGCCTTCCAAGGCACGGCGCGGGCCTTTCAGGCTTCGCTGGCGAATGAAGGCTGGCTGATTCTGGCGGCCATCATTACGGTGTATATCGTGCTGGGAGTTTTGTACGAAAGCTACATTCATCCCATCACCATTCTCTCCACGCTGCCATCAGCCGGCGTGGGCGCCATCCTGGCCCTGACGTTGTTCCATATGGACCTGGGCGTTATGGCTTTGATCGGTATCATCCTGCTGATCGGCATCGTGAAGAAGAATGCCATCATGATGATCGACTTCGCTCTTGAAGCGGAGCGCAAAGAAGGCAAGAAGCCCGTCGACGCCATTTACGAGGCGTGTTTGTTGCGCTTCCGTCCTATCATGATGACTACCTTCGCGGCCCTATTTGGCGCCGTGCCACTGGCACTGGGATCCGGAACCGGTTCCGAGCTGCGCCGCCCCTTGGGCGTGACCATCATCGGTGGCCTACTGGTCAGCCAGCTGCTGACCTTGTACACCACCCCGGTGGTCTATCTGTGGTTCGACCGGCTGGGCGAAGCGCTGCGGCATTTGCGTGCTCCTAAACCGGCCGAGGCCACCGGAGATTAGGCAATGAACATCTCCGCCCCAGCTATCGAGCGCCCGGTTGCGACCACGCTGCTGACCGGGGCCCTGCTTCTTGCCGGCGCCCTGGCTTACCTGCAGCTTCCGGTGGCGCCCTTGCCGCAGATCGATTTTCCCGTCATCTCTGTCGGCGCCGGTCTGCCGGGCGCCAGTCCCGAGACCATGGCGTCCTCGGTGGCGACTCCACTGGAGCGTCAGTTCGGACGCATCGCCGGCATCAACCAGATGACCTCGTCGAGCCAACTGGGTTCCACCGGCGTCACCATGCAATTCGACTTGGACCGCAACATTGATGCGGCAGCGCGTGACGTGCAGGCTGCCATCAATGCAGCCCGCGGATACCTGCCTGCCGATCTGCCCAGCAACCCGACTTATCGCAAGATCAATCCCGCCGACGCTCCCGTCATGATTCTGGTGTTGACGTTCGACGCGATGACGCAGGACCAGATGTACGACGCGGCCGACTCCATCATGGGCCAGAAGCTGGCGCAGGTTGAGGGCGTTGGCCAGGTATTCGTATGGGGCTCATCGCAGCCTGCGGTACGCATCGAGGCAAATCCTAATCTCCTGAACAAGCTCAATATCGGCCTGGACGCGGTGCGGGCTGCAGTAGCGGCACAGAACGTCAATGTCGCCAAAGGTTCTCTTGAAAACGGGAACAAGGTCTGGATGGTCCGGGCCAACGATCAACTGAAGAAGGCCGTGGACTACCGGCCTATCGTCGTCGCTTATAGAAACGGCGCCGCAGTCAGGTTGAGCGACGTCGCCGATGTGCAAGACTCCTTCTCCAACATTAACAACGCGGGTAGCTTTAACGGAAAACCCAGCGTACTGGTCGTCATCTTCCGCCAGCCGGGGGCGAACATGATCGCGACCGCCGATCGTGTGATTGCGGCGCTGCCCTTCCTGAAGGCTTCCTTACCGGCCAGTATCAACATGGTGGTTGGCCTCGACCGCACCACCACGGTGCGGGCCTCGGTGGCCGACGTTCAGCGCACCCTGATTATTTCCGTCATCCTGGTGACGCTGGTGGTGTTCGTCTTTCTGCGCGAAGTTCGCGCCACCGTAATTCCCAGCGTAGCCGTGCCCCTGGCCATCGTGGGCACGTTCGGGATCATGTACCTGTGCGGCTTTTCCCTGAACAATCTCTCCCTGATGGCGCTCACCATTTCTACGGGATTTGTGGTGGACGATGCCATCGTGGTGCTGGAAAACGTGATGCGCCACGTGGAAGGGGGGATGAAGCCCTACCCGGCTGCCTTGCTGGGCGCACGCGAGATCGGCTTCACCGTGATCTCGATGAGCACCTCGCTGATCGCGGTGTTCATTCCGATTCTGCTAATGGGCGGCATCGTGGGACGGCTGTTCCGCGAATTCGCCGTGACCCTGAGCGCTGCCATTGCCGTATCGTTGGTGGTCTCTCTGACCACCACGCCCATGCTGTGCGCCCGCTTCCTGAAGCCCCACGACGCCGGCCGTCACGGTGCGTTGTATCGCATGAGCGAGCGCGGATGGCAGTGGATGACTCGCACCTATCGGACGACAGTGGGCTGGGTGCTACGCCACAAGCGATTTACCTTCGCCGTCGCCATCCTCATGGTCGTGGTGAATGTTTGGCTGTATATCATTGTGCCTAAAGGATTTTTCCCGCAGCAGGACACGGGCCGTATGAGTGGCACCATCATGGGCGACCAGGATGTTTCGTTCCAGGACATGAGGAACAAAACCAATCAGTTCATCCGCATTGTGAAGCAGGATCCTGCGATCGAGAACGTTCTGGCCTTTGTCGGTGGTAACGCTGCCCAGAACCAAGGACGCATGTTCGTGACCCTCAAGCCCCTGTCGGTACGCAAGGTCAGCGTCGACCAGGTGATTGCGCGGCTTCGCCCCAAGCTGGCGCACATTCCCGGTGCGACATTGTATTTCCAGGGAGTGCAGGATTTGCAGATCGGCGGACGCCAGTCCAACGCGCAGTTCCAGTACACGCTTTCCGGGGAGAACCTGACCGAACTGTATGAGTGGGCGCCGAAGCTCCTGCAGACACTCCGCAAGATTCCCCAACTCAAGGACGTAAACAGCGATCAGCAGGTGAGCGGGCTGGAGGCAAATGTAATCGTCGATCGCGACACCGCTTCACGTTTGGGAATTACTCCATCGCAAATTGACAACATTCTCTATGACGCCTTCGGGCAGCGCCAAATTTCCACCATCTATCGGACTTTGAACCAGTACCACGTGGTACTGGAGGTTGACCCTCGCTACCAGATGACCCCGGATGCTTTGAAGAGCGTGTACGTCATCACGAGCCAAGGCGCACAAGTACCGCTGTCGGCCTTCGCTCACTTCGGCCAGGCCACCACTTCCCTTTCGGTCAATCACCAGGGACAATTTCCAGCGGTGACGATCTCCTTCAATCTGGCCCCCGGTGGCGATTTAGGGACGGCCACGCGGGCCATCTCTGACGCGGAATTGCAGATGCGCATACCGGCGACCATCCACGGCAGCTTCCAGGGAACAGCCGCCGCCTTCCAGGATTCGCTGTCGTCGGAACCCATCTTGATTCTGGCGGCCCTGGTTGCGGTTTACATCGTCCTCGGGATGCTTTACGAAAGCTACATTCACCCCATCACGATTCTTTCCACCTTGCCTTCGGCGGGGACCGGCGCTCTGCTGGCCCTATTGCTCTTTCACATGCAGCTCGATGTCATTGCCCTGATTGGCATCATCCTGCTCATCGGCATCGTGAAGAAGAACGCCATCATCATGATTGATTTTGCTTTGGAAGTGGAGCGTACCGGCAAGAGCGCCGAGGAGGCAATCCACGAAGCGGCCCTCATCCGCTTCCGTCCCATCATGATGACCACCATGGCAGCCATGCTGGGCGCAGTCCCGCTGGCGTTTGGTAGAGGAGTTGGTTCTGAGGTTCGCCGCCCACTTGGTATCGCGATTGTCGGCGGACTCATCGTCAGCCAGGCGCTGACCTTGTACACCACGCCCGTCGTCTATCTCTACATGGACCACTTCAAGGACTGGGTGGTACGCCATCTCCCCGGAAGCCGCGGTAAGGTCAAGAAGGACGAAGTGCCGGTATTCGCAGATTAGCGGCGGCCACGAGAGCGTTCAACACATCAGAGCATTCCGAAAGCAACTGACGAAATCTCACTTCCGCTCAAACGTCACCCAATTTCCACTGTCAGCCAGTTCAAGGCGAAGGCTGCACTGGTTGGGTCCGACATGGGCAAACGATGCGTTGAACTGAGATTCGGGGGAGGGGAGTTCTCCTGATTCCATCGCCACCCGAACCAGGTCCTGGTGTTCGTCGTACTTTCCCGTCAGGTCGGTGCTCTTGGAGATTATTAGCGTCCACCGCTTCTGGGTAGGGAGCACAAACATCGTATAGGCGCCCACTGGAACTATCTTTCCCCCGATTTCCACGTTTGAATTCGTGAAGAGAGTCAGCGGTTTTCCACCAGGGGCCCAAGCTTTGCCGTAGGGGATATCGCGTCCGCCGAATACCCCTTTCTTCAAGTTGAACGAAATCCTTTGAAACCCTGCCGTTACTTCCCTGTCAGCGTCGAAGCTACAGGAAACGCTCGCAGTTGAAGGTGTGTCCTGTGCCAGCCCGGCACAAGTCAAGAATACGGAAATGAAAACAAGGAAGACCGAACTCAGGCGGGTCATTCGTACCTCGGGGCGACACGTAAGTTTCCTAAAATTCTTATCATACCGTCAACTATACAGTCGGCCCAAGCCAGAAACACGGAACTTCGCATTCTCTGGCGCGCCAGCACCATTTTGGAACGCCTTATTCCTAAGTGCTTGATAAAACTATACCTGTGTTTTTCGCATCTCTCCTTAGAGTAATCCCTTGGCCTTAACGGCACATCTCTACCTGTAACCAGAACATACGAATCGCCGTCAAACCGTTAACGCTGGACGAATGACTCAGGGGCAAAAACACTTCGGGAAAGCCTGGCGCGAGCGCATGTCGGCCTTGCGCAATCTGCCGCCAGTGCTCGCCATCGTATGGCGTTCTGGCCCCCTTGTGGTTACCCTGGGTCTGGTCTTTCGGCTGATTAGCGCCCTGCAGCCTCTGGCACTGCTCTATGTCAGCAAGCTGATCATCGATTCCATCGTCACTGTTCTCACGCGGCATCAGCCAATTCCGACCCGGCTGTGGTGGCTGGTGGCAGCCGAGTTCCTCATTGCAGTCCTGGGCAACGTAGTTACTCGCGTCATCGATTACCTCGACTCGCTGCTAGGCGATAAGTACACCCGGCACGTGAGTATCCAGGTAATGAAGCACGCGGCCGAACTCGACGTAATCGCATACGAGGATCCTGTCTTCTACGACCGCTTAGAGCGCGCCCGGGTGCAGGCCACCGACCGGCTGGCAATGATTCAAATGCTGGGCCGGCTGATCCAACAAGTCATCACAGCCGTCACGCTTTCGGCTTCCATCATCTACTTCTCGCCCTGGCTCCTGCTGCTGTTGATTGCAGGTGTGCTTCCCGCCTTCGTCGGCGAAAGCCACTTTGCTTTTCTTGGCTATGCCAAGAATTTTCGCCAGACACCAGTGCGGCGCCAACTTGATTACCTGCGCGTGCTGGGCGGCAGCAAGGAAGCAGCCAAGGAGTTGAAGCTTTTCGGGCTGAGTAAATTCCTCACGGAGCGCTTTACACGGCTCTCCGACCAGGTCTATGAAGAGAACGTTTCGCTATCGAAGCGCAAACTAATGGCGGGCGCTTTGCTGTCGATCGTAGGGTCCCTCGGATACTACGCGGCCTATGTTTATGTGATTTGGAAAACGGTAACCGGAGCGCTCAGCATTGGTTCGCTGTATTTCCTGGCGGGCGCGATTTTGCAGGCCAGCTCCAACATCCAGCAGATCTTCTCCACGTTATCGGGCGTGGCAGACCAGGCGCTGTTCTTGACCGACCTGCTGGCTTTTTTTGAGATGCAACCGACTATCCGCTCCAAGCCCGATGCGCTTCCAGCCCCGCGGCCCGTCATGTGCGGCTTCGAATTTCGTAATGTGTCATTTGCCTACCCTGGGAGCTCCAGGGTGATCCTGAAGGACCTGAACTTCACATTGCACCCCGGCGAGCGCGTGGCACTTATCGGCGAGAACGGTCAAGGCAAGACGACGATCGTCAAGCTGATTACCCGTCTCTACGACCCCACGGAAGGGCAGGTTTTGCTCGACGGAGTCGATCTGCGCGAGTACAGCCTGGAAGACCTCTACCGCGAAATCGGCGTCATCTTTCAGGATTTCATGCGTTATGAGATGACGGCTCGCGAGAACGTGGCCGTAGGGCGCATCGAAGAAATTGAGGACATCGGGGCAATCCAAATGGCGGCCAATAAGAGCCTCGCGGATGAAGTCATTGCCAGGCTGGCGGGCGGGTACGAGCAGATGCTGGGACGGCGTTTCGAGACCGGCGTCGATCTCTCGGGTGGCGAGTGGCAAAAGCTGGCACTGGCGAGAGCGTATTTACGCGATGCGCAGTTACTTGTCCTGGACGAGCCAACCGCCGCGCTCGACGCGCGCAGTGAGTATGCGGTATTTGAGCGTTTCGCGGAACTGACGGAAGGCAAGATGGCGCTGTTCATCTCGCACCGGTTTTCAACGGTGCGGATGGCCGACCGGATTGTGGTGCTCGCCGACGGACAGATTGCCGAGGACGGCAGTCATGAGCAATTGATGGCGCTCGGCGGTTCCTACGCCGAAATGTTTGAAATGCAGGCTTCCAGCTATCGCTGAGAATTGCCCGGAAACTTTCACCATGGCCAATAACAACTATCGCGGCGTGCTGACTAAGCTGACGGAAATGACCGACCAGGTGGACGCGACCATGGTCGAAACGCCGTCGCATGACACGGCCCTGGTGGAGCGCGCTCAACAGTGGGCGCGCCGGTTGGTTTGGCTCCCGGCGGTCGGCGAATCCACTTATTTCGAGGATCGCCTGAAAAGCTTGACCCGCAACCTGGATGCAGTTTTAGTGGCAGTCGACGCCCGCGTTTCGTTCGAACCCAGTGTTTCGGAAGACCTGCGTTGGCTGGACGACAACTTGCGCCTGATACGCGCGGTGCAAAGGGAGTTGCAGGAGTCAAGCGGTGCCTTGCGACGGGTTCCCCACGTTCGCACGCCAGACAAAACCATTATGCCGCGGGTGATGGCTGCCGCATGGGATTTGCTCCTCTCGGTTGAATACCGCTATTCCGACCACGCTTTTGCTACCTGTGCGGAAGCCTTCCAGATGGTTGCCGCCCTCAACATGCGCGAGCTTTCTCTGCTCGTGCCCGCTCTAAAACTGGTGCTCCTGGAAGAGCTAACGAAGCGCACTGAGAAGGCACTGGCCAACCCAGATTCTCCGCAACATATAAGCGAGTTGATCACTAGTTTGCGTCATTTGAGCGAAGCTCCATGGAAAGAGTTGCTGGAAAAGTTAATCGCCTTTGAGCGCATACTGGCCGCCGATCCTGCGGACGCCTACTCGCGTATGGATTTCCAAAGCCGGGAGCTTTACCGCCATACCGTGGCGCATTTCGCCAAACATTCGGACTGTTCGGAGCTGGAAATTGCGCAGCTTGCCGTGGACTTTGCACGCGATGCGAAGAAGCATCGGGAATTCGATCCGCGGCTGACGCAACGCAAGTCGCATGTCGGCTATTACCTGATTGGAGAAGGTGCAGACGAGCTGCGGCGTCGGGCGGGGGTGCGGCTTCCCTTCGGAGAACGCGTGCAGGCGTTTCTACGACGCCATCCCGAAGAGTTCTATCTCGGCGGGATTGAAATTCTCACGCTGTTGATAGTTCTGGCGATCATGAGCCCGGCTTATAACGCTTTCAATACGTTTTACGGACGGATTCTCGCCATTCTGTTGCTTCTGCTTCCATGCAGCCAAAGCGCAGTGGAGGTAATGAACTATCTCACCACCGCGCTGCTGCATCCTCGAATTCTTCCCAAGCTGGACTTCTGCGAAGGCATTCCCGACGACTGCGTGACTATGGTCGTGGTTCCCACTCTTCTGCTGAATGAGAAGCAGGTTCACCGACTGGTAGAGGACCTGGAAGTGCGATACCTCGGCAACACCAGTCCAAACTTGCATTTTGCCTTGCTCACCGACTTGCCCGATTCCGCGGAGACGCCCAACCACGACGATCCCCTGGTGGATCAGTGCCAGCAGTTGATTGGGGAGCTCAGCGAAAGGTATGCCGCCAACCGGGCCGGCACCTTCTCGATGTTCCATCGGCACCGGATCTACAACCCGAGTGAGGGCGTCTGGATGGGGTGGGAGCGCAAGCGTGGCAAGTTGCTCGACTTCAATCGGTTAATAAAAGGTACGTATGACAGCTTTCCGGTCAAGGTGGGTGATCTTTCGCTTCTCCGGCGGGTGCGTTTCGTTCTGACCTTGGACTCGGACACCGAGTTGCCACGCGGCACCGCCCATCGTCTGGTGGGGGCCCTGGCTCACCCGTTGAACCAGGCAATCATCGATCCGCGCGCCAACATCGTCACTGCCGGCTATGGGATATTGCAACCGCGCGTGGGCATTAGTGTAACCAGTGCGGCACAGTCCCGGTTGGCGAGCATTTACTCCGGCCAGACCGGGTTCGATATCTACTCGCGGGCCATCTCCGATGTCTATCAGGACCTCAACGGTGAGGGTACCTTCACCGGAAAGGGCATCTACGAGGTTGAGACCTTGCACCAGGTGCTGGAGCATCGCTTTCCGCGCAACGCCCTGCTCAGCCACGATTTGATTGAGGGCGCCTACGCCCGCGCCGGATTAGTCAGCGAGGTTGAGGTCATCGACGATTATCCATCACACTACAGCGCTCACAACCGCCGCAAGCATCGTTGGCTACGCGGCGATTGGCAAATTGTGAGCTGGCTGTTCGGACGAGTGCCCGACGAGAATGGACGTCGCGTTCGCAATCCCATTTCGTTCCTCTCGCGCTGGAAAATTTTCGATAACTTGCGCCGCAGTCTGGTGGAACTGGCAATTTTTCTCCTCCTGGTGCTGGGATGGACGGTGTTACCGGGACGGTCGGTCTACTGGACACTGGTCACGATTGCAATTCTCTTCGTCCCACCCTGGTTCGAGTTTGTGTTCGCTGTCACCCGTGCCCTGATGTCACGCCGGCTTGCTCCCATCCGGGAAGCCATCGTGGGGCTCGGCACTGCTATGGTGAACGAGTTTCTCGCGCTCACATTCCTGGCCCATCAAACACTGCTGTCCGTCGATGCGGTGTTGCGCACCTTCCATCGCCGCATGGTCTCGAGGCAGCGCTTGCTGGAGTGGGAGACCGCGGCCCAAGCCGAGATGGGACCCGGAAAGCGCACATTCGTGGATGTCCTGCTGAACTGGACACCGGTCGTGGCCCTGATTATCGGTGTGATCGTATATTTCTCGCCTCGCCATTCATTCGGAGCGGCACTGCCAATACTCCTGCTTTGGGCATGCAGCAAACCGGTGTCGTCTTGGCTAAACCGCTCTCCCAGACAGTCGCAGAAAGCCTCGTCCCCTCAAGACCGCCGGTTCTTGCGCCATGCCGCACTCTACACCTGGCGCTATTTTGCGACCTATTGCAACCAGGAACACAATTGGCTCGTTCCCGACAACATTCAAGAAGAGCCGCTAAAAATTGCGGCCCGCATATCGCCCACCAATCTGGGATTGCTGTTGAATGCGCGCCAGGTTGCGTGTGAGTTCGGATACCTGACGGTTCCGGAATTCATCACGCAGACGATGGCTACCATGAGTACGGTGATGAATTTGCCGCGCCAGCGCGGCCACCTGTTCAACTGGTACGACACGCGAACGTTGCAGGCGTTGAGCCCGCGCTTCATCTCCACCGTGGATAGCGGGAACCTTGCAGCTTCGTTGATTACGTTGAAAAACGGCAGCATGGGTTTGCTGCAGAGGCCGCTGCTCACTTCTGCTCTTTTGGAGGGATACGCCGATCACCTCTGCGTATTAGCAGAGCTGAAAGTGGTTTCCAGGCGGGTCGCTCATTCCTTCGAGAAACCCACCGAAACTCCCTGGCTCGATCGTCTGCTTATCGCAGCGGAATTGCCGCAAATCAGCAAGAAGTGTAAGAACGCCGAGGAGGCGCGCTGGTTTGCCGGCCACGCCACAAATCTCATCGAGCAGATCGAGAAGTCGCTCAGCCTGTATACCCCGTGGCTGCTTGCAGAATATCAACCTCTACGCGCGGATGCTGCTCTCCAATTACCTGGCAGGGACGAGCAAATCCCACTAGGTCGCTTGCCCAATTTCATCGAACAGTTGCAGCTACGATTGGAAGCTGCACGGGATCGCAACCCCCAGTCTCACGCGTTGACGGAAGCATTGCTGGACCGGCTTCCCGGTGCGCGGCGCCGCTGCGTGCAGCTAATCGACGATTTGCGACGTATCGCTGCGCTTTGCGACCAGCTCATTGGCGAAATGGATTTCAGTTTCTTGCTCGATCGCCGGCGCAAATTGTTGTCCATTGGCTACGACGTTGAAGCCGGAAGAGTGCATTCGTCGTGCTACGACCTGCTTGCATCGGAGGCGCGTATCGCCAACTTTGTTGCCGTGGCGAAAGGCGACATTCCGCAGGAGAGCTGGTTTCTGCTGAGTCGTTCCCACGTCGTGGCGGACGGCCGCCCAGTACTCTTGTCGTGGACCGGTACCATGTTTGAGTACCTGATGCCCGGCCTTTGGATGCGTTCGTATCCCGAGACCCTGCTGGAGCGCAGCCAGGAAGTCGCGGTGCAAGCGCAACAGGCATATGCGGCGCACAAACATATTCCCTGGGGAATCTCCGAGTCAGCTTTCGCCGAAACCGACGACGAAGGCAACTACAGCTACCACGCCTTTGGTGTGCCGCACCTGGCGTTGCGGCAGGACGAAGACCGGTTGGTCGTGGCTCCTTATGCCACCGTGTTGGCGCTCGGAGTGGATCCCTCTGGGGCTGTCGAACACCTGCGCTGGATGGCTAAGAGGGACTGGTTCGGCGCCTACGGTTTTTACGAATCGGCTGACTTTACACCCAACCCGCACCGGAAGTGGCGTCAACGTTACACATTAGTACGTTCGTGGATGACTCACCACCAGGGCATGAGCTTGCTCTCGATTGCCAACTTCCTGAACGGGGGCGTGGTGCAAAACTGGTTTCACCGGGATGCTCGAGTTCAAGCCACCGAGCTTCTGCTGCAGGAACGTCCCGCCCGTCACGTCGTAGCTCCGCGAAAGAACGTACGCCGGACCAAGAACACCCGCCGGTCGAAGGGGAACGGAAATAACGGTGCAAAATCGGCCCGAAAGGCGGCCTGATTCCCCATTTTTGCGATGGGAAAAAATACCTTGTCTCTCGAGGTGAAGGAGCGCACAATCTTGTCGCCCACAAAATGGAAATCCCGGATAACAGCGTTTACCCAGGACCGAATCGCATCTGGCTGTTTTATAGCGTAATTGTAATAGTATTCGCATATTCCCTCCCGTTTTTGATCAACCATTTTCGCCAAGGACCGTTTCTCAACGTGGCCGTTGAGGACGAGAAGATCTACCTGGCGCGCGTAATGGACGCCTATCGTGGCGGCAGCCTCGGCAATCCGTATCTTGCTGAACACCAGGATGCCCCCCGTTTCATGCCGGAGATGGCGGAGCGGCTTATTGCCCTCACTGCCCATGCGACGGCACTCGACCCGCTGCTACTCGTGGGCGTCTCGAGAGTTGTGTTTGCGGCTTTGATTTGCGTTTTCCTCTGGAGTTTGGCTCGCGGCCTCGGAATGGAACCGCGGCTCGCTATGCTGGCTGCGGTGCTCCCTTTACTCGCGCCGACCATTTCGTGGATAGGGATGATCAACAGCCGAAGCACAGGTTTTCTCCGCTATTTTCGGGCCGTCAGTCCCGCGTTCTACGTTTTGCTTCTGCTGTTGAGTTTGCGTCTTGTCCTCCTTGCCTGGAAAAAACCTCTCTGGTGGACGGGCTTGCTGGCTGGCGCGAGCCTTGGCCTATTGATCTATGCCAGTCCTTTTTACTATTGGAGCTTCGCCATTGGAGGAACGATTTGGCTGGCCTTGCAAGAATCAGGCAAGGTACGCGCGAGCCTGCTGACCTCGCTTGGAACCGCCTTCATTCTTGGTCTGCCGGCTATTTTGAAGACGGCATTCCAGGGGCAAGCACCTGACGTACACGAGACGCTCGTTCGCCTCGAATTGTTCACACCGGGGCGGGGACCTGACGAATCTGTGGTTCGAAGCTTTGTGATTGCCGTCTTAGTTTTGGCTGCCGTGTGGCTGTGGCGCAGGCGACTGGGGGACAGCGCGCGCTTTCTATTTCCCTTCCTGGGTATCGGAGCCCTGCTGCTGATTCAGAACGTGATCACGGATCGCCATCTGCAAAGCTACCACTGGATCGAGTGTTTGATCCCCGTTTGGTGCCTGGTCGGCGCGGCATTCCTGCAGAGTTACTCGCGTTCCTTCCGTCCCGTGTACTTCGCTGCTCTTCTTGCAGTCGTGGTGATGGGGGCGATCTTTACCCAGGCGACGGCGTATATGCAATGGGAACAATTGCGAAGGGAGAATGCTGAATTCTGGGCGCTCGATGGACGCATGCCGCGCACCCTGAACTGGTTGAATGAACACACCCCAGCTAACTCGGTGGTCATTGCAGCACCGGACGTCATGGATTCACTGCCGCTGTTCACCCACAATAAGGTTTACTGGGCCGATTACGCTTCGCAGCATGTAATGTCTGAATGGGAAGTGCAGGCTCGGACACAGAGCCTTGAATTTTGGCATCCTGACGGAGCAGTCCAGCTTCCCTTCCGCGCCGATTTCTACCTTGGCACCGGCCCGGTCTGTCTCCGCCCGAACGCGAACCAGCTTCTATACCGCAACATCGTTGAGAATACCTGCGTGTTCCCCGTTTCGCGATAGGGCGGTATAAGCTCCGAGGCAAGGAGTAAAGAGAAATGAGCCCGACGACTATCGCTCAAGAACGCCCGTGAAATGGTGCAGCATGCAATTCAATGGGCGCTGAGCGAGAGCGTCGCATAAAATGGGCCTAGGGCCTATCGCGGGATTCAATCTGTGGCATTGTCCTCCCATCCTGTTGCGTCGATGAATACATTTCCGCCACTCGTGATCGCCATTGGTCTTATTGCGGTCTTCCTTGGCCTGTTCATTGGGCTCTACCTGTTGCTGACCACGGGACAGCGGCGGACAATGCGCGAAATCCGGAGAGCAGCCGCCGAGCACGGATGGCGTTATGGGCTTCGCCATTGGCAAGGAAATCCTACTGCCTTTCGCATCGATGGCCAAACCCCAGGCGGCTTGCCATGGACCATGAAATCCAGCAGTACTCGCGGCTACGATCGGGGATGGTCGGCTACGCTGATGCTGCGATTCCCAACTCTTGGGGGCAAGATGGATTTTGCGGTGCTGCCCCGCGAACCGGGAGACTATGCCACAAAGCGAGCCGCCGCCGGCCTCTCGCAGGGCGCCCAGCAGCGGGTAACGAGTTCTAGCTCTGCCGCTGCAGACGCAGTGGCGTTTCTTCGCGACGCTCGAGATCTTCCGAGCGGCGGCGTCGCATTCGATGCAGTCTACCAGGTCTCGGCATTGCCCCAGAGAGTCGTGCACTCTCCTATCGAGCCTGCCTTCGCGAAACGCATCATGGATTGGCCAAGTGACACGATCCGTCCGCATTCGGTGCTGGCGTGGCGTGATCCCTTCGGACTTGTTCTGGAGGCACGTTTACCGGCGCCCGCGAATTGGGCCACCGTTTCGTACCTGCTCGCCCTGGGCGAAGACTTGTGCGGCCGGCTCCCTCCTCCCGAGGGCTCAGCCGCTCCGCGCACGTTCCTGGACCGCGTTATTGCGCGCACACTGCGATGACGTGACGAACTCGCCGAGTCGATGTCCTTGGGGCACAAGACGCCTATCGGTGAATTACTGGACAAGAGCCCTGAGCTCTCTAGCGGCGCTAGCCCTTGCGAACAAGGTCATTGCGGATACTTGAGTTGGGCTGCTTGCACGGCATTCTCATATTCTTTCTGGCAGTCTCCTTCAGCTTTATCCTGCTTGGCATGGGCCTGCTTGATGGCTTCAGGAGTGGCTGCATACGCTTCCGTGTTTCCCGGAAGCCGAGTTCCATTAACTCGCACCCAATTGTTAAACTCCCATTCTGCCGTGGCCTTGCAATCATCCCTACGCTTACCTGCGTCGGCTATGGCTTTGTCCAGAAGAGTCTTATTTTTACTTTTGTCAGCAGCTTCACGAGCCCTTTGATTCTCAACTTGTTCGATTTTTGTCAATCTGGCCTCTACGTCCGCCAATTGCTTACTCAGGTCATCTACACTCTTCTGACTGGCGCATCCGACGCTGGCCAGCAAAAGCAGAGTAAGGATTCCCGAAATTGCCGCTGTGCGAATTGCGTTGTTCATCGCACCTCCCTGACACCGCTCTCGTTGCCCATGGAGAGCATCATTGCCCTTGTCTTTAGTTGCGAATCCATAGAGGTTGTCCGTTTACAAGCCGTCTGACGAGTATACCTGCCGCAGTCACCACCGCCCCTCCCAATGCCGACGAGAAATACACCGATGTCACTGGGTATTGAACAGTGGCCTAGCCAGCTCTTCCTGCGATGCCGTCTCCGGGTGCTCCGCCTTCCAGCGCATGGCAGCGGTAATCCGGGTGCGTCCGCTGGGATGATCAAAAAAGATGAACTCCTCAAACGGCCCGGGCTCAAGTTTGCGATATTCTCCCAGCATCAAATCTACGTTGGCCTCGCCATCCGGTTGGCGGCCCGAATTCAGGCCGTACATGTCGGCCTCGAACTCCATGGTGCGGGTGATCGTGTTGGTCACCGGCGTCATGAGAAAGAAATAAACCGACAATCCAATAATCGCCAGCGGCAGCACAGCAACGTCGGTCATCCCCCGGATGCCCCACGTTTCTCCCCAGCGCGCAAGGCCAAAGTTGATGAACCAGTTCAGGAAGGCAAACCCGATTACCATAACGACTCCAAACATGACCAATCCCTTGTACTCGTGGTTGAGAACATAATGGCCCATCTCGTGTCCCATGGTGGTTTCAATCTCGGGCAGGGTGCACCGCTTCAAGAGATTGTCGTTCAGCGAAATTCGCTCCGTCCCGGCGAAGCCGCTGACGTTGGCGCTGACCCGGTTCGACTGCCGGGAGGCGTCGAATTCGTAGACGTCGGTTGCAGGAATCCCGTTCGCCCGTGCCATGCTGAGGATTGGGTCCTTAATCCGGGAATCTTGTAACTTCGTGTACTTGTTGAATAAAGGTGAGATATAGACCGGTGCGATCAGGCTTACGAACGCCAGAAAAACTATCGCTAATGCGGCTCCCCACACCCACCAGCTTTTTCCCAGGCGCCGCACCAGTCCGAAGAGCGGAACCATGAGGATCCCGCCCAGCACCACGGCAACGGCCAGCCCTACAGCCTGGTCCCGCATCCATGGCCCGAACGTTTGATTCAGGAGGCCATACTTGCGCTCGCGGAAGTAGCTTTCATAAACAGTGAGCGGGAAGGTGAGCACGAACACGACGATAACAAATTGAACCCAGTAAAGTGCCGTCTGGAGTGGGCGAAAGCGGGTAATGCGCTCGGCCAAGTCACGCATGCGCGCCGACCATCGGAACCTGAGTAATAGCCACATTACAACCACGGTCGAAAGAAAATCCCACAAGAGGAGCCAATAGCCGCCTTCGAAATACGCGTTAGAGCGGGCCCGTTCTGCGGGAGGCATCTTCGCCAGATAGGCATCGACGGCTGCGTTGACGTCAAATGATTCCCCCGTTGTATGCCGATCGGCGACCGGAGGCGCGGCCGGGACGTTCCCTCCGGCACTCTGCGCGGTCGCGAAGGCCGTGAGCACGGTACACAGCAGAACAAACTGAACAACATATCCCATTACGCGAATCATCTGTCCTCCTGTCGCTGTCGTATACGCGCGCGCCCATGGTATTCAGCGACGAAGCTACGACCTGCCAACCTTGGCTAGCTCTTCGAAACTGAATCGCTTTTCTATGCCGTCATAGGGCTTGCCGTCAATCTCGACATACGGATAGACAAAATAATTCAGCGGCGGCCCATCTTGCTTAGGAGAAAGAACTATGTCGCGTCCGGTCGAAAACTTGACTCGATTTGCGTCAATGCTCCCAAAAAAGTAATTCTCCTTTTCTTTGGCTTTCCAGGCTTCGGAGATGTCTACCGGAATCCACCCAATTCTTGACGAATAGAACTCGGCCCAGCAGTGATAGCCGGCAATTTCTCCTTTGTCCTTGCTTTCCGGGAGCGGAAATCCGATATCGAATCGGGCTGGAATTGCATCGGCACGAAGCATGCCTATAAAGGGCGAGTGAAAGTCCGTGCAATTGCCGTGCTTTGCATCGCAAGCCCACACTGCATCTCCCCTGCCCCAACCAGTTCCAGTTTTGTCGTAGCGAAAAGTTGCGAAAAGATAGTCGTAGGCCGCTTTGGCTTTGGCCACGCTACCTGTCTGTGCGCCCGTCACCTGCTGGGCTAAGGCTTTGATTTTGCCGTCAATTGGTATGAGTTGGTCCGGCTGAACCAAGCGGCTCATTGACACGGGTACCGCCCCCGGCTTGCTGTCTTTGCGCTCGAGCTGCACGAAATCGCCTCGTGTGTACTCACGTCGTGTCACCTCGTACTCCAGTGTGAACTCAGCCGTGCCCGGAGCGGGATTCCGGAGTTCCGCATACATGATGTGGTTGTCGTACTCCGTTTCGTGCGTCATTTGCGTTTGCACCGGCGACTTTATGTTAAGAAGCCGCACGGTTTGGTTTTCATCGGTGTGCGCCACCGGGACCCACACGCGTACTACCTTCGTTCCGGCGGGGATATCTTTCACCGAAAAGGAATAATTAAACCGAAACCGGCGCAATGGAGGACTGAATCTGCTCTCCTTCGAAGGAGACGGCTGAGCAATACAGGTGGACACAACGCACGTGACTAGCAAGTTCCAAAACGGCGACATTTTCATAATGCCCCCTCGAGGCTCAACTTGAGATTGGCGGCGATACCCCGGGTGCGCTTATTCTGTTGATCTAGACGTAGGCCTTACCAGCGACCGGGTCGGGGCGCGCCTGCGGTTGATTGTCGCATGAAAGAACGCCGAAAATCGACCACGAACGAGCAAGCAAGTGTATGTCGCCAGTGACAGAGGATAGTTTGTGAACAACCTTACAACCCACTCTTCATCGACCCAATCCGGCGCGAAGGTGCGGCCCACCTCTATTTCGCTGGGGCTCGGGCTGACCAACGAGTGTAACCTGGCCTGTGCGTTTCTGCTACCGCGATCCGACTCGCGCGGATCGGCTCTCCCTGGATCAAGTGAAGTCAGTGATGGAACGCTTACCCGTCCGCTCCGTGAATCTGGGCACTGGCGAGAACGGGATGCATCCAGACTTTAAGGCGATACTCGCTTACCTGCGAACACAACCTATCAAGCTCACCATCACTTCCAACGGCCACAGCGTTGCTGTTTTGGAAGACGACGAGCTGCGCGCCTTTCACGACATCGAGTTTTCGCTCGATTACCCCACGCAAGTCGAACAGGATGCACAGCGCGGAGACGGCAATTGGGAACTGATCCAACAGCAAGCAGAACGTTGCGTGAGGTTGGGTGTACCCGTGACCATCATCGCCGTCATGATGAAGGCGAACTATTTGCGTCTGGCGGAGGTGGCGCGAGTCGCCAAGACAGTTTGACGCTCCGCTGCGTGTGAACGTGTACCAGGCGGTGCGCTCCGATATTTATGCGCTGTCCTACGAAGAGTATTGGGAGGGGTTCCGGCGCCTGTTTGCGGAGACCGATGTGATCGCCATCGGTGAGCCGCTGGTTCGAGCGATGGCGGGCCTCCCGCCGCTCCGGGGAGGATGTGGCGTAAGCACCGTGAGGGTTACGCCGCGCGCCACCACGCAGCCGTGCGTTTACTGGCCAGGATCGGGTGAGCCGCTGTCAGGATTTGATCTCGATGGGGCTCGACATTCTGGACTCCGCGCCGTTCGAGCAAGCCCGCACCCTTCCAGACGCGTGCCAGCCTTGCGAGTTCCGGGACTCATGCCATGGAGGCTGTGCCGGTCGTCGACGTCTCCAGGGCGCGCTGCTGGAGCCTGACTACTACTGCCCGATCGTTCGCGGGGAACGCCCAAGCCTGCAGGTCCGCATGGCCGCCACCCGCGATCTGCCCAAGGTGAGCAGTTCCTGCACGACCGTAGTGATTGCCCGGTAAGCTGATTCGTGAAGAACGAGTGCCCGAACGGGCCGCCCATTGTTTATTGCGCGTTCATCCAGGTGTCTGACCCCGTCAGCTTGACGGCCACATTCGAGAAGAAGAGGTGCAGCGGCTTGCCGTCGGCGGTGCCGCGGTGCTCCGTTGAGAAGAGCAGAGGACCTGCCTTTTTGTAGCCTGCCCACGTTGCGATCACGACACTGGGCTTCTTGGGTCCCCCGCGGTCATAGCGGAATTCCTCGATTCGCCCGTCAGTGCCGACGTAAAGCGTCCAAGTGTCACCCGGCGTGTAGCCGACGTTGGAAGGATACTTCACCACGATCTTCTGGGCGGAACCCTTGCCCAGCGGCAGCTTCTGCATGCCTGCATCTGTCACGGTCGCGCTGGTGTCCCAGTAAATATGGAACGGGAGCATCAGCCAATAATTATCGTTGACGAAACCCGGATCGATTTCGTCTCTTCACGTTGGCGGGCTGGCTGCTGAGCTGCGAGCGCAGGTACGTAACCTTCACCGGCTTGCCGTCCTTGTCTTTTCCCTCGTAGGTGACCTGGCCGGTCTTGGGCTCCCAGTCCCACGTTCGAGAAAGCATTGACGCCCGGGAATTCTACGTTGAAGGTATAGCGGATCGCGTCGACCTGCCCAAACGAATCGAGACCATAGGTCTTGGCGAGCTTTTCGACAATTGGCGGACGCGTCTGCGCCCAGGAAGTTGCAGCAAGGACCAGCACACCAAAAGACACCAAAGCCCGGATCGTTGTAAGACGGCTCGAATTTGTCATGGAGGTCCTCCTCGGTGAATTCAGTGGACTTCGGTTGGATGACGGACAAAGGCTTCGAGATACAACCGCGTGTCAGCGCAGCACCTTGGCTGGGTATTCAGACAGAATTCCCAAGACTAGTCTGTTGAGCATCCGGGCTGGCCGGTCGTGTGGGTCGGCGCAACCCGATAATTGCAGCGGCCGCTGCCACGGATCCGTATTCCAGCAGCATGATCCAGCCAGGAACTAACCACGGACGACCGAGTGCGCGCAGATGCCAAACGTAGTAAGTAGGGATAATGCTCACCGTCCAGATGATGATCGGCAGCGTCGAGGCCGACCGCACGAACGGCAGCAGCCACAGCAGGTACCACGGATATACGACCGGTGCACATAGAAGCGATGCTGCCATCGGCCAGGCAAATGCGTCCGGAGACCATGCCGCGGACTTTCTTCTCATCCAGATTGCGGTAAGAAAGCCGACGAGCACTGCCAACCCAACTACAAGCTGCGGAGACGCCACTCGTTCGAGCGTTGCAAACACCGGATCATTAAAGCGGAAGCTCTGCACGTAGGTGCCGAGCGAGCCGATCGGAATCCGCCCGTGGTTGAGAAATGGTACGTACAGGAGTCCGAAGCACGACTGCCGCCAGTGCGCCGTCGCGCATACGAACACGCCTCCAGTAGAGCGGCAGCAGTACAATCGGGAGCAATTTCACGGCAACCGCCAGCCCAAATGCCAGGGCTGCAACCGTACGCCAGCGGCGCCCCAGCGCGGCGAAGGAAACCAACAGCAGCAGCACGCCGACAATATCGATGTGACCGCTGCCCGCCACCTCCGTCGCCAGCAGTGGATTCCAGGCATAAGCCAGAACCCAGTGCGCTCCTTGCCCGCTACTACGCAAGATATCGAGCAAAACGAAAACGATTGCCAAATCGCAAATCACAAATGCTACCTTCAGCGCAAAGACAGACTCATGAATCGCGGTTACGGCGCGGAAGAAAAGCTGAGCGCCCGCTGGATATGGGCTCGGTACATCCGGGTTGTTCAGCGTGCGGGTCTCGGGTGTGTGCAACCCGGCGAGCGCAGGATCGCTGGGAACGACAATATAAGGGTTATAGCCGAGCCGCTGCACGCGGCCATCCCAAACATATCGATGAATGTCATCATCTGGGCCCGGCGGCATCAGCAGAAACAGAAGATGCCACACAGCAGCCAACACGAGCCCGATGACGATGACGCGCTTCGGGAATTTTGGTGTGGAGAAGAACTCACGAATGGCGAGGAGGTACGCGATGCCGGCAACGGCCAGCGGAATGATGAAGGACGGCTGCACCCATGCTGCTGAAGCTTGCGGGAGCAGATCGTCAGCGCCACAAGCAAGATGGCGCCGAGCACGTACAGCCTGCGGGATGGCGTGAGCTTCACAGGTCTCCCGTGCCCGTCCGCAACTGTGCCACCGCCTGTCCCCACTGTTTCAGCCAGGCCGCCGTTCGTGGCGCCCTCGCCGGAGCGAGCTGCAGTTCCGCGGCAAGCCGAGTCAAGTCGTCCGCCACGTCGATGTCGTAGAAGGGATCGGTGAAGCCAACGGAAAGCTGCAGTCCGCGAGCGCGCGCCAGCAGGGCCTCGAGCGCACTCTTAGTGCCCATGCCGTCGCCATCGAAAAGCGCCGGATGGGCGGCCTTGGCCCCGACCAGATAATAGCCACCATCATGTGTCGGTCCGACAACCACGTCGTGCGCGGTGAGCGCCTCGAACGCGCTCCCAAGAACCGAAGCCGGCAGATGCGGGCTGTCGCTGTTGAACGCGATGACGCGTTGCCGGCCAGGCGCTGCGAAGTGTGCAAACACCGAGGTCAGGCCTGCCGCAAGGCCCTTCCCCTTTTTGCGCGACGACGCTCACCCCACCTCGGCGCCAACCGCGTTAGTTCTTCGACATCCGAAGCAGGGCACATAATGGCAACCTCCACAGTGCCCAACGAGCGCGCCAGCGCCATTGTGTCGTCCAAAAGGCAGCGATAAAGCTCGGTGACGGCTTCAACTGGAAGGCTCTGAGCTAAACGGGTCTTGACCATGCCCGGTCTGGGTGCTTTTGCCATGACGACCAGCGTGCGGCTACTGTTGGCCGAACTGTGCTGTGTCTTCGCTGGAGGATTCCATAGAAGATCGCCGTGCCAAGACTCACGCTGGCCGTGGCGTTCCGGCCCTTGGATGCCGAAAATAATAGCGCACGATCAGGCTGAGAATGAACCATGCCGCTCCAACTGTGCCCTTCAGCGTACCGCTGATCTTCGATTTTCCGATGCGCGGATAATAGCTGACCGGCACTTCAACGATGCGGAATCCCCCTAGCGCGCCCTTTAGGATCATCTCAACCGCCCAGCCGTACGTGGTCTCTTCCAAATCGAGCCGGCGAAGGACATCGGCGCGCCCGGCGCGAAATGGTCCGAGGTCTGTGATCCGTACACCATACAGACGTGTGATCAGGACGGCCGCCAGGCGGTTACCAAACGCTGCGTGCCAGGGCAGCGCCCCAGGGATGCTCTGCTTCCCGAGGCGTGAACCCAGCGTGATATCGGCCCGGCCGTCGAGTGATCGGAGCCAACAGAATCGGCAGTTCCGCAGGTCGATCGCTGTAGTCGCCGTCGAGGAACACTACAATGTCAGGGCTACTTGCAGAAGCCAGTCCAGTCAAACAGGCGCGACCGTATCCGCGACGAGGTTCGTGGACGACACGGGCTCCCAGCTTTCGAGCGATCTCGGGTGTCCCGTCAGTTGAATTGCTGTCAACAACCAGAACCTCGGTGACGAGATCGGACGGGAGGTCGGCGAGGACGCGGCCGATGGCCTGCGCTTCGTTGTGCGTGGGAATGATGACCGACACTCGCACGTGATTTGGTTCAATCACCACCACGGGGAGGACGGCCACCGCTGCGCCAGTCGCGCGTCAACGCCCCACCTTCGTCCCGCTCGTCCCACCGCAAGCGCAAGCGATGCGAGCACCGGAACCAACAGTTCCCAGATCCACGACGTGCCCCACTCCGAGACCCAAAGGCTGCCCAGGTACAGAAACGCTACAAAGGCGGCCGGGCGCGTGAGCAGACCGATGACGAGCAGGATCCCGAGAGAGATCTCGGTCATCGCCTGCAGAGGAGCCGCCATGGCGGCATGACTCGCCGCCAAACCCATCACTGCCTTCCACGCGCGCCGGCGAGTGGCTCGTCTTGATGTAGTAGTTGATCAGGCCCGCGTAGCCCGCTGGAGTGTAGAGACCCTTTCCCAGATTTTCGAAGAAGACCCACACGAACATCGCGCCAATCGTCACCCGAACCAGTGCCAGCCCGTTTGCAGCATCGAAGTTGTTCAGCCGCGTTTTGTAATGGGGTTGGTTTCGTCGTCATCGTGAACCTCCTACCCAACGGATGCTGTACCAGTTCGCGACCGAGAAGAGGGACGGGACATCTTAAGCTGTTCTCCCGGTTCTGGCTAGTGGACGCGCAAAATCCTCGCCGTCAATTGGGTTCAACCCCAATGCCGAACGCTCCGTCGTCGTGTTAAGATCACCGAAGCGCAAAGGGCGCATCCGGTCCGCGGAAAGGACAGAAGTCCACCTGATCGTAGCAATTCGTTTTCACGAACTAACTTTCTGCCCATTAAATGCGGACCTCGGGCATACGAAAGGAAGTTCGTCATGCCGGTAAGACGCCTCCCATCGAATCCGAACCTCGATCACCTCAAGCATCAAGCCAAGGACGTGCTGAAGGAGCATAGCGCCCGCACTCCGGGAGTAGCCCAGCGGATCAGGGAATTTCATCCGCGTTTCAGTCGGGCCACGGACGCTGAAATCTTCGACGCCCAACTCCGACTCAGTGACGCGCAGCTCATCATTGCCCGCGAATACGGATTTCCGAGCTGGGCGAGGCTAAAGCGACACATTGAAAAACCGACGTCTCTCCGATCGATTGGATTTGCCGCACCAAGAGCGAATTGAAGATGCAACATTTCGCCGTGCTGTGGACCTGCTCGATGCGGGCGACGTCGCTGGTTTGCGTGCGCACCTGAAGCAACACCCGAAACTCGTGCACCAGCACGTCGTTTTCGAAGGTGGAAACTACTTTCGGAATCCAACGCTTTTGGAATTTGTCGCGGAGAATCCGGTTCGCCATGGCACTCTGCCCGCAGAATATTGTTCGAGATCGCCAAGGTCATTCTCGATGCCGGCTGGAACCAATCCGCACTGAACGAGACGCTGATGCTCGTCGCGACCGGCAGTGTGCCGCGTGAATGTCGCGTGCAACTTCCGTTGATCGATCTCCTCTGCGATCATGGAGCGGATCCCAACAGCGCTCTGCAAGCAGCCGCCTTGCACGGCGAGTTTGAGGCGGTGAATGCCTTGATCGGGCGCGGGGCTCGAATAGACTTGCCGGTGGCAGCGGCCCTGGGGCGCATTGAGGATGCTCGTCGGCTACTTGCCGGTGCCAGCAGTGAAGATCGCCACTTGGCGCTGTCTTTGGCAGCCGATTTTGGTCATGTCGAGATCGTTCGATTGCTGCTTGACGCGGGCGAAGATCCAAACCGATACAACCCGGTCGGAGGTCATTCCCACACAACACCCCTGCACCAAGCTGCTGGGGGCGGCCATGACGAAGTGGTCCGGCTCCTGGTCGAACGTGGTGCAAGACTGGATTTGAAAGATATCCTCTGGCGGGCTACCCCGGCCGACTGGGCGAGACACGCAAGCAGGACAGAACTTGAGGCGTACCTTAGAGCGCAAAACACTGGAAGCAAAAAGCAGGAGTAACTCAATCCTGTGTAGACGAATAGCAAGAAAAGTATGGTCCCTCCCATGCCATGTGAGCTCGGCACAGGAGGGACAATGAAAATCACACGTTGAGTTGAGGCGCTAATTCACCGTGATATGGACCGGCAGCGAGGGAATACCGTTCGCCACGACAACCAGAGTGCTTGGCCCAGTCTCCATTCCGGCAGGTACATCGAAATGCGTGAATGTTGGGACAGCGCCGGTGGCTACCCCCATCGTATTGTGGTCGTGGGTCTTGGCGTAGAAAACATGTCCGGTGGCGACATTCTTGATCCGCACCAAGGGGTAATTTGTGGCAGTCTCATTTTCGTCCCCATACCCAGCCGCTTGTGACAGTCCGTTGAATTGCCGGCCGAAAATGGTGTAGCTCTGACCGCGGGCAACGGTGGATGGAAAAATGGAGATGGCCGGCGTCCACGGTTGAATGTAGGTTCCAGTCGACGTATAGACCTCCGAGCCCCCGACAATCACCTCGCCCGTAGGCAGCACCAGCAAACTCCCACCATTGCTGAACAGTGTAGGGCTGAAGTTTGTCCCATCGAATTCGTAAAATCTACCCGAATTACCCTCCACCAGCACCTTGCCATTGGGCAGCAGCGCGGCGAAGTTGTCGCCCGCGTCATCACCATTGGGGAAGTCAGGGCCGGGGATCCAGGTGCCGGGATCGGTAGGGCTGGCTCCGTGATGATAGACCGCGGTGTGCCCGGTACTGGCGCCCGTATGATGCGCTCCAGTTGCGAAGACGGTGCCGTCGGGCCGTAAAATGGCAGGGCCGATTTCTCCTGGAGGACAGTAGAGACCGCCCGGATATTGGATACATCCCTCTTCGGGCGGCCCTTGAAGATTCGCGACCGTGTTGCCGTCGGAGATCCATTGCTGCATGGAAGGGATGTATCTTTCCGAGTTGGGATTGTCCAACACATCAGCCGTCAGAACGGTACCGCCAGGCATGAGCGTCCAGCCTTCCTCGGCATTGAAATCGCTCTTGCCGCTTGATCCCATTAACGTCCACGTCATGGTGGCCGGATCCAGTTCCGCGACTTGCATGTCCAATTTGCGGCCGATAAGAAAATGCCCGTTGGGCAACACCACCGACGGCGAGTCTCCGATGTAGTCCCAGCCGGGCGGAGGAGTCAGCGGCGTCCAGGTATTGGCCCTGGGATCGTAAACCGCGCCCAGATTGGTGAGCACGAAATTGCCAAAGTTGTACTCACCACCCTCAATCAAAAGCCGGCCATCGGACAAAACTGCCGAAGCGAAGTAAAGGGGATCGTAATTACTGGGCAGATTGGCAAGCTGGCTCCAGGTCCCATGGACGTAACTTCCGTTGATATCGGGCGTCAGCTTCCACCAATCGTTCCCATTGCCGCCTTGAAACATCACTGTTCCATCGGTCAGCAAAAAGCCGATCCCGGCGCCGTTGGGGGGCTGATGGGTGAGTGACGTTAGCGTCTGCGCCGGTGCGAGCAAGGCGGCAACAAAAAAGAATGTGATCACAGCGAGACATAACTTCTTCGTCAAGACAAACCTCTTTCTAAAGGGTCGCAATTTGCGAAAGAGTTTCGGCAATCCGGCCTGCTGTCGGTGATCGGCGATTCTTCCGTTCGCAATGCGATTCGGTGTCCTCGAAGCACGCCACGTCTATACACAAAATCTCGGTGAAGACTTCCGAAATTCTGATTTCAAGTACCCGATCCAGGAAGCTTGGATTGCATCTTGTCGAGTGTAATTCAGGATGGTTGGCGATAACAGCCATCTCGTAACCTTAATGACCTCGGTCGCATGGCATTTGAATGACTCCGCCGCCAAAGCGGAACAACCCTTTGAACGAGTTGCAAAGTTCGATAATTGACTTGATTTCTAGACTGGCAGGGCCCTTCGGCGGCGCATCGCAAAGTAGGAGTCGCCGGTAGCAGTTCGAACAGCTCATGCAGCGGCCGATCCCAGAAGCCCTCGACCGAGATCATTGGCCTTCCCATCCGGGGCCGCTCCAGTAACCGCCAAATTATCCCATGAGCGTTGCTTAGAAATGTATTTCCCGACGATCGGCAATCAACAACCTTGTGAAGCTTGCATTCCTATGCCCTGTCCTGAATTGACCATTCTTTGGGTTGAGCGATGTGCAACTATCGCTCATGGATAACAACAGCTCAAAACAAGAATCGGCAAGAGCTACCCTCATCGGGATCAAACTAGAAATGGCGAAACCTCGCATCGCAAAGTCTGCTCGCGGCCTTGAGCCTAAACAGCTGAAAGTGTTCCCTTTGAGCGGCAGCGCGTGGCCCGGACTGGCACGTCCATCCCGCCGCACTCACAGGCTCGTGACGCATCCAGGATCTCTGTAGATTCGGGTTTGTGCGCGCCGCATGCTGATATCAGAATTTACCAGTGACAATTAGTATTCCGTGACGAAGCCGGTCCCGTTCCATAGATGGTCAATTCTGCTCAGACCGTAAGAAGGCCGAGAGCTTAGAAAAGTGATAGCCGGCAAAGAAGATCTTAATGAAACAACCCTCACTTATCAGACAACCGAGCTGAGGATGCGGTATTTTCGCCGGTCTGAGCGTAGAACCGCAATCCTCACCACACGAGGAATGAGGAATATATGAAAACCAGCACGAGAGACGCGATTAAGGGGACCTTCCACGAAGTGAAAGGGACAATCAAAGAACAGGTGGGAAAGGCCACCAATGACCGCGATTTGAAAGCTGAAGGCAGGACCGAAAAGACCGCAGGCAAAGTTCAACAGCAGATCGGCCATGCTAAAGAGACCGTCGCAAAGTTGAAAGGAAAGCTGGCGGAGATGAAAGCGCGATAGGCCATTAACCAGGGGATCGCAGGATCAAGCGGCCGTAGGACAACACAACCGCAGAGCTATTAAACTTCGAGAAGTCGTTCGCACTTAAGAATACGAGCACAGTCAGCCTGTGCTCGTATTCAGCTCCTAGATCAAAACAACACCGAATAACTCCTACGCCGGATTCGATCCCGCCGCTGCACGCTGTTAACGAGCACCAACTCTCGCGAGCTTAATCGTTGATAATCAGTGGGCGGTTCTTCCGTTCTTCCTCCAACAGGGCTCGTGCAAAACGCTCAGGCACTCGTGGACCGGTTTGTGGCGTTAGTCGCAGCACCTGCGAGCGGAAACGTATCACGGACGGGCTGCATGTGACCGGCCCGCGTTCGTACAAAGGACCGCATGTGAGACTGGGCAACTTGATCATCCTGCTCGCCAAACGGTTTGCCGGCGTTGAGGCGCTGGAGGAGGAGATGACCTCGGTCGATCGCCTCGGCTTCCACGTTCGCCTGAAACGC
This sequence comes from Terriglobia bacterium, assembly GCA_963809295.1. Taxonomy (GTDB): domain Bacteria; phylum Acidobacteriota; class Terriglobia; order Terriglobales; family Acidobacteriaceae; genus JAIQFF01. Next base: position 351,119 of record CAWEJA010000004.1, on the reverse strand, counting down.
CGAACGGAATGCATGGAACTCGCATTGCGTTCTTGCGGGAAGTGAGCGATCAGGCGCAGACCAGAGAAGTGTTCATCGAGATGGTGCAACAAGCCGGTCAAGAGTAGGTCGGCTGGCTTTCGCGGACGACTTGTCCAGATCGTAACGAGGCGCGACGCTCCTGCATGCTCGGGGCTAAGCCGAACAAGCGATCCGGGACCCTGTCCGAAAAGGGCACCCTGAGCTGGCAACGAGCTAGGCGCTGGCAGAACGCAATCCGGGTCATCGTTCGCCACTGCGCTAATTCTCATACTTACCGGAAAGCGGCTCATCTTAGCTGCATCGAACGGCACCAGAAAACGGTGCTACACTGAACCGAATAAGGGTGAGGCTTCTCTTGTCTCCACATTTATTCCGGTGTAATCCCAACCTCGGCGATGAAGTGAATCGCAACATTGTGCAGTCGGAAATTGAAGGGGGCGTGTTCCTCAACGACCTGCCACCGGCGACTGTGCTGGAGATTCAAACCCAGCACCACTGTTACCTGCTAGCCCTTCAGAGTGACAACGACGCACTTATCTCAGGACATCCCCAGTACTGCCCAGAACCAATCCCGGTAGCCATTGCGGGTTCGACTTGGGGAGGTTCCATGCTAAAACGGCGCTTCGTCGGTCGGGGTATGCACCTGGAGTTTTGTCATCCGGAGTACCAGACACCAATTGTCACGTCGCCTATCCGCGAAATCCGAGAATTGCAGATGGAGCAGGTCCGAGATCAATGCGCTGGCGCAGATCGCCGCCGGTGACTTTCCCTTGCGCTATCGAGTGCGGCCCCTTCCGAGGTTGGCCCACTGCCCGCAAAGGTGAATTCAGGGATGAGACACTGCGTACCAAAACGAGCATTGTGAGTTGGACGACGCCAACAAACAACCCGCAGGCGGTAGTCGCTCTCGGGCTGAGAGTTGACTCCTTTGTTGAATTACCTGCGGGTTGCTTTATTCATTTGTAAGGTTAGTATCCACTGGCTGCAGATGGGTGTCTGTGACTCACATCACGAGAGAGAACGTTCAAGGTGGTCAAAATTGCACACCTCTGACTTCCGGCTTGCGAGAAGCGTGCCCTTGCCTCAGTCGCGGCTTGATCGCAGCCGCAGGACAAATATCCTTCCCTTTTTCCACAGCAATACCCACCGCTGTTTATAAAGTTTGTGATGCACATCACGACTTTTCCCTTTTTTGTGCTAACGATTTTTCGCAAGAGGTGCTGAAGGCTCGCGGGGTGGCGGGCTTCGGTCGCTGCGAACATTTTCTGACGCATTCGCGGAACAGTGAAGCGACTAACCCAGAGTAACGGGCTCTTGCGGTGTAAATGAAAAGCCGCAGGGACTGTCAGACTCGGCCAGATGGAGACATGGTCGTTAATCCTCTGAGCAGTCCACTGCGGCCTCGCGTCGTCTCTTGCCCAGTTTTAGCAGAGACACGACGCTGCATCACTACTCACTTCTACTCTTGCTGAGAAAGCGGGTCAGTGACAATGACCCTATGTTACTTACGAACGTAACCATCACTTTCAGGGCGGTTGAGGCATTTTCACAGCAAAGCAGACATCGGAGCACTTTTCGGTAGCGGACTAGTTGGCGGCCTGTCCTGTCTCAAAATGTGAGGATTGTGGGCGAGTGCCATTCTTAGAGGATGAGCGAAACCTTCAGTGCTGGTGTCCCACCAAAGCAACCTCGTCGAACCTGTCGTCGGCAACGAGTTCAGTTTTTCGCCCACCGGTCCGCTTGCGGAACTTTGTCTGGAGCTTATCGAGGTATACGTAGTAAACCGGCGTGATGTAGAGCGTTACAATCTGCGAAAAGAGCAGACCACCCACCACCGCCAGGCCCAAGCCTCGCCGCGAATCTGCACTTGCGCCAAAGCCAATCGCAATGGGCAACGTTCCCATCAGAGCGGCCATTGTGGTCATCATAATTGGACGGAAGCGGACTAGCGCACCCTGATAAATAGCTTCCTCCGGGCTCTTTCCCTCGTTGCGCTCTGCCTCCAGGGCAAAGTCAATCATCATGATGGCATTCTTCTTGACGATGCCGATCAACATGATGATCCCCACGAACGAGTACAGATTCAATTCCTGGTGAAAAAGGGTGAGAGTGAGGAGCGCGCCGACGCCGGCTGAAGGTAACCCAGACAGGATCGTCAGAGGATGAATAAAGCTCTCATACAGAATTCCAAGAATGATGTAAATCACCAGAATCGCGCCCAGCAGCAACAGGCCCATGCCGGTGAATGAGTTCTGGAAAGCTTGGGCAGTCCCCTGGAAGGTGCGTTGGATATCTGCGGGAAGCACGCGATTGGCCTCGCGCTCGACCAGTTTTGTCGCGTCGCCCAAAGCTGTTCCGGGTTTGAGATTGAAGCTGATGGTGGCAGCCGGCAGCTGGCCCAGGTGATTCACCGTCAAGGGGCCGACGGAAGGCACCAGCTTCGCCACGGTGTCGAGAGGAATCATTTTCCCTGAGCTGGAGCGAACGTAGAGAAGCGAGAGCCGGTCAGGATTGTTCTGGTATTCCGGCAGCAATTCGATGATGACGTAGTACTCGTTGTTGGGCGTGTAAATGGTGCTGATCTGGCGGGTACCGTATGCAGAATAGAGAGCGTCGGAAACCTGGGCCGGCGTCAATCCCAGTGCGTAAGCTTTATCGTGATCGACTTCTACGCTGAGCTGCGGGTTCTGCACCTGCAGGTCGCTGGTCACGTCTTGCAATTGCGGAAGGGCGCGGAGAGCACTCTCCAGCTTGGGCGCATCCTGGTAAAGCTCCGCCGTGTCGGGCGATTGCAGGGTGTACTGATATTGTGACTTGGTCAGAGTTCCGCCGATGCGAATCGTCGGCGGAATCTGCATGAACACATTCAGGCCGGGAATCTGCGATACCTTGGGACGAAGTTCCTGAATGACCTGCATCGCGCTCATTTGGTTGACGCGGTCTTTCTTGTCCTTCAAGCCGAAAGAACATACGGCCCTGATTGATGGGGCTGCCAAGCGAAGACATGGTGTTCATGACGTTGGGATCGAAGCGCACCACATCGGCCACCTTCTGCTGCAATTGCATCATGTCCTGAAATGCAATCCCCTGTTGCGCTTCGGTGAAGGCGAAGACCAGGCCCTGATCTTCGTCTGGAATAAATCCCGTCTTCGAGATGGTGTACAGATAAAAGGTCAGCCCGATCAGAACGAAAGACACCATCAGGGTTGCGAACTTGTGCCGCAAGACCACTTTCAGACTGCGGTTGTAACCGCGCAACCAGCCATTGAAAACCCGCTCGCCGAGATTGAAGAGTCGTCCGTGCTCCGAGCGCTCCTGGTGACGAAGGAACCGGCTGCAGAGCATCGGGGTCAAGGTCAGCGATACGAAGCCCGAAACCAGGATGGCAGCGCCGATTGTGACCGCGAATTCGTGCAGCAAGCGTCCGATGATTCCACCCATGAACAACAGCGGAATAAAGACGGCAGCCAGTGACAGCGTCATAGAGAGAATGGTGAAGCCAATCTCGCCGGCGCCATCTCGAGCGGCCTGTAAAGGCCGCTTCCCTGCCTCCATGTGGCGAACAATGTTCTCCAGCATGACGATGGCGTCGTCCACAACAAACCCCACCGACAAGGTCAGTGCCATCAGGGAAAGATTGTCGAGGCTGTAGCCCAGCACGTACATAATCGAAAAAGTGCCGACGATGGACATGGGCAAAGCCAGAGACGGGATGATGGTGGCGGAAACGTTTCGCAGGAAGACGAAGATCACCATGACGACCAGGGCGATGGTCAGCAGCAGGGTGAACTTCACGTCATTGACCGAGGCGCGAATGGAGACCGAGCGGTCATAAAGCGTGTCGATTCGGACCGCGGCGGGAATATGTTCTTCCAGCCGGGGCAGCAGCTTCTTGATGCTGTTTACTACGGCAACGGTGTTGGTCCCCGGCTGCTTTTGAATTGCCAAAACGATGGCCCGATTCCCGTTGAACCAACTCGCGGTCTTGTCGTTCTGCACACTGTCAATCACCCGACCGAGTTCGTTCAGACGGACCGGCGCGCCGTTCCGATAGGCCACCACCATTGGCGCGAACTGCAGAGCATTCATGCGTTGCCCGTTGGACAGAATCGTGAACGTATGGTTCTGTCCGTAAAGTGTGCCCGTGGGAAGGTTGGTATTTCCCGATTGCAGCGCTGTACTGACCTCGTCAATCCCTATCTGGCGTGAAGCCAGTGCACTGGGATCGAGCTGCGCCCGCATGGCATACTTCTGCGATCCATAGATCACCACCTGCGCCACACCGTTCACCATGGAGACGTTCTGTGCGATGGTGGTCTCCGCAGCCTCGTCGATGTCCGACAGCTTCATCGTCGGTGAACTCAGCGCCAGATAAAGGATGGGCGAATCGGCAGGATTCACTTTCTGAAAAGTCGGCGGTGTCGGCATCTGCGGAGGCAACTGGCCCCCAGCCGCCGTGATGGCTGCCTGGACGTCCAAGGCGGCGCCATCGAGATTGCGGCTAAGGTTGAACTGAATGGTGATGCTGGTTTGCCCGAGAGAATTCGTGGACGTCATCGAGTCGATGCCGGCGATTGTCGAGAATTGCTTTTCCAGCGGCGTGGCCACGGAAGAAGCCATGGTGTCAGGACTCGCGCCAGGAAGAGAGGCGCTCACCAAAATGGTGGGAAAGTCAACGTTCGGCAGGTCGCTGACGGGCAGCAGTTGATAAGCGAAGACCCCGAAGATCAAAATCGCGGCCATGACCAAGGTGGTCATAATGGGCCGCTTGATGAAGATCTCCGAGATGCTCACAGTCTGCCTCCGGCTGGATCCTTGGCAGCAGACGAATCCGGCGGAGTTGCTGGCAAGCGGCTCTGCACAACGACTGAGGTATTAGGGGCCACACGCAGCTGGCCGTCCACAATCACCTGTTCGCCTGCGTTCAATCCGTCGGAAATCACCGTCAGGTTCTGATACGCTCCCACCGTCTTTATGGGGCGTGATTCAGCTGTGTTGTCCGCTCGGACGACATATACGTATTCGCCTTGTTGTCCGGTCTGAATCGCCTTGGTCGGAACCACGACGGCATTCTTTTGTATCGAGAGCTGCAACGCAACATCCACGAATTGACCCGGCCACAGCCGCCGGTCCTGGTTCTGAAACGTGGCTTTCAGCTTGAACATGCCCGTCGTTGTGTCCACTCCGTTGTCGATGAACGTCAACTGGCCTTCGACCGGAGCATCCGGTTGCCCCTTGGGATAAGCCAGAACCTTGAGCTGCCCGGCGGAGAAGCGCTGTCGTACCCGGTCGAGGTTGGCTTCCGGCACGGAGAAGGTGACGTAGATCGGAGTGACCTGGTTCAGCTGCACCAGGTAGGGCGTATCGTTTGCCTTTACGAGATTGCCCAGGTTGATCATTAATACTCCAGCGCGTGCGTTGATGGGAGCAACGATATCGGTGTACTGCAATTGCACGCGAGCGGCGTCGACGGCGGCCTTGTCGGCATCTACCGCAGAAGCATCGGCCTTAGCCTGGGCATTCAACAAGCCGCCCTGCTCATGAGAGACAATGCCTTCTTTTTCCAGACTCGAGTAGCGCTCGGTCTGCATCCGGGAATTTTCTGCCTGCGCCTGGTCGTGCTTCATCTGGCCAATGGCTTTTTCCAAGTCGGCCTGGAAAGGCCGTTTGTCCAGCTGAAACAGCGGCTGGCCCTGGCGCACATCCTCTCCTTCCTTGAAGAAGATTTTCTGGATTTGCCCATTGACTTGGGACCTGATCTGCACGGTCTGGTAGGCTTCGACGTTGCCGATGGCCTTGATCTGAACCGGGATGTCTCGCTGCTCGACACTAGCCACCACCACAGGTGCCGGCGGACGAGCCGCGGATGTGCCTCCCGCCTGTACTTGGCCCTTGTTCGTACACCCGGAAATCAGGAGAACAGCACTCAGAGGGAACAACAAAATCGACAAGTGTAATCGCTCGACGGCGTGGTGCATTATGGTCGGCTTTCGCCAGCTTGAGACATGCATAAATTCTATATTGACGGGCGGGACCGGTTTTCGTCAGTGACTGCCATCACTGTAAATACTGTGGATCAACCCTGTTATGCCGTCGTTTAATCTAGGCTGGGTTGCCTGGGTTGCAATCTGGGTCAGATTCGCCCATTGTGGAGCAACCGCCCGTTTAGCACTTTCCCGACAGGATGACTTCCGCATTACCCACCACTCGACCAGAATCGCTGCGTCGTCGATGCAAGAACACCTGGTTGACGATTGGATTGTATCCTCGTCGTAAGAATTGACGATGAGTTCAGGAGATTTCCCACGCTGCCTGGTAGCTAGAGTTTGCCGAAGCTCCCGGGTTGAGCTATAGTGCTAGAACTTGTCGGGCTGGCCGATCCAAACGCTGCGAACTGGGACGGCTCCAGATTCTGGAGCAATGCGTAAAGAGTCGTTCGGGAGCAAGAATGGCCCTCACCAGCTACAGACCGATCTCGCTCTTCTTGGCTGCATTCCTGGCAGCTTGGTGCTTGAGCAGTACAGTTCCGGCTCAGGAAACCACGAGTAATCCCGCGCCTAAAACGTCCTCCGCGCTTCCTGGCGCGACAAGCAGCCAGTATGCCGACACCGACATTTGCAAGACTTGCCACCAGGAAGTCTGGGACAAACACTTCGCGAGTACGCCACATGCGGCGTTGCTCAAAGGCGACCAGCATGGATGCCAGGCATGTCATGGACCGGCGCAGGCGCACGTTGACGGCGGCGGAGACGTCACCAAGATCATTCGTTTTGAGAAGCTGAGTCCGGCGGAGACGGCAGCCATCTGTACCAAGTGCCACCAATCCAGCCTTGAGACCCAGAACTTCTCCAAATCCGAACATCTGGCCAACGGCGTCAGTTGCACGTCCTGCCACAGTCCCCACGGATCGAAGGACGTTAACTTCCTGCTGGTGAAACCGCAGACTGAGCTGTGTTACGGATGCCATGCCGCACAGAAGGCCGAGTTTGCCCGGCCGTACCGTCACCGCGTAGACGTCGGACTCATACAGTGCAGCGACTGTCATAATCCGCACGGCACTCAGACCGGTCACCAGGTGCGAGCTGCCGCCGGTCAATTCGCTGTCTGCACCAAATGCCACACTGATACCATGGGGCCGTTCGTCTTCGAGCACGCCCCCGTGAAGACTGAAGAAGGCTGCTTGTCGTGCCACACGCCGCATGGCTCGACCAATCCACGGCTGCTTCAGGTCAACAACGTCAACTTTCTTTGCCTTCGCTGCCATAGCGCCAATATGAACGGAGCGGCTCCGGGCGCACCTTCGTTCCACAACCAGGCCACTAAGTATCAGGCGTGCACGATGTGTCACACGCAGATTCATGGTTCCAACTTTGATCCCTTTTTCTTCCGGTAATGGGGGCATTGAATGGGTTGTCAAAGGAGTCTCGGTGTTTCTTCATTTCGGATTGGTCTGGTTGTCGCTTGTCTGATGTTGACGAGTAGTGGATCCGCCCAGAATCCCCCACAGACGCAGGCACCGCCCTCGGCTTCGGCCAGCGCCCCGCCTGGGGGCGACGAGGGCAAAGAAATCGGCGGCTTTCGGGTGACACAGTCGATTGAGATTGGCGGCCGCATCTCCGACGTAAATGGCAGCCAGGCAATGTACGACACACTGGTGAATGACCAGACCGGCGCCCGCATCCTCGAGCAATCGCTCACCATGCAATCGCTGACACACGAGGACATTTTCGACACTTTGACGCTCAACAGTTTTGGATGGGGCGGCGACCCTCAGCAGGCAGCGCGTCTGCGCGTATCGAAATACCAGTGGTACACCTTCAGCGGCAGTTATCAGCACATGCAGAACTACTTTGATTACGATTTGTTTGCCAACCCGCTGAACCCGCCCACTGGAGTCCCGTTCATTCCGATCCTGAACTCGCCACACGCGTATTACAACCGGCAAAACCTATACAACTTCGATCTTGTCGTGCTGCCGATGCACCGGGTTTCCTTTCGTGCAGGCTATAACCGAAACCGCTTTGAGGGACCTGCGTTCAGCAGTGTCCATGAAGGTACTGAGGCACTCCTCAACGAGAATACCGACAATACACTTAATGGATATCGTTTTGGAGTCGACTTCCGCGCCACCAAGAAGACCACCCTCAGTTACACGCAACTGATTCAGTACTATGATGGCGGGACGACGTATGGGCTGAACCCCTTCAATTCGTGGCAGCTTCCGAATGGCACGCCAGTCAGCTTGGGACTCTCCTGGTTCAACAGCGGAAGTCCCTGCGCGAAACCTCTCATCAACGGATTTGCTAATCCAACGTGCAACGGCTTTTTCGATTACAGCCTGGACCAGCACCTGAACACATTTATCCCGACCGAGCAGTTCAACCTGACCTCGTCTTCGCTTAAATGGCTGGACTTCAATGGCCAGTACCAGTACAGCCATGCGCAAATGAACACCCCGTTCACGGAGATTTTCAGCGGCTTAACCAGCCGAACCGCGAGTCTGGGATCCGACACCACCGGCAGTAAATCCGAGCGCCAGGTGGAACTCTTCCTCCGCAGACGTCTCGGCCACCATTCACCTCACCGACAAGCTTCGGCTGGTGGAGACCTTCCGCTTCCGCAATTTCAGTGTCGCCGGCAACTATCTTGATCTTGAGACCAACTACTTCAACGCCGCCAGCTTCGGCTCAGCTTCGCTGCTGAATCCCGTGGCTACATTTCCGCCGACGACTTCTATTTCACAGCTCGAGTTCTCCGGCCGACATCATCAACGAAATGACCATCAACATGATCGGGCAGAATTCGAAGCAGAATGACTTTCAGGTGCAATACGACGTGTCGCGCTGGTTTGGAGTGCGCGCTGGGTTCGTGTGGGCCAATAACATCATTCAGCCTGGGGACACCTATCAAGCCGCGTTGGGCGACATTTACTATCCCAACTAGCCCAATCGCGGCAATTGCGTCGGCTTACCGTTGAACCCGGACGGCAGTTGCACGTTCAGCGGGGTCCTCGCGCCGTTTGGCAGTCCGACCACCGAGATCAACAATTACTCCGGTGTGGTCGGGGCCTGGTTCCGGAAAGGAAGCACGCTGCATGCGAACCTGAATGCGAAAGTTGGCGGAGCTGACAACTGGATCTACCGCATCGATCCTCTCAGGTCCTTCAATATTTCCGGAAACGTGTCGTATTCACCTCGTCCCTGGCTAATGCTGGGAGCAAACCTTAATTTCCAACAAGCCAAGAACAACACCAGTGACATACAGTACAACCAACACAACTATTCGACAGTGCTCAACGCCATGATCAATCCCAACAAGTACTGGGGCTTGGACATGGCTTATAACTATGACGCTATTCAGCAGGACATGTTTCTCTGCTTTGCCGGAACGGTGACCCCGTCGGACACGACGACCTGCGCGGAAGATCCCACGCTGCTGCAGACCTATGGTTTCTATCGCACTCATACTCAGTTCGGTTACTTCGCCTTGACGCTTACTCCCATCCAGCGCGTCACCATGCGCCTGGGATACAACGTCGTCGACAACCAGGGCAACACGACCTCACTCAATACGCTGCTGCCTTTGGGTCCGCTTTCCTCCACATATCAGTCACCTCTTGCCGCGGTGGATGTCATCGTCCACAAGGACGTCACCTTCAAAGCCGCCTGGAACTACTACCAGTACGGCGAAGGATCGTTCGTAGGGCCGACCGCCCCGCGCTACTTCCACGCCAACAACACAACGCTTGCGCTGAGGTACGCATTTTAAGGGCACTGGGGGATAGCGGTCGAGTGGTGGGCAATGCGGAAGTCATCCTGTCGGGACAGGGCTAAACAGGTATTGGCGGTTGTTCCACAAGCCACACTTTTGGAACAGCACAGGTCGCCATTCTCGGCTGCCTGTTTTCATTTACTTATGAGTGCTGCAAAAGCTCTTTTGAGCAGTTGTTCGTTGGATAGTTTGCTATGAAGAAGACTGCTGATCTGCGCCGCGGTCCCACGCTGCAGTTGCAGACCGAGTTCTCGGCAACGCTAGCACAAAATTAGCACAATTTTTCAGTTATTATATTGTAAGTTATTGATTATTATGGAGCTTAAGGTTGGTTGCGGGGGGTGGATTTGAACCACCGACCTTTGGGTTATGAGCCCAACGAGCTACCAGACTGCTCCACCCCGCACTTCGATAATAGCGTCTGGAGCACCTGCGGTCAAACAGCGCGTAGTTTAATTCAGTAGCCGATGTGCCACCCGGCTGCGTCCTGCGGCCTGGCACCTGGCGCAAATGAGGGCGTCTCTGTGCTCTGGCGGCCGCTGCTTTCAACGCTTGACCGCAGATGGTAGCCTCTCTTCATGGCTGATGAGCAACGCGACGACAAGGTACAGAGCGCGGCGATTTTATGGGCGCGCTATTCGGAAATTGCCTTCATCATTCCGGCTGCCGTGGTGGTCGGATTGCTGATCGGCAAACTGCTGGACCACTGGCTGCACACTCATTGGCTGTTTATCGCCGGAGTCATTGTGGGCGCCGTCTTGGGGTTCGTGCAGATGATACGAATGGTAACGCGGAAGGACTAGCGCTCGCATGCTCCAGGGTGGCAATGATTGCGAGTCGTCAACAGCTCTGGAGCGGTCTGCGGCGGAACGTTGATGTGTGCCCCTACGATGCTTGAACCTACCTTCTCGGCTGCGGATGAATTTTTTGCCGGAGCGCTGAAGCGCATTCGCAAATACATGCTCGCGGCCGCCGCCGCCGGATTGGCGGCGTGTCTGATTTTCTTTCGCTGGCCGGTGGCTGCGGGATTTCTGGCGGGAGCGATCATTTCTTACGTTAACCATCGCTGGCTGGAGGGCGCAGTGGACGCCTTGGGAGAGCGCATTACCACCGGCGAAAGCAAGGAGCGAGGCGGTGGAATCGTCTTGCGCGCTGCCTTGCGATACGCCTTCATCGCCATTGGCGCCTATGTTATATTTAATGTTTCTCACGCAGGTCTTTATGGCTTTCTTGGAGGCGTGTGCCTTCCGATCGCAGCCGTGGCCTGCGAAGTCGCAGTGGAAATGTTTGTCACCCTGCGGCGCGGATTCTGATTTCCTAATAACTTCGGCACGCGCAGCGGCAAAGGCTGGCGTGTGTCGACGCAGCCATCATCGCACTACGAAACCTGGTCTTTTTACGAGTAAGCCTTCATGCCTGAGCAACTCTGGATAACCGCCCTGCTGAATAAATACTTCGCCGGCGTGGCGAATGCGATCCTGGGTATTTTTCATCTGCACGCGCACTATCCGCAAGCACCCATCCCCAATTACGTGGCCATGCAGTTGCTGGTGTTTGTGCTGATCGTTCTGTTTTTTGTCATCGTCCGGGCGCGCCTGTCGGTGGACGAGCCCAGGCAATATGCAGCACCTGATGGAGGAGATCGATTCGTTCATCAGCCAAGCAGAGCCACGAAGTGATTGGCCACGGTACGAGCGCTATGTGGGCTACCTGACGGTCCTGGGCATCTTCATTCTGCTGGGCTGTCTGCTGGGTGTGATACCCGGGTTTGAGTCGCCGACCGCGATTCCCGTCGGTGCCGCTGGGTTGCGCGCTGGTCACGTGGTTCTATTACCACTTTCAGGGCGTGCGCGCGAACGGTTTCCGGCTACGTAAAGAATTTTATGGGCCCGGAGCCGTGGCTGGCGATCCTGTTGTTTCCCATTGAGATCTTCAGTCATCTGGCGCGAATTCTTTCGCTCACCATACGTCTTTACGCCAATATGTTCGCCAGCGATCTGGTGACCCTGGTGTTCTTCTCGTTGGTTCCGCTCGCTCTTCCGGTCGTGTTCATCCTGCTGCACATCGGCGTATCGGTTATTCAGACCTATATTTTCGTGCTGCTGGCGACGGTGTACATCGGAGAAGCGGTGGCGCACGAGCATTAGAAAAGCAGCCGTTAGCATATTAGCAATTAGCTTTTAGTAATCAAAGTTCAGCCAATCGCTGCGTGCTAAGAGCTAACGGCTAAGTGCTAACTGCTATTTCAAGTTTGCTGTCAGCGTGAGGGCGTCAGCTCGGTGAACGTCAACCACCCACTGGCAGCGATTCATAAGGAGAAAACAATGAAGAAACTGATGACCGATACTCTTTTCGCTGGGGGCCATGATGCTGATGGCCATGCCAGCGTACGCGCAGGGCGGAAGCGCCGCTGCTCCGGCGACCAACTGGGTCCCCATAGCCTCCGGATTCGGCATGGCCATTGCCGCCGGACTGGCCGCACTGGGCCAGGGCCGAGTCGGTGGCGCCGCCTGCGAAGCCATGGCGCGCAACCCTGCTGCCCGGCCTGGCAGTCCAGCTTGCGCTGATTCTGGGCCTCGCCTTCATCGAGTCGCTGGTGCTGTTCACGCTGGTGATCATCTTCGTCAAGGTTGTCTAGTTTTTCGCTGTCAATCGCAGCGCGACGCCCCGTCTTCGGATGGGGCGTTTTGTTTGTTAATGGACAGTTCCCTTCCGGAGCTGTCATTACGAGCGAAGCGAGGAATCTGCTTTTGGTAGCGCCGGAACGATGTTGCGGAAACAGCAGATCCCTCACGGACGCAGGCGGTTCGTGATGACAGCTTAGCTGGTGAATGCTGAACGCGAGCCTGGAGGCCCGCAGTATCCCGCCTACTTCAACAAGTCCTGCGCGCCTTGAATTGCGTATTCGAGCACTCGTCCGGGCAGCACGCCGAGATAGATGGTCGCGATCAGGCTGATCGCCAATCCAATCCCGAGCCCCACCGGGATGCGAGCCACGGGAGCTTCGCTGCGCTTCGTCCCGCATGTACATGTAAACGATGATGCGCAGGTAATAGTAAGCGGCAATCGCGCTGTTGATGACGCCGATGATGGTGAGCCAGACCAGGTTGGACTGCAGCGCCGCGGAGAAGACGTAGAACTTGGCGAAGAAGCCGCCGGTGACGGGAATGCCAATCAGCGACAGCAGGAAGATGGTGAGGATGGCGGCCAGCAAGGGCGAGCGGCGTCCCAGTCCGGCGTAGTCGTCGAGGGTGACGTACTTCTCGCCGGCGGAAGCGAAATGGCTGACCACGGCGAACGCGCCGACGTTCATCGCCGCGTAGGATGCGGTGTAGAACATCGCGGCGGAGATGCCGACCTGCTGGCCGGCGGCGAAGGCGACCAGCAGATATCCGGCGTGTGCGATCGACGAGTAGGCCAGCAGCCGCTTGACGTTCTGCTGCACCAGCGCGCCGATGTTGCCCAGCGTCATCGACAGCGCCGCCGATACCCAGACCATCCAGAACCAGCCGGGCGCTCCGGTGGCGAAGAGCACGCGCAGCAGCACGGCAAACGCCGCGGCCTTCGGGCCGGTGGACATCAATGCGACCACCGGCGCTGGCGAGCCTTCATAAACGTCGGGCGTCCAGACGTGGAACGGAGCTGAGGCGACCTTGAAGCCCAGCCCGACGAACATCAGTCCCACCGCCAGATAGGCCAGCGTGGATTGCTGGGTATGCAGGACGTTCGCGATGTTGTAGATGTTGGTGGTGCCGGTGGCGCCATAGATCATGGCCACGCCGTAGAGGAAGAACGCGGTGGCGAACGAGCCGAGCAGGAAATACTTCAGCGACGCCTCGGCGCTTTCCGCGGCGCGGCGGCGCATGCCGGCAAGGATGTAGGTCGAGATCGAAGAAATTTCCAGCGCGATGAAGATCAGCACCAGCTCGATGGCCGACGACATCAGCATCATGCCGACGGTGCCGAACAGAATCAGAGCGTAGTACTCGCCGCCGGCGCGGATGCTGCTGCACATCGAGATAGTCGATACGAAGCGAGAATGACGACCAGCGCAATCAGCAGCACGACCACATGGAAGAAGACGCTGAAGGTATCGACCCGGACCATGTGGTAGAACGCGTCGCCGTAAAAGCCCGTCTGGTAGGCAGTTGCGGCCAGAGCGGCGAGCATGCCGACCAGCGCTATGATGCCCAGCCGCTTTTTCGAGTCCTGCTCGGGAATGAGCGGATCCACCATCATGACGATGATGCCGAAGATGCTGAGCACCAGCTCAGGAAGGATCCGAATGTAGTCAACGGCCGGAATCATCGTCCGATCACCTGCAGAAGAGCTTGCACTCCATTGCGCGTAACGTCGGCACGCAACCAAGATCTGGGAGCATGGACCGCGTGCGCCTGGACAGCGCTGGAGAACTGCCTGAGCGTGGCGGCGACCGCAGGATCAATCGAGTGCAGCCACAGCATGGGTGCAACTCCCATGACCAGCGCCGCAATCGCCAGCGGCCACAAGGAGACGCGCTCGCGAGCGTCGAGATCGCGCAACGATTTGTTGACCGGATTGGTGACGTTTCCGTAGAAGACGCGCTGATACATCCACAGCAGATAGCACGCGCTCCAGATGACGCCGGTCGCCGCCAGAATTCCGTAGAGCTGTTTCGCCTGGAAGGCGCCGCTCAGCACCATGAACTCGCCGATAAAGCCATTCAGCAGCGGCAATCCTACCGACGACAGCATGATGAACGCGAAGAACGTCGCGTACACCGGCATGGGCGTAGCCAGCCCGCCATACTCGCTGATGTCGTAGGTGTGGCGGCGATCGTAGATCATGCCCAGCAGCATGAACAGCGCACCGGTGGAGATGCCGTGGCTCAGCATCTGGTACACCGCGCCATCCATTCCGATCTGGGTGAAGCTGAAGATGCCCAGCACCACGAAGCCGAGATGGCTGACCGAGGTGTAGGCGACCAGTCGCTTGATGTTGGGCTGCACCATCGCCACCAGCGCGCCGTAGATGATGCCGATGATGGCGAGCGCGATGATCCACGGAGCGTTGCGCCGTGCCTGATCGGGAAAGAGCCCCAGGTTGAAGCGCAACAGACCGTAGGTGCCCATCTTCAGCAGCACGCCTGCCAGCAGCACCGAACCCGCGGTGGGAGCTTCCACGTGCGCGTCGGGCAGCCAGGTGTGCAACGGGAACAGCGGCACCTTCACCGCGAAGGCCACGAAGAAGCCGAGGAACAGCCACAACGCTGCGTGCTCGAATCCTGGCACCTGGCCCGATCTGGATCTTGCTCTGGATCGTCGACGAAATCAAACGTTCCGGTCTTGGCGTACAGCCAGATCATCGCCGCCAGCATGAACACCGACGCGATCATGGTGTACAGGAAGAACTTCACCGAGGCGTAAATTTTCCGCCCGTGCCCGTACATGCCGATGATCAGCGCCATCGGAATCAGCGTGGCTTCCCAGAAGAAGTAGAAGAGGAACAGATCGAGCGCGACGAAGACGCCGATCATCGCGGTCTCGAGCACCAGCATCAGGATGAAAAATTCCTTCACCCGGTCGCCGATGGACTTCCACGAGATCAGCACGCACAGCGGCATCAGGAAGGTGGTCAGGACGACCAGCCACATGGAGATGCCGTCGATGCCGAGGTGGTAGTGAATGTTGGGGTGGGCAATCCAGGGGACGTTCTGCTCGAACTGGAAGCCGCTCTGCCCGCGAACGAGGTACCACGGCAGGTGCAGCGAGGCGAGCAGGTGACCAGCGAAATCGCCAGCGCGAAATAGCGGATGTCGCGATGGCGGCGCGGGAAGAACAGCAGCAGGATGGCCCCCGCCAGCGGCAGAAAAATAACGATGGTGAGGATGTTGTTGTTGATGAAATTCATCGCACACCCCGCCACACCATGAAGGCGATCACCGCCGCCGCGCCGACGGCGACCCATCCCGCGTAGGAACGGATATTGCCCGATTGCATGTGGCGCATCTCGTCGGAAATGTCGCGCGCACCGGCGGCGCTTCCGTCCACCGCGCCGTCGATCAGCCCGCGTCAATGCCCTTCCAGAACACTGGTCGAAGACAGCGCAATCAGCGGCTGTATGAATACCGCGCCGTAGAGTTCGTCCACCTTGTACTTGTCGAGCACGAAGCGTGTAGAGCCCGCCGGCAGCCTTGGCCATTTTTGCGGGCAGACTCGGGCCGCTTGTAATACAGGAACCAGGCGCCCAGAAAGCCGAGCGCAGCCGCGCCGACTGAGATCGCGCTGAACAGCAAGTTCGGTGCGTGCGCTCAGCGTGCTCGCGGCCATCTCTTCACTGGTTGCGATGGCCAGTCTGTCAGCCGTGCCCGGTAGCGAGTCATGAAAGACTGGAGCGAGGAAGTGCTCGAAGTGGTCGGAGCCGCCCAGCGCGTGCGGGACACGCCACCCATCCGCCAACGAACGAGAGCACCGCGAGAATCATCAGCGGCACGACCATCACCCACGGGCTCTCGTGGGGAGCACCGTGTCCGTGGCTGCCGCCAGCGAGTGCATCCTGCGCATCGTGGACTGCGCCGGTATGCCCGCATGCTGCGCATCGGCATCGTGACCGTGGCTGCCGGTCTCAGGATTCGGCCCGCGATACTCGCCGAAGAAAGTCAGGAACCATAGCCGAAACATGTAGAACGAAGTCATGCCGGCGGTGATCAGTCCGATCAGCCACAGGATGTGATTGCCGCTCGCCCAGGTCCTCCACAGAATTTCGTCTTTCGAGAAGAACGCCGGCGAAGGGAGGGAAGCCGGCGATGGTAAAGGTCGCGATGGTCATGCACCAGAAGGTGTAGGGCATGTACTTGCGCAGGCCGCCCATGTGGCGCATGTCCTGCTCGCCGCCGAGGCCGTGAATCACCGAGCCCGCCGCCAGGAACAGCAGTCCCTTGAAGAAGGCATGCGTCATCAGGTGGAAGATGCCCGCGCCGTAGGCCGCAACGCCGCAACCCATGAACATGTAGCCGAGCTGCGAAATCGTGGAGTACGCCAGCACCTTCTTGATGTCGGTCTGCACGATGCCGATGGACGCGGCGAAGATCGCAGTCAGCGTGCCGATGACGGCCACCGCCATCAGCGCGATCGGGCGCGCGATTGAAGACCGACGTGCGAGCGCGCCACCATGTACACGCCGGCGGTCACCATGGTTGCCGCGTGAATCAGTGCCGAGACCGGAGTCGGGCCTTCCATCGCGTCGGGCAGCCAGACGTACAGCGGAATCTGCGCCGACTTGCCGGTTGCGCCCACCAGCATCAGCAGGCCAATCGCGGTCAGCAAGCCAGCGCCCGCAGTCTCGACCGGATACTTGCTGATGAGCGGCCACAGACTGTCGTACTGCAGCGTGCCGAAGTGCTTGATCAGCAGGAAGAGCGCGATCAGGAATCCGAAGTCGCCGACGCGGTTGGTGATGAAAGCTTTCTTGCCGGCATTCGCCGCCGACTTCTTCAGGAACCAGAATCCGATCAGCAGGTACGACGCCAGGCCCACGCCCTCCCAGCCGACGAACATCAGCAGGTAGTTGTTCGCCAGCACCAGCGTGAGCATGAAGAACATGAAGAGGTTGAGGTAGGCGAAATAGCGGTAGTAGCCGCCTTCATGCTCCATGTAGCCGACGGAATAAACGTGGATGAGGAAGCCGACGCCGGTGACCACCAGCAACATCACCAGCGAGAGCTGGTCGAGATAAATGCCGAACTCCGCCGAGAACGAGCCCGCGCTCAGCCAGGTGGCATAGCGCTCGATGTGCGGAATCTGGTCCGGCGGCAAGCCCATGAACTGCGCGGCCACCCACAAGGCGCATGGCGAACGCAGCGGCCGTCGATCCCAGAGCGATGGTGTTCACCAGTGCTCTTGGAGAAGCGCTTGCCCAGCAGCCCATTGATGGCGGCGCCGGCCAGCGGCAGCAACGGAATGATCCACAAGTGCATAGTTGCTCTTCGCTCTTCGCCTTTCGCTCTTCGCAAATACGGTTCGCGTGCCACCTCTGGCGAAAAGCGAACAGCGAAGGGCGAAAAGCGTCTTTCTACAGCTTCAGCAGGTTCACGCGATCCACATTCAGGGTTTCGCGCGTACGGAACACCGAAATGATGATGGCCAGTCCCACGGCCGCTTCCGCGGCAGCCACCACCATCACGAAGAACACGAAAATGTGGCCGTCAAGCGACTTCAACTGCGCGGCGAAGGCAACGAAAGAAAGATTCACGCCGTTCAGCATCAGCTCAATCGACAGGAAAATGGTGATGATGTTGCGCTTGATCAGAAAGCCGGCAACGCCGCAGGCAAACAGGATCGCGCTCAACACCAGGTAGTAGGAAAGAGGAACCATTTATTCCTCCCTCCGCGCCAGCACCACGGCGCCCATGATGGCGATCAGGATCAGCACCGACGTGACCTCGAAGGGCAGCAGGAAGTCGCGGAACAGCAGATGCGCGACGGCTTGCGGATTGCCGAAGACGTCGGTGCCGTTCATCACCGTCGGGCCGCCGATGGCGATGCGGTCCAACCCGGCGAGATGGCTGACCACCCAGACGCCAATGCTCAATCCGACGATCAGCCCGGGGACACCGAGCACCATGGCGACACGGCTGGCATGCTCGGTGCGCTCTTCCACTCCGGCGTTCAGCAGCATGATGACGAAGACGAACAGCACCATGACCGCGCCGGCATAAACGATGACCTGCACGGCAGCCACGAACTCCGCGCCCAGCAGCAGGTAAAGCAGGGCCAGCGAACCCATCACCACGATCAGCGACAGCGCGCTGTTGATGGGGTGCTTCTGCACCAGCAGGTTGATCGCCCCGCCCACGCACAGCGCCGCGAAAATGAAGAACAGAATCAGGGGCAACATGATGTCTAACTACCGGCAAAGACTGCATCGCCGGATCAAACTCAGCACTGCCAGTCAGCAGTTGGCATTTAGCACTTGGCACTTAGCAAGAACGACCTGACCGTGAGCCTCACTGAAGTCAAACTTCGAAACTATTGCTAATTGCTAAATGCTAATTGCTTACTTCAGCGCCACGACCAGGCTGGTGACGACGATATTGGCAATGGCCAGCGGCAGAAGAAACTTCCAGCCGAAGGCCATGAGCTGGTCATAGCGGAAACGCGGCAACGTGCCGCGGACCCAGATGTAAATAAACATGAAGACGAACACCCGCAACAGCAAACCAGAACACCGGCAGCAGCGACTGCACAATCGGCGGCCCGAACACCGGCCCCGACCATCCGCCCAGGAACAAGACCGAAGCCAGGCAGGCGACCGTGAACATGTTGGCGTACTCGGCCATGAAGAACATGGCGAACTTCATCGAGCTGTACTCGGTGTGATATCCGGCGACCAGTTCGGTCTCCGCCTCCGGCAGATCGAACGGAATGCGGTTGGTCTCCGCGTAGGCCGCCATGATGTAAATAAAGAAAGCGACGAACTGGCCCCTGAAGATATTCCACTTGGGAATGAAGCCCAGCCACGTTCCCGCTTGCGCATCGACAATGTCGCGCAGGCTGAAGCTGCCGGCGTAGATCAGCACGCCGATCAGCGACAGGCCGAGAGCGATCTCGTAGCTCACCATCTGGGCCGAGGCGCGCAGGCCGCCGAGCATCGAGTACTTGCTGTTCGACGACCATCCCGCCAGCGCCACTCCGTACACGCCGACCGAGGTGATGCCCAGAATGATCAGCAGCCCGATGTTGACGTCGGCGATCTGCAGCGGCGTGTGGATGCTGCCCACCGTGATCCATGGGCCGACCGGAATGACCGCAATCGAGGTCAGCGCCGTGGTCAAGCGATGATCGGGGCCAGCAGGTACAAAGGCTTGTTGGCAAAAGGGGGTGTGATGTCTTCCTTAAAGATAAACTTTAAGCCGTCGGCGAGCGGCTGCCAGATGCCGAACGGTCCCACCCGCGACGGTCCCCAGCGGTTCTGGATGTGGGCAACCACCTTGCGTTCCAGCAGCGTGGTGTAGGCCACGGCCGTCAGCAGGATGAAGAGCGCGATCACGATCTTGATCAGCGAAACGAGGATGTACGTTCCAATGCCCATTTAGCTAATCAGTTCTCAGCAGCTTCGACTCACGACGGCCGTAGCCGCGACAACTCAGCCACTATCTCACGACTGGCTCGACAGCGGCTCGTAATCTGCCGCAACTTCCATGTCGGCCGGTGCAGTCGATAGCGCTCCATCACCGTGTTCAGCGTGCGCGAATAACGGCCCAGCGTGCCCGAAGTGAACAGCGTGTCGTTCGACGGCAGGATCAGTTCGGGATGTCCCGAGCCGGTCGCGCCGGTGATCTGCACCAGTTGCGTGTGCTCGTCGTGACCGCTGAGCAGGCCGAGCCGCGAGATGTCGTATCCCGGAACCAGCCGCTGAATCTCGTCCAGCATGGCGGTCGGATCGAACGGGCTCATCTTCGGCTCGAGGTTGTGCGCGGCAAGCCACACCGCGTGGCGGTCGGCTTCGCCCGACTGCGCGCCGCGCGCTCTGGCCCATGTCGGCGCGCGTGCCTCCGCCGCCGAAGGGCACCAGTTTGTGCACGTCGTATCCCATGCGATCGGCGATGCGGACGATGCACTCGAAATCGTTGCGCACGCCGGCGAACTCGCCGGCCTTCTTCAGCATCTGCAGGTCGCCGCAAGTGTTGGTGAAGGTGCCGCCCTTTTCGTAGGCATTCGCAACCGGCAGGACCACATCGGCGATGGCGGCGGTCTCGGTGAGGAACATGTCCTGCACCACGACGAAGGCCTTCGACAGCGCGAACGGATCGATGTTGTAGCGCGCGATCGGATTGGAGCCGACGACATACAGCGCCTTCAGCTTGCCGTCCTTGGCCGCGTCCATCATCTGCAGCAGGTTCAAGCCGGGCGACTTGGGAATTTCGTCCACCCAATCTTCGTGGAAGCTGGTCGCGCTGGCGACCGGAGCGTAGCCCGGCAGCATGTCGGGATAAAGTCCCATGTCGGCTGCGCCGCGCGAGTTGGCGTAGTCGCCCAGGCAGATGAACTTTGCGCCTTGCGCCAGCCCGAAGTTCGACCAGCGCCTTGACGTCGTTGCCGCGCAACTCCGAACCGAAGATGATGACCAGGCCCTTTTCGTTCTTCAGCGCGTCGCGCAATCTGCGACAGCGCTTCGCGCGTGAGCTGCGGCGTGACCGACGGCGTCCGCGGCCGCGTCGTTTCCGGCGAGGAACTGCACGAAGCTGCCTTCCGAGCCGGGCGCAATCTGCGCAAACGCAGTGGCCTGGCGGCGCAGCTTGATGGGATACGAATTCACCACGTAGAGCTTGGCGCGATGCAGGCGAACGTTGGTGCGAATCTGCCACGCCAGCAGCGGATGCTGCTCGGTCGGATTGTTGCCGATCAGCAGAATCGCGGGCGCGTCGGAAACATCGCGCATCGAGGCCGTGGCGTTCGCCTTGCCAGCCAGCGCCGAAGCGAAAGCAGGGAAGTCGGCGGTGCGATGGTGGTCGATGTTGTTGGTGCCCAGCACCAGCGCGCGCGAACTTCTGCAGCAGGTAATTCTCTTCGTTGCTGGTGCGGTTGGAGCCGATGACGCCGATCGCTGCCGGGCCGTCGCTGGTCGAGCACTTCCTTGAACTTCGACGCGATCAGATCGAGCGCCTGCTCCCAGGTCGCAGGAACGAACTTGCCGTCGTGCTTGATCAGCGGCTGCTGGATGCGGTCGGCGTTGTTGGCGAAGTCGAAGGCGTAGCGGCCCTTGATGCAGAGGAAGTCGCCGTTGATGCCGCTCTTGTCGCGATTGTCGCCGCGCACAATCTCCATGCCGGTGTCGGCGCGGCGCACGCCCAGCGTGGTCTTGCAGCCGTCGCCGCAATGGGTGCAGACGGTGCCAACGTGCTTCATCTCCCACGGACGCGTCTTGTAGCGATAAGCGCCCGAGGTGAGCGCGCCGACCGGGCAGATGTCGATGCACATGCCGCACTCTTCGCACTCCAGATGATCTTCTTTGTTGGGCGCGATGATCGAGCTCGGTGCCGCGGTTCTGAACGCCCAGCGCCCAGACATCCATGCCTTCGCCGCAAACGCGGATGCAGCGGTAGCACAGAATGCAGCGCGGGCGGTCGAAGTACACCACCGGCGACCATTGCTGCTCGTCGCGATGGTTCTTCATGTCCATGAACTTCGATTCGGCGGCGCCGTACTTGAAGGTCATGTCCTGCAGTTCGCACTCGCCGCCGGCATCGCACACCGGGCAGTCGAGCGGATGGTTGGCGAGCAGCAGCTCGAGCATCGACTTGCGCGCCTGCTTGATCTTGTCGCTCTCGGTGGTGACCACCATGCCCTCGGCGACCGGCGTGGTGCACGCGGTCTGCAGCTTGGGCATCTTCTCGACTTCCACCAGGCACATGCGGCAGGCGCCCTGCAGCGAGAGGCCGGGGTAATAGCAGAACGACGGCACCTCGATGCCCGTGCTCTTGCAGGCCTCAATGAGCAGCGTCCCCGCGGGAACGGTGAGCTTCTTGCCGTCGACAGTGAGGGTTACGTCAGCCATAAAAACCAGCTATTAGCTACTAGCACTTAGCAATTAGCTAAAAATTTACGACCGGAGTCACAAAACGTCATTCGCTCTTCGCTGTTCGCCTTTCGCTATTCGCCAGAGCGAAGCTCCTGGGCCATCTGGCGAAGAGCGAACAGCGAACAGCAAAAAGCGTCTTCACACCAATGCCGGTTCTGCCGTCCTTCTCGAACGGGCACGGCTTGCCGTCGAGGTGGTCTTCAAATTCCTTGCGAAACTTCTGCATGTACGAAATGATCGGCATCGCCGCCGCATCGCCCAGCGGACAGAACGTGCGTCCCAGCATGTTCTCCGCCAGATACTTCAGGTTGTCGATGTCCTTGGCCACGCCGCCGCCCGCATGAAAGCGCGTCAGCGTCTTCTTCATCCAGTCGGTACCTTCGCGGCAGGGGATGCACCAGCCGCAGCTCTCGTGCTGGTAGAACTTGGTCACCCGCAGCGCGAACTTGCACGATGCACATCTGGTCGTCGAGCACGATCACGCCGCCGGAGCCGAGCATCGAGCCGGCCTTCATCATCGAGTCGAAATCCATGGCGACGTCGATTTCGTCGGCGTGAGAATCTGCACCGACGATCCGCCGGGCACGACGCCCTTCAGCTTCTTGCCCTTGGCATGCCGCCGGAGACGTCGTAGATCATCTTCTTCAGGTTGTAGCCCATGGGCAGCTCGTACACGCCGGGCTTCTCGAGCTCGCCGCTCATGCAGAACAGGCGCGTGCCGCCGTTTCGCGGCGTGCCCAGATTGGCGAACCATTCGCCGCCGCCGAGAATGATGTGCGGCACGCTGGCCAGCGTCTCGGCGTTGTTGATCACCGTTGGGCCGCCCCACAGTCCGACGACCGCCGGGAAGGGAGGACGAATGCGCGGAATGCCGCGCTTGCCTTCGAGCGACTCCATCAGCGCCGACTCTTCGCCGACTTCGTAAGCGCCCGCGCCGGAGTGGGTGAAGATGTCGAGGTCAACGCCCGAGCCGAAGATGTTCTTGCCGATGAAGCCGCGCGCGTAGGCATCGGCCACGGCCTTCTCCATGATCTCGAGCAGGTAGCGATACTCGCCGCGAAGGTAGATGTAGCCCGTCTTGGCGCCGACGGCGAGCGCCGCGATCATCACGCCTTCGATGATCGGAGTGCGGATCGTGCTCGAAGATCAGGCGGTCTTTGCAGGTGCCGGGCTCGCTCTCGTCGCCGTTGCACAGCACGTACTTCGGCTTGGCCGACTGCTTGGGCACGAACGACCACTTCATGCCGGTGGGGAAACCGGCGCCGCCGCGGCCGCGCAGGTTCGACGCCTTCACCTCGTTGATGATGGCGTCCGGCTCCCATCGCGAGGGCCTTCTGCAGGGCCTTGTAGCCGTCCAGTTCGAGATAGCGGTCGAGATTGGTCGCGCCCAGGCCGAAGCGCTTGGAGACGACCTTCACTTCATCGGGATGGGAAACTAAGTACGCCATTCGAAATCCGCTGTTCGCTATTCGCCATTCGCTCTTGCCACTCGCTCGCCGCCCTCTGGCGAAAAGCGAACAGCGAAGAGCGCATGGCGATTACTGCTCTTCCTTCTTCTTCAGCCCGTCAATCAGCTCGTCGATTTTCGCGGGCGTCAGGTTCTCGTGAAACTCGTAATTCATCATCAGCGCCGGCGCCCAGGAGCATGCGCCGATGCACTCGACCTCCTCCAGATGAAACAGTCCGTCGGGAGTCGATTGCTTGTTGCCGACGCCCAGCTTCTTCTTGCAATGCTCGAAGATGTCGTCGGCGCCGCGCAGCAGGCAGCTCACGTTGGTGCAGACCTGCAGGTTGTACTTGCCGATCGGACGCGTGCGCAGCATCGAGTAGTAGCTGATGACGTTGCGCACTTCCAGGTCCGACAGCTCGGTGCGCTGCGCGATCTCGTGGATGGCCTCGTCCGTCAGCGCGCCGACTTCGTCCTGGATGTAAAGCAGCATCGGCACCAGCACCGAGCGCTTGGTCGGATAGTGCGTGACCATGGTGGAGAAGCGCTGTTCGAGTTGGTCGGAAAATTTCATAGCATTTAGCAGTTAGCAATTAGCATTTAGCACTTAGCATTTAGCAAAACCATGCGGCACTTGGAGCCTTGGCTAACTGCTAAATGCTAATTGCCAAGTGCTGATTCTACCGGTCGCAATCCCCCAGCACAATATCGATGCTGCCGATGGCGGCGACCACGTCGGCGATCAGGCGGCCTTCGCACATCTTGCGCAGCGTTTGCAGATTGGCGAACGACGGCGAACGCATGTGCACGCGGTACGGCTTGGCGGTGCCGTCGCTCACCACGTAGTAGCCCATCTCGCCGCGCGGCGACTCGATCGGCATGTACACTTCGCCCTCCGGCACGGTGAATCCTTCGGTCACAATCTTGAAGTGATAGATGAGCGCTTCCATCTGCGTCTTCATCTTCTCGCGGTCGGGCAAGCACCACCTGCGGAGCGTCGGCCTTCACCGGGCCTTCGGGAATTCCTTCCAGCGCCTGCTTGACGATCTTCTGCGACTCGCGAAGCTCCTGCACCCGCACCAGGTACCGCGCGTACACATCGCCATCGTTCGATACCGGCACGTTGAACTGGAATTTCTCGTAACCGCTGTACGGCTTGTCGCGGCGCAGATCGACATCGACGCCGCTGGCGCGCAGCGTCGGCCCGGTCGCGCACAGCGCGATCGCATCTTCCGCCGACAGGTGGGCAACGCCCTTGGTGCGTCCCGTCCAGATGGGATTGCTGGTCAGCAGGCTCTCGTACTCGTCGATGTTCGGCGGGAAAGCGATCGTTGAAATCTCTTCACCCGATCGAAGAAGCCGAGCGGCGGCTCCAGCGCCAGGCCGCCGATGCGGAAGTACGACGTCATCATGCGCTGCCCGGAAACCGCCTCAAACAGGCGCAGCACGTCTTCGCGTTCGCGGAAGCAATACAGAAAGACCGTCATCGCGCCGATGTCCATGGCGTGCGTGCCCAGCCACACCAGGTGCGAGTTGATGCGTGTCAGCTCGTTCAGCATGACGCGAATCCACTGCGCCTGCGGCGGAATCTCCAGCCCCAGCAACTTCTCCACCGCCAGGCAGTAGGCCAGGTTGTTGGTCATGGGGCAGAGATAGTCGATGCGGTCGGTCATGGGCACGACCTGCTGGTAGAACTTGGCCTCGCAGGTCTTCTCGATGCCGGTGTGCAGATACCCGATGTCGGGCATGATGCGCACGATGGTCTCGCCGTCAATCTCCAGCAGCAACCGCAGCACGCCATGGGTCGAGGGGTGCTGCGGACCCATGTTCAGGACCATCGTCTTGTCGTCAGACGGATCCAGCACCGGGGTTGGAGTCATGTGGGCCATGATTAGCGGTAGCCCTCGACGGGATAATCCTTGCGCAGCGGATGGCCTTCCCAATCCTCGGGCATCATGATGCGCGTCAGGTTGGGGTGCTCGTCGAAGCGAATGCCGAACAGGTCGAAGACTTCGCGCTCGAAGAAATTCGCGCCCGGCCAGATGGGCACCAGCGAATCGAGGCTGGCATCGTCGCCGGAGAGCTTCACCTTCAGGCGCAGGTAAGTCTTGTTGGGAATGGAAAACAGCTGGTAGACAACCTCGAAGCGCGGGTCCTTGGGATACCAGTCCACGCAGGTGATGTCGGCCAAGGCGTTGTACTGCAGCTGCGGATCGTTCTTCAGCGTGAGACAGGCTTCGCGCAGCGAAGTGCGATCCACCCAGATGGTGAGCTCGTTGCGGTCGAACTTCGCGCCCGTGACCGCGCCCGCATTCCACGCCAGCAGGCGCGCCACTTCAGGACGGTCTTTCAGTTGCTCGAGGTCGGTGATTGCCGGCTCCAGTGCCATCCTCAGATCCTCTCCGCCTTGCCTTGTTTGTTCCAGTCGAGCACGCCCTTCTTCCAGAGTACCAGTAACCGGCGAGCACGATGCCGATGTACACCAGCATCTCCCAGAACCAGAACATGCCCAGGCCGGTCGGCTTTCAGAGTCGCGCTGCACGATCGCCCAGGGATAGAGGAACACGGCTTCCACGTCGAAGAGGATGAACAGCATGGCCACCAGGTAGAACTTCACGGTGAAGCGCTGGCGGGCATTGCCGACCGGCTCCATGCCGCATTCGTACGGAGACATTTTGGATTTGTTGTACTTGTGCTGGCCGATGAAATAGGAGAGCAGCACAATCGCCGAGGCCACACCTCCGGCGACCAGGATGTGAATCAGCAACGGCAGATATCGTGCGAAGTAAAAGTCCGGCATGATTGCGCTAGCACTCAGAAACGTTTCGAGCAAGTGCAGGTAAACATTTGAGTTTAGTGACCGTTAACGCTGATTGTCAACCGCGCGAAAGGAGTGTTCACGGGCAATTCACAAAGAAAAGTTTCCAGTTTCGAGTTTCAAGTTTCTAGTGGGTCGAGCCGCACCTGGCAGTCTTGGCACTTGGCAGTTGGCACTTGGCAGTTGGCGTTGGCACCTGGCAGTTGGCGCCTGGCAGTTGGCAGTTGGCACCTTGGCAGTTGGCGGTTGGCAGGCTGGCATTTTGGCATTTGGCATTTGGCACGCGGCGGGTTGCACAAACGGTGCGTTCTCGCGATGCTTTTTAGCTGCGCAACGGAGAGGGCAATTCGGTTTGCCGGCTTGAAACTCGAAACTTAAAACTCGAAACTGCTTCTAGCCCCCGCCGACAAAATGTACGATCTCCAGACGGTCGCCATCGTTGAGCTTAGTCTCCGCCCACTGCGCGCGCGAGACAATCTCGCGATTGAGTTCAACGGCGACGCGGTCGCCCTTCATGCCAAGCTGCTCGATAAGTTCCGCCAACGACAGAGACTCGGCAAAGCTTTTTTCGTCACCATTGATGAAGTAGGCGCATGCAGACAGTTTCAAGTTTGGAGTTACAAGTTGCAAGTCGGAGGTGGGGACAACGCTAGTCGGCGGCGGCGACGGCTTCAGCGGGCCAATCGGCGACCGCGGCTTCATCGAGAGTAACTTCTTCCGCGTAGGTGGGATCGCGCAGAATGCGGGAGACGATGGCGGTGTGCATGGCGTGTCCGGCGCGATCGGCTTTGACGTAGCCGAGAATCTGCTTGCCGAACAGGGCGAGATCGCCGATCAGGTCAAGCACCTTGTGGCGCACGAACTCGTCGTCGTAGCGCAGCGGCGGATTGTCAATTCCCTCCGGGGTAAGCACGATGCAATTCTCGCGCGAGGCGCCGCGGATGAGGCCCATGTTCAGCATGGCGCGCTGTTGCTCGATAAAGCCGAATGTCCGCGCCGACGCGATCTGCTTCACATAGCTGCCATTGGAAAGCTCGACCTGAAATCTCTCACTGCCAATCAAGGGATGCGGGAAGTTAATTGCGTAGCTGACCGAGTATCGCTCCGCCGGATACACGCCGATGAACTTGTCGCCTTCCTGCATTTCGTAGGGACGCAGAATCTTGAGATACACGCGTCTGCGCCGTTGCTGGCGCAGGCCCGCTTGGGTGAGCATCTCCACGAACGGCAGCGCGCTGCCATCCAGGATAGGCAGTTCGAGGTTGTCGAGCTCTACGATCGCGTTGTCCACACCCATTCCGATGAGTGCCGACAGCAGGTGCTCGGTGGTGGAGATGAGCACGCCTTTCTTCATCAAGCTGGTGGCGTAACTGACCTTCGCCACATTGCGACTGATGGCCTCCACTTCAAAGTTATCAAGGTCGGTGCGCCGAAAAACAATGCCGGTGCCGGTGGGGGCAGGCAGAATGCGCAGATGGACCGGCGCTCCGCTGTGGAGACCGACACCGCTGCATTCGGCGGGTTCGCGAGTTGTTCTTTCGTAGAGCAAAGATAAAGAACTAACCAAAGACTAACCAAGAATGACGGCAGCGCAGAAGATAAGATTACAGGCTCCAGCAAGGCTCTAGTTGTTGTATTTCTGCCACAGAAGGTGTCCTGATGGGCACTTTAGTGCAAGTCCACAGATGGCTCGTGATGAGAATAACTCTCCTACCTTAAATGGCTTAGAGGATGTTTCATTGCCATGAAGGCCTCGGAGATGCAAAGACGCGGCGGGGTTACTGAAAGAATTCTGCTGGCGACAAAAACCAGAGTGACCGCGGGGCGCGGGCGCGGATCCCCGAAATACATCGCTGGACTCTGGAGCAATCGTATCCGCCCGGTCAACTCAAAAGAGGTCACACACAAGTCCTGGAGACTAAATCCGAACCTAGCCGTCATCGATTCGCTCAGGTTGAGGTGGGACTTTCGCACGACTCAGATAGAATGCTTCATTCCAGCCGATTTTCAAAATCTGGCATCGGCTGGCGGTGACGCCAGAAAAGGCGCACAAAGCACACCGAAGAGGAGACTCCATGATTGTTGGTGTTCCCCGTGAGACGTTTCCGGGGGAGCGGCGCGTGGCACTTATACCCGCAGTGGTCCCGAGTTACACCAAGGTTGGCGTGGAAGTTTGGGTCGAAACCGGAGCTGGCCTGGAAGCCGGCTACCCCGACGCCCAGTACATTGATAAGGGCGCAAAGATTGTCGCCACGCGCGAGGAGGCATTCGGCGCCGACGTGGTGGTGCAGGTCCTCTGCTACGGATCGAATGACAAGACCGGCGCTGCCGATTTGCCGCTTCTTCACCGCGGTCAGGCCTTGATTGGATTTCTCCGGCCACTCGGCGATCTCCAAACCATCCAGGCAATTGCCCAGACTGGCGTCTCGGCATTTTCGATTGAGTTGATGCCGCGCATCACGCGTGCGCAAAGCATGGACGCGCTCTCCTCCATGTCAACCATCGCGGGCTACAAGGCGGTGGTGCTCGCCGCCGACACGCTGCCCCGTATCTTTCCCATGCTGACCACCGCGGCCGGAACCATTACGCCATCGCGCGTGCTGGTGATTGGCGCCGGCGTCGCCGGTTTGCAGGCCATAGCAACCGCTCGCAGATTGGGCGCGGTGGTATCGGCTTACGACCTGCGGCCCGCCGTCAAAGAGCAGGTTCAGAGCTTGGGTGGACGCTTTGTAGAACTTCCCATCGAGGCGGCCGATGCCCAGGATGCCGGTGGCTATGCCAAGGCGCAGGACGAATCGTTTTATCAGCGCCAGCGCGAATTGCTGGGAAAGGTAGTCGCCGAGAGCGACGTTGTGATCACCACCGCGGTGGTTCCCGGAAAGAAGTCGCCTGTGCTGGTGACCAAAGAGATGGTGGCCGGCATGGCGCCGGGCTCCGTCATCGTGGACCTGGCGGCGGAGCGTGGAGGCAACTGCGAGTTGACCCGGACGGGCGAGCAGTCGTAGTCGAGCACGGGGTCACCATCATGGGAGCCGTCAACCTGGCCAGTTCGGTCCCCTATCATGCCAGCCAGATGTACAGCAAAAACATTACGAACTTCCTGTTGCACATGGTGAAGGACGGAAAACTCGTGCTGGATTTGGAAGATGAAATCACCCGCAGCACTCTGGTCACTCAGGGAGGCGAAGTGGTGAACCCACGAGTGCGGGAGTTCTATTCGCTGCCGGCCCTGGTCTCTCAATCGAAGGAGGCAAGCTAATGGTCAAGGCTGACCTGATCAACAGCCTGTACGTTTTCATACTGGCGGCGTTTATCGGATTTGAAGTGATTCGCCGGGTGTCGCCGCTGCTGCACACGCCGCTGATGTCGCTCACCAATGCCCTGGACGCAATTGCGGTGGTCGGCGCCATCATTCTCGCTGGCGAGCACAAGACCACGCTGGCGACGGTGCTGGGCACGATTGCCATCGTCGCCGCCACCAGCAACGCCGTGGGCGGCTTCATCATCACCGACCGCATGCTCAAGATGTTCAAATCCAGCCGGACGCAGAAGCCATGATCCCAGGCAGCGAATACATCATTGAGATCACCTACATCATCGCTGCCGTCCTCTTCATCCTGGCGTTGAAGTGGCTGAGTTCGCCGACTACCGCGCGGCATGGCGTTTGGGCGGGCGAAATCGGCATGGTATTGGCGGTTGCCGGCACGCTTCTGTACCACGGCATCGTGGACTACAAGTGGATCGCGATTGGACTGGTTCTGGGCGCGATCATTGGCGTCCCGCTCGGCAATGTCGGAATGACCGCCGTCCCGCAGCGAACCGCGCTGAGTCATGCCTTCGGAGCGCTTTGCGTGACCCTGGTGGGCACCGCGGAGTTCTACCTGCGGGCCCCCAATGTTCCGCCGTTCATGATGTCGGTGCTTTCGCTGGAAGTCATCCTGGGCGGTCTCACCGTCACCGGCAGCTTGATGGCCGCGGGCAAGCTTCAGGAAATCTTGCCGCAGCGGCCAATCACGTACAAGGGACAGAATTTCGTCAACCTGGGGATGCTGGCGATTGCGGTCGCCATTGCTGTCCGTCTCGTGCTGCATCCCGAGGCAGATGGTCCTGTATCCGTTCATGGTGGGAATCGCGCTAGTCTTCGGCGTGATGATGATCGTCCCCATCGGCGGCGCCGACATGCCGACCGTGATCTCGCTGCTGAATTCCTACGCCGGACTTTCCGCCGCGGCCATGGGCTTCGTTCTCAATAGCAAGCTGCTGATCGTGGCTGGCGCGCTCGATGGAGCGTCGGGCTTCATTCTGTCCGTCAACATGTCGAAGGCGATGAACCGCTCGTTCACCAATGTGCTGTTCGGAGCGTTCGGACAGGTGCAGACCTCAAGCGCTGCCGCGGTCGAGACCCGCACCGTACGCAGTGCAACTCCGGAAGAGGCTGCCGCAATTCTCTCGGCGGCGAACAAAGTCGTGATCGTTCCCGGCTATGGCATGGCGGTGGCGCAGGCGCAGCACAAAGTTCGCGAACTGTATGACGCGTTGACCAAGAAGGGCGTGGACGTGAAGTTCGGCATTCATCCGGTCGCGGGCCGCATGCCCGGGCCACATGAACGTTTTGCTGGCGGAGGCCGACATCCCGTACGACAAGTTGCTGGACATGGAGGAAGTCAATCCCGATTTCCCGCAGACGGATGTCGCGCTGGTGATCGGGGCCAACGACGTCACCAATCCGGCGGCGCGCAGCGACGAGGGAAGTCCAATCTACGGCATGCCGATTCTGGATGTGGACAAGGCCCGTACGGTCATGGTGATCAAGCGCAGCATGAGTCCGGGATTTGCCGGCATCGACAATCCGCTCTACTACCTCGACAACACGCTCATGCTGTTCGGCGACGCGAAGGCGTTTGTCGGCTCCATCGTGCGCGAGCTTACCGGCGGAGGAGGCCACGGTTAGCGGCACGGAACTTGGCGGACGGGTGTAACGTATTTACAGAGAGGAGGAGTTATGGTGACCTTCCTTCTGTGGTGCATCCTGTTGTTCTTTTGCTGGCCGCTGGCCCTGTTGGTGCTGGTTCCTGTACCCATTGGTGTGGTTGATTCTGTTGCCGTTCCGGCTCCTGGGATTTGCCGTCGAGGGAGTGCTGGAATTGTTGAAGTCCATCATCCTGCTTCCAGCGCGTCGTATTGCGCGGACCGCGCCGCGCCTGGTAAGAATCGCAATTTTTCCTGAGAGATACCTTAAACGAAGAAACCCGGACTCCCCCCGTCCGGGTTTCCTCGTCTGCGCTGCAACAACTACTTCATTGCGACAATCACGGTTTCGGGCGCGGTTGGCGCCGTTGCCGGCCATCTTCACTTCTTTCTCCAGCTTCGACTCGGCAAACTCGATGCCGTAGTCGTCGTCGCCACGCCAGATCTGGCTCAAGAAGTAATGATCGCCGTACTTATGGAACACCATCCTGGGGCTCGCTGGTTCGGAAGCTTTTACGTACATCTGCTTCAGTACAAAATGGCCACGCCGGGCATCCATGTTCCACACTTCCAGCACTTGACCGTCCAGCGCGATGATTTCGTAATTGCCCGCTGGCATCGCCTGGTCTTGCAAGCTGAAAGCGAAAGGCACATTCGCCTGAACGCGGGACTGCGCCTGCACGAAAGGCACGCTAATCATAAGAGCCACTGCGAGCATCGCGAGGACCCCGTAGGTTTTGCTCTTCATAACTCCTCCTTCGCGGTTCCCTTCTGCGGGACCCACATTAAAGTTCGTTTACAGCCGCTCCGTGGCCTGTTCTTGCTGCCGGCAGCTTGCTGCGACGCATTGAGATATTGCAAGCTTGGTGCCAAGCCAAGGCCCGCTCTGCGAGAGCTTCCCTTCTCTCTTATTTCCAGCGGTTTGCATTTTGAGGAAATGAGCACGCATCGGCAGGCGGTGCATCCGGTGCCGGTTGACGGTATCCGAATGGATAGTCGCGACTATCCATTGGGTTAGTGGGACACCGCAGATTTTCGTTCGGTGCAGTTGCCAAAACTGGACTAAACTAAACAGCGCGGAGGCGGTCCCTTGGACTCCAGGGTCGTGGTAGTGTCTGGTGCGGCGAAAGGTACGGTGGTGCGGCTGACGGCCTGCCAGTTCTCCGTCGGTCGCGATCCCGGCAACCATTTGTGCTTGCACGACCTGGCGGTCTCGCGGAAGCATTGCTCAATCAGCGAGACCGACGCGGCCTTCCACCTGGTTGACCTGGACAGCCACAACGGGACCTTCGTGAACGGCATACCGGTGCGGCGAAAGCTGTTGGGTCATGGCGACACGATTCGGGTTGGCCATTGTGAGCTGGTGTTTTTGATCGGAGAAGACGACGGCCTGATTTCGCGGATGGTGCAGTTCCGAGATGAATCGCCGGGCGATGTTCTAACCACCACGAGCATAAATCTTTTTCCCCCCGATGCTGACCCGGAGGTCGGCGTCGACGTAGGCCGCATGGCGCGCGATCTGAATGCCCTGTTCAAGGTCGCCAGCATCATTAATTCCATCCGTGACCTGGAGACCTTGCAGCACCGGCTTCTGGAACTTATTTGCGAAGTGGTCCCGGCCGATTCTGCGGCGATTGTACTCACCCGCCAGACCGACGACGATCCCAGCTCGAGCTGTACCTGGAGCCGCAAAGGTGGCGATTCCCTTCCCCTGGAGATACGGCGGGAAATTGTGCAGCGTGCGCTGTGGGAGCGCACGGCCGTCATCAGCCGGCCGTCTTCGCAATCGCGCAATGCGGAGAGCGTTCTGTGTGTGCCGCTGGCCGGGGTGGAAAGCACTATAGGAGTTCTGTACCTGATTGCACACGGCGCGGGGAAAAAGATTCGAAGAGGACCACGTCAACTTTGTTACCTCGGTCGCCGGAATCGCTGCCGTCACGTTGGAAAACGTCCTTGCGCTGGAGAGCTTGCGCAGCGAAAATCGCCGGCTGCAAACCGAGTTGGACCTGGACGGTGCCATCGTGGGCGAAAGTGATTCCATGCGCAAGGTGCAGGAGTTCATCGCCAAGGTGGCCGACGGCGATTCCGCCATTCTGATTCGCGGGGAGAGTGGTACCGGCAAGGAACTGGTGGCGCGCGCCATCCATCACAACAGTTCACGCCGCGGCAAGCCCTTCGTCGCCATCAACTGCGCCGCCATTCCCGAGGCGCTGCTGGAAAGCGAGTTGTTCGGACACGAAAAGGGCGCCTTCACCGGCGCGATTGCCACCAAGAAAGGCAAGATGGAAGTGGCCGAAGGCGGCACGGTGTTCCTTGACGAAATCGGCGAGCTCTCCTCTCCGTTGCAAGCCAAGCTGTTGCGGGTGCTACAGGAGCGCGAATTCGAGCGCCTGGGAAGCACCCGTACCCTGAAGTTCGATGCGCGGGTGCTGACCGCCACTAACAAGGACCTGGAACAGGCCATCAAAAGCCGCGAATTCCGGCAGGACCTCTATTACCGCCTGAATGTGGTGTCGATGGTGATACCACCGCTGCGCGAACGTCCAGATGACATTCCTCTGCTGGCCATTTACTTTGCCGCCAAATATGCGGAGAAATGCAAACGGCCGCTTAAAGGCATTTCTTCGGAGGCACGGGCCTTGCTGATGGCATACAGCTGGCCGGGAAATGTGCGCGAGTTGGAGAATGCCATGGAACACGCCATGGTGCTGGGTCTGACGGATGAGATTGTTCCCGACGATCTACCCGAGGCCTTGCTGGAAGCGCAGCCCATGGAGAACACCGGCGTCACTTATCACGATCGAATTAATCGCCTCAAGAAGCAGTTGATTCTCGATGCGGTCGCGCAAACCAAGGGAAATTACACTGAGGCCGCCAAGCTGCTGGGGCTTCATCCCAATTATCTGCATCGGCTCATCAAGAACCTGGACCTCAAGGAAGAGCTAAACGGTTAGTCAACGCCGGCGGCATTTCTGCTGGGAAACAGTTTTGCTTGACAGCAAATCCCGGCGTGGTAGTGTTGCAAACGCAGAAGAAAGGAACCCTGCCATGACTTCGCGCCAGTGTCGCTTTGCCATTCCTGTAGTGCTGGCTTTGCTGATTGTTGCGCCCGGTTGCCAGGAACGCCACCCCACGGGGCAAACCGGACCCTTAACCGTGAGCTTGGCCTATAACAATGGCCAATGCACTCAGAATGGTTCGTCGGGAATGATCGACGTGGTACAAGACCAGAGTGTTACCTATGTACCTGCCGCCGTGAATACTCCGTTTTACGCTCAATTTTCCACTTGTCCCTTTGCGGCCGGAAAGTGCCCTATCAACAGTCCTCAGGGAACTGCGCAAAATGTAGGAGCGCCAACCGCGGCAAGTGCAAACACAGACTATTACTACAGCAGCGTCACGATTAACAACCAAAGCTGCAACAATCCCGGGCAGCTGGGTTTACACGTAAAACCCATAACTGGGGGACGCTGACGACGTTGTTTCTTGCTCCCGGCTTCTATTGACTTTGCGCACGGACCCGGCCGCGTCGTGGTGGCGCGACTGATTACGGTTTGTTAGCCACCAGGGCAGTGAATGCGGGATCATGTAGCAGACCCTGGAAGTCGGGAGTGTCGCGCACGATGGGTCGTGAATACCCCGCGTCGATTGCCCTCTTCAGTTCGGCAATGGCTTGGTCTGCCTCATTGAAATGGTTGTGAACGATAGCCGCCCGAAACAGTACTTCTCCTTTGGAAGGCGCTAGCTGCTGAGCTTTCGCCAGGTAGGCAAGAGCAGCCTTGCGATCTTCAATCATGGCCGAGTAATTAGCCAGGTAGGCAAGCACGTCCACGTCCTGCGGGTTCACCTGTAGTTTGGCAGCGGCCATGGAGATCGCCTTCTCATACTTGGCGCCCGCTTCGCGCCGCCGGTCGGGGCTCCAGTAGAGCGCGTCGGCCAGATTGCCCCAGTTCAGCCAGTCTCGATCATCGAGTTTGAGAGCCTGTTCCAGCATGGCGACGGCGTCCCCATACTGATGCATCAGCGTGTAGGTGTAACCCAGGTTGCCATAAGCATCGGGACTGGGCCGCAACTCGATCGAGCGCTTCAGTGCAGCGATCGCCTCTGGATAATGTCCTTGCGTCACGTAAACGGCCCCCAGGTTGAAATACCCGTGGTAGTTGTCGGGCGCAAGCTGGGTCGTCTTGAGAAACATTTCCGCCGCGTCTGCATATCGCCCCTGGCTGTAATAAAAGGTCGCCAGCCAGCTATAGACCGCCCAATAGTTGGGCCGCAGGGCGATTGCCTTTTTGTAAGTGGCCTCGGCGGAGGCGAAGCTACCCAGGTTCGTTTGCGCATCAGCGAGGCCGCGCAACGCTTCTTCGCTGCCGGAATTCGCTGCTACCGCGCGCTGGAACTCCTGCACCGCCTGCTCATACTTTCCCGTCCCGTTAAGCACATTGCCCAGGCAGACATGTCCCTCCAGCAACTCCGGATTCAGCGATAGTGACTTTTCACAATTGCGTGACGCGTTGTCGATCCAGTCCTTGCTCTTATTGAACTGCTCGTAGCCAGCCCAATAGGCATTACCCAGCGAAGCGTAGGCCAGCGCATAGTTTGGATCTATCTTCAGCGCCTGCCGGAAGGCCGCGATGGCGCTATCGACGTTCTCCGGCTTTTCATACTCCTGCAGATATCCGCGTCCCTGTATGTACGCCTCGTACGCTGCAGGCTGGGTGTCCTGGCGGGCGTTCAACTTGCGGCGCTGCTCCGGTTTGATTTGCGCCGGCAACATGTCGAGCGTTTCGCTGACGACGCGGTCCTGCAGTCCGAAGGTGTCGCCGGCATCCACGGTCATGCTGCGGGCCGCGATCTGCCGGTGGGTCTTGGAGTCAACCAGGTAGCAGTTGACCCGGATGGTCTGACCGTCTCGTTGCAGGCTGCTCTCGAGAACCAAATCGGTGCCGAATTCGCGGCGCGCGTCATCGGCGGTCTTGACTCCCTGGTCGCGCAGATCGCGCGGCGAGACAACCTGGATGGCATCCGTATCGCTGGCCTGGACCAGCTTGGCGGTAAGGGTTTCGGTCAGGCCCAGACCGAGGGCGCTGGTCGCCGGGTCCTGACCTACGGTGTCGAAGGGCAAGACGGCCATAATTCGTTGCTGGGTTGACGCAGAGGTTGGCCACCAGCGCTTGACCGCATATCCAGCCGCGATTCCCACCAACAGTACACCCGCCAGCACCAACGCGGCCTTACGATTGCGCGCCTTGCGCTGGACCTCGACAACCTGGGTACGACGCACCGTTTCCGTGGACAGCTCATTACCCGAGAGGATCCGGGTAAGGTCGGCCCGCAACTCCCGCGCCGTTTGATAGCGCAGGCTGGGGTCCCTGTCCAATGCTTTGAGGATCACCGTTTCCAGCGGTCCGCTCACCTCCGCATTGATCAGCGATGGCCGCACCGGATCGTAATGCAGAATGGCGTCGATCAGCAGCGACGGCTGACGGTCGGGAAAGGCGCGCTTGCCCGTCGCCATCTCATAAAGCACGGCGCCGGCCGCCCAGGTGTCGGAGCGGACATCGGCAGTTTCAGCCTTCAACAGCTCAGGCGCCATGTAGGGCAGCGTTCCGGTGACCGAGAGATTGCTGGTGAGGTTGGCCGTCTCAGCCAGCTCCATCGGTTCAACCAGCTTGGCCAGGCCAAAGTCGAGAATTTTCAACTGGCCGTCGGGATTGACCCGGATGTTCCCCGGCTTCAGGTCGCGATGGATGACCTTCTCGCGGTGCGCGGCTTCCAAGTCCGCTTCGCCAGTTCGATACCCAATTCCAGGACTGTCTTTTGCGGAAGAGGCTTGCTGGGCGAGCATTTCGTCGAGATTGAGGCCGGGAATGTATTCCGTGACCAGATAATCTATGCCACCTTCTTCTCCGAAGTCGAAGGCCATGGCGATGTTGGGATGATTCAGTTTGCCGACTGCCAGCGCCTCCTGGCGGAACTGTCTGCGGCTGTCATCGTCGGCGAACAATCCCGTGGGCAGGATCTTGACCGCGACGTCGCGCTGCAGCTTGCTCATCATGGGCGCGAAAGACCACGCCCATGCCCCCGGCGCCAATCTGCTCGATCAGCCGGTAGTGCCCCAATACTTGCCCGGTGCTGGGGGCCTGAATTGCCATTGCTCCGGATATTAGGGCAGTGCGCAAAGGCCGTCAATGTCACGCACCAACGCGAAGCAAGGTCTTTTGGCTTTTAGCGGCAGGAGCGGAAATCCTAAAGGATTGCGGCCGTCAAACCTTGAGGAAAATTCTTCGCCGATACATCCACCAGACCGGCAGAAAACACAGCCCGACTATCGTCAGCGAATACAGCAGCGATGCCATGGGCGGAGAAAAGACGTGCGCGAAGCAATGCTGAAAAATGAAGTCCTGCCAACCGAAGGGGATACCGAGCAGCTCAGACAATACGTATGCGGCAATGGCGTTTGTGCCGAAGATGACGAAGGGAAGGGTCCACCAGCCTCGATGCTGTCGTATGTCCGTGATCCAGTAAAAGACCGCCAGGCAAAGCAGCGCGCATCCCGCCGTAAACAGCACGTACGAACTGGTCCAGAGATTTTTGTTGATCGGAAACCAGACGCTCCAAACTTCCCCGGCAACCAGTGCAGTCGCACCCGCGGCGAACATTCTCGTCACTTTTTGGGTTGTGCTACGGTTCGAGTCCAGCCACTGTCCAGTCAGAACGCCGCACAGCGTCGTTGCAATCGCTGGCAGGGTGCTGAGCAGGCCCTCGGGATCGCGGGTCCCTTGATATAGATGGCCCATCATGAGCTTGCGGTCGAGGTATGCTGCGAGGTTGGCGTTGGGGTCAAGAAAGGGCATATCGCGGCCAGGCACTCCGTATCCGGGCACCGGCACGTATCGCATCAGGAGCCAGTAGCCCAGCAGGAGGCCTGCAATCCACAGCGCGCGTGCGTAGGTCTTGCAGTAAAGCGTGATCATCGCGGCGGCGAAGTAAGCGAGCGCAATGCGTTGCAAAACGCCGGGGATTCTCCATGTCGCCAGATGGAAGGATGGGAGTCCATTCAGCAGCAGTCCGAGCGCAAAGATCGTCAGGCTACGCTTGAACGTGTGCCAGACCAGCGAGCGCGTGGAGTCGCCACGCCTCATTCGAGATTGAAAGGAGAGCACGAGCGAGACGCCGACAATAAAGAGGAAGAAGGGAAAGATGAGGTCGGTGGGGGTCCAGCCGTTCCATTGCGCGTGCCGAAGCGGCCAATAAGGAGCACCGTTCCCAGGATTGTTGACCAGGATCATGGCTGCGATGGTGGCGCCGCGAAAGACGTCCAGCGAGAGCAGCCGTGCAAACGTTTTTGGCGCCTTCTCCACCTCAGTTGCGATCGCGAAATTCGTTGCTGTCATATGCCGGACTTGGCGGGACCTAAGAGCGACTGCAGAAGCAAGTGTATCGTGCGACCAAGCGGCAGAGCTGCGCGTTTGGCGCCTTGGGGAACGGAGTTTCTGTTGTACTGTCCGAAATTGGACATTACAATCCGTGTAGGGACACAGCCTCCTGTCCCGCAAAATATGCGAATCGCCTAACCTGCTGACAACGCACCAACTAACGCGGGCTGGAATTGGTTCTCCAGTTGCACTTAGGAAGGCGTAATGGATATCGCCCGTCCTGAATTAAAGCGTCAAAAGCGCCGCCGGCAGATTCTGTGGGGCAGCCTTGCGCTTGTTGTTTTGATCGGCGTCACCGTCGGGATCTCGCGGCTGAAGCCGGCCGCTCCGACCGTCGATCGCAGCACCATTTGGACCGACACCGTGAAGCGAGGCTCCATGCTCCGCCAGGTGCGCGGTCTGGGTACTCTCATCCCGAGTCATGAGGATGTCCGGCAAATTCCTGCTGAGACCGAAGCGACCGTCATCCGCATCGTCAAACTTCCCGGCTCGCTGGTCGAGCCCGACACCGTCCTGGTGGAGATGAGTAATCCTCAGCTCGAGCAGGAGGCGCTGGACGCGCAGCTGCAAGTGAAGGCCGCCGAAGCCGAGTACCAGAGCCTGAAGGTAAAGCTCGACAGCGACCTGATGACACAAAAAGCCGGAGCCGCCACGGTCAACGCCGAATATGCCGAAGCGCAGCGCCAGTCGCAAACCGATAAATCGCTCTACGATCTGGGCGTGATTTCCGGCTTGGCCGCCAAGGCCTCAGCCGGCAAGGCCGAGGAACTGGTCACACGCAACGACATCGAAGATCAGCGCTTGCAGATTAATCAGAAAGCCATTGCCTCCCAGTTGGCCGTGCAACAGGCCAAGGTCGACGAAATGCGCGCGCTGGCCGATCTCAAGCAGAAGCAGTTACAGCGTCTGAAAGTACAAGCCGGAGTGGCCGGCGTCCTGGTGGACTTGCCGTTGCAGGTGGGCCAGCACGTGCTTCCCGGCGCCGAGCTGGCAAGGATTGTGCAACCGAACCACCTCATGGCAGAACTGAAGATCCCAGAGACCCAGGCGCGTGACGTCCAGATCGGCGAACCCGCATCGGTTGACACCCACAATGGCGTGATTCCCGGTGAGGTGAGCCGCGTCGATCCCGGTGTGCAGAACGGCACCGTGACGGTCGACGTGAAGTTGACCGGCGAATTACCCAAAGGCGCGCGCCCCGATCTGAGCGTGGATGGCACCATCGACCTGGAACGGCTGGAGAACGTGCTGTACGTGGGGCGCCCGGCATTCGGTCAGGAGACCAGCACGGTTTCCATGTTCAAGCTTGATCCGGACGGCAAGGGAGCGACGCGAGTGCAGGTGAAGACCGGGCGCGCTTCGGTCAACCTCATTCAAATCGACTCCGGACTGCACGAGGGTGATACGGTCATTCTTTCTGATATGTCGCGCTGGGACAATACCGACCGGGTTCGGCTGGAGTAGGAAGAGTCCGCTGTTCGCTATTCGCTGTTCGCTGTTCGCGTTTGGAGTTAAGTGGTTGGTCAGCATGTAATGGGCAAACGGCGGCAAAGAAAAAAGCAGACGATGCAAGACTCCAATAGCGAAGAGCGAAAGGCGAAAAGCGAGTGGCGACCCGCGAAGAGCGACCAAAAGGAAAACAACATGAACGATGTTGCAGCAAGCCCGCTAATTGAGATTGAAAATCTCACCAAGGTTTTCTACACCGATGAAGTCGAAACGCACGCCCTGGCTGGGGTCCATCTGATGGTGCGCAAAGGCGAATATGTTGCCATGTCCGGCCCCTCGGGCTGCGGCAAGTCAACCTTGCTCTCCATCATCGGGCTGCTCGACACCCCGACCGGCGGCGACTACAAGCTCAACGGGCAGCCGGTTGCAAACCTGGATTTCGCTGATCGGTCGCGCATTCGCAACCGCGAAATCGGATTCATCTTCCAGAGCTTTAATCTTATCGGCGATCTCACGGTGTATGAGAACGTCGAGCTGCCGCTCACCTATCGCGACGGCATGCCTTCGGCCGAACGCAAGCGCCGAGTGCTGGAGTCGCTGGAACGCGTCGGCATGGCCCACCGGCTGCGGCATTATCCCTCGCAATTATCTGGCGGTCAGCAGCAGCGTGTGGCTGTTGCGCGCGCGCTGGCTGGTTCTCCTTCCATCCTGCTGGCCGACGAGCCGACCGGAAACCTCGACTCGCGCAATGGCGAAGCGGTGATGGAACTGCTGCAGAAGCTTCATCGTGAAGGCGCCACCATTTGCATGGTGACTCACGATCCTCGTTTCGCCGCACATGCGGAGCGTGAAATCCATTTGTTTGACGGCAAGGTTGTCGCCGAGGAAGAACTGCGCAGGCTGATGCAGGAGACGCAGTCGTAGCTGTTAGCTGTTAGCTCTCAGCTCTTAGCAAGCAGCAGTCAGCGACAGCCGCAGTTGGTAGCGATTAGCCCTTGTTGTCAAATGCCAGGCAAAGGCTAAAAGCTGCAAGAAGGCTAAGAGCTAAATGCTAAGTGCTAAGTGCTGATTTCCAACCATCATGATCCAACTCAACAACGTCGAACGCAGTTACAAAACCGGCGCCGGGCAGACCTGGGTATTGCGCCGGGTTGACCTCACCATCCGCGAAGGCGAATTTGTTACCGTCATGGGACCGTCGGGCGCGGGCAAGTCGTCGCTGCTGAACGTGCTCGCTCTGCTCGACGATCAATGGGCGGGGGAGTACTGGTTTCGCGAGGAAGCCGTGCACGCCATGAAACGCAAAGACCGCGCCGAACTGGCCAAGCGCAATATCGGAATGGTCTTTCAGAGCTACCACCTGCTCGACGACCTGACGGTGCAGGAAAACATCGACCTTCCTCTGTCCTACAAGGACATCCCACGCGGTCAGAGGCAAGGCATGGTGGCCGAGACGCTCGACCATTTTCAGATCGTCGCCAAGAAAGACCTGTATCCCAACCAGCTTTCCGGCGGACAGCAACAGTTGGTGGGCATCGCCCGAGCGGTCATTCACAAACCCGCACTGCTGCTGGCCGACGAGCCTACCGGCAATCTGCATTCCAGCCAGGCCAAGGAAATCATGGAGCTGTTCGCGCAGTTGAATCGCGAGGGAACGACGATCGTGCAGGTCACGCACTCCGAGGTGAACGCGTCGTATGGAACGCGCACCATCCAAATGCGTGATGGATGGCTGGTAAGCGACACCTCAAATCCAGCGCTCGAACAGAGCGGCGAGGCGGTCCGTTCATGAGGGAGCGTCTGTTCAAGTCGCCGCTCCTGGCGCTTTTTCTTTGTGGTGCGCTGGTTGGCGCTCAAGCGCAGACCCAGGAGCCCGCTGCTTCAACCCCGGCACAAACGCCGAATGCTCCGACACAACCGCCGGCAGGTTCGGCACCTCAGCAGATGCCCGACGCGCCGACTCCGCAGCCCTCCCATGTGCCGACGCCTGCACAACTTTCCATACAGACTCCTGCTGCCCTGGCGATTCCCCATTCGAATAACCCCTTCGACGCGTACGCGCCGAGCCAGGTACCTGAATCGAATCTGCGAAACTCGTCACGCATTGACCGCCTCATCCGCGACGGCAAGCTGTATATCTCATTGCAGGACGCGATCGCTCTGGCGCTGGAGAATAATCTCGATCTGGCCATCGCCCGCTACAACCTTCCCATCGCCGACACCGACATTCAGAGAACCAAGGCTGGCGCCTCCTTCCGCGGCGTCAACACCGGTGTCGTGGGAGGCACTCCTGGTGGGGGTGTAGGTGGCTTCGGAACGGGCGCACCCGGCGCCGGAGCCGGCGGCACGACCGGAGGCGCGGGCGGAGCAGGCGCCGGCGCGGCCGGCCTGGTGCAGTCCACCCTGGGCGCAGGAACTCCGGTGCAGTCGTACGACCCAACGGTCAGCGTCATTAGCGGTCTGGAACATCAAACCACTCCGCTTGCCAACCTGCAGATCTATGGCGTTCCCGAACTGCATCTCAACACCACCCAGGTGAACGCTCAACTACACGCAATCGTTTCCCACCGGTACGACCTTCTCGTTCGAGGTGGACAACAACCGGCAAACGACCAACAGCATTTTCAGCAGCCTCACCCCGCAGTTGGGGTCTTATTACCGCGCGCAGTTCACGCAACAACTGCTGGCGGGATTCGGGACCGGTCCCAACCTGCGCTTCCTGCGCATCGCGCGCAACAACAAGAAGATTTCCGACATTGCGTTCAAGAACCAAGTGGTCGCGACGGTCACGCAGATTGCCAACATCTATTGGGACCTGGTCAGCGCCTACGAAGAAGAGCGGGTCAACCAGCAGTCGTACGCGTTTGCTCAGCAGAGTTTGGGAAATGCCCAGAAGCAGCTCCAACTGGAGGCCGTCCCGGCGATGGATGTCATGCGCGCCGAGGCCGAGGTGTCCAAGCGCGATCAAGACCTGACCGTCGCCAAGACCAACTTGCAGTTGCAGGAATCACTGATCAAGAATGCGCTTACCAAGAACCTGGACGATCCGGTGCTGGAATCAATGCCGGTAATTCCCACGGACCGGCTGGAGCCAACCGACACGGTCCCCGACAAATCGACCCAGGACCTGATCACCATGGCGTTGCAAGACCGCCCGGAGCTTTCAGAATCGCAGATTGATCTGCAGAACCGCCAGATCAGCCGCCAGGCCGCCAAGAATGCTCTGCTGCCCACCCTTGGCTCTGGTGGGATTCTACGGCGGCACCGGCCTGGCAGGAGAACCCAATCCGTTCTAC
Source organism: Terriglobia bacterium (assembly GCA_963809295.1). Classification (GTDB taxonomy): domain Bacteria; phylum Acidobacteriota; class Terriglobia; order Terriglobales; family Acidobacteriaceae; genus JAIQFF01. Next base: position 307,355 of record CAWEJA010000004.1, on the reverse strand, counting down.
TATCTGCAGCCCAACAACACGACCGCCCCTTGCTGTTTTGGGGGATCTCTGAGCAACTCATTCAACAACTCCGCTCCAGATTATTTTGTGGGCCTTAACCTGACCCTGCCCATCCGAAATCGGGTCGCCAAGGCAGACCAATATCGTTCGGAGTTGGAATACCGTCAGGCCGAGTTGCGCCTGCAGCAGTTGAAGAAACAAATTCGCATCGAAGTACGCAACGCGCAATATGCTCTTGAGCAGGGCCGCGCCCGGGTGCAGGCGGCGAAAAAGGCGCGCGATCTGGCCGACAAGACGTTTGGCATCATGCAGAAAGAGCAAAACCTGGGCGCCGGATCGAGTTTCCAGACCTTGACCGCACAGCGCGACCTGGCCGTCGCCGAACTCGACCTGGTGAATGCCACGACGGCCTACCAGAAGTCCAAGCTCGAGTTGGAACGTGCCACCGGAACCACTCTGGAAGATAATGGCATTCAGATTCAGGATGCGGTGAACGGCACCGCACCCTGACGGAGAGCACGTTGGCCAAGACGCAAAGCCAGGGAACTGCAGGAACAATCAGATTCTGCCGGCACGGCACGTGACCGGCAGAAAGCTGGCCGCATTCTTGCGGCCGATGACCAACCCCACATTCTCGAAGCCATCGAACTGCTGCTGCGCCCGGAGGGCTTCGAAGTTGACACCGCAAAGTCGCCGGCAGCGGTGCGGGAGGCCCTCGCCAGCGACTTCTACGATGCCGTGCTGATCGACCTGAACTACACCCGCGACACCACCTCAGGACAGGAAGGGCTGGATCTGCTCTCCGAGATCGTGGCCCTCGATAGCAGCCTGCCGGTGATCGTGATGACGGCCTGGGGCAATGTCGGACTGGCCGTCGAGGCGATGCGCCGCGGGGCGCGCGATTTCATTCAGAAGCCGTGGGAGAACGAACGCCTGCTGGCCATCCTGCGCACCCAAGTCGAACTGCATCGCGCTCTGCAACGCACCCAGCGCCTGGAGGCCGAGACCAAACTGTTTCGCGCCGAAGGGCGTCCCGAGTTCATCGCCGCCGCGCCTTCCATGCAGCCGGTCTTGCAGACGATGGCGCGCATCGGCCCCTCCGACGCCAACGTGCTGGTCACCGGCGAACATGGCACGGGCAAAGAAGTCGTAGCCCAGACCCTGCACGCTTTGTCGGCGCGGGCATCGATGCCCCTGGTCGCCGTCAACACTGGCGCATTGCCCGAGGGCACCTTCGAAAGCGAGCTGTTCGGCCACGTGAAAGGTGCGTTCACCGACGCGCGTACCGACCGCATCGGACGCTTCGAACTGGCCGACAACGGCACCATCTTTCTCGATGAAATTGGAAACGTTCCCATACGCCAGCAGGCCAAGCTGCTGCGCGTGCTGGAGACCGGCGAGATCGAGCGGGTCGGCTCATCCCGCACCAAGCGGATCAACGTGCGTGTCATCTCCGCGACCAACATCGATCTGCAGACTGCTATCGCCGCAGGCCAGTTTAGAGAAGACCTGCTTTTCCGGCTGAATACGGTTGAGATCCATATCCCCGCCCTGCGCGATCGCCGCGAAGACATTGCAGCGCTGGCGGCGCATTTCCTGTCGCGCTATGCGACACGCTATCGCGCCCCGGTGAGCGGTTTTGCCGCCGGCCGCCCTGCAGACGATGATGCAGTATGCGTGGCCGGGCAACGTCCGCGAACTGGAACACACCCTGGAACGTGCGGTGCTGATGTGCCACACCGGCGAGATTCAAGTCTCGGACCTGGGACTGAATGTGCAACGCCCGCAGGGACAGAACCTGGAAGAGCTCAGCATCGAAGAAGTCGAGGGCATCCTGGTTCGCAAAGCGCTGCAGCGGTTCCACGGCAACGTCAGTCAAGCGGCTGAGGCCCTGGGCCTGAGCCGTGGCGCTCTCTACCGCCGGATGGAGCGGTATGGACTCTAGTTCAGGCGGCGACTCCCAGTCCGCAGCCCGAACTCCCCGCCCGCGCTCTCGAAGATCGAGACTGCTTTTCGAAAAACGTATCGCTCTGTTCGCGGTTCTGGCGGCGCTTCCAGGTATTTGCTTTCGGCACCATCCTCATCTGGACCCAGCCGTGGACGCGCGACGTGAAAATCGCGCTCACGGCGCTTGAGTTTTTTCTTTGGCTGGTGCTGACGCTGGCGCTGCTCGACCAGATCGTGCGGCCGCTGCAAACTTTGACCAACGTCGTGGGCGCGTTGCGCGAAGAAGACTATTCCTTTCGTGCGCGCGGAGCGGTGGCCAACGACGCGCTCGGCGAGCTGGCGCTCGAAATCAATGCACTTGCCGACATCCTGACCGAGCAGCGCATCCAGACCGTTGAAGCCACCGCATTGCTGCGGCGGGTGGTCGACGAGATCGACGCGCCGCTGTTCACCTTCGATCCCGATCACATTCTGCGGCTGGTGAACGCGGCTGGCGAGCGGCTATTGCAACAGCCGTCGGCCCGGCTGCTGGGCAAGACTGCCGCCGAACTGGAACTCAACGCTTGCTTCGAGGCGAAAAACGAAACCCTGGTCGCGCTTCCCTACTCGACTCCTAATGCGCGCTGGATGGTACGCCAGAGTTCCTTTCGCCAGAACGGTGTGCCTCACAAACTGATCGTGCTCTCCGACGTGAGCCGTGCCCTGCGTGAACAAGAACGCAGCGCATGGCAGCGCTTGATTCGCGTCCTGGGTCACGAGCTTAACAACTCGCTGGCGCCCATCATTTCGATTGCGGGCAGTCTGGCTTCGCGCCTGCCGCTGCCGCAATTGCCGGAAGAGCAGAACGCCGATTTTCAGCGCGGGCTCAATATCATCGAATCGCGCACCGCTGCCCTGCACCGCTTCCTGCAGTCGTACCGGCGGCTGGCACAGATGCCTTCGCCCACCCTGCAACCGGTGGAGTTGCGGCCACTGCTGGAACGCGTTGCTGTCCTGGAAACTCGACTTAACATTGAGATCGTGCCGGGCTCCGAGCGTGTCCTGATGATCGATCCCGACCTCATCGAACAGATGCTGATCAATCTGGTGCGCAATGCGGTGGATGCCGCACTGGAGCAGTCCCAGTCGGCGCATGCGGATCCCCAGGCCGCAACTCCGAAGGTCTCCATGCGCTGGGAGCAGTACGATCGCAAGCTGGCGCTGATCGTGGAAGACAACGGCATCGGCCTGCTCAATCCCAGCAATGCTTTTGTTCCGTTCTACACCACCAAGCCGGGCGGGTCGGGGATCGGCCTGGTCCTGTCGCAGCAGATCGCCGAGGCCCACGGAGGTTCCATCGAGCTTGCCAATCGCCGGGACACTCGCGGCTGCATCGTGAAAGTCCTGCTGCCGTACCGGCCATCGCCGAGGTAGCTCTCTCGGTTGAACGGGCCGCCTGCCGAGCGTCTGGCGTTATTCACCCGCTATTGCACGATCGATGGAAAAGGCGCCCGAACCTCTGATAACCACAACCAGCGCCAGGACTATCGCCAGCAGATGGAATTCAAATCCCTCGCCTTTTTGCTGGCCGGTCCAGTTCATGAAGAAACCATTTACCCGGTGGACAGTTGCGATGGCGACCAGCATGTTGACGATGATGCCCAGCGCCGCGACACGGCCGAGCAGGCCAACCAGAAGGCCAAGACCGCCGAAGAACTCGGCGCAAATTGCCAGCAATGCCAGGGGCGCCGGAATTCCCATCTGCTGGGTGAAGAATCCCATGGTGCCGTGGAAACCGTAACCGCCGAACCAGCCCAGCATTTTTTGCGCGCCATGGGCAAAGAAGACCACGCCCAGCACCAGGCGCACGATGGTGAGGGTAAAGTCATTCGCAGTAGAAACCAGCTTGCGAAACATCAGCATCCTCCTTCAAGAGCAGCAGCAGCTCTCCTATTCGCCTAGAGTAGATGCTTGTTGCAACACACAAGATGCGGAATTTGTTATGAGGTGAAGGTGCGCCCATTCCCACAACATCATCACTCACTTCCCGCGCACGGCAGCGTGCAGGGCATCGCTCAACTCCGGATGAACGAAACTATATCCGGCAGCTTTCAGCTTCGCGGGTTCCGCGCGAATTGACGTCAGCAGCAACTCGTCTCCCATCTCGCCGAGAAGTGTCCGCACAACCCAGGCCGGCAGAGGGAAAATTGTGGGACGGTGAAGTTCCTCCCCCAGCGCGCGCACGAACTCCTCATTGCGAACCGGGTGCGGTCCGACCGTGTTTACCGGTCCCCGCAAGCTGTCGTTTTGCAAAGCGAACAGCGCCGCGCCGATAACATCGTCAAAAGCGATCCAGCTCCAGAACTGCTTTCCGCTGCCGATGCGCCCGCCAAGCCCCAGTCGAAACGGCAACAGCAGCGGTTTAAGCGCGCCGCCATCACGGGCCAGCACCACTCCAATACGCAGGTTCACAACTCGCAGTCCAGCTTCGCTCGCCGGAGCGGTCGCGCCTTCCCATTGCCGGCTGACCTCGGCGAGAAATCCCTGGCCCGGAGAACTCTCCTCGGTCAGCAGTTCGTCGCCGCGACTTCCGTAGTAATTGATCCCCGCGGCGGAGATGAAAATGTGCGGCTGTCCGCTTCGGCGATACGATTCGGCAGCCGCGTTCGCCAAGGTTCGAGTTCCCTGCGCGCGGCTCTGCAGAACTTCCCGTTTGAACTTCTCCGTCCAGCGGCCGGCAACGTTCTTGCCCGCCAGATGGACGATCGCATCCGCGCCCGCGAGTTTCTCGGGATCGAGCGGCTCACCGGGATTCCATTGCACTTCGTTCTGCACGTGGCGCACGTCGAACCAGAGCGGCCGTCGTGTGGCCGGCCGAAATCAAAGCCGGGGTCAATGTCCGTCCTATCAATCCCGAAGCGCCGCTGATCAATACGCGCACGTCAACTCCCACAAGGCAAGGTTCGCACTTAGCTGTAACACATCTGCGGCGAAATCGAAAAGCCGCGCTGCATCGGGCTGTACGAAGAAGTCGTATAATCGGACATGGCGACTTTGCGCCAACACATCGCGACCAATGTTTTGACGGTTACACGTTTTCGCGATCTCCTGCGCAAGGTCCGCTCCTACCGGCCCGACGACGATCAGGCCCTGATCAAAAAGGCCTACGAATTCTCCCTCGAACATCACAAAGGACAGAACCGCGAGTCGGGAGAGCCTTACCTGGTGCATCCTCTCGAGGTTGCCGCTTTGCTGGCGGAGATGCGGCTCGACCCCACCGCCATTGTCGCCGGCCTGCTGCACGACGCGGTAGAAGACACCACCGTAACCATCGAAGAGATCAAGGCTGAGTTCGGCGAGCAGGTCGCCCACATCGTCGAGGGCGTCACCAAGATCAGCAAGATCGACTTCGCCTCGTCGGAGGAGGCGCAAGCCGAAAACGTGCGCAAGATGGTGCTGGCCATGATGGATGACATCCGCGTGGTGCTCATCAAACTGGCCGATCGCTTGCACAATATGCGCACCCTGAAGTTTCTCTCGCCGGAGCGGCAGCACAAGATCGCCAAAGAGACGCTGGAAATTTACGCCCCCATCGCTCACCGCCTCGGGCATGGGCAAAATCCGCGGCGAACTGGAAGACCTGGCGTTCCAGTACGTCGATCCCATCTCCTACAACCAGGTCAAGGAAGCCATCGAGTCACGCCGCAAAGAGGGCGAGGCGTTCCTGGCCGAGGTGCAGACCATCATCGGGCAGAAGCTGAAGGAGGCCAAGATCGAGGCCAAGGTGGAAGCCCGCATCAAGCGCCTTTACAGCATCTGGCAGAAGCTGCAGCGGCAGCGCATCTCGGTGGACCAGATCTACGACATGCTGGCGCTGCGCATCATTACGCAATCGGAATCCGATTGCTACGCGGTGCTGGGCATCATCCACAATCAATGGCGGCCGGTACCGGGACGCATCAAGGACTTCATCGCCATCCCGCGCAACAATTTCTACAAGTCGCTGCACACCACCGTCATCTCCGAGAAGGGCCATGCGTTCGAGGTGCAGATCCGCACCGAAGAAATGCACAAGATGGCCGAGGAAGGCATTGCCGCGCACTGGAAATACAAAGATGGCCCGGTGTCGGCGCGCGATGAGCAGCGGCTGGCCTGGCTGCGTCAGGTGGTCGAGTGGCAGCGCGACATGAAGAGCTCCGACGAGTTCCTCTCCACGCTGAAAATCAATCTCTACCCGGAAGAGGTTTATACCTTCACCCCCAAGGGCAAGATCGTCATCCTGCCGCAGGATGCCACGCCGATTGACTTCGCCTACACCGTGCACACCGAAGTCGGCCACACCTGCGTAGGCGCGAAGGTAAACGGGCGCATGGCCCCGTTGCGCTACAAGTTGCGCTCTGGCGACATCGTGGAAATTCAAACCTCGCCCGGCCACCATCCCAGCCGGGATTGGCTGCAACTGGCGAAATCGCCGCGCGCCCGCCAGAAGATCAAGCACTGGCTGAACGTGCATCAGCGCGAACGCGCCATCGAAATCGGCCGCAAGCTGATCGAAAAAGAGGCGCGCAAATATCGCATCGCCCTGAAGAATCTGAGCGAAGCGGAGCTGACGCGGGTGGCCAGCGAAAATGGGCTGGCCAAGCCCGACGACCTGCTTGCCGCCATCGGTTACGGCAAGTACTCGGCGCGCAGCATCCTGGCGCGCGTGCTCCCGGCCGATGCGTCGTCTGGGGTGTCAGGCGCAGGCGAGCCGGAAAAAGACCCGACGGCGAGGATTCACCAGCGTCATCCGCCGCGTGTTCGGCGCCGAAACTTCGGCCATCATGGTGAAGGGACACGACGACCTGCTGGTGTATCGCGCGCGATGTTGTAATCCCATTCGCGGCGAAGACATTGTTGGCTACGTCACCCGGGGCAAGGGAGTGGCCGTGCACTCCAAGGCTTGCCCCAACGTCACCAACCTGATGTATGAACCGGACCGGCGCATCGCCGTCGAGTGGGGCAAGGATGAGGCGTCGCGAACCGGCAAGCTGGTTATCCCGTGAAGCTGGCGGTGCACTGCGACAACCGTCCCGGCATGTTGAAACAGATCGCAACCGTCATCAGCGATGCCAACACCAACATCCGCAACATCGAAGCCAAGACCGCCGAAGACCACGCCACCGTTGACCTGGTGGCCGACATTGCCGACCTCAAGCACCTGGAGCGCATCGTCACCGGCGTGCGCAAAATCCCCGGCGTGCGCGATGTACAGCGCATGCAGAAAATCTAGGGCCGCTCTTCGCTCTTCGCTCTTCGCTAATTCGCCATTCGCTTCTTCCCAAGCGCCCTTTTGCAAAAAATGAACTCGATCTGTCATCCCGACCGAGGACTTCCGTCTGAGCGGAGGGATCTGCGGCATTCAGCTTGCTTTTGTCATCCCGACCGGAGCGCAGCGGAGCCGTGGGGTCTGCGGTCCCGGGAGAGCAGTGGCAGGGGTACCCCCCTCCCCCCTACTCTAAGGTATTTATTTTTAATACTTTGCCTCTAAATATTCAAAACATTGAAGTTGCTTGCACAGCTAAATCCTTGTCTCTTAACACTTTGCGAGATTCCCGCCAAAATATTCATTCCATTGCATTTAGGTGTATACCTAAGTCGTTACGTATGAATACTTTGCGAAACCATTCCCAAGATATTCATTCGATTACACTTAGATGCAAAGTATTACGAACAAAGGAGTTATGGGGAGGGCCCGTCTAGCCTTGGCCTTTAACTGGTTTTCAAAGATCGACGCCGGGGTCGCGCGAGGGTGCGGCGTTCGCGGCGCCGGAGTCTGGCTCCGGCCCACTCAGTTTACTTTTCGGAAGGGACTCGGACGGAGAAGAAAACGCGCCTTCCAAAACGAAGGTAACCCCGATTCCCAGAATAGCAGGCTTGGGTGCCCCGTTCTGGTCATCCCGACCGGAGTCGAGGGACCTGCTGCTAGCCGCTCGCCCGCACCTTCTGCGAATGGGTGGGCCCCTCTACCCGCTGTTATTCATTCTCCACTGCCTGGTGGTCTCGTCTCGCGTGAACGAAAAGGTAAGGGCGGACCAACAGGTCCGCCCGCAAGTTGGGTTCATTTGGTTACGGTTAGGCTTACGGTAGTTGAGTGGTGCAGAGTGCCGCTGGTTCCGGTAATCGTCAAGGTGTACGTCCCAGTACCAGTTCTGCGATTCGTGGAGACGGTGAGTGTCGAGTTTTTCGGAGAGGGCGGCAGCGTTAGCGACGCTGGGTTGAATGTGCAGGTGCTCCGCGGCGGGCAGCCCGTGACACTCAGATTAACTGTTCCGGCGAATCCGTTCAAAGCTGTCACGGTCGTCGTGTAGTTTGCAGCGGAACCGCGCCTGACACTCTGACTGCTAGGCGTAGCTGAGATGGAGAAGTCACCTGACGATGAAGAAGTTACGGTCAGCATGACGGTGGTGCTGTGCTGGGTGGTGCCACCAGTGCCGGTGACCGTGATGGAATAAGTGCCCGGAGTTGTGGTACTACCCACGTTGATGGTCATGGTGGAGGTGCCACCGCCGGGCGCAGGAATCGGGTTCGGACTGAAGGCCACCGTTGTCCCCGCGGGAACTCCTGAAGCGGACAAGTTGATGGCGTTGTTAAAGCCGCCGCTGACGGTGGTGGTAATGGTAGAGGCGCCCTGCTGGCCTTGAACGACGGTAACCGAGGAAGGCGAGGCTGAGATCGTAAAGTCAGGTGGTGGCGGACTGCCGCAGTTGGGGAACTTCAGGGACGCAAGGCGAGTGCTCCAGTCGAATGAGGCTGTCACCGTGTAGTACTCAGTCGTGTACCAGAAGGTGCAACCGTCGGCGGCGTCGATTGCCATGCTGCTGTAGTCACCCCAGCGATTGGAGGTAGAGATTTGTGAGCCCGCGCCGGCGACGATGGATGACTCGGTTTCCATGGTGCCCAAGGCGTCAGTCGACACGCGACCGGTGTAACTGATCGAGGGGAATACGCTCGAACTGGAGACGCTGTAGCCCAGCGCGATATCTTGCGCGCTGTCCATGGCGATCGAACCCATCCAGCGATACTTAGTGTCGGGAGCAAAGGTACCCTGTTGATACACCGAAAGGCTGGTAGAAGTTTCCGGTGCACGGAATTCATACCATCGTTCTCCCACCGAGGTGCTTGCGGTCACGGAGTGGCTCACCAGCCAGGTTTGGTGGTCTCCGCTGAAGTTGCGATAAGCCAGCCGATACATCAGGCGATCGCCGAGCGAATCCAGCGCCTCGCCCCCGTTGGGCTGCGGGATGCAGGCACTGAAGCCACCGCACGCCAAACTGTACGAAGCAATACCCGGAATCGGCATAGTCCCGCCGCCACCGGTGAAGGTGGAGCTCGACGGTGTCGTAAAGTTCACGTGGAACAGGTACTGGTAAATGCTGGAACCGCCATTGTCAATGCTGCCCACGAAAACCTCTTGCTGACCCGAAGGCGGCAGAGTACCAGCCGAATCGAGATCGCCCGGCAGCAGGCTGTCGTCAAAAGAGCTGGCCTGGAAGCAGACTTGCTTTGCTGAAGAGTCGCCTACCAACAGCTTGGCCCGCTCATAGGCGCAGGCGTATGCACCAACGAAGCTGCTCCCGCCCGCTCCGAAGTTGTTCTGGCTTTGATAGTAGGCATCCGGCCACAGACCCCACTTCGGGTAATCCGGAAAGCCGGGTTGCTGGTAAGCGAAGCGATAGTAGGATCCGGTCGCATCCGAAGTCGTGGAGACGGCGATGCAGGTCATATAGGGCGACGAAAACACGTTCTGGGTCATCACCCAGCGGTGAGCAATCTTGTCCCATTGGGCGATAATGTCGCCGCTGTTGCTGGTTTGGCACGCTCCGCCAAAACCTGACCAGAAGGCGTTGCCCAGGATCGGCCCCGCCACAACTGCGCCGGTGCTCTTGTTAAATACGGCATACGATACGTTCACCCACTGCACCACCTGGGTGTCACCTACCGCCAGGTTCACGTCGGGAGGGGCGTCTGGAACGGTATAGCCGGGAAAGCCGTTTCCCACACCGAGCAGGTTCAGGCCAAGGGTGGCGCTAACCAAGGGGCCACCTGAGGAGCTCTGGAGGGCGCCGTCCTTAACGGGTTGCTGGCCGCTCTGCGCCGCCTCCATGAGTTGCTGGAGCTTAGGGTACCGGACTGGCGCCGCGGCGTGAGCGCCCTCTTGCAGCGAGACCTGGGTCGCCATGTCGCGTAGAGGCGGTGAAATGTCAAAGTGAACGGGATAGTTCACATCGGGATTGGTGAGTACCTGAGGCTGAGCTTCTTGCGCTGACGCCAGAAATCCTGGCGCGAACGCTAGGAGCAATAGGGAAAGCACGCTTAGCGTGACGGCAGCAAACTTGCGCTTCATAAGATCTCCTTCGTGGTCAGTTGCCCAAGGTCAAGGGTGAGTGGAATAGGCAGCTTCTGCTGCCGTCGTTCTGTGCGGACAACTCGGGAACATCGCAGCAGGAGGCTACTACCGGCTGTTTGGAAATTTACCTGCTCAAACTAGCTGGCAAGCGGCTCATGCCCGATGCGGAATCTGGGGCCCAATGGACGAAGGAGGCGGGTGAACATCTACTGCTGGCACCGTTGATGCCAAAGCCCCCTGGAAGGGATGTTTCGACAGCGGATTTCTTTTGGACCGCGACTTCGGAGGGAGGTACCCTCGAAGAGGCGAAGGCAAAACTCCGTGACGCGCTCCAGTTGGTGCTAGCCCCAGCAAGAGATTGTGGAGAGAAGGCTTCCAACCACTAACAACTAGCCACTAGTCACTATCCCCTATCCCCTCTTCTTAACCTCCGCCAGCACCTCTTCCGCGTGCCCGTCAGGCTTCACGTTCTCGAAGATGTGCGCGATCTTGCCGTCTGGCCCGATGAGAAAAGTCGTTCGCGCGATCCCCATCACCTTCCTGCCGTACATGTTCTTTTCTTTCAGGACGCCGAACTTCTTGGCGACCTCTTTCTTCTCGTCGGCCAGCAAGGTATACGGCAGGTCGTATTTTTCTTTAAACTTCAGTTGTGCCTTCGGCGTGTCGGGCGGAGATGCCCAGCACCACCAGTCCGGCCTTCTGCAATTTGCTGTATGCGTCACGGAACCCGGACGCCTCTATGGTTCAACCGGGCGTGTTGGCTTTGGGGTAAAAGAACAGGACTACGTTCTTGCCGCGGAACTGATCGAGCGAAACCGGGTTTCCGTTTTCGTCGGGCAGGGTAAAGTCGGGAGCTTTCGATTTGATTTCCATATCGCACTATCTATACCGTAAATCCGGCAAATCGGCCACCGCCGGGCTGCTTGCCATTCTGTTGCTGTCAACTTTCGTCACTGCACAGATTCGCGACCGCACCGAGCACCAGCCAGCCGGCCAGCAGCCGTCGCAGAAACAAGACAAGAAGAAAGCGCGGTCCACGCGCCATTGCCGTGGTTGAGTTTCTGCCCGGCGGCGGCACGCGCCTGGTGCCTATCGCGCTGTGGATCGATGGCCACTTCTACGATGCCAGCCTCTACGGCGCAAATCCCGAGCCCATGGCGCTGCAGCCTGAAACCGTGTACCAGGCTCTGACCTACGGGCGAGCCTGCGGGATGGTTCACGGTGACGACGCCTCGAGACCTCAACGGTAACTGGGTTGCCGATGGGCAATGGAAGCCTGAAACGCCGCGTCGAAGCCAAGATCGCCGCAGCAGGCCGCAAAGCAGCCCAAGCCGAAGCCCAAGGGGCACGACGTGCTGAGCGACGATCAAGGGCCGCCGGTGCTGCGCCGCCCTGGTGCAAGCTGATACGAGTTCTCCCGGCGGTGGGCAAAGCAGCACGCCGGCTCCCACCGGCAACTCAACTCCGTCCGCGGCGGGAATTCCACAGCGAACAAGAATGCTCCGCCGAAAATCAGCCGACGATCCCGACCGGCCTACGCTGAAAGCCCCGGCGCCTGCTTCTTCGCCATCGCCGTCGAGTTCCAAGCCGACTCTCGGCGACAATACTCAGCCACCTAAAACGCAGGCGCCAGCTTCAAGTACGCCGCCAGCCGAGGCGTCCAACGACAATGACCCCAACCGCCCGGTGCTGCGGCGTGGCAAACCAGCCGAGCAGTCAGCTGCGACCGATACTGCCACCTCCAATGCAAGTGTGAGTAGCGCATCCAAACCAGTCCCAGGAAACAATGCAACCGCCGCTCACTCAACCTCGGCCAAAGCAGCCCAGGCGCCACACGCCTATGCGGCGATATCCGACGCCGGCACCTACGAAACCCGGTCCCTGCTGTATGGGATGGCGACCGGCGAAAGGCAGAGCGTGGGCGAACCGATGGCGAGAATGGCGATGGACGAGGTGCGCAAGTATGCCGGCAAGCACAACGGTCCAGTGGTGTCCAAGACCGCCGCTATCGCCGACTACGATTTGCGCGGCTTTGATCTCGACTACAGCAACTCGCCGACGCTGGTGCTGACGTGCCAAGCTGCCGGCCGCGACTGCAAAACCGGCGCCCGGCGGCGAGTTCGACTACTTCGTTACCGTGGTCGCCAAGATTGACGTCAACGGCGCGCCGCAAAAGATCTTCAGCGTGGTCAGCGACAGCAATCATCTCGACGCCTACCCGCGCATGGAAGTCATCGACGCGGTTGACGCCGACGCTAACGGTCGCGGTGTTCTGCTCTTCCGTCAGTACTCCGACACCGGCATCACCTACGCTCTCTATCGCGTGTTCCCGTACCAAATGGAGAAGATCTTCGAAGGTGGCGCGGGGATGTAGGGTTCGGCTTGGACTACCTGTAGCCCTTCATAACGGCCGAATCCCCCCAATTCCGCTGGCCAAGAAATCTTTTTTTCTGCGCGCGGCGTGAATCGGGAACTTTCTGCCTCGTTTCGGCATTACAGGATATGAATCGCACGACGACGCGGTTCGCAGGGTGCGGAGAGATGCACCGCAAGCAATGATCAACGACGAAGCTTTGATGCTGGAGTTCCAGCGCGGATCGCGCGAAGCCTTCGACGAGCTCTATGCCCGTTACCGCCAACCTCTCTACGGCTTCTTCCGGCGCCGACTAGACGGCGACATGCGCGCCGAGGATCTCGCCCAAGACGTATTCATGGCGGTGATCCGCGGGTCGGAACGTTATGAACCCCGCGCGCTGTTCCGCACCTATCTTTACGGGATTGCTCTGAACCTGCTGGCCGCCGAGCGTCGCAAGCATCGACAAACCGCACCGTTGGTGTCCGAGCCGGAGGCGACCAGCGCGGGCACTCCCGATCGCGATCTGTGGCTACGGCAGGCGCTGAAGAAACTCGATCGCAACGACCGCGAAATCCTGATGCTGCGCGAATACGAACAGCTGAGTTACGCCGAGATCGCCGAATTGCTGCGGGTCCCACTGAACACCGTGCGCTCGCGGCTGTTTCGGGCCCGCGTGACCTTGAAGAACCATCTGCAGCCGGACGAATTGGCGCGTCGCAATACAGCCGCCAGAACCGCAGCCGGGGCCGGAGAAAGCGGTTCGCAAGAGGACATGAGATGAGCACACACCAACACTTGCTCGAACAGGAAGAAGTTATGGCTTACCTGGACGGCGAATTGCCTGCTAACGAGGCGACCAAGGCTGTCGCGCATCTGCAGGAATGCCGGCAATGCCAGCAATTCGCGGTCGATCTTCGGTCTGTTTCGCAGGCCATGAGTTACTGGGAAATTGAGCCGTTCGATCGCGAGCCGGAAGGCCAGATGCTCGCCGCCCTTGAGGAACGCGAACAACAGCAAAACACTGCGGATGTTCAGTCTGCCGGCTGGCGCACTGTTTTCCATATCAGTCGCTGGCCGCGATGGGGTTGGATAGCGGCTGCTACCAGCATCGCCGTGCTGGCCATTGTGGCGACGGTGCCAAAGCAAGCCCGGATGCCCGCCTCCGAGACGAATCCCTTCGCAAGTTCCGGTATAGCCGCCGACGGCGGCCCCGCGCTCCACTGCTCGCGAGTTCCGACGGAAGAAGAACTTCGCAGACGGCAAGAATCCCAACTCGCCTCCAGCTTGGAGGTTGACAGTACAAAAGCTGGCCGGGGCAGACCGCGCAGCACTGTCCTACGCTCGCCTCCGGCTCCTGAACCTGGCACGGCGGGACAGAACAATGTCACGGTTCTGAATGCTCCCATGATCGCGCGTACCGCAGAGCTGGCCATTACAACCAGGAACTTCGAAGCTGCACGAGCCCGGATTGACGAAATCCTCAAGCGGCAGAGCGGCTACGTCGGGCAGATGAACGTGTCTTCGCCCAGCGACTCGGAACGCAAGCTTACGGCGGTACTACGCGTGCCTGCCGATCGATTGGAAGCGGCCATCGCGGAGTTGAAGAAGGTCGGCCGCGTGGAATCGGAGTCGCAGGCCGGAGAAGAGGTCACCTCACAATACGTGGACCTGCAGGCCCGGCTCACTAACGCCAGGAATACTGAACAGCGACTGACGGAACTTCTCCGCACTCGCACCGGCAAACTGGAGGAAGTCGTCGCGGTCGAAGAGAAGCTGAGCGGTGTGCGGGAAGAAATCGAACGCATGGAGGCGGAGAAGAAAGCTCTGACCAAACGGGTCGACTTCGGCACACTGACTCTGTCGCTCACGGAAGAGCACGAAGCTCAAATGCGAATGGTTCCACCGTCTGTCGGCACAAAATTCCACAATGCCGCAGTCGAGGGCTATCGCAGTGTTGTGGACGGCGTAATCAACGTGCTGCTGTTCTTCATGTCGTGGGGACCGAGCCTGCTGGTGTGGGCAGCAATCCTGTTTTTCCCGGCCCGCTACGTCTGGCGACGGACACGTGCGAAGGCAGCTCAATAGGCGGCAATGTGAATCAGTTGATGGTGCTTCCCGGCGAGCTCGACGGAAGTTCGTCGAGCAGTTGTTTGATCCTCAACGTGACCGCGTGGTCCGCACCCAGCGATTGCGCAGCCAGCGCGAGAGAACGTTCGTAGAGCAACCTGGCGCCTTCGTAATCCGTGCGCCGGGCCTGCAACCCGGCCAGCCGTCCAACCGTAAGCGCCACGTTCCAATCCTGAGGACCAAAGGCCTCACTGAAGGCGGCCAGCGCCCGGCGATAGAGGGTTTCCGCCTCCGTCAGCTCGCCCTTGGCTTCCTGGACTTTGCCAAGATTAACCAGACAGGCCGCAAATTCGTCCGGCGGCCCCTTCCTGGCATTCTCAAGTATTTCTAACGCCCGGCGCAGATGCGTTTCCGCTTCATTTATTTCGTTCCTCCGCTGCAACACCTCGGCAAGGCCGGCCAAGGTGAACGCCATCCCCGGAGGATCGGCCGGGTCGGCTTTCTGGTGAATCTCCAACGCCTCCCGCAGCAGGGCTTCCGCGCCGGCAGCGTCGCCTTGCTTGGAGCGCAGCCAGGCGATTCTGGAAAGCGTGCTGGCTACTCGGGAACTCGACAGGCCGAGCGATTTTTGCAGAAGGGCCATCGCTCGCCAGTAAAACGGTTCGGCGGCACCATAGTCGCGCTTGTCGCGAAACAGGTTGCCCAAATCGAGCAGCGAATTGGCCAACAGCGGATCGCCTTGGGGTAGCTTCGCCTCACGAATTTGAAACGCTCGTCGCAGCAGCGGTTCGGCATTGGCGTAGTCGGCATTGTGTTCGAGTAACCGTCCAAGATTGCTCAACGAAACGGCCACCTTCAGACTGTCATTCCCGAAAGCCGCCTCCCGAATCTGCAGTGCCCGCCGATGCAGGGCCTTCGCTTCCTCGGGGTTGGCCACGACTACGGCCAGATCGTTTAGTGTATCGGCCACGGCGGGATGTTCGGGCCCCAGGCTCTTTTCCTCGATGAGGAGACCTTCACGGTAGAACGACTCGGCCTCAGCGCGGTCACCTATGGCGCCGAGGACGCCGGCAAGATAGAGCATCGTCATGCCAAGCCGCTCATCATCCGGCGCCAGCAGCTTCCTGTGAATTGCCAGGACTCGCCGGTAGTGCGGCTCGGCATCTGCAAACCGGCCTTGGTCCACCAGGCTCGCCCCCAGAAAATGCAGCAGGGCTGCAAGTTCCTCATCTTCGGGATGTCCTTCCTTGTCATAAATGCCAAGCGCACGCTGAATGGTTCGTTCGGCGCCGGCATGGTCCTGCCGGTAGGCAAGCGCATGGCTCAGGTCAGCGAGGGCCCGCACAATACGCAGATCTTCCCTTCCATACTGGCGCTCCTGGATTTCCAGAACGCGTTGCATCAGCAGGACCACCGGCTCATGGTGGTGCTGGGCATGCAAAGAAACGCTCAAGTCGCGGAGGGTCGCAACCAGGTCGGGCGAGTGCATTCCAAGCACGCTTTGTTCGATCAACAACGCGCGGCGAAAAATGGTCTCCGCGGCGGCAGGGTCACCCTTCTGCAATAAAACCTTTCCCAGACGATTCAGGACCATCGCGACCTCGATGTCTTGGGGACCCAGCTTTCGCTCTTTCGAGCGTAGCTCTTGCCGGAGATATTTTTCGGTGCTGGAGTAGTTTTGAGCAGCGATGTGCTTACCCGCACGGTGGGCGGAGGCGTTGCGGACAGCGTAGAGGATGGCCCAAAATACTACGACCAGGGCAGCCGAACTGCCACCCCAGCCCGAACTGGCATCGTCGCTCATCCAGGTCGCTATCCTTGCGCTGTGGCGGCGGCCCGTCGCGAATCAACTCTTTGTCGCTTGGCCGCCAAAACGTGACGCCGTCTTACAGTATGTACCGCGACAAGTCCTGGTCCTTCACGATGTCCGTCAGGGTCTTGCGCACGTAGTCGGCATCGATGGTCACGTTCTTCTCCTTCATGTCCGGGGCCTCGAAGCTGATCTCATCCAGCACGCGTTCCATGATGGTGTGCAGGCGGCGCGCACCGATGTTTTCTGTCCCTTCGTTCACCCGGAAGGCGAAGTTGGCCACTTCGGCCAACGCCTCGGAAGTGAACTCCAGCTTCAGCCCTTCGGTGTCGAGCAGCGCAATGTACTGCTTGGTGAGCGACGACTTGGGCTCGGTGAGGATCTTGATGAAGTCCTCCACCGTCAGCGACTGCAGCTCCACGCGAATGGGGAAGCGCCCCTGCAATTCGGGAATCAGGTCGCTGGGCTTGGACACGTGGAATGCGCCGGCGGCGATGAACAGGATGTGGTCGGTGCGCACCATGCCGTAGCGGGTGTTCACCGTAGTGCCTTCGACGATGGGCAAAATGTCGCGTTGCACGCCTTCGCGCGAAACGTCAGGCCCGTGACCGCCTTCGCGCCCGGCGATCTTGTCGATTTCGTCGAGGAAGATGATGCCCGAATTCTCCACGCGCTCGACGGCGATGCGCGTGACCTGGTCCATGTCAACCAGGCGCTGCTCTTCTTCCTGGATGAGGTACTCGAAGGCCTCGCTGACCTTCATCTTCCGCTTCTTGGTGCGCTGGCCGAAGATGTTGGGCAACATGTCTTTCATGTTGACGTCCATCTCCTCGACGCCCTGATTGGTGATGATCTCGAAGGCAGGCATCGATTTTTCGCGGACGTCGAGTTCCACGATGCGCTCGTCGAGCTTGCCCTCGCGCAACTGCTGACGAAATTTCTCGCGCGTGCGCGATCCGGGTTCGCCGGCCAGCAACGGTTCGCCGCCCATGTTGAACCCGATCTGCTGCGGGTCTTGCGCGGCGGGACGCATCTGCACCGGGGCCGGCATCGCCGGCAGCAGCAGGTCGAGCAGGCGCTCTTCCGCGTTGAGTTCGGCCTTGTCGGCAACGTCTTCCAGCTTCTCCTCGCGCACCATGTCGATGGCGATCTCCACCAGGTCGCGGATCATGGACTCAACATCGCGTCCCACGTAGCCAACCTCGGTAAACTTCGAGGCCTCCACCTTCATGAAGGGAGAGTTGGCCAGCTTGGCCAGCCGGCGTGCGATCTCCGTCTTGCCCACGCCCGTGGGTCCAATCATGATGATGTTCTTGGGGATGACCTCTTCGGCCAGTTCGGCCGAGAGCTTCTGACGGCGCATGCGATTGCGCAGGGCGATGGCCACGGCGCGCTTCGCCTGGTTCTGCCCGACAACATACTTGTCGAGTTCGCGCACGATCTCGCGCGGGGTCAATTCGTCGAGTGCGATGTGTTCGTCATCTGCGGTTGCGGGAAGATAAATAGCCAATGAATGTACCTCTTGCGGCCTGAAGGCCGGAAACTGTCATCTGAAGGGGCGCACCTTCAGAGCCTGCCCTGAGCGAAGTCCAAGGGTGCGCCATTAGGCATCCCGAACTGTGTCCTTCCGAGGGGCTTCAGCCCCGAGGAATCTGCGGTTCTTTCGGCGAATGCGAAAAGCGAATCGCGGGCTTCTCTTACATCCCCGGCATCTTCATCCCGGCCAGCCGGCGGGCGAAGCTGGGCTTGCCCATGCTCTTGAACATCTTACGCATCTGGGCGTACTGGCGCAGAAGGTGATTGATCTCCTGCACGCTAGTGCCCGAGCCGCGGGCGATGCGCTTGCGCCGGCTGCCGTTGATGGCCTCGTGGTGCTCGCGTTCGTACGCGTCATGGAGTTGATGATCGCCTCCACGCGGCTGAGTTGCTTTTCGTCCACTTTGTCGGCCCCGGACTTCTGCATGTTGGCGAACGGTCCGATCTTGGGCATCATGCCCATGATGCTCTGCAGTGAGCCGAGTTTTTTCACCTGCCGCAACTGATCGCGAAAATCCTCCAGCGAGAAGCCGTCGGCGCTGAGCGCCTTCTGGGCAAACTCTTCCGACTTCTTCTTGTCGAGATTGGCTTCGGCCTTCTCGATCAGCGAGAGAATGTCGCCCATCCCGAGAATCCGTCCCACGATTCGGTCGGGATGAAACAACTCCAGCGCATCGTACTTTTCGCCCATGCCGATGAACTTGATGGGCTGTCCGGTCACGTTGCGGATGGAAAGCGCCGCGCCACCGCGGGCATCGCCGTCCATCTTGGTGAGTATCACGCCGGTGAGCGTGAGCTTCTTGTGGAACTCGTCGGCCGACTTCACCGCGTCCTGGCCGGTCATCGCGTCGGCCACGAAGAGGATCTCCTGCGGGTTCAGGATCTTCTTCAGCGACTGCATCTCGTCCATCAACTGCTCGTCGATGTGCAGCCGGCCGGCGGTGTCAACGATGAGCACGTCGCAGGCGTTATTGATGGCCTCGCGGCGCGCTTCCTTCACCAGCCGTTCGACCGTGGCGGTGTTCGATTCCTCGACCTTGCCTTCGTAAATATGGGCCTTGATGGCCTGCGCCACGACCTTGAGCTGCTCGCGTGCCGCCGGGCGGTAAACGTCAACCGAGACCAGCATGGGCCGGTGTCCGCCCTGCTTGAGCCAGTTCGCCAGCTTGCCCGAAGTGGTCGTCTTGCCGGAACCCTGCAGGCCCGCCATCAGCACAACCGTGGGCGGCTGGGAGGCGAACTTCAGCTTGGCGGCGTCCTTGCCGAGGATGGTGATCAGTTCGTCGCGAACAATCTTGACCACCTGCTCGGCGGGAGAAAGCGCGGTCAGCACTTCCTGGCCCAGCGCCTTTTCGCGGATGTGCTCGATCAATTCTTTGACGACGTTGAAGTTGACGTCGGCTTCCAGCAGCGCCATGCGGATTTCTTTCAGCGCTTCGCCGATGTTCTCTTCGGTCAGGGTGCCTTGTCCGCGCAAATTCTTAAAGGCACGCTGCAGCTTATCTGTAAGGTTCTCAAACATTGTCAGGAGTCCACAGCTCTGGCTGGGTGGGCGGAAACCTGCGGTTTCCGCGCTGAAATCAGGATATCACGCAGTGATGCGCAGTCGAGTCATTGGCAGCGGCGACGTGATCTAGGATTTGTTTGACGGCTGAATCCACCATGCCCGATGCCACTCTTCGTCGGAGGTGGCCGCGATGGTCTTCCACTGACGAAAGCATTGCACCGCCATGTAGCAGCCGACCGCGCCAACCGCCAAAGAGCTGATCCAATGCGCACCACTGTGGACCCCTGATACCAGGTCGGCACCCAATCGCAACGCACCAGCGCACAAACCGGCAACGTACACAAAGAAAAGAAATCGGTAAAGTCGAAGGGCGGTCCGTCTTTTCATTTCGGCAATTGGGAGGTTTCACTCGACGCAGTGCGATACACCTCAGCCGCCGCCACCACGGTGTTGCAGTGAATGGTCACGGTGTCTTCGATGTGGTTCGCGTAACCGCCGGCGTAGGTGACCATCACGGGTATATCGCGCGCGCGGGCGACGCGAAAGACCAGCTCGTCGCGTTGCTTCAGTCCCGCGATGGACAGGTTCAAGCCGCCAAGCTGGTCGTCACGGTAAGGATCGGCGCCGGCCACGTAGCAGATCAGTTCCGGCTCAAACTGCCGCAACCCGGAACTCAGAGCGTTATCGAGCCAGGCCAGATACTCGGCATCGCCGCAGCCATCGGGCAGGTTGACGTCGATGGAAGACGGCGGCTTGATGAAGGGATAGTTGTTCTCCTGATGCAGCGAAATGGTGAACACATCTTTGCTGGAGCCCTCCGTCATGGTGGTCCGTTGCGGACCTCGCGGCGGGGCCGACGCCGAAGGCAAGCTGTTCGGCTGGGGCCGCGGACTGCCGAAAATGAAAGCCGTGCCATTTCCCTGATGTACGTCGCAATCCACCGTCATGGCGCGACGAATCTTGCCGCGCTTCTGCATGGCGCGAATGGCGACGGCAAAATCGTTGATCATGCAGAAGCCTTCGCCGTGCTCGGGAAACGCGTGGTGAAATCCGCCGCCGATATTGATGCAGACACCGTCTTCCAGCGCGCGTTCCGCCGCCAGAATCGAGCCGCCGGTGTGGAGCATGAAGGCATCCACCACCTGCGGCGAGTATGGAATCTCCATCTCCAACTCCTCGCGCGCGCTCAGGCTGCCTTCCATCAACTTGTTCACATAGAGCGGCGAATGCACCAGCAGGACATCGTCTTCGCTGGCGGGTTGCGGAACCACGAAGTCAGAATCTTCGGCAACGCCTTGCTGAAGCAGGCGTTCGCGAATGAGGCGAAACTTGTCGGCGCGAAAAATGTGCTCGCCGATGGGCAGGAAATACTTTTCGCTATAGACCAGCTTGAAAGGGCAGCATGGGCCGACTATCCGGGTTACTCACAGCCGAACCCATGATTCTAGACCCCGGAGGCAAATGCCGCGAAGGGCCTGCCTTTTCGTGGCACAGGGAGGTGCGCTGCCCTACCCGATTCGTGGATGCAGTTGTCTTCCATCAAGGTCTGAGGAAAGTAACTGACGTTTGGGAACACGGCATCGCGCCAGTTTTCACTTTACGAGAAGCCGCGAATAGGGCACACTCCGCAAATCACAAACAAGGAGGCTGTACATGAAGCAAGCTTTGCGGCTCGCTGTAGCAGTGTTGTGTGTCACCCTGGTATCTCTGGCCACCGCCGTGGCGCAAGACCAATACACCGAGGGCCCGGTGGATCGTGTCGTTCTCGTCCACATTCTTCCCGGGCACTTCAACGCGTTCATGGACGACGTGAAGAACAACATCAAGCCGATCTGGGACGCCGAGAAGAAGCGCCGGGATCATCGAAGGCTATGGCATTTTCCTGAACCAGACGAAAGTCCAGCATCGACGACTGGGACATTGGCTTCGAGCTCACCTACAAGAACATGGCCGCTCTCGATGGACTGGGGATGAAAGTCCTGGAGCTGCGCATGAAACAATATGGCGACAAGAGCAAAGAGCAGCAGGTCATCGACAAGCGAGTCGAGAACGGACGGACGGTCGCCAGCTATCTGACCCGGGAAATCACGTTGAAGTAGCTACCTGAGCCGGAATTCCGAGTGTTTGGCGGCGCTTTCGAAAGAACGCCGCCGTATTCATTTACCATGATGCTGCATGGCGTCCACCGCTCAACTTGTTTCGCTCCGCCGGGCTGCCGGCTATAACCTGCTCGCCACTGCGGGCGTGGTAATGGTCGCCATCTTCCTGTTGTGCGCTCTGTTCGCGCCCTGGATCGCTCCCCACGATCCGGCGCAGATCGATCTGCCGGCGCGCCTGATGGCGCCCTCGGCCTCGCACTGGTTTGGCACCGACGAACTGGGACGCGACATCCTCTCGCGCATCATCTACGGGGCCCGCATCTCGATGCTGGTGGGCAGTTGCGTAGTCGCAGCGTCGCTCACGCTGGGACTGATCTTCGGGTTCCATCGCCGGCTACTACGGCGGAGTCATCGACCGCGTGCTCAACGTGGTCGTGATGAACGCGTTCATGTCGTTCCCTGGAATCCTGCTGGCGATCGCCTTTGTGGCATTTCTCGGGCCCGGCATTTTCAACCTGATTCTGGCGCTCTCGATCGGGGGATGGGTGGGCTATGCCCGATTGGTGCGCGCCCAGGTGCTGGCGGTCCGCGAACGCGAATTTGTGGAAGCTGCGCGCGCGCTTGGGCGCAAGCGATCTGCGGATCGTCGTGCGGCACATTCTGCCCAACATCATTCAGCCGATCATCGTGCAGGCGGCGATCGGAATGGCGGGCGCCATTCTGGCGGAAGCCACCATGAGCTTCCTCGGACTGGGCGTGCCACCTCCGACAGCGAGTTGGGGTTCGATGCTGAACGACGCGCGCTCTCACCTGTTCGATTCGCCGCATCTGGTGCTGTTCCCCGCCGCCGCCGTCATGCTGGCGGTGCTGTCGTTCAACTTCATTGGCGACGGCCTGCGCGATTACCTCGATCCCCGCTCAAGAATTGAGGTTGGGCTGTAGCAATCTTTTTTTGGAGTGTCATCCTGAGCGACGAGCATAGCGAGGAGTCGAAGGATCCCTTTAGCCACCAACAATCTCAGATTTGTTGCGGTGCCTTCGACTCCCTACTCTCGCTCAGGATGACAAACCAGGAAAACAGTCTCGTGCCGCATCAGCCTTGCAACTAGCCACTAGCCCCTAGCCACTAGCCCCTGGTTTATAGTGTTCTGTGCTGCCGGTGAAATCTTCCTCTTCTCGTCAACATTCGCATTCCGCTGTTCGCCCTCGCGATGCTTTTGCTTGTGCTGGGCTGTGCCTGCAAGCGCGGATCACTTGCCAAGCATGAGTACATGTATGTCTCGGCCCAGGAGACCAGCCTGCGCGATCGAGTGGCCACCATGTACAACAAGATCGGTACGGTGCATAGCGGCGATCGCGTCGAAGTCCTGGAGAAGCAACGGCGTTTCCTGCGAGTGCGCACCGACAGCGGACAGGAAGGCTGGATCGAAGAACGCAGCCTGGTTTCCCAGGACGTTTACGATGCTTTCCAGAAGCTAGCCAGCGACAATGCCAGCCAACCGGTGCAAGCCCACGGAACCACGCGCTCCGAACTCAACATGCACATGACCCCATCGCGCGAAGGCGAGCACCTCTATCAACTCAAGGACGGAGAGAAAGTTGAGGTCCTGAAGCGCGCCACGGCGGAGAAGAATCCCCCGAAGGCATCCGCTCCGGCGGACGACAGAATCCGCCGAAGACGCCCGCCACGGATGCTGCGCAGAATCCGCAAAATCCGAAGAGTGGCGGGACGACCCAGCAGGTACAACCTAAGACCGCGCCCGTGCCGCCGAAGCCGGCGCTCCGCCAAGCAGCCCCGGGCGAGCCCGCCGAGCCTCCCAAGCCGGTGATGGAAGACTGGTATCTGGTGCGCAACTCCGCCGGACATGTCGGCTGGGTGCTGCTACGCATGATCGACCTCGATATCCCGCTGGAGATTGCGCAATATGCCGAAGGCCAGCGCATCATGGGCTACTTCGTTTTGAACACGGTGCAGGAGGAAGATCAAGCAGGTGCCGCAGTACCTGGTGCTGTTGAACGAGCCCAAGGACGGACTGCCATGGGACTTCAATCAGATTCGAATCTTCACCAGAAACCGCGCCAAGCATCGCTATGAAACCGCCTACCGCGAGCGCAATCTTGAGGGCTACTTCCCGGTGAAGACGGGCCATCAGGATTTCGGCAAAGAAGGCGACCTGCCGACCTTTACCATCCGCAGGAAAACTGAACGACGGGACAGATGGTCGACATCACCTACAAATTGAATGGCCCTATCGTGCGCCGGGTGCTGACCCCGCAGCAGGAAGCTGCGGAGAAGGCCAAGCACGGGGCAGCATTGGCCGCTTACTCCGCGCAGCACAAAAAGCAAGCGCCAGCCCATCCGCGCAAGAAGCACAAGTGATGAAAAGGTCGATTGCTGCACGTGTACAAGACTAAGGATTAACACAGAGACACTGACCATGGAGACGAGTCAATCGTTACAAAAACTCCGTGCCCTCCGTGTCTCCGTGGTGAATGAATTTCTGTCCTACCGGCTGTAGAACTCGGCGATGGCCGCCACCACGCGCTGCTGCTCGTCCTCGCGCAGCTCAGGAAACATGGGCAGCGCCAGAACTTCCTTCGCCGCGCGCTCCGACTCCGGAAGGTCGCCCGCTTTGTAGCCCAGGTAAGTAAAGCATTCCTGCAGGTGCAGCGGCACGGGATAGTAGATCTCGGTTCCGATTCCCTGCTCGGTCAAGAAGGCCCGCAGTTCATCCCGTCGAAAAGCGCGCACCACGTACTGGTGGTAAATGTGATAGGCCTCAGGCATGGTCGCCAGCAGCGCGATGGGCGCCTGCGCGCTGACCGATTGCTCGCCGTTGCGCACCAGGCCGGAGTTCGATGAACAAACCGTGATAGCGACAGGCCAGCATCCGGCGCGCCTGGTTCCAGTCGTCGATGTGCTTCAGCTTCACCCGCAGCACCGCCGCCTGCATGGCATCGAGGCGGCTGTTCCAGCCAATCTCTTCGTGGTAATACCGTTGGCGGCTGCCGTGATTGCGCAAACGTCGAACGTGCGCCGCCAGTTCCTCATCGTCGGTGGTGACGCATCCGCCATCGCCGTAGGCGCTCAGGTTCTTGGTGGGATAAAAGCTGAACGCCGCGGCCTTGCCCAGCGCTCCTGCTTTCTTGTCGCGCCACTTCGCGCCGAAAGCCTGCGCCGCATCCTCGACCAGGATGGCGTCGTACTGCTCGGCGAGGCGGGCAAACCTGTCCATGTCGGCGCACTGTCCGTACAGGTGCACCGGCATCACCGCGCGCAGCTTGTACGAGCGCCCACGCTTCAGCGCTCTCTCGGTCGCGTCGGGATCGAGATTCAGCGTTGCCGGATCGATGTCAGCCAGAACCGGAGTGGCGCCGCAGCGCACGATCGAACTTACCGTGGCGAAGAAGCTGAAGGGCGTGGTGATCACGCACGCCTCCGGTCCAACGCCGGCGGCAGCCAGGGCCAGCCAACAGGCGTCAGTTCCCGACGCGCAGCCAACACTCGCGCTCACTCCCAGGTAGCTTGCCGACTCGCGTTCGAAGCCGTCGAGTTCCGGGCCGCCGATGAAGTGCTGGGTGGTCAGCACACGTTCGATGGCTGCGTGAACGTCGTCCTTGATGGTCTCGTACTGACGAGTGAGATCAAGCATGGGGACGGGATCGCGCTGGCGTCGCGGAACCCGACAACAGACGATTGCGGCGAGTGTCGATGGCATGGCGAAACTTGATTCTATAGCGGAATCGATGCCTGGTGTAGGCAGACTAAGCGGCCGGAGGTGGCTCAGGTTCCGGCCTGCCCGCGACTCGCCCGTGATCGGCGTTCCAGAGTTCGTGAATGAGATAGCGATTTTCGACAGCCGTCAGCCCGCCGTCAATATCCAGGCTGACGTTAGGAAGAGACAAGCCGGAGAAGAAGCTGCACCCCGGTTCGCTTACCGTCCCGCAAACAGAATGTAATGGCTGGCCGCGCCCATGAAGAACAGCATGGGGAACGACAGCCAGAAATTCAGGCGGGTACACAGCAGCGCGATTCTCGCCACCTTGGGCGCCTCGGGCGGCATCGCCGTTCCCTGGCTGGCGTTGGCCTCGGTCCAGCGGATCAGCTTCTTCTGCATGCGCCACACCACGCCCCAAACGTTCAGCAGCATGAACCAGCCCAGTCCGCCGCCAATGCCGATCGCCAGCGCGCGATTGCTCTCCCAGCCATGCTGATTCAAGCTCAGAAAGATGTACGCCGCCGCGATCACCGCGATCGCCACAATTACGCCCAGCACCGGGCCCTTCCTGAGCGCCTCCGCCGGGGACATCAGCGCTCCCATCTCAATCACGAACGCCAGTGTCCAGAGCCCGAAGAAGCTGCCGAACATCATCCCGGCGGAGGCCGGCTCGCCCGCCGACACCGCATTGCGAACGTCGCTGGCCACGATGTGCATCCAGTAGGCGATGCCGGCCAGGACGGTCACCACCGCGCTCCAGCGAAACCACCACAAAGCCCGCCGCATCAGCTTGGGGACGACAATTCCTCGCGATTTTGGCGTCGAGTTCCTGCAGGAATGGCATGCCCACCAGGTTGAAGAAGTACAGCAGTCCGATCCAGGTGATGCCGGCGACAAAATGGATCCAGCGAAGCGACCATCAGGGCGGTGGCTGCGCCGCCGGGGAATTGGATCTGCGGGCGAGAAGAGTAGCGCCACTAGCCAGTGAAGTCATCTTCGGATCACCTATGCTCAGACCCGTTATCCTGCGCATTGCTTCCCGATTCCGGAGCAGTGCGCGAATTCTACATCACACGTGCCTTGTGCTTGTTTTAGTTGAAATTGCGCCGCTACCGCCTTATCGTAAAGTGGACTTATGATTGCTTCTGCGGTCCGTTGGCATGTATCGGCTGCGGACGGTTTCTGCAGGCTCGGAATCGTAAGGGGCCGCGAATCTGGGGCTGGTGCTGTTTTTTGCATGTTGCCAGGGAGGAACCTATGGAAAACAAGGCAGCACAGAACATACAAGACGGATTTCTGAATACTGCCCGCAAAGACAAGTTCGTAGTTACCATTTACCTGCTCAGCGGGGTGAAACTGACAGGAAGAATCCGTTCCTTCGACAAGTATTCGATAGTCCTCGACACCAACAACCAGGAGCAGTTGATTTTCAAGCACGCCATTTCCACCGTGGTTATGTCGCGTTCCACGTCATTCCGAACGTCACTTTGAGCACCGCGCGACTAGCCGAACCAGTGGCTCCGGCGGACACCGAGACCGCAACCACCGATCTCCGAGGGCTAATCTATTTCTCGCGCGGATGGAATGAACTCCAGAGCGAATGGCCGCTCATGGCAAACCGGCCGGAGCCAGCCGGAACGAGTCTTCCTGGTTGGAGTGGAATTCTCCTCCCGCGCCGCGCGGCGCGCAATACCACGACTGCTTCCACGAAGAGTCGGCAAGCGGACCCGGATACGCCGCTGCGCTCCGCGGCAGCAATCCCTTGGCAAGGTTCCGCCCAGCGCGCGCGTGGCGCGCAGCGCCGCCGCCCCTCACTTGCACGCCGAGGGACAGGAGCATCGCGGATTTTCCGCCGAAGAATCCATGGCCGAGTTACGCGAATTGGCCACCAGCGCGGGCGGCAGTCGTCATCGGCGAATTCCTGCAGCGGCGTCCAAAGCCAGATCCCGCTACCCTCATCGGCAGCGGCAAGCTGGAGGAACTGAAAGGCGCAGTCGCCTCCAGTTCGCCTGATCTGGTCATCTTCGATCACGAACTGACGCCATCGCAGCAGCGCAACCTGGAGCGCGAGCTCGACCTGCGGGTGATCGATCGCACCCAACTCATCCTCGACATCTTTGCCCGCCACGCCCGCACCCGTGAAGGACAGCTGCAGGTGGAACTGGCGCAACTGCAATACCTGCTGCCGCGACTGGCGGGACGCGGCGTGCAGATGTCGCAGCTCGGCGGCGGCATCGGGACCCGCGGTCCCGGTGAAACCCAGCTGGAGACCGATCGCCGCAAAATCTACCGGCGCATTCGCCACGTAAAAGAGCAGCTGGAAAATGTTCGCCGCATTCGGGGACAGCAGCGGCAGCGGCGCGAGTCGGTCCCCATTGCGACGGTGGCGCTGGTCGGCTACACCAATGCGGGGAAATCGACGCTGTTCAATGCGCTCACCCAGGCCGGGCGTGCTGGAAAGCGCGCGCATGTTCGCCACGCTCGATCCCACCCTGCGCAGCGTGACCTTGCCTTCGCGGCGGCAGGTGCTGCTGTCTGACACTGTGGGATTCATCCGAAACCTGCCGCACACGCTGGTCTCGGCGTTTCGCGCCACCCTGGAAGAAGTGCAGCGAGCGTCGCTGCTATTGCTTGTGTCCGACGTCACCAGCCCAACCGCGGCTGAGCAGCAGGCCCAGGTCGAAGAAGTGCTGCGCGAACTGGAAGTCGCAGGACAAGCCGCGGCTCTACGTAATGAACAAAGTCGATCTGCTGCCGGAGAAGAAACGCGAGAGCCTGCGCGACACAGAGAGCGTGTCCACGTCTCGGCCGCAAAGGGACTTGGGCTGGACAGGTTATTGGAGCGCATTGACGAGCTCATCGCCGAAGATCCGGTGCGGCGGGTGCATCTGCGCGTGCCTCAATCGGAAGGCAAGGCGCTGGCCGCGCTCGACGCCAAGTCCGTTATATTTGCGCGGGAGTATCGCGACGGATATCGTTGATCTTGAGGTGCAAGCGCCGGAATCGCTGCTGCGCAAGATGAAGCAGTTTGTAGCGAAATAACTTCACTTCGGGAAACTATTCAGGGCGCCTGCATGCGTCAAAATCGATCTAGGACCGATATTGCGGGAGCGGCAGTATTTGTAGCCACGGCACTTTCTTGAAGTCTTTTACGTCGGCCGTAACCAGGACATTGGCCTTTCCGGTAATTGCAGCGGCAAAACAATCTGCATAGGGCAGTCCGTAACCGGCCTTAAACTTAGCTGCCGCTTCCGTGACCGACTCATCCGCATTTATCACGCTCAAAGGCAAGAGCCGGACGTCCGCCATAAATGCTTGCGCTTCCGGGATTCCTCTCTTCATGGCGATGTTGTAATAAACTTCACCCCAATTGATTACCGAGAGCAAGAGAGTAGTTTTGGAATAGCGAGCCCGCTTAAATAAATCCTCTACGATGTCGGCTCCCGGCTGATCCATTAGGAATCGATACAAAGCATTTGCGTCCAGCACGTGACACGTCACGCGAATTCCCTGTCTCGTGCACGCTCCAGCTTCGCTGGCATGCCTCGCTTGGAAAGGCTCCCACGCATGCTTTCGATGAAGGCGTCGGTAACAGGTTGGAGAATCAGCCGCCCCTCTTCCTCGACGAAGGCGACCTTCGTACCTTGCTTGATGTCAAGACGTTCGCGGATATCGGCTGGAATAACAACTTGGCCTTTGGCATTTACCGCCGAGTATTCAATGTTGCCCATGGTAGTAGATTATATCAAAAAGTAATACGCTGGCAATTAAGTACAACTAGATTGGAAAGTACTACTCGACAGATCAATCTATACGATGCGCGTTCCCGCATCGGCCTGCTCGTCGGCGTGATAGCTGGAGCGCACCAGCGGGCCGGACTCGACATGGCGGAAACCCATCTTCAACGATTCTTCTTTGAGGAAGCGGAACTCGTCGGGCGTGTATAAGCCGCGCCACGGGAAGGTGGTCCTTCGACGGCCGCAGGTACTGGCCGATGGTAAGGATGTCCACGTTGTGGGCCGCGAGATCGCGGAAAACTTCCAGCAGTTCATCCGGTGCTCTCGCCCAGGCCGACCATCACGCCGCTCTTGGTCGGAATCGCCGGATTCATTTCCTTGGCGCGCTGCAGCAGCCGCAGCGTGCGCTCGTAACGCGCGCCGGAGCGGGCGACGCGATACAGGCGAGGCACGGTCTCGGTGTTGTGATTCAGGATGTCGGGCCGGGCGTCCATCACGATGCGCAGCGGCTCTTCCAATCCCTGAAAGTCGGGGATCAGCACTTCCACGCGGCATCCGGGAACGCGTTGGCGGATTTCGCGTGATCGTGTCGGCGAAGACGCGCGCGCCGCCGACGTTGTCGTCGTCGCGATTGACGCTGGTGACGACGGCGAACTTCAGTCCCAGCTTCTCCACCGCTTCGGCGACGCGGCGAGGCTCTTCAAAATCGATCGGCTGCGGACGGCCCTTCGGTACAGCGCAAAAGCCGCAACGCCGGGTGCACAGATTGCCCAGCAGCATGAAGGTCGCGGTGCGATGGTTCCAGCACTCGCCGATGTTGGGACAATGCGCCGACTCGCAGACGGTGTGCAGCTCCAGGTTGCGCGCCAGCGTCTTGAGGTTGTGGTAATTCTCGCCCATGGGCGCGCGCGCCTTCAGCCATTCCGGCTTGGGAGCCGGACGGCGCGGGCCAATCTCGATCTGGATCAGCTCGGGAGCGGTAGCCATGCGACGTAACTATTGTACAGCGTGGAGAAGCCGCTCTTCGCTGTTCGCTCTTCGCTCTTCGCTATTCGCTTTTCGCTTTTCGCTTTTCGCTCTCACGCCCTGGGCTGTCAGGTCTCAGGGACGCAACAGAATTGCGGCGTTGTCGGCTAAAGGCTAACGGCTAAGAGCTAACAGCTAACGGCGAAGAGCTGAAAAGCGAATCGCGAACAGCGCCTACAACGTATGCAAATACGCCATCAGATCGTCCAGTTGCTGCTGCGTCAGCTTCTGCTGGAAGGCCGGCATCTTGGCGCGGCCCAGCAGGATGATGTCGGTGACCCTGTCGTCGTTGGCGGGAATGCCGTTTTTCATGAACGGCTTCTTGAACAGACCGTTCAGGCTGGGCGCGCGCAGGTCATGGGTACTGTAGGCGTAATGACACTCGGCGCAACGCGCGTCGTAAACGCGCCGGCCTTGCGCCTGCTGCGGAGTCAGCCCCAGCTCGGCGTCAGTCTTGCGGGGCTCGGAGTCGCAGGCCAGAAAGATCGTAATCACGATCAGAATAATTGCAGATAAAAGAGCAAACGGCGCGCGTTTTGGTCTCGGCATTCTTCCAGGTGTCCGTGCAAATCTGTGCTCGCGTGAGGCCGCCACTGCGGCTCCAGCAGAGTTAGAATACACCTCGCATGACGGTTGCTCTCAAACGCGTTTACGCCGAGCCGTCGCCGCAGGATGGCGCTCGCGTGCTGGTGGACCGGCTGTGGCCGCGCGGGCTGAAGAAGTCTGACGCTGCGCTTGACGCCTGGCTGAAAGACCTGGCTCCGTCCGATGAGTTGCGCAAGTGGTTTCACGCCCACCCGCAGCAGTGGAGCAAGTTTCGCGAGAAGTATCTCAAGGAGCTTACGGCCGAGGCGGCGAACACGGCCTTGCAGCAGCTTTACGAGTTACGGAAGAAGACGCCGCCGCCTGACGTTGCTGTTCGCATCCAAGAACGAAGAGCGCAACAACGCCCTAGTGTTGAAGCAACTGGTCGACGGCGAACGCAAGCCGCCCACCGGAACCGGCCCCATCCGCGCCGCTACCACCAAGCGCGGCCGTGCCGCGCGGCCGAGATAGGCTCGCATGATCCTCCGGCCCGAAGCCAAGCTTGCCCACAGCGATAACGCATTCGTCTCTGCCTGGGAAGCCGTCGCCCGCGCCGAAAAAACCAGATCGCCAACGTATCATCTGGTGCGCCAGCCCGATCACGCGAGGGTTTCCGGCGATATCGCCGCGCATCTTGCGATTGCAGGGCGCGCCTCCGGCGGACGACGACATCGTGCGCGGCATCAGCTTGCACGATGAGGGCTGGAAAGATTTCGACGAGGGGAGCGAGCGGCTGAGCGCGACTCCGGCGACATACTCCAGCGAAAATGTCGCTTTGAACGCAGAAGGCAAGCCGCTGTCATTTCTGGAGATCAAGGCAGGTGACTTCCTGCGGGCGTGGCGAGGTTCGATTGATTCCGCCGAGGCGGTTGCGCCTATCGCCGGCTTGATTGTCAGCGGGCACTTCTGCCGGATAGGCAAGTTTGGGATCAGCATGGCCGCCTACTCGGAAGACGATGCGCGCAGCGTGCGCGACTTCCTGGCATCCGAAGAGCAGCGCCAGCGTCGCCTATTGCGCCGGCAAAGCCGCGACGAAAACGAAGTGCAGTACTGGACGGACGTGCTGCAATTTTGCGATCTGCTGTCGCTGTATCTGTGTTGTGGCTCGGAGGAGAGCGTCGAATTTCCGCAGCCCATCGGACCGAGGCGCGAGACGATCCGGTTGCAGGTACAGGACGCAGATTTTTTGCTTTTGCCGGCGCTATTTGCGAAAGAAGTTGAGCTCTCGGTCGAAGCGCGTTCCTATCCGGCGGAGACAGGCGCGCCGCCCATCACTATAAGGTGGCACCTACGATGATTTCCCTCGAGGCATAGGTTATAGAGCTGCTTTCACTGCTCAAGACCCAGGGCATGCCTTACCTGCGTTGGGTAAAAGTTTCCTCTCACTCAACGGCTTCGACCCTATAACCCCACTGTTTGCTTTGCCAGCTTTTTTGGCATGCGCATTGCACCCTTAACCCCTGGGTGCTCAGGTTTTCAAATCGTAGTAGCACCCCTAGATCGGTAATCCTTCTGGACTGGCCGCAGATAGGCACCGTATTAGTGGAGGACAACGTATGAAAAAAGTGATTCTTAGTGGCATGTTGTTGGGCTTACTGACGGGCCTGTGCTTTGCCCAGCGAGGTGGGGCGCGCCCTGCGGGGAACATGGGTGGTGATGTGAGAAGTCCCAATGTGGGGATGCCGGATCACGCTACAACCATGCCTGATACCAGACGTGTTGCTCCCGACGCCCGGAATGCGGCTAACGTAGGAGTTGGTGCCAACGCCAAGACGGTCGGTCCTGATGTTGGAGGAAAGACAAACTCAAAAACCGTTGGACCGAATGCGGCGCCTAGCGCTAACCCGAGGACGGTCGGTCCGGATGCCGCAGGGGCTAGCGCGCAAGCCGTCGGCCCCGATGCAGACGCAGCCGTTGGCGCGCAAAACGTAGGTCCTGATGCGAATGCCGCCACCAAGGCGAAAACCGTAAAACCCGCTGCAACGACTGCAACACCCAATGCGACCACCGCTCCTGATGCGGGGCCAAAGCCTCGGTAGTTGTCAGGTGATGTGCGTCCGTGCCGGACGGGCGTAGTAGAAAACGCACGAAAGCTGATGGGCTGATCTCGGGTCAGCCCATCTTTCTTTATCCCACAATGTGGGAGTAATGTTGCGTTGCCGGGTAATCAGTCAAAACTGTAATCCCCAGACAGACCCAGGAGCAGAGACCCTTCTCGCTACAAACTCTTGTCGAGCGCTTTTTCGATGACCTCGCGCGAAACATAGCCGACGATCTGTTCGTGCACCTGGCCACCTTTGAAGACCAGTAAGGTGGGAATGCCGCGCACTCCGTAGCGCTGCGGCGTGGAAGCGTTCTTGTCCACATCCATCTTGCCAACTTTGACCCGTCCGTTATAGCTCTGCGCCACTTCATCCACGATGGGAGCCAGGGCCCGGCAGGGGCCGCACCAGGCCGCCCAGAAATCCACCATGACCGGCTGCTCTGATTTCAGCACCAGTTGGTCAAAATTGGCGTCAGTTACCTCTACAATTGCATCACTTGCCATTCATCCTCCTGAGGGGTCGTCGGTCATGCGCCCGGCTCCAGCTGCAGCCGAGCCGTCATTTCATCGTAACATCCCGACTCACATTAGATGCTGACGCCTGCTTCTGGACGCAAACAGCAGTTTCGTAGCTCGAAAGTAGCCTGGCGGCGGAGGCGCTGGACGTTGTCGAAGGCGCAGGAAATCTGCGCCAGAAAATCAAAGGCGCCCAGCGTGTGAACGCTGAGCGCCCGGAAGGCAGCCCTCCCCCAGAACTGCCTGACTGCAGACAGCATTGTGCCGCTAAAATCTCGAATTTGTAAATACATCTAAGGTAAATTAATTCGTGATCTAACGTTACCGATCGTAGTCGCCCATCAGCCGCGTCCCGCCACGGTCTTGCGACGATTCAAGGTTCGCAGCCGATCGGCATCAAGCCAGTGTGCTGGCCAGCAATTCCGCGGGATGAAAGACCTCGCGTCCCAATCCCGCCGACAATTGCTCATGGCAGGACGTTCCGCTCGCGACCAGGGTGCGCGGTCCGCCTTCCTCTTCGGCGCGACGCACCTGCGCGAACAGGTCTTCGCCGACCGCCATGCTCAACTCGTAATACTCGCGCTTGTATCCGAAGCTGCCGGCCATGCCGCAGCATTCCACCGACGAGGTCACCACATCGAAGCCCGCCGCGCGCAGCACCTCGATGGTTTGCGTCGCGGAATTGCACGTCCTCTGCTGGCAATGCGAGTGGTAGAAGAGCCGCGTGCCCTGCGGACATCGGCTGGCGGCAAATATCTGCGCCAAATCGAGCTGCGGTCTCCTGCGCGACTCCCCACAGCACTTCCAGCGGCTCAAAGCTGTTCTGCGCCAGCAAGCGCCTGCGGTGCCGGGGTCGTCGAGCAGATGCTTGAAGTCGAAGCGCAGCATGGCCAGCACACTGGGTTCAAGCACGACGATCTTTCTGCCTTCGTCCACATAGCGCTTGCAGCACCGGCGCCAGCGCGCGCGCCTGTCGCTGCGCCGTCTCCATCATGCCTTGCGACATGGCGGCGCGGCCGTCCGCCATGGCCGGGCTGAGCGCCACGTCGAGGCCGACCGCGCGCAACACGCGAATCGCGGCCATCCCGCGTTCCGGCGCGCCGTAGTTGGTGAACACGTCGGCCAGCATCACCACGCCGGGTTCGATGGTGCCGGGCTTCACGCCGCGTCTCTTCGCGGTACAACTGCTCCCAGGTTTTCTTGGGAAACGGCGGCAGCTTGCGCCGGCGGTCCACGCCAAACGCGCTCTCCATCAGGCCGCGCGCGCCCGGCAGGTGCATGGACGCATTGGCCAGCGAAGCGAAGCGCGTGCCCCACTTGCCGAAGGTGTGATAGTTGCCGAAGAACTGTTTTTGCAGCGGCGCAACCCGGTCCTGCTCGCGCGCTGCCGGTCATCGCGCCAAATGCAGACTTAGCCGCCGACGGCGGCTGCTCCCGATTCATGCGCTGCCGCAGGTTCTCGTTGAGCCACGGGATATCGATGCGCACCGGACATTGCGGCACGCAACGCGAGCACGCAGTACACAGTTCGCTGAATCGCGCGTTCATCAGCGTGCCGGTGCCGGCTTCCCACGAGCCGCCGATGCCGCCGGAATAGGTTTCGCCGCCGAAGGCATGTCCGCCAACCGTCTCAAAGTTGGCGCAGGAGTTCAGGCAGGCGCTGCAGCGGATGCACGTACAGCGCTTCATGCAGCACCGGATCTTCGCGCATGCGGCTGCGCCCGTTATCGATCAGCACCAGGTGGAACTCGCGCGGCTTGGCGGTCCCGCCCGGCGCGACAAACGGCGGCGCCTGCAAGGGCGGATGCAGAATGCTGACGTAGGACGTCAGCGGCTGTCCCGTGCCGCTGGCCGGCAGCAGTTCGAGAAACGTGCCGAAGTCGGTGCGCGAGGGCACGACCTTTTCGATGCCGGCAATCGCGATGTGCAGCGGACGGCAGCGTCATCGTCATGCGGATGTTGCCTTCACTCTCCACCAGCATCAGCGAGCCGCTGTCGGCGGCAATCAGGTTCGCGCCGGAGATGCCGGCGTCGGCGGCGATGAACTGCTCGCGCAATTTCTCGCGCGCGAACTTGGTGAGCTCTTCGCCGGTGTCGAGCGGCAGGTCGGTGGTGAACTTGCGCTTGAACAGCGCGGTAATGCGCTCGCGGGAATAGTGCAGAGCCGGCGCGATGATGTGCGACGGCTGCTCGTCGGCCACCTGCAGAATGAATTCCGCCAGATCGGTCTCAGCCACGCGTGATGCCGGCAGCTTCCATGGCGTGGTTCAGCTTGATCTCTTCCGAGGTGATGCTCTTGCCCTTCACCACCAGCTTGACCTGGTGGCGCACCAGCACGTCGCGAATGTACTGGTTGGCGTCGGCCGCGGTCTT
The DNA here is from genome assembly GCA_963809295.1 of Terriglobia bacterium. GTDB lineage: Bacteria > Acidobacteriota > Terriglobia > Terriglobales > Acidobacteriaceae > JAIQFF01. The sequence goes on along the minus strand of CAWEJA010000004.1, from coordinate 271,665 downwards.
CGCCAGGTAGAAATGCCCGCCGTTGGCTTGGACGCTGGCCTCCAGCCGCTGCAGAAGCTCGGGCAGGTTGGCGATCGCATTCTCTTTGATCTGGCGCGCGCGGTCTTTCAGTTCGTCGTAATCGGCGAGCAGAGCGGTGGCGGCGTAGCGGTTGCGGTTGAAGGTCTGCGTGTTATGCCGGACGGCGGCGCTCTGCACGTCCAGCGTCATGCGGATGGCGTCGAGCAGGGCTTTCTTGTTGCTCTTGTTGGCCACCTGGCGCGGGTTGGATGTCGGCGGGATTCACGGTCGTGGTCCATGGCTCACCTCACCACGATGATGTGCAGCTTGTGCGGCCCATGGACGCCGCGCACCAGAGGACCCATGTCGGCGGTGGCGCTGGGACCGGTGACGAACACAAAGTCCCGCCTCAGACCCTTGCCATCGAGCACGTCGGCGCGGAACAGGTCGCGCGGTTTCGGAACAATGGTCTCGGCCGCGACCACGGCGATTTGCAGCGGGGCCAGCAGGCTCACCATACCGGTGCGTTCGTAGCTGACGTCGATGCAGACCGAACCCGTGCTGGCAACTCCGGCGAAGGCCTCGGTCACGCCGGCCGCGGAGTGGACCATCTCGTCGGGAGTTGGATTGGCCACCACCCGCGGATCGCTGGCGAATTCGCTGAACAATGCCATCGGCAGTTCCTGCGGCGGAGCGAAGAGGATGCGGGTCGCGTCTCCGACCGCGTGCAGGATGGCATCGCGCAAAGCAGGCGGAGAGCGCTCGATAACTTCGACCGTGGCCACCGCTTTGATGGCGGCCTCGGCGAACTGCAGCGACGGAAGAGATTCCAAAACCATAAGCTGACTGCATCGGGGAACCTCGGAGCTTATACCCAATGGTGGTCAAAAGCACGGAATTCGGTGAAGATGGCCGCTCCTGCGAGCGGCCTGCACAGCTCGGTCCGCGACTGCGACAGTGTCAAAACCGCTCTACGGCCAGATGCCGCGCTCGATGACCGCCTGGGCCACGCGACCGATAGCGACAATGTACGCCGCAGCACGATAGTCGCAGCCGTATTTCCTCGCCGTGTCGTGCACCTCGTGAAACGTCTTCACCATCACCTGCTCCAGCCTGCCGGTTCACTTCGGCCTCGTCCCAGAAGAGTTGCTGCAGGTCCTGCAGCCATTCGAAATAGGAGACCGTCAACGCCGCCTGCGTTGGCCAGAATGTCGGGCAGCACCATCACTTCTTTGCGGCTGAGCATCAGGTCGGCTTCCGGTGTGGTCGGTCCATTGGCGGCTTCGGCGACGATCTTTGCCCGGACATAACCCGCGTTCTCAGTCGTGATCTGGTTCTCCAGCGCTGCGGGAATCAGGATGTCGCATTGCACCTTCAGCACGTCGTCACTGGGACATTGGGCTGCACCCGGGGAAAGCTTCCACGCTGCCGGTGGCCGCCTTGAAGCGCAACAAGGCGGGAATGTCGATGCCCTCCTTATTGAGGATGCCTCCCTTCGAATCGCTGACGGCGATCACCTTGGCGCCTTCCTCCCAAAGCAGGCGCGCCATCACGCTGCCGACATTTCCGAAACCCTGGATGGCGACGGTTGCCGTCTTCAGGTCGAGGCCCGTCACTTTGGCAGCTTCGCGGAGTACGAACAGACATCCCCGCGCACTGGCTTCATCTGCACCGAGAGAACCGCCCAAGAACTGTCGGCTTGCCGGTTACGACAGCAGGAGTGGCGTGACGCGTGGTCATGCTGTAGGTGTCCATGATCCACGACATGGTCTGGGCGTCGGTATTCACATCGGGCGCAGGAATGTCCTGATCGGGGCCGATCAGCGCCGCGATCTCGTAGGTGTAGCGGCGAGTGAGGCGTTCCAGTTCGTCGCGCGACAGGTGCCTGGGATCGCAGCCGATACCGCCCTTTGCTCCGCCGAAGGGTACGTCCATCAGCGCGCATTTCCAGGTCATCCATGCTGCCCAGGCCGCCACTTCGTCGAAGGTGACTTGCGGGTGATAGCGGATTCCGCCTTTGCACGGTCCGCGAATGTTGCTGTGCTGCACGCGGTAGGCATCGAAGACCCGCATGACTGCCGTCATCCATCTTGATGGGAAGCGTCAGCGAGATGGAGCGGCGGGGACGGCGCAGCATCTCACGCAATCCGGCGTCGAGTTGCAGGTAGTCGGCGGCAATCTCGAACTGTTGCGCAGCAATATTTAACGGGTTGAGATCTTCCAGAATTTCTTTCGCGGGAGCAATGGCAGGCATGATTGCTGGCCTTTCCGGTGGCCCACCGTGATCGGGCCCAAAACGCCCCTGGGAGCGGTCTAGTTGCGACTAGCCAGGGCTGGCTCCGGCGTCTGCGGCCGCAAACGCCGGTGGGCAGCTAGTCAGATTCGTTGCTGTAAACGGGCTCTGCAATCTCAAACGGACTGTCGAGTCCACCGGTGGTTCCAAAGGCCGCTTCGTCGGCAATGTTCTGCAGCGCCAGCTCAAACTCGCGACTGCGCCAACGCACGACCAGGAGCTCTTTGTGTTCACGGCCATGGCCGTGGCACAACGGGCAAAGGATTTCTTCTTTTTCTGATTGCATGATGATTCCGACCTTCCGGCTTATGAGTCGAGTGCAATAAAAGCCTGGAGCAGCGAAGCTACGCCCCAGCAGCCATCTCTATTGCAACGCGAATCGCCCGCCACCGCAGTGAGCCAGGTCACGGAATGTTGTGAGAGGGCCGGAAGAGGGGTGCGGCCAGGTCAGCTCTCACTGCACCTGAACCTGAACCTGCACCTTACCGTCGCCGGTAATGTGGACGGCCTCTCCGCCATTCAAGTAGGGCTGCAACACCGCAGGATTGCCCCACTCCAGGTCCCAGCCATTGGCCAGCGCCAGCACCGTGTACTCGCCGGGAACGACATTCGGCAGCGTGAAGGTACCATCGCTGTCGCTCTGGTCGCGGCGGAACAATGGCGAATTGTTGCCGGCATCGCGGGGAACGAGCACGATCATCGCACCTGAAAACGGCTGGCCGCTGCGCTGTGCAACTCCATCCACCTGCGCCACGCCACGTCCCACCGAGGCGGCAATATGCACGCTGGCGTTGCTGCCGATGTCGAGCGTGCGGCCGCTCAGCTTGGCCCCAGTCACCGACATCTTGCTGAGGAAATATCCACCGCTGCTCTGGAGAGTCACGACATAACGTCCCGGCTTCACTCCCTCGAATTCGAACTCGCCCTTTGTCGCGGATTTCACTTCCGAAATTTTCGCCGGTCTCCTGATTGGAGAACTGGATGGCCAGTCCCGTCGGAGCACGGGTTGCGCCCTCAAACACCACCGAGCCTGCAACCGTAACGAATCCGGAGCTGTCATTGGCATTCACCTCGAGATCGCCTGCCAGATCGACTTCGCGGTATCCCTCGCGAGTGGCGCCTTTCTCGTTACCGCCTTTCGAGCCTGACATCTCGATAACGTAGTGGCCAGGCGCCAGCCCGGCGATATCGACCACGCCTGGTTCAATCGAGGACTCGGGAGCATTGAATACGGAATCCAGGTAGCCATCGAAGATGCGTTGCGAAACTCGCGGGAAGCCCGCCATTCCAAAGTTGGCAGTGTTACCGGTGCGAATCCTGAGATGCAGGCCCGGCACGGTCCGCATCACCACATCGGCAGTGAACCGCTCACCGGGATGCAGGGTGATCGGACTTGCGCCCGCCGAATCCGCAGAATCAGGATAGAAGGTGAGAGGGTAGGTCACGTCGAGCGCAGCGGCCTCTTGCGCCGCTCGGGCATCGGCCTCGGGATTGTGATTTCCGGCGAAGCGTAATCCGATTGTTATTTTGTGCGTACCAGGGACGCGCGGAGACCGCTAGATAATACGTGCCGGGCGCCAGATGGCCCAGGCGGAACTGGCCCCGATCATCGGTCTGCCCCTGGTCCAGTGGAACGGTCCGCTGTCGTCCATCCTCCTTCGATTGCTCAAAGAGGCGCACCATTGCGTTCTGCACCGGGTCATTGTTCTCGTCAATGACCTGGCCTTCTACCCAGGCGTCCGGTTGCAGCCGGAAGACCAGGTGCTCCGCATCGAAATCGGGTCCGGTCACGATGGCGGTGGCATACATCCCGTGCCGCTCGAAGCCCTGCAACATGAATCCGCGTGCGGTCGCCATCAGCGAGTACTTGCCGCGACTGAGGCCGGCGAAATCGAAGCGGCCATCGGCGCCGGTGATGACTGACCGGGATATGTCTCGTTCTACGCCTTGCGTCGTGGGAGCAATGGCAACGGAAGCCCCAACTACAGGTTGTCCGGTCGCCCAGTTCACCACCACTCCCGCTATGCGGTAGCCTTGCTGGGCCGCAGGCGCACGGGCGGGGGGCTCCGATTGCGCCGACAATCCGGCGGCGAAAACAGCGACAAACATGAGCCGCGTAAACATTCGAGTCAGTCTCCATCCCCGGTGCGTATCAGATCAAGAGAGACTTGCGACTTCTGATTTGCCGACAGAGTAACGTGGACCGCCTGCGAAGCATAAGTTTGCAGGACGTCAGGATTGGAAAACTCGACGCCTTCAGCATGGTCGAAGGCGTAAACCATATACTCGCCGGGAGGAAGCCCGTTGAAGGTGAAGCCGTTCTGCGCATACGCGTACGCCACCTTGGGACCGACCTTGGAGGCAGGTTCGGGAACCACCACCACGGTAGCTTCTGCATACGGCCCTTGCGAGGTCTTCACCGTTCCGGTCAAGCTCGCAGCATCGTCGCGCAAGACGATTTCCATGGGATAGCTTTGTCCCGCCGGATGCGATGGTCAGATCATCGCTGAGCAAGTTCGTCTGTCCATACTGGGCAGACTGCACATACCAGGAGCCATGCGGTATGAGATCCACCGAATATTTCCCCGGCTCCACGTTCTGCAGCACCACAGAATTTGCTGCCCCGCCTCTGCCTATGGCGGTCGAGTAGGATTCCGGAGTCGTCGGGTCGGCGGAAATCAATCGCACCGAGATGGGCACAGCCTGAATGCCTTCCCCCGCTGCCTGGCTCGAAGACGCTCGCGATTCCATCCGCACCACCACCGGAATGGACAGGGCCGGGCCGAGAACCATGTGCAGGTTCTCGACGTTGGCAGTGACGTTCACGCGCAACTCTCCGCGAAGCGACTGGCTCTCCTACCTGGGAAAATGCCTTCACGATGTAATTCCCCGGGGGCACGTTATCCACGTCAAAGCGTCCGGTTTCCATGTTGAATCGGATAGGGACGGACAAGTCGTCCCCGGACTGGCTCAAGAACTGAAAGCCCACGCCCTGCTGTTGGGGATATCCGGCAATGCTGCCGGAGACGTGGTAAACCGGGCCTGCGGTCGTGGAGAAGTCGGCCTCTGCCTGCTGGCCTGCGGCAAGCTGAATCGGCGAGGCTGACGCCAAATCGGGTACGCCCGGATAATACATGCTGGGGTAGCCGGTCTTTTGCTTCTCCGCGCCGGGCAGAATGCGAGTTTGATCACTCGCCGGTCCAGCCGCGACGTAGTACGTCCCCGGCATCAGGTTGGCGAAGCGATAGCGGCCATCTTCATCGGTCTGCTGCTGGCCCCGCGTCTCCCAATGTTTGCGGCCGTCACGCACCGCCTTGGCCGTCAACCGCACTGGCACACGCTCAACTGGCTGGCCGTTGGCATCTGTGACCCGGCCCCAGATCGCACTTTGCGGACTCAGTTTCACCACCACCGAGTCCGCTGCCAGGGCCGACGTTCACCAGCTTGTTGGCGCTGGCCTCTGAACTCCTCCCGGCTGAAGTAGCCCGGCTTCTGCGCGGTAACCATGACGCTGCCGGCCGGCAATCCCTCAAACTGGAAACGCCCGTCGCCGTCGGAAAAAACCGTGCGTTGCGAACTGCCGGATAACCGGACGAGTGCATGTCCAATGGACTCGCCCGTGACGGAGTTGACGACCGAGCCACTCAGCGTAAAGTTGGCGTCGCTTTTGGCCGATCGCGATGCAGGCATCTGCGCTATAGCGGTAGTGCTCAGAGACCAGCCCAGAAGCTGAAGACCAACAATTGCAGGGCCGGCCTGCTGCCCGGCAGCCTAGGCCACCACAGCTTCGGTTTCGAGCAGGTGCGGATAGGAGATTGCGGTTTGAGAGGCACAATAGATTGTCGATTGCTCAGGCGCATCTGGTGTGATGTCGTCATCATAAACCCGGCAGGACATATCACGACTTGCCACAGCAATCAGTTGAGAGTTTTGCGGAGTGTGAGACACTCCTCCCCGGCTTTCATGCGGGAACTCCAGAACAACGGTTAGCAGCAATGCAATATTGACGTTTCGAGGAGGATTACGTTTGCGGCTCGGGGGTGGTTTCCGCGGCGGCCTGCACGTGCGGGCGCTGTTCGACGTAGCTGTTGACCATGTCCTTCAGCTCTTTGCTGGGCTTGAAGAACGGAATCTTCTTGGCGGGAACCTCGACGCGGTCGCCGGTCTTGGGATTGCGGCCCACGCGGGACTTGCGCTGGCGGGTGCGGAAGCTGCCGAATCCGCGGATTTCGATCTTGTCGCCGGCGCGCAACGAGCGCACCACGCTCTCGAAGATGGTCTCTACAATGACTTCGCTGTCCTTCCGAGTGAGCTCGGCCAGCCGGGAAACTTCATCGATCAAGTCTGCCTTGGTCATCTCGCACGCCCCTTATCGCGAAACGAATCGCTTGCTCACCCGCACCACGGATACTCTCAAATTTCCCACAGCGTTGGCAAGCCTAAGTTTTCGTTGGACTTCCGTGTTTTCATAGACGACAGGACCGCTTACTTCCAAAGGTAATAGAACCCGACATTGGTTTCCATCAGTTTCGCCCGGCTGGGCAGGTATTCGGAAACATCGCCGAACAGCAGGTCGAGCACGCTCTTGCGCTCTTTCTCGGGGCGCACCAGCGTGGGCTCGCCCTTGATGCCGACCGACTTTGCCGTGTCTGCAATGGCGGCGCGGAAGTCGCCAATCTGGTCGATCAGCTTCAGCGGCATGGCCTGTTCTCCCGTCCAAACCTTGCCGTTGGCCAGGGCCCGCACCTCGTCGTCCTTCATGTGCCGTCCGATGGCCACGTTGTGGATGAACTGGGTGTGCATGTTGTCGATCAGCCCTTGCAGGTAGGCGCGCTCGGCCGGGGTCATGTCGCGGGTGGGCGATCCTGTGTCCTTGAATTCGCCCGCCTTCAGGGTGATGGCCTTCAGCTTGGCCCACTTGATCAGCTCTTCGTAGTTGTACCATTCGGCGATCACGCCGATGGAGCCGACGATGCTGGCCTGATCGGCGAAGATTTTGCTGGTCGCCGAAGACACGTAGTACGCGCCGCTGGCGCCCACCGTCTCGATGGACGCCACAATGGGTTTCTTCTTCTCATCGCGAATGCGCAGCACCTCGCGATAAATTTCTTCCGAAGCCGCAGCCCCTCCGCCGGGAGAGTTCACGTGCAGCACGATGGCTTTTACCGAGCTGTCGTCGGCAAACTTTTTGAGCTGCTCGACGGTGTCTTTTGGACTGAGGATGACACCTTCCAAATCAACTACGGCGATCTTGTCGCCGAAGCCGCTGAAGGTCGCCTTCTGCTGCGAGCGCACGCGTGAAGTAAACCAACGCAAAGATGGCAATGAAGAACAGGAAGAAGGCTCCGCCGCCCAGCAGAACCCAGAGAAACACGCGAGAGCGCGATTGTTCCGTCATATGGGAAGGGTAAAGTTTAGCAGAAGGGAGCACAGGACATTCCCAGAGCGCCCGATCGCTTCATCACCCGTCGAGGATTATTCACCACTGAGACACGGAAGACACGGAGCTTTTTTGATCGAATTTTCTCCTTGGTCTCCATGCCTTGGCCCAACTGAGCGACGCCGAAGGGTCGTGAATTTCATTCCTGTAGGCAGGCCCGCAAGCTAGTGCAGGCTGCTAGAATTGGGAACATGATCAGCCCAGACCTGCTGGAGATCCTCGCCTGTCCGGTTTGCCGCAAGCCGCTGGTGCTGCGTGGCGAAGACAGCCTGAAGTGCAACGAGTGCAAGCGCGTTTATCCCATCCGCAATGGCATCCCCATCCTGCTGGAACCGGAAGCCACGATCGAGCAACTTTGATCTCACGGTGGCGCGTTTCGGCACGCCCTGAGGCCCGGAACGGGCTGGCGCCCTAAGCCCAAAGCTCCCATGGTTGAAATTGCCCAATTTTCCCGAAATAGTACGCACCTCCATGGCTCCAAGAGCATTTCTCCTCCGAGTCTGCGCAAATTCTTGCAGCGGCAGTGATCTTGGCACCTCACTTTCGCGGCAGAATATCCCATTCCCAGCCCATTCTTACCGCCCCGGCGTGCAACTATTGCGGCATCAAGGGGTTGGATTCCTACAAATGGCTTGCTGGAGGGCGGCGGGTAATCAGGTTCGGCACTCCAATTGCTTGCAACTTAATAGCTGTCTGATCCGTCTAACTAGCAAGCCCGTAAGGGTCGGAGGTGAGGTGAATGATGGCAGAAAAATTTTCCGTCCCGGAACTAACGGCGCTGAGGACCGAGTTGCTCCAGGGATTTGACTCGAAGGATGCGGCCGAACTGATCCAGATGTTCCTCGCCGGACACGGTTATGGTGTCTCGGCCGAGGAAGCCCGCAATGCGGTGAGCCGAGCGGGAATGCTGGGTGGCACTCTGGAAACCTTCCAACGAGAGCTGGAGAGCATTGCCCTCGTGATGTAGGCGGATTGGCGGTGACACAAGATTCGCTCAACCTTAACTGGAAACGGAACGCGGGCCACGCCAGAAACTAGACGCACAGCGCGCGGACCCAAGCGAAAAATGAAGGGCCCAGGCTAAACGGCCTGGGCTCTCATGTTTTCCGCACACGGTTTCTCTTGAGATTATTTCTTCGGCCCTCTCCCTCCGGGGGTGGCCGGGCTGGTTTTATTTGAAATTTGCCTACTTAAATAGAAGGCGGACAGCAAGGGTTCGTTGCATGAATTTATGGAACGTGGGTACTACGATGCGGCCGTGGTGGGCTCGTCTTCTTCGGCGTGGATGAGGCCGAACTTCTTCAGCTTGTAACGCAGTGCGTCGCGGCTGATGTCGAGCAGGCGGGCGGCGTGGGTCTGGTTGCCATTGGCCTGGGCCATGGCCATGTCCACCAACTCGCGCTCCACCTCTTCCAGCGAAGTGCCACCCTGAGGAATCTCCAGCTTGGGCAAGCTGCGGCCATCGGGCAACTGCTTGCCGGCAAGTGCTGCTGTTGTTGGCCGAGGAGAGCTCAAAGGCGGTATAAGCGGACTGCTGTTGGGCCACGGCGAACGGCATGTATTCGGGATGCAGTTCGTTGCTGTCTTCCAGGATCATGGCGCGCTCCACGGCATTCTTCAATTCGCGCACATTGCCCGGCCAGTCGTACTTCAGCATCAGCTTGCGAGTCTCGTCGGTGATGCCCTTCACCGATTTGCGGAACTTCCGGTTGTAGCGAGCGATGAAGAATTCCACCAGCGGCAGAACGTCGTCTTTGCGCTCGCGCAGCGTGGGCAGAAAGATGGAGATGATGGCCAGGCGGTAATACAGGTCCTGGCGGAACTGGCCATCGCGCACCGCGCGTTCCAGGTCGCGGTTGGAAGCGGCGATCACGCGCACATCCACCTGCATATCGCGCACGCCACCGACGCGGCGAATGACCTGGTCTTCCAGCACGCGCAGCAGCTTGGCCTGCAACAGCGGCGACAGCTCGCCAATCTCGTCGAGGAACAGCGTGCCGCCATCGGCCATCTCGAACAGGCCCTTCTTCATGGCCTTGGCGTCGGTAAAGGCGCCGCGCTCGTGGCCGAACAGTTCGGCCTCCATCAGGGTCTCGGGAATGGCCGAGCAGTTGATGGCGACGAAGGGCTTGTCCTGGCGGCGGCTCTGATAATGGATGGCCTTGGCGATCAGATCCTTGCCGGTGCCGCTCTCGCCTTGCACCAGAATCGTGGTCGCCTCGCTGGTGGCGATCTTGCTGACGAAACCCAGCAGCTCGGCCATCTTCTGCGAGACGCCGATCACATTGTGATACCCAGCGCGACGGCGGACCTCGCCGCGCAGCGACTCGACCTCGGAGCGCAGGCGCGTGGTCTCCAGCGCGTTCTTCACCGCGACCGCCAGCTCGTCGAAGTCCAGCGGCTTGCCGACGAAGTCGTAGGCTCCCAGCTTGAGCGCGGTCTTCACGTCGTCAAGCTGCGGATCGGCCGTGATCATGATGATGGCGCGCGCGTCGTTCGATTTCTTCAGTTGTTCGAGGATTTCAATGCCGCTGGCATCGGGCAGGCGCACGTCGAGCAGCACGAGGTCGGGAGACTCGTTGTGGGCCACGCGCAGCGCGGCCGAGCCGTTGTCAGCCTCCAGTACGTGATAACCCCACTCTTCACACTTTTGCCGGAGAGACCAACGAACCAGCTTCTCGTCGTCGACGATTAAGACTTTTTCCGCAGGCCATCTAGTTGTCATTAGATTACTACGGGAGGGAGAAAGAGGAAATTCTGGGAACATCCCAGTTCTGTGGGAGAGGCCGGATTTGCGGCACATAGCCACCGCGGAAAGCACGGAGATGGTTCCCTCCGTGCCCCGCGGTGAAAGTTAGTTACACCCCTGCTGCCGGACGTTCGCACATCTTTCCGCCGCAGCAGCCCTTGCCGTCTTTGGCCATGTCGCACTTGCCGTCTTTGCAGCAGCCACCATCTTTGCCGCAGCACGACATCTTGCCGTCCTTGCTCGTCATTTTTCGCCATCATCGGGCATTTCATCCCCGACTTGCCGTCCTTAGACATCATCTCGTCATGGGACATAGTGGCGTCTTTGCCGTCCTTGGACATCTGACCGCACTTGCCATCTTTGCCGCAGCACGACATCTTGCCGTCGGCCTGGTCGTGCTTGCAGCAGGCACAGCCTTTGGAACTGTCGCCGGATGGGGCGGCAGGAGTTTGGGTCGCGTTCTGGGCCATCAGACCCAGAGCCATGATCAGCGTGCTCAGAATTACCAGCATCTTCGATTTCATAGTTTCCTCATAATTTCGGTTGAACATCGTCCACGTCTCAGGGCTGCAAGGCCCCGGTATGCTCCGCGGCCGCTCGCACCAAGTCGTGCTGCGCAATCAAGGCCGAAAGCTGCAAGGACTTTGATAGCTGGCGCTAAATCCGCAGGTCCGTCTTCAGCTCGAAGACAGGGCGGACGAACTGAGAAGACTCGTCGCTAGAGAGGAATGCAGACCTGATGGTGCGGGCACGAAGATTGTGCCCGCAGGGCCGTTGGCGCTCAACTGGAAGGAGATGGAATCGCCAGAGGCGACCAGGAAAGCCAACGGCCTTGCAGGCTGACTGCCCATGTCGCAACAGCCCGGATGATCTGCGCTCTGAGTGGGAGCAGGCGCCGGGTGCGACGGGCAGCAAGGCATGGAATGTGGGCCCTGTGGCACAACCGAGGTTGCCAGGGGTACGGAGTGGGTCAGCGTGCCCGGTGCTTGCACCATCCGGACATGGCATTTCGAACCATGACCGGAGGCGGGCGGCATCGCCATGCCAGCCTGGGCCCAAAGAATGATGACCAGCGACAGCACCAACGACAAGCTTCTCCGCATTGCGCTCCGCAATATCATGCCGATTCTCATTGTTGCTTTCGTCGTCGTCGCCCGTCTGTGACAACCGTCACTGTCTTCGGTTAGTTTGACGGAGCAGGCCTGAAAATGGTGTTAGACGGTGAGCCTATTGCGCAGCGAATCATGGTTTATGGGGACGGAAAACCAGATCGAACCACGGCTTCCAGGTTTTACCCCCATCGCTGGAGGTCACTGCGGTCTCGCGAACGCCGTCGTTGACCGGTTTCCACGAGCCGCGAACCAGCGTGTGTCCTCCCTTCGCATGGTCGACGCCGCTTAGCACCATTTCACCATTTTGGAATCTGCCTTCGATGATCAGCAACTCGCCTCGGTTGGTCAACCCAACTCTGGTGCCAGACTTTTCTGGATTGATCGTAGATGCTGAAGCTCTGACCTTGATGCCGATCAGCGCCCTGGCCATGTACTTGTGGAAGATCGCAAGCGAACCCAGAACTTGCGGAAGCGAGCGAGGTGCGTCCAAGGCCAGGAAGGTCATGGTTGAAAGAGCCGCATCTGGCTAGAAAATGACGTCGAGCCTTTGACCGCCGATCTGCCATCCGATTGCCGTCCCGCTTTTCCTCACAATCCACAGCCATCCACATAGCTGCACCGAGAACGGGCGTTGAACCGGGTGCACTGCGGGGCTAGAGTCCAAAGTGTGAGTCGACTTTCGGGCTTTGAGTTTCGGGCGAGATCGAACCGCAGATGCGTTGCGTAGCCTTTGCCCCTACGCGGAAACGCAATTGGCGAAAATCGTGTTGCCACACAGTTCATAAGAACGCTCGGGTCGTACTCCGGCGCCCTGTACATGCCTGGAATTTGAGACGTCGGGAAACTCCGGGAGTTACTCTTCTGGTTCAGGCGGAAGAGGCGTAAAATACAAGATGTAGTGTTATGCACTTGACATCCACAAGATGTCGGGAGTACTGTTCGCCGAAGCTTGAGTTGTTGGGAAGCGTTCTCTCCCTCAGAACCAGGCGGGCAGAGGTGACCGCCCTGGCGTGCAAGTGGGCCCGGTAGTTTGACGATTTCTCCTCTGGATTCGGCGCAGGTTTCGTCCAGTGCAGTGAATTCCAGGGCAGGGCTCGTCGCAGATTTGCGGAGACAGAGAAGCTTCACGCAGTTCCCCTCGCGGCATGGGCGCACGACGGTTTGCATCCGGGCCACGAGGGCTGGCAGTTGGGCCGACGAAGTCATCGCAAGACGATGACATCAGCGTTGTTCCTTTCCAAGTCAGTGCGGCACCTCAGCGCGACCAAGTTGCGCGCATGAGTTGCCCGTCCGGATTCCGCCACAGGAAACTTCCTTGGCGGCACGCTGTTGTGCGGTGGCGCCGGACAAAGATCAACCGGGGGCTTCTTTCCTGTCGACCTTACGCAGGCAGGCGAAGAGGCCCCCACAACCTTTGCAGTCGGAAATTACAAAGCGGGGCCTTTCAGACCCGCGCAAGTAGACCCGCGCAATACTAATTAAGACTGATCAGGAGCACTCTCCATGGCCGAAGTCACCACCAAAACAACCACTGCGAATCCGCCGTCCATCGCGACCGGTGAGCCCACCACGACTGCCACCGCCGAACGCTACACCAAGAAGCGCGCGCCCGGCCTGACCTTCAAGCGCTTCTTCACCAAGGCCGGCGTCTCGCCCTACGACGAGCTCGAGTGGGAGCTGCGCCTGGCGCAGATCACCGACGCGCAGGGCGGCATCATCTTCGAGCAGAAGGACGTCGAGGTCCCCAAGGACTGGTCGATGACGGCGACCAACATCGTCGCCAGCAAATATCTGCACGGCCCGCTCGACACGCCGGAGCGCGAGACCGGCGTGCGCCAGCTGGTGACCCGCGTGGCCGAGACCATTCGCGACTGGGGCATCAAGGGCGGATACTTCCGCAGCGACGACGACGCGGCCATCTTCCACGACGAGCTCGCCCACCTGCTGCTGCAGCAGAAGGCGGCCTTCAATTCGCCGGTATGGTTCAACGTGGGCTGCGATCGCATCGAGCCCAACTCCGACGCGCAGAACTGGCACTGGAATCCGCAGGCGCAGCGCGTGGAATTCGGCGCCGGTCGGCTACAAGAATCCGCAGTGCTCGGCGTGCTTCATCAACTCGGTACACGATTCGCTCGACAGCATCCTGACCCTGGCCAAGACCGAGGGCATGCTGTTCAAGTGGGGATCGGGCACGGGCACCAATCTGTCGCCGCTGCGCTCGTCCGCCGAAGCGCTCTCCGGCGGCGGCACGGCCAGCGGCCCGCTCAGCTTCATGAAGGGCTTCGACGCCTTCGCCGGCGTCATCAAGTCGCGGCGGCAAGACGCGTCGCGCCGCCAAGATGGTCATCCTCAACGTCGACCATCCCGACATCGATGGACTTCATCGAGTGCAAGCAGAAGGAAGAAGCCAAGGCCTGGGCGCTGATCGAGGCCGGCTACGACGGCAGCGGTCCCGACTGCGAGGCCTACTCGTCCATCTTCTTCCAGAACGCCAACAACTCGGTGCGCGTGACCGACGACTTCATGTACGCGCGTGCTGCGCGATGGCGACTTCAGCACCCACACGGTGAAGGACGGCCAGCCGGTGCAGACCTTCAAGGCGCGCGACATGCTGCACAAGATTTCCGACGCCACCTGGCACTGCGGCGATCCCGGCATGCAGTACGACACCACGATCAACCGCTGGCACACCTCGAAGAACACGGCGCGCATCAACGCGTCGAATCCGTGCAGCGAGTACATGTTCCTCGACGACTCGGCCTGCAACCTGGCCAGCTTGAACCTGATGAAGTTCGCGCCCAACGGCACGTTCGACATCGAGGCCTATCGCCACGCCTGCGCCGTCATGATCACCGCGCAGGAAATTCTGGTGGACAACTGCGGCTATCCGACCGAGGCCATCGGCAGGAACTCGCACGACTACCGTCCGCTGGGACTCGGCTACGCCAACCTGGGCGCGCTGCTGATGGCCGCGGGCCTGCCCTACGACTCCGACGCCGGACGCGACTACGCCGCCTGCGTGACCGCCATCATGTGCGGCGAGGCGTATCTGCAGTCGTCGAAGATCGCCGAGCTGTGCCCGCCGCTCGACGCCGGCAACCGCCGCTGACCGCGACAGCGTGAGATCACCAGGGCGGAGCCTGTCCCGGCTGCTACGTCAATCGCGAGCCGTTCCTCGACGTCATCCGCATGCATCGCGCGGCGGTGAACAACATCGGCAAGACGCAACGTTCCCGCCGGCGCGTGCTTCGAAGCCAGCAAGAGCACCTGGGACGAAGCCCTGGAGCACGGCGAGAAGTTCGGCTACCGCAACGCGCAGGTCACGGTGCTGGCGCCCACGGGCACCATCGGCTTCATGATGGATTGCGACACCACCGGCATCGAGCCCGACCTGGCGCTGGTGAAGTACAAGAAGCTGGTGGGCGGCGGCATGATCAAGATCGTGAACAACACCGTGCCGGCCGCGCTGTTCAAGCTGGGCTACACCGCCGACCAGACCAACGCCATCGTCAGCTACATCGACGCCACCGGCACCATCGAAGGCGCGCCCGCGCATCAAGGAAGAGCACCTGCCGGTCTTCGACTGCTCGTTCAAGCCGTCGAAGGGCACGCGCTCCATTCACTACCTGGGACATCTGCGCATGATGGCCGCGACCCAGCCGTTCATCTCGGGCGCAATCTCCAAGACCATCAACATGCCCGAGAACGCCACGGTGGACGACATCACCGAAGCCTACATCCAGGCGTGGAAGCTGGGACTGAAGGCGGTCGCCATCTATCGCGACGGATCGAAGAAGGCGCAGCCGCTCAGCTCCATGGGATCGGCCACGGCGAAATCGAAGAAGGGCGACGCGCTCGCCGCTGCCGCGGTCGAGAGTGGAAGACGAGGCCGCCGCGCCGCCGCGCGCCATGCGCCATCGTCTGCCCGACGAGCGCCTCTCCATCACCCACAAGTTCAGCGTGGGCGGACACGAAGGCTACCTCACCGTCGGCCTCTACAAGGACGGCATGCCGGGTGAGTTGTTCATCACCATGGCCAAGGAAGGCTCGACCGTCAGCGGCCTGATGGACAGCTTCGCCTGCGCCACGTCGCTGGCCTTGCAGCACGGCGTGCCGCTCAAGCTGATGTGCGAGAAGTTCGCGCACACCCGCTTCGAGCCCAGCGGCTGGAGCCACAACCAGGACATCGGCTACGCCAAGTCGATCATGGATTACATCTTCCGCTGGCTGCAGCTGCGCTTCCTCACCGGCCAGCAGCAGGCGCTGTTCGACGGCCTGCGTCCCAAGTACGTCAACGCCCCGCCGCCGGGCGTGCCGGACGAGAACGGCTACGGGCCAGAAAACGTTTGGAGATTTCGTGCCGAAGGCGGTGCGTCCGTTCCGGCTGTCATCTCCGAGTTGTCATCACGAGGCGAAGCCGAGGGATCTGCTTTTACTGACAACCGGCAACTGACAACTGACAACCGCGTTGGCCACCACCATCACGCCTCCGACGCGCTGAAGGACCTGATCGAAATGGGAGACTCACCCAGCTGCCCCGTCTGCGGCGCCATCATGACGCGGAACGGAAGCTGCTACCGGTGCATGAGCTGCGGGAGCACGAGCGGGTGTAGTTAAGAACGATTCACCACAGAGGCACAGAGGGCACGGAGAAAATCCGTGCCCTAGTTTGATTGCGTTTTCTGGTGTCTCGCTGTCGAATCAGCTATCGTAAAATCCGGTACCACTACCTTCGAAGGTGAGAAAACCCAAGTCTCTTAGCACTTGGAGTTGCTGCCGAATCTTGGGTTTGACATTCCTGTTTTGCGGGTGAAGGGCCTGAAGAGCGTGCTCGTAAGCATAGACATCTGCCAGACCAACTTCTTGTTTACCTAGCTTGCGTAGGACGTTGAGCACGTCCAAGGTCCATCCCCGCATGTCGCTAGTCAAGTGCTTAATGGTTTAATACGCTGATCCTCGCGGCTAATTGGACGACTCCCAACCCCGTATACGACGGCGATTCGCCATCAATCGGAATGTTGTCGAGTAAGATGTTACATCCGACCCAGTTGGCCCTCTCGGCGTCGGGCGACAAGGTTTCGTTTCTCATTGCCGACTCAGTGAAGAAGAAGCTGGGTATCAGGAGCAGGTTGGTCACCGACCACGACAAGTATTGCAACAGAAGTAAGTTCGGCGCTCGTTCGGACCGTATCGCATCAATCGTCGCCTTATATCCCGCATCGACAATGCGATTCTCTAGAGCTGACTTACGACTTTTCAACTGATACCGCAGCGCGCACTTGGGACATGTGAAGTCAACTCCAGGGCAATTGTTCGGCGCTGCCGAGTTAAGGAGCTAGAGGTGCAAGCGGGGCAATACATTTCCCTAGCAAGCCAACTGCTCCGAAACGACGCGAGCAATCTGCGGAATTGCTACGGTAGTTGAAGCGGCTCCAAGGGGCATATGAGGTTACCAAAACGCACTCCGGTCATATCAAGAGCGAGGCTTTTGTAAAAGCCGAGAATTCAGCGTGATCCCACAACTCGATGGGCGACCATGATTCATTAAGGATATTTTGGGGGTCGTGTTCGGTGAGAACGAGACTTCAGTAAAAACCTCGTGGTTATCGTCCATGCCGAGCACCATTAGCTCTCGGCGCGTCTTCAGAGGTTCGGAGTTCGTGCCAAACTCTGCTTCGGCCACGACTCTCTGAAGGACAACAACCCAGTACGCCAAAGGCTTCTTCAGAGTTCACGGCAAGGTGACCGCCGTTCTCTTTTAGTCGGAGCAAGAAATTCACCGTATAACGGCGGGGCAGGGTTGGTCTTGTATGCTTCCATAATTGTTCACGCTCCCTTAGGTCAATCGCTAATGCTAGAACTCTGCGTAGTGCCCCAATAATGGCAGGCTCATTCCAACGAGCTCGTAGGAGTAGTCGTCACGAGCTATTCACCATGTTACTCGACCCCAGCTCTATGCGGCACCCCAAGCGTTCCGTCAACGAGATTTTACGGCGTTGTCCTCAGTCAACGCGTACGTTCGGTCAACAACTCGTCATCACCATCCATTCCAAGAACCATCAACTTCGGAGTTCGATCGATCTCGCCAGCCCTGTCGGCAGGGTTGGCCCGAGCCGCTTCACGCTGCAGAGCTGCAACCCACCACATAAGAGGCATTTCTGTATCAGAGCTTAGGCGCAACGCGCCTCGGTCCGCTGACAAACGGGTAACAAAGTCATTGTAGTGACAGGGTCGTAATACAACAGGTCCCTATTTCCTAGGCTCAGTATGAGCCTAAATCGGTTCCCACCTCTGTCCATTCTTGTCTCCGTAGTTCTGCATGTGTCTGCCATCGTTTCGGCCGGTTGCCCAGACAAGCGCCGTTCTGCCGGAGCGAAGGAACTTTTTGACCTCACGATCTTTGAATTGTCGGTCTCCCACCCTTTGCGTCCCAAAGACAGGCGCAAAGGATGGGGCACCCAGGTGGGGCATCCCGCACAACGAAAATCCCCGCCCTAGCCAAACAGACAGTACTCAGTTGCCAGTTGTCGGTTGTCAGTGAAAACAACCGCAGATCCTTCGGCTCCGGCGGCGCGGCGCCGCCTCCGCTCAGGATGACAAATTATGAAGTACTGTGCGGCTATAGAGGTCCTTCGACTCCTCGCTCCAACACCCCAGCGAGCACAAACCCGGTGTTCGCTGGGGACCCCGTTTGCGCTCGTCGCTCAGGATGACAAACTGCAGTTGTCGGTGGGCGGGCGCCCCATCCTTCTCGCCCGCATTTCGCGAAAGGGTGGGAGCCATCAACACTCAGCCCGAAGGGCGTCACAATCGAGCAGAGGCAAGAGCTGCTCTGCCAGGATCACGGTGGCAGCGGAATAGCGTTACTCCTCCATGCTGAATTCCCACGCGCAGTAGCGGCCTTCCGGCGCTTCCGGAGGACAATGCAAACAGGTCGTGCGGATGCGTGAGTCGATGGTGCGAGCGAAGGTCTCGAATTCGACTGTACCTACACTCTTACAGGGAAAATCTGGAAGTCCTTTGCGGCGCCGGGTTTCCTGGACCCGGCAAACGTCCATGAAGAAGCGCAAGCGCCTTTTATTCTCCGACCATTCCACCCGCTGCGCGTTGATGACGCTGTACATGCGCAATCCCAGCGCCTGCTCCAGCGCGTCGAGACCACCCTGCTGCGGGAGGTGAAATGTGGTCATGATGCGGTGGGCTTCAGCCGCAGCAAATCGTTGCCAGGAGCGTGCATCCAGTTCGATCGCGCTTTCCATCCCCAGGCGTTCTTCCGCGGCCAGGAACCAGCATCCGTCGTGAGCCAGCCAGTTCTTGGCGAACATTTCGAGTGCCCGCAGAAGGTCCTCGCGGCTCATCGAATCGAAAGCTGTCTTAGCGTTATTACTCATGTTCGTTTCACTCCGACCCGCTCACTTCGCCTGCAGCAGGGACTCGATCGCCTGCTCAAGGGTGGGCATTTGCACCTCGCCGACATACTTTGCCGCAACTCGGCCATCGCGGCCGATCAGGAAGGTAACCGGTAGTCCCAAGACGCCGCCGTATGCCCCCGCTACCTTTTCATTCCCCAACGCGACCGGGTAATTCATTTTGAATTGCCGGTAGAACTCATGTACCGGCTTAGGACCGTCGTCCATGGAAATGCCAATCACTTGTAATCCGTGATCGCGATACTTGTCCTGGAACTCGACAAAGTGGGGGATTTCACCTCGGCACGGCGCACACCACGTCGCCCAGAAGTCCAGCAGCACAACCTTGCCTCGATAGTTAGCGAGGTCGAGTGGCTTTCCATCCAGATCCTGCAACGAGAAGTCAGGCGCAGGCGAGTGAACCACGGACAACGGGCCGCGGGTCGTAGACGGGCCAGAGCCATTCCTGCTCACTTTGTAGATACCGATCACAAGTGCGATCGCAACCATTATCAGGGCGGCTTTTCTCATCGAGTCTACTGGCTTTTGATGGTGGGGTACCCCTTGTACACCCAGTCAGTCCCAAAGTTGTCGGGGATATAGAGAACTTTCACATTAGTGAAGCCCGCTTTGTGCAGCTCGTTGTACGCCGGCCGCACGTTGGGACAGTGGCTCCAGGGGCAACATCCACAATAAAGAACAATGAACGTTTTGTGGGGCAGTGCTTTTACTCGCCTCCGCAGAGATTCAATTCCTTGCGAATCCGAACCCGCTCCGATGTACTCAGAGCCGGGAATGTGCGCCTGCATGTAAAGAAGATGGGGACCGATGTTCAGGATCAGAGGCTTCTCGCCTTTGGTTGACTGAAGGATCTTGACCAGGTCCTCGGGACTGATCAGTTGCGCGCTGCCCGGCGCCAAGTCAGATGCGGACTGCGCCTCCGCTTGTGGGATTGCGCTTGGCTTGGAACTGGGAATGGCCAGTGCGGAAGCGGAAACGGCTGTTAGAGCCAAGATTCCCATGACAACATTGAAAACAACGAGGAAGCAATGCCTCACTAACTTCTTCATAGGAGTGCCTTTCCATGAACGAACAACCGCCGTTGCGAAGTTCAGAGCAACATAGAAGCATAAACCATGGGAAGATTCGCAGGTGCTCAGTTGCGCAAGCGGCATAATTGAGTTGCCGTTTTGCACTAATGTCGAGGGCGTACCTGATTTCTACCCAATGCCCCGGAATGCCCTTAGTGGTGGTGATTCATTGTCTTCGGTCCCTCGCGTCCAAGCGCTCGTTCTTGGCATCTAAAGACGCAGAGGTTAAGGAAAGCAAAAAATAGTTATGCAGCTGTCGAGGGTGAACTGGTTTGCAAGTTTCATCCTGGCAGCGATTCTGTCTGCGCCCGCTTGGGGCGCAACTCCAGCGCTACCAGGAACACTCAATTACGTTGAAGGGCAAGCCGCAGTCGGGACTGAGATCCTGAATGCAAAATCCGTGGGATCGGTGAGTCTGCAGAGCGGGCAGACGCTCACCACCGAAACCGGCAAAGCCGAGATCCTGTTGACTCCGGGCGTATTTTTTCGCGTTGGGGACGACAGTTCCGCCACTCTGGTTTCGCCGAGCTTGACGAACACGGAAGTGTCGTTGACCAAGGGCCAGGCGATGGTCGAGGTCGCCGAAATATACAAGGACAATCTGTTGCGCGTGCAGGAAGATGGCGCGACGACACAATTGCTGAAAACCGGATTGTACGGGTTCGACGCCAACACTGGTGACATTCGCGTCTTCAAGGGAGAGGCCCTTGTGCACGACGGCGATCAGAACATCAAGGTCAAGGGCGGCCACGAACTTGATGTGAACAACACGGCGGGCAAGCTTACGACGCACAAATTCAACAAGTCGGCTGATGACGATAGCGATCTCTACCGCTTCAGCAGTTTACGCTCGCAGTACCTCGCCGAAGCCAATGTTGACGCAGCCGGCGGCTACATCGGCGGCGGTCTTGGTTGGTACGGCGCAGGTTGGTACTGGGACCCATTCTTCACGGCATACACTTGGATTCCGGGCGACGGGATGTTCTACAGTCCGTTCGGCTGGGGATTTTACTCGCCGTGGTTTGTCTCCTATGCTCCGTACTATGGGGGTTACCCGTATGGCAATGGCTATGGTTATGCGGGACACGCAAGACCCCACTACGGCGGTCATCCTGGTGGTTATAGCGGTCGTGCCGGATACGCTGCGCCTCGGATGGGAAACGGTTTCCACGGAGCGCCGTCGGTTGGCGCATCGCACTTTGGCGTCATGGGCGGAGGCTTTCATGGCGGCACTGGCGGCTTTCACGGGGGGAGACACTAAGCACAGTCAGCAGACATTGACACCAGGCCCTCAGGCTGAGCTAGCTTGAGGGCTTTTCTTCGTCGATAGTATTGTTCCTCAGGCACACTGCGTCAGCCTGCTCCGTGATGTGAGACGAGTGCGGGCCGCCGAGTTACGGCGATTTGCTTGGCGGGTGAGCGACAGATTTCGGCTGTCGCGGATGCAGAAGCCCTTCCTTCTTGATCACCTCGGGGTAACAACTCCAATTAGGAAATGGCGTGCAGAGTTGATTGATGGCCGCGTATCGGGCCACTTCCTCGGGGCTTATCACGTTTGGATTCCCTTGGGTGATCTCGCGTTCGTTGCACGTGAACCACGGATACGGCGTACAAAACGGCGGGTGCTCTGCGGCCTGTGTTGCTTCCTTATCAAAAGCGTCGACCTCAGCGGCGGTGGGAGGGTTGGCAGGTTTGCCGGAAGCGTAACAATAATACTGGGGAAACGAAGTGCACTCGATCGCCTCAGCCCGACCGTCAATCTTTTGCTGTTCTCGTGTCGGTATTTGGGCCGACGCCAAAACTGACACTGCTAACACCAACCCAGCGAGCGAGGCAATGATCCAACCTCTTCCGAAAGGGACGTCACGAACGGTGAACACCGACCGCATGATCTGGTTGATGTTTTGGGCACTACGAGGGTTGCAAAAAACAAACCCCAGGAAGAAGTGCAGCAGTCGGATGGGATGGCCGGCCCACTTTACTGCCGAATGCGCTTTTAGACGCCGCCGTCTGGCAGGTTACAGCGGGCAAACCGCCCCGCCCGCTGTAGGCAGGCTGGGCGACGAAGGCAAAAAAAACTTAAAACACAGTGAGCCAAATGTGATCTAGAATCATCCAAGTACAAGCGGGGGATGCTCTTGCCAGACAGCGGGCATTCGCGAAAGGGACCAGCCGGGGTGGCTTGGGTACGTGCCACGCTACTCTGCACGTCGATTTTCCTGCTTATACTGGCTCGTGTTTCCCCACCCTCTTTTCCGCAAGACCTCTCAAGCAAGTCAATCGTTAAGTCTGGTCTACAGATCGAGCACAGACAATGCTTCGACCACTGCGGGTTCGAGTGGAACTTTTCGCCCAGAGTGTCTCCGTTGCCTCCTCCGCCTGCCCTGATACTGGGGCTGATCCCGGAGACGGAACCAGTTCCGACGTTCCATCTCAAAGGTTTCCATTACAATCGCCCCCCACCCAACAGCTAACCCACGAAGCTGCTGAAATCGGACGTTGCCATTCTGCCATTCAATAGTCTGAACGGTAAGACGCCTGCTTCTACTTCGTTTCTTTTCGATGACTATCTCCGGAATTCGGGGACTGTGGAACGGAGAGTGGGCCATCAGAGATCGGCCTGGGAGGAAAGGCGACGCCGCACATTCCGACACGCAATCTGGATGGGGGCTTTGTTATGCAAGCGGTATTTTTGGTCTACCTGGTCTATGCGGTCGTGGTCTTGATCTGGAGTTCCTTGAATGAACCCTGGCTGGGCCTTCGCCATCTCGTTGTTTCCGCTGCTGTATTGAAGGAAGGTGCATTTCTGGGAACAACTCCCATTGTGATCGAGTTGCGCCCCGCACGGCCAAGCTTACCGACTGTTGCCAGCATACCCGGCTCATTGGTGGTTTCCAGGGCTGAATTTAGCAGCCTCGTTCGATGGGCACCGCCGGGCGCCACCCTCGTTTTATGTGAGCGTGGTGAAGGTCGTCACCTGGATTGGAATGTCGAGCAGGTGCTGCTCGAGTTGGGCATCGGGGTGGTGTATTGGTTGGATCTCCACACCGATCACGAGCCGATGCCTACAAGTACAACATCAAGCGCGCTGTCTGCAAAATCGTGAGCACGATTTGTGGCTCGCGACGCCTGATTTCCTGGGGGCTCATCGCGTTTGGTCAGAATTGACGGCAAGTCTGACTGTTGTAACGAAAACCGTCCATCTCGAAGGAGGAGATTGCCATGAACCGACGGCCCATTGAGGTTGCTTTGACAGTTTTTGCATTCAGCGTCACTGCCGAACTGCTGTGCATCAAGATTCTGCGTGGTTCGTTGACCGATTGGCTCAATCATCCCCACCGCCAGTTGCTTCTTGTCTCGATGATTCTGGTCAACCTTTTGAACGCCGCCACCGCTATGTATTTCTGCTCCCGGGCAGTGAGGGCCGAGGTCAGCTTGAAACTCAGAGAAAGAAAGCAGGAACAAGTTAGCGTCTACCTGAATCACCACCTGCGCAATGCCCTGTCGATTATCCAGAATGCCGCCTTCCTGACCAATGACGAGCAGACGATCAAGCTGTGCGACGATGCCGTGACGCGTATTGTGCAGGTCCTTGTAAGCACGGAAGCTGATTTGACCGACCCGAGTGCGGTTCTCTTCGCAACCCGGACGTTCAGGTGTTAAAAGGCGACAAGAGATGAGCACTCGTCGATGGCTTCTACAGCTAAAGTCACTCCCAAATGAAGGAACACTATGCAATACAACAATGAGGAATGCGCACGCGCCTGTGCCATCTGCCAGTCGGTTGTGACGAAAATAACTTGGGATAACGTGCCGCTCTGCGAGACCCACTTACGGGAACGGGAAAGCATGCAGCTGGGTAGCGACCGGCTGTTTCGGCGCCGGACGGCAGAGCAGTCATTCGGTCTAGCCGTTCATGAGGAGCTGTTGCCTTCCGACAGCGCAATTTCTGGGGTTGAGCTTCGCGGCGTCGTTGCCTGAGCCACCGTATGCGGCTGGGCCTTGCAGAGGTCATCGACCCCCGCAATGTTAGCAGCGGTCAGCCCTTCACCGGAAACCTGGCTCCTTCCGTGGATGTGGTGGATGGCCCATGTCGACCGCTCGCCGCGGCGAAGGCGCACGTCTTCAACGCGACGGTCGCGCAGCGGGAGTCGTCATGATCGGACACGGAGCTCCTTGGCAAGAACGGGAACGCCGAGCTTCGGCAGAAGCCTGCATCTCTAGCATGGGTCCCTTCTACTAGACGCCGCCAGCGGGTTTCAGCCCCAGCTTTGCCAGCATCCACATTCCCGGACACCAGTTGGTGAAGGCTGATTGCAGCAGGTTCAGACCCACAAATGCTGTGAAGAGATACCAGTAAGGATTGACCCAGTATCCCAGTGCCAGCGAGAGCAGAACGAACACTCCCGCCATCAGTCGCAAACCACGTTCGATTGTCATGCGTGTACCTCCTGAGAGCGCATCGGAGCCGAGATGCTGCCCGGCGCCGGTCGCTTGTGCTTTTCCACCATGTAATACAGAACCGGCACGGCCATGCGCGACAACAGCGTCGAAGCCACTTCGCCGGCCATGAGAGAAATTGCGAGTCCCTGGAAGATGGGATCGAACAGAATTACGCTGGCGCCCACCACCACCGCCGCGGCCGTCAGCAGCATGGGACGGAAGCGTACCGCGCCGGCATCGACCACGGCATGTTCAAGGCTCATGCCCTGCTCGCGGCGCAGCTCGATGAAGTCCACCAGGATGATCGAATTCCTCACAATAATTCCCGCGCCAGCGATGAAGCCGATCATCGAAGTCGCGGTGAAGAACGCGCCCATCAAGCGTGCGCCGGCAGAATGCCGACCAGCGTCAGCGGGATCGGCGCCATGATCACCAGCGGAACAATGAACGAGCGGAACCATCCCACGACGAGCACGTAGATCAGCACCAGCACTGCTGCAAAGGCCAGTCCCAGATCGCGGAAGACCTCGACCGTGATGTGCCACTCCCCGTCCCACTTCATCGCCAGCCGGTCGGTCTCGGTGGGCATGGCAACGTTGTACTGCTTGATGTGGTAACCCTCGGCCGTCTTGAACTGGTCGATGGCCTTGCCCATTTTCTGGATGGCGTAGACCGGGCTCTCCTCTTCTCCGGCAACATCGCCGAGCACATACACAACCGGCCGCAGGTTCTTGCCGTAGAGACTGGTTTCGATGGTTGTCTTCTCGACGTTGGTCAACTCGCCGATCGAGACCTGTCCGCCGCCCGCGCTCGGCAAACGCAACGAGGTGAGCGAGTCGATGCTGGAACGATCGGCCCTTCCCAGTTGCACGCGAATCGGCACGTCTTCCCGCGACTCCGGCGAATGCAGCAGGCCAGACGTAGCGCCCTCCAATCCGATCTGCACCGTGCGGGTTACATCCGCAGCGGAAATCCCATGCAGCGCAGCCTTGTCGAGGTCCACTTTTACGTCGTACTTCACCTGCGGATCTTCGACATACCAGTCCACGTCCACCACACCGGGCGTGGTTTGAAAGATTTGCTTAATCTTCTTTGCCAGCTCGATCTGCTGCTGGTAGTCCGGACCATACACTTCGGCAACCAGGGTTTCGAGTACGGGAGGACCGGGTGGCACCTCCGCTACCTTGAGCGCGCGCCGTAACGATTGCCGATCTCCACCAGCCCAGGACGCAAGCGCTTGGCGATGGCATGGCTTTGCGCGCTGCGCTCGTGGCGGTTCAGCAGGTTCACCTGGATGTCGGCCTGGTTGGCGCCGCGCCGCAGGAAGTAATGGCGCACCAGACCGTTGAAGTTGTAAGGACCAGAAGTGCCCGCGTACACCTGGTAGTTCGCGACTTCAGGCTGCTTGCCCAGATACTGTCCCAGCTCCTGCGCCACACGCGTCGTCTGCTCCAGCGTGGTGCCGTTCGGCATGTCCACGATCACCTGGAACTCGCTCTTGTTGTCGAAGGGCAGCATCTTCACTTTCACCAGCTTGAACGCCACCAGCGAACAGGCGAGCAAGAGGAGCACAACCATGCTGCCCAGGAAGATCCAGCGCCTGCCTTGCGCTCTCAATGAGCGGGTTCATGATTCGACGGTAGAGCCGGGTCGTCCAACCCTCCGTCTCATGTTGAAAGCCACTTCCCGTCGCATAGTGACGCAACAGTCGCAGCGCAGCCCACGGCGAGACTACAAACGCGACGATCAGCGAAAACAGCATCGCGGCCGATGCGCCCACCGGAATCGGACGCATGTAAGGCCCCATCAGTGCCGCGCACGAAGGCCATCGGAAGGATCGCTGCGATCACGGCGAAGGTCGCGAGGATTGTCGGGTTGCCGACTTCATCCACGGCTTCGACGGCGACCTCGGATAACGAGCGGCCGCTGACTCTCGGGCAGTCGAAAGTGGCGCACTACGTTCTCGACAACCACGATTGCGTCATCGACGAGTATGCCAATGGAGAAAATGAGCGCAAACAGCGTGACGCGGTTCAGCGTGTAGCCGTAGAGATAGAAAACAACCAGCGTGAGCGCCAGCGTCACCGGCACGGCCAGCAGGACAACGCCCGACTCACGCCATCCCAGCGCCAGCGCCACCAGCAGCGTCACCGAAAGGGTGGCGAGGAACAAGTGCTTGAGCAGTTCGTCTGACTTGTCCTTTGCGGTCTCGCCATAATTCCGCGTGACCGTGACATTCAAGTCTGGACGGAAGCAGGTATCCGCGCAACTCGCCGATTTTCTTTTCGGCTTTTTCGCTGATGACCGTCGCGTTGGTGCCTTTGCGCTTGGCCAGCGTGATGGTCACCGCCGGATACTCACCGCGCAACGCATCTTTCGGCGCTCCGGCAGCGTTGGCAAACAGCACGTAGTCCTGCGGCTCGGCGGGTCCGTCCACGATTTCTGCGGCCACGTCGCGCAGGTAGACTGGCTTCCCCTGATAAACTCCGACAACCACCTGCTTCAGGTCGTCGGCTTTGCCCAGAAAGCGTCCGGCTTCGACTTCGAACTCCTGGTTGTCGTGGGCGAAGCTTCCAGCTCCGCCGCGCGTATTGGCTTGCTGCAGTTGCGCCGTGACCGCGCCCGCCGTCATCCCGTAAGCGGCGAGCCTTTGGGTGTCAAGCACCACGCGCACCTGCCGTGGCAGTCCGCCAATGATCTTCGTCTCGGAAACATCGTCAATTTGCTTGAGTTGGTTCTCCAGTTCACCCGCGATTTGCCGCAGCTTGTAGCTGTCGTAGTTCTTGCCCCACAGCGTCAGCGCCATGATGGGCACGTCGTCGATGGAGCGCACCTTGATGAGCGGCTGCGAAACGCCCTGCGGGAATGCGATCGAAATTCGAGTAGAGCTTGTTGTAGGTCTTGACGATC
Source organism: Terriglobia bacterium (assembly GCA_963809295.1). Taxonomy (GTDB): domain Bacteria; phylum Acidobacteriota; class Terriglobia; order Terriglobales; family Acidobacteriaceae; genus JAIQFF01. Next base: position 244,218 of record CAWEJA010000004.1, on the reverse strand, counting down.
GCGTCTTCTTCTTTGGTGCCCACGTAGAAGCGCACCACCAGCATGCTCAGCTCGGGCGCGGCTGATGGAGTACACGTACTCCACTCCGGGAACTTCACGCAGCAGGCGCTCCATGGGGACCGTGGCCCGCTGTTGCACCTCCTGCGGCGACGCCCCCGGCATCTGCACGAACACATCGAGCATGGGCACGACGATCTGTGGCTCTTCCTCGCGCGGAGTCATCAGAATCGCGAAGGCTCCCGCCAGCAGCGCACCGGCGATGAACAGCGGCGTCAGCTTCGAATTGATGAAGGTACGAGCGATCAGCCCGGCGATGCGAAGCGGAGTTTTTCCTTCAGCCGCCATCGTCATTTCGCCCCGATTTGCTTGCCGCTCAATTCGCGCTCGCCCGGCTGCGCCACGATGCGCTCACCGTTCTCCAGTCCTGAGAGGACCTCGACCTGGTTGGCGGAGGGTTTTCCGAGCGTTACGTATCGCAGGCTCGCGATCTCGTCTTTCCCCACCACGTACACGGCGTCCAACTGTCCGCGATGCAGCAGCGCGTTTTGCGGGAACGAGGATTGACTCGCGCTCTCCGCGCGCGAAGCGTGCTCGGCCAAACAGTCCCGAGCGAATTTGTGGATTCGACGGAAGCTCGATCTTGACGGTGAACGTTCGGCTCGCCGGATCGGCCATCGGCACGATCTGGACAACTTTGCCGGCAATCGTCTGATTGCCAAGCGAGTCGAGCACAATCGGAACCGTCTCCCCCAAACGGACCGCGCCGATCTGGCTTTCGTCCAACAGCGCCTCCAGCCGGAAGCGGCTGGGATCCTCGATCGTCAGCAGTGGAACGCCCGGAGCCGCCATGGCGCCGGCGTCTGCCAGCTTGGCGACCACCAGGCCGTCAAACGGAGCACGAATTGTTGTGAAGCCGATCGCTGTGTTGGCCTCGGAAACCCCGGCCTCAGCTTGTAGTGCGGCCAGCGTGAGCGGCGTCGCGTCGCGCCTTGGCCGCCGCCAGCCGTGTCTTCACCTCGTCGTACTCCTGCGGGCTCACCGACTTCTTGTCGAACAGCGTCTGGTAGCGCGCATGGTCGATTCCGCCAGGCGTAGTCGGCATCAGCGGCTGCGATGGTTTCCTGCGACGCTTGCAGTCCGGCATTGGCGCTGTCGTAGGCAGATCGCTGCTGCGCCGCATCGATCGTGATCAGCACTTCGCCGCGCCGCACCCGATCGCCTTCATGCACGTTCACTCGCGTGATGGTGCCCATCACCTGGCTGGAAAGTTGCGCCGACTGTGCAGCGCGCACCGTGCCAGTCGCTTCGGTGTAGTCGGGCACCGTTGTCTTCTGGACCTTCAGCAGCGTGACGTCGCGTACGATTTCGGGAGCCGCTGTTGTGTGCTGCTTGTCGTTGCTGCATGCGCTCAAACCAGCCAGCCAACTCACCAGAATGCCGAGCAGGAACAGTTGCGCAACACGCATCGATTTCTGAATCATTGCGTCACCACCGGAGAAGCGGGAGTAAGTGTCCCAGTCGCCAGCTCCACGCCAGCGTAGCTGGTCTGCACGCGGTACACCGCCTGCCAGTAGTCGGCCTTGGCACGATGTGCGGCCTCTTCTATTCCCAGCAGATCGCTGACGGTGCTCAGGCCGCCTTCGTAGCGATTCTGGTTGATGCGCAGGCTTTCATCCGCCTGCGCGATCGCGCCGCGAGCAACCTCGACCTGCTGGCGTGCGGCGTCGTATTCGTAGTACGCCTTGCGCACTTGCAGCCGGATTTCGTCGCGATAAGCATCGCGCATTGCCGCTGCTCTTTCCTGCACTGCCTTTTCGCGGGCGATGTGTGCTCTCTTGTTGTCGCCGTCGAACAAATCGAACTGCAATTCGGCGCCGGCGATCCAGTTGTTGCCGCCGTTCCATCCTGGGGAAGGACTGTCCGTCTCCCACGAGCCGAAGACGTTCAGCCGCGGAGCCAGTGCGCCCTTGGCCATCGAGACACTCTTGGATTGCGCGCTGCGCTCCGACTCCACGCGCTTCAGGTCGGGACGTTTTTCCAGGGCCTTCGATTCCAGCTCCGCAGCCGTCGCAGCCGGGAACTGGCGCTCCGCCAATGCGTCTTGCGGTTCGTAGGCAGTATCCGCTGGCATCCCGAGAGCAAGCGCCAATTGCGTGCGCGCCAGCGCCAGGCCGTTCTGCATCTGGATCAGTTCCTGTTTGCGTCTGGAGGTCACCACCTGTGCGCTCAACAAATCCGAGTCCACGACCATGCCGCTCTCCACGCGCGCATGACTGCTGGCTCGATGGCTTGCGCCGTTTTCAATGCGTCTTCGGCCACCTGTTCCTGCTTCTGCGCCAGTAGCACTCCGAAGTACGCCTGCACAGCCTGGTACACGAGCTCCTGGTCGGTGCGATCCAGTTGTTGCTCGACTGCTTGCTGCATGTATTTCGCGCGACTCACGCCAAACCAGCTTTGCAGTCCGTCAAACAGGCTCCACTGCCCCGAGAAGCGGCTGGAGAAATTGCCGATCGGCGTTGGCGTGTTCAGCTTGTTGAGCGCGAAGTCTGCAGCGCTGAAGTTCTGCTGCCGCAGTCGTGTGCCGAAAACAAACACAGGATCGTTTCCGCGAACAGCGCTCTCCGTGAACATGACTTTTCGGCATCAGCGGCGAGCGGGCCTCGCGCACGCCGGCTGCCGAAATGCGAGTGTCCGCGATTGCGGCCTTGTGCAGGGGATTTTTCTCCAGCGCCATGCTGACGGCTTCGGGCAAAGTCAGCGGAGTGCCGGTTTGCGCGGTCAGCGGCATCGCCAGCAGGGCAGCAAGCGCAGCGAATCGTACGGCGTGTGTCAGTGCAATTCTCGACGACTGGCTTCTCAAGATGGCAGGCATCGGTGTGCGCGAGACCTCACCCATCCCTAGGCTCCGACCAACGCAGTTTCCATCGCCGGCACGATCTCAAATGTCGTATGCAGTTCAGCGCTCAGCTTAACCATGGCGCCAACTGAACAATACTTTTCCTCCGAGAGGCGGATGGCATCTTCCACCGCCTGCGGGGAAACATCGGTTCCGGTCACGATGTGATGAATGCGGACCTGAGTGAAGACCTGCGGCGGGTTCGGGGTCTGGTCGGCTTCGACTTTGACTTCGTAGCCGGAAACCTGCTGCCGCTTCTTGCGCAAGATGCTGATGATATCGAATGCCGTGCATCCCGCGAGGGCTATGGCAACCAGTTCGATGGGCTTCGCCCCGGTATTGCCGGCTGCATCGTCAATAAGGAAATGATGTCCGGTACCGCTGGTAGCTATGAATTGTCGATGATTGCTAAGGGGTTGAGTCAAAATTACGCTTGCCGATATCATGGCTTTCTCCGTGTTCGCCCGGTTCTTCAGAACTCAGGTAGGCCCATTACATCTAGGTCACACGGATAAACGCTGTGACACCGCTCACCGTTACAGGAATTTCTTGCTGAAGGACAAAAGAAATTGCCGGGATGGGTCACACTTTGGTAGTAGGGGACTTTAGGAGGCGTGAATCTTAGCGGCGACGGCGCGCCTCTTCCCGAGCTCAGCGAGCGCCCGCTGGTACTGCGGCAAAAGCTGCTTGCGGAGCTGTTCGGCACGCTTGGAATCGCACTGTGGTCGATAGGATCGGCACTGGGCCACGGCATTCTTCAGGCTGGCCAAAAACGCCTGGCAAGGCTGGCAGTCGTGCAAATGCAGGTCCATCTCTTCGCACATGGCATCATCGATGATGCCGTCCATGTAATCGGAGAGCGCGGCGAATAACCGCCGGCAACGCTGCGATTTGGGCGCCTCGGCGCTGGCGTGCAGGACCAGCCCAGCGGCGGGGCGAGCTTGCGCCAGCCTGGCGAGTTCCCGACGGACCATCAAGCGCGCGCGGTGTAGCCGCACTCGCACCGTTCCTTCGCGCAAGCCCATGATCTTGGCTACTTCGGCTGTGCTCAGCTCCTCCATGTCGTGCAGGACCAGCACCATCCGGTACTGCGGAGGAACTTTAAGAACCGCCCGCCTCAGATGCTCGGCGGCTTCGCTATTCAGCAGCGCCGCCTCCGGGTTGGGCGCCGCGCTCTTCATCAGTTCTTGTAGCTCGCGGCTGTCGGGCATCAATTCGTCCAGCGATAAGTTTTTGGCGCGTGAGACCTGGCTTCCACGATGGCTACTGATGCAGCGGTTCCGCGCAACCTTGTACAGCCATACTGTCAGCGCTTGCGGATTGTGGAACTTGGCAAGATACGGGACCGACTTCAGCAGCACGTCCTGCATAGTGTCCTCCGCGTCCTGGGGGTGGCCGCAGACTTTCATGCTGAAGGAATAGACCGTGTTCTGCAGAAGCGCCAGCGCCCGGTCAATCGATTCCGGACGGTTCTCACGAATCAGCTCCAGCGCTTGCTCTACGGCTTGCGGCATGTGTTCAGGTTAGCTGATGACAAGGCGCTCAGCCAATAGCAGGGCGCGGAGGAACGTCGGCCTGACACAACTTGCATGCATCGTAAGCGCGCATGGTGACATCTGGGAAGGGCGAAGGAGCGCAACCTATGCAGGGCCTCAACGTTCTTCTGTCGAGCCTGTTGTTGGTTGGAACGACCGCGGGTGGCCCACCCTAACACCTAACCTTCGCAAACCTGGGGTGCCCCATGCTTTCGCTGGGGTTGCGAAAGGGTGGGAGCGAAAAACTCGACCTCACGATTTTGAATTGTTGGTCTCCCACCGTTTGCGCCCAAAGACAGGCGCAAAGGATGGGGCACCCAAGTGTATCGTCCCGCACAACGAAATCCCCGCCGCCCTAGCCAAACAACAGTACTCAGTAGCCAGTAGCCAGTTGTCAGGGAAAACGACCGCAGATCCTTCGGCTCCGGCGGCGCGGCGCCGCCTCCGCTCAGGATGACAAATTATGAAGTACTGTGCGGCTATAGAGGTCCTTCGACTCCTCGCTCCAACACCCCAGCGAGCACAAACCCGGTGCTCGCTGGGGACCCCGTTTGCGCTCGTCGCTCAGGATGACAAACTGTAGTTCTAGGGATGGACCCCCCAAGCGCGACAAAGGGCGAGCCGCTTGGGAGATCGTGGTTACCGTCGTTTTGCGGAGTGCGTTTTCTGCTCGGCCCTGCTCATACCCGCAGAATAGAATGGGAAGCACTGGAGCCAGTGTCCAGCGCTGAGAGTGCCCGTCTGCGCTGCGTCGCCGTGATAGCAACCGTCGGGTGGGACACACAAGCCGGCTTCGCTTGGGGATGGATGAAAATCCCCACCCTAGCCAAAAGAAGGCTAGGATGGGGCACCCAGCAGCGATCTTTGAAAATCAGCAGCCCGGGGAACCGGCAGGCGCCGGTAAGTCTTTTGTCCGGAATACTTTGCGTGTATCTGCTTTAGATTGAATATTTTGCCGGGAATCGCGCAAGATATTCATCAGCAAGGACTTATGGCTGCATGTAAAGCATGTGTTATGAATACTTTGAGGGCAAAGTATTGAAAACAAAGTTGCACAAATGCCGGGGGGAGGGGTAGGACTGTGGCATCCGCATGGTTCGACTCTGAAACGAAAATCCCCGCCCCAGGGTCAAGAAATGGCCTGGAACGGGGCACCCGAGTGTCTCGTCTCGACATCTGCACACCGTACAATGGGCGGATGCGAATTCTTCTTTCAGTGTGCCTATTGGTGTTTGCGGTGACGGGGTTGGCAGCCCAGACGTCGCCGGCGCAGATTCCCGCTCCCGCAGATTTGACCACGCCGCCGGCTGATGCCACCAAGAGTCCGTCCGGCCTGGTGACGAAGGTGGAAAAACCTGGCACCGGCAAGGACCATCCCGCCAAAGATGACGTGGTCACTGTGGATTACACCAGCTGGACCAGCGAGGGCAAGATGTTCGACAGCTCGCAGGCGGTCGGCAAGCCGGCGACGTTGTCGGTGAACCGCGTGATCCCCGGCTTCGCAGAAGGTATCCAGATGATGGTGATCGGCGAGACGCGCCGCATGTGGATTCCCCAGGCGCTCACCTACAAGGGGCAGCAAGGCAAACCGGCGGGGACCCTGGTATTTGAGGTGACGCTGCTCGCTATGCCTCTGCATGCACCGGCCGATGTGAGAGTAGCTCCGGGCGATGCGAAGCGAACAGCGAGTGGCCTGGCGTACAAGGTGCTGACGCCGGGCACGGGCAAGCGCCATCCCAAGAAGTTCGACGAAGTTACGGTGGACTACACAGGCTGGACGACCGATGGGAAGATGTTCGACAGCTCAGTGGCGCGAGGTAGTCCAGCGACCTTTCCGCTCGACCGCGTGATTCCTGGGTGGACCGAAGGGGTGCAACTGATGGTGGAGGGCGAGACCATGCGCTTCTGGATTCCTCAGGGGCTGGCGTATCAGGGAAGGTCGGCGCCGTATGGCACGCTTGTGTTCGACGTGGAACTGATCCATATCCAGTAGCGCGCGAGAATGTGGAAGCGGCGTCAAGGGCCTGCGATCAACGCCGCTGCGCTTAGGATGACAAGAACGGAGCACTTCTTATCGCATCAGCATGTCGTAAACGAATTGGAAGGCCTGCGGGCTGACGCCGATGCTGCCGCGATAGGGATTGTTCATGATGAGCAGGAGATGGATCTCCATGCCCAGGAGAGCGGCGAAAACGGCGGTCATCCAGAGATGCATGGCGAAGCTTTTGAATTGGAAGAACCAACTGACCGCGAAGCTGAGCACCGCTCCAAGAATGACAAAGTGCCACAGCGGACGCGGCAAATGCGCGGCGACAGTGTCAAGCCGTATGCTGCGCTTCTCGACAAGGTCGTTGAAGGCGACCAGAGCTTGAGAATGCAGGGCCCGTTGTCCGTCGGTGCGGGGTTCGAACGCTTGCAGCCGGTCCTGAAAACGCCACAGGCGCTCCAGCCCTCCCCGACCGATGATGCCTTTGCGGTGCAGCTCCCATGCGACGTCGATTTCGTAGCGGGTGTAGTCCCGCAGGTCAGCCTGGAGCGCGCTGCGCTCGGGATCAGGATAACCACTGACGTCACGGTACAGCGCCGCCAACGCGCCGGCTTCCAACCCCACCGTGCTGCGGGCAGTGTTGTAGCCTTCCCAGACACCGACGGCGATCAAGCCCAGCATGATCCCGTAGAAGATGGCGACGGTGCTGAGATAGTAGCTGACTGCGTCGTTGTGCGAGACGACTTGCAGCCGGGCTATCCACTTGCGAGTGAGCAGCAGACCACCCACTCCGAACAGGACTGCAAACAAAATGAATACAATGCCGGCCATCCCGTCCGGCAAGTTGAGCAACCATTCCACAGGGCTCTCCACCAGGGTGCGTTGTGCGGGTTGTCAGTAGTCAGTAGTCAGTAGTCAGTTGTCAGTAACTCGAAACTGCTCACCGATGGCGGTAATTCGAGTTCTGGACCGCAACCTTCAACTGCTTGCTGACACCATTCGATCACCATTGTCGCTTGCGACAGTAACCGGGATCTGTGCGGAATGTGCCGACGAACTAGTCGACCAGTGTCACAGCACCGGTGTTTAGTTCGTAGTAACCAGCTACGACCTTCACCTTGCCGTCTTTCACCATGCCTGAGATGACAGTCGATGCCTCGCTCAGGAGGGTCGCCTGTATTTTGGCATTCGCCTTGGTCGCGGCTTCAAGGTTCGGCCCAGCCTGATCTATGGCGGGTTGGATGTGCGGAAAAAGCGCGCTAATCTGCCCGGGAACTTCCTTGCCCTTGATGGCTGCGCTTACCGCTCCGCAACTGGCGTGTCCCAAAACAAGGATCACCTTCGTCCCCAGAACGGCGGCCCCATATTCCAGGCTGGCGATAATCTCCGGGGTAATGACGTTGCCCGCAACCCGCGCGACAAATATGTGGCCGATGGTTTGATCGAAGACCAGTTCGACAGGCACACGAGAATCGGCACAAGACAAAACGGCGGCAAAGGGCTCCTGCTTTTCAGCCGTGTGTTGCTTGAGAATGTCGAGGTCGTGCTCGTGAGCGGTCATGCGCCCGCTGCGAAAACGCTTGTTGCCTTCCATCAATTCGTCCAAGGCCGCAGCCGGGCTGAGCACGCTCTGCGCCCGCGCCGGCAGCGGCCCTGCCAATTCCAGGCCCGAGGCCATCAAACCGACAGCCGTGCCGGTCATGCCCCATTGCAGGAATCGCCGCCTCGACGGCACTTGTTTCGAGAAAGACTGGCTCATGGCTACGCCCTCCGCCACGAGATATTACACCAATGGACGGCATTTTCAGAGGCAGTACAGGTTTTTCGTTTTTATCCGGCGGCACAGCCCTGGTCACTCACTGTGGACTGCGGCATCCCCAGCACCACTAAACTCTCTGCCCTCACTACTTGCTGCCGCAACGTGTCTAGTCGTTCACACCGTCTTTAACCTTTGACAACAAGCTGACAACTCCCTGACAACAACACTCTCGCTTCTCCGTAGGCTGTGACTCAGATCGAGTACTGAGCAGCACGGAGGACGGAATGCAATGCTTGAAGAAATCGCGGTTCCTCGCGATGTCTACATTGATGTTGCTGGCCGGGCATTGCGCTTATGCACTGGTAGATGTGCAGGGCACACCGGCACGCAAGACAATCGCGAGCAAACCGGCTGCGGTAACGCCGGTGACAGGCGAAAGCTGGCTCACACATCTGAACCGTCCGTTCAACGAAACCAGCATGGGCAAGACCTGGCGATTAGGCCCGGCCGCGCCCGCTTCCGCAGAGGTGACTTCCCATGGGCAGCCTGACACGCCATCCGCAGTGGCATCGCGAACATTCACCGTGCATGGTTCAGACCTGTACCGCATGAATTGTCAGGGATGCCATGGTGAATCGGGGGAAGGAGCGCCGCCAGAAATCAACTCGGTCATTAATCCGGTGCGGGCGACCTCCGTCGAGTTGGTGTTGGCCCGAATGAAAGTGTCTGGCATGGAGATCGGCCGGGCGGATGCCGCCAAGTTGGCGCAGCAGTCCAAAACCGCATTGTTGCAGCGACTGCACAATGGCGGCGAGAACATGCCGCCGTTTCCTCACTTGAACCAAGTCGAGGTCACGTCATTGTTCGCCTATCTGAAACAGCTGGCCGCAGTTCCTGGCGCGGAAAGGGAGCAACTGGCGGTGCAGGAATCGCCTCTCCGTGTCGGCGAGCACATTGTGAAATCCACTTGTCACACCTGCCACAGCGCAACCGGGTCCGACCCTGGTCCGCAACAGATTTGGAATGGAGCGATCCCGCCGCTCAGTGCTCTCACCACGCGCACCAGCCGGGCCGGGTTCATCCGAAAGGTTACACACGGTGCGCCGATTTTGATGGGCGAGCCGCAAATGCTCTACCGCGGCAGGATGCCGGTTTTTTATTACTTAAGCGAGGACGAAGCCGCGGATGTGTATCTGTACCTGACCCAGTATCCGCCCTCGCAATCGGCCGGCGTCAACACGGCCATCGCGCTGTCGCAAAAAAGCCCAGATGAAGGCGGAGGAACGCCTCCCACGAGTGGAAGCCCATCGTCGGCTGCAGACAGCAAGGTGCCCGACGTGCAGCCACAGAGCGAAGATACCGGCCGTCAAACCATCATTTTGCTGACGGGGGTTGCGTTGTTCGTAGTTCTGCTGTTGGCCGGCGGCCTCGGATTCACGATGCACGAATTTAAGAAGCTGTCGGCGGCAAAACAATTGAGCCGCCTGACTCTGAGAACAAACCCTAAAGGGAGAACTAAAGATGCAGCTGCGACCTTGCAACGCGTTTCGTAAAACGAGTTTCTTTCTGATGCCAGTTGTGTTTGCTCTCGTATTTTCGAGCACCGGCTACGCCATTCCGGCTTTTGCCCGCATGTATGGCACAAGCTGCAGCACCTGCCACATTGACTTTCCCAAGCTGAACGACTTCGGCAAAGCCTTCAAGGACGCCGGCTTCAAGTTTCCCAAAGACGACGAGGCGATGATTAAGATTCCGCCGGTCATGCTGGGAGCGCCGGCCAATGCGGAGCTGTGGCCAAAGGCCATCTGGCCGGGTGTCATCCCCGGTCTGCCGCCCATCGGCCTGCGCTACAACAACTTCTTTCAATACACGGGTACCAGCAACGGAAAATTTGCTTCGCTCACTCCTGCGGGAACTCTGCCACCGTTTGTGCCAACCACGGACTTCGAGACCGGGCTATTCAGCATCTTCACCGCCGGCAACTTCGGCAGTGGCATGGCATTTTGGGTGGATGACGACATCAGCGTCAGCGGCGCCAACGCCAACGGCGGACTGGGCGATGCCTATCTCAAATTCGTCGATGTCGGCCGGTTCCTGAAATTGCCCAAAAACTTTCTGAGTCTCAGAGTTGGCCAGTTTGAACTGGAGCTGCCATTCACCCAGGCGCGCAGTCTCTGGATCAGTCCCTACGACATCTACACGCAAGCCAACATTGGGGCCATGAACTCACTGGTTCCGCTGCAGCAGTTCGTCAATAACCAGTTCACCATGGCGGACGTGGGCAAGGGTGTCGAGTTGAGCGGGGGGCTGCACACTGGTGGTTATCAATACTCGATTGCCTTCATCGACCAGAACACCAGCGGATTCGGACAGGACGCTAACCCCGGCAGCCCCTATGTTCCGCAGGCCACCGGCAGCAACAATGGCGGGCTGGGGGTGGCTTCGGATGCGAACTTCAAAGACATCTATGCCTCTTTCAACTACCGCTTCAACCTGGAGCGGGACAAGGAAAGCCGTGGTGCAATCCAGGCGGCCGGCCCGACCGGACCGCGCGATCACACCTATCTGAATCTTGGCAGCTTTTACTTCTATGGACGTTCGGTACAGCGGTTGCTGGGCGCAGCGGCCGACGGCACATCGGCAATCGTGACAGCGCGCGAGCCCTTCTATCGCGTCGGTGGCAACCTGACCTTCAACTATCGTTGCTGCCTGCAGTTCAATGCCCTGTACATGTACGGGCACGACTCCAACCTTTTGCCCATTGACGCCAGTGGCAACCTCATCAATCTGCAAAATCCGGGCGAGTCCGTTCCGGTGGGCTTCATTCGCAGCACGCCGGCTACTTTCAGCGGCGGTTTTGTGGATGCTGAGTGGCTGGCCTATCCCTGGATGTACGTGATGCTCCGCTACGATTTAGTTAAGTCGAATTCCGATCGCATCAACGGATTGATCCGCAATGATGACGGATCGGGGTTCACCGGCGCTCCCTTCAACGGGCCATTCAGCTCAACCCGCAATCGCATCACGCCCGGCGTGCAGTTCCTGCTCCACGCCAACGTCAAGGCGTCGTTCGAGTATCAGTTCCGCCCGTCGCAATCGGTGGTGATTGCCACGAATCCTCTGACCGGCTTGCCCGTGGCGGTAAATCCCTTCCACACCAATACCGCGGTGGCGGGATTGGAATTCGTGTACTGACAGTTGAACCAGAGAAGCACAACCAACGAAAGGATTATTCATCATGCGCAGTTTTCTAGTAACAATTTTATTGGTCACCGTCGTGGCGGCTACCGCAGTCGCCGGCACTATCGAGGGCAAAGTATCAACCGGAAAGTCCGTCGTCTATGTTGACACCATCTCGGGCAAGACCTTCCCTGCCCCCTCGCAGCAGCCCACCATTGACCAGAAGGGTCTAATGTTCAATCCGCATCTCATGGTCATCCAGGTGGGGACAACCGTCGAGTTTGTAAATAGCGACAACGTGCAACACAATGCTTTCTGGCCGTCGATCAGCGGGAACAAGAAACTGGGGCATAATCTCGGAACCTGGCCCAAGGGCGATAAGCGGCCATTCAAATTCGATAACCCCGGCGTGGTGTCGTTGTTGTGCAACGTGCATCCAGAGATGGCAGGCTACATCATTGTCAGCCCGACGCCGTATTTCGCCGAAACTGATGCGAGCGGAAACTACAAAATTGAGAACGTGCCCGACGGCAAATACAACGTGGTCGCCTGGCATGAAGGGATGAAGCAGCAGAGCAAGTCGGTCGATGTGGCCGGCATCGGCAAGGCCGACTTTACCCTCTCGAAGTAAATGCTGAGTGCTGGCGGTCAGTGCTTGAGCAAGCGAGCGATGGTCTCGAGCATCAGTTCGGGAGATTCGCCTTTGGACAGAAATCCATCGGCAAATTCGATTCCCTCGGGAGTGTCGGCGGCGGCCGAAACGATAAGAATGGGTACGTGTGGCTTGATGGTCTTCATCTCACGGGCGATTTCTGTACCTGTTTTCTCAGTCAGGAAGTGGTCGGCGATCACCAGGTCAACGCCGTCGCGCTTGAATACTGCCAGGCCCTGTTCACCGGAAGCAGCGGTCACCACATCGTAGCCTGCGATGGTAAGCATGAGCTTACGCACTCGCAAAGCAATCTCTGCGTCGTCAATACACAGAATGGTGGGCCGGACGGAGTCCGGAGATAAGGGTCTCATTGGCTGCCGTGAAGCAACTATACTCCATCCCGCTAGCGGTCCGGCATATAGTTTTTTATCACAGTGCAGCCATCATCAACACCAGGGGCCAGGTCTTTTGCAAAGCGGACAACCTGGCCTCAACACGATACGACTCTGAGCGCTGAGTGCTGAGTGCTAATTGCTAGCTGCTGGTCGCTATGCCAGCAACCTGGCCGCCTCTTTCGCGAAGTAGGTCAGCACAATCGATGCGCCGGCGCGCTCGATGCACAGTAGCGACTCCATCATGACGCGTTCGTAGTCAATCCAGCCGTTGAGTGCGGCGGCCTTGATCATGGCGTACTCACCGCTGACCTGATAGGCCGCCAGCGGCACATCGAAGCGCAGCCGCGCTTCGTGCAGCACGTCGAGGTAAGGCATGGCCGGCTTCACCATGATCATGTCCGCGCCTTCCTCAAGGTCGAGCTCGATTTCGCGCATGGCCTCGCGCAGGTTGCCAGGGTCCATCTGGTAGGAGCGACGATCGCCGAAGTGCGGGGCCGAGTCGGCCGCTTCGCGGAACGGCCCATAGAAGCCGCTGGCAAACTTCGCCGCGTAAGAAAGGATGGGAATGTTCTGATAGCCGGCGGCGTCTAGTGCGGTGCGGATGGCGTCCACCCGGCCGTCCATCATGTCAGAGGGCGCAATGATGTCCATGCCCGCCTTGGCCTGCGCGACTGCGGTGCGGGCCAGCAGCTCAAGCGTGGGATCGTTCAGGATCTCGTAATCCTCGGCGGTCATCGTGGCCACCGAAGCTGCGCCGACCGAGCGCGGTCCGGAAGTTTCCACGATGCCACAGTGTCCGTGCGACATGTACTCGCACAGGCACACATCGCCCATCAGCAGCAGGCCGGGAACCTCGCGCTTGATGGCGCGCGTCGCCTTCTGCACGATGCCACTGTCGGACCAGGCATCGGTGGCAACCTCGTCCTTCGACTCCGGCAGCCCGAAGAGAATGACGCTGGGGATGCCCAGCGACTTTACCTCGGCGCACTCCTTCACTGCCTCGTCCACCGAAAGGTTGAAGACACCGGGCATGGAGCGCACTTCCTTGCGCACGCCCTCTCCCGGGCAGACGAACAGGGGATAAACGAAGCCTTCGGGACTGAGCCTGGTTTCGCGTACGAATGAGCGCATGGCGTCGGTGCGACGCAGGCGGCGGGGACGATCGGTTGGGAATGACATAACAGAAAATTCTAGCACCGCCAGAGTGGCGCGCGGCCGCTAAAATCGCAGGGAAAAGAGTTTGCGGAATTGTGACCGGAATCACTGAAACCAGTAGCCAGTAGCCAGTTGTCAGTAGCCAGTTGTCAGTAGCCAGTTGTCAGTTGTCTCTGGTGTCATCCTGAGCGACGAGGTCGCCGCGGCGACCGAGGAGTCGAAGGACCCCTATAGCGGCAAAGAGTGCGGTCCAGGTTCTGAGGGCCGCCTCTGCAAGCCGCCGACACAAACCCTAAGCAGGCTTCGGCAGCTCCACGGTGCGGACCTGGCAGGATAGACCATAATTCACCCGGTAAGGGACGGTCAGCGGAGCACCATTAGCCAGGTAAAGATGCTCGCCACTTCGCACCTTCCGCTTCCATACCACTTGATATAAGACCGCCTGATTTGGAGCGACGGTGAAGTGCAGGGTCTGGCTTTCGGTGACTTTCTCACCGATCTTGCAACCCGTTTGCCGCGTAATGTGCGCCGCGACATCGGCCTTGATGGCCGACATTATTTGCAGGTTAAGCGTGCCGGTCAGGCCTGTGGTCACGTCCACAGACAACTCATTCGTGGTCTCTTTCGAGACTTGCCTGTCGGTGGAAAATGGACTGCTGCCAAAGCGGTTGTCCAGCGGATACTCCTCTTCGCCAACCACTTCATCGCTCTCGGTGCAGCTCAATTCCTTCACAAACTGAATAGGGGCGACGGCACCGGCTGGCGACGGCTGCAGGCTGGGGGCGGCGCCTACGGAAGCGGCTCCCACCCCCTTCATATACTGGACGGCATTTTCTGCCATTTGCAGCGGGCCGGAGACGCCCGTTTCCGGGCTCACGCCCAACTCCCTGCCATCCATGGACAGGACGAACTGTCCAAGCATGCCGTAGCCGCGGTGGCCGAGTATGAATGCGTGACCGTTCTGCTCAAAGCGGCGCAGTTCACCAATCACCAGATAGATAGGAACATGGTAGAGGACCTTGCCATCCCAGGTGATGGTCAGGTGGGCCGCCAGGAAGCCACTCTTGATCTCGGCCTGGACCTGATGGGTCCCATCTTCCAGTTCGAGGCTCCAAGCGCCCGCCAATTCGAAAATGGCCATCTGGTTCCCCCCGTGCAGCCTTCGCTCACAGCCGATTACAGCACATTACTGCACCTGCAATGAAACAAAAATACTCAACCGGCAGCCGAATTCTGCTGGCGAAAGAAGTACAGCATATCGAGCCCCACGGGCTCGGCGCCCACCTGCCGCAGCATGGTGGTGACCTGTCCACGATGGTAGGTGCCGTGATTAACCACGTGTTGCAGCAGTTGCACCAGCGGCTCGGAATAGGGGCTTCCGGCCATATCTTTGAAGTTGAGCGGAGCGCGCAGGGCACTATCGCTTAATGTGTTTAGAAATTCCTGCCGTTCCCGCTCAATCGCATCCGCGAACGACTTCAATTCCGCAATGGTTCCCGGTTCGCGCGGGGCCGGCACCCCTCCCGCCGATATCGTCTTCCAGGTTGTACTGCTCGCATCCGGATCGGGCCTGGGTGAGTGCGGCGAGTCGCCCTGCCATCGCTTCAACCAAAGCCATTCCGCAAACAGGATGTGGAACACCGTCTCCCTGATAGACGCGAAGCTGCTGCGCACCTCGGTTACGACCTGCTGGTGGTTCAGCTTCTCCAACGCGGAAAACATGCGCTGGTTGGCCCAGCGGTTGTAGGCGTAAAGGGTTTTGATGTCGTCGATGTCCATGGGTCAGGTCCTTCACCGTGTTGGCCTGCCTAAGCTGACTACTGATTGCTGAATCCTGATTGCTGAATCCTGATTGCTGAATCCTGATTGCCAAGTGCCAAATGCTATTGGTGCACCGTGGTGGCCGACTGCAGGATCTCGCAATCCTGACGGTCTTGGGCGGCTGATGGCAACGTCTGCGTTCCCATGCCAGCCACATCCAGATGCGGGTCAACGACCACTACCACGTTGACCAGTCCTTCGGTCGTGGTCCACGCCTTGGCGATGGAGGCGCCACCCCCATCGCTGAATGCAGCCATCTGCTCGCCGGGATAATCGTGCAGGCCGCTACAATCGTGCAGCTCGCGCATCCCACGCGGCTCCGGCGCCAACCCTTCGTGGTGCAAGATGTTCTCCGCCCGGCGTAAAGCCGACTGCTCCGCCGCTTCTTTCCCATTCAGCTGGGGATCGAAGAAGGAAAAAACAAAGACGCCGCGATGGCTGGCCGGTTCGTTGTACCCGCGATCCCACATCGCATCTTTATCGCGCGGTTGCCAGCGCTGCCACGAGGCGGGACGGCAGACCGCCACCTCAAGATCGGGGAACACCTGCGGCTTAAGGTCCTCGCCGGTGAGAGTAATCTCCTGCGAACCGGCAAGCTCACCATCGACGTAAAATTCGGCGCGATAGGCGCCGCTCTGCATGCACATTCGTGCCTTACTGGCGCGCAGCACGGAATAAAACAGGTGCGGATTTCCGTGCGCGTACAAGCTCGGCTTCACCCGCTCCGAGATCGCGGGCAGCACGCGCCACGCCTTCCAATCGGGGCTATAGGCATACCAAAGGATGGCAAGGGCGTCCTGCGGCTTTCCGGCGCTATCGTCCTCACGATTTTCCAGGTGGCCGCTCCAGCCCAAGCCGGCGGCCGATCCATCCAGATGAATGTTCGCCAGCTTGATGCCCGAATCGGCGACGGTCAGACCTTTGGAAAATGGCCAAGCCGCCGTCACCAACTCCGACTTCAATTTGGGCAAGACGGTGTACGCAAAATCTTGGCAGTAAGCGGCAGGGTTCAGGCCCGCGCAGTATTGCCGAAACACGTCAAGATCGGTAATTGCCCCCCCCATCACGGCTACATCGTTGGTGACAAACGGAGGTTTGCCGGCATCGCCGAGGGTCACCGCTTGCTGGTAGGTTTTCAATGCCTGCCGCTTTTTCCCTTCTGCCAGTTGAGCAACTCCAAGATTGAAGTGCCGCACCAGGTCATTAGGGTTAAGGCCAATGGCGGTCACCGTCGCTTGCAGGCCGCGGTCAACGGCTTTACGGTCACCCTTCACCAGTCCGGCCGCATATGTATAGAAGCCGTAATCCGTCACCAGTTCGGGTTGCGGCGGCATGCCTTGCTCCTTACGTTGCTCGCTGGCTTGCTGTTCAGCCTGGGAGACCTTGTCCAAGGCATCCTTCGAGATCAGGCTGATAAATCCGCCTTCATTCAGTTGCGGCGTACTGGCACGATTGGTGGCGAGAGCGAAGTAGAAGTTTGCCAAGGCAAATGCAGGACGAATTTCGACGGCACAGCGGAACTCTTTCGCCGCGGCGGCGGATCCGAAGGATTCATCCTCTGAGCTTTCATATAGCACCCGCCCGCGCGCATAATGTTCGGCTGCGATCTCGTTCAAATCGTTGCCGGAGATCGTCAGAATACGGCACTCGGCGCTGACCGGATTCAGTACAGCAGGCCGGTCTTTCAGGACAACGAACAACCCGAGCAAACGCCAAAGCACCAGAACGCAAGCGAAACCGACCAGGATATAAGAGGCGGTGTTGGTTCGGCCCATTCCCAATGCTTGTCCCAGCAGATACAAGGCGATGGCAAAAACAGTCAACAGACCCAGGAAGGTAGTCTGCTCCCGCTGATACCCCAGACTCCTCTCGTTATTGGCGCTCCATCGAGCTAATTCCTTCTCCGGATCATGGCGCGTCTGGGAACTCACTAACCGCCACGGGAAATACGCGTCCTGTTCCGGACCCAGCTCGCTGGCAATGAGTTGATATGCTTGCGGCTCCTGTTTCTGAAACTCCTCCAGCACTGTCTGCCTCTGCCGTACCTGTTCCAGGACATCCTTTTGGCTCAGCAAAGCGGGCTCCTCCGTGGCCAACTGCAAGCGCTGCCGGGCGGCCTCGTACCGCAGGAGGTAGTTCTCGCCGGTGGCCATAAGTCCCACCAAATCATCCCAAGCCATTACCTGACGAGAGCTTATGCGGGAAATATTCGCCTGGTTCTGCAACGCCGCACTGGCGGCCTTGGAGGACGCCAGCGCGGTCTGAGTGTAGAAATAACCGCTCAACGCACTCAGAACAGCGGTGACGGCGATGATGGCGATGACGATCCGGCCAAACTTATGCGCCGCGGGCGCCGTATGCAGACGCAAACCGGCAAACAGCGCCGGATCCACTTCCGCAGGATGCACCGGCTCCTCTTCCCCATCCTCCCCGCACTCGTCCTCGAGCGGATATGCGGGGTGCGCCCTCTGCTTGCTTTCCTGCTCTTCCGCATTCCTCGCAAGCCTCCTTGCCCAAGGTGTACCCAGTAGTGCCAGGGCCAAGAATCCAAGCGTATACGGCACGAACTCTTGCCACGAACTACGATCCACCCGCAGGGCTACAACTAATCCGACCACCGCTGCTATTGCTCCAATGCCCACCAGGATTCTCTTGCGCTTGGGTTTGAGATGGGTCAGTTGCGCAAAAGTGAGAAATACCAGCCCCACCACAAACAGCACTACCGCTTGAGCCAGCCTTAACACATTTCTGCCGGCGTCGACGACATCCTGCTCCAGCCTTTCCCAAATGGACGGATGACTTCCGTCCTCGTTCGGTCCTTTCCACACGGTGTCAAAGCCGAGCGGGCGCAACCACTCGGCGCTCTGCATGGCGATCGAAGACTCAATGTCGTAGGGAAGATCGACGTTGAAATAGTCAAGGTATGGTTGGAGAGAACGGACGTGGGCAGCTTCTTCTTCAGCCTGCAGCTTTTCGAGCGCCGCCTGCCGCCGGTTTGAGCTCTCGGGCTTCCCGGCTTGTCCTTGATCGCTGCCCGCTACGCGCGAATGGAGGGCGGCACTGCGTTCATAGCGGGCACGGTTGTCGATTTTGCTAAGCAACTCCTGCCGGTGCGCCAGTTCCAGCATTTCCCCCTGCTGCAACTTTCTTTCACGCTTCAGGGTGTCCTGCTCCGCCAGCGCCGCGCGATGGGCCGTCACCGCACCCAGCATGGCCACGACGGCCATGAACATGGCAATCGAAATTGACATGAGCTTGGCTTCGGCAATCTTGTCTTTCTTGCCCTTGGCCTCATCTGGCTTAGCTTCGCTGATGTCGGCTTCCGGAAGGGCGGGGGCGGTATCTTGATTTTGGTGTTGGTCTTGGTGTTGATCTTGGTGTTGATCTTGGTGTTGATCTTGATGTTGATTCTGGTCTTGATTTTGCTCTTGGTCTTGTTCCACGGCGCAACTCCTGCAGGGATTGCTGGTCCTCTTCTGTCGTCAACCAACCGCAGGTGATATTAGGGGAGGAGTTGCAGCAATATAGCATGGCGAGCGGCCATGCGCTAAGGGATTACTTGGATAAGAAAGGGCCGCGTTCCTCACGCGGCCCAGCTGAAAGCTGATAGCTGACGGCTGACAGCTACTTGATCGCCACCAGCTTATTCATCAGCTCGGAATAATCTTTCTTCTCCACACCGTGGACCTGCCGGTTGTACTCGTCCACCTTGGCCGAATAATTCATGGAGCAGAACTTGGGACCACACATGGAGCAGAAGGCTGCTTCCTTGTAATACGCATCGGGCAGGGTCTCGTCATGCATGCTGCGCGCAGTTTCTGGATCGAGCGACAGGGCAAACTGCTTGTCCCAATCGAAGGTGTAGCGCGCATAGCTGATGGCGTCATCGCGATCGCGCGCTCCCGGACGATGCCGCGCCACGTCGGCGGCGTGCGCCGCAATCTTGTACGCGATGATGCCGTCCTTCACGTCCTTGTCATTCGGCAGGCCGAGATGCTCCTTGGGAGTGACATAGCACAGCATGGCCGCGCCGTACCAGCCGATCATGGCCGCGCCGATGGCGGAAGTAATGTGGTCATAGCCGGGAGCGATGTCGATCACCAGTGGTCCCAGCGTGTAGAACGGCGCGCCGTAGCAGAGTTCGACTTCCTTCTCTACCTGCTCCTTGATCTTGTCGAGAGGAACGTGCCCCGGGCCTTCGATCATCACCTGCACATCGCGCTCCCAGGCCTTCTTGGTAAGCTCGCCCAGCGTCTTCAGTTCGGAGAACTGGGCCTCGTCGCTGGCGTCGGCGATGCAACCGGGGCGCAGGCCGTCACCCAGCGAGTAGCTGACGTCGTGCCTGGCAAGAATCTTGGTGATGTCGTCGAAGCGCTCGTAGAGGAAGTTTTGTTTGTGGTGGTGGGCCATCCACTGCGCCAGAATCGCGCCGCCGCGGCTTACGATTCCGGTGATGCGTTTGGTGATCAGCGGCAGGTATTCCACCAGCACGCCGGCGTGGATGGTCATGTAATCCACGCCCTGTTCGGCCTGTTCCTCGATCACCTCCAGCATGATGTCGGCGTTCAGGTCCTCGATGCGCTTCACGCGCGAAACTGCTTCGTAGATCGGGACGGTACCGATAGGCACGGGCGAGTGCCGCAGAATGGCTTCACGAATCTCGTGGATGCCGCCGCCGGTCGAGAGGTCCATCACCGTGTCCGCGCCGTAGTGTACCGAGGTGTGCAGCTTCTTCAGTTCCTCGTCCACGTTGCTGGTGACCGAAGAATTGCCGATGTTGGAATTGATCTTGCATTTCGACGCCACGCCGATGCACATCGGCTCCAGTTCAGGATGGTTGACGTTGGCGGGAATGATCATGCGCCCGGCGGCAACCTCATCACGGATAATGTCGGGCGCAACCTGCTCGCGCTCGGCGACGAAGAGCATTTCTTCGGTGAGCAGGCCCTTGCGCGCAAAATGCATCTGCGACATGTTGGTGTCGCCGCTGCGCGCCGCCTCTTCGCGCCGCTTCGTGATCCAATCCGTGCGCGGCTTCACCAAACCCGCGCCATTGCCGTTGCTGCCGTTGGTTGCACTCATGATGTTGGATAACTCCTCAGGTAAGGGCCTATTATACCGCCGCGAATCGGGCCGGGAATTGGGTAGCGCCGGTAGACTGAATTCTCCCCCGAACTGGAAGCAGCCAGGCAAAACTAAGGGCACGGTTCACCCGCGCCCTTAAATATCTACCGGCTGTAATCGTGTCGCATGATCCCGTCATACCTGCCAGTAAGCATGCAGCACTTTTTGAAATTTGCGGCCTGAACCGCACGGGCAGACATCGTTCCTGCCGAGTTTCTCGCAGAGTTCTTTGTCTCCGTGCACGACGCGGAAGCCGCGCTTCACTTTGCTCTCAGAGGGGAACCCTTGGCGACGTTTGCTGCTGGGTTCGTGGAAAAAATCCGTTATTCACGGGAGTCTCTCCTTCCAGATGGATTTGCCCGTCACATCACGGAAGGCGAGCCGCAGGGCAATTCTATCGCAAGTTGTAAACTGAGATCCCCTCCGAAGATCAGAGACTGCTCGTTTCCTCGCTTCTTGCTTTACAATTCGTCGCACATGAAACTTCTAACATTTGCGCTGCTGTGGTTCGCCGTGCAAGTCTGCTCGGCATCCACCGGGAAAATCCTGATTGCTCAAAGCGCTCCGCCCACTGTTGAAAGCAGCAGCGCGAGCGCGACCCAGGCGAGCGAGCCCGCCCAAACCGTTAAGGTGAGCGACCTCCCTCCCCTGTCGATCGCCAAGGATTGGACTGACCGCGCTTACTGGCTCTTCACCTTTTTTCTGGCCGTCATCGGTGGCCTTCAGGTTTTCTTGTTGTGGGGAAACTTGCGCGCCATCGAGCGTCAGGCAAACCAGATGGAGCACCAGACGGGAATTCTGGAGAAGTCAGTTGCGCTTGCCGAGAAGAATGCAGAAACGGCCAGGCAGAACATAGAAATGTTCGTCAGCCGCGAGCGGGCACATCTTCGTGTAGAGGTGATACCCCTGGAGTGGCCGCTGCCACCCGGCCCCGCGAGGCTGAAGTACAAAGTTACGCTTCATGGAGCAACCGAGGCCTACATCACGAGCTCGTGCGCTCGGGCTGAAATCCTGGATTCCCTGGAACCGCCGGACGATGCGCAAGTGGTGGCCGGCCATGAGCATTCCCCAGGTAATCAGCCCTAGCAACAGAGTGGTTGATGGGACCGTCGAAGGCATATTTCCCAAGATGAATTTGGAACAGCCCGACCTCGAAGCCATTGATGCGGGGAAGAAATTTATTCATTTCCGCGGGTTCATCCGATATGAGGATGTGTTTGGGACGGAGCGATCCTCGCGCTTCCTGCGGGTGTGGGAAGTTTCCAAAGTTCGCAATCCCGATGGCACCCGCTCCGCTCACTGGGGCAAACGCGGCAGCCCGAAGGACAACTCGGAAACCTAGACGGGTGCGTAATTCCTGCGAGTTGATTGAGCCGTGCTGATGCGCAATGTTGCACGAAGCAAGAGAAGCCCTCGCCTGACCCCCGGCCTGACTTTCAGCCGTAAAATGAGGTCGCTCGGCTCGCTATCCTGTGCAAGAATACAGTCATGAAACGACCATTTGCCGCATCGGTTTGGCGCGAGGGAGACTGGTATGTCTCGCAGTGCCTGGAAGTTGACATCGCCAGCCAAGGCGAAACCGAAGAAGAGGCCCTCACCAACCTGCGGGAGGCGCTGGAACTTCACTTCGAACCTCCGCAAGCGACGCGCCCGCCTAAAGTCCGGATGATCGAGGTCGAGGTTGGCGCGGCTTAGCCCCCAACCCTTCCGCGAGGTCAAGCGCCGACTGGAATCTGCCGGTTTCGTCGAAACCACCCAGAAGGGCAGCCATGTCAAGTTTGTGCGGCGCTCGGGCGCGATAATCGATACCGCCATTGTGCCCCGGAAGCACGAAATTCCGGTCGGCACGCTGCGAAGCATTCTTAGCCAAGCTCACATCGATCTTGACGATTGGGAGCGACTCGGCTAAGGCTCGCGAGATTACGCTTGACCTGAGTGGCGGTCAAGCGGCGGGAGCTACTCTCGCCGTGTCATCTCCGTCTTCTCCTTCCGAGCAGGTACAGCACCAACCCACCGCCGAACAGAATTGCGTTCAGCAGCAGGATCTTCGCCACGGCAAACAGTTTGTTCGGCTCGCTGGCATCGGGAACCATCGAGCCCAGGATGACTGCACAGGTGGTCACGAAGCCCACGGTCGCCACTACAATCGCAACCGGCTTTCCCCCCGGGACCCGAATCACACCCGGCTCAACCGGCTCGCGCTGCAGCCGGACCATGGCAGCAAACATGAACAAATAAGGTACGAAATTCGTGATGATGGACATGCTCACCAGTACCTGGTAGGCGCCGTGGACGGTGCTGCCGAATTGCCCCAGCACGATGAACAGCACGCAGCACAGCGCTTGCACGATGAGCGAAACATAGGGCGTCCCCCATTTCGGATGGATGCGCGCGAATGCCGGCGGCAGAAAGCGATCAATGCCGGCAACGAACGGAATGCGCGACAGCGCCGCCAGGTAGGCGCCCACTCCGCCCAGATTCGAGATGCAGATCAGGAGGGCTACCGCAGGTCCCATTCCGATCCAGCCCACCCGCTCGGCGCTGCTGGAAATCGCCTGCATGATCCCTTCCAGGCTGTTGAGTTGACTGTGCGGTTCGATTGAGATGCCTCCCAGAGCTGGCGGGGGAGGCACAAGTTCCGGGGCTTCGATTATGCGCGGACGGTCGAACACGGGTTCCGCCAATTCATCGAACGGACGAGGAGGTGCGCTGTAGCTGGCAAATTCGATCACTTTGGCCGTGGCTTCGTTCGTGGTGGCAAATGAGTCGCGCGGGTAGTCAGCGGATTCGGCCAATCTTATGCGGGGAGTAGAGCCGGGCGGCCGACTCTCCGTTATGTGCTGCTCTGCGCGTGTGGGGGGCAGCGGTTCATCAACGTTCGCTGGCGGCTGCGAGACTGACGTATTCGAGGCTGCTGCTTGCGCGCTCGGTGCGCCCGCGCCCGAGATTTGTGCACCCGGGACTGGATCACTCCACACCGGCTCGGCCTCAAATTTCAGTTGCAACGAGGGGTAGCGAGGCTCTCGCGGACGTCTTCGCGCGCGATAGTGACTGAGCCGGGCGGCCACCTCGCGCCGCCACGATTCTGGATCCGGAGCGGCCTGAACGTCGGCAACCGTGGACGCCACTGCTTCCGCAGCGTCGGCTTCCGCAGAGAGGGCCTCGCCTTCCTGAAATTGACTCCGTGATGCGACGTCCGCCGACTCCTGGGATGTTGCTTCTTCAACTACAAACCTAAGCGGCCTGGTCGCAACAGTTTCTTCCAGGCTGGCAGCAAATGCCTGCTCGCTGGCATCGTACCCTTCAGGATCGATCAGGGTGGGTGAGAGCCCGTCGTTTGCGGCGCTCTGATTGTCGGGTTCGAATCTTGGCTTCATTTAGGAGCGACCGGGCGGCGCATGGGCCGCCGGCGGCGGAGCGACGGCAAAGCGGCAGAACGAGAACTGGTCCTGCAGAAAAAAAGCCGGAGCCCAAACGATAATCCGCGGGCACTCTTCGCACTTTGCCACTCAGGCTGGCGCCGTGCTAACGTCACCTTACCCCAGACGTGGATGGTCTCACCCGGGGTTTCGTCCGCTTGCGATGACATCCCGCACTCGATTCCTTATCACGGCGGCGTTTGTTTGTCATCTGCTAGTCGCGCCCTCCATAGTTACCAGCCAGTTGCTTTCTGCCGCCGGACAAGCAGGCACGCAACATCTTCGTCTTCATCTTCCTTCGGCGTCTCTGCCTTCCGGCACCTTCCGCAGTCAACGCGCAAGACGTCACCATTCGCGCTTTACAACAGGAAAAAGACGGGCCCGTCTTCAAATTGCGCGGACAGGCCGAAATTCACTACGGCACCTACATCCTGTATGCCGACGCAGTGGACTACAACTCCGACACCGGCGATGCCACCGCCGATGGCCACGTGGTGCTCGATGGCGGGCCCAATGATGAGCACATCGAGGCCACTCACGGAACCTACAATATCCGGACGGAAGCCGGACGCTTCGAACACGTAACCGGCACCACGGGTATGCGCCTCCGCGGAAAGCGGCTTATCCTGACTTCTCCCAACCCCTTCGCATTCACCGGCGAGGTGGTGGAGAAGACCGGTCCCGACCACTACCTCGTCTACGACGGCACCATCACCACCTGCGAACTGCCCCGGCCCAAGTGGGAGTTCAATGCTCACAAGATCGTGGTCGAAGTCGGTGGAAACGCCACCATCTACCGCAGCACTTTCCGTATCGAGGGCGTCCCGGTTTTTTATTTTCCGTTTGCCACCCACCCTATAGAGCGGTTGCCGCGGCAATCCGGATTTCTCATCCCCAATTTTGGACGCTCCTCGATCAAGGGCAACATCTTCGGAGAATCGATGTTCTGGGCCATCAATCGCAGCATGGACCTGACCGCCGGAGCTGAATATTTCACCCGCCGCGGCTGGGCGCCGCAGGCGAATTTCGCGCCCGTCCGAGCGAAGATTCCTACGTGGACCTGAACTACTTTGGCGTTTTCGACCGCGGCATCGGGAACGCCGCCGGTGGACCAGGGCGGGCACGAGGTCGCACTCAACGCCGAGGACACTTTTGCACACAACTTCCGCGGCGTCGCCAGCATCGACTACCTGAGTTCGTTCGTTTTTCGCCTGGCTTTCAATGACGTTTTCAGCCAGGCGGTGAACTCGGAAGTAAAATCCGAAGCTTTTTTGTCCAACGCCACCCGCGGGTTTTTCTACAACGCCTCCACGCAGCGTTATCAGAACTTTGAAAGCACGACTCCCGGCGACGTAATCACCATTCTGCATGCGCCCAGCTTGAATCGTCCAGCGTGGATCACGCTATTGGACACTCGCCCTTTTACTGGTCCTACGAAGCCGCCGCTGAAGGACTCTCCCGCAGTGAGCCGGGATTTCGCACGGCGCCGCTGGTAGGGCGCTTCGATCTGAGTCCTACTCTGTCGCTGCCCCTGGTGCTTCACGGCTGGTCGGTGCGTCCGGAGATTTCGCTGCGCGAGACGTTCTACACCCAACAACTGGTGCCCGACGGGGGAGTTGGCGTGGCCGAGAAGCGACCTCATCAACCGCAAGGCGGTGGAGGGTGTCGCTGGAATTCGCCCGCCCGCGCTGGATCGCGTCTTCGACCGCGAATTCCTGGGGCGCAAATGGAAGCACGTGATCGAACCGCGACGCGACTTATCGCTACGTGACCGGAGTCAACAATTTCGACAGAATCCTTCGCTTTGACGAACGCGACATCTTGAGCAACACCAACGAAGTCGAATACGGCGTGGTGAACCGCCTCTATGCCAAGCGCACGTCTGCGAAACCGGAAGACTGCGACGGAATCCGTCATGTCTTCTCTCATCGTTGGACGTCCGGCAGTGGAGAGCCGCATCCCCTGGGAGCGGCACCCTGAACCGGAAGCCGGCTCCCTGCCAGAAAGAGCCGCAAGTGCGCGAGATCGTTACCTGGGAACTGGCGCAGAAATACTTTCTCGATCCAACCTTTGGAGGAGCCTTGGTACCCGGTCAGCGAAACGTCTTCACCACCACCGCCGACTTTACCGGCATCGCGTTCCTGAACGAAGCCCGCCGGCTTTCGCCCCTGATCTCCCGGCTTCGCTTCCAGGCCACTAACCGGACCGAGGCCGAGTGGGATATCGACTACGACTTCAAGAACAGCCGAATCAATGCCAGCACGGCATTCGTCAACTATCGCGTTGGCCCGTACACCATCGGCGGCGGTGACTGCCTTCCTGCAAGCACCCAGCAGCCACGGTCTCCTTCCAGCAGTCCAACAGGCCTTCAATCAGTTCCGGGTGCTTGTTCGGCTACGGACATCCCAACAAACGCGGATTCAGCGGAGCCACCAATCTCGGATTTGACGCCAATCTGGGCTTCTTGCAGTATTCAGCCGCTGCAGCTGGCCTACAACTGGGATTGCTGCGGCCTGAGCGTCGAATACCGTCGCTTTGCCCTGGGCTCGGTGCGCAACGAAAATCAGTTCCGCTTCAACTTCGCCCTGGCCAACATTGGGCTCATCTCGGCAAACCTCCGGCAGGCAGGAGAAGCTGTTCTGAGTGCACTTCGGCCGCAGGCCAGCGGACGTAGCTCCGCGTCGCTCCAGCAGATCGCCTCGCAATTGAGCACCTCGTCGAAAACTCGTCGCTAAGATAACCCCAGGATGCAAGCTCGGCTCCCGATCTCGCTGCCAAGCGCTCTACGCTGGACCAGCACCTGCGCGCCCTAGGGCGGACCCTGATCGCCTACTCCGGCGGAGTAGACTCCGCCTTTCTCGCCTGGGCGGCGTATCAGGTGTTGGGGACCGACATGCTGGCCGTCATCGCCGATTCTCCCAGCCTGGCTCGCACACAATTGGCGGATGCAACCGCCTTTGCCGGCGAACAGGACATTCCGCTCGAAATCATCGCGACCGATGAACTGGACCGCGCCGAATACGTCCGCAATGACTCTTCCCGCTGCTTTCATTGCAAGGACGAATTGTTCACCGTCATGGAAGAGTTCCGCGCTCGGCGCGGCTTCGATTCCATCGCTTACGGCGTGAACCTGGATGATCAGGGCGACTTTCGTCCCGGCCAGGCGGGCGCGCCGAACAGCATCGGGTCGCCGCTCCGCTACGCGATGCCGGACTGACCAAGCAGGAAATTCGCGAACTGGCTCGCGCACGCCGGCCTTCGCATCTGGGACAAACCTGCTTCCGCCTGCCTGTCTTCCCGCATCGAGTACGGACGCGAAGTCACACGCGAAGCTCTCAGCGTTGTCGAACAAGGCGAAGACGCCCTTCGCGCTCTCGGCTTCCGCCAGTTTCGTGTACGCCATCACGGTGACATCGTGCGGATCGAAATCGCACCCGACGAACTGGTGCGCGCCCTCACTACGGAGATGGCGGCCGAATTTACCCGCATCTTCAAAGCGCTCGGCTTCAAGTTCGTGACCCTCGACCTCGAAGGCTTTCGCTCGGGTTCGATGAACGCTCTGCTCGCAGCCGAAGTGTTGACTCGCGGACGCTAACCGGGCGGTGTGGGGCGGAGCACTCTTGTCCGCCGCTTTTGAAGTCGATCTTCGGACTGGCCTTTGGGCCCTTCCAAATACCTGAACCTCTCATTCGCCCCAATGCAAAGTCCACGGCAATGGCGGCGGACAAGAGTGTCCGCCCCACACGTAAGCGAGTCCTTTCTTTGCGTCCTTGCGAAATTTCTCTCAGCGCCCGTTGCGGTCTAAACGCTCGAACTGCGTCTTGTCCACCGGACCTCAGCCCATCTCCCGCCCTGTGAGATAATCAGTGTTTACTCCAATGTACAGGCGGTTTTTAGTGACGTTTCTGCGGCGCGCTGCACTTGTGCTTCTGCTGGTTTGTCTGGGCTGTTCCGCTCAATCTGCGCCTCCCGAGGTGGCCCGACGGGTAGAGCAGCAGGTGCGGTCTTTTTACACCATTCCGGCCTAACGTCAAGATCGTTCTGAGTGAGCTCAAGCCCAGTGAATTCCCCAACTACGACGCTTTGACCATCACCTTCGATGGTGGCGAGAAGAAGCAGCACTACGAATTCCTTCTTTCCAAGGACGGCAAGACACTGCTCCGCGATGACCAAGCTCGACCTCAGCAAAGATCCTTTTGCCGAGATCATGAAAAAGATCGACGTCAGCAGTCGCCCGACTCGTGGCGATAGCAACGCCAAAGTGGTCGCGATCAACTACGACGACTTCGAATGTCCTTTCTGCTCCCGCATGCACCAGACCCTGTTCCCACAACTGCTGAAGGAATATGGCGACCGCGTGACCTTCATCTACAAAGATTTTCCCGTTAGCGGAAATTCATCCCTGGGCCACCCACGCCGCGGTGAACGCCAACTGCCTGGCAGCGCAGAACAAGGACGCATACTGGGATTTCGCCGACTACATGCACGCCAACCAGGCGGAAGTGAATGCGGAAAAAAGCCACGACGGCCAGTTTGCAGCGCTGGATCGCATAGCCATCGCACAAGGCCAAAAACATGGTCTGGACGGAACCAAACTCCAGGCCTGCATCAAGGCGCAGCAGGACGACGCAGTGAAGGCTTCGGTTCACGAGGGCGAGGGGCTGGGTGTGGAGGCTACTCCTACCATGTTCGTCAACGGCGAGAAGGTGGACGGAGCGCTGCCCATCGGCGAGCTTCGCGCTGTCCTCGACCGCGCCCTGGTCCAGGCGGGTGTGCAGGCGCCGGTACACGCCGCGGCTCCAGCCGAAGCTTTGCCAATGGTTACGGCGAAACCGGCGGCTAAGTGACCGATGCCCCGGAAGCACGCATTCTCAGTGCGTCAACGTATAATCCCCTCGGCCTTGCGGAGGAATTGATTTGAAAACACACGCTCTTTTGCGTCGCGGCACGCTTCATCGCAATCTGGTCGCTCTGTTCGTGGTCTCGCTGCTGGTCTTCGCCGCCAGCTGCACTTCCAAACGCCCCGGCGACGACGTATCCGCGACTGTGGACGGCCGCAAGATCTATCGGGCTGACGTGGAAAAGTACTACCAGAACCAGACTGCCGGGTCCGACCAGCAACCCGTGGGCGAGCAGGCCACCAGCCTGCGCCTTAGTATTTTGAAGGAGTTGATCGACAACGAAATCCTGATGCGCCGCGCCGAGAAGCTTGGGCTGCTGGCCACCGACGAGGAAGTGAACGGCAAGCTGAACGAAATCAAATCGCCCTACAGCAAGGAACAGTTCGAAGCCCGCCTCAGAGAGAAAAAGATCACGGAGGACGATTTCAAACGCGATCTGCGGCGTTCACTCACCGTGGACAAGGTTCTGAACAAGGAAATTACTTCGAAGATCAACGTGTCCGACCTGGACGTTACCAACTATTACAACGCGCACAAGGCGGAATTCAACCTGATCGAGCCCCAGTATCACCTGGCCCGGATCCTGGTTACAACGACGCCCAACCCTCAGGTCCACAATCTGAAGAACGACAAAGTGCAAAATGAAGCCGACGCGCGCAAGAAGATTCAGATGATCATGAATCGTCTGGACAGCGGCGAAGACTTCGCCACTCTCGCCATGAACTATTCCGAAGACGCCGAAACCTCCGGTAACGGCGGTGATCTGGGCTTCGCGCCTGAATCCTCCCTGCACAACACCGACCCCGGCACCCGCGACGCGGTAGCCAAATTGAAATCCGGCCAGTACAGCGCAGTGATCCCGCTCGCCAATCCGATGAACAAGCAAGTCGCGGCATTCCAGGTGGTAAAACTGATTTCCAAGGAACCGGCAGGGCAGCGCGAATTGGCCGATCCGCGCGTGCAACAGGCCATCCGCACACAACTCCGAGACCGTCGCGAGCAGCTGCTCAAGGCCGCGTACTACGAGGTGCTGCGCGATCAGGCCCGCGTGGAAAATTACTACGCGCAAAAAGTGTTAGACGGCAACGGGGTGGCCCAGTAGGAATTAACGAACGTCTGAATAGGAACGGGTTGTGTGGGGACGGGTCTCCGACCCGTCCGGGTCGAGCAAAGCTCGACGGCGCTTTTTTTACTCCACGATCGCCAGCACATCCCCTGCGTTGACCGCTGCACCCTCGGCCACCGTCAACTTCAGCACAGTGCCCTTCTTCGGGGACTTGATCTCATTCTGCATCTTCATGGCTTCGACCACAACTACTCCCTGGCCGGCCTCTACCGGTGAGTTCTCGCCAACCAGGAACCGGACCACTTTCCCGGGCATGGGAGCGACCAGGCGCAGCGCTCCCCTGTCATGGTCAGCCCGAAGCTTGCGGCCGCGTAACGATTTCGGGTCACGAACTTCGGCAGCATAAACCTGGTTGCCAACCCAGATTCGCGCGTCGCCCTCAACCCGCTCACGCCTGATTTCATAAGCCTTGCCTTCCACGACGACTGAAAGGACGTCAGACCGCACCAAGACCGCGTCCATCTCAACTTCGCGTCCATCAAGCAGGCAACGCCATCGCCCGGCGGCGAAGTCGAGTTCAAGCCGGTGTTCCGTTCCATCAATCGTGACGTTGTAGATCATCAGTGATTCGTGTAGCGCAAGGAACAATGTAGGCGCGAGCGTCCCGCTCGTGCAGGGGCGGTACGAGCCAAAAAAGACTGAATGAACCAAGCTCCAGCACGAGCGGGCTTGCCCTGAGCGAAGTCGAAGGGACGCTCGCGCCTACATTAATCCCTCAGCCCTCGCGGCTCGCTTCCAACTCGAAGCGTCAGGGCCGCCATCTGCCGCACCCGTTCCATTGCCTGCTGCCTTCGAGTGCGCGTCCAGCACTGCAAACACCGCTGCTGCGATAGCGGCAATGTTCGCAGTGTCGTTTCTCCCTGCAACGGGTTCGGACGCCAGCAATCGGTCCAGGTATCCAGTATCAATCTTGCCCGACCGGAAATCTTGATCCGCGAGAATCCTCCGGAACAGTCCAACGTTAGTCTTGATGCCAGCCACGAAGAGTTCCTCAAGCGCTCGCACCAGCCGGGAAACCGCCTGGGATCGATCCTGTCCGTAGCCCACGAGCTTGGCCAGCAAGGGATCGTAGTCGATCGGCACGGTCCAGCCTTCGTACACACCGCTGTCCAAGCGGATTCCCGGCCCCTGCCGGGGTGCGCAACATAGTGATCTTCCCCGGGCTGGGGAAGTAATTGTTATCCGGGTCCTCGGCATAGATGCGGCATTCGATCGCATGTCCTCGGATCAGGACGTCTTCCTGCTTGAACGGAAGCCTCTCTCCCGCCGCGATTCGGATCTGCAATTGGACCAAGTCCAGCCCCGTGATCAATTCCGTCACCGGATGCTCCACCTGCAACCGCGTGTTCATCTCCAGGAAATAAAAGTCCTTCTCTTGGTCCACAAGAAACTCGATGGTCCCGGCATTCCAGTACCGGGCGGTTTCGGCCACGAGCACTGCGACTTCTCCCATGCGGCGGCGCATGTCGGGATCGACCAGCGGAGACGGAGCCTCCTCCAGCACCTTCTGATGCCGCCGCTGTACGGAACACTCGCGTTCGCCTAGATAGACCGTGTTGCCATGTTCATCCGCCAGCACCTGCATTTCGATGTGGCGCGGATTGAGAATCGCCTTTTCCAGGTAGACTTCGTCATCTCCGAAGGCCCGCTCCGCTTCGCTCCGGGCTGCTTCCAGCGCGGATTGCAGCTCCTCGGCGGAACTCAACCAGCCGCATCCCTTTGCCGCCGCCACCCGCGGCCGCTTTCAGCATCACGGGATAGCCAATCTCTCCCGCCACCTCCTTGGCCTGCTGGACCGACTCCAGCCCTTGCGAAGTTCCCGGCACGAACGGGATGCCGGCCTTTTCCATTTCCTGCCGCGCCCGCGTCTTTGTTCCCATCATCTCCATCGAAGCCGCGTTCGGTCCGATGAACTTAATTCCCGCATCGGCGCAAGCCCGCGCAAACTTCGCATTTTCCGAAAGAAATCCGTAGCCGGGATGAATCGCATCGGCCCCGCAGCGTCTCGCAACCTCCAGAATTCTTTCGATATTGAGATAGGACTCAGCCGCGGCAGCCGCCCCAATCGGGTAAGCTTCATCGGCCTTCAGAACGTGCAGCGCCGCCCGATCCACTTCCGAGTACACCGCAACCGAAGGAATTCCCAACTCGCGGCAGGCACGCATGACCCGCACCGCGATCTCCCCCCGATTGGCAATGAGAATCTTCTTGAACATGATGTAGGCGCGAGCGTCCCTTCGACTTCGCTCAGGCAGGCCCGCTCGTACTTTCTGACCACTGAAGACCGACGACTGACGACTGCACTTAAAAACCAAAAGCCCCTTCCCGCAGGAAGAGGCTTTGATTTGCTAAAGAATTGGGAGCATCCTACTTGCTTGGCATGGTAATGCCCTGGTTGCCAGGCTGTTTCTCGGCCTTGATCTTCTTGGTGGTCATGGTCTTGTCCACCCACTCGTCGGCGGTCTTCAGATCTGCTGCCCGAGCCGCAGCATCATCACACTCCAGGTCGCCCTTCTCGCGGTAAAGCAGGTTCAGGTAAGCCATGGCATCGTCGTAGTCAGGCCGCAGATCCAGAGCCTTTTTCAGCATGGCAATGCCGTCCTGGATGACGCCCGAATTCTTCTCCCGGAGCATTTCGCAAACCTTCTTATTGCCCTTGTCCTTCATGATCCACTCGTCCGGCTTCAGACCTACCTTGGCGCGTTCTTCCATGCGCGGCTGGTAGCTCTGTGTCCAGTCGATGACCGCAACCGAGTAGTAGGGCTCAGGATCGTTGGGATCCACTTCAATCGCCTTGCGGTAGAAGGTCTTGGCATCATCGAACTTCTGGATCTGCAAGTACAAATAGGCGATGCCCTTGACGCTGTTGATGTTCTTAGGATCGCGCTCCAGCACCTGCTTGTACTGGTCGATCGCCTGTTCGGCGCTTTGAATATTCTCAGGGGTCGTGACACCCTGGATGACCTGCTGCGCCAGCGCGGTCGCCAGATAGAGGCGGGCATTTACCAGGCCGGGATCAAGCGACACGGCTTGCTGGAAGTGACTGATCGCCTCTTCATACTTGGCATTCTTGTAGGACTGCACGCCCTTGTTGAGCTGGTCACGCGCCCTTAGTTTGC
Source organism: Terriglobia bacterium (assembly GCA_963809295.1). Taxonomy (GTDB): domain Bacteria; phylum Acidobacteriota; class Terriglobia; order Terriglobales; family Acidobacteriaceae; genus JAIQFF01. The sequence goes on along the minus strand of CAWEJA010000004.1, from coordinate 211,149 downwards.
TGCAGCCCGTGGTGGCCAGCAAGAGCAGCCCGAGGGCCATCATCGCCAGCGTTCGTATGCTTGTTTTCATTGCGCTGTAAGTCTCCTTGCCAGAAAATCGTCAGGCTTGTGCTGTGCCAACGGACCAACAGCACGCCGCGGTGTGAGCGCGTGCGCGGATGAGAATGGGCGGACTGTAACATCCGCCCCACAATCAGTGCAACTCAAACTTCTGCGAGACTAACCGCCGGCTTCAATTTTGGCGGTGATCAGGCCAACCTTGTCCACGCCCGACGCGTGCGCGATGTCGATCACGTTGGCCACGTCGGCAAATGGAACCGCGTCGTCGCCTTTGACGAACATCACTTTCTCCGCGCGTGTCTTGAAGATATCGGTCAAGCGCCCCTGCAGATTCTCCCAAGTCGTGTCTTCCTGGTTGATCTTCAGCGCCGGCGCCTGGCCTGCTCCGCGATCAATCAGCTGCACCACGATGGTGCGGTCGGGAGTGTTGTTCTTGGGCGCGTTCGGCGGTGGTGGTTGGGGCACCAGCGCATCCAGTCCCTTGGGGGTTAACGGCGTGATCACCATGAAGATGATGATCAGCACCAGCAGCACGTCGATCAGCGGCGTGACGTTCATGTCCGCGCTCTGACCGCCGCCCGATCCCATTGCCATTCCCATAACGATTCTCCTCGAATGTCTGGCTCTCAGTATCCTGGAGCCGTGAAGCTCTTAAGACTATTGCCCGCCCGCAGGCGTAGCCGGTGCCGCCGGGGGTGGTGTCGTCGGGGCCTTGCGCTGATCAGTCAGCAAGCCGAGCTGGTCGACTCCCGCTGCGCGCACGTTGTCCACGACCTCAACCACCGATCCAAACCGGGCGCGCGCGTCCGCCTTTACGAAAACGCGCTTGTCGACCCGATTCGTCAGCCGGTCCCTGACTTTGCCGGTTAACTGGTCTGCCGGGAGCTTGTCAGTCCCAAAGTAGACCGTCCCGTCGCGCATGACCGACACCAGCAAGGCGTCTTCCTTGTCCGCGTCCGGCATCGACTCCGGATTATTGACCTTCGCCATGTCCACGCTGACGCCATGCTGCAACATAGGCGTGATCACCATGAAGATGATCAGCAACACCAGCATCACGTCCACCATGGGTGTCACGTTGATGTTGGAATTGACTTTGACTCCCTCGTTCCGCTTTGCCAACGACATAACTTACATCTCCTCGGCGGCTGCTGCCCGCCCGGGCTGAGCACAATTCTCAGCTTCTCCTGTTCTTCAATCTGGCGCCGGACAAATTGCCCGGCGCCGGATCGGCAACTCGGAGGTTGTAGCCCTGCCTTACGCTACGCCGCGATACGGCTCGCAGTCGAACTACGAGCGGCGCAGTCCACGGCGCTTCAGGAAGTAGTCGATCAGTTCGCTCGACGAGTTATCCATCTCCACGTCGAACGCTTCCACGCGCCCGGTCAGGTAGTTGAACATCATCACGGCCGGAATGGCCACGAAGAGTCCGATCGCGGTGGTCACCAGCGCTTCCGAGATACCGCCCGCGACGGCTGCCAGACCGGTAGCCTTTTCGGACTGAATACCTTTAAAAGCGTTGATGATACCGACCACCGTGCCCAGCAGTCCCACGAACGGGGCTGTCGATCCGATGGTGGCCAGACCGCCCAGGCCGCGCTTCAGCTCGGCATGGACAATAGCTTCAGTACGCTCAAGAGCGCGCTTGGAAGCTTCGATGGTCTCGCCCGGAATTTCTCCGCTTTCCTGGTGAGCGCGGAATTCCATCAGGCCCGAGGTCACAACCTTGGCCAGGTGGCTCTTCTTGTTGCGCTCCGCAACCTTGATGGCTTCTTCGATCTTGCCATCGCGCAGCGCGCCGGCCACAGCCGGAGCGAATGCGCGGGACTGCTTGCGGGCCGCGCTGAATGCCATGGCGCGGTCAATCATTACGCCGATCGACCAGCCTGACATGATGAACAGAATGATGACCACTGCCTTCGCTGGAATACCCATCTGGTGCCACAGCGAAATCGGGTCCCAACCCACCGCCGCCTGTTCCTGGAAAACCCAGGCCGCCGCGGTGGACATATGTGTGAGAGCTAGCGTTGCTAGATTGGCTACGAACATGAGTTGCTTTCCTCCTGGAACTGGGTCAAATTGCCAGAATCGTCAGATTGTATTACCGATCGAATAATCGGAGCGCTAAATTTCACGCCCCACACCACATCAAACCCGCGACCGGAGTTTAACCACCGGCCAGCGTAAAGTTGACCGTAATCTGGGTTTCCACTTCCACTGGATCGCCGTTCAGGATGTACGGCTTGTACTTCCACTGCTTCACGGCTTCGATGGCAGCCGGAGCCAGCATCGGGTGGCCGCTGATCAGGCGCAGGTTCTGGATCGTACCATCCTTGCTGATTTCGGCCTGCAGCAGCACCGAGCCTTGGATGCGTGCTTGCCGCGCCAGGGGTGGATAGTTAGGCTGAATTTTGCGAATCAGCAAGCCTTGGGTCACACCTTGCGATACCCGCACCCGCTGCGGCGTGGCTACCTTGGGAACGGCGACAGGGGTCGAATTGATGATGCCACCAATCACTCCACCCATGGCACCACCCGCACCCGGAACCCCACCCACAACACCCGCCATTGAGGAAACCGGAGGCGGCGCCTCTTCTTCCTTGATCATTTGGACTTTCTCGGGGATCTTGGTGGGCGTGCGCAGTTGCCCGTTGATGATATCGGTCTGAATCTGTTTAACAACCTTGACCGGAGCGGCGGCTGGCGGGGGCGGAGGCGGCGGTGGTGGCGGCGGTGCCACCAGGAAGGTCATCAACTGCGTTTTTGGCAAGGCTTCCGTAAACAACAGCGGCAGTAATACCAGCACTCCGATCAACCCCACCTGAAAGAAAAACGAGATGAGAGTCGTCATGCCCCGCTTGGTTTTTAACTTATTGCCCGATTCAATGAGGCTGTCTTCAAACATAAGGATTCTCCCGGCACAACCCTACGTATTCTTAGACACCGCCTGCTGCACGTTTGCTCCCAAACCCGGTCTGCATCCTACACGGCAATTCGGCAAAGTCAATCGATTGAAATACGGGGGATGCTGCAGCCCATTGCACAAATGTGCCTTTGCCTCGCCGCCTTCCCGTTGACTTCGCAAGCTTTGCGGTTAAACTCTTGAATCGCAAAGCCTATCTGCCCTGTCGACCCGGAAAGAACCCTACTGACCGCTGGCCATCCGGCCCTTGCCTGGTGCCACCTTAGCCTTGCTCGCTGAGACCACGACGGGAGGCTTTCCCTTACTTTGCCGCCAATCCTGGTAGGCAACCAGAATCGGAGCCGCGATGGCGATCGAAGAATAGGTCCCGATCAGGATCCCGATGACCAGCGCAAAGGAGAAGCCGTGCAACACCTCCCCGCCGAAAAGATATAGCGCCAGAACGGTTAGAAATGTTAACCCGGCTGTCAAGATCGTCCGGCTCAGGGTCTGATTAATACTCCGGTTTACAACATCTGACAACTTCTCCCGCCGCATCAGCTTCAGGTTTTCGCGGATGCGGTCAAAAATTACAATGGTGTCGTTGTTCGAATAACCAATCAAGGTCAGGATGGCGGCAATAACGGTCAGCGAAATCTCTTTGTTAGTCAGCGAAAACGCACCCACTGTGATCAGGGTGTCGTGGAAGACCGTGATTACTGCCGCCACACCGTAAATCCATTCGAAGCGGAAGCCCAGGTAAACCAGCATGCCGAGAAGCGAATAAACCACCGCCCACTTGGCCTGACTCTTCAACTGATCGCCCACCTGCGGTCCCACGATCTCTACCTGATAGACACCGAAGTCGGAAAGAAAGAATCCGTCCGGCAAGGCCGCAATCACAGCGGGATCGGCCACAGTCTTGAGTTCATCAAAGGAGTTCAGAACTCCCCCCTCGGTCTTGTCGCGATAGTCGACGATTGCTTTGGCCACGGCTGTGTAGCGCTGGCTCGCGTCGGTTCCGGCGCGGAGGGGATCTTTTTCCAACAGGTAGTTGGCTAATGTCAAAGAGCTGGTGTTGTTCAGGTCCAGTTTGCCCGCCGGAGCATTGGTCTCCAGCGCGTTGATGATCTGAACCTTGCCCTGATCGAGCGCCTTCTCGCTGGTCTCCCGCACATCGAGATCGATCAGCACTTCGTTGTTGGCGACCGCGCCCAGGCGTTGAATCTTCGCCTGCGTCAAACCCACTCTTCGCAGCGCCGCGTGGATGGCGTTGTCATCCGGCGGGTGCGAGAACTTCACGTAAACGAGAGTTCCCCCCCGGAAGTCTACGCCCAAAGGAACGCCGTGCCAGAACAGCATGGAAAGTACTCCCGCCACGCTGAACACCAGCGAAAAGGCGAGAAAATACCACTTCTTGCCGAGAAAGTCTATGTTGGGCTCTTTAAAAAATTCCACGCTGTAGTCAAACCCCTTCCAAGCCTGTGTGGGGCCGGTCTCTGACCCGGCCTGGCCGGGCAAGGCCCGGCGGCTCTTAGCCTGTAACTAAATGCTCAAAGCCTCGCCGCGCTGCTTGCGGCTCAAAATCCAGTCAAAGATCATGCGCGAGACAAACACCGCGGTAAACAGGTTGGCCAGCAAACCAAACGTCAGTGTGACCGCGAAACCCTTCACCGGCCCGGTGCCAAACAGGAACAAGATCGCCGCCGACACAATAGTGGTCACATGGGTGTCCACGATGGTGATCCAGGCATGCGCGAAGCCCTGCTCCACCGCCGAAGGCGGTGTCTTCCCGTTTCGCAGCTCTTCACGAATACGTTCAAAAATCAGGACGTTTGAGTCCACACCCATGCCTACGGTCAGGATCACGCCAGCGATACCCGGCAGGGTTAGGGTCGCTCCGAAATATCCCATGAAGCCCAATAGAATGACCAGGTTAAGGATCAGGGCCAGATCGGCATTGATGCCCGCACCGCGGTAGTACACCAGCATGAAAATCAGCACGGCAAGCATACCGATAATTGCCGCTCGTACTCCGGAGCGAATGGAATCCGTCCCCAGTGACGGCCCCACAGTGCGCTCTTCCAGATACTTGATCCCCGCCGGCAGCGCTCCCGAGTTGAGCACCAGCGCCAGGTCTTTGGCGGCCTGCTCAGTCATCCCGCCGCCACTGATCCGGCCCTGATCATGAATCTGCTCGTTGATGGTTGCAACTTCCCGCACCCGATTGTCAAGCACCACCGCCAGCTTCTCGCCTACGTGCGAACCGGTGAACGCGGCAAACTTTCTTCCGCCTTCGTTGGTCAGAACGAAGCCTACGTCAGGTGAATTGGTGTTCGAATCACGTCCCACGGTGGCGCCGCCCGACCGGAGGTCCGCACCGGCCACGGCCGAACTGCGGGTTACAAGGTAGTACTGCTCGCCGGTGTCGTCGGTGGTCTGGCTGCCGACGCTGCGCCCTCTCAGCAGCAGTGAATCCGGCGGCAACACGCCGCCGCGCTGCTGCATGGCGTCCTGCTCGCTGGAATATGGCCCGCCCAGCACCTGCTTGATTTCCAGCATGGCGGTGGACTGCATGATGTCTTTCACCCGAGCGGGATCGTCCACGCCAGGGAGTTGGACCAGGATCTGATACTGCCCGAGTCCGTGTTCCTGAATGACCGGCTCACTTACGCCCAACTGGTCAATCCGGTTGCGGATCGTCTCGATCGCCAGTGCCACCGCCCGGTTCTTCAGTTCGGCCAGGGCTTGCGGCTTCATGGAAAAGGTCCATGAGTTGTCCGCGCCCGATCTGAGGTCATACTCGGGCAGCCGTTCGCTGACGGTGGAGCGCAAATCCGAAGTGGACTCCGGCGGCACGCCTTTCAGGACGATCTGGTCGGGGCGGCCGATCGGATCCGGCTTGCTGATTTCGGTGTAATTGATCTTGTGGGTGCGCAGGTCTTCTTTCAGGCGTTCTACAGCGCGGTCGGAATCACCGTTCACCGCGTCATTTACCTGCACCTGGAGAATCAGGTGAGTGCCGCCCTTAAGGTCGAGTCCGAGATGAATGTGATCCTGCAGCGACGCCAGCAATCCACTGCCGGAGAATTCCTTGGGAAGGCCAAAGATACCAAACAGGAATACCAACAAGGTCGCTACGACAAGTCCGAGCTTCCAACCTAAAGTCTTGTTCATGGCCTGAGAATCAAATTCCATTTACCGCTGTACTACGTGTTTCACGCCGCCTTATTGTTCTTGTCCTCGGGCGTAACCACCGACGCCACCGACGCCCGGGTTACTTCGATGCGCAAGTTGTCTGGTGGGACACGCAGCTGGATGTAGTCATCGCGCAGCGCGATGATGGTTCCGCGCAGCCCTCCGCTGGTCACAACCTTGTCCCCGTTCTTCAGATCATTCAGCATCTGCTGCCACTTTTTCTGGCGCCGCTGCTGCGGCATGATCAGGAGAAAGTAAAAAATCGCGAAGATGAAGATGAGCGGGGCAAAGCCCAACCAGCCTCCGGCCCCAGGCATTTGCAACGCCAGTAAACACGCTGTGTTCATAAAACCAGACCCATCCAAAATAGCTCAGGACTGCGCCCGTCGGGGCTTCCTGGCCCTGTGCAATTTACCGCAGGATTTCTCGCTTCCTCAGGCCGGAGATGCTTCAGCTTCAGGCATGAACCGGGGAAATCAGGCTATGGTTTCGCTTGAGACTGCTCCCCTGGGAGAAATTGGACCTTCTTCCCAAGCGCAATAGAATGACGCACCGCCCGCATGGTGTCAAGGTAGAAGCTGAGATTGTGGACGGTATTCAGGACCTGGGCCAAAACCTCATTGGCAGCATAGAGATGGCGCAAATAGGCCCGTGAATAGCGCAGGCAGACCCGGCAGCCGCAGTTGGCGTCCAACGGGCCCTGATCCCCAGCGTATCGCGCCTGCTTGATAGAAACTCGGCCTTCGGACGTGAAAAGCAGGCCATGACGTGCCGCCCGAGTTGGAAGCACGCAGTCCATCATGTCAACGCCCAGGCCGGCATACTCGACAATTTCTTCCGGCGTACCCACTCCCATCAGGTAGCGCGGCTTGTCTGTAGGAAGGTGCTGCAGCGTGGTTTCCACGACTTCTCGAGTGAGGGCTCGCGGCTCACCCACACTCAACCCGCCAATCGCGTAACCCGGAAACCCGATCTCGATGGTGCGCTCGGCGGATTCTTTTCTCAGATCAGCCTCCATCCCGCCCTGCACGATGCCGAATAGCGCCTGAGTCTGCTCCGAGTGCGTAGGGGCAGGTGTCCTCACCTGCCCGGCCGAGCGCAGCTCGGCAGTCTTTGCGTCCTCATGCACAGCAGCGACGGCGGGCTCCCGCGCCGTAATCCCGGCGAGATTGCGCTCGCCCGCCAAGACGGGGACGTCTGGGCCTACGTGGTCCGTGCTCCACGGAACTTCGTTCTTGTGTGCCTCAAAATACTTCTTGCTCCGCTCCGCCCAGCGCAACGTCAGCTCCATCGATTGCCGCACCCGCTCCCGCTCCGCGGGATGCTCAGTGCATTCGTCAAACGCCATGATGATGTCCGCACCCAAGCCGATCTGCGCTTCCATCGAGTTCTCGGGCGTAAAAAAATGGGATGATCCGTCTAAATGCGAACGAAACTTCACGCCCTCTTCTGTCACCTGGCGCAGCTCGTTCAGACTGAAAACCTGAAACCCGCCGGAATCGGTAAGAATCGCGCGCGGCCACGCCATGAAACGGTGCAGCCCGCCGAGTTGGCGTACTTGCTGTACCCCTGGCCTCAAGTAAAGATGGTAGGTATTCCCCAGAAGGATCTGCACTCCGAGCTCTTCGAGGATGTCCTGCGAAACGCCCTTGACCGACGCTAGCGTTCCTACCGGCATGAATACAGGCGTTTCGACGACGCCATGCGGTGTGGTCAGTCGGCCCAGGCGGGCTGCGCCGGATGAAGTCTCAATCTCAAAGGAAAGGGACACGTTGGGGATTGTAACAACCAGTGCCGAGGCGGATCAGTTGCACGGATGGGAAGTCGGGAAGAAGCAGATTCCTCTCCGCTAGAGCGGTTCGGAATGACAAGGCCGCAGATGAGAGTGGAACTTATTTCCCAGACCGGACGGTCGCACTATAGAACGTCATCCCGCGAAACTCCCAAGTCAGTCCCGCTAATCCCAGGAGGAGCACTATCAGAACTAGTTTCTTCATCTGCGAGTCTCCTCGCTCGAGCTTCCAGAGTCTAGGCCGCTGTCAGCAGAATCGGCTCTCCCCGCGTGATGACCAGAGTCTGTTCGTAGTGCGCCGAGGCTCGGCGATCCGCGGTGCGCACCGTCCAGCCATCTTTCGCGACAACTGCGCGTCCTGATCCGGCAGCGATGATCGGTTCCACGGTAATCACCAGGCCTTCGGTCAGAATTTGGTTAGCTTCGGGATCGGCGTAATTGGGGACGCGGGGCTCTTCGTGGATGGTGCGGCCAATGCCGTGTCCGCCGAGATCGCGAATCACCGAGAAGCCGCTGCGGCGGACTTCACGCTCGACCACCCGGCCAATTTCGGATACGCGGAAGCCCGCCCGGGCCACCAGCATGGCTTTGGCGAAGGCATTTTCGGCGCAGGCAATCAGGCGTCGCTTTTCTTCAGAAACTTCGCCCGCCGCCACGGTCTCAGCGGCATCCGCCATGAATCCATCTTTCTCAATGGTGACGTCCAGCTTAACCAGGTCGCCTTCCTGAACGGTTCTCTCTCCGGGGATGCCGTGCACGGCTTCGTCGTTCAGGCTGATGCAGTTCACGCCGGGAAACTTGTAAACCAGTTGCGGCGCGGATTGGGCTCCGTGCTCTCGCATGACGCTGGCGCCGACTTCATCGAGTTGCGCGGTAGTCACGCCGGGACGGACAGCTTTTTTCATGGCTTCCAGCATGCGGCGAACGATGGCGCCCGCCGCACGCATGCCGGCTAGGTCTTCTGGACCGTTGATGGACATACCGCCTCCAGTGGCCGATTCGGCTTCTAGCCTATCGCATTGGACGGGCGGCGCGGGCCGAAAAACAGCATCAGGATGAAACTCGCGAGGAAGAAGGGAAGCACCTGTGAAAACCCGAAGCCCACGAAGCGTAGGACTAAACCGTGCAGTGCGATTGTCTCGGCAAGCGCGAGGATAATGATATTACCCGCGCGCCAGCGGCTCAACGCGCCCGAATCTTCAGCATTCGCACCCAGCATGTTCTCGGCTCGCATCACCATGACTCGGCGGACCATGAAAATACCTACGCTGATCAAAACCGCCATGGCAGCGATCGCGTACAGGACGCCGGGCATTGTTTCCTGAGGAGCCGGACCGAGTTTCACCGCTATAAGCGCATAGAGGAGAACGCTGGCCAGTAATGCCCCCTGGATGGTTCGCAGGAACTTGAGCGAATTTTCCATTCCCACAGATTCTGCACTAGTTTTCTCGCAACAAGGGAAGAAACGGAGTCATGTGCCAGAGTCAGCACTGCCGAGCGGTGCTCGGCCTGGACGGGTCGGAGACCCGTCCCCACACAGTCCGTCGCGGTCTTCGTTCAAGACCCGGTAATTTTCAGGCGTAGTTCTTCCGGCAGGCGCTCGCGAATTTCGGCAGGCAGACGATCGTGTACGCGGCGCGCTCCTACTTTTGCGGCATCCACCATCGTCATTGGCGCGGGCGTGGCTACCGCGACCGCCACCCAGATCAGCGCGGAAAGCCCGAAACCAAGCAGGGCAGCCAGCTCCAGCCAGAAACCATGCCGGGGGCCGAGGTGGCGGATCACTCCAAAGGCCAGCAGAAAGACAGCGGCAGAAAGCGAAGCCAGGGCAATCAGAGAAATGTCGATAGTGCGGTGGAGGCGTTGCCGGGAACGGCAGCGCTCGCAGGCGTCAAAATGTTCTTCGTAGTCGCCGCGCATCTCGGGCGCGATGCCGGAAATATCGTACCGCCAGCCGGCTAGAATCTTGCCCACGATGGGATCGACGCATTCGCTCATACCAAGGACTACAGTTGAATCGCTTGCATCGGCTCCGACTGCCTTGCCAACATTACCCGGTTATGCAGCAGCGTCCGGCGAGGTCCCAGGGCCTTTTCCGCTGTCCCCCGGGCGAGTTCGGGATGGTTGTTCAGCTCGGAGAGATGCGCCAGCACTAAGTAAGATGCGTTCCCATCATATTCGGTGCATAAGAATTTCGCGAGTTTCTCGTTCGACAGGTGCCCAGTCGGACTTCCGACGCGTTGTTTCACCGACCAGGGATAGGGCCCAACCCGCAGCATCTCCAGGTCGTGATTGGATTCAATCACCAGCACGTCGCAGCCGCGCAACTCGTGGCAAACATTAGGCGGCGTGTATCCCAGATCGGTGGCAATGCCCACTTTGATCCCGTCTGCGCGGAAGGTCAATCCAACCGGATCGACGGCATCGTGAGGAATGGTGAATGGAGTGACCTCGATATCACCGACCTGAAAGCGGCGTCCGGCGGAAAACACCTCCAACCGCGCCAGGTGCGACAGTTCACCGGCGTCGTCGCGCTGTGCCTTCGCCCAAGCCTGGTGGGTCGCGCCTGTCATGAAGACCGGAACATGAAACTTTCTCGCAAGTACAGCGAGGCCATAAACGTGATCAGAATGCTCGTGGGTAATCAAAATGGCGGAAAGGGTTCGCGGATCGTCGCCCGCGTTGCGCATGCGCTTGACTGTCTCACGGCAGGAAATTCCCGCGTCCACGAGAATTTTTGTGCGCGAACTGGAAACAATCGAACTGTTTCCCCGGCTGCCGCTGGCCAGCACCGAGACCGAAACTCCCATGCCCGAAGAATACTCGCTGCGGCTGTGGAAACGCGAGTAACTATTGGGATGAGCGGGCAGCGCCCAGCTCTTGGCTATCAGCCATCAGCCGTCAGCTGTCTGCTTCCTGCACTAAGGGCCCTGTCATCCTGAGCGGAGCCCGCGATTCGCTTGCGAATCGCGGGCGGAGTCGAAGGATCTCTCGCATCTCAGACGATGCATACAACTGCTTCCGCGTTATACGGTGCGCAAGAATGCCAAATCAGCATCTGTACCCACACACGTAGAGATCCTTCGACTTGTTGCTCTTCGCGCTTCCCGCGAAGTGCAAGCTGCGCTCAGGATGACAGAGCGCTGCGGTTCTGAGAGTTGATAGCTGAGAGGTGGCGCTTCTTCACCGCCACAATTCCCCTAGTCCCTTGCGTGCGATCGCTCCGCCGTATGCACCTGCAATTCCTGTGAGGAATCCAAGAAACGACTCGTAGATTTGCGCACGATAAGGCTTCTCGGTCAGCAGCAGATATGCGACGCCCTGCACTAGTGGCACGAAGACTGCCACCAGCAGCGTCCATCGCCAGGGCTGCTGAGGACGCAACGCTCCCAGAAGCATTGTAGCTGCCAGCACGAATAGCGCAGTAAGCAGCAAGTCGCCAAACTTTACGTCGAAAAGTCCGGCGATGAGGCCAAAGAGGGTACCGAGTGCGTAGATGTTGCGGTCGTTTGATGTTTCCAAGCTGGCTACCGTTTCTGAAATTGGATTTGTAGAGGACGGGCGTCACCACCCGTCTTGCAGAGACCGTGCACGACGGGCGGGACGCCCGTCCTCCATCAACCTGCTAGTACTTGTAGAACCCTCTTCCGCTCTTCTTCCCCAGCCAGCCTGCATCCACCATCTTGATCAGCAGCGGGCAGGGCCGGTACTTGGGATCGCCGAGGCCTTGGTGCAGCACCCGCATGATGTCCAGGCACACGTCGAGTCCGATGAAATCCGCCAAGGTCAGCGGGCCCATGGGATGTGCCATGCCCAGCTTGAAGACTTCATCCACCGCTTCGGGAGTGGCGACGCCTTCCATCACCGCGAACATGGCTTCGTTCAGCAACGGCATGAGCACGCGGTTGGAAACAAATCCAGGCGCGTCGTTGACTTCGACCGGAGTCTTATCGAGTTTCAACGCCAAATCGCGAACCGTCTCGAAAGTTTCCGGCGCTGTGGCCAGCCCGCGGATTACCTCCACCAGTTTCATTACCGGCACGGGATTAAAAAAGTGCATTCCAATAATCTTCCCGGGCCGCTTGGTGGTAGCGGCAAGTTTCGTAATCGAAATGGAAGAGGTATTCGAAGCCAGCAGAACTTCAGGCCGGCAGATCCGGTCCAGGTCGCGGAAGATTTCCGCCTTGATTTCAAACTTTTCGGTGGCGGCTTCGATCACGAAGTCGGAGCTTGCAAGTTGCGCGCGCTGGAGCGCCGGCGTAATCCGCTTCAGCGCGGCGGCTTTTTCCTCGGCAGAGGTCTTGCCTTTGGCAACTTCGCGCTCGAGATTTTTGCCGATGGTCTCAAGCGCGCGATCGAGAAAGCGCTGCTCCACATCGCACAGAGTCACGGCGTAGCCGCTGCGCGCGAAAACGTGGGCAATGCCGTTGCCCATCGTTCCCGCTCCGATCACTCCCACACGTTCAATCGGCATGGAAAGTCGCCTCAAATTTAAGCTTGAACTCAGCTCAGTCTATCACCCACAAGTGATTGCATAGCTTAGATTTAAGGTTCACTTAAGGTTCAAAAAAATATACACAAAAAGAAAACAATTTCAGCAACGCGGGCATCCGACGACCTAGCACCGGACCACTGAGAACTGGAGAGCGGGCGTGATCGCAACAGAGCCCTTCAGACGATGGAACCGGGTGGAGGAATTATGCGAAGCATACGGCTGGCAGCATTGACTGTGGCGATGACGCTGGCGTTCAGCGGTCTGGCTTTGGCCCGGGACCATGATGATCGATACAAAGACGATAATCGCCGGGACGATCACTCCAGGCATGATCAGTACAAAGACCGACATGAAGACCGTCACCATGACTGGGAACGCGACCGCAACAACCACTGGTGGAACGGCAACCATGACCGGAACAGAAATGACGATCACTGGCAGGAAAGTGAACGCGAGCGAGCGCGAGAACATGAGCGCTGGGAGCGCGAGCATCGCAACGACGGCTACTATGGCGGTCAGATCTACAACCGCTATCCTCGCGGCTACCCCGGCGGCCCCGGCTACCCCAGCGGTGGTTACCCGAACGGTGGCTATGGCTATCCTGGCTCGGTCTACGGACGCGGCGGATACGGCAACGGTGCAAGCGGCATCGGCTTCAACCAAGGCCGTATGGAGGGTGCGAACCAGGCGCGCAAAGACATCGCGCAAGGCAAGCCCTTCAACCCGAATCCCCGGGGCTCCAATCACACCGACAACGGATATCACAGCTACATGGGGGACAAGAACCAGTATCGGGCTTCGTACACCGAGGGTTACCGTTCAGGATATGAGTCGAACTTCGGCGGCGGGCGCGGGCGCGGCTGGGGATTCTAGAAGCAGCGTTTGGCAAGTAGCACTTGGCAAAGAAAAAGGCCGCCAGAAGATATGGCGGCCTTTATTTTCTGAGAGACAACTCGCTCACTAGTGAGCCCCAAGCTAGAGAGCTAAGATTCCACTCACTCCCGCTCGAGAACCTCATCCACCGCCACCTTGCCGCCCTTCTGCACTTCTATGACACGATGGACTTTCTTGTATCCCGACATGGTGACGTCAAGCACATATGTGCCCGGACTGAGATAGAGTTCGAGCGGAGAAAATTTATCCATGATGCGATTATTGATTGCGACCTGGGCGCCCTTGGGCTGGGTCTTTACACTGATCGAGCCCATGCCCGCTGTGTCTCCGCCGCCAAACAATTTTTTAAATTTTCCGCCGATCTTGATGTCATCGGTCGAACCCAGCGCCTTGAGACTGGGGGTGAAGTGAAAAATCTGTCCAGCCTGTAGATTGGCGGTTGTGGCTTCCTCCAGGTATCCCTGCTTCCTCACAAGGAGGGTGTGCGGCCCCGGCTTGTCTACAGAAATCTGAACGGGGGTCACTCGACCTGTGTCCTTGCCATCGATGAAAAGTTGTGCGCCGGCTGGCTCGCTGCTGGCGGCCACCATGGCCGTAATCTGCGCCAGTTGGACTACCAGAAAGGATTTGCTGCCGGAAGCCACATCAATGGTTCGGCTTTCCGTCGAGTATCCCGCGCGGGTGATGGTCACGCTATGCTGGCCGGGTGCGAGTCCGGGAAGATTGAAAGGGGTCACCCAGCCCGGATCGCTGCGCCCGTCAATGTGGACTTCAGCGCCTTCGGGAGTGGAGTTGATGGTTAGTTGACCAGGAATCGCCGAGATAGCAGCCGTCGGCGCTGCCTTAACCTTCTTGCGATTGTATTTGGGTGTAACCGAAACCACAGCCGGTTCCCGGACCGCGGCGACTTGTTCCGGCACTGCGGTGGGCGCCGGACTTGCAGCTGGCGGCTGAGCGGTGTTCCACGCCGGCTTTGTCGCCGCCTTGGATGGCGCCGTTGCGGCCGGTTGCTCCGTCGAGCCCTCGTCCGCGGAATTCTCCGAGTGGATGTGCCACGCGATCCCGCCCACGATCAGCAAGATCACACCTAAGGCAGCAGCAATCGAATACGCAAACAGCTTGGGTGGGGTCTTCTTGATTTCTGTTACTGCCTTCCGTGCAACTTCCCGTGGCTGCACCTTCGGCTTTTCCGGTTGAGCCTTGCTGCTCCACTGTGGCGGCGCAGCTTCGGCCTCAGGTGCGGCCGCCGGTGGTGGAGGTGGCGGCGGTGTGTAAATTTCTTGCAGCGGGGGCAGTTCGCTGATTTCGGAAAAACTCGGACCGCCGCGCCCTGCTTCTCTTTCGGCTGCCTCCGCCATCGCGGGATCGACGCCATAAGCCGGAGTCTGAGGTTCCGGAGTCTGGACCGTAGTTTCCTCGGCCTCGGCCAGCGCGCTGGCCTGCTCCTGAAATGAAGCCTGTGCAGCGGACTTCGGTGCCGGCTGAACCTCTTGTGGTAGCTGCGGCGATTCAACTGCGAACCCGCCCGCGCTCTCCCATCCCGCCGCCGCTGCTGCGGCCTTTGCCAGAGGCGGTGAAGCTCCGGTGCCACGCGTGCTCGGCGCCGCTGGCACGGATTTCTTTGGTGCGGGCGCGGAAACTGCAGGCTTCGCCGCCTGCGGCACATTCAATCCCTTTGCGGGTGTGGCCGCCGCTTTCTTGGTCTCCTTCTTGGGTGCACTTTCCTTGCATCGCTCCAGATCGTTCACCAGTTCTTGCCCGCTCTGATAGCGCTCGTCCGGCACCTTCGCCAGCGCCTTCATGATTACGTCACTCAATGCGGGGTGAATCTTGGGATTGATCTGCACGGGCGCTGGGGGGGTGGATTCATGAATACCGTGCCGAACCTCATCCGCCTCTTCTCCGGGAAAAGCTTTGGTCTCGGTCACCATCTCGTACAGGATCGCGCCCAGGCTGAACATGTTGGAGCGAGCATCGACCGGGTCTCCTCGCAACTGTTCCGGTGAAACATAATGGAGAACTTCAGGCGCTTTGCCCGCGGTCTGGCAGGTAAACGCGCCCATGCTGGAGGCCCCGAAGCTCAGGACTTTGACGGTCCCGTCCCAGGTCACCATGATTTTGGCTGGCTCCAGGCTGTAATGCACGACGCGATGAGAGTGGGCGTGGTCCAGTCCCTGACAGGTCTGGCGCGCGATGTCCTGCAGATCCCAGATGGAAAATCCTTCTTTGCGGGCTAGCATCGTTCCAATGCTATTGCCCTGCACGTATTCCATGGCGGCGCAAAATAGCCCGTCAATTTCTTCCAGACCAAGGAGCAGTGCAATGTTGTGGCTGTTGAGCGGCTTGGTGCTTTCGGCTTCCTGCAGAATTTGATCGACCAGCACGGACGCCTGATCTCCAAGCATTTGCAGCTGGAAGGTCTTCAGCGCAATCGTCTGCCCGCTGTCCGGATCGGCGGCTTTGTAGACAGCGCTGAACTCCGAGTGAACGATCTCGCTGAGAATCTCGAAACGTCCGATCTTGTTGGCCATTGCTCGCTAAGCCCCGTTAAATGAAAAACCAGGCAGTCTGACGCAAAAACGCCAGGCGTCAGGCGCGCCGTCTCTTGGGGGAAAGAGGATGATTTAGGATATCTCGCCTGAATCAGGGATGGGAGTTACGAAGGTACTCGGAAAAAAGTCAGACTTCTGTTTGTGTTGAAGTCCACGAACCACGGCGCTCCCGGCAAGACGTTGCAAGCAACGTCTCTACACTCGACAGCAAAGACGCAGCTTTACTGCGTCTGGCCGAAGGCTGAGCAGCTTTCGTTACCGGATGGAAGTCAGCCATGCCTGTAGCAGATGCCGCACCTTGGCGGCTTCCATTTTTCGCCGCACCGCGTCCATCACGATGAACCGCGCCCGAACACCGCGGCCACGAAATCCCACCCAGTACGGGATATAGATTTCGCCGGCGACCGGCTCCGCAGAAATGCGCAGGTTGCGGATTCGAAAAAAACCGGTGCTGAAGAGCAGCCGCTGCACTTTGGCGATCACAAGTTTCGTCGCCTCGGCATCGTCGAGCAGCGGCTCCGAGTGATTCGGTGTTTCGAGATAGATCACTTCTCGCTCGCCAGGAAGTTGTTCGAAGTGATACAGATCGAGCGATCCGTTGACCGCGTCCAGTCCGAATACGCGCTGGTCGCGCTTGCCGCCATTGAGGATTTCGACCTGGAAAAGCCGGAAAGGAATGTAGAAGTCAGCCACCGATTTCAGCGGGCCGAAGGCAGTTGTCCGCAGGATATCCGCGAGGCCGGAAGAAAAGTAGTCAGTCGCTTCTTCGCGGGTGACGTTGGGTCGCAGACTGCGGATGCGGGCCATTTCTGCTGTCCGGATGTGCCCAAGAACGCTCTACCGGAAATGGATCCAGAGTCCGAGCACCGTGGCAATAAGCGCCAGGCTGAACACAACGTTGAGCCGGTGCTCGAACGCGGTCTCCGCCGCAGGCTTGTGGTCGGACGGTCGTACCGGGAACGCATCCATTTTCTCGTCCACGGTAGCAAATGTCAGTCCCGCGAGTTTCTTGCGTTCCGGGGCGGGGGTCATGAGGCTCACACCGATCAGCACCACGCAGCAGATCGCGAACATGAGAATCGAGTAGTGCAGAAAATTCATGTCCACCAGTCCGCGCAGAAAGCCGTTGTCGAAAGCATGACCACCGGCTGCCCGATCCATCAGCTCAAGGATGAAGCGAGCCGCGCCCATCACGAACCCGGTTAACAGCGAAGTGATGGCCCCCTGCGAGTTCAGCCGCGGCCAAAGAATCCCCAGGATGAAGCAGGCCGCAATCGGCGGGCTGATGTACCCCTGAACGCTTTGCAGATAGATGTAGAGCTGGCTGCTGATGAGGTGAATGAACGGAACCCAGGCTAGCCCAAGTATCACCATCACGCCGGTCATCACTCGGCCAAAGCCAACCAGTTGGCGCTCAGTCGCGTCGGGTTTGATCTTCTTGTAGAAGTCGAGCGTCACCAGCGTGGATGCCGAGTTGAACACCGAACTCATCGCACCCATCAGAGCCGCCAGCAGGGCCGCGATCATCACGCCGACCAAACCCGTGGGCAGGAGATTGATAATCATCGTCGGATAAGCGATGTCGCCGTTCAGCACTTGCCCGTTCGGTCCAAACTTGAACAGATCCCGGTAAAGGGCCACGGCGATCAAGCCGGGTAGCACCAGCATAAATACCGGGAGGATTTTCAGAAAGCCAGCAAAGATGGTTGCCGCTTTGGCGTGTCCTTCATCCTTGGCGGAGAGCACACGCTGCACGATCACCTGATCGGTACACCAATACCAGATGCCGAGGATGGGCGCCCCGAAGAAGATGCCCGTCCAGGGAAAATCGGGATCGCTCACCGGCTTGACCATGTGGAAGTAGCTGGCGGGCAGAGCGGCGCGCAGACCCGCGAATCCGCCCACCTCGTGCATGCCAATCACGGTCAGTATGACGGCGCCGAAAATCAGGATCAGAGTTTGTACCAGGTCGGTGTAAATTACCGCTGCTAGCCCTCCGGCGATGGTGTAAATACCCGTGGCGATCACCAGGATCACTGCCGCCGTCAGCGGACTCCAGCCCACCACCCGCTCCAGCACAATCGCCGCAGCATAGAGATGGACCGAAATCTTGGTGAATACATAAGCCAGAATGGAAATGCCCGCGAGATACACCGCGCATGACCGGCTGAAGCGCCGCTCCAGAAACTCCGGCATGGTGAAGACGTTGGAGCGGAGATAGAACGGAACGAAGACCCAACCCAGCAGGAGCAGGATCAGACAGGCAAGCCATTCAAACGAGCCAACCGCCAACCCGGAACTCGCGCCGGAACCAGCCAGCCCGATAAAGTGCTCGGTCGAGATATTCGAAACGAACAGCGACGCGCCAATGGCAAACCATCCAACATTCCGGCTGGCGAGAAAATAGTCAGTCGAGGTGCGTTCCTTACGCGCGAAGTAAAACCCGATGGCAAAGATAACGACGAAGTAGACTGCAATGATTGCAATATCGATCCCGGTGAGAGCCTTGTGGGTGAGGTGCGCCGCTGTTTCTCCCATGCTCCTCCATTCACCGCGGATTCCGGTGAGTTCCGTGCGCCATGCTAGTGGATTAGGCAAATACAGGCAACCGAGAAGTCGGGGCCAGCTGCAGCGGAGTATCTCCCATGGCATGGCCTCAGGCCCGATACGAATTGCTTTGGCCGACCACAAAATAAAAGACTGGGGTTTGTCGATTTCACCCGGCCTCGTTCGACATCAGAGTAGACGCCGGATTCACTCCGAGCCTAACTTTCAAGGAACAAGGAGGCGCAAACCATGCGGTTCATGATTGTGGTTAAGGCCACAAGGGACACCGAGGCCGGCAAAATGCCGCAGGAGAAGGAAAAGCTGTTTGCCGCAATGGCGGCCTACCACGAGGAACTAGCGAAGGCAGGCGTGCTCCTCGATGCGTCAGGGCTGCAACCAACCTCGAAGGGCTGGCGTATCAAATACTCAGGCAGAATGCGTACCTTTGTCGACGGGCCGTTCACCGAAGCCAAGGAGCTCATCGCCGGCTACACGATCATCCAGGTAAAGTCGAGAGAAGAGGCGCGCGAGTGGACCAAGCGCTTTCCTAACCCTATGGGCGAGGAAGCGCAGGCCGAAATCGAAGTCCGCCAGTTATATGAACTGGAGGACTTCGTTCCAAGCGAGGCGGTTCAACGCTTCCGTACCCTAGAGACTCGGAAAAACTAGGCTTTGCCGTCATGGTTGATTCCGATGGAACATTTTCGGTGTGTGGGCCGTAACTTTTGAATAGATAAGCCGTTATTTATCAAGAGAGTCGAGAAGAAATCGGAATTTTGAGTGTTCCCGGTGGTTGCCGGATCAAGACTTTTTCGTCTATCTTTGTGGGAACTTGAGGATTAGTGTCGCAGTGCCCCCAGGTTGTCCCTCCCGGAGTTACCGATGACCCTGACCCGTTTTGTCACCAAGAACGCCTTCCGCAACAAACGTCGCAGCATTTTGACCGTGCTCAGTATCGGCGGCTCGCTGCTGCTGCTCACATTCCTGATCACCATCTGGCGCAGCTTTTATGACAGCAAGCCGAGCGAACAATCGGCACAGCGCCTGATCGTTCGCCACAAGGTATCGCTGGTCTTCAATTTGCCGAGCTACTACCGGCAGAAGATTCAAGCTATCCCGGGCGTAAAGGAAGTAGTGAATCAGCAATGGTTTGGCGGACAGTACAAAGATGACAAAGCGGAGAATTTCTTCGCGCAGTTCGGTACCGATCCGATGGAGTTGCCCAAGGTATATCCCGAGTTCGCAATTCCGCAAGACCAATTGGAAGCCTGGCAGCATGATCGGGCCGGCGCGATTGTTGACGTGGGACTGGCCAAGAAATTTGGCTGGAAAGTGGGCGACCGGCTGAATATTACCGGGAAGATTTTCCCCTTGAACCTGGAATTGACCATCCGCGGAATCTTCACGCCGCCGGATCCGACTCAGTCCGTTTACTTCAATAAGGACTACATCGACGAAGGCTTCCCCAGGCTCAAGGGTAACGAAGGCTTCTTCGCGGTATTGGCGGATTCGCCTGAATCGGTTACCCGAGTGGGACGAGCTATTGACGAGGAGTTTCGCAACGCCGACCGTCCCACCAAGACTGAGACCGAACACGCGTTCCAGTTAGGCTTCATCGGCATGCTGGGCAACATCAAGGCTTTCATCATGAGCATTTGCCTGGCGGTGGTATTCACCATCCTGCTGGTTTCGGCGAATACCATGGCGATGTCGATTCGCGAGCGCACACGGGAAGTTGCGGTGTTGAAGACTCTAGGCTTCACCCGCAACAGCATCCTTGGATTGTTCGTCGGCGAGGCCGTTTCCCTGGCTGTGGTTGGAGGGTTTATCGGCTCGATGATCTGCTTCCTTGGCGTGAAGGCAATGGCCAGCCAGGGCGGAATGTTTACCGGCATGAAGGTTACCCCGCTCACCATCGCGGCAGCGCTGCTGATCGCGGCTGTGGTCGGATTCGCCAGCTCCTTTGTGCCTTCTTATCACGCAGCCAAGGTCAACATCGTGGATGGTTTGCGTCACATCGGCTGAGCTGAAGAGCAAGCTCTAGAGGACAAAATAGAATGGCAATTCCCCTCAGCTATAACGTTCGCAATCTGCGGCTGCGCAAGAGCCTTACGGTGATGACCGCGCTCGGAATTGCGCTCACGGTTGCGACGGCCGTTTTCATCATGGCGCTTCTGGCGGGCCTGGGCCGCGCCTTTGCCACTACTGGCGATCCCCTGAACGTGCTGATGCTGCGCAAGGGCTCGGACTCGGAGCTGGCGGCCGGCGGAGTGTCGCGAGACGCGATGCAGGTGTTAAAAGACCTGCCCGGCGTGAAGAAGAACGACAAAGGCGAGCCTCTGGTCTCGGGCGAAGACATCCTGGTGGTAGTGCTGCCGCGCAAGGGTGGTACGGGAGAGACCAACGTGACCACTCGCTTCCTTACTCCCTTGGGAATTGAGATGCGGCCCCAGATCCACATCACCCAGGGCCGCTGGTTCACGCCGGGTCAGCGCGAAGTGGTGGTAAGCAGTTCGATCAACAAACGATTTGAGCACGCGAACATCGGTGACACGGTGCACATCGGCAAGGGCGATTGGCCCATCGTGGGCATCTTTGACGCCAGCGGCACCGCGCACGATTCCGAAATCTGGGGCGACATCAATCAACTGGTCACCGATTTTGAGCGCACGGTGTACTCCTCGGTTCTGGTGCGGGCCACGGATGCGGCCTCAGCCCAGGCACTGAAGAATCGCGGCAACGACGATCAGCGGCTGGAACTCAATGGCCTGCTCGAACCCGACTACTATGCCTCGCAAACCAAGTCGGGAGCGCCGATCAAAGTCGTGGGCTGGATTGTGGCTTTCATCATGGCCGTCGGCTCGTGCTTCGCTGCCGCTAACACCATGTACGCCGCGGTGGCGTATCGCGGGCGCGAGATTGCCACTCTGCGCGTGATCGGATTCTCGCGGCCCAGCATTCTGACCTCGTTCATGCTGGAGTCACTATTATTGTCCTTGCTGGGCGCAACACTCGGAATCATCCTGATGCTGCCGTTCAACGGCATGACCACGGGAACGCAAAATCAGGTGACGTTCAGCGAAGTCGTGTTCAGCCTGCAGATGACGCCGGTGGTGGTAGTCAGTGCCGTAGTGTTTGCTCTCATCATGGGAGTGGTGGGTGGGTTCGCTCCCGCATGGCACGCGGCACGGCGGGATATACTCAGCGCCCTGCGGGACTAGAGTCCAGAATTTGCATCAGCAATAGGTTGGGAAACATCTGTAGCCACAATGCCAATTGACGCCAAACACGAAGATCTGCAAAGCCTGCGAATCGATCGCAACGCGCGCACCGGTGGCGACGGCGAGCCTCCGGTCTGGGCGCGCCGCTACATCCTCATCGGAATCGGGCTGCTGGTGCTGCTCGGGCTGGTGGCGATGGCCTACCGCCTGTTCTCGCATGACGCTCCGGAAGTGGAAGTGGTTCGCGCCTCAGCACAAAGCAGCGGAGGCAGTGATGCCGGCGGCGTGGTTCTCTCCGCCAGCGGATACATTGTGGCTCACCACAAGATCAACCTGAATTCCAAGGTGACCGGCCGGGTGAAGTGGATCGGCGTGGAAAAGGGCGACCAGGTCAAAGAAGGCCAGATCCTGGTGCGCCTCGAAGATGACGAATTCCGTGCCCAGTACAACCAGGCCAGCGGCGCCGCCGAGAACGCCCGGGCGTATCTTCAAGAATTGCAGAACGGATCTCGTCCCGAGGAGATCCAGCAGGCCCAGCATAATCTCGATGAAGCCAAAGCCACGCTGGCCAATGACAGGATCACTCTGGATCGCACTCGCAACCTGGTAACAGAAGGCGTGCTCTCGAAACAGGCTCTCGATGACGCCACCGCAAAGTTCGAATCTGACCAGCAGCGCGTAAATTCGCTGGACAAGGGATTCCAGCTGGCCAAGATCGGTCCGCGGCAGGAGGAAATCGCGCGCGCCCGCGGCGCTCTTCAGCAAGCTGAGGGTCAGGCGGCCTATTCCAAGTCTCTGCTCGACGCCACTTTGATTCGCGCCCCAGTGACGGGAACCATTCTCGAGCGTGCCGCCGAAAAAGGCGAACTCGTGACCTCAGGATTTGCCAGCACGGCCGAAGGTGGTCCACAGGGCCTGGTCGTCTCTCTGGCCGATCTGAACGATCTTCAAGTCGAACTGGATATCGCGCAGGACGATTTCGCCAAGCTCGGTCCCAAGCAAAAAGGCACGGTCACGGTAGATGCCTACCCTGATCTCAAGTGGGATGGAATGATCGCGGAGATCTCACCTCAAGCCAATCGTGCCAAGGCCACCGTGCAGGTGAAGGTGCAGATTCTCAATCCGGACTCACATCTGCGGCCGGACATGAACGCCACCGTGAAATTTCTGGCGGACGAAAACAAGCATGCAAGCTCGCAGCCGCAAGGCGTCTTTGTGCCGACTCCCGCGATTCACGACCGCAATGGCAAGAAGATTGTTTTTCTCTCGTTTGATGGCAAGGCAATGGCGCGTGAAGTGAAAGTCTTATCGCAACGCAGTGGCGGCGCTCTGGTGCAGGGCCTCAACGGCGGTGAGGACGTGATTACCGCGGCGCCACAAGATCTGAAAGACGGCGAAAAAATCAAGATCAAAGGACAGTCATGAACGCAGTTACCGTTCCCCACACCGCAGTTCAAACCAAGGTTGTTCAGGCGCGCAACGTCAGCAAGGTCTTCAAGCGTGATGCTTTCGAGGTCAAGGCGCTGGACGACGTTTCCATCGAAATCGGCGGCGGCGAGTTCATGGCCCTGATGGGTCCTTCCGGTTCGGGCAAGACTACCTTGCTGAACATGATCGCAGCCATCGACCGGCCTACCGCCGGCGAATTGCTGGTGCTGGGCGAGAATATCTTTCGTTTCAGTGATTCCCAGTCGGCGCGCTGGCGCAACGAGCACATCGGCTACGTGTTTCAGACGTTTAACCTGATCCCGGTTCTCACTGCGTTCGAAAACGTCGAACTGCCGCTTTTGCTGACCAAGCTCTCCGCGCAGCAACGTCGAGATCACGTAATGACAGCTTTGAAACTGGTTGGACTGGAAGAACGCGTCGGCCATCTACCCAAGCAACTCTCGGGAGGACAGGAACAGCGCGTGGCTATCGCCCGCGCCATCGTGAGCGATCCCACTCTACTGCTGGCGGACGAGCCCACCGGCGATCTCGACAGCCACTCCGCGACCGAAGTGCTGGAAATCCTGAAGCGTCTGAATGAGGATTTTCACAAGACAATCGTGATGGTGACGCACGATCCCCACGCGGCGTCCTACGCCCACGTGACCCGCCACCTGGAAAAAGGAATGCTGCTGCCTGGCTAGGCGGACCATGTAGGGGCGGGTCTCCGACCCGCCCTGGCCGAGCGAAGCTCGGCAACTTTGTTTCAGCCAGGAAACTCCCCGGTCAAGATGCATTTGAAGACGTACGGGGGGTGCGTGCACCCTGGGAAGGGCACGACTTCAGTCGTGCCGAAAATCACTGAGGAAGAACCCGGCTTCAGCCGCTGCGGTTCGCTGTTTCAGCCCACACATTATCGTCCAAGAACCGGCTCGTGGCTGCCAACGGCCTGAAGCGGGCGGGGGCGCCCGCTCCACATAAGACCATAGCTTCCTTACAAGCTCGAGGCTGGGAACCCGCTGCGGGTTACTGCAAATCCGCTATCCGCAGGATCTGCTACCCACTGCCAGGCCCTGCGACCGTTTTCCCGCACTACCGTGCGGGCTTCGCCGTATTCCACCAACCGGTTCAGCACCGTTGTGACCGAGGCCAACGGATCCTTGTGCCGCAGCAAAACCGGCGGGATGCGCTGCTGAATCTTCTCGCAAACCTCGCGAGCCCCCAGAGGACAATCCGATTCCATCAACACCATCCGGCAGGCCTTGGTGAATCCCGGCTGGCGACCGCCGCTCTTGCGATCTACCAACTCCAGCAATTCTTCGCTCAGCACGGCGTCGCCGAACAGGTTGGCCAATCCAACTATGGTCTGCTTCACCGTACCGATGCGCTTCATTACATCGGCCCGCTGGCGCATGAGCTGGCGCAGCTCCTCGTGCGCCGCCCTCACTACTTCCTGTACATGCGGGTCGGAGCTGCCAGGTAGATTTCCGTTTCCGGTGCCGTTGCCACCACTTCGCGCCATCTCCATGACCTGAACCTCCACCGAGTACGCCCTCTGGTTAGGTGTCACCCAGAACCCCGGTTCCGGGCCACACGATTCCGTGGATGCTGATACGTGATCACTCCACCGACTAGTTCCATTTAAGAGAACTAATTTTCGGTCCGGCCTCCGCTCAATTGCGGTCCGGCTTCATCTTCTGCAGGCTTAGACGTGAAGGCTTCTGAAACGTTAAGTCTAAGATTTGTAAAATCATCGCATTGAGTGATTCCCCTGTTGATCCCTCGAATGCCCCAATAGACGCTGAATTCGACGGATTCGTCAGGTTTTGCCGATTTCCATATTTTCAGGCGGGAATTCGCTTCCAAAGTTGGGATTTGGCGCTGTTATGTTTTGTCATGGATCCGAGGTGGCTCGCGTCCGCGTCATCGAACTTTCAACCAGACGCTTCGAACAGCAGTGATCCGTTCCGTTAGGATCCGATTCGAGGTGGATTATGGCAAACTCGGGGTGATATGTCGTTTGCGATGGGCGTCCTGAAGTGCGGCGCCCCCGATCCTCTTACACCTTGACAAAACCGAGACAACTGATAAAGTTCGACTTAATTGGTTCAATTTACGGACTCCTGGGTGCTTACGCATGAAGAATGTTTACGAAGTTCTAAGACAGAAAGAGCTTGAGCTCTCGCGGCTGGAAAAAGAAGTCGAGGCGTTGCGCGTTGCCGCCCCTCTCCTGTCGGAAGACAAGGAAGCCAGCTCGGACAACAAGCCGACGTTGACCTCGACGCCGACGCAACAGCCCATTCGGATTCCGCAGCCGGCGACTGCCGCTCCCCAGGCCGCCCGCGCCGCTGGGTGGGAAGACACCGCCAAGCGCTGGCCATAGCCGATTTGCAAGCTCAACCGCCGATCGTCCGGTGCGCACGGCGGGAAATCGATCTGGCCCGGAGCCTGGCTCCGGGCCAATGGTTTTATTGGAGTTAATCGAATCTCAGGCATTGCCGGAGCGAAGTCTCCGGACCGTTGAATAGCTGGGAAGTCCGCCGCCACACCGGACTCCCATGGCACCGACCGGTGACTCGATTGAGACAACCAGATTCGGGCAATCAGATTTCGGGTAACCAGATTCGTGTAACAATGAGCGCCGCACCGGGACCATCTTCGGCGGTACAGCCTTCCTCGGGACAATCGGGGGTGGTACAGCCTCCCACGGGGTCGGGACAGGGATCCTCAGGCCTTAACGGGGTTCGCCGCCGCATTCCCCGGTATCCAGTCGCAATCCCGTTGGACGTCACCGTATTGCGTTCGGGTTTGCCCAGCAGCATTCCCGGCCGTTCTCTGGATATTGGCGAGGGCGGCGTCGCGGCGGTGCTCGCGGCCGAACTTGAGACTGGAGAGTGGGTTGCCGTCGAGTTGCAGTTGCCCAACATCGGCTATGCACTTCAGACCAAGGCGGTAGTACGGCATCATAACCAGCTGCGTTGCGGCTTCGAATTTCTGGGACTCTCCCGAGACCAGCGCTACATGATCCGGCACTGGGCCGGAACTATCCTGCCGGAACAATCCTCACCCGAATCGCCTGGTATCAGTTCCGCCCTGGCAAGACCACCCTCCCCGACGGTAGCCGGACTTTCGGCACCCCTTCGGGTAGCAGCTCCGTCCCGAGCGAAGATGAGCGCCGCAGCGCGCCGGCTCCTGTGGCTGACCTCGGTATTGCTAGTGGTGGTTGCCAGTTTGTCCGCCTGGCAGTGGCATCGCGGCTGGCAGCAGCTGGAAGCCCAGACGGCACGGAAAGATGCGCACCCGCGGCCCCCGTCCGCGCGGGTTCCGTCAGACGTGATGGAGCGATTGCTGGTCCGCAAGGTTGACCCGGTCTATCCCGAAGCTGCCCGCCGAGCGAATATCCAGGGCATTGTCGTACTCGATGCGATCATCGCAGCCGACGGCACGGTGGTGCACCTCCAGCCGATCAGTGGTCCGGAGGGTCTGACCACCGCCGCCATGGACGCGGTCCGCTGGTGGCGATTCCGCCCTTACCGGGCTCAAGGGGAGCCGGTGCCCGTAGAAACCTCACTGGCCATCGAGTTCCGTCCCTAGGCCAGATCACTCGCCGAGATCGAAGCTACGTCTCGAAAAGCAGGTCCCTCTACTCCGCTCGCTTCGCTCTCTCCGGTCGGGATGACAGAGTTTGGAATTCGGTCTGCCGCGCCCGTTTGTGCTTTGCTTCCTCAGCCCTTCATCTGCGACACTGAATTCGATCCCGCAAACACCGAATCCCTGTCATGGGCAGAATCCACGTCCTCTCCGAACATGTCGCCAACAAAATTGCTGCGGGCGAGGTGGTGGAACGCCCGGCTTCGGTAGCCAAGGAGCTCCTGGAAAACTCCCTGGACGCCGGTTCCACCCGCATCCGGATTCAGGTGGAGGCGGGCGGGAAGAAACTCATCCAGATCACCGACAACGGCTGCGGCATGGTGCGCGACGATGCACTGCTCGCCTTCGAGCGCCATGCGACTTCCAAGATCAAGAATGCCGAAGATCTGCTCAGCGTAGCCACACTGGGCTTCCGCGGTGAAGCTCTGCCATCGATCGCTTCCGTTTCTCGCCTGCGCCTTGAAACACGGGCCCCCGACGAAGACTCCGGCACGATCGTCGAAATCAACGGCGGCAAAATATTCAGCGTAGAAGAAGCCGGCTTGCCTGCAGGAACCAGCATCAGCGTCCGCGATCTTTTCTTTAATATCCCGGCCCGGAAGAAATTCCTGAAAGCTGAGTCCACCGAACTCTCTCATATTGCGTCGCTGGTCACGCACTACGCCCTGGCCCATCCCGACAAGCATTTCGAGTTGCACTCCGCCACCAACGCCATGCTGGTGGCGCCGCCGGTAGCGGGCTATAGCGAGCGCGTGTACCAGGTTTTTGGCAAGGAAGTCCTGGACCAACTGATTCCCATCGCAGCCCTGCAGCCGCTGGAACGCATCGGCCTGCCCCAACCCCCGCCATGGCGCCGCAAAGAAAAAGAAGAAGACAAATGTGGCGCGGGCGCCCTCGCCCGCGAACAGCCGGGAATCGAAACGACAGCCGAAGAAACCACAGAAGCCGCCGCCCCATCGTTCGGCGAACTTCGCCTGCACGGCTTCGTCTCCAAACCCGAAATTCAGAAACTGAACCGCAACTCGATCTACGTCTTCGTCAACGGACGCCTGATCCGCGATCGCCTCATCCAGCACGCTATCACCGAGGCCTATCGCAACATCCTGCCACCGACCGTCTACCCGGTCGTGCTGTTGTTCCTTGACCTGCCCAGCGGCGAGGTGGATGTAAACGTTCACCCTTCGAAGACCGAAGTGCGTTTCCGTCAACAATCGGTCATGCACGACTTCGTGCGCGATTCGGTCCGCGCCGCGCTGATGAAAGCGCGGCCCGTACCGCAATTCGCCGTCGAAATCAGCGCTCATCCCAGCGCCAGCCCCTCGCTGATTGCTGGAACCCGCGTCGCGGTGCCGGACGCCCCGGCGGCATGGCAATCGCGGTATTCTCCAGCAACGCAGTCCTTTAACCTGCAAGCGCCCGTCCCGCCACCTATCGCCGAACGATTTCAGTTCGGCGAGGGCTTCTCCGTCGATGGCAATGCAGCCTTGTCATTGGTTCGCGCTCCCGAAGCGGTACCGAGCGACGGTTGTGCCCCACCCATCGCTGACGAAGCAGAGGCGCCAAGCGATCTCGCTCCCGCGCTGGCCTCGCTCAAGCCCCTGGGGCAGATTCGTGACTCGTTCATCCTGGCGGTCAATCCCGAAGGTTTGTGGATTGTCGATCAGCACGTGGCCCACGAGCGTGTGCTATTCGAGAAAATCCTGAAACAGCGTGCCGCCCAGAAAGTGGAAAGCCAGCGTTTGCTGCTGCCGCTGGTGATCGAACTCACCCCGGCGCAGCAAGCTGTGTTCGCAGAAATTTCCGATGAACTGGCCAAGAACGGATTCGAAGTCGAACCCTTCGGCGCTCGCAGCGTCGCGGTAAAAATCGCGCCCGCCGGTATCGAGGCTCCCGCAGTAGAACACATGCTGCACGAACTGCTCGACCAGTTTTCCCGCGAAGACCAGGCGCTCAATCTGGAAAAAATCCAGGCACGCATCGCCGCCTCCATCGCCTGCCACGCCGCCATCAAAGTCAACATGCCGCTGGAGCAAAACAAGATGGAGTGGCTGCTGGCGGAGTTGGCCAAAACCGACTGCCCCATGTCCTGCCCGCACGGCCGACCCGTAGTTCTGCGATACTCTTTGAAGGATATTCAGAAGGCGTTTAAGAGAATCTAGAAAGACAGCTTTCAGCCGTCAGCTCTCAGCTTTCAGCCACGAGGGTTTCCTGATGGCTGAGAGCTGACAGCTGACAGCTGTTTCTATGATCGACCTCGACCAGCTTCGCCGTGAAAAGTGGCACCTGAATGGGACGCCGCTGCGCACCCTTGACGAGGCCCACCGCTTCGTCGAGTCAGTTGGGTTCTGTCTGATGTACCCCATGCGGCCGCCGCTGCTGGCTCCCACGTTTATCGGCGCCTGGACGGGATCGGATAAGAATTTGCCTACCCAGCAGCATGCCTTCGCCGATCCACGCGCCCAGGAAGCAACCGAGATCATGGTCCGCCTGCTACGCAACCATGACGCTTACGAGGCCAACCAGTTCGAGGAGAACAATGCCTTCCTGGTGGCGGCCTCGATCTTTCCTTACTTTTACGCGCTGGTCGGGGAGCGCAATCCCAAGCAGGCGCCCAAGCCCAAGCCGCGCTCGGAATATTCGCAGCTTGCCTGCGACGCCTTTGAGCTGATCAGCCGTGCCGGCCCGATCTCAAAGCAGCAGATGCGCGAAGACCTCGGTGGCAGCATTTCTTTTGTGGCCCTGGACCGTGCGCTGGGCGAGCTGTGGGCGAAGCTGCGTATCACTCGCGTGGACTACAAGCCGGAGGAAGGCGCGTTCTGGGATGTGCTCTACCGCTGGGCTCCAGATGCGGTTCGCGAAGGAATTGGGTTGTCAGTAGGTGAAGCGCTTTCCGCGCTGCTTTCCAAGTATCTGGATTGCGTAATCGCCGCCGACCAGCAGGAAGTGGAATCGTTCTTCGATCACTTTGTGCCGCGCTCGCGCGTGAGGGAAGCGATCAATGCACTCCAGGCAGCCCGGGAGCTGGATTTCATCCGCGTAGGCAACCGCTCTCTGATTCAGCTCGCGCAGCCGAAACCTACTACGAACCGTGTGGGGACGGGCGCCCCCGCCCGTCCAGGCCGGGCATAGCCCGGCAGTTCTCGGGTAGTAATGGCTTATTTGCGTGACTCACCGTTTCAGCCCTGACACGTCTATCTACAGGCCACCTGGCTCGGGAAGGTAAGCTTATGCGTTTTTGCGCTCTTTTGACGGTTATCCTAGCCCTCTGCGCGGCATCATTCGCTCAAACGTCACCCAGTGCGATGCCGGATCTCGAGCGTTTCAGCCTCGATCAGGTGGACAAGTCTCTCGACCCCTGCACCGACTTCTTCCAGTACGCCTGCAGCAAGTGGATCAAGGCCAATCCGATTCCCCCCGATCAGGCGGGATGGGGCACCTTCAACTCGCTGGCGCTCTGGAACATCGCCGCCGTGCACAATACGCTGGAAGAGGCGGCCCAGCCGTCGCCAAACCGGACACCGGTGCAGCAGAAGGTTGGCGACTACTACGCGGCTTGCATGGATGAGGACGCCATCAACAAGGCGGGTATCGCTCCGCTACAACCTGAGCTCGACCGCATCGCCGAGCTGAAGAAAAAGTCACAGCTGCCGGAGGTTATGGCGTCTATTCACCAGATCATCCGCCCCGCCAACCTCAATTTCATCGACGCTGTCTACCAGGGCGTGGTGTTCGGAATTTATTCCCAGCCCGGTTTCGACGATGCCCGCATGACCCTTGCCGCGCTGGATCAATCCGGCATGGCCTTGCCCGGCCGCGAGTTTTATCTGAATGACGACGCCAAATCAAAAGAGATTCGCGACAAGTACGTGAAACACGTGGCCCGTCTGCTGGAGTTGAGCGGTGAACCCCAAGCCAAGGCTGCTACCGACGCTCAGACGGTGCTGGCGATGGAGACCGAACTGGCCAAGGCCGCCATGGATATCGTGGCCCGGCGCGATCCCAAGAACCAGAACAACAAGATGTCGTTGAAGCAGATTCAGGCGCTGACTCCGTCGTTCAACTGGAGCCACTACTTTGCCGCCACCCAGGCGCCGTCATCGCCGCAGTATCTGGTGCTCGCGCCCGGCTTCTTTCGAGGCATGGAAAAACTGATCAAGGCGCATTCGATCGAGCAGTGGCGCGCCTATTTGCGCTGGTCGGTTGTTCACTCGCTGGCGAGTTCACTCAGCCAACCTTTCGTCGAGGAAAATTTCGATTTCTTCGGACGCACATTGGGTGGCACCAAGGAACTCCAGCCGCGCTGGCGGCGCTGCTCAATCTATGCCGACATTGATCTGGGAGAAGCCGTCGGACAGGCCTACGTTGCCAAATATTTCCCGCCGGAAAACAAGGAGCGCATGCTGCAGATGGTCAAAGCCATCAAGACCGCGCTCGATCAGGACATCGACGCCGCCACCTGGATGTCGGACAAAACCAAGCAGGCCGCGCATACCAAGCTGGCAGCCCAGATCGACAAGATCGGATATCCCGATCACTGGCTCGACTATTCTTCAGTCGAGATCAAGCGCGACGATTTTCTGGGCAACGTGCAGCGTTCGTCGGCTTTCGAAATCAAGCGCCGCATCGCCAAGTTCGGACAGCCAGAAGACCGGACCGAATGGGGCATGACTCCGCCTACGGTCAACGCCTACGAAGATGCTCAGCACAACACCATCAACTTCCCTGCTGGCATACTGCAGCCGCCGTTCTTCGACGCCACTGCCAGTGACTCGGTGAACTACGGCGCTATCGGAGCCGTGATTGGACACGAAATCATCCACGGCTACGACGATCAGGGCCGCAAGTTCGACGCGGATGGCAACCTGAAGGACTGGTGGACCGCCGAGGATGCGATCAATTATGACCAGCGCGACAAGTGCATCACCGACGAATACACGCAGGATGTTCCCGAAGCGGGCGTGAAGCAGAATGGCAAGCTTTCTGCGGGAGAAGACACCGCCGACAATGGCGGCGTCCACATCGCTCTTGCCGGCTTGCAGAACACCCTGAAGTCACAGGGCAAAGACCTCGACCAGAAAGCCGAGAACGGCGACACCGAATTGCAGAACTTCTTCCTCTCCTAGGCCAACGTCTGGTGCGGCGAGCTCCGCCCCGAAACGGCTCGCACCGCGGTAATGACGCAGGGCCACTCGCTCGAACCGCTATCGCGTAAACAACGTGGTGGGCAACATGGCGGAATTTGCCCACGCCTTCGGCTGCCGCGCGGGACAGCCGATGGTTCACGCCAACGCCTGCCGGGTGTGGTGATGTACGCGGAATGAGCAGTGTCCACGTGGGGACAGCCGCCCTCGGCTGTCCGGCGGAGCGTAGCTCCGCAAGAGTCCTCGCTAGTCTCCACATTAGTGGAAATGCGTCCAGAAGTTTCGACGGTGAAGGTCTGTCGAGCTGGCGCTCGACTGGACAGCCGAGGGCGGCTGTCCCCACGTGGACATTGCCACTAGCCAGCACGAGCGGAACGCTCGCGCCTGCACAATCTCTCACGTGTACAATCAATACCTTCCGGGATGACCACGACCTCTCCACGCAAACTCATCATCGCCATTGACGGCCCCGCCGGCGCCGGCAAAAGCACGATTGCATCTCGCCTGGCCCGCAAGCTGGGCTACGTAAATCTGGAAAGCGGCGCGATGTACCGCGCGCTCGCGCTGAAAGCCATCGAGTGGGATATCTCCTTCGACGAAGAGGCGGCCTTGGTCACGCTGGCGCACAATTCGCGCATTCACATCGAGCCCACTCTGGGCGGAAACCGGGTTCTGCTGGACGGCCGCGACGTCAGCCAACGAGTGCGGGAACCCGACGTTACCGCAGCGGCTTCGCGGGTGTCGGTGCATCCGGGGGTGCGTGAGTGGATGGTCGCCCGTCAGCAGGAGATGGGAGCGGGCGGTGGCGTGGTCATGGAAGGCCGCGACATCGGCACCAAAGTCTTCCCCAAAGCAGATGTAAAAATATTTCTCGATGCCGACCCAGTGGTTCGCGAACAGCGGCGCATGAAGCAGCACCAGGTTACGTCAGCCGAGGCAGCGCAAGCCTTGGCCGCGGAACTCCGGGAACGCGATCGCCGTGATCGCACCCGCGCTATGTCCCCGCTGGTCCCGGCCAGTGACGCGATCCTGCTTGATTCCAGCCAGCTGTCCGAAGACGAGGTCCTGCAGAGAGTAGAGGAAGTCGTGCAGCGCAAGCTGGAGGGATAGATCCTCTGGCCAACCCCAACCTGATTGACTTGCCTTTCTCCTGCTCCTAACATCGCTCCACAGCGTGGTCCTCCAGTGATCGGCAAAACCATTTCGCACTACCGCATCCTCGAAAAACTCGGCGGCGGCGGTATGGGTGTGGTGTACAAGGCCGAAGACACCATGCTCGGCCGCTTCGTGGCTCTGAAATTCCTTCCTCCACAAGTGGCGCGCGATCCACAGGCCATGGAGCGCTTTCGCCGGGAAGCTCGGGCCGCGTCCGCCCTGAATCATCCCAATATCTGCACCATCCATGAGATCGCCAGCCAGGATGGACAATGGTTCATCGTCATGGAATTCCTGGATGGAGAGACCTTGAAGCACCGCATCGGTGGGCGTCCGCTGGAGCTTGAGCCTCTGCTCTCGATCGGGACCGAAATCGCGGACGCGCTCGATGCGGCACACCCGAAAGAGATCGTTCACCGCGATGTGAAACCGGCCAACATCTTTGTCACCAGACGGGGCCTGGCCAAGATTCTCGACTTTGGCCTGGCCAAGATGAGCAGCGGACCGCGGGCGGCGAATGTGCCCGACTCGGACAGTCCCACGGTGTTGAAGGATTTGACCGTGGTCGGCAGCATGATGGGCACAGTGGCCTACATGTCACCGGAACAGGTTGCCGGCAAGCCGCTGGATGGCCGCACCGACATATTCTCCTTCGGTGTGGTGCTCTACGAAATGGCCACCGGCCGCCAGCCGTTCGAACGGGAGACCACCGGGTCGACCTTTGG
Source organism: Terriglobia bacterium (assembly GCA_963809295.1). Classification (GTDB taxonomy): domain Bacteria; phylum Acidobacteriota; class Terriglobia; order Terriglobales; family Acidobacteriaceae; genus JAIQFF01. The sequence continues at coordinate 177,388 of CAWEJA010000004.1, read as the reverse complement.
CGCCATTTTGTATGAAGCGCCGGTTCCACCGGTGCGCTTGAACACGCAACTGCCGGCGCGGCTGGAAGCCATCATCAACAAGGCCCTGGAAAAGAATCGCAAACTACGCTACCAGTCCGCGGCCGAGTTGCGAAACGACTTGCAGAAGTTGAAACGCGACACTGATTCGGGACGCCCAGCCTTGGTTGAATCCCCCATTGTCACGTCGCCGATAGTGGCATCCGCCGTCAGTGACGAAACCGTTGGCGACAAAACAACTGTAGCGATCGCAGCGCGGGAAATCACTACTGGCCACGCGGGGACGGCCGCCCCCGGCCGTCCAGGCCGAGCAAGGCTCGGCTGGGCGCTTATCACAGCGATAGCCATCGCTGTCGTTGCTGGAATTTTCTACCACCGCTCCCACCGCCCGAAAGCTCTTACCGAGCGTGACACTGTTGTCCTCGCCGACTTCGCCAACTCCACACGCGATCCCGTCTTCGACGACACGCTCAAGCAGACTCTCAGCGTCGCGCTGCGTCAGTCTCCATTTCTCAACGTTATTTCCGGCGACAAGGTTGCGTCCACGCTCAAACTGATGACTCGCCCCGACGACACGCCGCTCACGCCCGAGATCACGCGCGAAGTCTGCCAGCGCACGGGCAGCAAAGCCTACATTGCGGGACAGATCGCTCCTCTCGGCAACCAGTACGTGATCGGCTTGAATGCGGTGAATTGCCGAAGCGGAGACACCCTTGCGCAAGAGCAAGTAACGGCCGCCAACAAAGAGAGAGTCGTGGACACACTGGGCGATGCCGCGGCCAAGTTGCGTGGCGAGCTGGGCGAATCGCTGACCACGGTCCAGAAATTCGACGTGCCGCTGGGCCAAGCCACTACACCCTCACTCGAAGCCCTGAAAGCTTTCAGTCTGGGAGTGCGGGCGGGAATGCAGAAGAGTACAACTCAGTCCATCGCGTACTATCAGCGAGCGGTTGAACTGGACCCGAATTTTGCCGCAGCCTACCGGGGTTTGGCGAACAGCTACGCCAGTCTGGCTGAATTCGGCCGCGCCAGTGAGTATCAGGGCAAAGCCTTCGAGAACCGCGCTCACGCCAGTGAACGGGAAAAGCTTGCCATCGCGGCTGACTACTATCGATTCGTCACCGGCGAACTAGACAAGGCAGCCCAGACCTATCAGGAGTGGATTGAGAATTATCCTCGAGATGACCCTGCTTATAGCGCCCTCGGCATCGCCTATGCGTCGCTTGGGCAGTACGAGAAAGCGACGGAAGCTCACCGCGAGAATCTCCGCCTCGCGCCGGATGTGGGCGCTCCTTACATGAACCTGGGCAATTGTCTGCTGGCCTTGCAGCGCTTCGACGAGGCTCGCCAGGTCGCGCAGGCAGCCCTGGCCCACAAATTGGACGATTACATACTTCGCAATGAACTCTACGCCTTGTCGTTTGTCGGGCAAGATGCCCAGGGCATAGCGGAACAGACAGCATGGTTTCAGGGCCAGCCCGATTCCGAGCATTTCGGGCTGGCGCTACAATCCGACACCGAGGCCTACGCCGGCCACCTGGGCAAGGCCCGCGACCTGACCCAGCGGGCAATCGCATCCGCAGTTCGCACCGACAGCAAGGAAAATGCAGCAATTTGGCAGGAAAATGCCGCCCTGCGTGAAGCTGCGCTCGGCAATCTGCCGGAGGCGCAGCAAAACGCCATCGCGGCGCTCAAACTGGAACCCGGCAGCCAAAGCGTGCAGGTCGAAGGCGCTCTGGCATTCGCCATGGCAGGCGACAACGCCCGGGCGGAATCTCTGGCACGCGATCTGGATCACCGCTTTCCCCTGGATACCCAAGTGCAGTCACTCTGGCTTCCGGCCATTCAGGCCCAACTGGAGTTGAGCCGAAAGAATCCGACGGCTGCAATCGATCGCCTGCAGGCCTCTGTGCGCACGGACCTGGGGCAAATCCAGTTCATCAACAACATTTCCTGTCTGTATCCAGTCTATATTCGGGGGCAGGCGTATCTGGCGGCAGGCAAGGGCAATGAAGCCACTACGGAATTTCAGAAAATTCTCGACCACAACGGAATCGTGTGGAACTGCTGGACGGGCGCTCTGGCGCGGCTTGGCCTGGCCCGTGCGTTCCAAGTTTCGGGTGAAACGGACAAAGCTCACACCGCGTATCTGGACTTTCTCGCTTTGTGGAAAGATGCCGATGCCGATATCCCAATCCTGAAGCAAGCCAAGGCTGAATACGCGAAGTTGCCAGCACAGTAGGCAATCGTCCTGCGCCCCAATCCCTCCCGCAATGCCCAGGACGGGACAACCCTGAAAGATAGTTCGACCATCACAGACTGCCTGCCACCTGCAGTGATATACCCATGTAGTTCCCTCTCGGTCTTGACTCGTCCACCATTTCGCTTCACCCGCGGGTGCGAGTCTTATGCCGAGGCTTAGTTGTTCTCTCTTTTCTTGTGTTGCACTTATTTCCGGCCTGCTTTTCAGCACTGCTCTCGCCCAAGAAGGCTCGACCGGGGCAATACGCGGAACGGTAGCGGACTCGAGCGGTGGACGCATTGGCTCCGCGACGGTTGTGCTGGTGAATGCCGCCACCAACTTCCGCTACTCCACCACCACCGACGTCACCGGCCGCTTTGCCTTCGAACTGCTCCCTCCCGGAGACTACTCCGCTCGCGTGGAATCGCCGGGAATGTCGGCGCAAACCACTCCGCGCCTGCACGTCGACGTGGGCGGCACGGCTGAACTCGAATTCAAGCTGGCGGTCGCGGGCGTAAAGGAAAGCATCACGGTTTCAGGCGAGCCCCCGTTTGTCGAAACCCAGCCCAGCGGAGTGTCTTCGCTGATTGACGAACGCGCCGTCAGCGAACTGCCTCTCAACGGACGGCGCTTCACCGATCTCGCACTGCTTACTCCCGGCGTTACGCAGGATCCGCGCGGCCTGACCTCGGGCTCGAACGGCGACCTGGCCTTTGGCGGGATCCGTGGTTTCCAGTCCAGCTACCTGGTCGACGGCGGTGACAACAACAATGCCTTTTTCGGACAGGCTCGCGGCCGCTACCGCGCGCCGTATCAGTTCTCCAACGAAGTGGTACAGGAGTTCCGCGTTTCCTCCAACACCTACGGGGCTGAACTGGGGCGCGCTGGCGGCGCGGTGGTGAATGTGGTCACCAAATCCGGCTCCAACCGTCTTCATGGAACCGATTTCTATTACATGCGCGACAGTGCTCTTGCCGCCAAGCATCCCTTCATGGACTTCAAGCCGCACGATCAGCAGCAGCAATTCGGCTTCACTCTGGGTGGCCCGGTCCGCCGCAACCGCGCGTTTTTCTTCGCCGGCTTCGATCAGCACAGCTTCCACATTCCAGCAGTGATGCGCTTCGTCGACGGAAGTTCGGTCGTAGTTCCCAAGCTCGGTGCCGGCCCTGAAACTCCGGGCGACTACGAAGCTACCGATCAGGCCCTAGTATTCGCCACTGCGGCGCAACTCTCAAAGCAGGCTGGCACCTACCCTGCATCCATGCTGGGGAACGCCGGCTTCTTCAAACTGGATCTGGTGCTCACTGAGCACAACAACCTTTCCATGAGATTGAACACGTCGCGCTATTACGGACACAACAACGTGTTCCTCGACCCAGCCAGCCCGCTAACCAGCTTCGGCATCAGCGACAACGGTGAGGAAGATGTATCCACGGAGAGTGCGGCGGCAACGCTCACCAGCAATCTCTCATTCAGGGTGGTAAGCCGACTGCGAGCCCAATTCTCGCGCGACCTGCAGCAGTCAACTCCCAACAGCACCGACCCGCTAACCAAAATTCCCACTCTCATTGAGGGCTTCGGACGATCCTCGATCCTTCCCCGCCAGACCAGAGAACACCGATCTGCATGTAGCGGAGACCCTCAGTGTGGAAGGCAAAAGACATTCGTGGAAATTCGGTGGCGACGTGCTGCTGAGCTGGATTTATAACTTCTTTCCGTCGCTAAGCGGAGGGGAGTACATTTTCGATCCCATCAAGGTCGAATCCGTTTACATTCGAGCCCATGGAAGCTGGCCTGGAGCTCACCCGGCTACGGGCCTACGCGCACCAGGTCCCCCACTATTACCTGCAGAGTTTCGGCTCGGCTGCTACTCATCCCGACACCAACGAATACGCCGGATTCATTCAGGACACGATCCGGGTGACCGATCGCTTCGCACTGAGCCTGGGCGCGAGATACGACTTGCAGACCTTCACGACGAAAGGATTGCAATCCAACCCGCTGTGGCCAGACGCCGGCAAGGTGCCCTTCAACACCAACAACGTTCGCCCCCCGCGTGGGTCTGGCCTACTCCATCGGAGATCAGCGCCCGCTCGTGATTCGCGCCGGATACGGCTTGTTCTACACCCGCATTCCGCAGATCTACACTTCCACGATTCAGAGCGACAACGGCCTGGCTCCAAATTTCCTCTTTCTCAACAACAACAATTTCTATGACCATCAGATCTTTCCTCAGTATCCCAATCCGTTGGTGAGCTGCCCGCTGAATGCCACGGACTGCGAGGCGCCATCCACTCTCACTCAACTTGAACAAGCCGACGTGTCCGCGTTTTCTCACAACTTCAAGACTCCTCGAGTCCAGCAGGCCAGCCTGAATCTGGAACGGGAAGTCGCGCACCGCCTGGCCGTGGGTGTCTCCTACATGTATGTTCACGGCGTGGATCTCATCCGGGCCCGCGACGTGAATCTGCCCCCCCGGTCAACGTGAGCTACCCGGTATTCGATTCCTCGGGAACGAATTTCCTTGGCACCTACGACAACGTTGACTCTTTCTCGACCTGGCAGTCGAGCCCGTCGCTGACATGCCCCTTCCCTCCGTGCATCAATCCGCTGGCCCGCCCCATTCCGCAGCTTGGATCCATCAATGTTTTCGAGAGCGCCTCCTCCAGCGTATACAACGGCGCCACTCTCTCCATTCGCCGGCGCATGACCAGCGGCATCTACTTCATGCTGTCCTACACCTTCGCGCACGCGGTGGATGACGGACAGGACGCGCTGGTCGCGGGACGCCCGGCGACGGTGCAGAACTCCTACGCGCCCAATTCAGAAAAGGGTCCGAGTGTGACCGATCAGCGCCACCGCTTCGCGCTTTCCTACGTGTTTGCGCCCAAGCCTTTTCACCGGGACCATGAATGGCTGGCCAGACTGTTCAACAACTGGAAAACTTCAGGAGTCGTTACCGTAGGCAGTGGCAGGCCGATAAGCGCCACTGTTACCGGAGACGCCAATCAGGACGGCAACACCACCAATGACCGGCTCCCCGGATTTTCGCGTAACTCACTGGTCGGACCTGACTACGCTACTGCCGACATGCGGCTAACTCGCCGTCTCCTGCTCGGGGATCGCATCAAGTTGGAAGTTATGGCCGAATCTTTCAACCTGCTGAACCGCGACAACCAGCGAGTCCAGATCACTCAGGATGGCTTCATAAGCAATTCAGCCCAATTCGTCCAGACCAGTAAATTCATTGGAATCAATTACTTTCCGGCTCAATACCGGACTCCAACCAGCTTTCTGCGAGCCACCGACGCCTACGCTCCCCGGCAGGTACAACTCGCTCTGAAGCTGAGTTTTTAAGTTTGAATCTGGGGCGAGATCACTGACGGATCCATTTTTCCCGGTGACACAACTTTACATATTCACTTGACTTGCCGTAGGAACCTTGCAATAACTATCCGGTCCAAACGGGACCAGTTTGGGGGTGTAGTTCAGTTGGCAGAAGTCAGACTTCAAGAGGGCGAGTCCCTCGAAAACGCATTGCGTCGCTTCAAGCGCAAGGTGCAACAGGAAGACATCATCAAGGAGGTCAAGCGTCACTCCTTTTACCTGAAGCCGGGCGAAAAAAAGCGGGTGAAAGAAGCACTGGCCCGCAAGCGCAGCAGGAAGAAAGCACGCAAAGAACAAGACTAGGGTTCCACGGGCCGCCGCTCCAAACGGTGGCCCGTTATTTTTCCAACTGTGTCCCAGTTTTTTCGCAGAGACGTAGTTTGCTACGTCTTCAAGGCACAGCGTAGCAATCAGTAATCCATGTTGTAAGAGGACATGGCGGGCCGAGTCCAAGAGCAGCATTCCAGGGGTTTTTTGAGGGGGCAAAAAACTCCGGCGCCTACGCGCGTCATATAGTTCGTCTGGCGAGGGCACTGGGGGAATGGGCTGAAGGGAGCATCTCTCAATGGAATTTCAGGACAAGATATTGAAGTGCATCGACTGCGGTTCAGATTTTATCTTCACCGCCGGCGAGCAGTTGTTCTTTCACGACAAGCAGTTTAAAAACGAACCAAAGCGCTGCAAAACCTGCAAGACCAGGCGAGTATCGGTGTTGGGGGCAGTGCCGTCCGGGCAGAACGCAGGCTTCGCGAAGGTGGAAACCCGCACAACGTGTTCCGAGTGCGGCAAAGAAACCACCGTGCCGTTCAAGCCCACGCAGGGGCGTCCGGTGTTCTGCCGGGAATGTTTCCAGCAGAAACGGCAGCCGGCGTCGGCCTGATTTTGATCGAAGACTTGTAGACGAAAGAGTCGGCGGCCCGTTCCTCTTCCTCCCGCCTTCCCGATTCCAAGTTGAATCTTGTCTGCTGGTGGTGTGGTTCGCGCGGTGGTGGAGCGTGCATTCGTCTCCCGCGCGTGAGCCATGCTGCGAGTGAGGGTTTCTGCCCAAACTACGCTTCACTTCAGGCCACGTTGGAAGAGCTAGGCTAAAATAGAAACCTTGGCAACTTTCTACGTGGAAAATTTTGGATGCCGCGCCACCCAGGCGGACGGCGCTGCCATCGCGCGTCAGTTCCAGGAGCAAGGACTGGAGCGCGCCGACGAACCGGCGCAAGCCGGAATCGTTGTTCTTAACACCTGCACCGTCACTGCCGCCGCCGATCAGGATGCCCGCGCCGCGGTTCGCCGCATTCATCGAAACAATCCACAAGCTCGGATTGTAGTCACAGGCTGCTACGCACAACGCGCCCCCGAAGAAATCGCCGCACTCGCTGGCGTGAGTTCGGTGGTCGGTAACTCGCACAAGCACCAGCTCGCAGAAATAGCTCTATTCGGACCTCAGACCTCGGATTGCGGACCTCGGCCAACCCATTCCGGCTTCGTTCCGCTCACCCAGATCACGTCTGATGCCCGAGGTCCGAAGTCCGACGGACGAAGTCCGATCTTCGTCTCCGACATCTTCGCCCATACCGAACTCCAGGCCGCCCCGGTCTTCGACGCCTCGAACGAACGTACCCGCCCCAACCTGAAAGTGCAGGACGGCTGCGACAACCGATGCTCCTTCTGCGTAATCCCCTACGTTCGAGGCCAGAGCCGCTCGTTGCCCCTGACCGAAGTCATCCAAGAAGTTCAGTCGCTGGTAACCGCTGGCTATCGCGAAGTGGTAATTTCAGGCATCAACCTGGGCCGCTGGGGACGGGATCTGCCGGGGAGCGCAATCCAAGTCGGCATCACCGGGGAAAGCCAGGGAGAGAATGGCCAACGACCAAAGACCAACGACCAACGGCCGACTTTCGAAGGCCTGATCCGCACCATCCTGTCCGAAACGCTGCTCGAAAAGCTTCGCATCAGTTCGGTGGAACCCATGGACTGGAGCGACGCGCTAATCGAACTCGTAGCCACGTCCTCGCGCATTGCTAAACATGCACACTTGCCTTTGCAGTCCGGGAGCGACGCCGTCCTTCGTCGGATGCACCGCAAATATCGTCCCTGGCACTATCGCGAGAAAATAGAAAAGATTTACGCGGCCATGCCTACCGCCGCCATCGGGGCCGACGTAATGACCGGCTTCCCCGGCGAAACCGAGGCTGAATTCGAAGAGACACACCGCCTGATCGAAGACCTGCCTTTCACCTATCTGCACGTCTTCACTTACTCCGCACGTCCCGGAACGCCGGCTTCGACCATGGCCGGGCAGGTTCCGATTCACGTCGCCCGCGAGCGCAACCGCATTCTGCGTGATCTTGCCGCGCAGAAGAAACTGGCCTTCCTGAGCAAGTTTGTCGGCACTGCGATCGAAGCGATCACGCTAAATCAGGCAGGCAGCGATCACGAGAACACATACACCGAAGGACTCACTGACAACTATCTGCCGATACGCGTGAAAGGACATCACCCGCCGAACCGGTGGATTCCAGTGAAGGTCGAGACAGTCTCAGACGGTGCGCTGATCGGAATCGCCGGCTAGGGTTTTATCCTTCCACCCCACCCTCACCGGTGTCCGAATACTTCCTTAAGCAGGTTCGTGGTCTGTGCGGCTGGATCTTTACGGATCTTGCGCTCTTCCTGCCCCAGTTCGTAGAAGAGTCCATCCAGAGCCTTGGAAACAACGTAGTGGCTGATGTCCAAGTCCTGATTTTTGGCGAATGGAATTGATTTGTACTGCGCCGTTAGCGCGTTGTATTGCCTGACGACACCGTTCTTGTCCATGCTCCGTTCCACCACAGGCCCGAAGGCAGCCGTGAGCTGCGGCGTGGTCTTGCTCTTGAAATAGTTGGTAGCAGCAGTATCGCCTCCCGAAAGAATTCCGCGTGCGTCATCAATGGTCATCGCGGTAATGGCATCGATGAATATCTTCCGCGCGGCGGGAGCAGCGGCCTCCGCCGCCCGGTTCATGCTCAAGACGAAGTCGTCCACCTTGGGTCCGTAGCCCACCATGCGCAACCCCTTCTCCAGGGTTCGCAGATTATTCGGCATGAGGATCTTGATGTCCGGATTGCCAAAATAACCATCCTGGCGCCCCGTGAGCTTCACCGCCTGTTCGGCTCCGATCTGGAGGGCCTGTTTGAGACCAGATGAAATCTTGGTATCACTCAACTTGGTCCCCAGCCCCAGTTGCCTCGCGATTTCCTCCACCTGGGCAGAGGCAAGAGTCGTCACCAACAAGAGCCACACGCCAAACAGCAGACTGCGATTTCTCATAAAGACTCCTCGCGCTTTCTACAAGACCAGCAAGGTTCCGTCTTCACGAACGGGCTGACGGGCCATTCTAACGGAGTTAGGTGTTTCTCGATCAAGACCGTCGATGACCCGGAAAGAAAGTTTTGCTGACAGGCTACCCGAGGTCAGATTTTGGCACCTAAGATTCCGACTCTATAGGACGTCGCAAGAACGTACCTGCTTTTCGACTAATTTTTTATAGGAGGAATTCATGACAAACGAAACCGAAAAGAACCAGCAAACTCCGGGCCAGCGCCAGCAGGGCGACCCGGGACGCGCGTCTGACCCCACCCGCAGGGATCCGTCGCAGAGCGGGGACGTGCATAACCCCCAAGACCCGACCAAGAAGAATCCTGGCCAGAGCGGCGACACCACCGACCGCAACGACCGGGAAGAATCGGAGGACGTTGAAAGGCGTCGCGCGTCCTAGGGGAGCGCGAGCACAGGGAAGGAACAAAAGCCACGGCGGGGGCCGTGGCTTTTCAAAATGTTGTTGCTGGCAATATTTGGCTCTCGGCCGAGATCAGGATGCAGCTACGGCCCTCCCGCCCTCGAACTCTGCCGAGACCGCTAATCCCTGCCATGCTATACTTTTTCTCTAGTCCGACTTGGTAGTCAACGGAGGGCTGTATCGATAAACGCTTTATCCGAACAAACGAGCGCATTCGGGCGCGTGAAATCCGCGTCATCGATGACGAAGGCCAGCAGATTGGCATTTTGACTCCTTACGATGCGCTTAAGTTGGCCCGCGAGAAAAACCTGGACCTGGTCGAGATTTCGCCCACCGCCACTCCTCCCGTATGCCGAATCATGGACTACGGAAAATTCCTGTATCAGCAGGAAAAGAAGGAGCGCGAGGCCAAGAAGCATCAGAAAGTGATCGTGGTGAAGGAAGTGAAGTTCCGCATCAATGTGGACGACCACGATTACGAGACGAAAAAGAATCACGTGCTGCGCTTTCTGGACGACGGAGACAAGGTCAAGGCAACGATTTTCTTTCGCGGACGAGAGATGACGCGGACCGGCCTGGGACGCGAAATCCTGGAGCGCCTGATCAAAGACATTGCCGACAAAGGCATTGTGGAGTTTCGGCCGCGGCAGGAAGGCAACACGCTGCACGCGATTCTGGCGCCCAAGAAAGATTCCGGACAGAAGCAGCCGGCGCAATCACAGCCGGCGCCGGGACGTGCAAACCAAGCGTAGTTTAATTTACGAAAGCATTTGTCACTTAGCACTTGGCATTAAGCCACTACGGGCAAATGCCGCTTTCGCCAAGGGCTAAATGCTAATTGTTGACTGAGGAATTATGCCGAAACTCAAGACTCACAAGGGCGCGGCGAAGCGCTTTAAGAAGACTGCCACGGGGAAGGTCAAGCGCCACCATTCGCACTTGCGCCATATGCTGACCTCCAAGAGCCAGAAGCGCAAAGGTAAACTGCGGCAAGGCGTGCTGGTGAGCGACGCCGATACCCCGAAGATCAAGAGAATGATTCCGTACTAGAAGTGTTCGTTGGTAAGTGTTTGTGTGGTCGCGGGCGATTCGCCCGCACTGCGGTGGCCGCAGAGTAAACGTGGCCCAGGCGTGTGAAGAGGCAACCAGACCTTCCAAGTCTCCTACCTCCAGCCGCCGTAATTTGAAACCAAAAAGGAGCTACTCATGCCTCGCGTAAAACGGGGAACCAAGCGCCGTGCCAAGCGCAAAAAAATACTTGAACGCGCCAGCGGCTATTTCCTAACTAAGTCCAAACTTTACCGATCCGCCAAAGAGGCTGTGGAACGCGGGCTCAAGTTTGCCTACTCCGGCCGCAAACAGAAGAAGCGGCAATACCGCTCGCTCTGGATCGTGCGTATCGGCGCCGCCGCCAAACTGAACGGGATCAGCTACAACCAGTTCATCCACGGACTCAAGAAGGGCGGAGTGGAACTGGATCGCAAGATCCTGGCCGACCTCGCGGTAAACGATCCCGGCGCGTTTAAGAGCCTCGCCGAGCAGGCGAAGGGCGCTCTCGGCGGGGCCGCGTAGAAACCAGCCTTTAGCTTTTAGCTTTTAGCCCGGCGGAGATGCTATGGTCCCGCTCGGGCGATTCTTCACCTGAAAGAGAGCCGTAGAGACGTCGCTTGCGACGTCTCTCTAGACGCCCAGAGCAACTGAGAACCGAGAACTGGCTACTGTTCCATGTACACCGTCCCCAAACTGAAGAGCTACTCCGCAGCGGCCCTGGACAAGGCCGTTGAGAAGCTGCGTCTTGCTCTGCACGAGGAAGCGGCGGCGCTGCGGAGCGAAGAGCAATGGAAGGTCTTCCGCGACAGGTGGATGGCACGCAAGAACGGCATACTTACACAGATCAACGACTTGTGGCTGAAGGTAGCGCCGAAGGACTCGAAACGCGAAGTTGGACAGCGGGTCAACGAGATCAGAACTCTTGTCGAAGACACGGTCGCCAAAGCGGAAGATATTCAACTTCACCTCTCGAAAGGACCGTCAGTTAAAGAATCGGCTGAACGTCTCGACGTCACCCTCCCCGGCATCCGCCGCCCCCTCGGCGCGGAACATCCCGTGATCAAGACGATGCACGAGATCGTCTCCGTATTCCGCAATCTCGGCTACTCGGTTCAGGAAGGACCGATCATTGAGACCGATTATTACAATTTCGAGGCGCTGAATTTTCCGCCCAATCATCCGGCCCGTGACACGCAGGACACGCTATTCATCGCCAGGCAGGAATCGAAGCCGCAGCGCGAGCGCCTGCTGCTGCGCACGCACACTTCCCCGGTGCAGATTCGCACTATGGAGAAGATGAAGCCACCGATCCGCATCGTCATTCCTGGCCCAGTACACCGCAACGATCCGCCAGACGCTAGCCACTCGCCCATGTTCCACCAGATCGAGGGGTTGGCGGTAGATACCAACATCACGTTCTGCGACTTGAAGGGCACACTTGACCACGCCATGAAGGCGTTGTTCGGATCGAGCGTGAAGACCAGCTTCCGCCCGTCGTTTTTTCCCTTTACCGAGCCTAGCGCCGAGATGCTGGTCTCTTGTTTCATATGTGGAGGCAGCGGAAAGCGCGGCACTGAGCCTTGTCGTCCCTGCAAGCAGACGGGATGGATCGAGATTCTGGGCTGCGGCATGGTCGATCCGAATGTGTACGGCTTCGTGGATTACGATCCCAAGAAAGTCAGCGGCTTCGCCTTCGGCATGGGCGCAGACCGCATCGCGATTCTGAAATACGGGGTGGACGATATTCAGTTGTTCTTTAACGGGGATGTTAGGTTTCTAGAGCAGTTTGGATAGAAGCATCAGCTGTCAGCTATCAGCCGTCAGCCGGAGACTCTGGGCTGTGACGAGCTGATGGCTGAAAGCTGATGGCTGACGGCTGGAAATGAAACTCTCTCCACAATGGCTGCGCGAGTTCGTTGATCCCCAGGTAGACAATCTCCGCCTGGCGCAGGACCTTACTTCGGTCGGCATTGCCGTTGAGGGAATCACGGGCGAGGGAGAGAACACTGTCTTCGAGATGGAGATTGGCACCAATCGCCCTGACGCCATGAATCACTATGGTGTCGCCCGCGAAGCTTCGGTGATCTATAACCTGCCGTTGAAACGGATCGAGCCAAGGCTCCCGGCAACCCCAGCGACTAAAGGCACGCACTTTCCGATTGAGATTGCCGAGGCTGAGTTGTGTCCGCGATTTACCGCCCGGGCAGTACGTAACGTTGCCATCAAACCCTCGCCGGCGAAAATCGCGCGGCGACTTGCCTTGCTCGACCAGCGGCCTATCAACAACGGGGTCGACGCTACCAACTACACATTGTGGGAAATGGGCAAGCCGACCCACGTCTTCGACCTCGATCTGCTTGAAGGCGGCAAGCTAATCGTGCGTCGTGCCAAGGATGGGGAAACGCTCAAGACTCTCGACGGGGTTGAGCGCAAGCTAAGCAGTGAAGACCTGGTGGTCGCGGACGCACGTCGGCCGGTCTCGTTGGCTGGCGTAATGGGCGGGTTCGACACCATGATCACCGACAAGACTCGCAACATCCTCATCGAATCAGCGTGGTGGGATCCGGGGATCATTCGCAAAATGTCGCGACGCCATGGCCTCCACACTGACGCCTCGCATCGCTTCGAGCGCGGTGCAGACTTCGAGTCCACGGTTCTTTCGTGTGACCGGGTGGCGGAACTGATCCTGGAATCAGCCGGCGGTGAACTGAGTGGCAGCCTAACCGACGTGATCGCACTGCAAGTCGATCTGGCTCCGGTAGCCCTGCATCTTTCTGAGGTGCATCGCATTCTTGGAGAAAAGCTGGAGACCAATGAGATCTTTCGCATTCTCAAGCAACTGGGTTTCGAGCTGATGCCGGAGCGGGGCGGCGACCCGGATTTCACGGTCCACATCCCGAGCTGGCGGCTGGATGTGGAACGCGAAATCGATCTGGTGGAAGAGATCGCGCGCCTCCACGGCTATGACAAATTCGCCAACACGCTGCCTGCGTATGCGGGGGCCGTGGTTGAACCGCCGGACGCCGAAAAAGACAACACGCTGCGGAGATCCCTGCTGGCCCTCGGTTACAACGAAGCGGTTTCGCTGACGTTCATCTCCCACCAGGACGCGGAAACATTTTCTGCCGTGCCCGTGGTCGAGCTGGCAAATTCCCAGAGCGAAGAAGCGTCGGTCATGCGCAGTTCGCTGGTGCCGGGGATGCTCAACATGCTGGCCTACAACCTCAACCGTGGCGAGGAAAACGTGCGTCTGTTCGAAGCAGGCAACGTTTTCGAAGCGGTGGGAGCGGTCACGGCTGAGCCCAAGCGCCTGTGTTTGGGGTGGACTAGCTCGCCCGCTCAACCAACCCGGGGTTGGAGTACGAACGATGGGGGATTTTTCGCATTGAAGGGTGACCTGGAAAGTCTCCTGCATCCCTTCCAGCACAAGTCGCTGACTTTCGATGAGAAGACTGCCGACTACTATCACCCCGGACAGTCGGCCCGTGCGCTGCTGGATGGCACGGCGATCGCTCAGTTTGGGCAAATCCATCGTGACATCGCCGCTGCCCGCAAGCTGCGACAGGATGTTCTGATCGCGGAAGTCTATCTGGACCAACTGTACGCTCACAGCCTGCGCCTTGTCCGCTACGAGCCTTTGCCGCGCTATCCGGCGGTAGAGCGTGATTTTTCGTTTGTCTTTGACGATGGAGTGGCGTTCCACGGGATTGAACATGCCGCGGTCGGGCTTGGCCTCACAGAACTACGCAGTTTCGTTCCGGTGGAGATTTTTCGCGGCGGCAATGTCCCCACCGGGAAGTATTCACTGTTGCTGCGGGCCCGGTTCCAATCAGGCGAGCGCACGCTGCGCGAAGATGAAGTGGCACAGTGGTCGACGCGGATCATCAAGGCACTCGAAGAGTTGGGTGGAAAATTGAGAACGTAGGCATTGCCGAGTTGCGCTCGGCTCCACACGGTCGTTGCTGATGTCACGCGTACTTCTCCTCACCGGGCTTCTCTTCATGTCCATTTCCGCTGTCGGCCAGGCATCGCCTGCCCAGCCTGGTTTTTACAGAGACATCCTACCCATTCTGCAGGATCACTGTCAGAGCTGCCACCGCCCAGGCGAAGTCGCGCCCATGTCCCTGGTGACCTACGAGCAGGCACGGCAGTGGGCGCCTGCTATCTCCAGCGCGGTGCAAACCAAAATGATGCCGCCCTGGTTTGCCGACCCGCGGTTTGATCACTTTTCGAACGACCCCTCACTCACCGAACGACAAATTGCCACCGTCGTAGCCTGGGTTAAAGCTGGCGCTCCCGCAGGTAGTCCGCACGATGCTCCTCCCCCTTCGCGGTGGGCGGAAGGCTGGAACATTGCGAGGCCAGACGTCGTTTTGAAGATGCCTTCACCGGTCAATCTCCCGGCCGATGGCGACGTGGAATACACATACGAGATCGTGCCCACACATTTCAGCGAAGACCGGTGGGTGCAGATGGCGGAAGTCCGTACTTCCGGGCCACAGTACGTGCATCACGCGGTCGTCTACATTCGACCACCGAATTCCGACTGGCTGCGCCACGCTCCAGTCGGAGTGCCCTTCACTGCTTCTACACTCAAAGACCCGAAGGATCGACTGGACGCGCATGGAACCACCAGCGATCTGCTGCTGGTATACGCCCCCGGCAGTTCGCCAGATCGCTGGCCGGACGGGATGGCAAAACTTGTTCCGGCAGGATCGGACATTGTGTTTCAGATCCACTACACAACCAATGGCCAAGCTGGGCAAGACCAAACCGGCATCGGCCTGGTATTTGCGAAGGCAGCGCCGGAGCAGCGCGTCATCACTCTGCAGCTCAACAATCACGCCCTTATCATTCCACCCGGCGCGGATGATTTTCGCGTAGAAACGCAGGGCACATTGCCGCATGACGCCACGCTGCTCAGCCTGTTTCCGCACATGCACCTTCGTGGAAAGCGTTTCGAGTACGACATTGTCCGGCCCGATGGGTCGATCGAGCCGCTGCTGCGCGTGAACTATCACTTCCATTGGCAGTTAAGCTATCGCCTGGCCAAACCGAGACTCCTCAAGGCAGGAACCAAACTGCGAGCTGTGGCGTGGTATGACAACTCACGCAACAATCCCCACAACCCCGATCCTAACGCGACGGTGACGTGGGGTGATCAGACATACCAGGAAATGATGGTCGGCTTCTTCGATGTGGCGGTGCCAGCGAGTATGGATAAGGAGCAGTTTTTTGTTCGCGGCCAGGGTGCACACTAGACCGCGCGCCACTGACGGCCGGCGCGATCGCTTTCAGCAGTGGGGACAGCAGATCCCTCCACTTCGCTCGCTGCGCTGGGCTCCGGTCAGGATGACAAAGCTTGCAGATCTGAAGCGGAACCAGAGAAATTGAGCTAGAATCCCGGACGGCTTGGGAGGGTGGCGAAATGCTCAGCTACTCGCGCGGACCGGATCAGCCGTTGTGGGAGAAAACCATCGGGCAAGTGCTCGATCACACGGTCGACCGCTGGGGCGATTGCCTCGCCCTGGTTTCCCGTCATCAATCGAAACGGTACACCTGGCACGAACTACGTGAGCTGGCGGATTGCGTAGCGCGGGGGCTGTGGTCTCTTGGGATCAGGCCCGCAGATCGCGTTGGCCTGTGGTCCACCAACTGCGTGGAATGGGTGATGCTGCACTTGGGCTGCGCGCGCGCCGGAGCAATCCTGGTCAACGTCAATCCCGCCTACCGCACCCATGAACTGGCCTTCACTCTGCGCAAGTCACGCATGAAGGCGATTTTCCTGTGGGAGCGTGATAGCCGCGCTGAGTATTCGCAGATTCTGGCGGGGGCCCGGCACGGCCAAACCCTGCCGCTCGAACATGTGATCGTTTTTGGAACCGCACGCTGGGAAGAATTTCTGGGAGCCCAATGTGAGGTTCGCGCCACGATTCAACCTGAAGATGTCACCAATATTCAGTACACCTCCGGAACCACGGGCATGCCAAAGGGCGTGATGCTGACGCACCGTAATCTGGTCAATAACGGCAAGATGCTGGCACAAGGTATGCGTTACACGGATTGCGATCGCATCTGTGTTCCTCTGCCGATGTACCACTGCTTCGGCTGCGTGATCGGTACAATGTCGGCGCTGGCGAGCGGGGCGGCGATTATCCTGCCGAACTGGACCTTTGATGCGCGCGCTGCCCTCGAGGCGGTGGAGGCGGAGCAAGTGACGTCGCTCTACGGCGTGCCCGCCATGTTCATCGCGGAACTGGGTCTTCCGGAATTCAAGAACTTCAGTCTGACCAGCCTGCGCACGGGAATGATGGCCGGCGCACCGTGTCCGGTGGAGGTGATGAAGCGCGTGATGGGCGAGATGCATTGCCGCGAGTTGACGATCGGTTACGGTCAGACGGAGAGTTCGCCGGTGGTGACCATGTCGGCGGTGGACGACCCAGTGGCGATCCGGGTCTCGACGGTTGGAAAGGCGCTGCCGTGCACCGAGATGAAGATCGTGTCGCCACTGGATGACAGCACGCTGCCAACCGGCGAGCAAGGCGAGGTATGCGCGCGGGGATACATGGTGATGAAGGGCTATGACGACGAGCTTGAGGCAACGGCGCGGGCAGTGGATCGCGAGGGCTGGCTGCATACCGGAGATCTCGGAGTCATGCGTGATGACGGATACATTCACCTGACCGGCCGCGCCAAGGACATGATCATCCGTGGCGGCGAAAATGTGTATCCCCGCGAAGTGGAAGAGTTCTTGTACACGCATCCCAAAGTAGCCGAAGCGCAAGTGGTCGGGATTCCGGACGAGCGCCTGGGCGAACTCGTGGTGGCGTGGATAAGGCTAAAAACAACCGAGAGTGCGACGGAAGAGGAGATTTGCAGATTCTGCGAAGGACAGATTGCGTACTTTAAGATTCCCCAGCATATCCGGTTTGTGGAGGAGTTCCCGATGACAGTGACCGGCAAGATCCAGAAGTTCAAGATCCGGGAGACTGAGATAAAAGAACGTGGCCTCGAGCAACTAGTGAATCGGGAAACGGCGTAAGTTGCCCTCACATAGCGAATGCTAAGATACGGCGACAATGAACTTTCCTTTGGAAATACGGCTCTCTTCCATCCTATCCGCGTCGCTCTTACTGATTCTGCTCACCGCCGGTTCAAGGGCACAGACCACGCCAGTTTTCCGTCTTGATGGCGGCGACTCCACATACGCATTCGGGGTCAACGAGCGGGGCGAGTTGCAGACACTCTACTGGGGCGGCCGCATCGGAACGCACGATAGCATTCCTGCCGCGCACTCATATCCGGAATGGGCCTCGTTCGATTCGTCATACACCACTACGCCACAGGAGTACGCGTCCTGGGGTACGGGGTTGTTTACCGAGCCAGCGCTGAAAGTCAGCTTTGCCGATGGCAATCGCGATCTGGTGCTTCATTTTGTCCGGGCCACACCAAATGGTTCACAGTCGCTCGAAGTACGGCTCAAGGATATTTCCCGCGAGATTTACGTGACGCTGCACTATTCCATCGATCCGGAGAGCGGCATTCTCGCCCGTTCCGCAAACATTGAAAACCGGGAAAAACAGCCGGTTCTCATCGAACAGGCCGCAGCCGCGCAATGGACGCTTCCTCCCGCTCGTTACACGTTGAGCTATTTAACCGGCCGCTGGGCTGGAGAGTGGACGCTGAATCAGGAGTTGATTCAGGGCGGAGCACGTGTCATTGAAAGCCGTCGTGGGACCACTAGCCATCAAGCCAATCCCTGGTTTGCGATTTCCCGCGATGGCGGCCAAGGCAACGCCAGCATCGCTGGTGGGGTTAATAGTGCTTTTGGGTTTAATGATAACGAGGAGCACGGCGAAGTCTGGTTTGGCGCACTGGCCTGGTCCGGTTCCTGGCGGATTACTGTCGAACGGGGCCAGTTCGATTCGGTGCGCGTGACCGGCGGCTTCAATCCTTTTGATTTCGGCTACAAACTGAAGCCGGGCGAACATCTGGAGACACCCGTTTTCTACGGCGGTTATTCCAACCACGGCCTGGGTGGTGCCTCACGGTTGCTGCACCATTTTGAAATTGCCCACATTCTGCCGCAGGCACCGGATCCCAAGCCGCGTCCGGTAATTTACAACTCGTGGGAGGCAACTGAATTCAAGGTTGATGAAGCCGGCCAGATGGCGCTGGCGGAAAAGGCAGCATCGATCGGCGTGGATCGATTTGTGATGGACGACGGGTGGTTTGGCCAGCGTAAGAATGACCACGCCGGACTGGGCGACTGGTACGTAAATCCAGAGAAATTTCCCCATGGATTGAAGCCGCTGATCGAAAAGGTTCACGCGCTCAAGATGGACTTCGGCCTATGGGTCGAGCCCGAAATGATTAATCCGGATTCGGACCTTTATCGAAAGCATCCTGAATGGGTTTTGAATTTTCCCGGGCGCCCGCGTTCGGAGCAGCGCAACCAGCTTGTACTCAACCTGGCTCGCCCTGATGTACGCGACTACATCGCGGGATTTCTTGACAAGCTGCTCACGGAAAACGATATTGCCTTTCTCAAGTGGGACTACAACCGCAACTGGTCCGAGCCGGGTTGGGATCAGGTTCCGGTCAACGAGCAGCGTGGCGTCTACGTTGAGTTCATCCGCAATCTCTATTCGATCCTCGCCGACCTGCGCAAGAAACATCCCAAGGTGGAGATCGAAAGCTGTTCGGGTGGCGGCGGGCGTGTAGATCTGGGAATTCTGCACTACACCGATGAGGTTTGGCCCTCGGACAATACCGATCCCTTCGACCGGCTATCGATGCAGGATGGGTTCAGCTACGCCTACACGCCTCAGATCATGATGGCCTGGGTTACAGACTCGCCGCACTGGTTCAACGGTCGCTCGACTTCTCTCACCTATCGCATGCTCAGTTCGACGCAGGGCTCGTTGGGAATTGGCGCTAATCTGAATCACTGGACCGCCGAAGACTTTGCGACTGCCAAACGGTTGATCGCCGCTTATCATTCGGTGCAACGTACGATCGTGCGTGGCGATCTCTACCGGCTCATCAGCCCGCGCAATGGTAGCGAGTTCTCCGTAACCGAGACGGGTTCCAGCGACAAGAATCAGGCTGTCGTCTTTGCCTTCACGCACTCCACGCAGGAGGGCCGCGGCTTTCCCTTGCTGCAACTACAAGGCCTCGATCAGGATGCCGAATACAAGCTCAGCTGGATCGAAGGCAAGGCCAAGCCCGGAACCCCGGCAAGCGCCTCGGGCGCGTGGTGGATACGCCATGGCGTCGAGTTAGACTTGCGCGGTGATTTCCAAGGTGCGGCGTTCCAACTGGATCGCCAGCGCTAGCGCCTCTTCGTCGGCTGTCTCCACCATTGTGCTAGGCTCACCTCATGGCAGAAACAGCCATCCGGCAGAAATCTTTCCTCAGCGGCCGAGTTGCCCACTTCACCGAATCCGTCATCCGCGAGATGACGCGCCAGGCCATGTTGCATGGCGCCGTCAATCTGTCGCAGGGCTTTCCCGATTTTCCGGCTCCGGCGGAGATCAAACGAGCCGCGCAGGAGGCGATTGAGGCTGACGTCAATCAGTACGCCATTACCTGGGGAGCCAAGAACCTACGCGATGCCATCGCCCGGCAAATGCAGCTTTGGCAGGGCATCCCGGTTGATCCGGAGCGTGAAATTACGGTCTGCTGCGGTTCCACCGAAACCATGATTTCGACCTTGCTCGCGGTCTGCAACCCCGGCGACGAGGTGGTGATCTTCGAGCCGTTCTACGAAAACTACGGGCCCGACGCGATTCTTTCCGGAGCCAAGCCGCGATTTGTGAAGCTGCGGCCGCCCTCCGCGGCGGGCGGCGAATGGACTTTCGATGAACGCGAGCTGCGGGCGGCGTTTCATCATCAGACCAAGGCGATCATCGTCAACACGCCGAACAACCCTACTGGCAAGGTGTTCACGCGCGGCGAACTGGAACTGATTCGCAATCTTTGTGTGGAATTCAACGTTCTCGCCATAACAGACGAAATCTACGAGCACATTCTTTATGACGGCACGCAGCATGTTTCGATGGCTGCGCTCGATGGAATGCGTGATCGGACAATCACGATCAATGGCTTGTCAAAGACCTACAGCGTTACCGGATGGCGCGTGGGATGGGCGGTAGCACCCCCTGCGATTACGGATGCGATCCGCAAAGTGCATGATTTTCTGACGGTGGGAGCGCCTGCGCCCTTGCAACAGGCTGGGGCGGCGGCACTGGCCTTGCCTGCGAGCTACTATCAGGAACTAGCTGAGGGATACCGCAAACGGCGCGACCGCCTGATCCCTGTGCTGGAAGAGGTTGGTTTCCGCTGCTTCCTTCCGCGCGGGGCGTATTACGTGATGACCGACATCCGCGCCTTCGGGTTCGAGAATGATCTGGAGTTCACAAAGTACTTGGTGAAAGAAATTGGAGTCGCGGTCGTGCCAGGTTCGAGCTTCTATAACGACGCGCGGGACGGGGCGCAACAAGTGCGGTTTGCCTTCTGCAAGCGCGATGAGACCCTGGATGCGGCGGCGGAACGGCTGCGGAAATTGCGGATACCGAAGTAGTTTAATGTTTCGTGGCGCTGGCGTCCCGCCGGCTGTCGCGAGGGCATCTTGCCCTCGTAGCAAAATTATCATTCCGAAGCGCAGCAGATTCCCTGCCAGTAAGACCGGCTCGGATGACAATAGCGAACTAAGCCGCTCCACCCAGGTGCTCTATCCATTGATCCATACACCGGTTTCTGGGGTATACTGCGCTAAAGTTCTCAATTTTCCTCTTAGGAAATGGTGACACCATGTCTGTGAGAATGGCGGAAGGAGTATCTGCTCAGGTTCCGGCTGACGATTTTCAGGCGCTCGAAGAGAAAGTCTATCGCACCATTGAG
This sequence comes from Terriglobia bacterium, assembly GCA_963809295.1. Classification (GTDB taxonomy): domain Bacteria; phylum Acidobacteriota; class Terriglobia; order Terriglobales; family Acidobacteriaceae; genus JAIQFF01. Next base: position 156,017 of record CAWEJA010000004.1, on the reverse strand, counting down.
CTGTACAAGTCCGGGCGCGAGGCCAGGGCGGCGGCGGAGCGCGACACGCAGCGTTTGCGCCAGCAGTTGGAAGAACGCGAAGAAGAACTCGAGAGCTTGCGCCGCGAGATGTTGCGGCTGCGGAAGGAACGCGAAGAGATTCGCGGCCGGGTGGAAAAGATGCTGACACAGATTGAATCGATTGCCGAGGAGCAGGCGGTCAGCTGAACCGGTCAACGCCTCCGTCCCAGGAGAAACAATTATGGCAACAGCTACGAAGCATGCCGCGGTTAAGGATCCCAGCAACAACGCTGTCCGGGTGGAGATTTTCGACCAGGCCTACAATCTCCGCGGCTCCGATGCGGAGTACATTCTCAGGTTGGCCGAATACGTGGACGGAAAAATGCGGGCGGTTGCGGAACAGACCCATACTGTCGATACCGCGCGTTTAGCCGTGCTGGCGGCTCTGAATATCGCTGACGAATACCACCTACTGAAGCGCAACCAGGATGTGGGATCGGGCGACTACCTGAGGCGAGCCCAACATCTTTCCAGCGCGCTGGATGAAGTGCTGGGAGATAAGCGCCGGGCAGGCTAGAAGCTCTCAGCTATCAGCCTTCAGCCGTCAGTTGAGAACGTACTGATTGATCTTGCAGAAGATTCTTGCCGAACGTGCGGAGATTCGCTCCGCTGGACAACCGAGGGCGGTTGTCGCCACGTGGTTCATCCCCCCTTACGAAAGTTGCTGGCAAGCCGATTGCCAACTTTTTAGGTTCTCCCTATTGCCAACGCGGGGATGTTTACCCTAGCATCCGGACTGAAAGCCGACCTGCCGGGTTGGTGATGACGGGTCACCGATTTTTGAACCAATGCTGAATGAACGGGAGCTCGACTCGAACTAGGATCCGGTGTGCAACGCTCCGCCATGCGGAGATGCCTAAAGGGTCTCGGCGGGCGCCCAACGTCTACCGACGGGTTCATTCTCGGCCCCGTCACACGGCACAGTGGGTCGGCTTGTTTTTTCTGCTGCAGCTGTCCAGGACGCTCGTCCCTGGCTCCGCGTGGAACGATTGTGCCTTCCACCTGCTAAACTTGGGATCTGTAACATAATCCTTTTGCGTCGCATCTAAACCAACAGTGTTTCCGCAAATCTTTCATATCGGCAAGTTTTTCCTTCCCACCTACGGAGTGCTGGTTTCTACCGGGGTTCTGATCGGCCTGTGGATCAGCGTCCGCAATTCCAGCAAGCAGGGCATCAATCCGGATGACGCCTGGAATCTGGGAGTGATGGTTGTCCTGTGCGGCATTGTTGGCGCCAAGATCCTCTACATCGTCAATGACTGGAGTTACTACTCGGCTCATCCGGGTGACATTTTCAGTTTCAGCACACTGCAGGCGGGTGGAGTATTTTCCGGCGGGCTAATTGGTGCAGCCGTGGCGGCGGTGTGGTACATACGCAAGCACCACATGGCGGCGCTTGCGACCTGGGACGCCTTTGCACCCGGCCTCGCCATGGGCCACGCAATAGGTCGTGTCGGATGCTTTGCCGCCGGCTGTTGCTATGGCAAGCCCACCAGTCACTTCTGGGGCGTGACGTTTACCAATCCCATTGCCAATCTAAATTCTTACACTCCGCTGGGAGTGCCGCTGGAGCCCACCCAGCTGTTCGAGGCGGCGGTCGAACTGGCTAATTTCTTTATTCTGATGTGGCTGTTCAAGCGCAAAAAATTCGACGGGCAAGTGCTGGCGGCGTTTCTCATCCTCTATGGTGTGGCCCGTTACTTCCTGGAATTCATTCGCGACGACCCGGGGCGCGGCTCGGTGTTTGGCGGAATCATGACCGGCACACAGTTGATCTCCATTTGCCTGGTGATTACGGGCGGCTTCATCTGGTGGCTGAAGTCTTCTCCCAGAGCGGTTCCGGCGCACGCGCCGCGATAGCCTGGTTGGGTTCCAGGAAATAATCGTCCCCTTCGGGACGAGCACGAGCGGGACGCTCGCGCCTACATGCCTCAATTTCCAATCTTGATTTCCGCGACTGCCGACGATGCCGGCAAACGGCTCGACCAGTTTCTAGTGGGGCAGCTTTCCGAAACCAGCCGGGCCCGCGTGCAGCAGCTGATTTCTCAAAGCCTGGTGTTGGTGGATGACTCGGCTGCCAAAGCTTCGCTGCGCCTTCGCGGCGGAGAGCGCATCGCCATTTTGGCGACGGCAGAGCCGGCTCCGCTGCGCGCCATGGCGGAAGACATTCCGCTCGACATCGTCTACGAAGACGCCGACCTGGCGGTAGTGAACAAGCCCGCAGGCATGATGGTGCATGCGGGAGCCGGCGCGACCGAAGATCAGCGCAATCGCGGAACGCTGGTGAACGCGTTGCTGCATCACTTCGGGCAGCTATCGTCGGTCGGGGGCGATCTGCGTCCCGGAATCGTGCACCGGCTGGATAAGGCTACCAGCGGCTTGATCGTGGTGGCCAAGAGCGACGAATCGCATCGCCGGCTGGCGGCCCAGTTTGTCGGGAGGCAAATCAAGAAAAAGTATGTTGCCCTGGTGCAGGGCTGGGTGAAACGCGATCGTGGAACCATCAGCAGCAGCATCAGCCGCGACCGCATACGGCGCACTCGCATGACCACGCGGCGGCCGGGCGGACGGGAAGCGATCAGCCACTACACAGTGCAGCAAAGGCTGGATTCGCCGTACGGCAAGTTCAGCCTGCTCGAAGTGCAGATTGATACCGGTCGGACACACCAGATTCGAGTGCATCTGGCCTCGCTCGGACACCCGGTCGTGGGGGACGTGTTGTACGGAGCTCGCCGCGAGCTTTGCAATCCCGCCGGTGAACCGTCTCTTTCTCTTCCAAGGAATTTTCTGCACGCAGCCGAATTGCAATTTCAGCATCCCCGGACGGGTCAGTTGTTATCTCTTTCGGCTCCGTTGCCGGTGGAGTTAGAGCATTTCGTGCGCCTGCTCGGCGGATGATTCGAGCATTTTGTAGAGACGTAGCTTTGCTACGTCTCTACGCCTCCAAGGGGCTGCTTCTTCCGTACCGTGGGCCCGGCATTTTGGGGGTTTCGGCTGGCTGTATAATTGAGAGCGCATGAAGTTTCGCGGCCTCATATTGCTTCTGGGCAGCGGTTTGCTAGTGGCAGTGACGTTTGCTCAGAACTCAGGGCAGGATGATCTGCCCTCTGCCCCGTCGGCGGTTCAGGAACAACTGAACAAGCCGAAGCCGGCCCCGCCTTCGAAGCCTGCGCCCGCACAGACATCAGCCCCGTCCGGCACTGCGGCCGCCAAGAGCGAACCGGCTGCGTCAAATTCGACGAGCAAGGATGCGACGACCGGAGCCAAGACTACGGCGGCCTCGAACTCGACCTCACAATCCCTGTCGGCTGAGGATTCGGCCACCACGATCACTAAAACGGTGAACGAAGTGAACGTCGTTTTCACCGTCACCGACAAGCATGGCCGCTATGTTAAGAATCTGGCCAGGGGCGATTTCTCAGTGCTCGATGACAGCAAGCCGGCCGAGCCTCGCAGTTTTCATAACGAGACCGATCTGCCGCTTCAGGTGGGGCTGCTGGTAGATGCCAGCAACTCAGTGCGCGACCGCTTCAAGTTCGAGCAGGAAGCGGCCATTGAATTTCTCAACCAAACAGTGCGGCCCAGGTACGACAAGGCTTTCGTGGTCGGCTTCGATGTAACTCCAGAGGTCACACAGGATTTTACCGATAACACAGAGTCGCTTTCTCGCGGGGTTCGAGCCCTTCGGCCAGGCGGCGGTACGGCGATGTACGATGCGCTGTATTTTGCCTGCCGCGACAAACTGCTGAAGGAGCAGCAGAATGGCCCGGTACGCAGGGCGATCATTCTACTCACCGATGGCGACGACAACATGAGCCACGTTACGCGCGAGGAAGCCATTGACATGGCGCTACGCGCGGACGTGATCGTTTACACCATCAGCACCAACGTCACAGGCAGCCGGCGCGCCGGGGACAAAGTTCTGGAACGAATTGCCGACGCCACCGGCGGCCGTCCCTTCTTTCCGTTTCAGCTCAACGATGTAGCCAACGCATTCGTGGAAATTCAGGATGAATTGCGCAGCCAATATGCGCTCTCCTACAAACCCTCCGATCTCCGTACCGACGGCCGCTTCCACACCATCGAAATTCTGGCGCAGAACCACAAGGGCCTGCGAGTGCGCAGCCGACGTGGTTACTACGCGCCCGCGCAGTAGGCTATTTCCGTGGCAGGATATTCCGGCACTCCCCTTCCGCAAAAACTCGGCATCAGGCCGCAATTCAAGGTTGCATTCTTCGAATTACCCGGCGACGTCAAGACTGCGCTGAAAAAAGATCTCTCGGAATGCGAGTTCGTGAAGGACGCGGAAGGACAGCTCGACTTCGCCATGATGTTCATCACGAGTCAAGCGGAAATGAAACGGCAGTTCCCCAGCTTTGCGCGACGATTGACGCCAGCGGGAATGCTCTGGGTAAGCTGGCCCAAAAAGACCTCCGGTATCGCGACCGACCTCAACGAGAATGACGTGCGAAGGATCGGCCTCTTAGCAGGGCTGGTGGACGTGAAAGTGTGTGCTGTAAGTGAAGTGTGGTCCGGCTTGAAGTTCGTGATTCGGGTGAAGGACCGGCCTGGCGCTCCTACGGGGAAAAAGTCGAAATAGATATCTCATCGTCCGGAACTCGCCCTGGCAGCACGAGTGGGACGCTCGCGCCAGATCCACACTGGTTACTTCAATCCTTCGACCAGGTAAAGATCGCAGAGAGTTCGAATATAGCCGTAGACATAGCCTTTGGCGTCCGCGGTCATCATGATGCCGCTAATGGTGTCGATTCCAGCAGCATCAGCCGGATTGAGTTCCTTCCACGGTTTTCTCTGCCCCGTGGATACGTCGATCTCTACCACTTGTGCCGGAAGCTCACCATAGCCAAAGACAAATAGCGTACGTCCATCCGACGACCAGCCTATGGGCGACTCGTTGGTTCGCGCGCTGGGGATGGCATGCGGCTCGCCTCCATTGATCGGATAGGTATAGATCTTATGGTCCGGACCAGTTCCCGCAACCACATCGCCTTTCGGGGAGGGAACAAATGTTGGATTCACTCCCTCCGGGCTGAAAGGTCGCGGTTTGCCTTCTTCCACCGATTGCACATAAAGCCGAAGTCCGTGTCCAGCTTCATTCCCGGTAAACACGAGCCGCTTGCCGTCGGCCAACCACCGGATACGGACGTGATTGATCGAGTCCTGGCTCAGCGTTTTCGCTTCTCCTACACCCGTGGGCAAGAGAACCAAAGGCGCCGGGGAGGTATTAGGACGGGCGACCGCCCACTTTCCGTCTGGCGACAGAGCCCCGCCGGTGCCTTCTCCCAGCCGAACGGCCGGAGACCCGTCGGTGTTACGAAGGTAAACAGCATACTTAGGCCCGCCGCCTTCTCCCGCTTCGGAAAAAAGTACAACCTTGCCGTCAGACGAGAGGTCACCGGGAGTCGACCAGTCCAGCCAGGACAAGTCCCGCTCTTTGGTTTCCCCGGGAGCAAGGCCGACTATGCCGGCGCGATCAATGCCCCGAGTCAGCAAGACATTGCCCTCTTTGCCGACATCCAGCAAAGTCAGCTCCCCGGGAACACGCGCCAGAATTCTGACCGTTCCGGAAAGGTTGACGGCATACAGAGAACGGTCCCCGCCTGTCCGGGTGGCAGTAAACCAGATTTCGTCCCCGGAGGGGGACCAGGCCAAGCCCTGAATGCTGTCCCAGCCACTGGAAAGAGTGGTCTTCTTCCCCGCCAGATCGACGGTGGCAACGGAGCCGCCATCGTCGCGATGCTGCGGATGGTCCAGAAACGCGACTAGATCACCCTTGGATGAAATCCGGGGATGACCGATCCATCCATCAGCCTCATACAGAACCTTGCCCGGCGGAAATTCAAGCCGTTTTCGCCCGGCGACATCGTGCACGATCGCCAGGGCAGAGCCGTCCGAAGACCAGTCTGCGAATTCGACATTTTCCATGACCTCCCGCGGCGCTCCACCGCCCAGGGGAACACGTGCGAGGGTACCGGAATATGCGAACCCATCAGAAGGCCGGGCCTTCAGCGCCAGAGCCATCTCTCCAGTCGACGAAATGGCAAGGACATCGGCTCCGGGCGGATCCAGTTCACGCGACTGAGGGCTTTCCGGCCGGGTACTGAATAGGGCAATAGGTTTGCCCTCCCAGGCAGCGCTGTAAATAACGCTCTTACCGTCGGGAGTGAATCGCGCCGAATGCACAATTCCGCGGCGAAAAGCCAGTGGACGATAGGTCGGCAGCGAAACCGGCTCGGGGCGCTTGATCAGAAATGCTCCGGCGGCCAGTCCCACCAGCAACGCAGCCGCGGCTGCTACTGATGCCGCGAGCAAAACCCCCTTCCGAGGAACCGTGGTCTCTTTGACCGGCGTGGGCAGCGATACTTGTCCCGAGCTGGCGGACGTGCTGGAAACGCTGGCATGCGCTCGCGATGTATCCAGAGTTCGCTTGATCCGCTTCAGGTCCCCGCGCAACTCAGCGGCGGTTTGATAGCGCAGCTCGCGGTCCTTGTCCAGAGACTTTGAAATCACTTCTTCCAGCTTCCCCGGGATCTTGGGATTCAGAGTTGAAGCCTCGGGAGGATTCCGATTCAGAATCGCCTCAAAAATCACGCCGCTGCTGCTTCCGGAGAAGGCCAGTTCACCCGTGGCCATTTCATAAAGCACAGCACCAAAAGCGAACAGGTCAGTACGCGCGTCAACCTCTTCAGCACGAACCTGTTCCGGCGACATATAGGCCACCGTTCCCATGGTGGAACCTGGACTGGTCATCAGCGCATGATTGGTGGCAGTCCGCAGGCCCGAACCGTCCAGACCGGCAACCGCATCCGGGGCCAGCTTCGCCAGGCCGAAATCCAGCACTTTGGCCTGTCCTCTCTTCGTGACGAAGATGTTCGCCGGCTTGATGTCGCGATGGATGATTCCCTTGGAGTGCGCCGCGTCCAGGCCGTCGGCAATCTCGATGGCGAGATTCAGGAGCACCTCGGTATCCATGGGACGCCCGGAGATGCGATGCTTGAGCGTCTGCCCATCCAGGTACTCCATCACGATGAAGGCTTGCCCGTCCTGCTCGTCAATCTCGTGAATGGTACAGATGTTTGGGTGATTGAGGGCGGACGCGGAGCGGGCTTCACGGCGAAAGCGTTCCAGCGCCAGATGATCTTTGGCGACGTCGTCAGGAAGGAATTTCAGCGCGACAAAACGGCCGAGCTTGGTGTCCTCCGCTTTGTAGACGACACCCATGCCACCACCGCCGAGTTTCTCAAGGATGCGATAGTGAGAGATGGTTTGGCCGATCATGTTTGAACGGGCAGCGCCAGAAAAGACGGAACGGCCAATCTTAGGCGGGATTCGGTGAGAGGTCAAACCTTGGAGTGTGTCGGGCGGACACTCTTGTCCGCCGCTCTTGAAGTTGGTCTTGTTTTTTGGGGTCTTGCAGTTACTTAGTCTCGCAGCGGAACTACGTTTCTTTCACCCTGGCAGAACGTGGCAACGCGCTGTAGCCCGCCTTCCGGTTGCGGGAGCACCCGGACCGGACCGTAGCAATAAACCGCGTGTCCGTTATCGGCAAAGTACCAGCGGCCGCCTTTGCGGGCCGGCCGTTGCGCAACGTGAGGATCCACGGGCGGCTTGGGCGGAAGGCGGTAAGAGCCTTGCAGCGAAACTGACAACAGTAATGTGGCAAGTACTCTCATGTGGAGCAACCTGGAGCTCCTGAAAACTAAACCTGGAACCTAGATGGAGATCAGCATCCTGCGTTCATCGCCTTCGCCAGACGTGTCCTTTGGCGGTTTCTGCGGAAGCGGTCTGCGAAGTTTACTGGTGCTGCGATTCTGCATTTCCGTTCGCGGAACAGCCAGTGCAGGCGGCGCCGCCTTATTCTGTGAACGTGCTTTCGCTTGGGCCTGGGCTTGGGCGTCGGCATTCTGTTTCTGAACCGCTTTTCCCTTGAGGGTGGTCAACTGAACGCTGTCTTGAAACAGATCCCGAATCAGACTGCGCTGCGAATCGATGGTTCTCGACTGTTCCACGACCAGCATGGTCAGCAAGCCGTAGGAAATTAGAAACAGAACGGTCAGCACGGGAAGCATTGTGCGTTTCGGCTTGCTTATCACCTCATCGCCCAGCGTGTTCGACAAATGGCACCCCGATCTATGGCCCCTCAGCGCAGCGGGCACAGTAAGGAATGCAGCTTGCGCTCCAACACCGGTTACCTTGCTAAAACACTCCAGAAAAAGGACTTATTGACACTTAACGGGTCGTCCGCGGGGCTTGCAAATGCAAGTTGCTGCACATTATAGGTAACCGGGATGGGTTACGAAGGAGCCCCCCGCTGAGCGCAAAGGCCGCGCCAGACAAGGGTTTGGGTGCCAATCCGGCGAGTTTGCCAGCGTTGCTCCGTCAGCCGATGAAGTTCTCGGGAGCGCGACGAGAGGGCCGGGCGGTAGCTTGCGAAGACACTTCCAGACGAGGTCGGGAAGTATCAAAATCTATGTGACGTGTGCGGCCCTGCAGCATCAAAACGTAACCATACGACAAGGAAGCAATTATGAAAATACTTCGAAGCTTGATTTGTGTGTTGCTGTTGGCGGGTGCCGCGGCAGCTCAGCAGGAGAACCCTCCAGTCGAACCGATGGATCAGACTCCGGTATTCCGCGTGAATGTGGTTTCGCGGACAACCAAGGCAGTGAACTATCGCCACCGCGGCGGATCCACTACCGTCGATATCAAAGGCACGGACTTGATGCCGGATGCCAAGGGCAAAGCAAAGGTGGACAGCAAAGCGGGCCGCTTGCAAATCAATGTCGATCTTTCGAAACTGGGACCGCCGAGCAAAATTGGTCCGCAGTACCTGACCTACGTTCTGTGGGCGATCACTCCCGAAGGACGGGCCAACAACCTGGGGGAAATCGTCCCTGACGAGTATGGAAAGAGCAGCGTGGACGTCACCACGGACTTGCAGGCGTTTGGTTTGATCGTGACCGCGGAGCCCTACTTTTCGGTGACCCGTCCAAGCAACGAAGTGGTGGCGGAGAACGTCATCCGGCAGGAAACCAAAGGCTTTGAAGAAGCCATCGACGCCAAGTTCGACATGCTCGAAGGTGGACAGTACACCATCGACATGCCGGCCCAGCAGCTTCCTTCGGTGACGGCCGATCCGAAAACCCCGCTCACCTTGCTGGAAGCGCGCAACGCCGTAGCCATCGCCAAGGCCGCGGGGGCAGATCAATACGCGGGCGATAGCTTGAAGAAGGCGGAAGATTATCTCGCTCGGGCGGAAGATTATCTCAAGCGCAAACAGGGCAAGACTCCGATCGGCACGGCCGCGCGTGGCGCCACCCAGATGGCTGAAGATGCACGAGTGCTGACTCTGCGCCGCAAGGAGCAGGAACGCATCGCGAAGGAGAAGCAAGCCATGCTGGACAGGCAGCAGAAAGCTGAAGCCGACGCCAAGGCCGCTGCCGAAGCCGAAGCCCAGGCCAAAGCCCGGTCTGATGAGGATGCACGCCGGCGCGCCCAGGCCGAGCTTGATCGCGCGGCTGCGGAGAAGGCGCAAGCCGAGGCCCAATTGCAACAGGCTCAGGCTGACGCTGCCCGTGCCGCGGCTCAAGCCGAACAGGAAAAGGCCCAGGCGGAAGCGGAGCGACAGCGTGCCGCCGCCGCCGAAGCGATCCGGCAGAAGGAAGAACAGCGGCAGCGCCTGCTCAACCAACTCAACCAGGTGCTGGAGACTAAAGACACGGACCGCGGCCTGGTCGTGAGCATGCCCGACGTTCTATTTGACTCCGGCAGTTACACGCTGAAGCCCGCGGCCCGAGAGCGGCTGGCCCGCATTTCAGGAATTGTTCTGGCCTATCCCGACCTGCGCCTGGAAATTGAAGGTCACACCGACAGTGTGGGCAGCGACTCCTATAACCAGACGCTGTCAGAAAAACGAGCTGCCTCGGTGCGCGATTATCTGGTCAGTTCCAATGTCTCGATCAACAACGTGATTGCGCGCGGGTTTGGCAAGACGCGCCCAGTAGCGGATAACAGCAACGCCAAGGGCCGGCAGCTTAATCGCCGCGTGGAGATGATCGTTTCCGGTGACGTGATTGGAACCCAGATCACTCCCGGAGCCAGCTCCCAGACTCCGCCACCGCCACAGTAGACTGAGGCCGCAACTGGAGCGACGGGCATTGTTGCCCGTCGCTCGCTCCACGGTTGGATCTGTTCAAATGGAACGTGGGGATTGCCTCTCCGGATTGCGACCCAATTTCGACCGATCAGGGGCGCGCACGGTCTTTCTCCCCGGTGAGTTCGGCAAACAACCACGCCTTGGCCATCTTCCAGTCGCGCTTGGCTGTCTCCGGCGAAATTCCCAGAACATCCGCAGTCTCCTCAATACTCAAGCCGCCGAAGTATCGCAACTCCACCACCCGCCCTTTGCGGGGGTCGAACTCAGACAATGAGGCCAGAGCCTCATCCAGAGCCAGCACGTCTACCTGGGGGACCTTAGCCGCAACCGCCGCCTCGTCCAAAAGTACCTGAACAGCGCCTCCGCCTCGTTTGGCATACCCACGGCTGCGCGCGTGGTCCACGAGAATTCGACGGATGATTTGCGAGCACAGAGCGAGGAAATGCACGCGGTTTTCGCAGTGGACGCCTCCCGCGCGAACCAATTTGAGGTAAGCCTCATTGGCCAAGGCGGCTGACTCCAAAGTGTGGCCGGCCTGGCGGCGCGTCATGTGCCGTCTGGCAATGCGACGCAGTTCGGGATAGACCAGCGGCATCAGGCGGTCTAGCGCCTGTTCATCTCCCTGACCCCAGGCGGCAATCAGCCCGCTGATGTCCCGTGGACGATCGACGGTCATGGCGGTGCCGAACTTACCACAAAAAACTCGCTGCGGTGACCTTTTTCCCCATCCATTCGCGGAATACAAGGCAGGAGGAAACCTAATTCGACTCCTGACCCGCGAACTCACTTCAACGCTCAGCAGTTACCTGATCTGAACCCAGGCAGTTCCCAATTCTCCCAGGCTGCCGCAACCGTCAACTAAGGAGACTCATGAAAACTATTCGTACACAGACAATCTTCGCCTCATTCGCGATTGCGGGCCTTGCAGCCCTGATTCTCTCACTGGGCCCGGGATCGGCTTCGGTCGCGGCCTCCGGGCGAAGCGGAAGGCTCCACATAACGAAGGAGTGCTCGCAGTACACGGGCGGCGCCGGTTCCTTCTGCACCATCACATCCTCGACCCTCAAGGAGATTCCTGCCGGCTCGAAGGTCCTCTACGACCAGGCGGCTGGCATTCCGGCAGGCTTGCTGGACAGCAACGTCGTCCTCGATGCCGGCAACGCCAACCGGGCGGTCGGCCGTTGCACACTCGATGGAGTGACCAGTCTAGGAATATGCACGTTCTCCGACGGGACTGGAGAGCTGACCGGGTTTACTGCGCGTGTAGATGTCTCGCCGTTTCCGAACGACCTTGTCGATTACCACTGGCGCGGCACATACAGCTTCAACGAGTCTGGTAGGGAACACGGCGACAGGTAACCGCCATCTGGGAGTCTTCTCAAGCCAGGGCGCTGCGGAAGCTTGCCTCAAGCGGGCTTCCGCGTGACTTCCTACGTCGCATTCCCGGTGGGGATTCATCCCACTTGAGCTAGGGTGGAAAGTTCATGCGGCGCAGCAGGGCCTGAAAACGCGGGTCAGAATGTATGGGATCCATACCAGGGCCCACCTTCAGATAAACCATCAGTGGGTCATGCTCTTCGTACCCCTTCTCCAGCCAGGTGAGAGCGTTGTCTTTATCGCCCAGGCCAACATAAGCGTTTGCGAAAAGATTAGGGGAGACATAGCGATGCCGCGCAATCTCCTTCAATTCAGCCATCAGCTTTTGCGCCTTCTGTTTCTTCCCAGCCCTTCCATAGACCATGACAAGCCCTGAGACCACCACCGGTTGCCTTCCAGATTGGCCTGCAAACCTTTCGAATGCGGCGATCGCCTCCGGATACATTTTCTTCATTGTGTAAGACCATCCCAAGGCATGGTCATCTCCCGAACTCTTGAACCCTTTAATCGCATCGTCGTAATGACGTGACATGTAGGCCACGAATGCCAGGCCGCCCTGGTAGTCGTTGAGGGGATTCAACTTGATCTGCTCGTTGATCTGCGCTATGGCCGCGTCGAACTGCCCGATCTCCAACAGGTAGTTTGCGTAACTCCAGTAAGCCCATAGAGAATTCGGATTCAACTTGAATGCGAGATGAATCTCCTTTTCTGCTTCCAACCAATTCCAATCGAGCAATAGGATCGAAGCATGTACAAGATGAGCATCTGCAAGTGAAGGGTCTAGCTCCAAGGCCTTTGCTGTAGCTGCTCTTGCTTCAGGTAGAATCTCTTTCGTTGAATGCCCTCCGCCGCCGTATAAGGGATTTCCGAGTGCGACGAGGGCGTCGGCCAGCCCTGCATATGCCTGCGCGTAGCCGGGATCCTTTGCGATCGCTTCCCTGAAGTACGCAATCCCGGTCTGTTCGTCCAACTCGGTGTTCTTGTTGGCGAAAAATTGGCCGCGAAGGAAAGCATCGTGCGCTTCCGGGTTCACCTGACGAGCGCTCACCAGGCGAGTGGCCTCCGGGGGAGTCAGCTTGACCTGGATTTCGTCCGCAACTGAGCGCGCAATCTCATCCTCTAACACCAGCACATCGCGGATGCTGCGATCGTAACTTTTGGCCCAGAGCTGTCTTTCAGGAGAAACTTGATCCAGGTGGATGCTCACGCGCACTCGATCGCCGGAGCGTTCGACGGCACCTCCGAGAATCGCGTTCACCTTCAATTCCCGTGCTATCTCCGGGAGCGCTTTCTTGCTGCGCTTGTATTGCATGACCGACTGGCGAGATATTACGCGGGGGTTGCTGATTTTTCCCATCTCGGTGATAAGAGCTTCGGTCATCCCGTCGGCAAAGTATTCTTGTTCGGGCTCGTTGGAAAAATTCTCTAGCGGGAGCACGGCCAGCGCCTGAATCTGGGCCGGCTGGTTTGCTGAATCGAGCGAGTGCGCGGAGCCACGCAGCCACAGCGCAGAACCAGTGGCAAGCGTCGCCAGAGCTGCGGCTGCAATCGCCGCGACTCGCCAACGGTTCCATCCTCGCGATGCTTTCTCGATCGCTCCGCGCGCATCTGCGATGTGGTTCAGCCGGCGTCCAGCATCTTTTTGAAGGCAATGGCGCAACAGTTCGCGAACCGCCGCGGGCGTTTTCGCAGGCAATGCCCGCCAGTCCGGCTCGCGTTCCAGCACGGCTGCAATTGTGTCCTGCTGGGTCTCGCCCGGAAAAGCGCGCTTGCCTGTGAGCAACTCGTACAGCAGACATCCGAAGGCCCAGATGTCGGTGCGCTTATCGACTTCCCCACCGCGAGCCTGCTCTGGGCTCATGTACCCAGGCGTCCCGACAATCTGCCCCGCGACTGACCCGACGCCCGTCCCGGCGGCCGACTGCAAGTATTCCGGATTTCCCTCCAGTCCCCAGATGGCCTTCGCCAAACCGAAGTCCAGCACTTTCACCGTGCCTTGTGGCGTCACCTTTATGTTGGCCGGTTTCAGGTCGCGGTGAATGATTCCCTTGGCGTGCGCCGCCTCCAGTGCCGCCGCCACCTGGCCTGCCCGGTTTAGCGCGGATTGAACCGGGAGGGGACCGCGCAGCATTTCACCCTCCACCATCTCCATGACAAGACAATCCGCCTCCGCGGACTCCTCCAGTCCATAGATCGCGGCAATGTTGAGATGGTTCAGGGAAGCCAGGGTTCGAGCTTCGCGGCGGAGGCGCGAGAGCCGCGCCGGATCGCGCGCGAACTCGTGAGGCAAAGTCTTGACCGCAACATCGCGGCCGAGCTTGCTATCGTGCGCCCGATAGACCTCGCCCATGCCGCCGGCGCCCAAAGGAGACACGATCTGGTAGGGTCCGAAGTGTCGGCCTAGCAAGGACTCCGCGGTTTTCAGGGCTGGGGTCGTGTCCGCAAAGGCGGGTACTTCCAGAAAACTTCCGGCTTGCTCTTCTTTCGCCAACAGTAGCTCGACCTGCTGTCGCAGCTCGGTGTCTGCACCGCAAATCTCGTCAAGATAAGTCTGGCGCGCATCCGGCGTCCGCTCCAACGCTGCGTGGAAGAGTTCCTCGACTTTTCGCCACAGTCCCTGTTCCATGGGCCGGCTCCGTCGAGCGAAAGAGATACGTCTGGCTCAACCAGTGCCAGTCGGGGCCTGCTCCAAATGCCAAGTCCCGCCAGCTCCATGGTTGGCCGGAATTATAGTCTCAAATCCAGAAGACAGTTGGCATTTGTGGCGGCGCGGAGATCCACTCGGACCACGTAGGGGCGGGTGCCACACCAGCCGGGCCGGGCGCAGCACGGCCTTGCTTGGCTGAAGAAAGAAACCCCCGGCGAGCTGCGCTCGCCTGCCCGGACGAGGCGTCCGGGCCTACGCGGGCCAGGCGACACTTACCACACGCGGCAAGCATTCACCGGCATCATAGGCTGCCCGGTTTTGCAGCCGAATGCTTTGCCGAACTCTGGCATGTTTTGCACCACGCCGTTCGCGCGGAACTGACGCGGTGAATGAGGATCGGTTTGCACCTGCAGACGGAGTTGTTCGGGGCGGGTGGCGCCGCACCAGCTCTGTCCGTGACCCAGAAAGAATTGCTGGATCGGGGTATAGCCGTCCTGCTTTTTTGTCAGGTCGATATTCTTTCTCTTGGCATCCGCCAGGAGAGCGATGAAGGCCAGGCGCAGGCCGCCATTGTCGGCTGTGTTCTCGCCCAGGGTCAGCTTGCCGTTGACCTTGACGTCATCAACCGCGACAAAGTTGCCGTACTCCTTCACCTCGCAGTCGGCTTTCTCTTCGAACTTTTTGCCATCCTCGGGCGTCCACCAGTCGGCAAGATTTCCGTTGGCATCGAATTGACGCCCCTGGTCGTCGAATCCGTGTGTGAGTTCGTGCCCTACGACGCCGCCGATGTGGCCATAGTTCGAGGCGTCGGACGCGTGACTGTCATAGAGCGGGGGCTGAAGAATTCCTGCCGGGAAGTTGATGTCGTTCATGCTGGGGTTGTAGTAAGCATCGACGGTCGCGGGAGTGATCAGCCACTCGCCACGATCGACAGGCTTGCCGATTTTGGCCAACTGGCGCCGGCTCTCAAATTCCGTGGCACGTATCGCGTTCCCGAAAGCATCGTCTCGCGCGATCGTAAGGCTGGAATAATCCCGCCAATGGTCGGGATATCCGATCTTATCGGCTACCGCGTGTAGCTTCTCCTTGGCCCGAACCTTGGTTGCGGAGCTCATCCAGTCCAGCGTGTCGATGTCCTGATCCATCGCCGCTTCGATATCCTTCACCATTTGCTGCGTGGCCTGCTTATTTGAAGGAGGAAATTCCTGGGCCACGTAAACCTGGCTCAGGGCTTCGCCTAATCCCGCATCGGTTGCCTGCACGCAGCGCTTCCAGCGGGCTCGCTGCTCCGGTTGGCCCCTCAGCTTGCGGCTGTAAAAGTCGAAATGTTCGTCATCGAAGGCTTTGGGCAGCACGTAGCCCGGGGTCGAAGTGAGCACTTGCCAACGCAGATATGTCTTGATCGTCTCCATATCGGTGGAGGCCAGGAGGGCGTTCAGTCCCTTGAAAAACTCAGGATTGGTGACATTGAGTTCGGTCACCGGAGGAGCACCAGATGCGGTGAGAAAGCGGTTCCACGCCACGCCTGGAGCCAGGTTTCCGAGGTCGGAAACCGGCATCAGGTGGTAGACCTTGTTCGGGTCCCGCTGCGAAGTGATGTCCATGGAAACCTTGGCCAGCGCGGTTTCGAGTTGCATGATGGCTTGTGCGTCGCTGGCCGCCTTGGCTTCCGGTTCGCCCATGAGCTTCAGCATGTTGGTGATGTGCTGCACATACTGTGTCCGGGTTTTCTCGGGCGCTGCGCCGGTGCGGAAGTAGTAATCGCGCTCGGGCAGGCCCAAGCCGCCCTGGTCGACCACAGCGATCTGCTTCCTGGCATCTTTGAAATCCTGCTGTTGCCCAAAGGCGAGGAAAGCGTTCACTCCGATCAGTTGAAAGTGGGCCAGGAGTTCGGGCAATTCATCCTTGCTCTTGAGCGCGGCGATGCGATCGAGTTCCGGCTGGAGCGGTTTCAATCCCCTCTGATTGATGGCTCCTACATCCATGCACGCGGCATAAGCATCGCCGATCTTCTGCTCGTTGGGATTACGGCTGGCGCCACCCGCCGCCGCCTTTTCCAGAATGGTGTGCAGGACATTCTGAGTGTGCTCGGCGATCATGGCACCGGTCCCGAAGGACGAGCGATCGCTGGGAATCGGATAGAGTTTGCTAAAGTTCCCGCATGCGTATTGAAAGAAATCCACGCATGGGTCGGCGGTCGTGTCGATCAGTCGCTTGTCCAACCCGGGAAGGAGATCGTAGGTCTTTTCTGAATCTGCAGTACCAGCGCCGGGCGTCTGCGCCATCGACGTTGCGTCAGATGCCAAAACCGTCATGATTGCAATTGCCAAACCTGCTGCCATTCGTTTCATCATCTGCTTTTCCTTTGAGATTGTGCGTGCTCTATTGCCGATTTCAGCGCTGTGGCCCAAATCTCCCTCGCAAAAAGCTCCTGGATCGTGACCCGGACGATCAGGTTGTACGCATGAATACGTGCTCCTGGGAAAATAGCGGCATTCGTGGAAAGATTACATTCCCCGCCGATTCGACGGGCTTGGCCCGCTTTCGTAAGCAAGCCGCTCAGAAATATTGCAACCTCGGGCGGAGAGATTCGCGGCTTTAACCGGACTACTTCCCTCCCATCACCAGCTTCGCAATGGTCGCCAACTGCATGTTGGATGTGCCCTCGTAGATCTTGCCGATCTTGGAATCGCGCCAGTACTTCTCTACCGGATAATCCTTGGTGAACCCGTAGCCGCCGTAAATTTCTATGGCAAGAGAGGTCACGCGCTCCGCTACCTGCGAGCAGAACAATTTAGTCATGGCGGCCTCTTTGACGAAGGGGATGCCGGCGTCCTTCATTCGCGCGGCGTTGTATACCATCAGCCGCGCGGCTTCGATTTCGGTGGCCATTTGCGCGATCTGAAACTGGATGCCCTGAAAGTCGGCGATTGACTTCCCGAACTGTTTGCGTTCCTGCGCGTACTTTGCGGCATATTCCCATGCGCCGCGGGCAACTCCGGCCATCTGGGCGCCGATTCCGATGCGGCCTTCGTTCAATGTCTCAATCGCGATTTTGTAGCCCTTGCCCACTTCACCAAGCACATTCGACTTCGGCACGTGACAGTCTTCGAGAATCAATTCGCAGGTGGACGAAGCACGGATTCCCAGCTTGTCTTCCTTTTTGCCCACCGTGAAGCCGGCGAAATCCTTCTCGATGATGAAGGCGGTAATTCCCTTGTAGCCCGCCGCCGGATCAATGCTGGCAAAAAGCACAAAGAGCCCCGCTTCCTTGCCATTGGTGATCCAGAGCTTGCGGCCATCGAGAACGTAGTCGCTGCCTTTGAGCGTGGCTCGAGTCTGAAGTGCGAAAGCGTCAGAGCCGGAACCGGCTTCGCTGAGCGCGTAGGCGCCGCAGGTATCGGCGGTCATGCGTGGAAGATATTGCTTCTTCTGCTCCTCGGTTCCCCAGCGTAGCAACGCGTTGTTAACCAGCGTGTTCTGCACGTCCACTATGACGCCGGCGGAAGCGTCAACCCGCGACATCTCCTCGACCGCGAGAATCGCCTCAAAGAACTTGCCCCCGCCACCGCCGTATTGTTCCGGAATTTCGATGCCCATTAATCCGAGTTGGAAAAACTGGTGAATCAGGTCTTTATCGAAGACACCTTTTTCGTCCATTTCTTTCACCAGCGGCCTGACTTTTTCGTCGGCAAACTGGCGGATGTTGTCGCGAAACATGATCTCGTCTTCGGTGAAGGAAGTCAGGGGAGAAGGGGATGGGGCCTGTAACGTGGTTTCCGGCATAGAAATACCTTCAGACTGAGGATGACGAACCCTGGGTTCGGCGAACATTGGGATTCAGAGAACATTGGATTCTAGCACTCAAAACAGCTCGGTAGGGGGGAAGCCCCCATAAGCGCTAACTTAAGATTTCTGGGTTAGAGGCGAGATTAGCATGTCAGTGCTGAGAGCGGCATTCCCTGTCACATCCGGCTTGCCGACCACCCGCCCGGAATGTGGCGGTGAGGGATGGCCAGCGTCTCCAGTACAAGCCCGTTACACGGCCCTTGCAAGACCCTTGTTGACGGAACTAAGATCAGCGCGCGGCTAAACAATCTGTAATCAGCCAAAAGTGCTCGCATGCGCAAAGTAGGATCGCGGATCGCTATCACCGTGAGCCTGGTCGCGATGACTTGGACGGTATCGAGCCAGCAGGTAAAGGGATCTATTGGGAGCGACGCACCTCGGATCCAGCGTGCAGCACCAGCCGATGCAACCACCCTGGCGACGCAACAGCGTTTCTTGAAGATGTTTGCTCGGGCATACTTTCCGGGACGAACCGGCCAACTCCTGATCGTGCCGCGCGAAGGCGACTTCATCACGCGGGCTGACGTGGCGTACATGCACGGTTCGCCGTGGCCGTATGACGCAGCGATTCCACTGATGTTTGCGGGCCCCGCGGTAAAAACGGGAAGGTACTCGACGCCGGCCGTGCAGCAGGACGTTGCGCCAACACTTGCCGCTGCGCTTGGCGTGCAGATGCCTCCCACGACGACAGGTCGCGTATTACCGGTCTTGCGCACGGGTTTCGCTCGACCACGAGTGGTCATGCTGCTCGTCCTGGATGGCATGCGCCGGGATTACTTCGATCGCTACGGCGCGTCCATGCCAACGCTCACAGCCATGCGCCAGCGTAGTGCCTGGTTCACTCAGGCGCGGGTTAACTTTCTCCCGACCAACACAGCCGTTGGGCACTCGACGCTCTCGACCGGGGCCGATCCTCGCGTGCACGGAATTACAGGGGTCAGCGTGTACGAGCGCCAGCAGCGCCGCCGCCACGACTTTTTCGCTGGAGGAACGCCGCAAGACCTGATGGTATTGACGCTGGCTGACGTCTGGCAGCTGGCGACGGCTGGTCGCGCGATCATATTGGCACAGGGCAGCATCGACCGAGCGGCGACGCCGCTCGCAGGGCATGGAGCGTGTCAGTTGAATGGAGCGCCAGTCGTTCTCGCAAGCTACGATCAGGAGACGGGCAACTGGACCACAAACCCCAACTGTTTCCGGCTGCCCGCATATCTGAAGGATCGCAATGCGAAAACACTGTGGCCAGCAAGCGGGGAGTGGATGGGTCACAAAATCGACTCGACTGCGGCGGTGCGATATTCGGCTCTGTTTCCAGCATTCGAAGCGGATGCGATGGCCGCGATGATTGAGCGAGAGCCGCTGGGCGAAGATAACGTTCCAGATCTCATTCTGCTGAACTACAAAGGCGCGGATTTCGTGGGCCACAAATACGGTCCAGATTCGGACGAGCTGCGCGCCACGCTCGGCGAGATGGATCGTCAGTTGAAGCGGGTGCTGAGTGTGTTAGAAGCAAAGGTTGGTAATGACTATCTCCTTGCAGTGACCGCGGACCATGGCATGCCATCGGAACCATCCTCGCCGGACCGCCGGCACCTTGCACCATCGATCGTAGACCTGTTGCACGAGAAATTTGATCCAGAGGCGAAGCAGCTGATTACGTCCTTCGAACCAGAAAACGGCCAGATCTTCGTCGATGAAGACCGGCTGTCGTCTCTTGGTCTGTCGTTGCGTGACCTGGCTCATTTCCTCGAATCACAGCCGTTTCTTTTTGCGGTGTTCACAAACGTCGATGTGCGCCGAGCCGCTGACGCGCTGACGCCTGCGACACCAAAACCGAAGCACTCGAAGTACAAGTAGAGTCGGCCTGACAACGGGCCGGAAGTATTCCCGCCTTCAGTTAGCGCTTATGGGGGATGCCCCTAACTCAACAGTCCGCCCGTCTCTCGGCCGTGAATTCCTGCAGCAATTCATCGGGGCATGCGAACAGATCTTGGAGGGGCGGGACGTCGGCACCGGCGATCTCGACTCCCCGCGAAGTGAGCTGCAGGACGGTATATCCGGCCGTCGCGAACAAGCGCAGGGTTTCGCGCAGATTTGTCCGTTGCAGGTATTCGAACATTACCAGGCGGGGCCGGCTATGGCTCAGACATTTCATCATTCCTGCAAGCACCTGATTTTCGTGACCCTCAACGTCGATCTTAACCGCCGTAATAGGAAATCGCAGTGGCTGTTGAGCGAGAAATTCGTCTAGCTGAATGCACCGAACTTTGCGAGTGGGCGCAGAGGTTGAGAAACCTGAGACCGTGCGATTGCAGGTGCTGACCCCGCCTTCGTCTTCGAACTCGACAGCTCCGGTTGTATCCGAAAGGGCTAATTCGTGAACTTCAAAATTCAGCCGGTTGAGCGCCAGATTCTCCCGTGCCCGCTGAGCCGCGATGGGATTGGGCTCAAACAACAGGGCATGCTGAACTTTATCGGCGAGCAGGAGCGTGACCAGGCCCACGTTGGCTCCGACGTCGATCAGAGTTCCCTCACGGATGTGAGCGCGCAGGAAGAGAATGTCCCGCGAGTCGGGAACCCGTGTGTACATAACGCCTGATGACGCCTGGCAATCGGGGTAAGCTCGAAAGCGCAATCCATTGAACAGCTTTACCACGATGGTGGTCTTTACAACCCTCTTCCAGAACTGCCAGCCAAGAAACAGAAACAGACGTCTGACGCGCTGCTTCCGATTCGACTCTTCATGCCAAATCAATCCCAGCACATAACGCGCGTTTTCCAGAAAGGATGGCAATGGTCCTTGTGCTGCCGCTACGGGCTAAATGGGCGGGCGTGGCTACCAGACAACCGGCGAGTCTGTCGGAGCGAAGTCGAGGAATGCCGGTGCTACGGTATTGCGAGTAGATTACTCCCGCTTGCTGTACACCAGCTGTAGCCCATCCGCCTGCAGGATGCGCTGGATCTGGCTGCGGGCGTGCACCGCCCAGGGACCGGTCGTGTCCAGCTTCACATAGGCACGCCAATGCTTCAGGGCCTTGCGCGGCTCTTTAATCTTTTCGTAGGCCAGGGCCAGGTTGTAGTGCGCGTCGGCGTAAGTGGGCGCGAGCTGCAACGCAGTGGTGTAGGTCTGGATAGCTTCAGCCACCCGCCCGGTCTCATCCAGCACGTTGCCCAGGTCGAAGTAAGCCAGGGCATAGCGGGGGTCCACTTCGATGGCGCGGCGGTAATGTTTTTCCGCAAGGGCATATTCCTGCCGGTTGTAATTCAACGTGCCCAGGTTGATATGCGCGGCGGCGTGTTCGGGATCCAGTTCCAGCACTTGCTCATACATCTCGACCGCCTGTGCCTGACTGCCGGGGTCCTCCTCGAACGCAATGCCTCGGGCAAAGAGCTCTGCCACGTCAGCCACCACCGGCTTGGTGCTGATGGAAACTGAAGTACTGCTTACCACCCGCGGGCCGGTAGAAAAGTCAAACATGAACTGCCCGGCGATGGGTTCGACCACCTTGCCCTGGTGACGAAAGGCGATCCGCTGGCCGGTGGAAAACGCCCCCGCCTCGAGCAGCGGGTTCTCCATCCCCGCCACCTGTTTCTGCATGGCCTCGAGCGATTGCCTAATCACAGCCGGGCGCACCTTGCGGGCGCACAGATCACGCACTTTCTTGATTTGCAGGAGATCAAAAAACGAATAGCTTTCGGCGGCGGCCACCAGCCCAGCTTTCTCCCAAGCTGTTAACTGACGCGCCGTGAGCCGAAGAATGCGAAGCAGGTCCGCTCGATAGTATCGGTACACGTTTATAGTGGGGCTCTTACCATATTATCGGAAAAGTTACTCCCCGTCGCAAGGGGAAAGTGGTCAGGTACGGAATCAAAGCAGGCAACTTGCAGCGTTTGTGGTGCAGCAAATCAGGGCGGAGGTCGTCAACGATGTTTGTGTGCCATCTTGTCTGGGAAAGGGCTGGCCAGCACCTGGACTGCACCCAATTTCTCGTTCGAAGAAACTCCCGATGAATCTCCACCGTGCAACTCGATATTCTCGACCGGCTTTGTTTTGGCGCCGTTCAAACTTTCGCTGATCACGCCCGCGATGAGTTCCAAATCCACGACATCGCTGATCGAAAATGAGCGCCTTTCCTTAAACAGGAATTCTACAGCCCCTGCGAGTTCCCGATTGTGAAATAGGGGCACCAGGATGAGAGACCCAATACCTTCTCGGCGGCACGCGGCACCCACATGCGGATGATTTTGGGCATCGCGCAGCTGCAATGTCCGGCCCGTCTTGAGGCAGAGCTGAAACAGGTTCGGCTGGAAATCAAGGGCCCCCAATGTAGCGGCAAGCCCTGTTCGAGCTGGATACACGACGCTATCTTGTTGCAACAATCCGACAGCAACTCCGCAGGAGTGAGCGATCTCCTGGGTGCGTCCCACCACCAAATCTATAGCCGACCCAAGCTGAAGATTCTGCTCTCGAATCTGCATACGCATTTCCACGAGGGCAAAAAGTGCCTCCCCTGCGCTTTTGAAGATACCCCCTTCGAGACTATTACGGTCGGTATCAACAGCGTTCGATGAGCGCTCGGCTGTCTTCTCAGAGTTAGCTGGAATGAGCGGAGGGAGATTTATTGGCGGATTAGCCTCGTAGGTAGTGGCTCGTGCATCCGACGAAGGTTCTCCGACGGACTTTTCAACGGGGCACGACCGGAGCGAAATCATTCGTGGAGGCCCATCGTGCAGTAGAGCATCCACACCCAGAAAACGGAGTCTGTCCCTGTGGGACTCTATGTGGGAGTAAAGAGTTCGGAAAGACTGCGGACACGAGTCGTGTCCAAGCTGAGTGCTTGCTTTTACCGCCGCAAGCAATTCAGACGCGGTTCCAGACCATCGACCTCCGTGTTGGCCAAACCATCTAGCCAACTCCCGGTCAAAGGAATCATTTGAGTCTGCCAGCACCATAGGCATAGCACCAAGCTGCGGTCTTCGCTTGATTTTTAGGACCCTATCGGTTCACGGCCAATTCTTGACCCGCGACTCGTCGTTCGCCGAAGGAATCCCCGCCCGGGTTGCGGTCTTTTTAGGGGCGGCTTCTTCATCGACTTTCAACGCTTCACGAAGGTCTTCGAGGAGAGCCTTGGGAAGTTCATGAATATTCTTCACGAGCCGCTTGGCAGCGAGGATGTTGGCAAAGCATTCCCGTGCTTCTTCATCGCCGATGCTGGCAAGATCGTCTTCGACCTTCAAGACTTCGACCAGAGTCAGAAATCCTCCACCCTGTTCCATGGCTTCCGCAATCTTGGCGAGCGACTTGTCCATCGGGTCGAAATTTGTCCACGCCTTAATTTGGAAACTGAAGTACTTGTCTTTGTGCTCATCGGTCTGACTTGTTTGCGACTGGCTCTGTGGCTCAGACATAGGAACGGCCTCCCTACCCTGCAGAAAATCTCGGGATTATACCGCGACGGAGACCTCGCGGAGAAACCTAGTTGGCGGGGGAGCGTACTCGTCCTGCAGTTTTGCTGCCACGATTTCCGCCGTAAAGAACACGTAAATATTGGAGTTACAGCCAGACGGCAAAGCGGTCACGCAAAATTTTGCACTTTGGTGCCGCAGGTGAAGGCAAGAGCTAAGTGCTTGAAAAACTGGAACCGACGAGCGGACTTGGAACTCCAGCCACCGGGGAACGCTTGAGCCATCCGCATAGACTGGACCCGAAAAGCAAAAAGTCCCCCGGTTGTTTCACAGCCGTGGGTCTCCATTGGCGATAGGCCTTGCCTTAGTATCGACGAAGATGCACGCCTCTTTCGGCGAGGCCATGATGTCACTATCTGGCCGCTCGTTGCGGACACTGGAATGGCTTTCTGCTAGTCACCGGCTTTTCTGGGGCACCAACTATCCCAATCATAACTCCCGGATTGCCAGTCAACCTGGAGCAATCGCGATCACTTCCCATACGCCAACTTATCAGTACCAACGGATCCGCATCTTCAATTTGTGATTACTTCCAAATTGCCGATCCACAATCCGCTCACGTAGTAGTCAGGGCTATAATGTGGCGTATCCGTGGCCCTCATCTCTGGCACAATGCTCGGGCCGTACGAGATCGTCGCGCCCACAGGCGTCGGCGGCATGGGCGAGGTCTACCGCGCCCGCGATACACGGCTCGACCGCGCTGTTGCCATCAAGATCCTTCCCTCTCATCTTTCGGAAAACCCTGAGGCCAAGCAACGGTTCGACCGGGAGGCGCGCACGATTTCTTCCTTGAGCCATCCCAACATCTGCACTCTCTACGATGTTGGCCACCAGGATGGGATCGACTATCTGGTGATGGAATATCTGGAAGGTGAGACCCTGGCGGACCGCTTGCGAAAGGGTCCACTCCCGCTCGAACTGGTCTTGAAATACGGAATCGAAATCTGTGAAGGGCTCGAGAAAGCACATCGCAGTGGCGTAGTGCACCGCGACCTGAAACCCGGAAACATCATGCTGACCAAGACCGGCGCGAAGCTGATGGACTTCGGCCTGGCTAAGGCGTCGCCGTCATGAGCCCAGCTGCGTCTTCCAGCGCGATGGTAACTCTGTCCACGCCGCCGGAGAGCCATCCTCTGACTGCGCAGGGCACGGTGCTTGGAACGTTCCAGTACATGTCTCCGGAACAGGTGGAAGGCAACGAAGCCGATGCGCGCAGTGACATCTTTTCGCTGGGCGCGGTGCTCTACGAGATGACGACTGGCAAGAGGGCTTTTGAAGGCAAGACCACAGTTTCGATCGCGGCGGCGATTCTTGAAAAAGATCCGGACCCGGTCACAACCGTACAGCCCCTCAGTCCCGCAGAGTTACAGCACGTAATCGAGGGGTGCCTGGTTAAGGATCCGGAATCCAGATGGCAGAGCGCGGGAGATGTTGGCCGCGAGCTGCGCTGGATTAACCGTTCTGGCTCACAGACCCGCACACCGGGTGTCCACCCCACACCGAGGAATATCGGCGAGCGTGTTATGTGGATTGGGATCATCGCCCTGCTGATGGCGGTGAGCGGCTGGCTCCTGCTCTCACGCCCGCAGCCGCCAAGTTTGCGGGCGCAGATCAACGCTCCGGACAAGTTTCGCTTCAATTTTGTGGGCGACAACGGCGGGCCGCCGGTCATTTCGCCAAACGGCAGGCATATCGTATTCTCCGCGATAGCGGAAGGGAAGAACCAGCTCTACCTGCGCTCAATGAGCGACCTGACGCTGCATGCTTTGCCGGGGACCGAGAATGCAACGTTTCCTTTCTGGTCACCCGACAGCCGCTCGATCGCGTTCTTCGTCGATGGAAAGCTAAAACGCGTTGCTATTGCAGGCGGCCCGCCCGTGAATGTGTGTGACGCGCCCCAGGCCCGCGGCGGCACATGGAACGCGAGCGGCGTCATTTTGTTTGCTCCGAGCTTCAACTCGCCCTTGTTCCAGGTACCGGCAAGCGGCGGCACTCCGGCGGCCGTCACCAAGATGGATCCAAAGTACACCACCCACCGCTGGCCCTCGTTCCTGCCCGACGGGCGGCATTTTGTGTACCTGGCGGCCAATCACGTCGACCCGTCCAGCCAGGACACCGCGCTATTCTTCGCATCGCTGGATGATAAGGAAAACCGGCTTCTGGTTTCGACCCGGTCCAGCGCCATCTATGCTTCGGGGTACTTGCTCTACGTACGCGACAACGCGCTCGTGGCACGGTCATTCAACCCTTCGTCGGGGCAGTTTCAGGGCGATCCGACCGTACTCAACGATGATGTGCAAGTGGACGCTGGCGTGTGGCGCGGCACATTCGCGGCTTCTGAGGATGGAACATTGGTTTACCAACCCGGAGCTTCCGGAGCCGGCCTGAATCTGACCTTGTTCGATCGCGCCGGTAAACAGACAGGGACGGTGTCCGTAGCCGATGCCTACCGCCAGATTGAACTTTCCCCTGACGACAGGAAAGCAGTGCTCAGCATGGGTGAACCGCTGGCGGCGTTATGGGTTTACGACCTGACGCGCAACACCAGGACTCGGCTCACGTTTGGCAACGAGAATTACAGCCATCCCGTCTGGTCCCCGGACGGAAGCCAGATTGCCTACACGCAGGGCGGAGGCGCGGCCAATGATGCCGGCCACAGCATCCTCAGCAAGGCATCCAACGGTACCGGCGAGGAAAAACAGCTCCTGTCGCTGGTCCCGGCAAGCGGGATGCAGCAGGCATTGTGCGATTGGTCGCCCGATGGCCGCTACCTGATGTTTCGTACCGGAACCTCCGGCACAGGAGACGGTTTCGACCTCTGGATTCTCCCGCTCTTCGGCGAGCGCAAATCGTTTCCCTACGTTACGGGATCCGGAGACCAGCTCTACGCCCAGTTTTCTCCGGATGGGCGGTGGGTGGCCTACACCTCCAACGAAACCGGTCGCAACGAAGTCTACGTGGCCCCTTTTCCTAAGACAGGTGCAAAGTGGCAGGTTTCGCAGAACGGCGGGATGCTGCCGCGCTGGCGGCGTGATGGTGCAGAGCTGATCTTTGCAGGTTTCAGCAGCGGCCAGTTTGTTGCGGCGCAGGTGAATGGACGCGGCCCAAATTTCGAAGTGGGCGAAATTCACGACCTCTTTACCATCAACAACATGACTCCCAGCATAGCGAGCGCGCAGTACGATATCTCGGCCGATAGCAAGCGCTTTTTGGTGATTACGACCGGCGAGGGCGGGACGCTACCGCTGACGTTGGTGCAGAACTGGACGACGGAGTTGAAGCACTAATTATCTTGGCCGCGCGGCCTTCGCTCCAGAACCCTAGCCGTGTCTTCGCGGAATCCGAGGGACGGGCAAGCCGGAAGTCATCGGTTCGTCCGGCGGATTAATACCGACAAACGTTAGGGCCCTATCGGGACTGCCCCGAAAGAAGAACTGTGGGGGTGCGCGGTCGTGTGGTCGGGGCAGTTTCGATAGGGTCGTTTGAACTGAGCCGCTGGCGTTTGCGGCGGACGCGGTGGGCTATGGGATTTCAATCCGTCCGTGCCGGCTGCAGGGCGTCTCTAAAGCAAGCAACCGAGACGAAGGGAGAGACAGCGTTGTTCTTGAGCATCGCATTGGAGTCTTGACCTGTGACATAAAGGGTGGTGTTTGGGGGACTCCGTCGCTGCGTGAGCAGACGAGGGCATGGCGTGCTGGAACACACCTACAACGGACGTTGATCGAAACAAGTTGCGCCATCGGTATCTCAGGAGGAGTCAAGGCTGCACCTCTGGGAATCAGGCGTGGTCAGGGTCGATTGGAAATAAAGCTGGCTATTGGTCAGCCGTTCAATAGTGAACATGGGACCGGCGCAAACCGGACAGCGCAGATGGGTTGTTGTGTCAGCCTCGCTTGGGCAGTGCGCGCTGAGCAGATTGCGGCAGCGTGACAGCATATCGCCGCGTCTGCGATTAGCGAAAAGTCCGAAGTGGCGGATGCGGACCAACCCTTTCGGGAGAACGTGGATCAAGAATCGTCGCAGAAACTCATCTGCGGAAACCGCCATGATCTTCTGCTTACCGCCCCGTGCGTAGTCTTTCCAGCGAAACGAGACTCGATCATTCTGGAAAGCCACCAGTCGATGGTTGGAGATGGCGACGCGGTGCGTATAGCGGGCGAGATAGTTCAGAACATGTTCAGGACCTCCGAAGGGTGGCTGGGCGTAGACCACCCAGTTTTCGCGGAAGAGGAGTCGCAGGAACGCGTGGAATCGGCGGGGCTCAGCAAGACTCTGGAGTGAGCTATGGAACTGGAGCTTGTGCTGAAGAAAGAGTTGCTTCAGTCCGGCTGCGAACTTGCCCCGGAAGACGCGACTCAGCGCGGCGACGGGCAGGAAGAATCGTCTCGAGGAGGGGATCCATCGGGAACCGTCGGGTGCAAGACCGCCAGCAGGAACCACGTAGTGTATGTGCGGATGATGGTGAAGGTTCTGTCCCCAAGTGTGGAGTACGCCAAGAAACCCGATGTCCGCGCCCAGATGTTTCGGGTCGCCGGCGAGTTCGAGCAGCGTCGCTGCACTAGCTCGGAACAGCAGATCGTAAAGCAGTCGCTTGTTCTGCAGGGCTAGAGCGGAGAGTTCGTGCGGCAGCGTGAAGACGATGTGAAAGTACGAGACGGGCAACAGTTCCGCTCTGCGCTCGGCTAGCCACCGGGAGCGTGCGTTTCCCTGGCATCGGGGACAATGCCTGTTTCGGCATGAGTTGTACGAGATAGCCTGATGGCCGCAGCGCACACACTGATCACGATGACCGCCCAACGCCGCAGTTCGACATCGGACGATGGCATCGAGCACCTTGCGATGCTGCCATGCAAGATGTGATCCGTGATGCTCCCAGAATCTGTTTCCTGCTGCTCGGACGATATCGGCCACCTCAAGGGTGGGCCGACTCATCGCTTGATCAGCCTCCTAGAACGCTTCACCTGGTCGGGACTAGACACCTCGATGGTTTCCAGCGGACTGGGAACTGCCTGCAGATGACGCCGGGACAAGTGCAGGTAGACAGTGGTGTCGGCGAGCTTGGCATGACCCAGCAGAACCTGGATCGTGCGCAGATCGGCGCCAGCTTCGAGCATGTGAGTAGCGAAACTGTGCCTGAGCGTGTGCGGAGACACATGCTTGCTCACCCCAGCATGCTTCGCGGCCTCGGCCACAGCAGTCCAGACAATCTTCTCCGTGATGGGTACATCGGCCCGCCAGTGGTTGACCGTGCCGGGGAATAGATATGTTTTTGGTTTCATCCAGCGCCAGTACTCGCGCAGGGTCTCCAGCAGCTTCGGGGTCAACAGGACGTCGCGGTCACGGCCGCCCTTGCCCTGGCGAACATGAATGACCATGCGTTCGCTGTCGATATCGCAGACCTTGAGGTGGCATAGTTCAGCGCGGCGCAGGCCGGTCGCATACAGCATCATCAGCATGGTGCGGTGCATCAGGTTTCGAGCGGAAGCAATGAGTCGCGCCACCTCCTCCTGACTCAGTACCGTGGGCATCCGCCTCTGACGCTTGGGAAACGGAATGTGATCGGGAAGATAGGGCCGTCTGAGCGTCTTGACGAAGAGAAAACGCAGAGCAGCGGTGCGGCCTTCGATGGTCCCCGCCGAGAGTTTGCAGTCGCGAAACAGGTGAACCTGGTACTCGCGAATATGTTCTGGACCGAGGCGATCTGGCGAACGGTGGAAGTACTTCGCGAAATCCTCTATGGCGTGGATATAAGCACGGACGGTGTTCTGGGCGTAGTTGCGACGCTGGAGCTCGTCCAGCATCAGCTTCCTGAGTCGGGTCACAGTAACCTCCTTGTGACCCAAAACCTTACACGGGCAACAATGCTGGCGACGACCACGCGGTAGCGTCCGCCGCGCTAGCGGCTTAGTTCAAACGCGCTTCCTTGCAAGCATTGGAACCTATCCACCCTCTTCACCTTCAACTGGAAATGTGATGGGGCTCGGATGACGAGGGTGGTGAGAACAAGTGCAAGGTTGCTGTTACGCGAGGAAGGGCGTTAAGCATTGGAAGCAGCGGTGGCGTGTCCGACCTGCGGAGGGCAGGAATGTTCGCAGGTTCAATAGTTCGGCCAGACGCCTGGAGTGGCGAGCTCAAGCAAGTTGGCATCCGGATCCCTGAAATACAAACTGGCACCGCCTCGCTCCCACTGAACTTCCGATTCAATTTCGATCCCACACTCGCGCAGTCGCGTTCGCCAGGTCTCGAGCTCGTCCGAGGAAATGGCAAAGGCGAGGTGGCCTGGGCCGCGTGTCTCATGCGGAGGGATAATGCCTCCGCGAATGACGACCGGATCATTAGACCCGCCCTGAGTAAAGAGCAGGAGCACATCCGGACCAGCCCGCAAAGCACAGAATCGCTCGTCGCTGACCATGGCCTCAAAATTGAACAGCAATTGATAGAATTCACGCGCGCGATTGACCTCCGCGACGTTGATGCAGGTCTCGACGATTCCATCCACTCGCAGATTCGAGCTCTTGATTGGTCTCATCATTTCCAATTCTAATTACACACCACAGGGGCCGGAAAGCGTCAATGGCGCAGCAAACCATCACCGCGCGACTGATGAATGTGGAAGTCGTGTGCAAGACGCTGGGCCACTCGATCTCTTCCAACAAGCCAACTTCACAGGACCAATCCTGCCATGGAAGCCGGACCACCATGACTACGACAAGTGAGACCCGGCCTAGGCACGGTCAGCCGACCTAAACCCGGGTGTGGCAGGACAGCCATCAATTTCAGTGGCCGAGAAGCTGTCTGTGCCGCAATCATTGTTGATGCGTCGAATTCAGCATCGACTGAGTAAATTTGACGATCTTGACCACGCGCGCCTGGCCACGAACCAGAGGCGGCACAGCGAGCCGCGCCTGCGGTTCGTTCTCGGCCTCGATGGTGGCCCAGCCACAGTGCACGCCAGCCATGCAGCCCCAGTCGAAATGATTGAGGTACCCGGCCGCGTTCACCAGGTCGACCAAGTCTCTACAATTCTCTTCCGTGTGTGGCGTTTCGATGAGGTAGCGATTCATGAGACCTCCAAGGACCCGCTCACGCACCGTCGGCCCGCCCGCGGGTCCAAAGGGGCGGCCCTACACATGTGTGTAACCTTAGTGGTTTGGCACCGCCAGTCACCGCCCCAGTGCCGTGCGGATGCGCGCCAGGTGGTGCCAGCTGTGCCGTACTGCGTGGTCCTCAATGACGAACTGCGCGGTGACAGGCGCGCCGAAGCTCAGCGAGAAGGGCGCGGCCCGGTCCAACTCCTCATCCGTGAACGCGCGTACCGCGACGGCCGCCTCACGACTGTTCCGCCGCAAGAGTTCGAGCGCGGCGGCCTTCGTTACCCCCGCCTGGTCGTGGGCATGCTTGGCATTCAACTCGGCGACGACCTCCCACGTGACGTCGGTAACAGCCTTGCCGCTGGCGATTGTTCGCGCGAGATCAATCTCAATAGGGTAGACGCTGGCAACATGGTGCACGATGACGCCGACCGAACGGCCGTCCCTTTCCGACGCCGGTGTACGCCACTCCACTTCCGAGAGTCCTTCGGCAAAGGCAGCCAAGCCGGCAGCGCCTTCCTCGATGCGATCAGCCAGTGATTCAGCACGACCTGTCTTTCGTGTCGTCTTCGGTTGAGTTTTGAGCTGCTCAAAGTCTTTGCTCGTCGGTATCTCTTTTGCAATCGTATTCATTGTCGCAATCTCCTTATCATTCATTCTCTTTAGATTCGTATTCCTTGCAATCCACCCCTACTCGGTCGTCAAGATTTGAGAGGCTAAATCAGCAGAGTGACCACGCTGGTGACCACGAGCGCTGCAGCCCATACCAGGTTGAGATTGAGCCATGCCTTGCGGAGAACCGCGAGGCCGAGCTTGCTATAGACCACCCACGCGATGAGCCCTGTAACCGCAAGATAGCCGATCGTATGGACCGCAGTGGCGAGCATTGCGGCGAGAGGGCTGGCGGCCGCGGATGTGTGATGGTGGCCTGCCAGGTGGTCAGCCGCTTCAACTGTGCGGCTGCCCAGCAGTACCGGCAGCAACATCAAACCAGCGCCGTGCGCCGATGCCATCAGAAACGACCAGACGCGTCAAGTCGCGAAAGCCCACTTGCATGCGGACCCAGCGCGGGTGGTAATGCCGCACCAGGGAGAAGATTCCAAGACCGAACAGAAGCGCTGCGACGGGATAGCGGATCGCCTCCCGCGGCAGCGCCATGCCGAGAAACGCCGCTGCCAGCACCACGATGCCAATGGACAAAGCGTGGCCAAGCGCGATCGGAACGAGCGCCCTCGCCACCGCACTCCCCTTCTGCTCCTGCATCCCCAGCGCCACCGCGAAGAGCCAACCCATTCCGGGGTTGATTCCGTGGTAGGCGCCGAGGAGCAGCATCAGCCACAACGCCGTCGTGCCCATGTCGGCGTGCGTCATCGCGCCTCTGAGTAGCAGTAGGAATCAGATGAGGCGTCCCCGCCTTCCAGCCGCACCTGATGCGCGCGTAACCCGTCGAACTCGACAAAGAATTTTTCGTCGAGTTTCATTCCGCCCTTCGGGTCCGCGTCAAGCTTTACCATCCAACTCTTTAACCCATCGGGATAGATCTGCTCGTCCCACGGGGAGTAGAGCGAGTTGGTGAAATAGACGCGCTTGCCGTCACGGCTGATCTCAACCATCTGCGGGCCGCCGTTGAGCGGCTGCTTGGGCTTGCTTGGGATGAGCCGCGCGCCGCACGATGCCGCCGAGATGGACCGAGCCCGTCTTCTTCGGGTTGGCCGGGTCCGAGACGTCGTATTGGATGAACTCACCGGTGCCCCAACACGAAACATAGAGAAATCGATCGTCGAGCGACAGGTTGATGTCAGTCACCAGCGGTGGCACCGCCTTGAAGCCCTTCAACAACGGCGGTAGCTTTTCCGGGTCAGCGGGCTCGGCGGGGATTTCGATCACCTTGCGGACGGCCCACTTGCCGTTCTTACCGCCATTCTCCCGGTACCACATCCAGATCGACGACGACAGGTCTTTGAGCGAAACGCCGACCCCGACGAAACCGTAGGTCTTCTTGGGATCGTGAGAGGGCCGCAGTTCGAGCACCCACTGTTGCTCTGCACCCAGGTCAATCTCCTGCAGATGGCGTCGCTTGTCCAGGTCCCAGATATGAATCTTGTGGCCGTACTTGCCGGCCAGCAGCAACTCCGGGTTGACGCCGTTTTTCACCATGTTCGGCGTGCCCCATTCGGAGGTAATCATCGTGTCGTGTCCCAGATGCCACCAGAAGTCGTATGCCAGTTGCTGCGGGCCACGATCCTTTTCCCACTGACCCTTCAGCTCAAAGGTGTTCGCGTCCATCAGGAAAATGCCACCGGGGCCGTCTCCGCTGGCCGATCCGAGTGCGCTTCCATAGACGCCGTCTGGTCCGCAATGAATTGTATGGGGCGAGGTGTAGCCCGTCTTCTTGATGAACTCTTCGGGCTCGATCACCTTCACGATCTTCGGCTGTCTGGGGTCCGGCTTGGTATCCAGGATGTAAATCCGCGAAGACCCGATGCCCGGTACGATCAGGTAGCGACGCTCCATGTGCGGATGCGGGCGCCTGCGGACAAAGACACGCGCTGCACGCATTCCAGCCAAAGTGGTGCAGCTCATTATCCCCGCGTGGAAAATCTGTTTGCCCGACGAGCCGGCCATACTCGGAGGAACTCGGGTCAAGGTCAATGACGCCCATGGCGTCGCGCTTTCCATTCTTGCCGGCGTTGAGCAGAGCGACATATGCGAGGCGCTCTGGCGGGGCCTGCATCGCCATGCCGGGTGAAGGGTAAAAGGTTGGATCCGGACGCATTAAAGCCATATTCGTAACTCCTTATATGCAAAGATTGGCGGAGAACCCCCGAACTTCAGGCTTTCACCGCGATCACTTCCAGATACTCCGATGAAACCACGGTGAGTTCATCCCCTCCGCGATTGTGCGCGGACCACAACTCTTCCAGTTCTTCGCGGAGGTTCCACGCGGCAGTTTCATCCAACGATGCGAACGCGCGATTGGTGGGCCCATAGTACTGACGAAAGAACTCCACCACTTCAGCCGGCGGGAAGGGGTAGGTGAAGGTGTAGTGGCGCCGCGTCATCTTAAGGTCCGAAACCCCGTGGCCCAGCCTCTCGCGCACAACCGTCTCATCGCCCCACAACACCGGAGCCGGCATGCCAGAGGGAGCGATGAACTTGGCGAAGGTCTTGAACATTTGTCCAATGAACCCTTCGGGCGTCCAATTTCCCATCGCGATCGTGCCTCCGGGACTGCACACTCGCAGCAGTTCGCGGGCCACGAGTTCCGGCCGCGGGGCAAACATCGCTCCGACCAGGCTGGTTACGACGTCGAAGCTGGCATCTTCGAACGGAAGAGCCTCGGCGTCACCTTCAATGAAACGAGCCTTGAGACCTTCCGCGTTGGCACGGGCCTGCGCACGCTGCACCAGGTTCGGCGCGATGTCCACGCCAGTGACGTTCACTCCATCCCGCGCCGCCCAGAGCGCGACCTGGCCCGAGCCGCAGGCCACATCGAGCAACTGGCATCCTGCAGGAACGTCGAGTTGTTCGTAGAAAATGCGCGCGCCCTGCTCCATGTAGCGCGAGAAGCGGTCGTAGTCTCCGGCCATCCATGTTTCTTTCAGCCGTGCCTTCAGACCGTCGATTTCCGGTGCGGTTGTAGTGGTGCTCATGCTTCCTCCAGTGTGTTTTTATTCACCTGCAATAAGGGCACGGATAGCGTCGGCCGTCATGGCCGACACGCCAATGTCCCATTCACCGCCAAGAATGTTTTCGATGTCTGCCAGGATCGCGGCGGGTATGTTCTCTTCCTCGATCGACACCATGGCATCCGTGAGCGTGGTGGCGATCTCCTTCTTCTCGGTCGACGTGAAGGTTTCCTCAATTAATTTCACTTGAATCAAAGGTTCCTCCATTTGGACAGATGTTGATCGAGGACATCGTTTGTAGTCGGCATTGGTCATCTCCTTCTGCCGTTGATTTGAAGTATTTTTCGCATCCGCGAACGCTTCGACGAGGCTTACTATGCGCCACTATCGCGGCCCGTACTTACCCGCGCGTCCGGCTTTCTTGCTCACGGCAGGGTTGCCGTATGATGATTTGCTCAGGAGTCCGGAAAGATTTGCCGGGAGTCCCGCGGGAGGCTTGTATGGATGTGCTTTCCGAAGTGCTGAAGGTGGTGAAGCTCCAGGGGGCCATGTTCTACAACGGAGAATTCTCCTCCCCGTGGAGTTTTTGCTCGCCACCCTCTCG
The DNA here is from genome assembly GCA_963809295.1 of Terriglobia bacterium. Classification (GTDB taxonomy): domain Bacteria; phylum Acidobacteriota; class Terriglobia; order Terriglobales; family Acidobacteriaceae; genus JAIQFF01. The sequence goes on along the minus strand of CAWEJA010000004.1, from coordinate 121,117 downwards.
CACGGTTGCGCCCTACCTGGCGCCGGGCGCGGGGCACGTGATCATTTATCACTTGCTCACTGAAGGGAGAGCCTCTGCGCGGCTGTTGGAGGGCGAGCGCATAACCCTCGACGCCGGTGACATCGTGATCTTTCCCCACGGCGACGCGCACATCATCGAAAACGGCCCGCCGACCAAGACTGTGGACATGGCGAAGGAATTGGCCCGAATTTTTTCCCAGGGGCTGAAGCTGTCCCGCCTGGGTGGCGGAGGGGAAGTCACGAGATTCGTTTGTGGCTACATGGCGTGCGAGCCACGGCTGAGCCAGGTTTTTCTTAGCGGCCTGCCGCCGCTGTTCAAAGTCAGTATTCGTAACGATGCTTCTGGCAGATGGCTGGAGAACTCGATCCGCTTTTCAGTGAATGAAGCCGACGCATCCCGCGCCGGCGGAGAAGCAGTCTTAGCCAAACTGTCAGAGGTTTTGTTCGTTGAAACCCTGCGGACCTACATTGCGCACCTTCCAGCTGAGCAAACCGGATGGCTGGCTGGCGCCCGCGATTCCGAGGTCGGAAAGACGCTGGCGCTGATGCACCGGGATCCTGCGCATCCGTGGACCATTGCTTCCCTGGCAAAAGAAGCCGGAGTGTCCCGCTCAGTGCTGGCGGAGCGCTTCCGCCACTACCTCAACGAACCTCCAATGGCGTACCTCACGCGCTGGCGACTTCAGTTGGGAGCGCAGATGCTTGCCTCGACCAGTTATTCGGTGGCACAGATCGCATCCGAAGTCGGCTATGAATCCGAAGCCGCTTTTAACCGCGCATTCAAACGCGAGTTCACTGTTCCTCCCGCGCGTTTCCGCGGCCAATCGAGGTCGACTCATGCGACTGGTCCGGCGAGGAAATCCCGGTCGAGTGACTAAATGGCTGGGAAACATAACGGTCGGGCAGCCAATTTTCGGCTTTGAGCGGTGTAAGCTTCAGTTACAGCCACCGACCACGTCGTAGGTTCTGCGCGGGTGACGGGGAATCCGGAATTATCGGACGTCGGTTGCACTAGTACCGACAAACGTAGCCAACTTCTGTACTGCCCTTCGCTCGCCCGTGGCCATCAACTCGGCCGCGCTCGTCGAGGCCGATTCTGGATTTTCTCTCGAGCCTTATCAGTGTCAATTCCCCCCGCTAGCCGCGCAGGAACCTGCCATTTCCAAATCCTAACCGTGTCGTCACGAAGGCGACCGGCACCATGGCACCAAGGAGCACCATCAAATCGGCCGTGGCAGTCTGGAGGATGATTTCTAGCGAAAGAATCAGCCCCGCTAGGAAAAGCAAAGCCAGCGAAATCCCATGATGAAAACGTCGCACCTCCGATTGCAACCAGGTGTCGGGATGGTGCTCCAGGTTCCGGCCATCCTGGGAATCAGTGCAGTTCTTCTTCAGCACACAGGAGTTACAGGTTTTCGCTTCCGCGCGATATTGTGCGACGCGTCGTTGGGAGTCGAACGCCCAGAGCTTGAGATACTGACCGGCCGGACACTCCCATACGTTGAGGTGCTGATGATAAGTGAATCCTGCTGTTTGGTACTGCCGAGATCTTTGTTGCGAATGCCGCCCTAGCTTTTCGAGACAAATCGCCACCATAACCAGGAAAAGCGCATACCCAGAGGCCAACAGCACTTCAGTGTGGATGCTGCTCATAGTGATTCTTGAGGTCCGACAACTTCTGTGAAAAGGATTTCATCTGGTTGATCGAGAGTGAGTCGAGGAGCCATGTAGCGGACCGCGAGCCAGGACAAATACAAGATCGGTAACACTCCCCCGACTATGAAAAGCGCGTCACCAGGAAATCGCACCCACTCAAGTAAGGCGTTGCTTCTATTGGTCAAGAATTTTAGCGAGCGTGCATCGAAATAACCCGAATTGACAGAGTGATAAAGTTGAAGGATTCCCAACGGAAACAAAGTTGCGAACACCATCCAAGCCAGGCCGAGATTCAGCGACCAAAAGCTGATCTTGGCCGCTCGGTCCGACCACCGATCCTCTGGAACCATGTAACGCAGGCAGAACAAGGCCAATCCAACGGCCAGCATGCCATACACGCCCATCATGGCGGCGTGTCCGTGATTGGCGGTCAAGGCGGTTCCGATTTCGTAATACGAAACGATGGGAAGATTGATCAGGAACCCGAAAATACCAGCACCGAGAAAATTCCAAAAGCCAACTGCGGCAAGAAACATGACCGCCCAGAAATGAGGAAACGGCGTGCGCGAAGGCCCTTCTTTATGGGCGCCGAGTTGCAGAAAACTCCAGGCTTCGACGGTCAGAAATGTGAGAGGTATTACTTCGGCCGCAGAGAAAAATGCGCCGAGTGCCATATGAACGGAGGGCTCGCCAGAGAAATACACATGATGCATGCTGCCAATTACCCCACCGGCTGAGTAAAGCACAATATCGAGGTAAATCACGGTTAGCGCCACTCGTTCATTCACCACACCGAGCAGCACGAAGATATAGGCGACCATGATGGTGGTAAACAACTCAAGAAAATCCTCGACCCACAGGTGCACAACCCAGAACCGCCAGAAATCGGTTGTGGTGAAATGGGAAGCGGGACGCGCCAACAGCCCAACCGCGTAAAAGGCTGGGATCGAAAGGGCCGAAAAGAAGAACAACCAGGGCATGTTGCCCATGTGTTCCGCGACTAGTCGCCCACGCAATCCGCGGAAAAGAATGACCGTCCAGAAGAAAAGGCCTAGAATCAGGAGGATCTGCCAGAACCGCCCCAAGTCGAGATACTCGAAGCCCTGATTTCCAAACCACTCCCACCCCTGGTGAATCCACCCCTTAATCCCCCCATATTCGCCCAGCATGCTGCCAAATACAACAATTGCGAGCGCCACGAGTAAGCCGTACGCCAGCCAATTTTGCCTCCGTGGCTCGCGGCCAACAATCATCGGAGTGAGAAAGATTCCTGCGGCCAGAAAGGATGTCGAAACCCAGAAAATCGCCAGCTGAAGGTGCCAGGTGCGGGCAATGTTGAAGGGTAGCAGGCGGGCGAGATCAATGCCGAAGAAGCTTGAGAGGTCTGCCCGATAGTGCTGAGTGGCTCCGCCAAGCAATGCTTGCAAGAGAAAAAGTAACGCCATAACCAGAAAAAACCACGAACAGGCCCGTTGCGAAGGAGTAAGCAGAACCTCATTTGGAGGGCGAAAAGAAATAGCCTGCTGTTCGCTTCCATGCCACCCCAGAAAGTTCCAGCGGCCGAACGCAGCGAGCAGAATCCCAATTCCACCCAGCAGCGCGATCAATGACAGCACGCTCCAAATCACCGTGTCCGCTGTGGGATGGTTGCCCACCAGTGGCTCAGGAGGCCAGTTGTTGGTATAGGAGTAGGCCAGTGCTGGACGGCGGGCAGAAGCGGCCCAGGCTGTCCAGCAAAAGAAAGCCGTCAGTTGTCGCGTCTGCTGCGGGTCGGTGATCGCCGCCGGTCTCAACCCGTATTTTGAGGTTGGATCGGCGAAGAAGTCGTGGTAGTAGATTTTGAGTTTACCGAAGGCCTCCGCCTGTGCAGCGCTGAGAGTCAGCGTGTCGGTTTCAGGGTCATACCGATTCGACGTGAAATCGGTTATGGTCCGGGCTCTTGCCTGGTCCGATGACGAACCGCCGTATGCATCGATGACCAGAAGGGCCGCACGGTGGAGATAATCAGCGGTGAAATCCGGACCGAGATAGGCTCCGTGTCCGAAGATCGAGCCATACTCCATGAGACCGTTGCGGAGAAACACGCCCTGGCCATCAACAACGTCCCGGTGGGTAAAGAGTATCTCGCCAGTCTCTCCCACAGTTCTCGCCGGAATCGGGGGTTCATCTTTGTAGGTGCGGTAAGCGAGGAGGCCCAAGACGAAAAAGCCAAAAACTACAACGATGGTGACAGCCTGAATCCAACCATTCGAAACGAGAAGGTCACGGTTCGTCTTTTTCTTCACTATTTCCATATTTCACTATTTGCCTCTCTACTCGGGCTTGCCCGAGAACGTTCAGCTCACCTACGGCCGTCGGCGGAAAACAGGAAACCCGTTAACTTTGTTAATCCATCATGGCTCAGAAAAACTTGAGGCCATAAACCACTTCGATCCCAAGCAGAGTTGCAAAATTGTGCCGGGACAACGGTGCTCTCAAACAACATCTCTAATCAATTTATGACAGGCCTTCAAACGCAACTGGTCGCGTCGCAATAGAAGCGCCAGTTCATTTGTACGCGGTTAGACGGTGGATGGAAACTTGTTGTGGTGTTGTTTCTTGAACACGCGTTGTCGGCGTGACATCTTCATTGCAATCATTCATCGTTTTGGAGCCGGGAGATCATCTCAGTTTGACCAGCGAATTCGGGCCGCAACATAGTCCACCAGGGCGAGGCTCGCGCTACATCAACTCCGCAATGAACGACCGGGCTGCATCGGGTGGTATCTGTACGTCACTATGTACCAGCGGGCCAGTGTTTAAAACTGGCTCTGCCCCGTGCAAGGTGGGAACATCGGTGCGCTCAAAGAATTTTCCAATGGGGATCTCCTCACCCCAAAGCAGCGATTTTCCCATCGCGGCCATCCAGTTGCCGGAATCGTAAGTTGGATCATCCTCGAGTTTTTTCACGCGCGGACGGAACCACTGGTAGGTATTGTCGTGGTTATAGGTCACGCACGGGCTGAAGACATCCAGGAACGAGAAGCCCTTGTGTTCAATGCCTTGTTTGATCAGTTGGGTAAGGTGCTTCTGTTCGCCGCTGAAGCCGCGGGCGATGAACGTGGCCCCGGCTGCCAGAGCGAGCGAAATCGGATTGACCGGCGCCTCGATGTTGCCAAAGGGCATACTTTTCGTCTTCATCCCGATGCGGCTGGTGGGCGAGGTCTGGCCGGTGGTGAGACCGTAAATCTGGTTGTCCATCACTATGTAGAGGAGGTCTACGTTGCGCCTCATGGTGTGGACAAAATGGTTGCCGCCGATCCCAAAGCCATCGCCGTCACCGCCAGTAACAAGGACGGTCAGCTCATGATTCGCCAGCTTCAGTCCGGTAGCCACCGCCAGCGCCCGGCCGTGCAAGGTGTGCATGCCATAGGTGTTGATATAGCCGGGGAAGTTGGACGAACAGCCGATCCCGCTGATGGTGACCACGTTGTGGTTTGGAATCTGCAACTCGACCAAAGCTTTTTCGACCGCGGCGAGCACACCAAAATCGCCGCATCCGGGACACCAATCAGGATCAACCTTGCCTTTCAAATCGGACACCGTCAGGTTCTTGGGGGGCGCTAGAACTGTCGCCATATTTTCTTCTCCTCAAACCATAATTTCGTGCGCGGGAACGGAAAGGTTGAGCTTCCCGCTCAACTGTTCCTTTACCGCTTCCACAATGTGGTGCGGCATGAAAGGTTCCCCATCGTATTTTCGGATGTAGCCGTTCGGCACGTAGCTGGTTTCACTGCGCAGGTAGCGCGCGAACTGTCCGCTGTAGTTGTTTTCCACGATGAAGGTGTGCCGCGAGTCTTTCAAAATTTCGAGAATCGCCTCGCCGTGGAGAGGCACGAGCCAGCGGATCTGAAGCTGATTGGCCGAAATGCCCTGCTCGTTGAGGATCTCGCAGGCCTCCTCGATCACTCCTTTAGTGGACCCCCAGCCAATCAACGTAATCTCGGCGTCGCGCGGGCCCGACAGTTTGGGGGGAAGAACCGCGGCCTGGATGCCGGCGACTTTCCGCATACGCTTCTCCATCATGGCGCGGCGCTTCGTCGGGTTGGTGAACTCGTCGCTGATCAAAACACCGTCCTCTTCATGCTCGTCCGTCGCGGCAGTGTGGGTGTGACCGGGAACCCCCGGAACCGCTCGCGGCGAAATACCACTTTCCGTGATCTTGTATCTCTTATAGCCGCCGTTGCTCCCGGTGTCGGATGCCGGTGTGGCTGTTGTGATCAGCTCTCCGCGATCGATGACGGGGGCAAAGTCCAGATCCTTTGGATCCACACTGAGCCTGCCTTCCGACAGCAATAAATCGCAGAGCACCAGGCCCGGGCACTGGAAGCGATCAGCGATGTTAAAAATCTCAGGGATGATTTTGAAACAGTCTCCGATATCGAGTGGGGCGGCCAGAACGCGTGGATAATCGCCGAAGGCGGCGCCCAACATTTGCCAGAGATCACCCTGTTCGGTCTTGGTGGGAACTCCCGTAGACGGACCAGCCCGTTGGCAGTCAATTACTACCACCGGCGTTTCCATCATCGCCGACATGCCAAGCCCCTCGCTCATCAGGGCAAAGCCGCCGCCGGAGGTAGCGCACATCGAGCGAACGCCGGCGTGGGCGGCGCCAATTGCCATATTGACGACCCCAATCTCGTCTTCCACCTGCCGCACCATGATGTTTGCCTTGCGGGCGTGAGCCGCCATCCAGTGCAGCACCCCGGTCGAAGGGCTCATGGGATAGGCACAGTAAAACTTCACACCCGCCGCGGCACCACCCATGGCCATCGCGGTGTTCCCGCTGAGGACCGCATAGCGGTTCCCGGTCATGGGGAGTGGCCAGGCGAAGGGCTTGAAATTTGCGCCAGCGTAGTCATAACCAGCCTGCGCGATTCCGACGTTTTCCGACACTATGGCTTCACCCTTCTTTTTGAATTGCTCGGCGAGAACCTCCTCTAGGGCCTGGAAGCCGATCCCCATCATGCTGAGACCAGCGCCAACCGCGAGCGTATTCTGGGCCACCTTGTTCCGGGTGATGTCGGCCAACTTTGAGACCGGGAGGGGACAGAGCGCTACACCCTCGGCTGCAGCGCTGGGCTTGATCGTATCAGCGTTATAAATACACGCTGCCCCGTCGGTGAGCAGCCCGAGGTGACGATTCATGGCGTCCTGGTTTAGCGGGATCAGCAGGTCGATTCGGTCACCCATGTTGGTGACTTTTTCAGGGCCGGTACGAATGGTAAGAAAGGTATGGCCGCCCCGAATGATCGACTGGTAGGCGTTGTAGGCATTCAGGTGCAGGCCGCGGCGACTGAAGATCTTTGCAAAGATGTCACCCGGAGTGGCAACACCCTGACCAGCAGCACCACCGATACCAATGGCAAAGGTCTGTTTCATGGCCAAGTCTCCACGCGAAAGCCGACCGAGCCGACGCCTCACCGTTCATGTCTTAAGACGTCCGCCCGTGGTCGGCTTGACGTTCTGTGCTCATCTGCAACAGCCGCGTGCGCGGCCTTACGTCCGGTCATGCCGGATCAGTTCAGCTGAGCCTCCGTCTATCTCCTGGGAGAAACTGCTCAATACCTCACTTGCGCCATTTTGGCGCCACAAGCATACACCCGAACCCTGTTCGGCCCAACTACAACAGTGAAAGACTGCCGGACCAGACCAGCCAGGGTGGGTCGTATCGAACGGCATTGTGGGCCTCCTTTCAGGAAAACGTTGGATTTGAATGAGAGGAGTCGAAAGCTCACGTCACAATCACGTCACAAAGAAGAGCTGGATGAGAGGACCTAAGCCAGCCATGGCCAGCACTGCGCGAACTCGCAACACACGAGAGGGTTGCCGGGCGGTGAGAAGCCCGTCAACCTGGGTAGGCACTCCGCAGAATGCAAAATACCAGCCGATCCGACTCTGTGCTGCACATTCAGGACATTCTGCCGATCACCAGCAAGATCGCGGGGTGGGGCGATCGCAGGCCACTCCGGTACAATCGACAGTCAGAAAATCAAAGGAGAAACGAAATGGCCCAAAAGATCATTGAGGTAGTCGGAACTTCCAAGGAGAGCTTTGCGAAGGCTGCGGAAAACGCGGTGGCAAAAGCTGCAAAAACGGTTCGCGGCTTGAGGTGGGCGCGCGTGGCAGAATTAGAGATGGAACTAGACGGCAAGAAGATAGCCCAATACCGCGCCACAACAAAGATTTACTTCGACATTGAAAAATAACCTCGGCGGAGCGCAGTAGGCGCGGTTCACGAAACAAAAAGCGTCCCGACTCCGGTCAAAGCCCCGCTTAACGCCTGCCTTCGCTTCTAGAAGGCAACGTTACGAAGCAACGGTTGCCAACGCCTAACCGCTCCCTAGTGACACTTAGCGCGATCCCCCGCGCCAAGTCCGTAAGAGCATGGTGAGCCCAGCTCGGCATCCCTAAGCACCTGCCCTGCTATGCTTTGCAGATGCTCGGCAGGCTCGGGGCTCCCGCAAAGCGGCACCCGGAGTTCCTGAGCGTACCAGGTACGCTTCCGGAAGATCCGCAGGAACGGCCCAGGTACGCCGCCAAGTTCGCGCCAAGCAGTTCAGGGACGCACGTCAGGAGGGCCGGCCTGCCAGCCTCACTCGTACTCTACTGTGCTAGACATGCATTTGGCACGGCCATATGCGAGGGAATGGGAAACTTGGCGATGGTGATGAAGGTGATGGGGCACACTGATGTCAGAACGGCGATGCGCTACCAGCACCCCGTTCTCGATCCGGTACGCGAAGCCATCGACCAGCGCAACTCACGTCACAATTCACATCACAGTGAGGTGAGGGTGCAGTGAAGACTCGGGGCAAGTCATTGAAAACTGGAGCCGACGAGCGGACTTGAACCGCTGACCTGCCGATTACGAATCGGCTGCTCTACCAACTGAGCTACGTCGGCTTCTGGCTCGGCTGCTCCAGTTTACCAAATCGCTTGGCGGTTTCTGAGCCTCAACCCTTCCGGGCAGCGGATGCGCCCAGGACGCCTCCCGGATGGAGATCGGGCCACCCTGGTTGCGGTAGACTGTGGCGTCGGTCACGCCAAGGTCAAGATGAAGATGACAGATGCAGAGTCTTCGACGGCTCCGGCGGCCGGAAACGGCAATCGCGGGCTAACCACTGCCGCCTCGCTCGTGGTCGGCGGGGCATTCTTTGCCTTGTGGTTCTGGCTGCTGCCGCAATGGCTCGGTTTCCGTGTGGAGACGGCGGGCACAGCACGTTGGCGATGGCTGGCTGCGCTTCCGTCAGTGCTGGGATTCGCTGTTGCTCTGCGCTGCATTTGGGACTTCGGTTGGACGGGACGCGGAACACCCGCCCCCATCGCTCCCCCGCAGCGATTGGTAGTGGTGGGCTTCTACCGCTTCGTGCGTAACCCCATGTACCTGGGCTTCGCCGCAGGCTGGATCGGGCTTTGGGTTGTATTCGGACACGCCAACGCAAGTCTGATCGCCGCAGTGGCGGCCGTTGCCCTCGGCGTGCACCTGTTCGTGACCTTTTATGAAGAGCCAACTCTGCGCGGGAAATTCGGGACTGCCTACGAAGAATATTGCCGCAATGTACGTCGCTGGTGGCCGCGGGCCCGAGGCTGGAACCAGCCGCAATAGGAAACGGGTCGGAACCAGCAAAATCAGACGTCCAGATTCGCTCGTCAGGCTGTTGTACAAAAGGCCCTTCTTCACACCGCCATCTGAACAACCCTAATGTAAGCTTTTCGCCGCGGTCCTGAACAAATCGGGCATCGCGGCATTCCAACTCTGCCAGTCGTGGCCACCCGGCGTGGTGATTCCTTCGACGTCCACTCCCTGCTCACGCAGTTGCCGCACAAATCGCTCGTTGACTCCATGCAGGGAGTCGTCTTGTCCGCACGACTGAAACCATTTTGCGCCGTGCGGGTCGCGCATGTGAACGAGCAGTTCAAAAACGTCCTCGTCGCGCCTTGCACTCGCACGCACGCCGAAGATGGTCCAGATCCTCCACGTCTGTCCCCAGCGCCGCAGGCTCGGCTGTAGCCGGGTGATGTCCAGAGCTCCGCTCATGGTTGCGACGCACCCATATAGCTCGGGGTGCTTTAGCGCCAACTTGGCCGCACCGTAACCTCCCATCGAGATACCCGCAATTCCCGTATGCTCGCGGACTCTTAGCACAGGAAATCGTGCTTCGACATCACGAGGAAGGTCCAGCACCATCGCGTCTTCCCAGCGCGAACGGCTCTTGTGCTTCGCGTTTGTATAGTAGGAATATTCTCCATCCGGGACCACGACGATCAAGCGCTCGACGCCGGCAAGCCTCACAACATCCGAACGTTCCACTATTTCGACTGGACTACTATTTGCGCCGTGCAGGACGTACAAGACCGGAAGCCGTTCGTTGGATATGACTTTTGGGACGACAATGCGATACCACAGCATCCCGCCTATGCTTGCCATGGGGAAACGAACATCCGTCACGGTTACAGCATCGTCACCCGAGACGCGCTGCACGGTCAGCCCCTGAACCGGACTATTGCACGCGAAGGAGAGAACCAGTGGAAGAACAAATGAGAAAGCTCGTCGCACGAGTTGAAACCTAGATGTCGCGAGTCCATCTCACAATTGCCAGTTCAGTTTCGCTCCAGCCTGACGACTGAGACTAACGACCGACGACCGAGCGCAAACAAAAAGACCGCCCTGGCAATGGGCGGCCTTCTCTTTTAGGGAGAATAGTTCCAACGGGGCAAAAATCCGTCAAAACTTTCTGGCGAAATCTTATGAGTCGAAAAAGGGGGGTGTCAAGGAATTTTTGGGAAATAAATAGCTTTGTTTTCAATAATTTAGAAAATAGGTTAACAGCCGCTCGTAGTGACTCATTCTGAGACATTGAGTCGATTTTACTGCCCTAACCGGCTTTGATTGATGGGCTTACGTTGGAATTCGCAGCCGCTTCCTCGCCTTCGGACAGGTTCAGCGAGATGAAATCCACTTCCTTTTCGCGGTGCAGTAGACGCTCCGGCAAGATGCGATTGAAGAAGATGCGGATACCTCCGAAGGCGAGTCCGGCTACGGCGGAGAACGCCATCAGAATCGCGCACAGCAGAAAAATGTTGAGTATCAGGTTGCCGAGGTTGTTTTTCTTGCCAGTGTATGTGTTTTCATTCCAGGTGACGTCGGCTTCGTAGTTCACCAGACTCAGAAGCGCCTTCGCATCGTCCGGCGAGACCGCGCCGGTGACGATGACCAGCATGGGGCCGGTGCGCTTCTCGAAGACCGGTCCCATGTTTACCGGTAGCATGTTCATAGTCGCAGCGCTTCCCGGTTGCTGCGGGTTGGGCTGGCGGGCAGCGTCAAGCTGGCGCAGATGTTCGGCAGCGATTTGCGGCGTGGGATAGGAGATCAGGATCAGAGTTGCCTGCCCGTCCGACGTTTGGTACATGCCTAACGCGACTTCCGACCCGACGCTGAAATCCACCAGTTGCGCGGGAAGCGGCGCGCTTATTTTTTCCAGGCCCACCGGGCCTACGACGTATTTGGCCGTGTTCTTCACGTAGCCAAGTTTCGGAAGATAGGCCGGCAAGCTGGGCAGATTTCGCGAGTTGCCCGCGGGCAAAGGCAGGGCTTGCGATAGCTCGCGAAGCTCAGCCGCGGACATGGCGCTCAATTTTTCGAAAACCACATCGACCAGGATATTGCCGCGATAAAAGAGCACACGTTCGTTGAGCGACGCGGCCTGATCCGGGATTGTCTCCTTCAGCATCTGTGGCAGCTTGTAGTATGTGAAGGCACCGTAGGATCCAGTAGCGTCGGCGAAGCGGGCAGCTTTTAGCGCAAGTTTGCGACCATCATCGCGGGTGTAGGTGGCCGATTCGAAGTCGGTGAATCCGTATTCTTTGAGCAAGGCGGCATTCGCGGGATCGGCCGCGGCCGGGTCTTGGCTCATTTGCGGCGAGCCGGAGATCTGCCATCCGGAGAACTGCGGGGGAAGAAGGGCCGGTACAGCTATGGTTGCAGGTGTGGCGCGGGCGCCCTCGCCCGCGAAGGCAGTGCCAACCAACAGGACTAGCAGGAAACCGATTCTGAAAGCCTTCATGAGGGCGGGCTGCCCACAGCCCATTTCTATTAGACTACAAACAGGCCTTGAAAGTTTCCCCCAAATGCGACTCCATAGTTCAGGCGGCAGAAATTCAAAGCTGACCGCAAAGTTCGCGAAGAGACTTACGGGAGTTTCGGAGGCTATTGGCCCTCGCCCTTGTCGATCCTGGCGGCGACCTTGACCCCGCTGAGACCGCTTACGTACTTCGAAATGCCTCGATAGAGCGATTCGGCAATGCGCTGGCGGTAGTCCGAGGTCCGCAGGCGGCGCTCATCCCCAGGGTTGCTGACGAACGAGATCTCAGCCAGGATCGAAGGCATGTTGGCGCCAATCAGCACGATAAACGGGGCCTTCTTCACCCCGCGATCCCGGATCCCCGGGCTCTTCGCGGCTAGGCCGCTGTGCAGGGCGCGCTGCACGTTGGAGGCAAACTCGCGCGATTCTTCGATCTTCTCTTTTAGCGCAATCTTCTTTACGAGATCCTGAAGTTCGTAGACGGATTTGTCCGAGGCTGCATTTTCGCGCGCTGCCACGTCCAACGCTTCCGCGGACGAGGTGAAATTCAGGTAATAAGTTTCCACCCCACGCGCGTCCGCGTCGCGGCTGGAATTGGCGTGGATGGAAACGAACAAGTCCGCCTGCTCCTGGTTGGCTATGGAGGTGCGAGTCTCAAGCGGAATGAAGGTGTCGTCCTTACGCGTGTAGACTACGTCGGCGCCCAGACGTGTCTGCAGCAACTTGCCCAGTCGGCGGCCCACATCCAGCACCAGATCCTTCTCTTCAAGCCCGTTGGGGCCGATGGTTCCGGTATCGTGTCCGCCGTGGCCGGGATCAATCACGATCCTGCCGATCTTCAGCCCCAGGGCGCGGATCAGCGACCGATCGCCGCTGGCCGTGGGTGAGGCCTCGCGAACATCGGGAAAGGATTCCGCATTCTTGCGTTTGCTTCTCGCCGAGCTTTTGGAAGGCAGCGAGGCCAGCGTGCTGGCGGCCCTGGCCGGGGATTTTACGTCCGGAGGATCGAGTTTGGCGACGGTGGCAGTGCCGTCGTCATCAGAGTCGTCCGCTTCCACAACTGTTTTCTTCGGCCCAGCACCGCCCGCCAAGCTGGCAGGGGAAATGCGGCTTTTGGTTGTCGCGGTTACGGGTAGCTTCGCTTCTACCGCGGTGGAGTCCTCGGACTTGGCTCTCAAGGCCGCATCCGCCACCTTTGTGCCAGTGGAGCTTAGCGGCGACGACCGCTTCAGCGACGCGGGTTGCACACCTTGCGCCTGTATTGGCGGCTTGCTCTCGCCACTCTTGGCCTGGTCGGGGCCTTCCTGAGGACGGATATCCTGAGCGTGAGCCTCTTTGCCTTGAATCTCCTTGCTATGGATATCAATGATCAGCCGCGGCGGATTTGCCAGCAGGAAAGTGTCGTACTCCGAGCGATCCGCGACCTCCAAGACAATCCGCGACTTCCCCGGCTGGAACTGGGCTACCCGGATTTTTCTTAGCAGCCCGTCATCCACATCCAAGGTCTTGCCCAACAGGTTGGAGAGAAGGTTCGTATTCAGCAAGTCAAAGAAAATTCGCTCGGGATTATCTATCCGCTGGGATTCGAACTTTGGATCCCGATCGAGGTCAATGGCGACCCGCGTGTAGTTTGGGCTGGACCAGTGGCGGATGTTGGTGATGTGCGAAGGCTTCGTGGTTCCCTCGTGACTGTCGGCCTTCGGGCTCCCAGCTTTTGAGTCGTCATCCGCATCATCACCTCTGTCGTCTTCCGTATCGCTTTCCCTAACGACAAGCTGGGTGATGACCTTGGACCTTAGCGCAGCCTGCTGCACTGGCTGGTCGAGCGCGCTGCGAGCCGCGTCCGCCAGATGATGGCGAGGATAGCGCCGGAGAAATTCTTCGAATACGGGTTTTGCCTCGGCCGGTTGCTTGAGGTCATCCTGATAGATTTGGGCAATGTTGAATAGAGCCTCAAAGCGATTCCGGCTGCCGGGGTATTCCCGGCGGAGGAATTTGTACTGGCCGATGGCAGATCGCAGATCGTTGTCGTTGTTGAAACACCGCCCCATTTCCGCCAGCATGTCGGCGACCGCAACTACGCTGGGATCCGCCTTGGCCGAAGCCGGAGCACCGTAGTAAACCCGGCGATAGGCATTGATGACGCGCTGGTATTCATGCCGGCTTCGCTCGGTGGCGGGAAGGGCGTTCAGCGTTTCCCGCATGCGTTCGGCGGTAGAAAATTGTGTGTTGGCCCAGGCCTCAGATCGTCCTCGCGCCTGGACGGGCAACACCGGAAGCAGCAGCAGGAGCAGAGCCGTGCCCAGACGCCGTGCGCGTTGGCCTGGATCGAAGGTCTTCAATTGTTCTTGCCCGTAATTCTTTTGCCCGTAATCGCCTGGCTTGTGAGCGTCCGCCTTACCCTGTTAGAGATGCGGTTTCTTCAATCGGTGTTGCTGAAGTGCAAAACACCCCGGTCGTCACGTTGCACCCGAACCGGTTCGTGCACCGGGCTGCTCAGGAGGCGATAGCCCGGAACCGTTCCACCGTAGTACAACTGCGTGATCCGTTTCACATAGTTACGGGTTTCGCCGAAACGCGGAATCCCCGCGCTCCTTGCGACTGCACCCGCGCCCGCGTTGTAGGCTGCCAGGCTTAGCTTGACGTCCCCACCGTAGCTTTCCATGAGCCGCTTGAGGTGGCGGACGCCCGCATCTATGTTCTGCTCCGGATCAAACGGATTGACTACGTTCAGTTGCCGCGCCGTCTGTGGCATCAGCTGCATCAGGCCCATCGCCCCTTTGCGGGAAACTGCGTTGGGATTGAAGTTCGACTCCACTTTGATGACCGCGCGCACCAGACTCGGGTCCACGTTGTGCCGGGACGCAGCCAGCTCAATGGCTGCATCGATTTCCTGCTGGGTGAATGGTTTTCCACGCACATAGCTGGAAACCTGCTCGGTATTGCTCACTTCAGCCGCCGCCGAACGTGCCGCGCCGATCTTGGCGGATGGAACCGATTTCCATTGGTGCGCGGTCGGACTCCAGTAGAACAGCCCGCTGGTTTGCACCGCAGGAGTCGATGTCCGTCTCGGCGCCGCCGGCACTGCGTCGTTCACGTAGATCTTGCGGCCGGAGCCGTCAGTGGCGGTGGTAATGCTTGCAGCCGTGCCGAAACCGGTTTGTGCCTGCAGTTGTGGCGTAGTGAGAGAAAGGAAGGTCGCGATTACGGGACTAGCCATCAGGGCGATTTGCAGGTGCTTTCGCATACCGGGTTTAGTGCCTAGACGCGGACATACAAATACCCCGCGTCTACCTACCCGGAACCTGACGGAGAATCCTAACCAGAGTGGAGCAATTATAGGTGTTGAGCGACCCCGCAGCAACGAATCGAAAGACCAATCGAACCACGGAAGTAATACAGCAATTTACTGAAAACATAGATATTTACAGCGTTCCCAGGTTACCTTGCCTGATCGGAGCTATTGAGATTCTGGGCGGACCTGACTTTTACCTGCTTTGACGGCTGTAGTACGCTGCCTGCGTCCCCATGTCCATCACACCATCATGAACGACATCTCCCCGCCGCAACGCGAAACCCCGGACTCCCTGATGCTTTATGGCTTCTGGTATCGCGCGCTGCCATCCGAGCAGGTGAGCGGCACCCAGCTAAGGAAAGCAATGCTGCTCGAAACTCCCTTGGCTATTGGGCGTGATCCCAGGGCCGACCGTTTGCCCTGCACGACGCCTGCCCGCACCGCGGCATGCCGCTTTCCCACGGTCTCTTCGATGGCCGGCAGGTGGAGTGCAGCTACCACGGATGGAGGTTTGACGGACACACTGGCCAATGCCAGCTCATTCCATCGCTAACTGCCGATCAGAAGCTGAAGATCGACCGTATTTACGCCGGCAGCTACGCCTGCGAAGAGCATGACGACTTCATCTGGGTTTTCATTCCCGAACCGTCGGCGCCAGGAGCAGGATTCACCAAGGCGGCCGAGCCATCCATCCCCGTGCCTCGCGTTCCTACCTTCACCGACAAGTACAAACTGGCCTACCTCACTGCTGATCTGCCGTGCAGCGTGGATCACGGAATCATCGGATTGATGGACCCGGCGCATGGGCCGTTTGTCCATCAAGCCTGGTGGTGGCGATCGCGAGACAGCATTCACGAGAAGCACAAGAATTTCGAGCCCATCCCCTACGGCTTCCGCATGAGCGCGCACACGCCCAGCTCGAACAGCGCGCCTTACAAGCTGTTGCGGCTGTATGCGGACGCCGAGTCCATCACCACGACGATTGATTTTGTTCTTCCCAACCTGCGGCTGGAGACCATCCGCGCCGGCAAGTACTGGTTCTCTTCCCTGACCACGGTGACGCCCATCACCCGCAGCCATTGCCGAATTGACGTGGTGGCGGCGTGGAATCTCTTTCGCTGGGTTCCGCTGGGTCCGCAATTGCTCAAATTTGTTTTCGCGAAATTTGTGGAACAGGATCGCCAGACCATGGAAAAGCAATCAGAAGGGTTGAAACACAATCCTCACCTGATGCTGATCGATGACGCTGACCGCCCTGCCAAGTGGTATTTCGGATTGAAGGCGGCTTACCTGGAGGCACGGAGGACGGGCGGCGAGATGAAACATCCGCTGGCGGGCCCGGTGACGCTGAAGTGGCGTAGCTAGTTCATCCTGCACCAGCCAGTCCATCGCTTCCTCGCGAGTCTTGAACGATAGGCAATTCCCGCTGCGAAAACGATTTCAGGTGCTCGTAGAAGACTTTCGGCAGTTTCTCCACTCCCACCCACGCGGAACGTTTCAGGAACGGCCGGTCGAAGACCAGCGAGGGTTTCAGACGATCTACGCTCTTCCGGTCGAACGTCGCACCCGTAAAATCCGCGAGAAGCAACACTGAGCCATGAGGTTCCGCCGTAACGCGAGCGGGCACAAGCGCAGCGAATTCTACCAATTGGTCCACCGAGCAATTGGTAGCAATCCACCAGCAAAATCCTCTTGCCCTTATGGCTGATGAATTTGATGCGATTCTTCACCCGCCTCCTATCGCCGCTGAGGAGTCTAGCCAGACGGCCAATCGCGTGCAAATTCTCCGTCGGGGGTCGAGTAGACCGCTGAGAACTGGGAACTAAAATCTGGAAACTGGTTCTATTTTCCCAACAGAGGCCTCTACCACGCCATAGGCCTCGCCCAGCGCCGCATCCAGCGCGCCGGGATCTTTGCCGCCAGCTTCGGCCAGATCAGGCCTGCCTCCGCCCTTGCCGCCAACTTTCTGCGCCACCGGGCCAATGACCTTCCCCGGCCTGAATTTTGCTGGTGAGGTCTTTGGTCACGCCAACGATGAGCGCGACGTTGCCGTTGCTGGCCGAGCCCAGCACCACCACGCCCGATCCCAGCTTGTCGCGGAGTTGGTCGACCAGAGTACGCATCTGCGCACGTTCGAGATTGTCCACCCGGTGCGCGAGAACCTTTACGCCGTGCACATCTTTGATCTTGTCAGTGACCGAGGCCACCGTAGATGACGCTGACTTCATCCGTGCCTGATCGAGTTCGCGGGCCAGCCGCTTGATCTCCGCGTCTTTCTTCTCCAGTTCCGCTTTCAACGCTTCCGCGGGAGACATCGGGGTCTCTTCGGATGTGGGTGCCCCATCCTTTCGCGTTTTGTGCGAAAGCGAGGGACCAACGAAACTGGCCACCACGCTTTCCAGTTGGTGATCTCTCTGGAAATGATGCAGCGAGCCTTCCCCGGTGACCGCCTCGATACGCCGTACTCCCGAAGAGACGCTGCCTTCTTTTAAAACTTTAATCAGGCCGATCTCGCCGGTGGCGGCAGTGTGTGTGCCGCCGCAGAGTTCGGTGGAAAAGTCTCCGATCTTGATCACTCGCACTTTGTCGCCGTACTTTTCGCCGAAGAGCGCCATCGCCTTGTATTCGTTGATGGCAACGTCAATCGGCACGTTCTCGATGACCTCAATCTTCTGGTTGCACAGCACTTCCTTGTTGATGAGGTCCTCAACGTCCTGCAGTTCTTCATCTTCGATAGCGGTGAAGTGCGAGAAGTCAAAGCGCAGATGATCGGGCGCAACCAGCGACCCCGCCTGCTTCACATGCTTGCCCAGCACTTCGCGCAGCCCGGCTTGCAGCAGGTGCGTGGCCGTGTGGTTGCGCATGGTGGACTGGCGGATTTCGGTGTTGACCACGGCGTCCACTTTATCTCCGACCCTGAGGGTGCCCCACCCAACGCGGTTTTCGGTGGGTGGGGATTTCATGACCACTTGGTGTGCCCTCACTCCCTGCACCGGGTAATAACATCCCTTTACCTCGGCGATGATGGTGTTGTGATCGTCGCTGTAGAGCCATCCGCGATCGCCGACCTGGCCGCCGGACTCGGCATAGAACGGCGTGTGGTCAAGGATGACTTCGCCTTCTTCGCCGGGCTTGAGTTCCTGTGCGCCTTGGCCTCTGCTGATGATGGCGAGGACTTCGCAGCCGTTGGAACGGGTTTGGCGATAGCCTTCGAATTCTGATTTCGGGAGTTGCTGATAGGCGGGGTTGGCGGTCTGCTTGGCCGCGCCTTTCCAGGAGGCGCGAGCGCGAGTCTTCTGCTCTTCCATCGCGCGGTCGAAGCCCTCCTGATCAAAAGCAATGCCTTGATCGCGCGCCGCATCCTGCATGAAGTCGAGCGGCATACCGAATGTGTCGTAAAGCTTAAACGCCTCATCGCCGGATAGCCGGATCATTTCCGACGCAATTGCCGGACCATAGGTGGAACTCAGGCGAAAAGCGTCTTCCAGTTTCTTGAGGCCTATGTCCAGTGTATGTGCGAATCGTTGCTCCTCAGACAACACAGTTTTTGCGACAGTATTCGCAGATTCGTTCAATTCAGGATATGCGTCCTGCATCAGATCACGCACCGAGAAGACCATCTTGTTTAGAAACGGCTTGTCGTAACCGAGCAATCGACCATGCGTAATCGCTCGCCGAATGATTTTCCGGAGAACGTAGCCGCGACCTTCGTTCGACGGCAGCACTCCATCCGAAATCAGGAACGTTGCCGCGCGAGAGTGGTCGGCGATGACCCGTAGAGAGGCCGCCGACTTGTGTCCAGAATCGCCACCAGCCACGTGGGAACGGCCGCCCTCAGCTGTCCCGCGGAGCGGAGCTACGCTTGGTTCTTGTTCCGGCTTTGCTGCCGATGCAGGACCTGTCGAGCTGCGCTCGACCGGACGGCCGAGGGCGGCCGTCCCCACGTGGCCGGTGGTGGCTCCAGTCAGCTCCACCGCCCTCTTGATCAGCGGCGTAAACAAATCCGTATCGTAATTCGAAATTACACCTTGCAGCACCGCCGCCACCCGCTCCAGGCCCATCCCCGTATCAATCGACGGCTTGGGTAGCGGATTCAACTTCCCGCTGGCATCGCGGTCGAACTGCATGAAGACGAGATTCCACAGCTCGACATAGCGGCCACAGTCACAGCCGAATTTGCAGTCGGTGTGGCCTTGGTCAGACGCGCTCACGCCCATGTCGTAGTGAATCTCGCTGCAGGGGCCGCAGGGACCGGTGTCGCCCATCTGCCAGAAGTTGTCTTTTAATCCAAACTCAAAGATGCGGTCTTTCGGTACGCCCTGGCCCACCCACAGGTCGTAGGCTTCGGCATCGCGCGACATTCCGCCTTCACCGTTGAAGATGGTGACGTAGAGTTTGTTCTTTTCTATGCCAAACCACTGCGGCGAAGTGATCAGCTCCCAGGCGTAGGCGATGGCGTCCTTCTTGAAATAGTCGCCGAAGGAAAAATTCCCCAGCATCTCGAAGAAGGTGTGATGACGGTTGGTGAAGCCGACATTCTCGAGATCGTTGTGTTTGCCGCCTGCGCGTACGCATTTCTGCGAAGTTGTGGCTCGCGTGTATTCGCGTTTTTCCAGGCCGAGGAAAACGTCCTTGAACTGGTTCATGCCCGCGTTGGTGAACAGCAGCGTGGGATCGTTCTGCGGGACGAGGGACGACGAATGCACCTCGCGGTGCCCTTTCTGAACGAAAAAGTCCAGAAACTTACGGCGGATTTCAGAGCCGGTCGGCATGATTGATTTCTGTGTCGATTCTAGCATCGGCGAAACCATGCTGCCGGTTCGCATGTTCGTCCATCACAGACGACGGCACCAGCGTTGCCGTAGATTTCAGGCGTCCCTACGGGACGCGGTCCAATGTTGGCGACGCCACCCGCCAGTGAACTGGCGGGCTATTATCACCGGTCCCTTTCGGACCCTTCTGCGTCGGGTCTTTAGCGGATCGTTGGTTCCAGTGCGGGGTTTGAACGCAAATCGTCCTGGAGGGACGTCTGATAGTAGCCCGGCGTTTCAACGCCGGGTTGGGGCCAGCAAGAACTCCCCGCGTCCCGGGAGGGACGCCTGAAACCGCGCGGAGGGCGCCATGCCTCACACCTACGTCTCCGATCTCGTGCATTGCGTCTTCTCGACCAAGGAACGCCGAAAACTAATTCGGGCGGAAAAACAATCCGAACTGTGGTCATTCATAGGCGGAATTGCCCGGAAAAACGGCTTCAAAGCACTGATTGTCGGCGGAACTGAAGATCACGTGCACATCTTGCTGTCTCTGCCCGCTGCTATGCCACTAGCCAAAGCCATGCAGCTACTGAAAGGCTCATCTTCTCGGTGGATGAACGAGACTCACACCAAGGGATTTTCCTGGCAGGAAGGCTACGGCGCGTTCACTCTGGGCGTTTCACAGAAGCCACGCACAATTGACTACATCAAACGGCAAGCTGAGCATCATCGGAGGCGCAGCTTCGAGGAGGAGTTCCTCGCGTTCCTGAAGAAACACGCGATTGACTACGATCCGAAATACGTATGGGGATAGATTCGTGCATCCCGCCGTCTGGCGGTGTAGTAGATTTCAGGCGTCCCTACGGGACGCGAGTCGGTGCTGACCTCACCACCCGCCAGTGAACTGGCGGGCTACTATCGGCGGTCCCTACCGGGACCAACACCGGTCCCGGAGGAATGCCTGAAGCCCGCCCATCTGCGAAACGCCGAGCCCCTTCTGACCGCCGATCCCCCACCCAAACCTACTTCACTTCGTCCGCGGTTTTTTCCGCACCCTTCTTTACATCGTGGCCGACAGTCTCTGCACCCTTCTTGATGCCGTGCCCGGTTTTCTTCGCCACCTTGTCAGTGCCTTTGGCTACATCCTTGCTCGCGTCGGCCGTCTTGTCCGCCGCTTTGTCAGTAGCATGCGCGGTTTTCTTGTACACCTTCTTGGTGCCGTGCGCCGTATCTTTGGCCACGTCCTTGGTCGTGTCCGCGGTCTTGTCGGCTGCCTTGTCGGTTGCATGCGCGGTTTTCTTGGCCGCCTTCTTGGTGGCGTGCGCTGTATCTTTGGCTGCGTCCTTGGTGGCGTCAGCAGTCTTATCAGCCGCCTTGTCGACGTCGGCTCCCACACTTTGCGAGAACGCAAAGGCTGAGCTGAGCAGCAGTGCCGCGAAAATTATCACCAGTCTGGATTTCATGGTTCCTCCCCTTTTGACTGAAATGGTCTGGGGGAGTATCCAGCATTTCAGACGCAAACGCAATGGTTTGCAATCTGGCTGCGGAGGCATGATTATCCCACCACAGTTCATTCCAGCTCCCCCTCCAGCGCCTGCAGCGTCTCGTCATCCACATCCCATTTTTTAAGAATGGCGAAAATCGTCTTCGCCCCAAAACCTCCCCGCATCAATTGACGAAAGATGCGTGCTGACTCTTTCTGATTCTTGGGTTTTTGCAGGCGTTTGCGATGCAAATAGTCGCGCGCCTGCTTTTCTTCGTTCACTTCGTCGTAAACCGAATCTACGGCCTTGTCGATCACCTCGCCATGAACTCCCTTTGCCTTCAGGTCCGTGACTACGCGCCGGCGTCCGAATTTTTCGTTGTCGCGCCGGAATGAGGAATATGCGGCGGCATACTTGGCGTCGTTCAGATAACCCTGGTCCTTGAGGCGGCGAATCACCAACTCCACCAGGGTCTTACCGTATTCGGTCTCAGCTTCCACCCGCGGACGCAGCAGACGTTTGAGTTCGGCGACTGAACGCATGCGGCGGGCCAGCGCGCCTACGGCATATTCGTAGAGCACATCTTCGGAATCGGTCTTTTTCGGGCGCGGAAACGGCACAGAGTCACACTCCGCCAAACATGTAAATTGTTTGTAAATAAATGTTACGCCCTTGTGCGGGCTAAAAGTGGACGGAACTCTCAAACCACTGACTACGTATAGCTAACTAGATGAATGGTGCTCGAATGCGGGAACGCGAGAGCGATGACATGGTGGTGACTTTCTCCCCGTCTCGTCGTCTATTCAATACAATTGAAGATTCATTAGGACGGAGTCAGTCATGTTAATGATCGATGTTGAAAAAGCCAATGATGTGGCGGTGGTGCACTGCGGAGGGCGATTGGTGCGCGGCGCCGAGGTGGCCACCCTGAGGAACGCGGTGGTCTCGGAAAAAACTACGCGGATCGTGGTGCTGGATCTCTCGCAACTGGAGTTCATGGATGGCGGGGGATTGAACGCACTGGTGTCATTGCATCACTGGACGCGGAACCACGGGATCCAGCTCAAACTGGTGAACCCGTCGCCCTTCGTCCACGAGATGCTGACCCGCACCCGCTTGAACCGCGTATTCGATATCTCGTCCCTGCATGATGCGCTGAGGGTTCTGGGCGGAGCCGAGTGTCATCACTCGAAGTTCGCGGCTGGATTTTTGAGCCAGCCTCAAGCCCTGGCAGCAAAGTAGAAGCACGCGTCGGTCATACGAAAAAGGGGCGCGCATGATACTGATGCGCGCCCCTGATTGTTTCTGGCAACAACCGTTTCAGCGCCCGCCGCTGAAACCCGATTGCTGCATGGCGTTGCGGGAAATGTCGCTGGTGGAAGAAACGCCCTGCATACGCAGCTTGAAGTCGTCGGCATTGGAAGCGTTCTCCAATGCAGTTTCGTAATTGATCAATCCTGCCTGGAACAAGTCCCATAGCGACTGGTCGAAGGTCTGCATGCCGTACTGCGAAGTGCCGGCAGAAATCGCATCGCGTACCGCTCGCGTCTTTTCCGGAACCAGGATGCACTCCCGAATGTAGGCGGTGTTGATCATGACTTCGACCGCCGGCACGCGGCCATCGCCGTCGCAGCGCCTCACCAGCCGCTGGCTGATAACGGCGCGCAGCACCGCGGCCAACTGCAAGCGAATCTGCTTCTGCTCCGGCGGCGGGAAGATCGCAATAATACGGTTGATGGTTTCCACCGCGTCCAGGGTATGCAACGTGGAGAACACCATGTGGCCAGTTTCGGCGGCGTGCAGCGCCGTGCCAATCGTTTCCAGATCGCGCATTTCGCCGACCAGGATGACGTCGGGATCCTGACGTAAGGAAGCTCGCAGCGCAGCGCCGAACGACGGCGTATCGACTTCAACCTCGCGCTGGTTCACATAGCCTTTCTTGTCGCGGTGCAGAAATTCGATTGGATCTTCGATAGTGACGATGTGTTCGGCACGGGTGGAATTGATGCGATCCACCATCGCGGCCAGGGTTGTGGATTTACCGGAGCCGGTAACGCCGGTGACCAGAATCAGTCCTCGCGGCATGTCGCAGACCTGTTCCACAATCTTGGGCAGGTAAAGTTCGTCGAGGGCGCGAATCTTGGTGGGAATCACACGCAGCACCAGCCCCACGTTGCCGCGCTGCTGGAACACGTTCACACGGAAGCGGCCAAGTCCGGCCACGCCGTAGGCCATGTCAATTTCCGTGGTCTCTTTGAACTTCTGTTTCTGGCGCGCGGACATCATGCTGAACGCCATGGTCAGCATGTCCTCAGCGCTTATGCGAGGCTGGTCGGTCAGCGGACTCAGTTCGCCATCAATGCGCAGATGGGGATAGTTGCCTACCTTCAAATGCAAGTCGGAGGCCCGGCGCTCCATGGCGATGCGCAGCAAGTCATCAATATTCATTCGACACTTCCCCCAAATAACCTCCCGTATGATGAACCGAAAAGTCACTGGACCCAAGATGACCTAAGTAACGGACTGGAGACGCATCAGGGGCGAGCCTTTGGACTAAGGGATTGCGTGGGGGCAGAGCCTGTCCTGAGCGAAGTCGAAGGATGTCCTCACCTGCCCAGCGGAGAGAAGCTCCGCAGCTAGATGGAAGAACCCTGGTCTGTCAGCTGGGATGAAGTTCCTGCGGGCGCGACGATCCTGATTTAGCAACAGCTTTGGGTGGCTGTTGGCCATCTTCCTGTTGCCAGCCTTGAGCCAGGCGATTCAATTCATCAAGAACAGGCCCAATGTCCTGCATTCGCTTGGTGATCCCGTAAGTGACTGCGGGACGAATTGTGGGTTCGTACTTGCGGTAAATAAAGCCCCTTTGTTCCAGGCTCCGCAGCCTTTCGGTCAAGACACGGGACGAGATTCCATCAACCTGCCGCCGCAGCGCTCCGAAACGGATTGGACCATTCGTGGAGAGCACCCACAGAAGGAGGAGAAAGCGTAACATTGACTTAGTCCACGGACTTAGTCTATTATTTGTCGCATGGAAGTTAATATCCATGAGGCGAAAACCCATCTCTCGCGTCTTCTCCAGAAGGTCGCGAACGGAGAGGAAGTCACGATTGCCCGAGCAGGTGTTCCGGTGGCGCGCCTCGTAGCCGTCGAACCGGAGAAGAAGAAAATTCGGCCCTTAGGAATGGATCGTGGCCGGGTTTGGGTGGCGGACGACTTTGACGCGCCCTTGCCCGACGATCTCCTGAAGGCATTTTATGGCGGCGAACTTCCGAAACTCGAACGCCCAAAGCGTAAATGAAGTATCTGCTCGACACCATGGTGTGGCTGTGGAGCGTGGCCTCTACCGATAAAATCGGCAAGGCGGGGCTTGAAATTCTCACCAGCGGAGATGAGGAGGTCTATTTCTCCGCTGCCAGTTCCTGGGAAATTGCGATCAAAACCAAGCTGGGGAAGTTTCGTTTGCCCGAAGAACCGGCCAGATACGTCCCCAAGAGATTGGCCGAGCAGGGCATTCACTCACTGCCAGTCACCCAAAGTCACAGCCTGAAAGTATATGACCTCACCTTGCACCACCATGATCCGTTTGACCGCATGATCATCGCTCAAGCAATAGTCGAGGAAATGGTAATTCTCACTTCCGATCGGGCCTTCAAGAAATATCCGGTTGAAGTCTTGTGGTGTGGCACGTAGTTTCGCTGCTCGGAGACTCCTCCTCCCTGTACCGCCAGCAACCTCGCTGCAGGGCCAAGTTTGATTGTTGGCCTGCGCAAAGGTCTCAGTTTGGATTCTCGGGACCTGTTGGGGCACATTCGCTACCGCGGTCGTCAACTTCCTTCATTTTCCGGCGGTAGTATGCCATAGGGTCGTCGGGGCCTCCCTCATCATCCTCGTCGGTTTTCTCTCTGCGTTGTTCTTCAAGCGAGTATTCGATCTGCGGAACTGCAAGGGCTTGTATCTGCTGCAACGCATTGCCAAGCGAGCCGTAGGAAGAGCGGAACCTGCGGCGCTTGGGTCGCCGCAGAAGCCGCAAAAGAAAGAAAACAAAGAGAAATGCAGTCGGAACAATTTTTGCCAGAGTCTCCAGGGCAGCAAACGGACCGTTCAAGATAGGCATAGCCGACACACCTTTCCGGGCAGGTTGCCCAGCTCGTACACAGACGGAAATCCACACGGCCGCTGGCTACAGCAGCCGTGCTTCAGATCAAAAACGATCTATGCCAAGGAGAAGGGAGGCGGGCGTTCGAATAGGGAAGAAAGACATGGTTCCGAAATAAACGAAGCACTCTGCTGAGAGTCCCCGCCGAGAAACTGGGGATCAGCAACGAGTTCAAAGAGAAAGGCAGGGACAAAAACGACAAAGAAAATCAGCGTTCCGGGTGCACCTGTGGTGACACCCACGACTAACAGGAGAACAAAGATCATCAGCGCAAAGAGCGCGATGTTCCGTAGCACGCGTTGGCTACACCATTTCACAGTTTTGTTCTTTCTAGGTCTCCTCAAAAGCCAGGCTCCGAGCGAGCAACGACGCCCGTACCCTCCATTGCGAAAGACCTTTCACACACCCACCGGCTGCTTGCTGCCCACCGCGACTGGCGTAAGCCAGTGGTGGCGGTCTGCCTTTTCGCCGCGGATAATCGCATAGAACTCCTTCTGAATGGCCTTGGTGACGGGACCGGTGACGCCCTTGCCAACGCTGATCTTGTCCACGGAACGAATCGGCGTGACCTCGGCGGCGGTGCCGGTGAAGAACGCCTCGTCCGCAATGTATAGCAGCTCGCGTGGGATGCATTGTTCGGCCACCGGAATGTTCAGGTCGCGCGCAATCTGCAACGACCGAGTCACGCGTAATCCCGGGCAATACGGAATTGCCGAGCGGCGCCGTCTTCAGCACGCCATCGCGCACTACGAAGACGTTTTCCCCGGAGCCCTCGCTCACGTAGCCGTTAGAATCGAGCGCAATGCCCTCGACGTAGCCGTTCACCACGGCTTCCATTTTGATGAGCTGCGAATTCATGTAATTGGCGGCCGACTTGGCCATTGCCGGCAACGTATTGGGCGCAATGCGGGTCCACGAAGAGACGCACACGTCCGCGCCTTCCCCGGAATCCGACGTCAGATACTTCCCCCAAGGATAGTTGCAGATATAGACCTCAGTCGGCGAGTTGAACGGATTCACGCCCGCCTCACCGTAACCGCGCAGGACGATGGGACGGATGTAGCAGGGCCATATGCCGTTGTTCTTCACTACTTCGGCCATGCCTGCCATCAGATCATCGACGGTAAAGTCTACGTCGATGCGGTAAATCTTGGCCGAATCCAGCAGGCGCTGCATATGTTCCTTGGCACGAAAGATGGCGGGGCCGCTGGGCAGAGCGTAGCAACGAACACCCTCGAACACGGACGAGCCGTAGTGGATCACATGCGACATCACGTGCAGGGTGGCCTTGTCCCAGGGGATCAGCTTGCCGTTATGCCAGATGTTTTCGGTCTTTTGCAGAGGCCATGAATACTCCTACGACTGTGAGAATTATAACCGAGGTACGGGGCCGATCGTGTCTCGCCTCAGCCAGTAAGCACCTTACGCAGGTAATGGCGCACGTTAGTTAGGCACGGTCGGTTGGAGCCTGATCAGACGCAGCAAATCTTCGAGGGCACGCAGCTGCTGCCTCCGCAACTCCCTGGAAATCAGTGCCATCGGAAGTCCGAACAGCAATAGCCACGCCGAATAGCGAAAGGATGCCAGCGGCGCGGCGTACGAAGTCTGAAAACCTTCCGCCAGCTTGACCCGGCTGGGATTCGCGGGGTCGTAGGCGATTGTAGTATGGCTGCCTGACTGTAGACAGCTGGGGAAGTGGCTGTGACGGAGGGGTTCGCCGCTCTATTCCGAGTTGTGTGAGTTCTTGCGATCTGGTTCCTAGCCCCATACACTCGGCGACCTCCGCACTCTATCAGCGGGCCTAGGGCTTGACCGGAGCCGTAGCTGTGTCTGGAGCAGTGGCGGTCGCCACACTCGCTCGCGCGACGCCTGGCAGCTCGTCTCCACGGAAGTATTGTCCCTTGACCACGCTCATCTCAGGCATGGCCGTGTACGGCTTGCTGTAGTCGTTGGCCGCATTCCAGAACAGGAATCCGATCCCACCCTTGTTCTTCGCCGTCAGCACCTGGGCTTCGATGTATTTCGGCGAGTAGGTCTTGGTTCTCCAGCGGAAGGCCTGCAGCCAGGGCCGGATGACAACGTTGCTGCCCTTGGGTGATTTTTTCAAACCGCACCATCGACTCGCCGATGAAATGTTCGGGCGCATCGCCAGGATGAGCGATTCCGTCCATGCCGAAGAAGTGCGACGGATAGATCATGGGCGAAAGCACATCACAATACTTGGCCATGCGTTGAATGTCCTGGCCGGTATGCGCAAGATCCACCGGGCGTTGCCAGGCCATGATGCCGAACACGTCGAGTGACAACAGAGCGCCCGTCGGATGAATCTCGGCATACGCACGTTTCAGGAAGTCGGCGATCACATCCGAGCGATGCCATTCGGGGTGTTCAGTCTGGAACACGAAGCTGGCGTCTTTCTGGTCACCCTCCGCGGGGAAGCGCACGTAATCGAACTGAATTTCGTCAGCTCCAGCCTCGATCGCCTTCTTGGCCAGTGCAATGTCATACTCCTGCACTTTGGGCTGCGAAGGATCGGTCCATACCAGCTTTCCGTTCTCACGCCACGCCTGACCGGTCCTGTGCGACTTGACCGCCAGTTCGGGATGGGTCTCAACCAGTCGCTGGTCGCGGAAGATTGCGATTCGGGCGATGGCGTGCAAGTTCTGCGAATGCAGGAAGCGGACGAACTTGGGCAAGTCATGGAAGTACGCTTTGTGACTGCCGAGCAGCGGATGCTCGAAGGGGATGGTGACGCTACCGTCGCTGTCCTTGATGTCGAACACCACCGCGTTGCCGCCTACTTCACGCCAGTGGCGGATGATGCGTATCCCGTGGTCGCTTGCCGCCATAAGTCCCGTGAGGTATACCGCCCGCACTTCAAAGTCACGCTGCACCGGAACCGACTTTTCCACGATCGGCATGGGCAAGAGTCCCGGAATGATCACAGGCTGGCCAGCCTTCAGAAAGGTACCGCGGAAAGTCTCCGTTGGCGGCGCGAATCGCCTCGCTCAGTTCGCTGGACGTCAGATAGGAGGTCTGCGAGAGATAGTGATGCGCCACCAGCGGGATGCTGTCTCCCCGCTTGGCGACATAGAGAGCGCTGCCCGGGGGCGCCACGGTGGTCAGGGCTGGCTCCGGAGCCTTGGGCACGGTCGGTGTCGAAGGTTTAGAAGTAAGCAACAATTTTGGATGCGCGGTTTGGGCAGACGCGGAGGGCAACAGCTGCAGTCTCGAAGGCAACCAAACCAAAGGAAATGAACAGGATAATGGCGAGTGATGCGGGGCCCAAATTGACGCAAGTTGTTCTCCGTGGAAACCGCTGTTTTCACGGATGCTACCCTCGGTCAAATTAACGGGCCAGATAACGTCGGGCCAATGCCAACGCGGTTCCGTCGCAAGTCCTGGCTGGCCTTTTGGGGTTTGGGAGAAGGAAGCCAAGCCACCGCGCCAGGGAATTTCCAGCTAGTGGCAAACTATTTCCCTTTCCCCAGCCCAGCCCTGCGGCACAGCCATTCCTTTTCAGCTCCCTCAGGCATCTAAGTCTTGTAGAAAGTGAGGAATAAGCGGGACGTCCGATTGGCGAGACGTTTGCTTGTAGTGAGCTTGCCGAAGATATGGGATGACACTATTTGTCTCTCATTACGAGACGGCGGCCCAGCTTTCCAGCTGTACGGGCCCAGGAAAGGACAAACAGGGCCAGACCCTATATGAAAACCGTCGTCAACACGATGCTCGACCCTACGCGCCGCTCCAATGATGCCAGAGAATTCGAAAGCGCCCTTCGCCGCAGAATCGTCGGTCAGGACCAGGCCGTCGAGAAAGTGGTCGAAATCTACCAGATGTTTTTGGCGGGCCTGAATCCTCCTGGCCGTCCAGTTGGCAATCTCTTGTTCCTCGGGCCAACTGGCTCAGGAAAAACCCGAGTGGTTGAAGCCATGGCCGAGGCTCTGTTCGGCGACGCCCGCGCCTGCATCAAGATTGACTGCGCGGAATTTCAGCACTCGCACGAAATTGCCAAATTGATCGGTTCGCCTCCGGGATATCTGGGCCATCGTGAGACGCATCCTTTGCTCACCCAGGAAGCTCTCAATCAATGGCACACTGAAACTCTGAAGCTTTCGATTCTTCTGTTCGACGAAATCGAGAAGGCTTCCGATTCGCTCTGGCAGTTGCTGCTCGGAATTCTGGACAAAGCCACTTTGACGCTGGGCGACAACCGTCGCGTGGATCTTTCACAATGCATCATCATCATGACCTCGAACCTGGGGGCCAGTGAGATGAGCAACATGGTGGACGGCGGCCTGGGATTTGCGCAAAGGCCCATGCAGGTGGACTCTTCATTCGACGACAAGATCAACCGCTCGGCCGTCGACGCGGCGCGGCGCAAGTTCAGCCCTGAATTCATGAACCGCATCGACAAATCAGTAGTGTTCCGGACGCTACGCTCGGAGCACTTGCAGCAGATCCTCGAAATCGAACTGGGCATGGTGCAACAGCGCATTCTGATGGCATCTTCCGTAAACCAGTTCGTCTTCAGCTGCACGCCGAAAGTAAAGAGCTTTCTGCTGCACGAGGGCACCGATCCGAAATATGGCGCGCGGCATTTGAAGCGGGCCATCGAGCGTCACATTGTGTTTCAGCTGGCCAACCTAGTAGCCACCGGACAGATCAAGCTCGGTGACTTCATTCGCATCGACTTGAGCCCGGAAGGCAAGCTCATGTTCATCAAGGAAGCCGAGAACGCCATGGTTCCCATGCTGCTGGAACGTCATGGCGTCGCCGCTGGAGCGCTTCCTATGGCGCGGCCAGCCCGGACCGTGGCCCGGCGTGAGTTTGGCGCAACCGGGACGCTGGACGGAAAGTAGCCTTCTCAAGTAAATTCAATGACCTAAGGTGCCGGGAAGCCGGCACCTTTTATTTTTTGGACAATCGCCACTGGCCACGTGGGGACAGCCTCCCCCGGCTGTCAAGCCTAGCGAAGGTCCGCAGTTTCAAGGGTCTCTATTTTAGGGTGCCGGGTTTGAAAAGGACCTCTCCCGCGGTGTCGCTGGTCGGGAAGGGTTTTCCGACGATTGCCGCCGCGAAACTGAGAGCCGCGGAGCGTTGCTCCGCCGGACAGCCGAGGACGGCTGTCCCCCACGTGGTCAGTGGCGGCGACGGGGCTCCCGTCTGACGCATCTGATGGATGAGAAGATAGAGTCCTCAAGTGAACCACCCTGGGGAGGAATTTATGAGGGTCAACTTGGCCACAGTGCGGAGCTTGACGCTACCGGTCGTTGTTTTTGCCGTGGTTTTTGCTGTGCTCGTTCTTTCCGTGACCACGCCCCAGATTCTCCACGCGCGAGTGGAGCCATCGCACGGCTTTGACATGTTTTCCGCCCAGGAGGAGGTCCAGGCGGGACAGCAGGCAGCCGCTCAGGTTGGCAAGCAACTCCCCCTCCTTCCAGATTCGGATCCGGTCACGATTTACGTGCAGCGACTCGGGAGTCAACTGGCGGCCCACGCTCCGGGTGAGAAGTGGCCTTACACCTTCCACGTGGTGAATCAAAAAGAAATCAACGCCTTTGCTCTTCCGGGCGGACCAATTTTTGTAAACCTGGGAACCATCCAGGCTGCAGATAGTGAAGCCGAGCTGGCAGGCGTCATCGCCCACGAAATTTCTCACGTGGTCCAGCGGCACGGCACCCGGGCTGCCAGCAAGCAGATGGCAGCGCAACTTCCGCTGGCGATCCTGGGTGGAGTCATGGGCCAAGGCGCGCTCTCGCAAATGGCGCAAATGGGGCTTTCTTTCGGAGTCGGCTCC
This sequence comes from Terriglobia bacterium, assembly GCA_963809295.1. GTDB lineage: Bacteria > Acidobacteriota > Terriglobia > Terriglobales > Acidobacteriaceae > JAIQFF01. Next base: position 89,825 of record CAWEJA010000004.1, on the reverse strand, counting down.
TATTTCCTGAAAAATTCCCGCAAAGCGGAATCCGAAGCTGACCTGCTGGGCACCGACATCATGTATGACACTGGCTTTAGTCCGCGCGCCATGTCGGATTTCTTCACCAAGCTGGAAAAGGAAGGCGGCGTCGCGCGGGGCCCCCAGTTTCTCAGCGACCATCCCGATCCGGGCAACCGCGCTCAGGTGGTCTCGAAGGAAGTCGCCACTCTGCCCCGGAAGACCAGCTATCGCACTGACAGCGCCGACTTCCGCGACATTAAGCAGCGCGTCGGAAGCATGAAGCCATTGACCGCGCAGCAGATCGCGGAGCGTCAAGCGTCAAGCGTGAATGCTTCCGCTGGCGGCCTCGAGCCTAGCGGCAACGTGCGCAGTTTCAGCCACAGCGATTTCGAGATTTCTTATCCCGACAACTGGCAGGTGTTCGGCGACCAGAATTCGTCGGTGACGATCGCTCCGCAAAGCGGGGTTTCAAACTCAGCCGTGGCGTACGGAGTCCTGATCAATACTTTTCAGCCCGAAGATTCCAATGCCACCCTGGATCAAGCCACTCATGAGCTGCTGGCATCGCTACGCCAATCCAACCCCGATCTTCACCAGATCGGGCAGGATGAGAATATCCGGGTCAACGGCGTTGCGGCAAAGTCGGTCGACCTGATAGGAACGTCACCCTTGAAGGATCAGAACGGACGCGCAGCGCAGGAGAGGGACTGGCTGGTAGCAGTCAAGCGCCGGGACGGCAGCCTCCTGTATCTGGTCTCCATCGCCCCGGACAAAGATTTCGAATCGCTGCGGCCGACGTTTGAGCGAATGTTGAAGTCGATCAAGCTGCGGTAAGGCGGGCGCCAGGCCTCGAGCGTCGGAGCTTCAGACCCTCGTAGTGATCAAGTAAGTCATTGGCAATCCTGGGCGGACGCTCAGGCAGCCGCCTGCATGGACAAAAAGCTGTCGATGCTCTGTGCCAATTGCGAGTCCACCTCGTCGGCAATAAGCATGATGTCCGGCAGTACCAAACCGAAATCCACGGTAGCCAAGTTTCGCTGGATGGTCTCGAAGATGCACACCTGCAGGATTCTTGACTCCTGCACGACCAGGGAGGGAGTGTAGCCTTGGCGATGGCGGTCTCGTCCGTGCGCCACAGCCGCTGGAGAGGGATTGGCAATCGCTTCTATGACGCGGATTTTGCGCAGACGGGCGACGATGTTTCTTATGATATCGGGAAGATGGTCAGTGCGCTCGTCCGCAGTGAGCGGCAGGGCCGTCAATTCTGTTACCTCTCCCACTCGTGACAACCACCGTTGCACGGTGATGGTGGCGTCACGCTCCAGAATGGAAGCGACACTTTCCTTGCTCTGGGCTGACTTTGGAGAAGATTTAGAATCCAGCACCTTCTTTTGTATGAGCTCAGCCAGTTGCTCAACCTCGAAGGGCTTCACTAGAACTTCGTCTGCCTGCAAAAGAATCGCGGCCATCGATTTTTGCACGTCAGGGAAACCGCTAACCACCAGGGTCAACGCCTCGGGGTGAGAGTGGCGCATAGCGGTCACCACTGCGAACCCGTCTCCGGGTTCCGGCATGTGAAGATCGGTGATGAGAACATCGAAGTTTTGCGTGGCGATCTGCTTGAAAGCCTCGGTGACACTGGTGACTGAAACTACCTCAAAACTTTTCCTTTCCAGCGCCCGTTGCGTCAGGAAGATCTCATCCTTATCGTCATCGACCAAAAGAACCCTAGGTCCGGTCATGGGACTATCTCCGTTTCCATTCTTTGGTGGAAAAAGGGCCGATACTGCTGCCTAGGTGGGTCGTCGTGCTGCGGGAAGCGGGTCGGTGCCCGAGCGCTTCGTGATCCGGCTCTCCAAGGTACTCCGCTATTTTAGGTTTGTTGGAGGATTCGTGGACGGCACACAAGGGCTATCACGGTTCCCGACTCTTCATTTTGGTTCGCGTCCCAATTTGAATTGGGACGTTGAACCAGTCTGCCGCACTGCTCCAGGCTCACAGTTGGCGCACCATCGTCGTACTAGCCAGCTCAGTATCAAAGGGGTTGCCGAGGGCTAAAGTCTGAAGTCCGAGGTCCTAGGTCTGAAGTCCTACCCACCCTGCTTCAAGTCCGTAAGCACTTGCTTGGCGATTTCTTTCAAGGTCTCGAACACTCCCGGACCCTGGAAGGCCACCGCTTCGATGACGGGCTCGTTCTTGCGGCGCAGGTGTTTCGACAGTGCGTCCACGGGCAGCACGTTGGGTAGATCGCGCTTGTTGAGTTGCAATACGTAGGGAATCTTGTTGAAGTCGTAGCCGTGTTCCTTGAGGTTGGACATCAGGTTCTCAAGGGCTTCGACGTTGGCGTCCATGCGTTCTTCCTGCGAGTCGGCCACGAACACGATGCCATCCACGCCGCGCAGAATCAACTTGCGGCTGGCGTCATAAAAGACCTGGCCAGGAACCGTATACAGGTGAATGCGAGTCTTGAAGCCGCGAACCGAGCCCAGATCCAGAGGCAGGAAATCGAAGAACAGAGTTCGTTCCGTCTCCGTTGCCAGGGAGATCATCTTGCCCTTCTGCTGTTCGGCAGTTTTCTGGTAGATGAACTGGAGATTCGTGGTTTTGCCGCCCAGACCAGCGCCGTAGTAAACGATCTTGCAGTTGATCTCGCGGGCCGCAAAATTGATGAAACTCAAGACTTCCCTCGAAACCGGAGGCGAACGCCTGCATCGCGCAAGCGTTTCCCGGTAAAAATTTGGCTTGGTACTGCTGGTTTTATACCACACGGCCCCTTGGCGACGGCAGGTTACTCAGGTTACTAGCTGGAAGACCACCCCCGGTTGTCCCCAAGATCAGCTCGATTTCAGATTTTAGATTTTGGATCTCAGATTGAAATCCGCAGACCTGAAATCTGCAATCTACAATCTGAAATCTGCAATTGCAGGATTCAGCGCGACAGCCCGATCGGATAGTAGCCTTCCTTCGCGGTGACCTTCAGATCGGGGCGGGCAACCTTGACTTCAATCTCGCGGTGAGTATTGCTGGGGGTGGCGTGAGTCACATAGCCCAGCGTGTACTGGTTGCGAGCCTCGCCCAGCGCGCTGGCGTAGGTTTTCTCGATGGCGTCGCGGGAGAACCCGGAGAAAATCTCGCCCCCGGTGGCGTTCGCGTACCTGGGTAGGATGTCGGCGTAGCCCAGACGCGAGCCCGTCAGCGGAACATGCAACTTCTGCAATTGGCCGTATCCCGGAATGGCCGACCCTTCAACGGCCGCCCCGTAAACCATAATTTCATTCGACAGCAGAACCTTCAAAGTGTCGCGGTAGCTGGCGTTGCTGCGGGCCTCGCGGCCGTCGGTGATGATGAAAATGACTTTCCGGCGCGAACGATCGCGTTTGTTTAGATCCAGAGCCGCGGTCACCAGGGCATCGTTCAGCACATGGGATTCCTTGGGCGGGGTGACCACCCTGGGTGAGCTCTGGTCCATGGGCACACCGTTGATGATCGGCCCTTGCGGCCCCAGCGGACCGCTGGTCACGGGAGGTCCGTTGTTTCGGCCGGTCACGTACCTGAGGCTGTCCAGCGCGGCGGTCAGTCTTTTGCCCACGGCGGCGAAGTCGGCCGCCTTCGACACGCTGCTGCTGTAGGTGTAGAGAGAAACTTCATCAAACTCGCTGAACGCCCCTTCGAGCGCGGAAAAAGTCTGATTCACTTTCTGCACCGCCACGTCCGCCATGCCGACGTCGAAGATCACGGCCACAGACAAGGCGAACGGGCTGATGCTGAAGAAATTCAAATTCTGTTTCTTGCCGTCTTCGAAGACAGCGAAATCCCGGGAGAACAGCCCATTCACCATGCGCCCGGAACTGTCCTTCACCATGACTGGAACCAGCACCTGGTTCACGTTGCTTCTGATTTTGAACAACTCCTCATTGGCCCCACCGCCCTCCTGGGTGGCGCCACCCTCCGGCACGGTCTTAACGTTCATCGGAGGCGGCGGAGCAACCCCGGGGGCGTATGTGGGTTCCGGCAACGAATTGGTGTCAGCAGGCGCCGCGGGATTGGCCTCGGTGGGCGGAGCCTGGTTCGGCGGTGGGGTGCCAGCATCGGACTGAGGCGGATTAGCCGGGCGCGGAGCCGATGGCGGCGGCACTGGCCCGGGAAACGGCCGGCTGGCGGAAGGAGCGTCAGGAATGTCGTCCTTCTTCTGCTCGGTCTGCTGGGCAACGGCTATCCCGGAGGCCAGACAAAGCGCCGCTAACGTTGCCGCCAGGACCCTGAATGCTTTACCCATCAGCGTTCGGCCTATTACCGGTTGTTCCATCGAATCCACGGGTATTCTCTCCGCCTATGGCAACTACTTTTCTTTGGTCTTTAATCCTTGGGATGCCAAAACCAGTAATTTCGTGCATCTAACCCTGATGGAATAGACTAACAAAAAGTGCGAGAGAATATCTGAATGCCAAAAGTCCGCGGGTTTCAGACATTTGCGGCCAATACACTTTTCATCGTCATACTTGCCATGGCTGCCGCCTTCTTGCCTGGCACGGCTTCCGCCCAACAGCTTCCCCGCCTGGCCGGCACTCCTGACCAGGACAAGGGCCAAAGCGATGAGCAGGACCAGTCCGTCAGCACGCTGAAGGTCAACGTGAACGTGGTCCAGCTCTTTTTCAACGTCAAAGACAAAAAGGGCGCGCTGATCCCCAATTTGACCAAGGACGACTTTCAGATCCTGGAAGACGGCAAGCCTCAGAACATCAAGTACTTCACCGCCGAATCCGATCTGCCTCTCACCCTCGGCATTCTGATTGATTCGAGCGGCAGCCAGCAGCGGGTTCTGGAGATGGAGAAGGAAGTGGGTGCCAATTTCCTCAGCGAGATTCTGCGCCCCAAGGACGAAGCCTTCGTCATAAGTTTCGACGTTGATACCAACCTGCTGCAGGATTTCACCAACTCGTCGCGACGGCTGCGAGATGCCCTCAACAGCGCCCGCATCAATGCTCCTCCGTCGAGTTGCGGAGGTCTTCCCGGGAGCCGGAGGCGGGCCGTTGCCCTGCAATTCCACGCCGAAAGGCACTGTGCTCTACGACGCCGTCTACCTCGCTTCACACGATGAGTTGGCCAAGGAGGTAGGGCGGAAGGCGATGATCCTGCTCACCGACGGCGAAGACCAGGGCAGCCAGCTGAAAATCACTGAGGCCATCGAAGCTGCCCAGAAGGCGGATTCCATCTGCTACGTGCTGCTGATTGCAGACCGCGGGTTTTACGGCTTCGGCGGATACTCCGGCGATCGCGAGATGAAAAAGCTGTCCAATGAAACCGGTGGCCGCGTCATCGAAGTGGGAAACAAAATGGACAAGCTGAAAGATGCCTTTGACCAGATCGCGCGCGAATTGCGCAGCCAGTACAACGTAGGCTACACGCCCTCCAATACCGCCCTGGACGGGACATTCCGCAAGGTGGAAATTCACACCAAGAAAGACTACAAGATTCAGTCACGCACCGGCTATTACGCGGTGGCGCATCGGGACTAGAGCGTGGGACGAGTTTCATATGTAGGCGCGAGCGTCCCGCTCGTGCGGGGGCAGGCAAAAGCACAGTTCCACCCAGGAACAAGGAAGGAACAAGGAAGGAACAAGAAGGAGAGCCATGGGCATTCCTTCGTGCAACTTCGTGTCCTTTCGTAGTTCGAGTTCTCTCTCGCCGGTGAATCCTGTACATTTTCTCCATGCCAAAATTTGAGAAGCATATTTTTATTTGCGGCAACCAGCGCCCGCCCGGAGCGCCGCGCCCCTGCTGCGATCCCGAGGCTCGAGCGGAGTTGCAGAAGTCATTCAAAGAAAAGCTGGCGGCGCGCGGACTGAAGGGAAAAGTGCGAGCCAACCAGTCGGGCTGCCTCGACCAGTGCGAGCATGGCCCGAATCTCGTGGTCTATCCAGATGCGGTCTGGTATGGCCGGGTCACACTCGCCGATGTGGATGAAATCATCGAGTCGCACATCGTAGGCGGAACGCCGGTGGAGAGGCTGGTGCTGCCGGACACTTGCTTGAATACAACTTGCGAGCACCGGACGCCGAAAGTCGTGATCCAAGGATTAGTCGATCTGGAACGTGCCGGCTGCACAGCAACCACCTCAGTCGCATCGGAGAGATGGTAGGCGCGGCAGGAATTGAACCTGCAACCGTCGGATTAGAAATCCGATGCTCTATCCGTTTGAGCTACGCGCCCGCTGTGACTCACGAAACAAGGATCTTGGAACAGTGCTGCTCTCGACCCTCTCCAGTTTATCAATTCTAGACTGGTCCGCTTCGAGTTCAATCGGGAGTTTTCCGATCCGGGAGGCCACTGGATTGTAACTAGGCTACTGCAATCCACTCTGCGTGGAAGTCGTCGATTTCACTTATACTCCGAGACGTGAATCGCCTCGATCTCGCGATCTTGTATTTCATCAATCTGTTAGCCCATCGCTCGTTCGTCTTCGATGAACTGATGGTTTTGGTGAGCAACAACAACTTCCTCAAGGGAGCCCTGGTCTTCGCCGTCATGTGGTATGTATGGTTCCAGTATGAGGATGATCGCGACAAACATGAGTATCTCCTGGCTGGCGTGGGCGCAAGTTTTATCGGCCTGACTCTGGCCAAAGTCTTGACCTGGATGATCGTTCGTGCCAGGCCCTTCAACGAGCCCTCAGTTGAGCTTCGCATCCCTTACGGACTACAGGCGGCAAATTGGGAGGGGCTGAGTTCATTTCCCAGCGATCATGGGGTTCTGTTTTTTGCTTTAGCGACAGGAATTTTCTTTGCCTCCCGGCGAGCCGGGTGGCTGATGTTCATCTACATCCTAGCGTTCATCTGCCTCCCCCGCATCTATCTCGGAATCCACTATCCGAGTGACGTTCTTGCCGGTGCCGCGATTGGATTGTTCACAGGCTGGCTGGTCCATCTTCCGGCTATCCGAAAGCCATTCACCAACTGGGCGCTCAGATGGCTGGACGCTAGGCCGGGACAGTTCTACGCTTGTTCTTTCCTCCTCACTTACATGATCTGCGAGTTGTTTGACCCTGTAATCAAAATCATCAGCTTCGCGCGTCATGGACATCTTCATTAGAAATAATTGACGTCTACCGGAACGGGCTCATTCCTACTGCCAAGACTCTCTTAGCCGCGGGCTCGCATCCAGTCGCATGTAGGAGGCCACGGGTCACCGCGGTTGGCTGCGTCGAGTGATACATGTCCTACCCTGCGCCCGGTTGGGAAAGCAGCATAGGCTGGTGGCTGCTCTATGGATTGGGCAACGCATCCGGCGGGCAACGCGCCTAGGACACTCTCTAACCCATCGAGCAGGGCGCCCAACTGCTCATACTGATAATCTGTAACCTTGTGCCAACCTCGTCCGGGGCGTTGCGGGTCCGCAATAACATCTTCATTGGGAATAGCGGCGCCCTGCGCCACTCCGCCCTCCACTAAGTGCCAATCGCCATTTATTTGCCGTACTGACCCGGCACAATGCACTTCAATTCCCACTGAAACCGTATTGGGGTGCCATGATTGCTGGCCTGCGACAAACGAACCATGTCCGTTGCCCCCTGCGTGATTGGCATTGTTGGTGATTGGAGCCAGTTGGACGATGCCAGCAGCCGCATCTCTGCCGATAATGAAGTGAGCGCAATCGCCAGGACCCAGCTGCGTAGTCCAACTATGCAGCAGAGTATTCCATGTTTCTGGCACCATGTCGGTGGTGTGTACCACCACGGCGAAGGGTGCTATGACCCCGCCAATGCGCCCGGGGAAGGCCGGCAGTTGCTGGGCAAGCGACCACCAGCCATTGTTAAATGCCCCGGCCGCAGGTTGCCCAAGGCTGGTGTCCAGGACATACCCTTCAATGGAAAGTATCTGGTCGCCGACTGGATACGCATCCCAGTCAGACTGTGTAATCGCGTCGTTTTCGAAACTCAGTCGATGGTAAGGTTGCTGGTAAAAGACTACGTCGATCGTAGGTGAGACATTTTCAACTAGACAGAGAAAGTAGTTCGTATCAGCAAACGTTACCAGCGCCACTTCCTGTGGAGATGGGCCCGTAGCTCCTGCGGTGTAGATATCGTGGGTATTGAGTGTGTAATCTGCACCCTGGCCATCCTGAGCTTGCCAGGATCCGCTTACGTCGGCGGGAAGTTGACCAATAAATTCTTGTCCCGTATCTGCCTGACGGAAACTGAAGGCGCCAGTCCCTGGATCGATAGAGACAATTTCAGCTACATAGGTAGTCGGCGGGTTCGCTGGGTCCCCTTCCAAGGTATAAAGTAGGAAATCATTGACCTTCATGAGGTTAACCTCCTTTCATGAAGGATCTCGCTCTTGGTATCCGGGGTGGCGAACACTATACACCCAATCGCCTTCGCTCGTGCCCCTTGTCGTCCCACCTTTTCTTGGTTTGCGACTAGTGGCGGACGCTCGATTTGTCGATGGGCAGCGTGTCCCAGGTTCGCCAGAAGGCTTTCATTTCTTCGGGCTTGCCGAGAGAAACACGGATCCACGTGTCCCACAAAAGAGACACTGGAGCGATCAGGATATTGTTGGAGCGGAAGTGCTGGATGACCACATTGGCCGGGTTAAACGTATCCAGGGCGAAGAAGTTGGCGTGCGAATCGACGGGCTTGAGGCTGCGAGTGTAGGCCGTATTCCAAAATTCCTGGCGGGCGGCAGTGTTCTGCTTTACGAATTCCGCGAGGCTGGCGGTATCGTCGAGGGCGGCAATTGCGGCACGAAGCGCAAGCGTGCTTACGCCGTCCGCCGTAGCGAATGTTCGCATGCGCCTGGCCACCTCGGTGGATGCGATCCCATAGCCAATTCGCAACCCGGGAAGTCCATAGGCATGCGAAAACGTACGGCTCACCACAATCCGAGGATCGTTCAGAGGCCGGTCGAGAAATGAAACATACATACTGGATTGCCCGGCATAGTGATGGTAGGCCTCGTCGATCAAAATGCAACAAGAGGACGGCAGGCGGGAGATGAATTTCTCCAGCTCGGCCCGCGGGGTGATTGAGGCCGTCGGGTTATTTGGATTGCAGACATACGCCATGCCCGTGCTTGCCCCGGTATGCGCGAGCATTGCGTCGAGGTCATGGTAGAACCGGGGAGTCAGAGGATCAGAGATCACGTCCGCCCCGACGGCTCGCGCGTAGAATTCAACAGCCGAAAACGTGGGCAAAGCCTGCACCAGTCGCTTGCCTGCGCCGAGGAATGCGCAGCTGGCCATGCGCAGAATCTCGGTGGAGCCGGCGCCCAGGACTACCTGGTCAGGGTGAACGTTGTGAGATTTGGCAATGCGTTCCGCCAATTCATGAGCGCGCGCGCCCGACGGATACCGATTGGCCTCGGCTGCAGCCAAACGTATGGCTGCGACTACTTTTTCTGACGGGCCATATGCGCTTTCATTGTTGTCAAGGCGGATGGGGCCGCCAGTCTGCTCTGCCGAGGCTAGCGGCACGGACTCCGCCGACATTCCGGCAGCGGCGCTCACACCCAGAATTTTCAGGAAGTCTCGGCGCGAGGAAGACATACTAGTTGCGCTGTTGGAGCAATGTTTCTACCAGGTCACCCAATTGCTGCGAAGTAAACTCGTTTCCTTCGAGATTCGCAGCCAGCTTATGCTGGCGGTCGATGACCGCGGTATGAAACGAGTGCACCAGCAAAGCCTCATCGGGATAAAAATTCATATCGAATTTACGGGAAAGCTGCTGGATCTCCGGCAGAGGCCCGGTCAGGAAGTGCCAGCCGTCCGATTCCGCCTTCCAAATGCGGGCATATTTGGTCAGAGCTTCCGGGCCATCGTTGGCGGGATCGATCACAATGGTCAGCAGCACCAAATCGCGCCCCATTTGTTCCTTAAAGCGTTTCTGCAATTGTCCGAAATTGTTCGACAGGCGAAAACAGTAGTTAGGAAACGGACATCGGGTGTAGACAAAAGTCACGGCCACGACTTTGCCGGCAAACTGGGAGAGCTTGATCTGCTGCCGATTCTGGTCGGTCAAGGTGAAGTCAGGTACCGGTTGACCCACGGCAAGGGCGCCGGGCAGGGACGAAGGCGGCGCCACCATCTTCTCCAGAAGGCGCATCCGGCGGGCTTGAGTAGGATCCAGCTCCAGATTCTCAAAGGCCCGCGCGCGAACGTTGTCGGCGTACGAGGAGTCCTCATCGACCACCAGCGTGAAGTCGACGGCGGTGCCGGGCTTCAGCCCTTCAAGTACTCTGGATTCACGAACATTGAAAGGCATGGTCATGGCTTCCATGTAGCCGGGAATGCTCTCACAGGAAACCAGCATGCTTTTACGCGACGGGTCTACTTTCAGCACCAGTCCGCGAACGTCGTACTTTTGCCCTGTCCAGGCATGTGCTGCCGTTAGCAGGGAAACTGCCACCACCAGAACCCAACGCTTCATAACGGATTACACCGCACGACTCCCTCATTTTACCCTTGCCGCTGGAGGATCGGTACCCCACTTTGGTGGCAGTGCAGCCGCTCGATTCGCCCCACCCAAGCGGAAGGCATGCCGGTCTAACTTCTTGTAATCCTTGGCAAATTCCTTGATTTCGAGGAATTGATTCTTGCCCACGCCGGTGAAGGTCTGCCTGGTATTGCTGGCCGGCCACCAGATTTCCAGTTCGACAATACGCGCCGACTTCCCAAGTCCGACATGCTGGGTCAAGGGTGACGCTCCGAACGACCCTCCGCTGCTGACGGTGCGATAGATAGAACGCTGTTGCGCCTTGCGCGTTTGTGACTGTCAGTTTGATGCGCGCGCCGATTGCAGCACGGTTGCTCTTTACCCCCACCAGGTGAAGGTTGATCCAATCCCCGCCGTTGCCGGGATTCTCGAACAGACGGAAGGGGTGCGAGTCTCCGGGTGTGGCGCCTGCGATTTGTGCCAGCAGGTCTTCATCCCCATCATTGTCGATATCCGCAAAGGCCACGCCGTGGCCTTTATGAAGGTCGCCGGTGCCGGATGAGGCCGTCACATCCGTAAAGAACTTGCCATCGTGGTTTCGCAACATCACATTCGGCAGCAAGGAGGCATAGGAAGGATTTCCGGTGCCCAGATAAATGTCGAGATATCCGTCATTGTCGATGTCGCCAAAGTTCGCCCCCATAGGCATGAATACTTTGTCGAGCTTCACTTCTTTGGTTACGTCCTGGAAAGTTCCGTCCTTCATGTTCTTGAACAGCTTCAGAGTCTCGGCATTCGGGGGGAGCCCAAGATAGCTGCGCATGTTTTCTTCCAGGGAAACGAAGTAGCTGCCAACGAACAGGTCAGGCCAGCCGTCGTTGTCATAGTCGAAGAACCAGGCCGGCGAGCTCTGCCAAAGCTTCTTCCCGCTTGCCTCGGAATCGACTTCGGTAAAAGTGCGATTGCGATTGTTGTGGAACAGGTAGTGATAGCCGTTCATGACGGAGACGTAGAAATCCACATACCCGTCATTGTCATAGTCACCGACTGCTACGGCCTTGGTGAAACCGCCGCGGTCGACTCCAGCCGCGGCGGCGATATTTTCGAAGGTGCCGTCGCCCTTGTTGTGAAAGAGCTGCAGGGCACCGTTCTCATTGCCGACGATCAGGTCTACGAACCCATCATTGTCGATGTCCGCCCATGCGGCCGCTTGCGTGCTGGTCGCGGGTTCTGCCAGTCCGCTCTGGGCAGTCACGTCCGTAAATGTCCCGTCGCAGTTGTTTCGTAGTAGTGATTTTCTTTGCGGGAACTCCCAGGCTCCGCGCAAGACCAGAACATCGAGGCATCCATCGTTGTTGTAGTCGGCCTGAAACATGTTGTAGCCGCCGAGTTGGCCCTCGAGGCCGGCCTCCTTGGTGCGGTCGGTAAAAGTTCCGTCGCCGTTGTTGTGGAAGAAGTGCATGGATCCGCACTGGTCGTAGTCGGAGAGCATTACGTCGAGAAGACCGTCGTTGTCGAAATCATCCACGATAATGCCGGCCGACTCGCCGAAAGTATCGATCCCGGCAGCGGAGGCCACGTCCACAAACCTGGAAACAGTTTCCGTGGACTCAAATGCTGAAGGCGGAATCAGATATTTCTGCGGAACCTGTCCTGGGTAGCCGCCGAGAGTCATGTACCCCAGGTTCAGCAGCCAGCGCACATCCAGCGCGTCAGGTTTCCGTTCGAGATATTTCATGAAGTATTCAACCGCTTTTTGCGAATCGCCGGTCTTTTCATATCGCACCCCCGGCCGCGGAGGAAAGATGCAGCGCTCGCCGGGATGACGATACACGTCGTTCTCCATCTCGGATTTATGCAGATAGGCAATCCCTAACACTTCCTCAAGCTCAGGCATGGCTCCCGGGAGTTGGGTGGCGGCAATCTGGTAGGCCGACTCCCATTGCGTCACCGCCTTGTCCATGGCTCCCTGGTAAGCGTATAGATTCGCCAGGCCGTAGTGCGCCTCGATCTGATCCAGCGCGCTTCCCGGGGTTTGTCCCGTGGCATCGAGCAGCTCGTTTTTCTCCAGCCGATCGATCATGGTGGAAAGGGATTTCCGGCGAATCTCGCATATCCCACGTAGATCCTGGCTCCAGCCCTCGGGTTTGGGCAAACTGCGGAACGCCAGGTCAGCCTCGTTTTTGCCACCGACGTTGGGAGCGTAGCGGATGATGCCAGTGGCAACCAGCGGCTGAATGCGCGCAGGACTGGCGTTCCTGACCTCCGGCGACTCCGAAGCCGGCAAGACCTTCACGATGGCGTACCCGGTCTGGAGCTTGACGATGCCCGTAGTTTGCCCGGGCTCCATGCCCTTTAATGCTTCCCGTAGCTCTGGACGTAAAGTCGCAGGATCTACTTTTCCCATGTACCCGCCATCGTCGGCGGTTGCATCCGTGGATTTCTGTTTGGCAAGTGCCGCAAAGTCCCCGCCCTTTTTCAGGCTTTCCAGGATTTGCTGAGCCTCGTCCGCCGAACTCACTACGATGATGCGAAGGCCTACGTTAGGTGAGGGTGCGCCCTGGGCCAAGGATAAGACCGGGGAGGTGGAAAAAGGAAGAGGAGCAGCAAACCGGTCGCTTGTTGAAAACACTTTGTGGCGTAGGTAGGTCGTGCTCCCAATGCGTTCAGTCCAGACAACTAAGTAGGGTACACGAGCCGCGCCCGGCGTACCAGACAACCGCCCTTGTCGTCATCGTAACGGAAATTCTGTCGTTCAGCGTCGCGGTGTCGTCAATTGAAGGAGGCTTCGGCAATGAGCAGATCTAGCGACAAGTTCGTTAGTCAATTTGGTGATGAAGGGATGTGAAAGCCCCTCGGCCTCTACGCGCGTCCTTATCGTAGAAGCGTGGTCAGGCAGAGCATCTGTGAGGCTTTGAATTCGAGCGATTAACCGATCAGAGTCGACGCGCACTTCCGTTGCAAGTTCTTGCCATTGCTTAACTCCGATGTAGCGAAGGCGGTACATGCCACCTATTTTCATGGCCAGTTTAGCCTTCATGATGTTCATACCCTTGTAGGGCAAAATGCTTGCAATATCGTAGAGAGGCGCCAAACGGACATTGCCGTTGGTGCCAATCAGAATTGAATAGTTCTTGGCATGAGCATCCGTTCCGGCAATCAACCAGTTGTACGCGATTGCATCTACGAACCTTTCAACGTCATCCTCAGGACTACTCGAATTGTTTCGCAGAATGTCGACGATGTCGCGAGCGCTGGGGCCACCTTCATTCTCATATTTCTTCGTGGGTGGACGTCCATGGGCTTGACACATATCTTCTTGATGCACACGAATCAAGGTTCCATCAATACGGGCACGGTCGTAACGATCGATGACGATGGCAATCTCATTTCGAAATCGCACCACGGAAGAGTTTGGAACGATGAAACCTAACGCGCGTGCAAGTTCAAGACAGAAATGTTCGTTCTCGGCGTGACCATCCCATTCCCCGGTTGGAGGTTTCAGGATATGGGTCGTCGGAGTACGACCCGAAGGTATACCCCATCGACCGTTTTCAAGAAGGAAGGCGGTTTTCGGTTGTGCTCCCGCAAGACTAAACTGACCTGTGTCTTGTACACGGCGCCATGCAGCGTGATTGTTGCGAAGATCTCGCAACCTTTCTGCAATCTGGTCTTCGGTTAACCATTTGACCTCTTCCCTTCGGGTCTCACCTAGCAGTTTTTCGAGTCGTTCAGGACGAATGAATTGCACGGCTCCTGCACAGTCTTCCCCAACATGGGCGATCAATCCAAACGCATTGCGTGGAGAGACGTGGTGTTGCTGTGCCCAAGTGTCGATTACCTTCTGGTTGTCTGGCAGCAATCCCCAGAGGAAGGCATCAATTCTGGGGTGGCCGTGCTCAGACAGGGCGAGCGGCATCGAGAGAGAAAGGGGATAGGCCTCAGGTTGGTTTTGCCAGGTTTCGTTGTAAACGAAGGAGAGCCTTCCGGCACGGCCACGATTGACTCGGCCAACTTCGATGTTTCCCAGCAAAGCAATCAACTGATCAGTCATTGCTTCCTACTGAGCCTTTCAAGATGTTGGTTGATGTCTACGGAAGGGACGAGACCTCGTCGACCTTTACTCTCGGTCGCGCTCTTGTTGTCAGTCACTTCGAGTGACACGCCGAGTGCTTGTAAAGTACGGAGTACGAGACCAACCGCGGCGCGCGGTTTTCCCTTTTCGATTCCCACAATCCATTTTCGGCCGGTTCCGGCTCGTTGAGCCAGGGAGAGTTGATCGAGTCCCATCTTGATGCGGCGATCTCGAATAAGCGCTCCCAAGTCATTGGGTGTCCTAATTTTCATAGACTTACCTGGTATGTGCCCGATCGGGATCATTATAGCATGTGACCGATCGGGGACAAAATGTTTTGCTTGATCTTTAATTCTAGCGATTCAATTGTATCCGATCGGGGACATACAAAAAAGTGCCCGATCGGGGACATACACGGATGATGCAGCCTCAGACCAATCGCTCCCGCCTTTCACACTAGGACTCACCATGGTGCTCTTTCGTTTTCGTCGCGCCACTTCTCCGCGATGCCGCGCGATGATATCGTTCCAAATATAGCTTCCCCCGAGATGAAGTCTTTGCCTCGCATCGGCTGCGAATTTTTTCGGCTCTTGCTGCTGGCGGGGGCGTTGGGTGCGGGTTTCGGCCTGGCGCAATCGTCATCGGCTCACTCCAAGCACGGCCCCGCTGCCGCTGCCGTTTTGCGCTCAGTGAGAGTGACGTCCGACGCCGAAGGACCGGCAGTGGAGATTATCACCAGCTCCAGCCAGGCTCTGAATCCCACGATCGAGAGCCTGGAGAGCCCGCCCCGCCTGGTGATCGACCTGCCCAACATCCGCTTTCTCTTGCCGCACAAACCCCTGCCCGGTGACTCCATACAGGTAACGAGAGTGCGAATCAGTCAGTCGCAGGACGCGCCGCCGGTGACGCGCGTGGTGCTGGATCTGGCCCATCCTGTGGGCTACAGCACCAACAGCAGCGGAGAGCGATTGCTGGTGCATCTGCACCCCCTGGCCGAGGCCCGGCAGAAAAGTCCAGAACCGCCGTCGGTGGCGGCCCTCACGCAGGGAGTGCAGCCGGTTGCTGTGCCCGTCAGCTCCGGCAGCTCGGGGGCGGTGGTGGAAGCGGGAAGCCGACTGGCGGGCGACTCGTCTGTCACAGCGTCCTCGGAGACTACGATTCTGCACCTCACGCGCGGCGGCGAAGTGCGAGTATGCCCTGGGACCACTCTTTCCGTAACCACTTCGCAGAATGGCCGCGACCTGATGTTAGGAATGAGCACGGGCGCGCTGGAGGCTCATTACACTCTGAACAGCTCCGCCGACTCGGTGCTGACGCCGGACTTTCGCATGCTATTGGCCGGTCCAGGCGAGCTTCACTACGCCATCAGTGCGGATACGCGCGGCAATACCTGCGTCCGCGCCTTGCCGGGAAATACGGCATCCGTGGTCGTTTCCGAACTGATGGGTGACGGCACCTACCAGGTGAAGTCCAGCGAGCAGGTTGTATTTCACTCGGGAAGGCTAAGCCAGGTCGACTCCACCGTCCCCGATGAGTGCGGCTGTCCGCCTCCAGCCATCCCGGCAATGCGCGCAGCGGCGGATCCTGTGCCGACCGTTTCGGAGAAGGACTTGCCGCCCGACGTACATCTTGCACAGCCGGGAGACGAAGACAAGCCGGTGCCTCTCCCTCCAGTGGAATCCTCAGGCATGCCCGCACGCGGGACTCCGCCCGAACAAGTCACACTCACAATAGCCGCTCCTGACGCCGCGCCGTTGCCGGCGTCTAAGCCGGGCGCGGCCCAAGTCCAGGTGGAAGCTCCATTCGTCTTCCGGGCCGCTGACGCGCCGCCGTCCGCACCAAATCTCGAAACCGCCACTCTGCCCATGTCGCGCTCCAGCAGTCAGGCGCCGTTGCTCACTACGGCAGAGCCGCCGCCCGATTCCAGACAACACAAGGGAGTCTTCGGCAAGATGAAGGGCTTTTTCTCGAAGCTGTTCTAGATAAAGCGGCGTCAGGCATCGGGCGTCGGCCCTCGGACCTTAGCTCAGACATGTAGCCAAGGCGAACCATGACTTCTTGACGTCTGGTCGCCCGAGGTCCAAGGTCTGACGTCCGACGCCTGAAGTTCGAGGTATCCTTTCGGCTCCTGGCGGCGTCTCATCAAGAAATCGGCCCCAATCTTCCTCCAGGGGTGATCCGCAATGGCTTCTAATGGCTCACCGGCACCGACCTTTCCGGGACTGCTTATCTACAACTCTGGCCTCTACCGCAGCCGACCGGCAAACTTCCTGGCCTCGTTTTTTGTACATGTGATAGGACTGGCGCTCGTCCTGTGGATGGCTGTCTGGGCACCGCACGGCCCGCCAAAACTCGGCCTCGAAGTACGCCATGTCATTGGGCCCATTTCGTTCTTGCCGGACGAACCTGGCGGGCACGGTTCAGGCGGCACGCATGACAAGACAGCAGCTTCCCGGGGAGCTTTGCCAAAGATGACTCTGGAGGATCAGCTCACTCCGCCACAAGCGGTGCCTGTGAATCTCGATCCCAAGCTGCCGGAGCCCCCCAGCGTGATGGCTTTGTCCGACGTCAAACTACCTCAGATCGCGCAACTCGGCGACCCGCTCTCGGCAGTTCAAGGACCACCTTCGAATGGTCCGGGCAGTGGCGGTGGGATTGGAAACAACTGCTGCGGCGGCGTGGGATCAAGTAGTGGCCCTGGCTTTGGACCTTACGACGAAGGCAACGTCTATCGTCCGGGCCGAGGCGGCGTGACCCAACCGCGTGCGATTTATGATCCCGATCCCGACTACTCCGACGCCGCCCGCAAGGCCAAATATCAGGGATCGGTCCTGCTGTGGCTGGTGGTGGGTCCAGAGGGCCGACCGCACAATATTCGCATCCAGCGCTCGCTGGGTATGGGTCTGGATGAGAAGGCGCTCGCTGCCGTAAGCACGTGGCGATTTCAACCAGCCACGCTCAACGGCCAGCCCGTAGCTGTCGAAGTCAACGTGGAAGTGAGCTTCCGGCTTTACTAGGAACTTCGGACCTCGGGCGTCAGACCTCGGACCTCAGCCAACCAACAGCGGTGCGGATTTCCTTGCCGAGGTCTGACGCCCGAGGTCTAAGGTCTGTTTCACCTTCGCATGGCTTTGGTCAGGGGAGCCACTCTTTCCCGCACTTCGTCGGCGATTTCGGCGCCGCGCTCCATGGCTTCTTCGGCGAATTCTTTGGCGTCGTCGGTCCAGTCTTCAACCGTTTCCCTGGCGGTGTCGTATTTTTTGCGAAGATCTTTTCTGAGCTGCTTGCCCGGTTTAGGGGCGAGCAACAGGCCAAGTAGCGCGCCGGCTCCCAACCCGATCAGCAAAAACGTGACGGCAGTGCCGGCGGAGTTGCCGCCACCTGAGGCTTCATATTTTCCAATGCGCATGTAAGTACCCTTTCAAATTCTATTTTGTCTTCGACTTTCTCTAATGTGATTTTAGTCGCCTGTTCCAGGTTCGAGGCTTTCTTTCTGTGGTATTTGTGCTAACCGACCGGGTTCTGTTCCCAAATCAGCTCAAGCCCGTGTAAAATAAAGAGTTGGATCCCCGTATCCGGTGGAAAATGTGGCCGGCCCGCCTTCCGCCGATGTTAATCGAGACTAAGTCAATCGAACGACGTTAACGCAATCGCGCCATAATCTTTAAGGAGACTTATCCAGCAATGGCTATCCCCGCCACCCAGCTTCGCCCCGGCATGATCATCAAGCACAACAACGATCTGCATTCGGTTTTCAGCGTCGAGCACCGAACCCCCGGCAACCTGCGCGCCTTCATTCAGGCCAAACTGCGCAACCTGCGGACCGGAGCCATGTTCGAGCATCGCTTCCGGTCGCCCGATCCCATCGAAAAAATTAATGTCGACGAAGTGGAGATGGAGTTTCTCTACGCCGACGGAGACAGCTACTACTTCATGGATACAACCAACTTCGAGCAGACTCATCTGAGCCGCGAAATTCTGGGCGACGCTGTCGATTACCTCATCTCCAATCTGCAGATTAAAGTGGAATTCTTCGACGGTAAAGCGGTGGGCATTGAGTTGCCCCAAACCGTCGAGCTGACTGTAGTCGAGACCGAGCCGGGACTGAAGAGCGCGACCGCTTCCAGCGTAACCAAGCCGGCGAAGACCGAGACTGGGCTGGTGGTGCAGGTTCCGCCGTTCATCAATGAGGGCGAGAAGATCCGCGTGGACACCGCGGAAGGCGCGTACTTGTCGCGTGCGTAACTAAGCACTCTGTCATCCTGAGCGGAGCAGGCCCGTTCGCTTGCGAACGGGCTATGGAGTCGAAGGACCCCTGCCGATTGCAATGCATAGATTGCGGCAGCAGAAGTCTTTCCGGACCTTTCGTAAGAACCCAAGCTGCCGGCTGTGGAATTAGCTCCAGAGATCCTTCGACTGGGTCGCTGCTTCGCGAAGCGAAGCAGCCACTCCGCTCAGGATGACAGGTGGTAAGTCTCAAACTGGATGGCAACTGGTGAGTGCTACGAAATGACATCCGCTGAAAAAACTACTGAAGCTCGTCGTTTCCTCGTCCGCGGACGCGTGCAGGGCGTGGGCTTTCGCTGGTTCGTGGAACGCGAAGCGCATATTCTCGGCATTGCCGGCTGGGTGCGCAACAATGCCGATGGCAGCGTGGAAGTCTTGGCCGTAGGATCGCGCGAGCAGTTGCTCGGACTGAGGTCGCGTTTGCGCGCCGGTCCGCGCGCCGCGCGCGTCGATGACGTCGAGGAAGCTGAGGCCAAACCGGTCGCTGGCTTGACAACTTTTCGTATCGAAGGAGCCTGGTAAATGTCGAACCCTGCGTCGCCGCAGTCGAGTCTCAACTGCGAGCCGCTTAAGAAACTGATTCGCGAAGTTCCTGATTTCCCCAAGAAGGGCATCCTCTTTTACGACATCACCACGTTGCTCAAGGACAAAGTGGGCCTGGCCACGCTGATCGACGCGCTGGCGGAGCACTACATCAAACAGGACGTTGACCTGGTGCTGGGCATGGAGGCGCGCGGTTTCATTTTCGCTCCGGCACTGGCGTATCGTCTCAATGCAGGCTTCGTGCCGCTCCGTAAACCGGGCAAACTGCCGGCGGCCACCGTCAAATTTGACTACGCCCTGGAATACGGCACCAATACGCTGGAGATTCACAAGGACGCCATTCAGAAGGGCCAGCGCGTGCTGATTGTGGACGATCTGCTCGCTACCGGCGGCACCGCCAACGCCACCGCCAAGCTGGCGAGCTCGCTGGGCGCGGAAATCGCCGGGCTGGGGTTCGTGGTTGAGCTGGATTTTCTCAAGGGGCGAGACCTTCTGCAGGGGTACGATGTGTTCTCGCTGCTGCATTACAGCGAGTAAGTGTCGCCCCATTCCTGGGAAGAGGGAACCTTGTGGTTGTCACACCCGGCCATCGTCGTGGGGCCGCTATTCTTGAGAGGAGAAAACCATGAGACCGATCCTCGCGGGTATTCTTTGTTTCGTCACATTGCCCCTGTTCGCCGCAGAACCCATCCCGGGTGAGGTAAGTTGCGATAAAGGCGCTGATATCGCGAAAGTGCAAGCGCTGGTCAAGAGGACAGTCGAAGCGCTGAGAGTAGATCAAGCGGCGGTTATTCAGCAGATCAACAGCGGCGACAAGAAATGGAAAGATGGCGACTATTACATGGTTGTGTTCGAGGGAACTAAGTCCCTTGCACATGGTTACATGCCCTCGCTGGTTGGCCAGGACTTCGGCGGGACAACCTACCAGAATACTTACCCCTGGATTCGATCCGCCGAGCGCATGGCCTTGGAAAGAGGCGGAGGCTGCATTCAGTATAAGTTTCACAATCCGGCCAAGGGTGGACAGGTGGAAGACAAGATTGGCTACGGCATGAAGGTCGATGGCGACGTCTGGGCCAGCAGCGGGACCTACCTCGTCCGCAAATGAGCGGTCGGATGTCGGCGTCAGCCTTCAAACCAGGCGATTTTGAGGTCTGAGGTCCGAGTCCGACGCCCGGTTTCCTACTTCTTCACTTCTTTGGCAGCGTGGCGGGCTGTACGCTCTTGCAGGGCCAGAGTGACCACGCGCATCATGTCGTCCCAAGGTGCGGGCTTGCCGGTCCAGATCTCGAACTGGCGCGCCGCCTGGTGGACGAACATCTCGATTCCCGGAATCACTTCCGCGCCGCGCTCTTTCGCCATCTTCATGAGCCGCGTTTCTGCTGGATCGTAAATCATCTCAAACAAGAATTTTGTATTGATCTCGTTCTCGTTCAGCGGAGACTCGCGCATGTTTCCCATGCCCACGGGAGTGGCGTTGATAATGACGTCGAAGGTGAGCTTCTTCAGGTCGGTGCGCCTGGCGATGCGCGCTCTTGCCTGGTGAGCCAGCTTTTGCGCCGGGCCTGCGGTGCGATTCAGAATGTAAACTTCGGCGCCACGTTCCTTGAGGCCGAACACTGCGGCGCGCGCCGCACCGCCCGCGCCTAGAACCAGAATCTTCGCCTTGTCGATTGTGATCCGCTGTTCGAGAGGACGGACGATGCCAGCAGCATCGGTGTTGAATCCGTACAATTTTCCGTCCTGCGCCCGCACCACCGTGTTGCACGCGCCAATCTTTGTGGTGTGGGAATCAGTGTTGTCGAGATACTTGAGGACGCCCTCCTTGTACGGCATGGTGATGGAGAGGCCGTGGATCGGTATGTCGCGCACGCAGCTCAGCAGATCTTTCAGCGTCTTGGCATGCAGAGCGAGATACACGCCGTTGACGTTTTCGCGGCGTAGCGCAGCGTTCATGATGGCCGGCGAGAGCGAATGGGCTACCGGATCTCCGGCCACGCCGTACACCCGGGTGGCTACATCCACCTGTTCAATGCGATAGGTGTTGCGCAACTCCTGGGCTGTGACCTGCCCCGGCGCCGTTTTCTCGTCTGGAGTGACCGCAGCGAAGGTGAAGACGCTGCCGGCGCGCACTCCGAGCAAGCGGCTGATGATGCCTTGTTCGCCCATGCACAAACCGATCAGAGAATGGCGGTCGCCATTCTTTTCCAGAAACTTCATCATGGTCACGTTGTCGTAAAGAGTGGTGGCCGTGCTGACGACTTTGTAAAAATCAGCTGGGATTGCCACCATCTTTTCGAGCGTATTCTCCAGGTTCTTGGTGGCCCGGAAATCGTGGTAAGAGAGAATCAGGCCCGAGCGGCTCCGCAGCCGCTGTATGTGCTCCGGCTTGCACTTGGAGGCGCTCTGCAACTCGATATCGAGCAACTGGCACCCCGATGCGCTGGCTTTCCCTAGAATGTCCAGTTGGGACGCCAGGGAGCCCTGAAACTTACCCCCGCTGGCCGCGCGACGGCAAGTTGCGATGGCGACCACATGCGGGTTGTATTCCATCAGCCGCTTGATCTTCGGCAGCGCCAGCGCGGGACGGGGCAGATAGTCTAACCTGAACTCCAGAAAGGTGTTATCCCGGATGAGCGCTTCCGCCTTGTCCACTAGCGCCGTGGGATCGGAGTCAGTAACAGCCACGCAGACCCGAGGGAGCCTCAAGGGCCGGAGCCTACTGATGTAGTTGGTTGCGGCGGCGGTCATCATGGGGGAACGAGTCGGGATATTACAGGCGCGTAATTGCAGATGCAACAACGGATTATCGAATTTTCACCCCGCCAAACTATTTAACGTACCCACGATAACACCAGCGTAACCTTGACCGCAGCTTCCTTGCTTGTTACTGTCCGGCTTGAAAGCCCTTCTATTTGATGCAGTTAGCGGTAGAAAGCCGGCTCGGGCCCCGGCCTTGATTTCGGAGGTAACATGAAGAAAACAGGACTCTTGCTGTTACTGTGCCTGGTGATGACGGTGGCGGCAACTGCGCAGCAGGCCGACTCCAGTACGGCCGATCAGGCTGCCCCTCAGGGCACGGTGATTACGACGGAAAGCTTTCCCGAGGAGCGGGTCCAGACCCCAACGTCGGCTGATCTGTACTGCGGCGGTTTCGTCAGCAAGGACCTTGTACCCAACGCCAATTTCGTGGCGGGCGGGCTGCAAAGTCCCAATACGTCCAAGTTCGCACGTAACGATCTTGTGTTCCTGGCTGGCTCGGGCTATCAGACGGGGCAGCAGTACGAGATCGTGCGAGAGCTAAAGGATCCCAACGAGTACGAACTGTTCGCCGGCCAACATTCCATGCTGAAGGCGATGGGCCAGCCCTATTCCGAACTGGGGCGGATACGGATCGTCGACACTCGCAACAAGATGGCGGTTGCGCAGGTTGAATTCAGCTGCGAACCCATGGTTCCGGGGGACTTCGCGATACCTTTTGTGGAAAAGTCCACGGTCGCGTTCCATCCACCCCAGCGCTTTGACCGCTTCATGCCAAGCAATGGCAAGGCCAGCGGACGCATCGTGCTAGCCAAAGACTTCGACCTTCTGTTGGGGACGGGCTCAAAAATCTACATGAACGTCGGTGCGAACCAAGGGGTCAAAATAGGCGACTACTTGAGGGCCGTGCGCTCTTACGAGGCTGACCTGCGCGACCCGGTCGATTCGCTTTCCTTCAAGGCTTCCACGGCCGAAGACACGCAGAAGGTTCCTCCGTCGATCGAAGGGCACATGTTCACCAGGACCAAGGGGCCTTCGATCCACGTAGCCGATATGCCACGGCGAGCGATGGGAGAAATCGTAGTGATCAATGTCACTCCGACGACTGCCACTGGCATGCTGGTGTTTGCTCTAGAGGATGTCCACGTGGGCGATCAAGTGGAACTCGACCAGCAGTAACTTCGGAAGGCACCTGCAGACTGTTTCCGGAAGGCCCTGGGCCTTCCGGATTTTTTTGCGCGGGAGACACAGCAAGGCACGTTTCTACGGCCGCGCCAGCGCGCCTAGTCTTTACCTCCAGATTTTCCAACACTGTCATCTCGAACGGATAGAACGGACTCGCTTGCGAGTCCGTTTCGCGGAGTCGAAAGACCTGTTGTCTGCCTGCGTCATCTACCAGCCGCGGAATGCGCTGCAACAAACGGTCCCGATTGAGCCCCTGCAGAAAGCAGATCCCTCGACTTCGCTCGGGATGACAGAGTGAAGAGTGATAGTAACAAACGGGACGCGATGCGTATCGTCACGGAAGACGTAGCAAAGCCACGTCTTTACGGCTGCATATCGCGGTCGCCGAACACTTCTGCCGTGAAGGCCTCGAGTTGCGCGCCGGTCTGCCATGCGCCGGAGGGCAGTCCGGCCTTCTTGCAGGTCTGTTCCAGGAACGTGATGCGATCCCATTCGTGCTCCACCGGCACTTGCGGCAGCAGCAGGCCGCGATAAGCGCCTAGCCTTACCAGCAGACCGTGACGGCCAATCTCCACATCTTGTGGTCGAATCGGCTGCGGCGGGGAGAGGATGCTGAGGGAGACTTCCAGCTCCGCAGCCTGGTCGCGTGTTACTGGCGTGAAGCGCGAGTCGTCAAACGCCGCGCCCCGCGCACTCTCCGCCACTGTGCGATAAAGCGACGCCACTGGAAACACATAGCCGACACAGCCCCGTAGATCGCCGCGGTAATACAAAGTGGCGAAGGCGCCCCGAGGTTCAGCCAGATGCACAGTGGGAGCGGTGAGGGATATTTCGCGCCGCTCCAGCGCCGCCGCGATGGCTTGATGAGCCAGCTGCAGCAGTAGAGTGCGTTCTTGCGGAGAAAATTCGTTCGGCGCGGCGGCGTGGGTCAGGCGGGAAGAGGAATTTTCAGGTAGCGGGCACATCTCGTTTCCTCCGCCGGCTCAGGACAAAGGCGCGGCGGCGGCGCTTGACCACATGCCGGTCGATCTTCGACCAGAACGCGGCAAAGTAATCTATCGCCGACACCAGCGACAGGAAGACCATGAACCAGATCGAAACAAACGCAATCCAGTGAACCGGAAAGATGTAAGGTCCAACTGGCCAGATTTTCCAGCGATGATCGAGGATAACGGCGACTACCGAAACGATCTGCACCAGCATTTTGAACTTGCCCAATTCGCTGGCTTCGATGGTAAAGCCCTCAGAGGCCGCGATCGAACGCAATCCACTCACCAGAAATTCGCGCGCAATAATCACCACCGCAACCCAGGCCGGAACCAGGCCAGGATTGAATTGCACCAAGGCGATGAAGGCGGCGGCGATGAGAAGCTTGTCGGCCAGAGGATCAAGCAACATTCCCATGGTCGTTATCTGCCCGCGGCGGCGCGCCAGATAACCGTCAATGCCATCGGTAATTGAAGCCGCAATGAACAACGCCGAAGCCAGCAATTCCTGCTCGCCGTCGAAAGCACGAAAATGACTCGTGGATAGAAGCCAGATCAGCAGTGGAATACTGAAGATCCGGGTCAGCGTAATGGAGTTGGGCAGGTTCACCGCGGGCACGGGCCGCCAGCCAGACAAGAAGGGAGACTGGCAGCAACTAATTATCCCCCACCACGGCGGTGGAAGCAACGAAACTAACTCGTAGGTTGGAGTGTGGCGATCTGACGGTCCAGTGGCGCCCGAAATTTGATGGGTTACTTTGCGACCTTTGCGGTCAACAGCACTTTAACCGCAAAGGTCGCAAAGACAGCCGCTAAGAACGCCAAGAAAAGAGGATTCGCGCACCCAGCGCCCAAACGCGTTAGCCATTGGTGCCGGTCTTGCCCAAACCTTTCAGCATGTCCAGTCCAGCTTCGAGCATTGAGGAAGTGGAAGTCGAAGCCGCTGGAACTTGTCCGTTGGGCGTGAGTTTGTCGATAAGCATGGGCAGCAACTGGGCCAAGTGAGAACTGGCCATGTCCGGTGAAATCCCAGCTTTGGCCGCGAGTTCCTTCACCTGTTCGCTTCCCAGGACATGCTGAAGCTGGTCCGCGGAAATGGGAAGATTTTGTCCCGTGCTCACCCACGAACTGACCAAACCGCCGAGACCCTTGTCGTGAAACTGCTGCACCAGGCCGGAAAGCCCACCGGGCTGGTTGTTGATCATCTGCATGACACCGGCTGCGAGCGGATTGGAACTGCCTGATAGCATGCTGCCTATTTCCTTACCAGCCATATCTTCCAGAAAACTCATGATGCCTCCTAAAAATTCCCGAGAACGACGAGAACGAACGGTTACAAAGAGTGCGCCAGGAGCCAGGCTCCCGGCGCTACAAGTCTGAACTACTTTTGCTTGGCGATGATCTTGTCCTTGATCTTGGCGTAGGTGGCCGCGGGAATGACCTTCTTGCGGGTCAAGTCGGTCTTCTTCGCATAGGGACGGCCGTCAATGATCTTTTGCGAATACTTTTCTCCGATGCCGGGAAGAGCATCCAGTTGATCCTTGGTCGCGGAATTAATGTCGAGCAGATCGGCGTCCGCGGGGGCAGCCATGGCGGAGTCCGCCTTGGCGGCTTTGGAACTCTTGGCCGGTTTGGTGGTGCTCGCTTGTGCTGCTGCCATTCCGGTAAGCAGCGTCAGAGCGAAAAGTGAGAGCAGAATTCTGGCAATGACGTTCCGTTTCATTAGAGTCTCCTTAGTCCTTTTCCGAAGCTTTGTAGCCGGCGGCCTTGGCGTCGGCTTCACTCATGAATTTCCCGGTCTTGGTTTTGCCGTACCAGCGGCCACCCTTGTGGTAGACACCGCTATCGGTGTTGACCCAGACCATGCCACCCGCCTTGGCGGAGGCAATTTGCGGATCGGAAACATCCGCGGGGGCGGCTGCCTTGCTGCTTGTCTTTGGCGACGTCGTCTTGGCCGGAGCCATCGAGTTTGAAGGCGCAGCCATCGAGCTGGCGGGAGCGGCTGCCGTTGCCGGTGCAGCAGGCGTAGCCGGAGTTGGTGTTGAGGCCGCTGTGGCCGGGGCTGCACTGGAATCTGCAGTCGACTTCTTGCTCTTGCGAGTCTTCTTGGCCGGGGCCGCGCTAGTGTCAGTGCTGGCTGCCGCGGAAGCTGGAGCCGCTGCCGGAGCAGCAGGCGCTGCGCTTGAATCCGCTGCCGCTGCCTTCTTGCTCTTGCGAGTCTTCTTGGTCGGAGTTGCACGTAGTGTCAGCGGACGCGGCAGCTGGCCGGCTCCGCGGCTGCGGCCGCCGATTTCTTACTTTTCTTGGATTTTTTCGACCCGGTATCGCTACTGCTGTCGAACTGTCTGAGCTGGCGGATGCAGCCTCGGCGGACGCGGCCTTTTTGCTCTTTTTCGTTTTCTTGGCCGGGGCAGCCGAAGTATCGGTGGAAGCGGCCTGATCACTCGATGCGCTCGCTATCTGTCTTTGCCTTCTTCTTTTTCTTCTTGGTGGTTGTTGTGGAGGCTTGGTCGTCGGTGGAACTCGCGGCCTGAGGCTTGGCCATGGCGCCAATCCCGGACATGACGAACAATACGCATAGCACCATCATCCACGTGCTTAGCCTGGTTTGCAGTCTGCTCATGATTTCCTCTTCTCGTTTCTGGTTCCGGACTGGCCGTGGGACAACTGCGGAAGCTCGCCTCAGGGCGTCTGGGGCACTTCCCGGCCCGTCTGCGGGGCGACCATAATGACACTTCGACCGATAGGGGTCAACCTGGGAAAAATGGCGGAGAGGCCGGGATTGAACAGATCCCTTGGAGGCATCCTGAGAAACCTCAGAAGCGGCGGAAAAACTCCTGTCTGCCGTAGAGAGTAGCTCGCTACGTTTCTGCCAGCGCCAGCAAGGCGTTGCAAGCAACGTCTCTCTGACACATCAGGGCCACAGCGATCAGGCGTAAATCCCGCGTTGGCGGACGGTGTAGGCCACGCGATCGATGGCCAGCATATAGGCGGCGATCCGATTGTTGACTCCATGAGTCTCGGAGAACCGCACCACATCCTCGAACGCGGTCTTCATGATGTGCTCGAGCTGCTCGTTGACCACCGATTCTTTCCAGAAATATCCCTGCCGGTCCTGGACCCATTCGAAGTAAGAAGTGGTGACGCCGCCGGCGTTGCAGAGAATATCGGGGATGACGAATACGTGTTTGTCGGCCAGAATGTCGTCGGCCGTGGCCGTGGTGGGACCGTTGGCGCCTTCGGCGAGGATCTTGCACTTCACCCGGTCGGCGTTGCGGCTGGTGATCTGGTTCTCGGTTGCCGCGGGAATGAGGATTTCGCAGTCGTTAACCAGCAATTCGGCGGGATCCTCGGCCTCCGCGCCCTTGAAGCCATGGATGGTGCCATTGCGCTGGCGGTACTCCCAAAGCGCATCGACATCAATTCCGTTCTTGTTCCGCAGGCCACCATCCACTTCAACGATGCCAATCACTTTGTAGCCAGCTTCCGCCATCAGTCGTGCGGCGTTGGAGCCTACGTTGCCGAAGCCCTGCACAATCACGCGTGTGGACTCGGGACTAAGCCCGAGCTTCTTAACCGCCTCGTCGCACACGATCATGATGCCCCGGCCGGTGGCTTCGCGTCTGCCACGAGAACCGCCGATATTGATGGGCTTACCGGTGACCACGGCGGTCACGGTCTGACGCATGTGCATGGAATAGGTGTCCATCATCCAAGCCATGGTCTGCTCGTTGGTGTTCATGTCGGGGGCGGGTACGTCTTTTTCGGGGCCGATGAACTCAACCAGTTCCGCGGTATAACGGCGGGTCATGCGCTCCAGTTCGCCCTGGGACATCTTGTGGGGATCGCAGATCACTCCGCCCTTGGCGCCGCCGAAAGGAATATTGACCACGGCGCACTTCCAGGTCATCCAGCTCGCCAGGGCGCGGACTTCGTCCAGGGTCACGTCCGGCGAATAGCGCAAAGCCGCCCTTGGCCGGGCCGCGGGCGATGGAGTGCTGCACTCGGAAGCCGGTAAAGACCTCCAGATGGCCGTTGTCCATCATCACTGGAATGTGCAGGATGATCTCCCGGGTGGGATACCGCAGGACCTTCATTAAACCCTCGTCCAGGTTCAACTTCTGGGCGGCAAAGTCAAAGCGGGCGGCTTGCGCCTCCCAGGGATTGATCTCCTGTTCAAGGGAAATGGTCTTCATAGCCATGGCGGTCTCCGATCGGTCGGTCAGACGGTAAGATGCCTGGCCGGCGCCGGGGGACACATACCCGGAGTGGGCGGGCAAACGTTCAAAGTATATGCAGGGCCGGGGCGGGGAGGCAAGTTACGGAGAAACGCACTGGGTTTATCAACTCTGTCCCCGCAGCGACTCTAAACGGCCTCGGCCGAGCGCAACCGCCATGCACCCTGAGTGCGGCCCGCCAGGGCACTCAGCTCGATTGACCTGGCGACACGCTCCGCATCCCTTCCGATGCCGACGACCGTAGCTGAGGTCATTGAGTAGAGGAAGTGCAGGCCGACGAAATAGATTCCGGGCACGCCGGTGACGACTCCGCGTTCGTGTATCGGCCGCCCATCCTCGCCAAAAATGGGAAGGTCGATCCAGGAGAAGCCCGGATGGTATCCCGTACACCAGATCACGTTCTTGACGTCGAGTGTGCGGGCGTCTGCCAGCAGGGGCCGTCCGTTTCGTATTCCCACTACCCTGGGCACACGCTCCACCCCGGCACTAACCAGATCCTTAGGTTTTACCCGGACCAAGGGCGCTGGCTGGGAAAGCATCTTGGGGCGCAGCTTCCGGCCAATCGGTGTGCTCACGGTGAGCACGTGGTGGCCGAGGAATCGTAGGAGCCGAAACAGAAAGAATCGGCCGATGAACCCTTCGATGGGCCACGGAATATGCCCAGATTCCTTTCCGGAGATCCAGGTTTGGTGGGTACGCGCAACCTCCATGGCGATGTCTGCCCCTGAGTTGCCCGCACCCACGATGAGGACTCCGCCGTCCTGCAGTTGCGAGGGGTTCCGATATTCGTGAGAATGCAGTTGAACGATGCCGGTATCGAGATCTGCAGCGAACGCAGGGTATTTAGGTGCTTGATAGTTCGCCATGGCCACCACTACGTTCTCCGCCTCGAAACGGAGGTTGCCCGCCCTGACGACGTACTGGGCTCCTTCCTTTGAAAGCCTGTCCACCTTAACGCCTGTTTGGACCGGCAGATTGAAACGCTGCGCGTAGGACTGGAGATAGTCCGCCATCGCGTCCTTGCTGGGAAATGGATCCCTCCTAGTTGGAAACGGGTATCCCGGAAGCCCACAGTACCGCGCCGGCGTAAACAAGCGGAGTGAGTCCCAACGGTTGCGCCAGGCGTCGCCGACCCGCTGGCTGGCGTCGAGGATCTGAAAGGAGATGCCGCGCTTCGCCAAATAGTAGCCCACGGAAAGTCCCGCCTGGCCACCGCCGATAATGATTGTCTGAATGCGTTTTGCAAATTGGCTTTTCATCGTCCACCTCACGAGAATTGGTCTTTGCTTGATTGTTATTCCGGAGAATAGGACGAAGCCGGCACTCGCCGCATCGGGCGAAGTACCCATGGAACGAATGTATTCGAATGGGTAATTCTATGTAGCAACAAGTCGCGATGGTCCCACCCCAGACCACGTAGGGGCGGGCGCCCCACGGGGCCAGCCGAGCGAAGCCCGGCAGTTTTCGTGTGCCATTCCAACCCTAGCGAGCGTTGCTCGCCCACCCGGACGTGGGCTTCCGGGCCTACGTGGGTTGTGGTGAACGTGGGTTGTGGTGAACTGCCTAGACCAGTGCGTGCTGGTAGGCATACGCAGTGGCGGCCGCGCGGGAAGACAGGTCGAGTTTGTTGAAGATGTTGCTCAGGTGGCGAGCTACTGTCTTCTCGCTGATTCCGAGCTTGCCAGCGATAGCACGGTTGGTTTTGCCGGACGCGACAAGTTTGAGCACTTGCACTTCGCGCTCGGTCAATTCGCTCGCTCTCGGCGATTCCTTTTGTACCAGCGCCTCCACGCGAGCGAGGTCGGGCCCGGCACCTAATCGTGCGAAGACCTCACGTGCCGCGTCTAGTTCGATATCCGCAGCGTCGTTGTCGCCTAGTTCGCGGCACGCGATTGCGATCAGCACTCGAACCCGCGCTGCCTCATAAGGCGCCTCAAGTTCGCACCACGTGATCCAGGATTGCCGCAGCATAGTCAGAGCCTGTCTTGCATCATTCTCCGCGAGAAGCACAGCTCCGGTAGCACGTTCCCACATGGCGTGCAGAAGCGGCGCGTCGAAGCGACGCGCGATCTCTGACAATTCATCGGTGGCAGCGCGGGCTGCTGGGACATCGTTTGCGGCAAGCATGATCTCTATGTATGCGTCGAGGACCCCGGCCCGGCTGGAGGGTTCCAGAACCTCCTCGGCAACGCGACGTATTGCCGTACTTGCCGCCACAAACTGGCCCTGGACGAACCGCAGTTGTGCCAGTCCGGGTTGCGGAATTCGTTGCCAGCGGCTTGCCTGCCGATACGCATCCTCTGCCTCGGCGAACTTTCCGCGGAGCCGAAGGAGTTCGGCCAAACGGTAAAAAGCCGCACCGGCCTCCGGCCCGGGTCGGGGCTGAGAGAACCGTTTACATGCTTGCTGCGCCTCTTCGAGAGCGTCTTGCCAGGCGCCGTGCAATTGCAGGATTTCGGCGCGGCGTACCAAGCAATGACCGCGGTAGGGGACCAGGTCCGGCTGTGAGGTACACCACTGCTGCAGGGCTGAGGTCCATTCCTGCGCACGACGCAGATCGAAG
Organism: Terriglobia bacterium; assembly: GCA_963809295.1. Taxonomy (GTDB): domain Bacteria; phylum Acidobacteriota; class Terriglobia; order Terriglobales; family Acidobacteriaceae; genus JAIQFF01. Next base: position 58,756 of record CAWEJA010000004.1, on the reverse strand, counting down.
ATTTCGCCGCAGGCTTCAATCACGCTGCAGTACACACCTCCGGCTACGATGGGAGAGACCTCACCTGCCCTGACGGCCACCATCGCCTCGTCGAGCAACGACACCCCGCGCCCGGTTTCTCCTTGCCGGATCAAGGCTCGGCCTTGTCCCTGCCGGGCAAGAGTCAGTAGATCGGTGTCGCCAAACCGCTCGCCGATCGCCGCAGCCTGGACGAACGCAGAGTACGCCGCAGCAGGCTCGCCTCCATGAACCGAACGATAACCAAGCGGCAGGAGCAGGTACCCTTTTTCCACGCAGTCGGGTTGGCCGTCGAGAAGTCTCTCGGCCCGAGAGAGCCACCCGCTGGCCTGCGCCGGCTCGCCGCCGATCAGCGATATGAAGCCTAGCCAAAACGCAGATCGCGCGGCGCGGCGCGTTTCGCCCCGACTTAGAAATCCTTGATGCGCGCGAGCCAGGAGGCCCACGCTCGCCGTTTGCCGCCCGGTTAGATGGGCAGCTTTCGAGAGTCCTTCGAGGTCAGCCGCTTCGAGCGGTGCCTCGCGATCAGCAGCCGACAACTCTTCAAACGCAGCAGCCCACGCCTGGTCTTGCAGCAACTTCCGGCCGCGATCAAGCGACTGCGTTCTAGTGCTGGATTTTCTTGCTTTGCCGGGGCGGTTCATTGAGAGGACGGAGGGTCCTTTTTTCAAGTTTAACACTGCAGAATGTGGGAAGGTCGAATCGAAAGATTCCGCGTCACCTGAGCGGAACCGAATCGCTCGCTTGCGAGCGGCCCGGTGGGTCGAGGGGCTCCGACCGTTGGAAGTGCTCTTGTGTCGGTGGAATCCCTCTCGCGGCCGCAACACCGTTCGCACGTCGACTATGGATTGGCTACAGGGGCCCTTCGGGTGCGCGTCTGCTCCGTGAAGCGGAGCAGCTACTCCGCTCAGGGTGACATAGCGTGGGGCGGCAGAGCGGCGGCTTACAGGTTTAACTCCATTCCCTCAGCGGCTGCTCGCACTTTCGGGTAGTAGTTACGCGCTTCCTTCACCACTCCATCGATGCAGGCATCGTTGTGGTCGGGGTCGTGGTGAAACAGGATCAGTTCTTTGGCGCCGCTTTCCATTACAACGTTGATGGCCTCACGCCAGTGGCTGTGGCCCCAGCCCCGTTTGCGAGCTTCGTATTCTTCGGGCAGATACTGCGCGTCGTAGATCAGGACATCGGCGCCGGCGGCGAGTTTGCGGACGTTCTTGTCGAAGGTGGGGTCGCCGGGCTCGTTGTCAGTGGCGTAGACCAGCACTCCATCTTTGGTTTCCAGTCGAAAGCCCATGCAGCCCTGGGGATGGTTGAGCCACATGGCTTCGACGGTGACACCGTCCAGCTGCACTCTTCCCTGCTCCATGTTGTAGAAACCGCGCTGCGCCTTCATTTCGCTCATGCCTACCGGGAAGTAAGGCGCGGCCATCTGCTCCTCCATTACCCGTTTCAGGGTGCGGGTGCGGCTGGAGGAGTGGAAGGAGAAGGAATTTTGCGGGCTGTCATAGAGAGGACCGAAGAACGGAATGCCCTGGATATGGTCCCAGTGAAAATGCGAGACGAAAATGTGGGCGTGAATGGCCTTGCCCTGGGACCCGCGCTGGAGTTGCTGCCCCAGGGAGCGAAATCCGGTGCCGCAGTCGAAGATGTAGAGATCGTCACCCAGACGAGCTTCCACACAGGAGGTGTTGCCTCCATAGCGCAAGTTGTCCGGCTGGGGAGTCGGCGTCGATCCACGCACGCCCCAAAACTTGATACGCATACGCCCCCATTGAGCGGATTGGCCCAACTGGCCATCTTCCAACGGCGGAGGGCATCCGTCAATTCATTCGCTGGTTACTCTGGTTTGGCGATCGACATTCGCATGCCGTGCCGGGGGCGTAGGGTAATGCCGGGCTGGGGAACAACAGGGTGGCCGGCAACCAGCCGCAGCTCAAATCGCTGCGCGATCGCCGCCAGGAGCAGGTTCGCTTCCATCACGGCGAACGAAGCGCCGATGCACAGGCGGGGGCCGCCCCCAAAGGGAAAGTAGGCGAAACGGGGGAGCTGTTGGGTCGCCTGGTCGGTCCAGCGGTCGGGATCGAACTGCTCGGGATGGTCGAAGAAACGCGGATCGCGCTGCATGATCCATGGGCTCATAACCACATTCGCGCCCACCGGAATCCGGTAGCCTGCAATGTCTATTTCTTTCGCGACGCTGCGGGCAAGGCTCCAGGCCGGCGGATATAGCCGCATGGATTCCTTCACAACTTTGTCGGTGTAGGGCAGACGGGCCAGGTCCTCGAGTTGAGGAGTGCGCCCGCCGAGCACATCGTGCAGTTCCTGGCGGAGTTTTTGCCCGACTTCAGGGTTCTGACTTAGCAGATACCACGTCCATGATAAAGAGACGGCGGTGGTCTCGTGTCCGGCGAGCAGGAACGTCGTGATCTCATCGCGCAGCTGGCGGTCGGTCATGGCGCTGCCGTCCTCATCGCGAGAGGCCATGAGCATGGAAAGTAGGTCGCCTGTGTCCTCTCCGCGGGTGCGACGGTCGCGAATGATGCGATCGACGATTTCGTCCAACTCCCGTACGGCGCCTCTTACCCGAACCAGCGCCGGCAGCGGCAGGTGGCGCAATAGGGGAGGCATGATCATTCGCACGCCCGAGGTGTGGCGCATCAGCACGTTAAGCGCCGCAGCTACTCTTTGCGCGTCCTCACTTACCTCAACGCTGAACAGCACCTTGGCCACGATGCGCATGGTGAGCTGCATCATCTCCTGATGAATATCGCGGACTTCACCATCCGACCACGCCGCCAGGATGTCTTCCGCGTACGCGCCCATCGTCTTACCGTAGGAGGAGAGCCGTTCGCGATGAAACGCGGGCTGGCACAACCGCCTTTGCCGCCGCCATTCGGAGCCCTCGCTGGTCAGCAGGCCCTGGCCAAGAAACCAGCGGCTGTTCTGGATCACCTTGTCCTTCACAAAATTCTGCGATTGCGATACCAAGACCGACTCAATCAGGTCAGGGTGATTCAGGAAGTACACATGAATCCAACCCGCGCGGTAGTAAAAAATGTCGCCGAAATCGCGGGTCCAGCGGGTGAAGACAGCGAGAGGATCGGGGCCAAGCAAAGGGAAACGGCCGACGAGAAAGCGGAGCGGAGGGCCCGGCGGACGACGAATGGCAGGCATAAAACGAGGATATTCTCTGGACTTGATTCTACAAGCTTCTACCGGTGGGTGTTTCACGCCCTTAGCCTTCCTTCTCTATAATGACTCCTCCCATGCTTCGTCCCGATTACAAGGAATTTTCCCGCCTGGCCGGTGAAGCTACGCTGGTCCCAGTTGTGAAGTCAGTTGCGGCCGACTTGCTGACGCCGGTCTCCGCTTTTCTCGCCATTGCTTCTGACGAATCCGATGCCTTCCTGCTGGAGTCGGTAGAACGCGGCGAACAGATTGGCCGTTACACCTTTCTTGGGGCTCGCCCCTACATGCAGGTGCGAGCTGAAGGCGGGAACATCGTAGTGCAGCGCGGCAAGCACAGAGAAAAACGCCAGGGCAATTCGATCCAGGTGGTGAAGGAGTTGCTACGCCAGCATCGGCCCGCGACCGTGCCCGGGCTACCGCCTTTTACCGCGGGCGCGGTGGGATACTTCGCGTATGATGCCGTCCGGCAACTGGAGAATATTGGCCAGCATGCGAAAGACGATCTTTCGCTGCCCGATTGCGTGATGATGTTTTTCGACCGCTTGTTGGCGTTCGATCACCTCCACCACCAGATTCACATCATCGCCAACGCCGACGTATCACGCGAGAGTCCGCGACGGGCCTATGATCGCGCCTCTGCCGACATTGCCGTTCTGGAAAAGAAGCTGGCTGCAGGCTTGCGGCCGGCACACTGGAACAAGAGGTCAAAGAAGGCCGGCGGAAAGCTGAAGGTTCACGCCGGAACGACGCGACAACGTTTTATCGATTCGGTCGAGCGTGCCAAGGAATACATCGCTGCTGGGGACATCTTTCAAGTCGTGCTCTCGCAGCGCCTGGACTTTGTTCCCGGAGTCGCGCCCTTCGATGTTTACCGTGCGCTGCGCGCGGTAAATCCTTCACCCTACTTATATTTTCTGCGCATGGGGGACACACATGTACTGGGCTCTTCGCCCGAAATGCTGGTGCGGGTTACCGGCCGCAAGCTGGAGTATCGCCCCATCGCCGGCACTCATCCGCGCGGGCGCGACGAAGGCGAAGACCAGCGCCTGGAGCAGCAAATGCTGCACGACGAGAAAGAACGCGCCGAGCACGTTATGCTGGTGGATCTGGGACGCAACGATCTGGGACGGGTAAGCGAATACGGCTCGGTGAAAGTGAAAGACCTGATGTATGTGGAGCGCTACTCCCACGTCATGCACATCGTCTCGGCCCTCGAGGGCAAGCTGCGCCATGACCTGGATGCGCTCGACGCGTTCGCGGCGTGCTTCCCCGCCGGCACGTTGAGCGGCGCGCCCAAAGTTCGCGCCATGCAGATCATCGAAGAACTGGAGCCGACCCGGCGCGGGGTTTATGGAGGCGCGGTGCTGTACGCGGATTTTGATGGAAATCTGGATTCCTGCATCGCCATCCGCACCATGCTGATGCAAGGCAAGAAGGCGTACCTGCAAGCCGGAGCTGGCATCGTGGCGGATTCGGACCCTGTGCGCGAGTTTGAGGAGTGCATGAACAAAGCGCAGGCGGTGTTGCGGGCGGTGGAGGCAGCGCGAGGCGGGAGTTAGAAATCAGTTCCCGGTTGGCAGTTATCAGTTGTCAGTTTTCCCGCAAGCAACTGAGTACTGAGAACTGTCAACTGATCACTGGTTTATTTTTAAAAAATTCCCCACCAGCTTTTTTCCCTCGGTAGTCAATACGCTCTCCGGATGGAACTGCACGCCCTCGATCGGGAACTTTCGATGCCTCAGCCCCATGATTGTCCGTGATCCATCGCGCTCGGTGGCATAAGCGCTGACTTCGAAATCGGAGGGAAGGTTTTTCTCTTCCACGATCAGCGAGTGGTAGCGCGTCGCCGTCATGGGAGAAGCGAGACCCACAAAAACGGTCTTGCCATCGTGCCGTACTTCGCTGGTCTTGCCATGCATCAGATGCGGCGCGCGTACCACGTTGCCTCCAAAGGCCGCTCCGATCGCTTGATGTCCCAGGCAAACACCCAGGATCGGCACCTTTCCCGCGAAATGCCGGATCAGCGGGATGGTGATTCCAGCGTCCTGCGGGGTACAGGGTCCCGGTGAGAGCACGATCCGCTCCGGGCGCATCGCCTCAACCTGGGCCGGGGTTATCTGGTCGTTGCGGCGCACTTCTACCTCCGCGCCCAGTTCGCCCAGGTATTGGACCAGGTTGTAGGTGAACGAATCGTAGTTGTCGAGGACGAAAACCATGGTTCGACGTTCCAGTGTACCCAGTCTCCAGCTTATACCAAGGGCGATGTCACGCCTGAAACACCGCTACCGGCTGGCCAACCCCCCAGCCGTTTCTGCCCCGTCGATGGTATAGACCTGGCCCGTGATATACGCGGCGTCATCCGATGCCAGGAACGCAAACAGAGCCGCGATCTCTTCCGGCTGGGCATGGCGGCGCAACGGAATCTTGCGGTTTACTTCTTCCAGCATTTCATCCGTATACTCAGCCCGCTGCATAGGAGTGAGTACGTATCCTGGAGCGATCGCGCACACGCGAACTTTGGGTGCAAGTTCCAGCGCCATGGACTTGGTCAACTCGATGACACCAGCCTTGGTGGCGTTGTAATCGGCATAGTAGGGCTGGCCGACCAGTCCGTTGGTGGACGCCGTCTGCAGAATTACGCCGCTGCCCTGCTCCCACATATGTCTTGCCGCCGTCTGCGCCATGTAGAACACGCCCGTCAGATTCACCGCGATGACCTTGTCCCATTCGGCGGGCGTGATGTCGAGGAAGTTGTGGCGAATGCTGATGCCGGCGTTGTTGATCAGGACATCCACACAGCCCATCATCCTTACAGCTTCGGCAAAGGCCGCTTCCACCTGCTTCAGGTTCGAGACATCAGCGTCGACGGTCCCGGCAAGTTGCGGCAGCCGTGCCTCGATCTGTTTGCGGCCCTTGGCGTCGCGGTCCAGCACAACCACAGATGAGCCTTCTTCCAGAAAGCGGGCGGCGGTCGCCGCGCCAATTCCGCTGGCGCCTCCGGTGATCAGGACGTGCTTACCCTTGAGTCCTCGCATGGGTTTCCCTCTTTGATGTGGGCGCGGGCGTCCCGCCCGTGCGGGCATCACCACAAATGATGCCAAATCCTAGTGATCTTACTTAAATGATGAATGGTCCCTGCACGAGCGGCCTGCGCTGAAGTCGAAGGGACGCTCGCGCCTACATGTAGGAGCCTATCGTTTGCCGCCGAAAAGGAAGGCTAGTTCGATGATCAGGATGATCACCACCATCAGTTCGAGCACGAAAGCACGGCTCTGGTTGAACTGGTCCACCATGAAGCGGTAAAGATCTTCGGCGGTTTGCAGTTTCTGCGTTACCAGGTCTTTGTAGTCCGGCACTCCAACCTTGGCGGCCGCCAGCTTGTACAAGCGCGCAGAGAACATGTCGCTGAGGAACTTGATGGCGTTGTCGGCCCGCTCGGTCAGTTCATTTACGTCGAGCAGGACGGTATGAAGTTCGGTGGCTGCTCGCGCCAGACGCCAGCGAGCCCACATGCCAGTGCCCTTGTCGAGAGCCGCATACACCGTCGACAGTTCGCGAGTGAGCAGTTCGTCATAGTGGCGGAATTCCAGCAACTGGGAATTGGCGTACTCCAACAACTGGATGGCGGTTTCGGCGCCTGCCTCGCTGTCGTAGAGAAAGGCCGCGTTCCAGCCGATCACCGCCAGATCGTTGGGATAGTAAGAAGCGCGGGACTGCAGGATTTCGTTGCGTTCGCCCTCAGAAAGCTGAGCGATCTCTCCGCGCACGATTTGGGCAATGCGGCCGCCCTGTGACGCGCACAGCTCGGCGGCTGACGGCGAACCCGCAATCTCCCTGACGTGGAAGATGAAGTAGTCCTCGCTCAACCACTCCGTATAGCGCTTGACCAGGGCCGGCGCCGCCCGCTCGAGCTTCTCGCGCACGATGCGGGTGGCATGCTTTTCGAAGTCGACATCCCAGACCCAGCGGCTGCCCAGGCGGACCAGGGTGTCCCAGTCGCCAGAAAAAGGCAGCTCGAAGACCACACTCAACACGCCGTAGTCGTAATACTTGATTTGTCCCTCAAGACGCTCACCACTGTCCAAGACTAGCGGCTCGATAGGCTCGACCACGGGTGGCCGCTGATAGCGAACGTAGGAGGGAGCTGAGTGCTTGAAGCTGGGCTGCTCCAACGTGCGCGCACCAAATAGTTGACGCAGCTGGTCCAGCCGAATTTCCTCACACACATCGAACTGAATAAGGACGAGCACAGAACCGCGCAGCGCCGGCTCAACGGCGACCTGAGCCATGCGAGCGGTTTCAGGCAAAGTAAGAGTGCTTTCTGTGTCTAGAGCCATAAGAACCTGCCATCCGGCCGGGGGCAGGAAGGTTGGAGAAGCCCCAGCCGACGATACTTCTATTGTCCCAGAATCCAGCCAAGTTGGGGAGAGCAGGTAAGGTAAATACGTAAGTTATTGATTATATTGAATTAAATGTAGGCGCGAGCGTCTCGCTCGTGCGGGAGCAGAATAGCGTTGGGGTGTACTGGGATGCGCGGACTGCGGACGCACGAGCGGGGACGCTCGCGCCTACATTTTGCGGAGCCACCACAGTAGCGCCGCCCCGACGGTGATTCCAGCCAAGCCCAGCGCTGCCCGCTTCATCGACCGTTCCAAGTCAGCCTGCCTGCTCTCAACCTGCGGCTTTTCGGGATAGCTCCCGTCCAGGGCGGATGGCCCGTGCAGTGCCATGGCAATAACTTCCGCCAGGTGCAAAGCCTGACGGTCGGTACATTGCGCGATCTGTTCCCGGCAACTGAAGCCGTCGGCGATGATCAGGCTGTCGGCAGGGGCCTGGCGCACTGCGGGGAGCAATTCCAGCTCTCCGATCGCCAGCGAAACGTCGTACTTGTCTTCGTCGAAGCCGAACGAACCTGCCATGCCGCAACAACCCGGCGCCGGCGCGCTCCAGTCGACACCCATCTTTGTTAGGACCGACTCCTCATCGGTCATTTTCATGATCGATTTATGGTGGCAATGGCCGTGGATGAGGGCCTTGGCGGGCAGTTTTGGAAGTCGGAAACGATCCGCTTTCTTCTCCAGGAATTCGCTCAGAAGAAACGTCTGCCGCGATAACTTGTGCGCCCGTTGGTCGTCGGGGAACAGATTGATCAATTCATCGCGAAATACCGCCGCGCAGCTCGGCTCAAGCACGATGACGGGGATTTCCGATTCAATCTCCAGGGCCAGCGTGTCCAAAGTCTTCAACAGCAGGCGTTTGGCGCGATCCAGCATGCCGAAGTCGTACAGGGGGCGCCCGCAGCAAAGAATGGTTTCAGGTATGGCAACGCGAAATCCTGCGGCTTCAAGAACCTCTACCGCCGCCTTGGCAGTACTGGGCAGAAAGTAGTTGTTGAACGTATCCGGCCAGAGCGTAACCAGCGGCCCTTCGGGATTTCGCGGCTGCCGGCGACTGAACCAGCTGCGAAATGTCTGCGGAGCGAAGGCTGGAACACTGCGCTGCTGCGGCATGCCCGCCGCCAGTTTGGCGATGTCTCTCAGGAAAGGTAACTGGGTGGCGAGATTCACCAAGCCTGGGAAATTCGAGGCGAGCCGAGCCCAGATGTCGATGTTGGCGAAGGCGTAATCGCTGCGTGGACGCAGACGTCCTTCATGGTAGTGAGAGAGAAACTCGGCCTTGTAGGTGGCCAGGTCCACGCTCACTGGGCAATCGCTCTTGCAGCCTTTGCAGGAGAGGCAGAGGTCCAGCGACTCCTTCACAACCTCGTCGCGCCAGCCGTCGCGGATCACGTCGCCCTTGGCCATTTCCCACAACAGATGAGCGCGGCCGCGCGTGGAATGCTCTTCATCGCGGGTCACGCGGAAGCTGGGGCACATTACGCCGCCTGCTTCGTGGCGGCATTTCCCCACCCCCACGCAGCGCAGCGTGGCGTGGGCCAGGCTGCCGTGGTCATTGGGAAACTTAAAGTGAGTCTCGGGCTGCCAGGGATTGTAGCCAGCCCCCAGACGCAGATTCTCATCCATCCGGTAAGGCTCGATCACCTTGCCCGGGTTCATCTTCCAGTCAGGATCCCAGATGTTTTTGAATTCGCGGAATGCCTGGAGCAGCTCCGGTCCGAACATTCTTGGCAGGAGTTCCGCTCGGGCTTGTCCGTCGCCGTGCTCGCCCGAGATTGATCCGCCATAGCTGACCACAAGATCGGCGGCCTCTTCCATGAACTTGTGAAATTTGGCGATGCCCTCTTTGGATTCCAAATCGAAGTTGGTGCGATTGTGTACACAGCCGTCGCCAAAGTGTCCATAGAGCGTCCCGCGGTAGTCGAAGCTGTTCATCAGTTTGCGCAGGTCGCGCAGATACCGGCCCAGCTTTTCCGGCGCGACCGCCGAATCTTCCCAGCCTTCCCAGCTCAAAGGCTCGCCGGGAACGTAGGAAATTACGCCCAGGCTGGATTCCCGCACTTCCCAAACGCGCCTGATCTGCTGGCGGTCGGTAAAAAGCCTTGTCCGGGGCGAATTTGGGCCTCGGTTGAGTTGCTCCATCAGACCGGCTGCCTGAGCTTTAGCCTCGGCCACGGTAGCCGCTCCAAATTCCGCCAGCAGCCAGCCGCCTCCCTCGGGCAATAGCGCCAGCCCTTCGGAGTTGATGCCCCTGCGCCGGGTGTATTCGACCAGCAGATCGTCGACGCCCTCAAGGCCGATCGGCTGGTGGGCCAGGACATCGGGCACGTGGTCGGCGCATTGATAGATATCGGGATACGCGATCAACAGCAGCACTCGCGCCGTCGGGCTCTCCACCAGACGACACGTGGCCTGCAGAATAGTCACGCAGGTGCCCTCGGCTCCGACCAGTGCACGCGCGACATCGAAACCGTTCTCGGGCAACAGGTAGTTGAGGTTGTATCCGGAAACCCTGCGCGGAATGTTGGGGTACTTCTGGCGAACGAGATCGGAGTACTTGTCCCTGAGCCCTTTTAGCCCGGTATAGATTTCGCCCCGCCTGCCGCCCTCGCGAATGATCTGCTCCAGCTCCGCGTCGCTGGTTTTGCCGACCGACATGCGCAGGCCGTCGTAGGTGAGGATGTCCAGGGCTTCGATGTTTTCATCGGTCTTCCCCGCCATCACCGAGTGCACGCCACAGGAGTTGTTGCCGATCATGCCGCCAAGCGTGCAGCGATCGTGGCTGGCGGGATCGGGTCCGAACGTCAAGTGATGCCGCTCGGCAGCGTTGCGGAGATTGTCGAGAACTACCCCGGGCTGGACCCGGGCAATGCGCCGTGCCGGATCGATTTCCAGGATCTGGTTCATGTACTTCGTAAAGTCGAGGATAACGGCGACATTGCAGCACTGGCCGGCAAGGGAAGTGCCGCTGCCCCGGCACAAAATGGGAGCGCCATATTCGCGCGCCAGAGAGATGGTGGCGATGACGTCATCCACATCACGAGGAAGGACCACTCCGATGGGGACCTGACGATAGTTAGAGCCGTCGGTGGCGTAAACAGCACGGCTGCCGGAATCGAAACGGACTTCACCGCGGATGTGGCCCCGCAGAGCGCCTTCCAGCCCAGCCGCATCCACTAGTGAGGTCCGGGCAGCGCTGGCGATTTCTACGAAGTTAGGGGACATTCGCCGGGGTTAGTTGTCGGAATCGCCGCCCTCGACTAGCTTGCCCGAGACTTTGGCGATATGAATTCTGGTCTTGCCATCTTTCGGCTCAATGTTGATGGTCAGCATGTTCTTCTTGTCGGTTGAAATGATGGCATAGTGATCGCTCTCCGAAGAGATGACATTGGCCCCGGGGACCTTTGACTTGTAGAAGTCGGCAACCGCGCTGGGGGAATCGCCGGTCTCAAAATCTGCCGCGGCGGTATGCATGTTTCCCATGTTCATCTTGGAGGAAGTGCCTTTGACAACCGTCGCTCCTGGGTACAAATCGATGCCCAGGTCGCGAGCGGCCTCGTCAGGATCGGTGGTGCTTTGCACCGTGCCGAAAGGCGTTTCTACGCGAACATTCTCACCGTCATGTCGAACATGACTGCCTCTGATGGCCTTATGGACGAAGAAAGCCACGGTGCCGGCACCCAAGATACCGAGGCCGACTATCACGGCGACAACAATCAGGATGATCTTAAGAGCATTGTTATTTTTCGGAGCCGTGGCCAATGGGGCTGCCGCAGGAGCGGGTGAAGAAGGCGTCGCTGACGATGCCTTGCCTATCGGCTGGGTGGCGCCACACTTGGTGCAAAATTTTGCTCCGCCGTCCAGGGTTGCCCCACAAGAATTGCAGAACGCCATAATGTTTGCCTCGCGTCCAGTTATTTTCGCACTGACGGCGGAGTATATCGCAAGTTAAACCACCACCGCCCTGCTCTTCTTTGCGTTCTCCGCGTTGCCTTTGCGCCCACAGCGGTTAAAAAGCATTTAACCGCAAAGTGCGCCGAGGTAACGCAAAGGAGGCAAAGAGACGATCCAATTCCTAAAGCATCCGGGTCGAATAGTCCGCCAAGCTCAAGCCCAGTAGCAACAGGAGGAAGAAGACCGCGGAAATCACAACCACTTTTACCAGTTTGTCGCTGGCGTATTTCACGTGCATGAAGATCAGCACCACCAGGAGCGCTTTGCAGGTGGCGATGACCAGGGCCACGATAGTATTTAACGGTCCGAGATCGATGAAAGCGATGCTGGTGGTTACGCCGGTCAAGACCAGCAGCGCCACCCAGACCGCAACATTGGTTTTCACGGAAACGACGTGTTCAGACATAGCAGTACCCGATGTTCACTTTTTGCGGTCAATCAAATAAAGCAAAGGAAACAGGTAAATCCAAACGATGTCCACAAAGTGCCAATATAAGCCGGAGTTTTCCAGGGGCGTGTGATACTCCGGCGTATAGCGCCCCCTCCACGCGTAGTACAGCAGATAGCTGAAAATCCCGACTCCAATAATCATGTGCAGCGCGTGCATGCCGGTCATGGCGAAGTACAGAGAGAAAAAGATTTGCGCATGCTGCTGATCCACCGGCTGGCCGGGGTGGCCAGGAACCTCCCCCTCAAAATGGAAGGTGGGCCCGGGGATGTGGTGCTCTTTGAACTTGCTGGTCCACTCGACGGCTTTAATCCCGAGGAAAGCCAGACCCAGCACCAGGGTGAGCGCCAGGTAGATCACCTGCGCCTGCCGTTTTCCGATTTGCGCGGCGTGGACGGCGAGCACTACCGTTAAGCTGCTGCAGATCAGCACAGCTGTGTTGATCGTGCCCAGCGTAATGTCGAGCGAGTTGCTGCCGGCGGCGAACTCGGGGAAGTACCAGAGGCGATAGATCAGATAGGCGCAGAACATGCCACCGAAGAACATGATCTCGGTCGCCAGAAACAGCCACATGCCGAGCGAGGAAGCGTCTCGCTGCTGCTCCATGTCGGCGAAGTGGTGCTTCAATTCCGGATTGTGATTTGCGACGGCGATCGGGCTATCCGGCAACGCGCGCCTCCTGAGGAGCGGGAATGTTCTCGTAATCGTAGGCTTCCCAGTCAACCACCGGCGGTTCGTCAAAATTAAACGTCGGGGGCGGCGAAGTGGTCCTCCACTCCAGTCCGGACGCGCCCCAGGGATTGTCCGGAGCAACTTTTCCGTAGCGCATGGACCACAGGAAATACACCATCGGAAGAAGGTACCCGACGGCGAGAATGGTGGACCCGGCGGTGGAGAGCACGTTCAGCACCTGAAATTCTGGAGGATACTGCCAGTAGCGGCGCGGCATCCCCAGGTAGCCCAGAATAAACTGCGGGAAAAACGTCAGGTTGAATCCGAGGAACACGATCATCGCGGCCAGCCGGCCCAACGATTCGGGATACATCCGGCCGGAAATTTTAGGCCACCAGAAATGCATGCCGCCAAGGTAGCCCATCACTGCCCCGCCCACCATGATGTAGTGGAAGTGGGCCACTACGAAGTAGGTATCGGTCACATGAACGTCAATGCCCAGCGCGGCCAGGAACAAGCCGGTAAGTCCCCCCATCAGGAACAACCCGATAAAGCCGAAGGCATACAGCATGGGAGTGGAAAACGTAATTGAGCCCTTGTACATGGTCGCGGTCCAGTTGAAGACCTTGATGGCTGAAGGGACAGCAACCAGGTAGCTGAGGGCGGAGAAAATCAGCGCCGCATAAAGTGAAATTCCGGCCACGAACATGTGGTGCGCCCAGACCAGGAAACCGAAAACAGCGATGCTGATGCTGGACAGAGCCACGAACTTATAGCCGAAAATGCGCTTGCGCGAAAAGCACGGAATAATCTCGGTGACCACTCCCATCGAGGGCAAAATCATGATGTAAACCGCGGGATGGGAATAAAACCAGAACAAATGCTGAAAGAGAAGCGGGTCGCCGCCCCGTGTGGGGTCGAAGATGCCGAGGTGGAGCGCGCGTTCCAGCACCACCAGCACCAGAGTCACCGCGATCACCGGCGTCCCCAGCAGCTGAATGATGCTGGTGGCGTAGTGCGCCCAGATGAACAGCGGTAGACGGTTCCAGGTCATGCCCGGAGCCCGCATGCGGTGGATCGTGACTACGAAATTCAGCCCCGTCAATATGGAGGAGAATCCAGAGATAAAGATTGCGAGGCCGGCCTCAATCACCTTGGTGTTGCTGAAAGCTGTGCTGAAAGGCGTGTAAAAGGTCCAGCCAGTGTCTACGCCGCCGGTCAGCATGCAGTGCAGCATCAACACGCCGGCGATGATGTAGAGATACCAGCTCAGCAGATTGATGCGCGGGAAAGCCAAATCCTTGGCACCGATCATCAGCGGCACCAGAAAATTGCCCAGCACTGCCGGGATGGACGGGATCAGGAAGAAGAACACCATCACCTGGCCGTGCATGGTGAAAAGCTTGTTGTAAGTGTCCGCCTGGACGAGATCTCCCGCCGGAGTCAGTAGTTCCAGACGGATGAGCAGCGCGAAAAATCCTCCGATGAAAAAGAAGAAGGTAATGGACAGCAGGTACAGCAGCGCAATGCGCTTGTGATCGACGGTGAGCAGCCAGGACTTGATGCCATATTCCTGGTTGAGATAATTCTCGCGTTCCGCGGTGATTGCTGCGGTGGCCATTGCTATTGCACCTTCTGTTCCTGCGGTTTCGCGTCCGACTTCGACCCGGCTGCCGCTCCGGTTGGGTTCTGGTTCGATGGAGCCTGGTTCGATGGACTCGGGTTCAGCGACTTCACGTATGCCACGAGCGCGTTCAGTTGCTCTTCACTCACCAGACCCTGGAACACGGGCATGATGGGCTTGAACCCGCTAACGATTTTCGCTCCCGGCGTCAAAATGGATTCGCGAACGTAATTTTCATCGGCGGTGACGACGCGGCCGTCTTCCAGTTGTACCGGCTTGCCGAACAGCCCGACGAGGTCAGGCCCGCGCCCCTGCGTATCCGAGCGGTGGCAGGTGGAACACCCGAGTTGCCGAAAAATATTCTCGCCGTTCGCGGCCATGGTTCCCGGCGCGCCGCCGCCGCTGAGCCATGCCTGATACTGTGCCGGCTCCAAAACTACTACCTGACCAATCATGCCGGAGTGCTGCGTGCCGCAATATTCAGCGCAGAACAGGTGGTACGTTCCGGCCTTGGTGGGATGAAACCAGGCGGTGGTATAGCGTCCGGGCAGGACGTCCTGCTTGATCCGGAAAGCCGGAACGTAAAAGCTGTGGATTACGTCCTGCGAGGTCAAGATCATTTTCACATCGCGACCCACTGGCACGTGCAGTTCGTTGATTTCGCGCTGCCCTTCTTCGTGCTGGAGCTTCCACATCCACTGCTTGGCGACGACGTACACTTCGGTCGCGCCCCGCGGCGGCGTGCGCTCTTTGAAGTAGATCACCGCACCCCATAGGAAGATCACGACGAAAATACCGAGTGGGATAATCGACCAGGTGATTTCAAGCGCAGTGGAACCTTCAATCTGTTCGGCCAAGACTCCCCGGCGCCGGCGGTAGCGCACGGCGAACACCACGATCGCAATGAAGATGGCCACACTTACCGTTCCTGTCAAAATGACCAGAAAGACAAAGAGGGCGTCTACGCTCCCGGCTGTGGTCGAGGCTTTCGCGGGCCAAAGTGGAAAAGTGTCGAACATAGTTAAAATTCAGTCGTCAGTCGTCGGTCATCAGCTTGCTGCGTGTCCGTCTGTTCCCCGTCCATGCCGGATCAGCACCGTCATCAGTACTCCTATCAGCAGGACCGTCGCGAGTCCCGAGAGTTGCAGAACGCGCGCGATGATGGCTCCATACTTGCCCGTCGTCGGATCGTAGTGATAGCAGTACAGCAGCACCTGGTCGGCCAGGTTGCCAATCTTGTTTTCCGAGGCCTGGATCAGTCCCAGCCGCAAATCCTTGGGCGCGTATTCGACGCCGTAGTAGTACTGCGCGATCTTTCCCTCCGGCGTTAGCACCATGATGGCGGTAGAGTGGGCGAACTGGCCGGTCTTGGGATCGTACTGATACTGGAAACCGGCGGCTTTGGTCAGCGCGTCGATCGACTCCTGCGGACCGGTCAGGAAGTGCCAGCCATCGGCGGCGCCGGGGCGTCCATAGCGCTTCAGGAATTCGGCTTTTTTCTTCGTCGCCATGTCCGGGGTTTCACGCGGATCGAAGCTCACGGTCAGGACGTCGAATTCCTTCCCGACGTCGAACTTCAGTACTCGCAACGCGCTCTCCAGGCCGCTCAAGACCTCGCCACAAAGCATCGGGCACTGGTAATAAACCAGATTGAGGATGGCCGGCTTCTTGCCGAAGTAGTCGCCCAGGCGGACAGATTTGCCGGTTTCGTCGCGGAAGGTGAGGTCCGGCGGAATCTGTTCGTCCAGGTGCTGCTCGATTCCGACGTTCTGCAATCCCGGCGGACGCACGTTGGCCGGCGGCGACATCATGCCCTGAGTCATGCCCTGGCCGAAGGCAGGGAGGGTCATGACCATCATGACAAACGTGGTGGCCAGAATCTGCCTCGGATTTATTAGCCCAGTATCTAGCACGGCTTTAGTTCCCTTCAATCTTTCCAGCAAACGCCAGCGGCTAAAGCCGCTTGAGCGCGAGCATCTTTCGGCACGATTGAAAGTCGTGCCCTTCCCGGTGTCGCACCCGCGCTTTGTCGTGCCCTTCCCGGTTTTGAGTGCGACTGACTCCACTGGCCTCATTTCCGTTTCGCAGGCTTAGCGCTAGTATCCTGCCGCTGCGTCTCTTTTCCCGTCTTCACCGCCGACAACGTCGCTGTTCCGGACTGCGGTTGCGTGGGCAGGCCACGTTGTGCCAGCAATTGCATGGCGCGATCGATGGGAATTCGCACCACGCCCGCTTGCTGATCGACCCAACCATAGCTGTTCAAAGTCTGCTCTTCCTGCTCGCGGAAGTTGTTGATCTCCCGCCGCTCGTCGCCTTCGAGACGCGGCTGAGGAAATTTCGTGATGTCGCCCGGCGACACGGTGCGCGTGTCCGCCGTGGTCTGCTGCACCAGTGGGCTTTGTACCGGCTGATGATGGTTTTCGTAGGAATTGAGATAGCCGTACATCCCTCTCAGGATGAAGTAAATCAGCACGCAGCCGACCGCCAGCGCCCCCAGGAAAATCAGGATCGGTTTGGGCGCAAGGTCTTCGCGCTCAAAATCCATTTCCTGGTCGGCTCCGTCGATGTGGGTGTCGTCACTCATAAATCAGACCATAAATCAGACCGTTACTCATGCTCATGCGCCGGTTCCAAAACTTCGACCGCAAAAACGTCATAAGCGGGAACCAGAGGCATCGTGCTCAAATTGCGGAAGAAATACGCCAGCCACAGGCCGCCTATCGCTACCGGAACCACTATGTCCAGCCAGGTCAGGTTAAAGGTCACGGAAAAATTAGGCTCGATGATCCAGAACAGATCCACGTAGCGCATCAGCAACAGCCACACAGCCAGCCAGACCAGGCGTGTGATGTCGCGTTTGAAAGAACGTGATATCAGCAACACGAAGGGCACGGCAAAGTGGAACAGGACAAGTACCAGCCCGACGTATCCCCAACCGCCGTTCAGTCGCCGCATATACCAGGTAATTTCTTCCGGCAAATTGCCCGCCCAGATAATGAGCCACTGCGAAAATGAGAAGTAGGCCCACACCATGATGAAGGCCAGCATGAATTTTCCGTGATCGTGTACCTGCTCTGGCTTTAGCAACTCCGACATGGGTTTATAGCGGAACAGAATCCGCTCCACCACGACAGCGAAGCACAGTGCCGACAGCACCTGGCCGATCAGGAACGATAACCCAAAGATGGTGGAAATCCAGCTGGGATCAATCGACATCACCCAATCGATGGCGGCGAACGTGATCGTGAGTCCGTACAGGATCAGCCCCGGCCCGCTGAGCGCCTTGAAGCGCCCGCTGTTATCCCGCATCGGAGGATGGTCCTGTTGCGCCGACCACCTGGTCAGGAGAAAAGACAGCAGGTTCCAGACGGCAAAGTAAATGACTGCACGGACAATGAATCCGTTCACCGAGAGGTAGGTTTTGGTGATCTCCTGCAGGTGCTCCCGCAGATGATTGTCTGTGATGGAATCAAGCGGCCGCGCCCAGATATAGAGTTTGGGGAGTCCAAAGAGAAGCGGCACGAACAACACCGCCATCAGCGGTGAACACCGCATGGCTGCGCCCAAAATTCTGCGAATCACCATGCCCCATGCACCTTTGGTCAAATGCCGGAGCATGAGAATCGCCATCGATCCCAAAGTCACGCCCAGCCACGCCATAAAACCGATCAGGTAAGCGCGGAAGAACTGGTCCGGCTGCTTCCATGCGCCCACCGCCGCAAGGACTCCGAAACCCAGACCCACCAGCAACGAACGCTGCTGGATGGTCTTGACGACCGGAGGCGCCATCAAGTCCAGATTGTGCCTCGAAGCCGGGCTCATTTCGACTCCTCCGGCGCGGGTTTCGTCTCAGCGGGCTTCGTCTCCGCGGATTTCATCTCCACGACAGGCAGGGTTGCACCTGAACCAAGCTCCTGAAACTGAAGCGGCTCGGAGGGAACTTTCTGTCCCGCACGGCACGTCCGCTGCAGTGGCTCCCTGGCTCAGTTGCAGAGCACGGATGTAAGCCACGATGGCCCACCGGTCCCGAGGCGCGATCTGCGACGAATAGTCGGGCATACTGCCGAAACCGCTGGTCATGACGTCAAACAAATATCCCAAAGGCACCTTGCGCAAGCGATCGATGTGGTACGAAGGCGGCTTGCGTGGGAAACCGCGCGAAGGAATCACGCCGTTGCCGTCGCCCACCCGCGAATGGCAGGGAGCGCAATAAATGTTGTAGCGCTGCTGTCCCCGCGCCAGCAGCTCCTCGGTGACCGGAAAAGGCATGTAATCTCCGGGATTGTCGCCAATCTTTCCGGTGTAGAGATAGCTGTCTTCGTGCAACTGTCCGCGCGCCACCGCCCCCTCAACCGGAGGCCGCGCCGAGCGCAGATCGGTGTAGAAGTCGCTTTCGGCGAACGGCTTGAAGCGAGGCTGGTCGTGCATATCCTGACGGCAACCGGCCAGCACCAGCATCGCGGCGAGCAGGAGAGTGGATGTGGGCGCGAGCGTTCTCGCTCGTGCGGTAACCCTCCCAAGCCACGTAAGGACAGCCGCCCCCGGCTGTCCGGCGGAGCGAAGCTCCGCTATGTTGGTTGTCATCGTGGAAGGTCCGTACCAGGACTGTCGAGCTTGGGCTCGACCGGACAGCCGAGGGCGGCTGTCCCCACGTGATCGCGTGGTGACTCCCAGCACGAGCGCGGACGCTCGCGCCCACATCGAGAGTGAGATGCCTCTTAATCCGGCACCTCCGAGATCGAACGTGGACCTAGCCCCTGAAGAAAGCCCCGAACCTCTGCCGGGTTGTACTTGGGATCGGAAGAAAACACGATCAGGAAAAATCTGTCCTTGGTGGCAAAGGCGAAGCGCGGCGCATTGAATACCGGATGGTAAGGCATGGGCAGGCCATTGAGGGCCAGCATGCCGAACACCGCCGCGATGCCGGCGAAGAGAATGGTCATCTCAAAAGTTACGATGATGAACGATGGCCACGAGTGATACGGTTTCCCCCCCACATTCACCGGATAGCTAACCACCGAGATCCAGTACTGCATGAGATAGCCGGTCAGGCCACCGATCAGACCGCCGATCAGCACTACCAGGGGCACCTCGTCGTGATGGAAGCCGATGGCTTCGGCCAGCCCTTCCACCGGAAACGGACTATAGGCATCGATCTTCTTGTAGCCCGCCTCCCGCGTGCGATTGGCCGCATCCATCAAGGCGTTGACGGAATCGAACTCGGCCATTATTCCGTAGACTTTGGCGCGCTTCATTCCTTGACCTCCGCCTCGGGCAGCAGGGTCCGCATTTCAAAAATCGAAATCATGGGCAGGATGCGCACGAACAGGAACATGGCGGACAGGAACAGGCCGATGGTACCGACGTAGGTCATCCAGTCCCAGCGAGTGGGGTAGTACATGCCCCAGGAAGAAGTCAGGAAATCGCGGTGCAAGCTGACCACCACGATGATGAACCGCTCCAGCCACATGCCCACCAGCACGACGCCTGAAATAAAGAACAACCAGATCGGGCTGCTGCGTAGCTTGGGAATCCAGAGTACTTGCGGGATCACAATGTTGCAGACCAGCAGCATGTAGTAGAAGAACGAATACGGCCCGTGCAGGCGGTTCCACAGTAGGAAGGCGTCGTAGCGATTCCCGCCATACCATCCCATGAAGGCTTCGACGACGTAGCCGTAGGCCACGATCAGCCCAGTGGCCAGCATCACTTTTGCCGAGTTCTGCAAGTGGCGCTCGGTGATGAAATCCTCAAGGTTGTAAACCTTGCGGATGGGGATGGCCAGCATCAACACCATGGCAAAGCCCGAGTAAATTGCGCCCGCGACGAAGTAAGGCGGGAAAATTGTGGTATGCCAGCCCGGGACAATGCCCACTGCAAAATCAAAGCTGACTACAGTGTGAACCGAGAGCACCAGCGGCGTGGCTAGCCCGGCCAGTAGCAAGTAGGCCGTCTCGTAGCGATGCCAGTGCCGCGCCGAACCGCGCCACCCCAAGGCCAGCATGCCGTAGATGATCTTCTTCCAGCGTTCCTCCGAGCGGTCGCGCAAAGTGGCGAGGTCGGGGATCAAACCTATAAACCAGAACAGCGCCGAGATAGTGGCGTAAGTGGAAACCGCAAAAACGTCCCACACCAGCGGGCTGCGGAATTGCGGCCACACTCGCATCGTATTCGGATAGGGAAAGAGCCAGTAAGCGAGCCACGGCCGGCCGACGTGTATTAACGGAAAAATACCCGCGCTGGCGACCGCAAACAGCGTCATGGCCTCGGCAAAGCGGTTGATCGAATTGCGCCACGACTGCCGCAGCAGAAGCAGGATGGCGGAAATCAGAGTGCCCGCGTGCCCGATTCCGATCCACCACACAAAGTTGACGATGGCGAATCCCCAGCCGATGGGAACGGTCACGCCCCAGATGCCCACACCTTTAACAAACAGGTAGGAGATGGCGAACAACAGCATCATGGTGAGCAAAAACATGAGGCCAAAACCAACGAACCACGCGTTGGACGTGGGGCGAGTCAGCACGATCGCACTGATCTTGTCCGTCACCGAGCCAAAGGTGTGGCCGGGTTCAATGACTGGTGCGCGCTGGTTTTGGACAGGCTCTGCCATGATCTAGCTGCGCTCCCCTTCCAGTTCCGGGTTGGGATTTCGAATATCAGCCAGGTACGTAGTCCGGGGACGTGTATTCAGGTCCGCCAGCAAGCTGTAATTCCGCGCTCCTGCTTTCAGTTTCGAAACCCGGCTGTTGGGATCGTTGATGTTGCCAAAAACAATGGCGTCGGCCGGACACGACTGCTGGCACGCCGTCTGCAACTCGCCATCCTGAATCTTGCGATCTTCGCGTTCCGAATCAATTCGGTGCTGGTTGATACGCTGCACGCAATATGTGCATTTTTCCATCACGCCGCGGCTGCGGACGCTCACATCCGGATTGCGCATCATTTTGAGCTGTGGCATTTCCCAGTCCTGGAACAGCAGGAAATTGAAGCGGCGCACCTTGTAAGGGCAGTTGTCGGAGCAGTAGCGCGTACCCACACAGCGGTTGTAAACCATGTCATTCAGGCCTTCGCTGCTGTGGACGGTCGCGCCCACCGGACACACCACCTCGCAGGGCGCGTTCTCGCATTGCTGGCAAGGTACCGGCTGGAAATAAGCCCTGGGATTGGCGCGGTCGCCCTGGAAATAGGAGTCCACACGGAGCCAGTGCATGTGCCGGCCGAGAACCGTCTGCTCCTTGCCCACAACCGCGATATTGTTCTCCGACTGGCAGGCGACAATGCAGTTGTTGCAGCCCACGCAGGAATTCATGTCGATGGTCATGCCCCACGCGTAAGGCTCGCTGGCGTAAGGATAGGGCTTGTATAAGGTCAGGTCCTTGGGCGGCTCTTCCTCTTTCGCAAACTCCGGTTCTTTGTGGTACTCCTCCAGGGTCGCCGTACGCACCAGGGGCCGCGTACCCGTGGGCGTGTCCATCGTCTGGTAGCCTTGTGTGGAAGCGAGCTTATAAGATCCACCTGCCTTGCGGATTGCTACTCCGGTGGTGAACCACGGAGTGGCACTGTAGCGGAGCTGGTACATGTCGAAGCCCGCGCCCGTGCCCACACGACCGGCGCGGCGCCGTCCGTAGCCTAGAAAGACCGTGACGGAATTGTCAGGATGGCCCACCTGAACCCAGACCGGGGCCGTTACTTTCTTCCCATTGAGTTCGAGCTCGACCAGGTCTTCGGTCTTGATTCCCATGCGCTCGGCCATGGCAGGACCTATCAGGACCGGGTTGTCCCATGTGAGCTTGTTCATCGGCTTGGGCAACTCCTGCAACCAGCCGTTGTTGGAGAATTGACCGTCGTAAATCGAGGGATCGCGGCGGAAATTGATCTCGATGGCTTTCGGATCGACGCCCTTGGAGTCGATCAGAGGAACCAATGTGCCGATCTCACGACTTGATGGCGGCCGATTCGATTTAGTCGCCGGCTCGGGCGATTTCGTTTGAGGGCCTTTGGGCGCAAACGCCGTGCCTTCCACCCATCCGTCATGCAGAGACTTCCGCCAGAACGTGTCGAAGTCGGCACCGGGATGCTGCGTCTTCCAGTAAGCCTGGATGATTTCATGGCCTTTGGTTTGAGGCTGACCAGAAAGCATCGCCACCAGTTCATTCGCGCTCTTGCCGTCGTACAGTGGCGCGATGAGCGGCTGCACAATACTAACCGTGCCATCATAGGCACGGGCATCGCCCCAGGCTTCGAGATAGTGCGCCTCGTTCACGTGCCACTGACAGAGTTCCGCGGTTTCGTTCTGGTAAAGGCCGAGGTGGACACGAAATGGAACGCTCGGGCTCTTGAGCGCATCGGCAAAACCGAGGTCGGCGGGCGCGTCGTAGGCGGGATTTCCGCCCAGGATGATCAGAACATCTACCTTGGCGCCTCGCATGTCCTCGACCAAGTCCTTCAGTGACTGGGTTTGATTCACCGGGTTAGCGTCCACCGGATCGGTGTAGAAGACTGTCTTGCCGACATTGCCCAGGGATTGGTTGATGGCATGAACAACTGCGTGAAGAGCTGGAGGCTGGTGGTCGCCTGCGATGACCACACTGGATCCGCGATGGGTGATCAGATCGCGTATGAGTGCGGGAAAGAACCCCGCGGGGCCGGCGGGCCGCGAGGAGAAGTCTTCGTTCTGAGTAAGTAAATTCTGAATCGATGTCGCAAAAGGCTCTAGGTCCGCCGCTTTCACCGGCAACCGGTGATCCGCCTTGGCTCCCGTCGAACTCGGTGTGCTCTCGACCACGTACAGCCGGTTCATCTCGCCGGAATCGGGATTGCGCCGCTTGGCAAATTCCCGCGCGTAACGCGCAAAGCCAGGGAATCCGGCGTACAGGAAATCGGCATCGAGCGAGAGAATTACATCTGCATTTTCCAGCTTGTACTGCGTCTCCACCGGCTGCCCGAACGCCAGCTTGGCGCCTTCAAGCACGTTGTCGCGGTTTACCGGCTCATACACATGCCACTTCGCCTCGGGATAAACCTTGAGCAACGAGCGCAACTGGTCGGCGAGGGTGGGCGAGGAGACGGTCGGCGTCAGAATGCGGATGCCCGCTCCCTGCAAGCTCTTCTGGATATTGAGCGGCGCACGCATCGCCTCTACCAGCGCTCCCCAAGTGCGAACTTCCCCGAGATACGTGAGGGTTTGTGAGCGATCGGGGTCGTACATTCCCAGAATCGAAGCCTGGGAGAAAATATCCGTTCCGCCCAAACTCGCCGGATGCCGGTCGTTACCTTCAATCTTGGTGGGACGATAAAGATGACTCTCCACCAGGATCGGGCTGGCGTATCCGCCGAGCGAGAATGCGGTGGCAAAGAACAATGGCCGCCCCGGAACCACCTCCTCCGGCTGTCTTACGTAAGGAACAATCGGCTCCAGCGGCTGCTTGGTGCAGGCGGTCATGCCGGCCATGGCCAGCGACGCGCCCATCAGCTTCAGGAAGCCGCGCCGCGAGACCACATCCAGCCATTCTGACGCGCCCTTGGGAAACTCGCGGTGCAGCATCTCCTGGAAATCCGGGCTGCCCGCCAACTCCTCAAGGCTGCGCCAGTATTCGGGGCCTTTGGTCCCGGCGATCTGGTCGCGGGCAGCGTCCAGATCAAGCTTGCCCTTCTTGGTGGGGCAAACATCTTCGCGCCGCGGATTGCTTTTTTCCGTGTTCATTAGCAAATCTCTTGCTGTTGAATGCCGGGCGTCCCCGCCCGGCCTCCATTTGTTCCTCTACCGATGACACGTCGAACAACTGGTAATGTCCGTCACCGTTCGTAACTTGTACTTCTTCACCAGGTCGGTCCCGAGCGCGAGCTGATCTGTATATTCCTTGCCATCTACTTCCACCGGCTTGCTTCCCGAGGGCTCCTCGTAACGCATGTTGAACACCTGATCACGAGGCCGGAGATATTTTTCCGGAGCACGATGGCAATCGAGGCACCACTCCATCTGCAGGGAAGCGTAGTTATACATCAACGGCATCCGGTCCACGGGACCGTGGCAGGTATTGCAACCTACGCCTTTGTTGATATGAATGCTGTGATTGAAATAAGCGAAATCCGGAAGATCATTGACCCGGGTCCAGACCAGCGATTTGCCGCTCTTGTAACTCTCACGGACCGGCTCTAGCAGGGGCGCGCCGGTCCAGATCTGGGCATGGCAGTTCATGCAGGTCTTGGTGGGCGGAATACCTGCGAAACTGGAGGTCTCGACCGAGGTGTGACAGTAGCGGCAATCGATTCCCAAGCCGGCTACGTGGTGCTGGTGACTGAAAGGAACAGGCTGAGGCCGGCGCACGCCGGCATAGGTCACGTAGGGAGATCGCTGAATTTCCGCCGCGGCCCAGAACAATGCGGCCACCACAAACACGGCGCCATAGATGGTCGCCCGCGAAAGTGTGTTCGTGCTGCGATGAAAAATTTGCATCGAAAGAGAACGTCCCGTGCGGCGGGAACCAAATATTCGGCGCCCGGTTTGTGCAGCGTTGCGCTCAAACGGTCACTGACCGCTATCGTACGGAGCAAGAAAACTGGTGATTATAGCAGTCGAAGGATTGTGAATGCACGGAAGTGATTCAACATTGATATGGGATTAATTTGCGCAGTCTGCTTGAGGGTCAAAAAGATCCTTG
Source organism: Terriglobia bacterium (assembly GCA_963809295.1). Lineage (GTDB taxonomy): Bacteria > Acidobacteriota > Terriglobia > Terriglobales > Acidobacteriaceae > JAIQFF01. The sequence continues at coordinate 33,790 of CAWEJA010000004.1, read as the reverse complement.
AAAATGGCCGCTTCCGGCCCATCTACTTCAGGTTCATCACCAGCAGCTTGGGTTCGGTCATTTCCTCGATGGCGTAGCGCAAACCTTCACGCCCCAGTCCGGAATCCTTGATCCCGCCGTAAGGCATGTGATCGATCCTGAACGCGGGCACGTCGCCTGCGACCAACCCGCCCACCTCTAATTCCTCATAGGCGTTGAATATCAGCTTGGCGTCGCGCGTGAAAAGTCCAGCCTGCAAGCCGTACGGAGAGTTGTTAATTTGGCGGAGGGCCTGGTCGAAATCGTCGTAAGGCTCCACCGTTACTACGGGGGCGAATATTTCCTGGCAGTTTACTTTCATCTCAGGACGCGTCCCGGTCAGAACTGTGGGTTCGAGCATGGGACCCTGGCGCTGGCCACCGCACAAAACGCGCGCTCCGCCACGGACCGCTTCCTGGATCCAATCGCTGGCGCGAATCGCATCACTTTCCCGGATCAACGGCCCCAGATCGGTGGAATCGTCCAGCGGGTCGCCGGTTTTCAGCTTCTTGACGCCCTCGATAAGCAGATCGGTGAACTTTCCGCAGACCGAGCGCTCCACCAGGATTCGCTGCACCGAGATGCAAGTCTGCCCGGCATAGGAAAAACCTCCCACCACACAGCGGTCGGCGGCGTAGGCCAAGTCGGCATCGCTGTGCACGATTACGCCGGCATTGCCTCCCAGTTCCAGCACGACTTTCTTCTTGCCGCAGTTTTTCTTGATCTGCCAGCCGACAGCAGCGCTTCCGGTGAAACTGATCAGCTTGATGCGTTCGTCGGTCACCAGCAATCCAGCGTCGTCATTCGAAAGCGGCAGCACGTTCAAACCGCCATCCGGCCAGCCTGCCTGCTGCACCGCCTCGGCCAGGAGCATCGCGGTGAAAGGAGTCTGGGGCGCGGGTTTCAATACCAAGGGGCAACCGGCGGCAATGGCCGGCGCCACCTTGTGAGCCACCAGATTCAAAGGGAGATTGAACGGAGTGATTCCAGCAATCGGTCCGAGCGGGAAGCGGCGCACAATACCCCAGCGCCCGGCGGTGAACTCCTGCCAGTCGAGTGGAAGATACTCGCCATAGATTCGCGTGCTCTCCTCGGCGGCCACGTTGAAGGTGAAGATGGCACGTTCCACCTCGGTGCGGGCAGCCTTTATTGGCTTCCCCGCCTCCTGCGCCATGGTGCGGGCGAATTCCTGCTTGCGCTCGGAAATGTTCTCCGACACCCGCCGGAGCACGCGCTGCCGCTCGAAAGCAGGTAAGCGACGGGTGGTGCCAAAAGCCTTTACAGCGGCTGCGATGGCGGCCTCCGCATGTTCCCGTTTGCCCTGAAAGACTGATCCGACTACGCTGCCGTCATAAGGCGCGCGAATTTCGACCGGGTCGCCCTCCTCCCACCACCTACCATCGACGAAAAACCCCTGGGTGCTGACGGGAGTCGCAGTCATCTGGGCCATGGCGCTATCTTAGACCTCCGCCGGAGAACGGATTGTTAACAAGCGAAATAATTATAGGCTTTCCGGAAAGCGGAATTACCACGAACCACGTGGGGACAGGCGCCTCCGGCTGTCCGGCGGAGCAATGCTCCGCTACCTGACTGGCAAAAGACTGTCGAGCTTTGCTCGACTGGACAGCCGAGAACGGCTGTCCCCACATGGTTCGTGCTGCAAGATTCGACGATAATGTTTCCCAGCGAGGAAACTTACTTGCAGCAATCCATCCGGCAAATCAGCGAGTTGCTCCGGCAAGGCTCCCTCTCTCCCGTCGAGCTGACCGAAGACTGTCTGTCGCGCATCGAGAAACTGAATCCGCGGCTCAATGCATTCATCACCGTGACCGCGGATTCCGCCCGGGCTCAGGCACGTGCAGCCGAAGCCGAGATTCGGCGCGGTAATTGGCGCGGCCCCCTGCATGGTATTCCCCTCGCTCTCAAAGACTTGATCGACACTGCTGGCATCCGCACCACGGCCGCGAGTTCCTTGTTCAGAGATCGAATCCCCTCGGAAGACGCGGAAATTGTCCGCCGTCTGAAAACTGCCGGTGCCGTCTTAGTCGGAAAACAAAATCTGCACGAGTTTGCCTACGGTGGCAGTTCGATGGTGAGTTATTTCGGTGACGTACGAAACGCCTGGAGTGATCAACATATCGCCGGAGGATCGTCCGGGGGCTCCGCGACAGCCGTAGCCGCCGGATTGGGTTTCGGCGCGATCGGGACCGACACCGCTGGTTCCATTCGAGAACCGGCGGCGTTGTGCGGCGTGGTTGGTCTCAAACCCACTTACGGAAGAGTTAGCGCCCGGGGTGTGGTCCCGCTTTCGATCTCCCTCGATCACGTGGGGCCGATCGCGCGGACAGTGGCGGACGCTGCACTTATTTTGCAGGCCATCGCCGGATTCGATGCGAAAGACAAAGCCAGCGTGGATATCCCCGTCGAAGATTATCTGACGACGCTCGGGAAAGACCTCAAGCCGCTGCGAATTGGCGTCCCGAAGAAGTTCTTCTTCGAAGATCTCGACGCGAGTGTTGCGTCCGCAATGAATCATGCTCTTTCAGGCCTTGCCATGATGGGGGCCGAACTTCGCGAGTTGGAACTGACGATCCCGACCGACCGGACACTGCAAAGTGCCGAGGCTTACGCCTTTCACGCCGAGTTCGTCGCGCGCAGCCCGGAGCTTTACCAGCCGGAGACCCTGCGCCGGATTCGTACCGGAGAGAATGTCAGCCCGGAGAAACTTCTGGAATGCCGCCGCGAACTGGAACGCGCACGCCGCGACATCGCCGCCATCTTTGCAGGTGTGGATCTGCTGGTGACTCCAACTACACCGGTTACGGCACCTGCAATCGCGGAACTAAAGCAGAATCCCGATCTGCTCCGTCCCCGGGAGCTCCTGCTATTGCGAAACACGCGCCCGATCAATGTTTGGGGATTGCCAGCAATTTCAATCCCTTGCGGATTCAGCTCGTCGGGACTGCCCATCGGTTTGCAGATCATCGGACCGCACTGGGGAGAAGGGCAGGTTCTGCAGTTGGCTCACGCCTATGAGCAGGCGACGGCCTGGCACAAGCGTGAACCCCGCTAAATTAATTAAGCGACTTATCCATGAATCCCGCCTCGTCGCTCTTCAATTTCTTCAACCCGTCGGTGGTCAGATAAACCATGTGTCCCGCCTCGTAGGTGGCAAACGAAATATTCTTGCGATACTGAGAACTCAGATTCAGGTGGTCGACCGTGTAGTCGGCAGCATAGAACGGCGTGGCTAGATCGTAGAGACCCTCCATCACCAAAACCTTCAGATAGGGATTCTTCACGATGGCTTGCCGCAAGGCGGTGGCGGTATCGGGAAAGCCAGCGATGCCTGATCCCCAATTCCAGGCGTTTTCAAAAAAATTCTGGTCTGCCGGAAATACCTGGTACGGCATGTCAGTCTTGTAGCCCAGTTCGGTGCGCACATAATTATTGAACACTGAAGTAAACGGCCCCATGATCGCCGACTCGCTGGGATCGTAAAACGGGGTGTCCAGCAACCCGTCGGGATCGGCTCCGGTGAAACGGCCATCCAGGCGGCCAACGCGCAATTTCTGATCGAGCAACAGATAGTGAGTAAATTTGGGAACGTCGATGCGCAGGTTAGCCTGATCGATCACTTCTTTGCTCAAGCCCGTATAGCGCGCCATCTGCTCGATTGCCTTTTGGCGCTCTTCTCCAGTAAGCGCGTCACCCTTGGCCAGGGCGTACGCGTATTCGGTCGAAGCCCATTGCCCTGACTCCTGCCGCGCCTTGCTCATATCCTGCACCAAGTCCGGCGGCAATTTCTTGTGATAGCCGGCGATCATGGTGTAGCTGGGGATGAGCAGAACGTACGGCTGATCGTTACTCTTGTTGTCGACCAGCGTCTGAAAGCTGAGCGCGGTAGAAAGCAAGGTGATGCCATTGAAAGAAATGCCTTGATCGGCGAGATTCCCCGCAATGCCCGCCGCGCGTGTTGTCCCATAACTCTCGCCGAACAGGAACAGCGGTGAGCTCCAGCGTTCGTTGCGCGTGAGATACAGCCGGATAAATTCGCTGAAGGCTTCGATATCACCCTTCACTCCGAGAAATTTTTTTGACAGCTCGGCGTTGGCGGCGCGGCTGAAGCCAGTTGATATGGCATCCACAAATACTACGTCGCTTCTGTCGAGCAACGTGGAAGGATTGTCCGCAATGTGAAAGGGCGGGGGCGGCAGGAAACCATCGGGCTGCATCACCACGTGCCTGGGTCCCAGCGCACCCATGTGCAGCCAGATGGTGGCCGACCCCGGTCCGCCGTTGAACGCAAACGTCAGCGGACGTTTGCCGGCGTCCTGACCATCCAGGGTGTAGGCCACGAAAAACATCTCAGCCTCGATCTTCCCGTCGCCGCGTTTAATGGGAAGGCGTCCCGCGGTAGCGGTGTACTTCAGGATTTTGCCGTCGAGCGTTACCTGGTGGTGCGTGACCACAGGAGCAACTTCGGAGACGTCGTACTCTTCTTTGTCTTTGTCAGCTCCGGGTTTGCTGGCAACCGCCCTCTGCTCTTCCACCGCCGGAACTGGCTCGGTGGCCTTTTCGGCGGCCTGACTCGGCTTCTTCTCTTTGTCCTTATCCTTCTCCTTCTCCGCCTTGGCCGCCGGCTCTGTTTTTGTCTTCTTTTTTTCTTTGGGTTCGTCGTTCGACGAGTTCGTCTGCTGGGCCACGGCTCCGGCAAAAAAGACACACAACAAAGCAAACGTCACAATAAAGACACGCATTCATCGGGCTCCTGGAATAGGTCTGATCTGGCGAGTAATCACGGCAGCGCGGAATTATACGCGGAAGGTCGTGGGCATGCTTGAACGGCTTCGCCGACTTAACATCAACGCCTGCCATTTGTTGCAACCCGTTTGTCACAGAGGGCAGCGACGTTGCTAAGATGTTTCGGTGCCGCTCAAGACTCCCCGGAAAGCTCAAGGCAGAATCCTGCATGCTGAATCTCTCAAGCCACTTCCCTGGCTCGTCCATGGCTTCAGCACGCGGCCGGGCGGGTTCTCCACAGTTTACGGCGGGCGGACTCTGAATTTGGGATTCACCCAGCAGGATACGCGTGCTGCGGTCGAGCAAAATCGGAAGGAGTTTCTGCAGCAACTCGGAGCGATCAGCAAAGGCCGCTCTTGGCCGCTGGTCACCCTGCGTCAGATTCACTCAGACCTTATTCATTGCGTCGCCGAGCGTCCGAAATCGACGGTGCCAAAATCGGTGCTCTCTGGCGACGGCTTGATTACCCTGACGCCGGGTACGCTGCTGGGAATTCTGACCGCCGATTGCCTGCCCGTAATTCTTGTGGACGCAAAACGCCACGCTGTCGGCGTGTTCCATGCCGGCTGGCGTGGGACCGTCAAACGTATCGTTGAGAAGGGCGTGGGCGAGATGCATCGCTGGTTCGGGACTTCACCCGGTGATCTCAGGGCCGCCATCGGCCCAGGGGTTCACGGGTGCTGCTATGCTGTCGGCCCGGAAGTGCGAACCCAGTTCGAGTCGCAGTTCGAATACGGGAGCGAGTTGTTCCACGAAGTTGAGGAGTCAGATCCGGTGCGCGAAAAGTATCCACTGCTTTTCCTGACCGCTCGCGCTCCCGGACACAGCGAGCTGCCCAAAAGAATCTTTCTCGACCTGGTGGAAGCCAATCGCCGCCAGCTGCTTGCGGTTGGAGTCCCGGCAAAGCACATCAGCGCCTCGCCGCTCTGTACATCGTGTCGTACCGATCTGTTGTTTTCCTATCGAGCGGAAAAGGGCGTTACCGGGCGCATGATGGCGGTAGCGGGGATTCGGCCGTAAATTTCAGGGTGGCGCCGGAGACGGATCGTGTATCGAGGATGCTGCTGAAAAGACCCATCCAAATCGAGTTGCTGCTGGCGTTCTTTCTAATGTGGCTCGCTACCACGCAACCGAGCATGGCTGCTGGTACGGTCCGAGGGGAACAGATCGATCGAATATTTGCGGAGATTGAATCGGCCCGTGCTCCTGGCGGTGCCGTGCTCATCGTCAAAAATGGACGCGTCATATTTGAGCGTGGTTACGGCGTGGCGGATTTGCGTTCGTTTCGGAAAATCGACGCGCATACCAACTTCCGCCTTGCATCGTGCACCAAGCAATTCACCGCCATGGCAATCATGCTGCTCGTCCACGACGGCAAGCTGCATTATGAAGACCGGCTTACCGATATCTTTCCCGACTTTCCGGAATATGGAAAATCCATCACGATTCGCAATCTTCTGAATCACACGTCGGGCTTGCTCGATTACGAAGACCTGATGGAGAAGCCTTCCGCCGACACGCCTGCAGAAAAGATTCCTCAGATTAAAGATGCCGGCGTGCTGGAACTGTTGAAGCAGCAGAAGACCACAAAATTTCCTCCCGGCACAAAATGGGACTACAGCAATTCCGGGTATGCCATCCTGGCCATGGTCGTACAAGAAGTTTCCGGCAAGCCGTTCGGTGATTTTCTTCGCGATCGCATCTTCGCACCACTGAAAATGAATGACACGGTGGCCTATGAAAAGGGCAAGAACAACGTCTCCAACCGGGCGTACGGCCATACGCACGAACGCGGTGCCTGGCATGAGATGGACCAGAGTTCAACTTCGGCTGTGCTGGGCGACGGCGGCATCTATTCCTCGCTCGACGATCTTGCCAAGTGGGATCAGGCGCTCGCGAATTTCACTTTGTTATGCAGAGCCGAGCTGGAACCGGCCGTCACTCCGGTGAAAGTTTCGAATGGCAGCGTGCGGGAACCTGACGGCGCGCCCGCGGCATACGGTTTTGGCTGGTTTCTGAATTCGTACAAAGGCCATCAGCGAATGTGGCACTACGGCGAAACCGTCGGCTTTCGCACCACCATTCAGCGTTTCGTGGACGACAAGCTGACCATTATAGTGCTCAGCAATCGCGACGACCTGGTTCCGGCAAGTCTGGCTCTGAAGGTGGCAGATCTTTTTCTCACTGCGCAGCATTGAAGCTGCACATTGCAGTAACATTCCAAGTCTGTGCTCTTCCCGAGACAGAGAAGTTCAGGACACAGAGAAGTTCAGGATAAAGATGCTCATGTCTGAAGTTGTCGACAAGCCCGCTGAGAGTTCGCACTCCGAATCTGCCGTGCCTTCGGTCGAAGTGTACGCAGTGTATGGAGTCGAGCCTGAAATCCAGGCCTATGCCATGGCCAAGTACTCGCGCTCGGCCCTCTCCATGAAAGAGTCGTTGCGCGAGATCAGCCAGCAGAAGGCGGAGAAATTTCTCAACACCTTTTACTTCCAGTACGGCCATCGTTCCATTGCCGACCTGGCGCACATCGCCCTGGCCGTCGAACGGCTGTCCATTCTCGCGGCCATCGCCGTCGCCGACGAGCAGCGCTGGGACGGGCAGGAACGCTCCACCCGCTATCAGGATTTCAAGAAGAGCGGCTACTACACTCCCGACTTCGGCGAGCCCCAGGCCAAACAGCTATATCGGGAAACCGTCGACTCGCTGTTCGCCGAATACGAGTCGCTTTCGGAAAGCATGTTCCACTACTTGGCCGGCATCACGCCAAAGCCGGCAGAAATGAAGCAGGAAGCCTACGACCGCACCTTGCGAGCACGGGCCTTCGACATCTCTCGTTACCTGTTGCCGCTGGCCGCTAATACATCGCTGGGAGAGATCGTCAACGCACGAACCCTTGAGAACCAGGTGTCGCATCTGCTGGCGCACACTCATAAAGAGGTCCGTCATCTGGGAGAACTGCTGAAGCAGGCAGCGACTTCTCCCGCCTACAACGTGAATCAGGAATCGTTGAAGGAACTGGTGGAGCAGATTCGCGCCGCTTCGCCTGAGTTGGGCGCTCGCGCCGAGCAGGAACTGTTGCGGGAAGTCCGGGTCGCGCCCACGCTGGTGAAATATGCCGATCCCAACCAGTACGAAATCGAGACCCGGCGCACCATGAGGCAGATTGCGTCCGAGCTGATGGGGAATATGCCAATCGCCGCAGCCCCGACCGTCGATCTTCTGGAAGAAGAGTTGCTGGAGGTAGAGCTTGCTGCCACGTTGATTTACGAGCACAGCCACCATTCCTATCGCCAAATTCGCCTGGCAGTCGAAGCCGCGGGCGAAATCATTCGCCGCGAGATCATCGACCTGGGATTGCGCCATCGCGGCCGTCATGACGAAATGCTGCGAGCGTTTCGCGCCGGACAGCAGTTCCGCTTCGACATCCTGATGGACATTGGCGGCTTCCGCGACATGCACCGCCACCGCCGCTGCATTCAAATCGGCCAGGAATTCACCACCAAGCACGGATACGACGCGCCGGAAGAGCTGCAAGCAGCAGGCGTCCGGCAACATTACGACGCCGTGATGCAGCGAACCGCAGCCGCAATTGAGCAACTGGCGTCCCAGGGCGGGCTGAGTCAGCAGGAAAGTTCGCAATACGCAATCCCACTGGGCTTTCGCAAGCGAACGCTATTCAAGATGGATTTTGCCGAGGTGGTCTACATCTCCGAGCTGCGAACGGGACCCGCGGGACACTTTTCATACCGCAACGTTGCTTATGCGATGTATGAGGCTGTGGCGAAGAAGTATCCGGCGCTGGCGAAATATTTGAGAGTGCACGATGTGAGGGAGCCGGTGGATTTGCTGAAGAGATAAGTGCGATTAACCACGGAGACACAGAGTCACAGAGAAAAGCTAGAACTCAAAGAGTTGTCTTCAGGTTTTTCTCTGTGGCTCTGTGGCTCTGTGGTGAAAAAGTTTCTATGTGTACATTACCTTCCGGTCCCCCTTCACAATCCGCCCGACCGTGAAGGCTTTTTCCCCGGCCCGTTCCAGCACCGTCTGAGCTTTCTTGAACTTCTTCGAAGGCACGACCAGCAGCATTCCCAATCCCATGTTGAACGTGCGCAGCATCTCTTCCTGAGGGACATTGCCCAACTGTTGTAGATGCTCGAATATCGGCGGGACTTGCCAGGAGCCCATCTCGATGACAGCCGCAACGCCACGGGGCAGCACGCGCGGCAAATTTTCAGTGATGCCGCCACCTGTGATGTGGGCCATGGCCGAGACACACTCGCCATCCACCAGGCGCTTGATCGACGGCCAATAACTTTTGTGCGTGCGCAGCAGTTCGTTGCCGACCTTTCCCTTGAGCTCGTTTACGTAGGAATCGAGCGTGTACTTGCCGACTTCGAAGAGCAACTTGCGGGCCAGCGAATAGCCGTTGGTGTGCAGGCCGTTCGATGCCAGCCCTAGAATTACGTCGCCGACTTCGACCGTCTTGCCGTTGATGATTCGCTCCCGCTCGACGGCGCCGACGATGAATCCCGCCAGATCGTATTCACCGTCGGCATAGAAGCCCGGCATCTCGGCAGTTTCGCCGCCGATCAGAGCACAGCCGTTGTGCTTGCAGGCTTCGGCCAGGCCTTCGACGACCTTTTCCGCGATTTCCGGCTCGAGTTTTCCGGTAGCCAGATAGTCCATGAAAAACAGCGGCGTGGCCCCTTGCACGGCAATGTCGTTGACGCAGTGATTGACCAGGTCCGCGCCGATGGTGTGGTGAACATCCATCTCGAAGGCGATCCTGAGCTTGGTGCCCACCCCATCCACGCTTGACACCAAGATCGGGTCTACCCACTTCTGCTTGTCCACGGCAAACAGCCCGCCAAAGCCGCCGATTTCGCTCAGCACGCTGCGGGTAAAGGTCTTGTGGGCCAGATACTTGATCCGCTTCTTAGTGCGATTGGCACGGTCAATATCCACGCCAGCGTCGGCGTAGGTGACAACGCTCTTCGAGGGATCGTGGGCCACGGGAGTCAATGCTTCTCGGCTAAGTGGGGATTCGCCCGGCGTCGCTACCCGGCAAGCCGCGATTGTAGCACGGTCGCGGGAGGACGCCGGGGAGCGCTGCCGTTGGCCCGGAGTTCCGACCAGCGTTCAGAAAAGAGTTCGAAAAGAGTCTGGGTGAAAGAAATCTCGGACATCGAGCGTAGGGCGAGATACCGCGGATCAGTGGGGAGAGGAAGTCACCCACCGTCAGAGTCGCGGACTCTGTCTTCGCAGCAAAACTACTGCGTGAGGTAGGCCGAGACGTAGTAGATCAGGACGCCGAATAACGCCAGGCCCGACACTGCGTAGGCGGTCAGAACCCAAACGTGGCGGCCCTCATGCGGCCTGGTGACGGGCGTTGAACTGGTGGTGGTTGAATTCCCAAGGGCTCGATCTGGCATGACACCTCCACAAACATTGTGGCCGAGAGGCGCATCCGGGCGCCTCCGCTGCCCAAGGCAGCGTTGATGCGGCGAATTTTACTACGATAATCCAGCTCTGATGACAGGAAAATTGCCCGTGTGGGGCGGACACTCTTGTCCGCCGCTTTTGATTTTCGTCTTGTAACTTCTTTCACCTTGGAGTGGCTGGCTGCCCAAACCCAACACCAACCCCAAAAGCGGCGGACAAGAGTGTCCGCCCCACACTCGTTAACCCTTTCAGTTCTGTTTCGGGACTTATCCACCGTGACAATCATAAATTCGCCTTTTCTTCGCTTCATGCCAGGTGTATAATCCACGCCGTCAACATCTTCTAAATTCATAACTCACGAAGGAGCCGCATTCTTATGGCTGATGAACGGACCAAAGCAATTGACCTGGCATTCGCGCAAATCGAAAAGCAGTTTGGCAAAGGCTCCATCATGCGGCTGGGCTCGAAGGAAGCCATTGTCCCTATCGCCGTCATTCCCACCGGCGCAATTTCCTTCGACGCCGCCCTGGGCGTGGGTGGTTTCCCGCGCGGCCGCGTAGTCGAAATCTTCGGACCGGAATCTTCCGGAAAGACCACCATCGCCCTGCAGGTAGTCGCGCAGGCACAGAAGACCGGCGGCATGGCCGCATTCGTCGATGCTGAGCACGCGCTCGACCCGGGCTACGCCAAGAAACTTGGCGTGGACGTAGACAACCTGCTGGTATCCCAGCCCGACTATGGAGAACAGGCTCTCGAGATCACCGAGGCGCTGGTACGCTCCGGTGCGATCGACGTTCTGGTAGTGGATTCGGTGGCCGCGCTTGTCCCCAAGGCCGAACTCGATGGCGAAATGGGCGACAGCCACATGGGCTTGCAGGCGCGGTTAATGTCGCAGGCACTCCGCAAACTGACTGGAACCGTGTCCAAGTCGCGCACCTGTCTGATCTTCATCAACCAGATTCGCGAAAAAATCGGCGTCATGTTCGGCAACCCGGAAACCACCACCGGCGGACGCGCCCTGAAATTCTATTCCTCGGTGCGCGTGGATATCCGCCGCATTGCCGCCATCAAAGAAGGTGATGTAGTCACCGGCTCGCGCACAAAAGTCAAAGTGGTGAAGAACAAGGTCGCGGCGCCTTTCCGCGAAGCTGAGTTCGACATCATGTATGGCGAAGGCATTTCGAAGGAAGGCGACTTGCTCGACCTGGCGGTGAATAACAATCTGCTGGAGAAGTCGGGAGCCTGGTACAGCTACAAAGGCGAACGCATCGGCCAGGGCCGCGAGAACGCGCGCCAGTTCCTGAAAGATAACGCCGAGACTTTCACCAAGCTGGAAGCGGAAGTGCGCAAGCATCTGGGGCTGACGCCGGCGGGCCCGCAGCCTGCCGCGGCACAGGCACAGGCCGCCGCGGCCGCACCGCAAGGAACGGGAGCGCGAGTCACCACCATGCCCAGTGCGGTTCCAGAGGCTGGGAAGGTTCCGGCTGCGAGACGCTAAACAACCTCTGTCATCCCGAGCAGTCTTTCCTCGCGCGAAGCGCGGGGAAAGATTTGTCGAGTGACCTTGCGTTCATACCGCCAACTATCACCTGAAATCCCAGAGTAGCACCAACCACGAGGTCCCTCGACTTGCCCGCGCCGCGCGAGCGCGGCACGGAACTGCGCTGGGGATGACAATTCGTTGGGGCTGAGACATTGCCATCCCTCGCCCCCACCGCATAGAATCTTATTTAATCCAAGCCTGCCTGTTTTCCGTCAGGAACAATGAGGACGCTTGAAAAAGGTCATCGCTATCTATCCCGGCTCGTTTGATCCACCTACCAACGGGCACCTGGATTTGATCGAACGTGGCAGCAAGATTTTCGACGAGTTGGTGGTGGCGATCCTGCGCAATCCGGACAAGAACCCCTTGTTCAGTCTCGGCGAGCGCCGGGCGATGCTGGAGGCGTTGACCGCCGATTTCAAAAACGTTCGCGTGGACGTCTTCGATGGTTTGACGGTGGATTACGCGGCCAGGGTTAAAGCCAGCGCCGTGTTGCGCGGGATACGTGCGCTGAGTGATTACGAATATGAGCTGCAAATGGCGATGATGAATCGCAAGTTGCAGCCTGACCTGGAAACGGTTTTTATGATGCCTGCGGAGCAGTACTCATATCTGAGTTCCCGTCTGGTGCGCGAGGTGGCAAAACTCGGAGGATCGATCCAGGATTTAGTCCCGGAAATTGTCGAACGCCGGCTGAGAGAAAAACTTGATCCGGCAATCAAGTTGCAGAACGCAAGAAAACCAAGAACAGGAAAACGAGCATGACTCCAGTTACGGAAGCGACCGCAGCGGTAAAACTTACCGAACGCATCAACCGCATCGAGCCCTCGGCCACCATGGCCGTGGTCGCGGAAGCCGACAAGCTGCGCCAGCAGGGCATTGACGTCGTGGATTTCGGAGCGGGTGAGCCGCATTTTTCCACCCCGCAGCACGTCAAAGACGCGGCCATCAGCGCGATTCAGAACAATTTCTCGAAGTACACGGCCGTGGGCGGCACGCCGGAACTGCGGGATGCCATCGTGCGCCGCCACACTGCTGACTTCCAGTCCGACTACCGACGTGAGGAGTGCATGGCCTCAGTCGGGGGGAAACATGCCTTGTTCAACGCCATTCAGGTGCTGGTCGATCACGGCGACGAAGTGATCCTGCCGGTTCCCTACTGGGTGTCTTTCAAGGACATCGTGCGCTACGCCGGCGGGAACTGCGTGCTGCTGGAAGCAGACGAGAATCAGGGCTTCCGGGTAACAGCGGAGGCGATCACACGCCTGGTGACCCCGCGCACCAAAATGATTATTTTGAATTCGCCCTCGAATCCTTCCGGCGCGGTGATGTCGCCGAAAGATTTGAAGGCAGTGGTGCAACTGGCGGCAGAGCGCGGCATCTGGGTGCTGTCCGACGAATGCTACGTATATCTGAATTACACCGGAGAGAACTTCTCCGTGGGATCGTTGCGCGAGTTTCGGGAGCGCATGGTCATCATCGGCTCACTGTCAAAGACCTACGCTATGACGGGCTGGCGCCTCGGCTACGCGCTGGCGCCGGCTCCGGTGCTGTCGGCGATGCAGAAGTTGCAGAGCCAGTCGACTTCGAATCCAACTTCCATCGTGCAGAAAGCCGCGGTGGCCGCCTTGAACGGCCCACAGCAGTGCGTGGAAGGGATGCGCCTCGAATACATCAAGCTGCGCGACCACGTGGTCAAAGGGCTGCGCGCCATCCCGGGAGTGAAGTGCACGATGCCGGAAGGTGCATTCTATGTCTATCCCAACATCGCGTCGTTCATCGGGCGTGGCGGAATCAAATCGGCCTCCGATCTTGCAGGGCGCCTGCTGCGTGAGGCGCATGTGGCGACTGTCCCCGGCGAGGGTTTCGGCACCCGCGAGCACATTCGGGTTTCATACGCCACCTCAGTGACCGAACTGGATCGCGGACTGGAACGCATGCGCAAGTTCCTGACCGCGTTGTAGTCAAATCGCCCGCGCAGAAATTCCTCGGGGCCGCTTGAGTTGCGGCCCCGTGTACCCACCGAATGAGCACTCTATATCCATTTTCGATGCAGCCCGCCTTCGACCCGCGTCCCTGGGGTACGCTGGATCTCTCGCCGATTTATCCGAATAACAAGTTTGAGGAAAAGATCGGCGAGGCATGGTTGACCGGCGACGCCTGCCAGGTCGTCAATGGGCCGCTCAAGGGAAAATCGCTTGCCGAGCTGAGTTCGCAGTATGGACGTGAACTTGTGGGCGAAGCAGCTCCCGATCCTAACCGCTTTCCGCTGCTCCTTAAATTCCTGTTTCCGCACGAGAAACTTTCGGTACAAGTGCACCCGGACGATGAAGCAGCTCGTCGCGTGGGACAGCCGTGGGGAAAAACGGAATGCTGGTATGTAGCGCACGCCGGGGCTGGTGCACAGATCGGACTGGGCTTGAAGCCGGGCGTTACCAGGGAACAGTTCGAGCAAGCCATTCATGACAAACGTGCTGAAGAGCTGCTGAACTGGATTAACGTCTACCCGGGCGAAATGATTTACGTGGCGGGTGGGACAGTACACACGCTGGGTCCGGGATCCGTCATTGTTGAGACCCAGCAGCAGTCCGACACCACCTACCGTCTCTACGATTACGGACGCCCGCGTGAGCTGCATCTGAAAGAAGGCTTAGCCGCAATAAAGGAGAAAGTTCGATCGGGGAAGGTGGTTCGCCCCGCTCCGTCCAATATGAACGGCTCCAGCAATCGCCGGGCGCCGCTGATCTCCGCGCCTTATTTTGTGGTCGAGATGTTCGAGCTCAAGGAGCCGCACAAGTTTCACACGAAAGATGAATCGGGCAAGCATTCGGTTCAGATTCTGGTCGCAATCGAGGGCTGCGGGATTGTCGAAGCCCCCGGGGCAAATCCGGTGACGCTCGCAAGAGGCGATGCGGTGGTAGTGCCGGCGGCCGTGGGCGAGTTTCAGGTGCGGCCACAGTGGTCGGTGGAGTTTATCAAGGCAACGGTACCCGGAAAGGCGCTGCCGGAGCCAGAAACGAGAACGTAGAAGAAATTTCAGATGGAAGATTTTGGATTTCAGATTGATTCCAGGTTTTCAATCTGCGATCTGAAATCTTCAACTCCCTCATTCTGTGACGAAAACAAGTTTCCATCCCGTGATTCTCGCCGGCGGCCGCGGTACCCGCTTCTGGCCGCTCAGCCGCCAGCGCCGGGCCAAGCAACTGCTGGCGCTCGATGGCAAGCAGACCATGATTCAGCAAACGGTGGCGCGCCTGCTCCCGCTGGCTTCGCCGGCACGCTTCTGGGTCATCACCAATGAGCATTTGCAGCGTGAGATCGTGCGCCAGCTTCCGCGGCTCAGCAAGAGACAAATTCTTGCCGAGCCGGCGGGACGCAATACAGCGCCCGCGATTGGCCTGGCGGCATTCATTCTGCTGCAGACCAACCCCGACACGGTCCTCGGCCTGTTTCCTTCCGACCATGTAATTGGTGACGAAAAGCGCTATCACGCTGTCCTGAAGAATGGGATTGAGATCGCCGGCTCAGGCGAAAACATCGTCGTGCTGGGTATCCGCCCCACGCGCGCGGAGACCGGCTACGGATACATCGAGGCTGGTTCGCCATTTCAGGGCGATGCCCTTCGGGTTCGTCGCTTCACCGAAAAGCCCGACGCATCCCGCGCCGCCGAATTCGTCAAAGCCGGGAACTACTTCTGGAACAGTGGAATGTTTCTCTGGAGCGCGCGCACACTGACCAGGGCGCTTCTCCAACACCTGCCAAAAACCGCCTCGCTGCTGCAACAGATCGCCGCCACATTCGGGACGCGCAAGTTTGGCGCTACGTTGGCCCGGCTCTATCCGAAGTGCGAAAACATCAGCATTGACTATGCCGTACTCGAGCCCCGATCTGCCAAAGGAGAACAGGATTCCAACATCATCTGCCTTCCCGCAGATTTCGGGTGGAACGATCTGGGCTCATGGACTGCGCTGCACGAACATCATTCCGCCAAGAGCAATCCGCCGGATGGCAATCTGGTCACGGGAAAAGGTGTGTTCACACTGCAAGCCCAGGGAAATTACATTCACGCGCCAGGAAAATTTGTCGCAGCGCTGGGCGTCAACAATCTTGTGGTTGTGGAGACGGAGGATGCTTTGCTGATTACCACCCGCGATCAAGCGCAGGACGTAGGGAAAGTAGTGAAGTACTTGGACGAGAAGAAATTGCGTAATCTGGTGTGACGAAAATAGTCGTCAGTCCTCAGTCGTCAGTCTTCAGCGAACAACGGGGACTGACGAATGATTTCCTGACGACTGAAGACCGACGACTGACGACCGACAACTGCTTATGATCAAGTTTGGCACCGACGGCTGGCGCGGCCTGATCGCCGACGATTTTACTTTTGACAACGTACGTCGTGTTGCGGGCGGGATTGCTTCCTACGTGCTGCAGCACGAGAACCCGGCGCATGGTATCTTCATCGGCTACGACACTCGCTTTCTTTCACAGCAAGCCGCGCGCGTAGCGGCTGAGACCATTGCTGAGGCCGGAATTCCGGTGCGGCTAACGAAAGATTCCGTTCCGACACCGGCGGTTTCGCTGGCAGTAAAGAGCCAGGGTGGCGCCGGGGGGGTGATGGTCACCTCCAGTCACAACCCCTGGAACTGGAATGGCGTCAAGTTTAAAGCGAAGTTTGGCGGCTCGGCCACGCCCGCTATCATGAAGGTAATTGAAGAGGAAGTCGCCGCCGGGTCCATGCCCAAAGGCCGGAAGGCATCGATTGAAGAAGTCGACCTGACAACGCCGTATTCCGACGCCATCTGCCAGTTCGCCGACCTTGGCGTGATTGCCAAAGCAGGTTTCAAATTCGCAGTGGATTCGATGTACGGCTCGGGTCGAGGCGTGCTTACGCAGATCTTCAAGACTCGCGGAATCCAATACATCGCCATTCGCCAGGAACTGAATCCTCTGTTCCCAGGAATTAATCCGGAGCCTATCGAGCCCCACATAGAGATGTTGCGGCAAACAGTCTTGAAAGAAAATTGCCATGCCGGGCTGGCTACCGATGGCGACGCGGATCGCATCGGCGCCATCGCCGAAGACGGCAGCTTCGTGGATTCGCACAAGTGCTTCGCGGTCCTTCTCCGCTGGGTGCTGGAGCGAAAGAAGTGGTCCGGCGACGTGGTGCGCGCCTTCAACACCACCGGCATGGTAGATCGCATCGCCGCCAAATATGGGCGCAAACTGATCGAGTGCCCCATCGGATTCAAGTACATTGCCGACCTCATGATGGACCACGAGATTGTGGTAGGCGGAGAAGAATCCGGCGGCATCGGATATTCCCGCTATCTGCCGGAGCGCGACGGCAGTCTGAACTGCTTGCTGCTGGCCAATGTGATGGCCGAGGAGCGCAAGCCTTTGGGCCAACTGGTGTCCGATCTGCAGCGCGAGTATGGGCCGCACTACTACGGACGACGGGATTTGCACATCACGGAAGAAATGAAGCAGAGCGCCGTCCTGCGGGCACGGTCTGATGGAACCAAACGCCTCGGACGTTTCTCCATCCTGAAGAAAGAAGGCCTCGACGGGGTGAAGTTCTTCCTCGACGCGTCCAAAAACGGCAACGGAGCGGAGCCCTGGGTTCTGTTTCGCGTGTCCGGAACCGAACCGCTGTTGAGAGTCTACGTCGAGGCAGCGGCGCCCGAGCTGGTGACAGAAATTCTTTCCACCGCCGAGGCGTTTGTACGAGACGGAAAAAGCTGAGAGCGCGGAAGACCCTGATAGCCATTGGACTTCCGGGTCTCGCAATTCGTTTCCTCGATACGATAGTCTCGATACGATAATCGTTTAGGCACCACAGTCAGTCCGGTACGATACTGAGTCAGATAAGCAATGGCCTCTGCAACCGCTATCGTCCCTCCCCCCTCCGATTCGCCCGCAGCGCGGCGCTATAACCGCATCCGGCGCTGGATCGGCGTTGCCGACTTTGTCTTCAGTCTGATTCTGATGGTCGCGCTACTGGCAACTGGCTGGAGCGGCACCCTGCGGGACATCGCGTACAAAGCCACTTTTCAACACTACAGCCTGGCCGTGTTCCTGTATGTGTTGATGCTCATGGTGCTGGCCAAAGTACTCGGCCTGGGCCTCGACTACTACAGTTTCCGCCTCGAACACCGCTACCAGCTTTCCAATCTGCGGCTGCGCGCCTGGATATGGGACGAGATGAAAAGCTTCCTGGTGGGGATGATCCTGGCCGGCCTGGTTGCCGAGCTGCTGTATTTCATCATGCGACAGGCTCCGCAGCACTGGTGGCTGATCGCATGGGCGGCGTTCCTCGGACTATTTGTGCTGCTGGCGCAACTGGCTCCGGTAGTTCTTTTTCCAATCTTTTACAAGTTTGCGCCGCTGGAAAACGAGGAGTTGAAAGAACGGCTGGTGCGGCTGGGAGAGCGCGCAGGAACGCGCGTTCGCGGCGTCTACCAATGGAAGCTCTCGGAAAAGAGCAAGAAGGCGAACGCCGCACTCACCGGACTGGGCAACACCCGCCGGATCATCCTGGCTGATACCTTACTTGCAAACTATTCCACCGACGAGGTTGAGGCCGTGTTGGCCCACGAATTCGGACACCACGTACACCGCCATATCTTTAAGAGCATTCTGGTGCAGGCAGGAATCACATTCCTCGGATTCTGGGCTGCGAACTGGGTTCTGCACTACGCCGTGGATCGTATGCACGTGTTCGAGACCCTCTCCGATTTCGCGAACCTGCCATTGCTGATGCTGGTCGCCACCGTGCTTTCGTTTCTGGTTCTGCCGCTACTAAACGCCTACTCCCGTTTTAACGAACGCCAGGCTGATCGCTATGCCTTCCGCTCCATCGCAACGGTCGCCCCTTTTATCTCTGCCATGAACAAGCTGGCGGCACAAAATCTGGCTGAGCGTTCTCCTTCCAGGTGGGTCGAGTGGCTTTTCCACTCGCATCCCGCAATTTCCCGCCGCGTTGCGGCGGCCGAGGCCTGGGCAAAAGTTCAACCCAAAGCTACGTAGGCGAAGCTGCCCCGCTTTCATCTCAAAATATCTTGGCTGAAATCCATTTTTCGAAAACCATTTTAAGATAAGAAGGGTAACCGGAGCGGTGAAGATACGGTCTAATAGCCATTGCCAAAACAGTTAGGAGAAGCTATGAACCGCAGAGACTTCCTTGTCGGTGCCGGGGTTGGTCTGGGAACCGTGTGGCCCGGCTTGAAGTCGTTAACAGCGTCCTCCACGGTTGCGTCCAATGCGATGGCACAGCCTTCAAATTCGACCGAGCGCACCTTCCATATCTTGGGAGTCCCCCTCCGAACTGGCTCACTGTACCCCGGCAATGAAAACGACGCCCAGCCTTATCGCGATGCGCAACTGATCGCACGCTTGCGAGCTGCGGGCTGTAAAGCGTTCGATGACGGCGACATCGCGATTCCCAGCTATCTCCCCCATCATTCGATCCCTCCAATCAGGAGCTGGCCGGGCCCACGAATCGCCTGGGACTGCGTCAGGGAACGGATCGCGCCGTACCTGCAACAAGCGGGGCAGGTCCCGCTGCTGATCGGTTGCGATTGCAGCGTCGTGGTCGGAACGACTCAGGCGCTGATGAGTGTTTCAGGGAAGGACGTTCATGTTCTGTACGTCGATGGTGATTTCGACGACGCTGCCCCGGATGCCGAGCACTGTCAAAGTGCAGCATCTCTGGCCGTGTGGCTCCTCACCCATGCCTCGCCCTTCTGGACCGGTCCAGCGCTCCGGCCGTCACAGGTCACGGTAATCGGCTGGAGCAACCCTTCGCGGTCCAACCCACCAGGCATCGGCTCGGTGTCGCTGGCTGACGTGCGCCGATTGGGCTCGCGAGAGGCGGCGCGGCAGACACTGGCAGCTATTCCGGAATCGGCTCCCATCCTGCTTCATTTCGATGTCGATGTTTTCCAAATGCTGGAAATGCCAGCCGCTTACTTCCCGCACCCCGAGGGCCTGAGCCTGTCCGAAGGCAAGGATCTGCTCGGCGTGCTGCTAAAAGATCCACGCATACGAATCATCGAAGTGAGCGAGTACGCTGCCTTGCGTGACCTCGACCAGCGCTGGGTCAACAAGCTAGTCGAGTTGCTTGCAGAGGGCGTGAAGGCGTGATTCCGGCCACACAATCTCACCGGTTCTCGATCGCCAGGAACTGCCCGAGGCGTGACACCATAGTTTAGGAACCGGAGTCCCGGTTAGGAACCAGCTCGCAAAATTTCTTCTACGCGCCGCAAGTCTTCTTCCGTATCGACCCCGACCGTGTCATACGGAGTCTGAGCGACGTAAATCGGGATGCCGTTTTCCAGGAAGCGTAACTGCTCCAGCCGTTCGCTGCGTTCGAGCGATGACTCCGGCAGCGCGACAAAGCGGTCCAGCGCCGGTTTGCGATACGCATAAAACCCGAGATGTTTGAAATAGCTTGGCTTGGCACCGTCACGATCATGGGGAATGGTAGCCCGGGAGAAATAAAGAGCCCGCCCAGCCGCGTCGGTGACTACCTTCACCGCGCTCGGATTGTCGATATCGATAGGCGCCGCAGGAGTCATCAGAGTTCCCACTTGCACCGAAGGACCCTGCATCACTTCAATCAGCGCAGCGATGTGTTCGCTCCGGGTCAGCGGCTCATCGCCCTGCACGTTGAGATAAATGTCGGCCTCAACTGACTGGGACAATTCGTGCACTCGCTCGGTCCCACTACGATGCGTCGCGGAAGTCAACCGCGCTTTCCAGCCATGGTGCTGGCAGACTGCCATAATTTCGTCAGAATCGGTGGCGATGATCACATCATCCAGCTGCAGCGAGGAGCGAACCGCTTCGTAAACGCGGCCAATCAATGGCTGGCCGCCAACTTCGCGCAGCATCTTGCGCGGCATCCGGGTGGAGGCGAGTCGGGCAGGTATGATCGGCGACGGCTCTCATAGTTTAGTGATGGCGCCTGGCGACGGGCTCTCACATCATATACATCTCAGACGCCAGGAGGGCCATGACGAGACCACGCGCAGGGCACAAGAACAGGTAAACTGGCTTCACAGAGCGGTTTGCAGCCGTGAACCCATATGTTCACTCCCCAGTGACCGGCGGCTGACACCACTGGGACTACGTTATATACTGATTAACTCGCGGGTCGCAGACCCCCGCTCCGCTCCGCGCGTTGGGCTCGTGCACAAGTCAGGGGTTTGTCTTAAGAGCTTCCGTCCCTCGTCACGGGCTGAGGTCATTGATGGAGGAATTCTCTCGAGACCGCCCGAAAGGAAGCCCTTCAGACCCTGGTGAGGGTGGAGCGGCCATACGCACGCCTTCCAAAGGCGATAGCTCCTCTCCCGGTTCGGTCTCTCGTCCTGTCCCCCCGGAGGATTCTCCGACTCTGATCGATATTCCTGCCTCAAAGAGCGGCGACTCTTCCGATTCGCCCACACTGGTTCCAGGCGGATCTGGCAGCGATTCGTCGGACTCGCCCACCCTGGTGGACTATCCGTCGGACCTGGGCCCGGACTCTCCCACCATGGTCGGCGGCACACCGTGGCCAGTAGCGCCCACGCCGACTCCGCGAGCGCCAAGATCTTATAGCAATCCGTCCATGCTTCAGCCGGGCGCGGTACTAGGCCAGCGCTACGAAATCCTGCAAATCCTTGGTGAAGGCGGCATGGGCGCGGTCTACAAGGCCCGCGACAGTCGAGCTGAATCGCATGGTGGCTCTGAAAGTGATTCGGCCGGAACTGGCCGGAAGCCAGGCCATCATCGACCGTTTCAAGCAGGAACTGCTGCTGGCCACTCGTGTCACCCACAAGAACGTAATCCGGATCTATGACCTCAGCGAAGCTGAGGGCATGAAGTTCATCACCATGGAGTTTGTCGAAGGTGAGGACTTGCGCAGCCTCATGCAGCAGAAAAAGAAGCTGGCTCCGGAGGAAGCCGTAGAAATCATGCTGCAGGTCTGCCGTGCGCTGGAAGCTGCGCACAGCGTGGGGATCATTCACCGCGATCTGAAGCCGCAAAACATCATGCGCGACAAGGCGGGCCGCATTCTGGTGATGGATTTCGGCCTGGCCCGCACGCTCGAAGGCGACGGCATGACCCAGACCGGCGCCCTGGTCGGCACCATGGACTACATGTCCCCGGAGCAGGCGTTGGGAAAGGAGTTGGATCAGCGCTCCGACCTGTTCACGCTGGGACTGATCTTCTATGAGTTGCTGACCGGCAAGATGCCGTACAAGGCAGACAGTGTCGTGGCCAGCCTGCTCAAGCGCACACAGGAACGGGCCGCCCCGGTTTCGAGCCACGACGCGTCCATACCGCGCCCGCTCAGCGACATCGTCGGCAAGTGCATGGATCCCGACGTCAAGCTTCGCTATGAGAATTCCGCCCAGATCATGGCCGATCTAGAAGCCTGGCAGGGCGGTCACGCGGCGGCGACGCTGCACTTCCCCAGCGGTGTGAGGCCTTGGGGACAAAGCCGCCTGCCTTGGCATTGGTTCGGAGCTGCAGCGGCCGTCGTGGTCCTCGCGATTGTCGGCTTCCTGTTCCGAGGAGCATTGTTCGGCCCGCGCACAAAGGCGCCAACGGGCCCGGTGGTTTCCCTGGCCATTCTGCCATTTCGCAACGCCTCCGGCGATCCCGGCCTGGACTGGCTTGGTCCCAGCATCGCCGAGATGCTGAGCACGGACGTCGGGCAGTCATCGCAGTTGCGCACCGTCAGTCCCAACGTTCTGCACCAGATATTCACTGACCTGCGCATTTCTTCCTCGACTGTTCTCGATCCGTCGACGATTCGCCGCGTGGCTGATTTCAGCAGCGCCGACCGCGTGGTTTGGGGGCAGTACGCCAAGTTTGGCGACCAGATTCGCATTGATGCCACCCTGCAGGACATCAAGAACGACCGCACGGTTCCGCTGAAAATCGACGTGCCCAGTGAAAAAGAAATTCCCGGTGCGATCGATCGCCTGGCCGAGTCCATCCGCCAGAAGCTTGCGCTTCCCGACGATGTGCTCAAGCAGTTGAAGGCCAGTTCCTTCCAGCCCGTTTCACAATCCGTGGATGCGCTGCGCGCCTACAACCTGGGCATCGGGTTTCAGCGGGACGGCAAGAACCTGGAAGCGCAAAAGCAGTTCGAGACCGCGACCGAAGAAGACCCCTCCTTCGCCCTGGCCTTTTCCCGGCTGGCGCAGACCTACAGCAGTCTGGGCTACGACGGCGAAGCGGAGCAGTCAGCCCAAAAAGCTGTGACCTTGGGCCAGGATCTTCCCGAGGCGGAGAAGTACTTGATCTCTGCCATCCGTTCCCAGGTAACCAAGAACTATCCCGAAGCGATCAAGGCCTACGAAAACCTGGCCAAAGCTTCGCCCGATAACTCGGACGTGCAATCAGCGCTGGCCAGTCTCTATGAGGACGACGGAGATTTTGCGAAAGCCAGCCGAATATAACCAGAAGATTCTGGCCGCCAATCCCAAGGACGTCGCCGCCACTCTGGCGATGGGGCGTCTTGCCATCAAGAGCGGCAAGGCCCAAGCCAGCCTCGATCCTCTGAACCGCGCCTAACCCTCTCGGTTCAACTGGATAATCAGGAGCAGAAGGCCGCCACCCTGCACACATTGGCGGTGGCCTATCGGATGCTGAACAAGCCCGAAGAAGCGCTGCGCAACTACCAGGAAGCGCTGGCCATCCGGCGCCAACTCGGGCAGAAGCGCGGTATCGCGTCCAGCCTCAACGAGATCGCGAGGATGCAAGTCCTGCTCGGCAAGACTAAGGATGCCCTGGCCAACTTCCAGGAGGCGCTGCAGATTCGGCGCGAGCATCGGCGACAAGCGCGGACTGGGCGACACTCTGATCGATATGGGCAACCTTCTCGATGACCGCGGGGACCATGACCAGGCGCTGAAGATGTACAAAGAAGCGCTGCAGATCCAGCGCGACGTCGGCGACGAAAGTATGCAGGCCATCTGCCTGAACAACATCGGGGCGGTCTATTTTGAAAAGGCGCAATACGAAGACGCCCGCACCTACTACCAGCAGGCGCTGCAACTGCGCGAAAAATCGAAGGTGCCCGGCGACATCGTCGAACAGCGTTCACAACCTGGCCGAGGTTTCGGTCCGCATGGGTGAGTACGACCAGGCCATCACGCAGTACATGCGCGCTCTGGACTTGCACCGCAGCATGGATGACGCACGCGGGGCCGCCGATTGATTCCTACACGTCTGGGCACAATGTTTGATTACCAGGGACGGTTCGGTGCCGCCGATCAACTCCAAGCAGGACGCCCTCAAGACGTTTCAGGATCTGAAAGACAGAACCTTCTGGATGGCCGACATCCAGGGCGGCTATGGCGAGTCGCTCATCCTTGCCGGCCGCGGCGACGAGGCAAAGACTTACCTGAACGAGGCGCTCAGCCTGGCGCGCGAACTGAAGAACGACGGCCTGGTGGCGCAGACCCTGGTGTTCCAGGGAGACGCGGCCTACTACCGCGGCGACACGAAGTCCGCGCGCGTCCTCTATGACCAGGCCCTGCAGGCCGCCACCCGCAGCAAAGAGCCCGACAGAGTCCTGGCGGCGAAGGTCGCCCTGGCCGAGTTACCGCGCAGGAAGGGCCGCCGCAGCAAGCCATCAGCCAGCTTGCGCCAACTTGTGCAGCAAGCGGACGAGCAGGGTGCTGCTGAATATCTCCGTGGAGTGTTCGATTGATATGGCTGAAGCCATGATCCGCAACCACGATAACGCGCACGCGCAGCAGGAACTCAGGCGCGCTCTGCTGCGGGCTGACAAGATTGGACTGAAGCCGCTGAGCGCCAAAGCTCATTTCCTATTCGGCGAACGCGCTTCGCGAATCGGGCAACCAGGCCGAAGCCCAGCAGGAGTACCGCAGCACGCTGAATTTGCTCGACGACATGCGCAAGGAGCCGGGTGCAGACAAGATCCTGCAGCGCTCCGACTTCAAGACCATGTACGACGAAGCCACGCGCTGGTCGCAAGTCGCCAAGAGCTGAGCGGCAGCCACGCCCTCTGCTGCGAACTTTAGCCCTACGCCCATCGCCCGCCCAAAAGAAAGGTGCAGGCCCCAGCCTGCACCCTTATCCCAGCAAGAACACAGCTCAGTGGTATTTGAAGGTAGCGGGAGTGTCAAAGGCGCCGCTGTCAAATTGCAGCACTATGCTGACTTTGCAACCCGACGGACCTTTCTTTTTGGAAGTGTCCCAGAAGAACGTGTACTCGCCAGCACCGAGAAGCTTGCTCAAATTGGCGAAAACTCCGGGAAGAGGGTCCTCCCCAGTGAAGCTTCCACAACTAGCGACCGGAGTTGACGACAGGTGTACCCAAGGCGCAGTGCAGCCGGTGCCGCTTGAGTTTGTGCACAAGTGGAGATTTGGGATCCCATGGTTAGAACTGTCGTGAGAGTCCCAGCTAAGAGGCACTGGGAGCGGTGGGAAGATGGTATTTACCTTGGGGTTGTTGACTACAGGGAACTCAAATCCAAAAAAAGTCGAGACAGTTTGCCCCTGCGTCACCACCGTTGCCGCATTGGGGTCGAAGGCAGCCACGAAGCAGGAGTGCCCTCCTTTGCCACTGCCCGATATGGGATCGACCTGAGATCCGGTATAGGAAGTGGTGATGTTGAGGCTGAAATTAGTAGGTGGACAGTCGTCAATGGGCTGCCCCAGCAATGCCGCACCGCCGATCCCGTTCGGATTCGGGATGCCGCTACTGTCTATGTTGAAGTCGAGCTTGGCCGAGTAAAGAAACGTATCGCAATCGCCGCTCGAGAGATGACCGCCCGAAAAGCAGTCGCGCTCGACCTCGACGCAAACCGGGCCGTCGTTGTTGAAATCCTTGTAGGGAACGCAAGCGAGGCCCGGGAATTTGGTCCCCGAATTGAACGGGCCCATCACTGGTACGGGAGTGATCGTCATGGTGTCGCCGGTAGCACTGTTCACCGGCGTGATTTGGTAGTCGTCAGGGTGGTCAGGGAGGCCAAATGCCTCGACGCCACTTCCACTAAATGGACCAAATGGAAATACCGTCGTTTGGCCTGCTACCAGAGGCTTGTTCTCTCCGACCGCGACGACGGTGCTAGGAGGACCTTCCAAAGAGAACACCACGGTACCGCCGTTTTTCGCGAGTGGGGTTGTGAACAAAACCTTCCCCGTTGTGTTGGACGGACTGTTGATGCCGACAAATGTGTTGTTCGGACCTTCATAGCCCGTCGTCCCGCAGGTGAAGCTGGGCGGAAAAAGGTCTTCCGTGCAGGCCCCATCGTGGTCGGAGAAGTCAAACGCGTCGGATCCACTCAGCACGATGGCACCCACATCCACAGACGAAAGATTTTTGACTCCGATCAATTTGTCGTCACCTTCGGCGCCGGGATAGTTAGTGTGGAGGTCTTCGATCGCAACGGAAAGATTGCCAGTCGAACCACTTATGGTGATTGTTACGTCACAAGGAGCGGACGTAGCTGGTGACGCTTCTGTGCATATGTCCGCCCGGGCCGGGGCGGCGGCAATCATGAGTACAGCGCCACAGAACATCGCAATAGCCACTTTCTTCATCGCGGCCAGCGCAGTGGCCGGCATCGGAAGTCTTTTCATGGGAGATCCTCTCTTTTCTTTGGTCAGGGTACGAAGACTTGCAGTCATGGCGCGTTCCTCCTGGGAATTTCGCTTGGACTCGTAACAAAACTCTTTAACTTCTTCCGGCCTTACGTAGGCTTGGTGACCGATCTGCGGTGAACCTGGGCAAACCGGCGCAACCGTTGTCGTCGCTCGGCAACATCGCTGCTTAGCGCAACGCGGGCAAGCAAGTCCTAGTGATAATTCCTGGAATCTGGTTCCTGGGGCTCAAAGAGTCTTGTTCCCATCGGCATCGAGCGCAGGGGGAGATGGGAACGGCAGGAATTGTGGCTTGCGGGGTGAATCTTTAGGCTTGTCCACGCCCGCGTGCATCCTGATCGGTCCATCCAGAGACGCTCCAACCGAGGCGTAAGAATCTTGCCCTTGAACGCCAGAGATGTCAATGGAATTTAGCTGTGAATCGGTGTATATCTTCGCTGCTGAAATTTTTTGCAGTTCGTGCAATCGCTTACACAGAGCCGGGTTTGGGCTAGCGTCGCCGAGTGAACCGACTAGACGCGATGGTCCAGGGACACGCAGGCCAGGGGATGCGGATCGTGGCAAGATCGGCAATCTCGTCGCGGGTGGACGACCGCGGCCCGGTCTTTTCCTCTCTTGTAGAGCCTCTTAGAAGCCCTGCGCCCATTCAGAATCGATAAAAACTTGGCTTTGTCTTCCTACGTCCTGATGAAAATAAAGGGCTTCTTGGCTTTGTTTCGCAAAAAGCCTAGCTCCTTTTACCCAAATTAATGTTTAGAGGCGGCGGCACGTTTTCGCCTCTCCGCTGCCGTTGCAGACGCTCCAGTTGGTCCATGGCGCGATAGAGTTGCCGGTCCAAGTGAGCCTCGTAGCGAAGGATTTTGTCGGTTGCGTCGGCGGAAGGCAGGCTAAAGCTGCGGGCTTCCGCGTCACCTTGCAGGCCCTCACGTTCTAACGCGGACTCCCCGAACGCCTTCATTCTTTCCAGCCGAGAGTCGATGAGCTCGAGGACAAAGCGCTCGTTCCTTTTCAGCTTGTTTGTCTTCACTGTCTTTAGGCGGTACGCCCTCCGCTTTGGTTTCTAGGGGACGAGCGTGGAGGCACGCAAGCGTGAATGTGAAATCCCAAAAACAGAACGCCAAAAGGATCTTCTTCTGAGTTTCTTCCGAAATACAACCCGCACCGACAATCTCGGATTTCGCCCTCTGCAGAAGTACGCTCATGTATAACACGCCCGAGAGGTGGCTCCGCATATCGGTCTGGGCGCTCTGTATGCCGGACCACCGCTCCCTTGAAGATATCTTCTGGTCAGCTTGGTTTTCGGCGTCGTACAGACCCAAGTCCAGGTGCGATAGGGCCAGATCAAGATTGCCCTTGTCTGAAGTTCGCAGTGCTCGATCCCCTTGTAGGGTGTCAAGGCGCCTGCGTATTTCTCCGTTCTCGGCACGAATTACGCGGGCTTTCCTCCACCAACAGATGGCAATGGTTTGTATGAGCGATTCCTCCACAACACCCACGGGTTCGTAGGATTCCCAAAGTCTATCGACTAGGGAGTGAAACTCTTCCAAGTTCTCTTCCCCATCACCCGCCGTGATCACGACCTCCCGCGCAAGGAGTCCATGTTTAATCGCGTTGCGGGACACGGTGTGCTTCCCCCGCGCCGTTTTCGGCCCAGTGGAGTGAAGCGCGTTTCTGCGGTTGGCCTGGATTTTGCGTTCCGACGCGGGCCGCTTGCGGGCATGATCATGTTCTGGTTGTGGGGTTGAAGAATTGTGTGAAGGCTCCTGTAGCGACATGCGAAAGTTCTCCGTGGATGACTGGAAAAAATCGTAGGTCCGCGGTGCAAGTGCTGTTGCCCCAGTTCTTGAACACCAATCGCGAACCGTGTTTCCTCTCTATTTAGATGCAGAAAACGCGTCAGAGAAAGAAAGAGAGGTGTGTTACCAAAGCAGCCGTACTGGGGACGAACCCGATCAGCACTGGCCTCAAGCACTTACATTCATTTGTTACATGGCTCCAATCTGCGCTCTTGCGACCTCGATCAGACTTACTATCGAGCATGGCGTGATCCTGGAAGGTACGTTGCTCGGGTCGGCTCGATGCCTTCGATCCTTGCGGCCTAAACATCGCTTGCCAATCAGACACAAAGAACGACCGGTGGTCCCCGCGGTTGCCTGTAACGATTCCGCGGAAATTGGAATCGAGATCACGCGCGCGGCGATGATGTTACGATGGCGGACGTGAAGGCAAAATCCCCCTCCTTTAGTAGACGAAAGCTGTCAGCAGTGGTTAGGAAGGCCATCACTTCCTATTACACCGCGGAAGAACAACAGGAAATCGCACAAGCGGCGAAGCGTGAGGGAATCAGCATGAGCAGCTTCGTTGCGACCGCCTCACTAGCCGAAGCCCGACGCGGAAGCCGAAAACACTGATCTGAGCCACGGTTCTATACCCAAAGACGATCTAGGTTAGCCCCAATTATTTTTTTTTTGTGTGTACTGTACAATTATAATGTACAATAACAATGTATAAACGAAATCAAGGAGAGGCGGCAATGAGGCGATCCAAACGGATCCAGCGTGAGTTCGTCGCAGCCAGGAAGATCTGGCCCCAAGCAGTCCACGGCAATCAATCTGACCAACTTGAAGTTCTGCTCAAGACTTACCGATTTTCTGTGAAACGAGGTGATCTGCAAATACTAAACGGGCGATGGTATGTCACGCACATGGGGCTCCTAGGCCTAGCTGCTCGCAGGCGTTGCTGCGGCGTCCACACCGAAGCGGTCGAAGAGTTCTGCGAACAAAATGCTTGCCGTTGGATATTCAAGGCTGTGATTTACAAATCAGAAACTTGCAAGGGCTTCGTCGGCTACGGCGATGCCGATCCATCCAATGTTTCTCCCCTGGTCCACGGTGCCGAAATGCGGGTGGCCGAGACCCGGGCGGTCAACCGGGCCCTGCGCAAGGCCTACGGCATCGGCATCTGCTCGGTCGAGGAAATCGGCTCGTTCGCCGAACCCGCTCCGTCCTCCCGCGAGTCGAAGAAGCTCCCGCCCCAGCCGGTCAATGGAAAGAACGGAAACTACGGTGGTCCCAAGGTCCGCGACCGCCTCTGCCAGCTGATCCGCCAACACCAGCTCGATGCCAACCTGGTCAAGTCCTACGCCGTCGATTTCTGCGGCACCAAGACCCTCCGCGAAGCCACGCGCGAGCAGGTCGAAGCCTTCGTCGCCCACCTGGCCGACTGGGCCGAGAAAGACCGCAATGCCCTGCTCTGCCAGCTCAACAGCTATCCCGGAAACAAGGAGTCGGCGTAGGGACCATGATCGCTCATAGCCCCCGCCACAGATCCGGACGAGCGGCATTACCGCATCCGGCTCCCACCTTGGGTGATGACGGCGCAGACGCAGAAGGGGATAAGGATGACAGATACGTGCAGGCGGAAGCCACCGAGTAATGAGACGTTCCATACGGTGCCACGGCAGGTGGTTGCCTTGACTGCGTCGGCGCAAAACTGTCCGCCACAGATAGCCCACTGCCATGCGAAAGGCTCCCAGTGCCGGGCCATTCATGGGCACACCGTAGTAGTGGAAGTGACCCAGCAGGACCGAGCGCAGATAAGCCCCCTGTTCCGGGATGGGCGTGTGCATGCGTTGCCGCAGTTCGACTTTCAGTTCCCGCAGCTTGGCTTGCCACCTCTGCCGCATCGTCTGCCGCAGCACCGTGAACCGCCCCTTCCGCGTCTTTGCGCAACTGTGCGTGAAGCCCAGGAAGTTGAAGGTCTCCGGTTTGCCGTCGCCACGGTTTCGCCGATCTCGTTCCGCATAGCGGCCGAACTCGACGATCCGCGTTTTGTCGGGATGCAGTTCCAAGCCGAACTTCGCGAATCGCTCGCGCAGTTCCGCCAGGAACCGCTCTGCCTCATGACGATGCTCAAATCCCACGACGAAATCATCGGCAAAGCGGACGACGATCACGTCGCCGTGCGCCTGCTTCTGCCTCCATCGCTGGGCCCAAAGGTCGAACACATAGTGCAGATAGAGGTTCGACAGCAGCGGACTGATGCTTCCGCCCTGAACCGTCCCCACCTCACTCTGTATTCGCTTGCCCCTCCTCCAGCACGCCCGCCTTGAGCCATTTCTGGATCAACCGCACGACGCGCCGGTCTGCTACGCGGTGCTCGACAAACTTCACCAGCCATCCGTGATCGAGAGTGTCGTAAAACCGCCGGATGTCGGCATCGAGCACCCAGTTCACCTTCCTCGCGGTGAGTCCCGACCGCCAGCGCATCCAACGCTTGATGCGGGCTGCGTCTTGGTCGGAATCCATACGAGAAACCGAGAAAGTCTGTTTCGTAGATCGCGTTCAGCACCTCGACCATGGCACGCTGGACGATTTTGTCTTCCAGCGCGGGAACCCCGAGCGGACGAAGCTCGCCCGGTTTGCCCACCTTCGGGATGTACACCCTACGAACAGGTCTCGCTCGGTACGCTCCTCGCTTGAGCCGTTGGGAGAGATCCTGGAGGTTTGCCTCCAGGTTCTCGCCGTAGTGCTCCCACGTCTCGCCGTCGACGCCTGCGGCCGCGCTCCTTCTTAATCGCAGAGGTACGCCGTCCGCAGTCGCTCGACGTCATAGACGTGGTGCAGGAGCGCGGTGAACCGCTGTTTCCTATCCGCTCTTGCTACCTGACGTACTCGCTCGAGCGCGCTGGGCGCACTGTCCCGGCTCTGAGTCCGGAGCGCGTTGCGCTCGAGCGAGTTTCCCTTGGCCAGCCCCCTTCCCTCCATCGCCTCCGCCGCCGGTTCCTCGGCTTTGTTCGGCGACTTCCCCGGTACTACGGGGCTGTCCGACTTCCCACGTCTGTTCATCATCGGCGTATGTCGTTTGACTTCCCGATGCGGTCTGCGGCTCTCTCGACCGCAGACGCACGTGGGATCTCCCGGTTCCCGCGCAAGGTGTTTCCGTACATGCTCGGGGTCTGTGACCGCGCGGGATCCTGGTGCACCTTGCGATGGTGGTGCACCCGGTGTTGCCTTCCGCTTACACCCACGGCGTCGGCATCCCGGAGTTCCTGTCGCTTGCGCGACAGGGCATGCATTTCGCGGCTCAATACCCGGCCTGCACGTTCCTCTGTCAACGCTTTGCCTTCGTCCTTGCGAACGCAGACACATGACTCGAGGCCGTTGTGGTTCGCTACTCCTTCAACGTATGAAACTTTCATTCACTATCCCTTGCCGGTTTAACCGGCGCACAGGTGCAGCATGAGGCGCTACTTCGAGTCGCTCCGCCCGGCCGACGTTTCGGCCATTCACTCGGTTCCGGACGGGATCTTCCTGGTCCGGGTGGATCGGGCCCAGTATCGCTGGCACAAGCAGAAGCCCTATTACGAGATCCGCTTCGCCGTCCTCAAGCCCAGGCATCTGACCGGGTGCTTCATGACCGGCCGCCTGTACTGCACACCCAGAGCCATGTGGAAGCTGAGCTGGTTCCTGCGCGACTTCGGCTACGACGCCGAGCTGCTGGGAAAGAACGAGATCGATGACAAGGCCCTGGTCGACCTGTGGGGCGTGGTCAAGGTCAGCGAAGTCACCGTGCACGGCATCTCTGTCCTCAACTTCGACGGCTTTGCGCCGGCGGCTCGGTGGGAAGAACTCTCAGTCTTTACCGACAGTGATCCTCGTGGGTCGGAGGTGTCCTCATGACCTACAGCTACACCCAGATCAGCCAGTATCTGTCCTGCCCGCGCCGCTACAAGCATCGCTACCTCGACGGCTGGAAGGAGAAAGACACCCGGGCCGCCATGCTGTTCGGTCGGGCGTTCGAGCAGGCCGTGGCTGCCTACTTCCAGCGGCAGGATGCCGCTGCGGTGCTCTACCGGGAATGGTCTACCCACCGGGACGGCGGTCTCCACTATTCCGAGCGTGACAGCTGGGACCGCATGCTGCAATCGGGCGTGCAGCTACTCGATCGCTTCGCCCAGGACGACCGGGTTCGCATCCGCCAGCCTCGGCGCAACCTGCAGATCAAATTCAGCAAGCCCCTGTCCGGGCAGAACGACTTCGTGGCCTACGTCGATGCCATCGGAGAGCTCGACGGCACGCGCTGCCTGCTCGAGTGGAAGACCACAGCCAGCCGCTATCCGGAAGAACCAGCCGGGTTGCTGGCTCTTGGATCCTCAGCTGGTTTGCTATTCCTGGGTCACCGGTATCGCAGACGTGGCTCAGGTGGTGTTTGTCCGCAAGCGGCTGGTCGAGATTCAGTACTTCCGGACCATCATCACTGACGAACAGCGCGAAGAGTTCGGCCATCTGGTCCAAGACTCGATCCGACGGATCGAAGCGGCCGAGTTTCTGCCCCACAGTGGCATCCGCTTCCCCCAGAACCCCTGCACCAGCTGTCCCTACGTCGGACTCTGTCTGGGACGGCCGGATCTGACCGAAGCGGCGCTGGTGCGGCGTCCAGGAGCAGACGACCTTGGTTGGCTTGACGAGCTTACGTACTAGGATCGCGCCCATGTTGCCCAAGCTCAACCAGCAAGCGGGCCCTGTTCGTTCTGACCAAGATCGACGAGATCCTGGCCTGGGAGCGAAGGTCTGAAGCCGAGCGGGATACCCGGTTCGTGGAACTGGGACGATACCTGTGTGAAGTGCGGGCGGGACAGTACTGGCGGCTGGAGAAACTGAAGTCCTTCGATGAGTTTCTGGCGAGGCGATTCCCGGAATCCAGGCGGAAGGCTTACTACCTCATGTCGATCCACGAGCACCTGCCACCGCAGGCCAGAAAGGAACTGAAGGAAGTGGGATGGACGAAGGGACTGGAGTTGGCGAAAGTTGCCAGGAGGGATGGGCAGGAGTTCGATTGTGCAACCTGGCTGCACAAGGCGCGCTCGCTGCCGAAGGATCAGTTCAAGCAGGAAGTGGAGAAGGAACTTACGGGGCGGGAGTCGGAACCGTGGGAGATTATCTACTTCAAGCTGTACAAGACCCAGATTCCGATAGTCGAGCAGGCGATTGAGACGGCAGCTTTGATGCTGGGCACGGACAAGTCCCGAGGCTACTGCCTGGAGATGATCTGTGCGGACTTTCTGGCGGGAGCGAACCTCGAAAATGAGGACCCAACGGTACTCCTGCAGTCCATGTCACGGTTCTTCAAATTCCTGCCTGGCGAACAGCGGCAGGCTTTTCTGCACGAAGTGACCGAGAAGGCGTCGTGAACCGGATTCGACCCAAGCGAGCCCCGCCTCCGGCTTGATCCCGAGTTGTACGAACGACGCAAGGAAGCAAGTGCTACGGCGAGATGGTTGGAGATGCCAGAGTTGTGGGAGCAGATCGAATCTCGAGGTTCACCACCAGGAATTTCGTAGTCGGGGTGGCGATG